>NZ_JARACO010000017.1 GCF_028765575.1 Aliivibrio sp. S3MY1 | reverse complement strand
TTATCAACTCACAAGTGCCCACACAGATTGATTTGGTTAAATTGTTAAAGAGCTTGTCTTTCAGCCACTTAGCGTTACCGCTTCGTCGCTTCAGGCTGCGTATAATACCGAGCCAGACTTTTAAGTCAAGTTTTATTTAAAATTAATTTAAACACTTCAAAACTTAATGTTCTCAATCGTTTCTGCTTTCGTTTTTCTCTTGGGAACGAGGCGCATTATAGGGTGCTTAAAGTTATTCGCAAGCACTTTTTGAAGAATATAGTTCAAGTGATTATTTTCTACGCAGATCACTTTTTTTAACACAAAACCCCTACAAGAAAAGCACAATGACTTAATTAGTTGGCAATTGATAAATAATATAAGTAGTATCAATGTGATTTTATTGTTAATTCATCATTTTCCATTTATTTACTAGACATTACTTATCATGAAATCTACTAACTCAAATATTATTATCATTGCTATTGCTGCACTAGGTGCAGGTGCAATCTCGTTTTTTCCGGTATCTCCCGCTTTTGCTTTCGCTTTTGGCGCAGTAATTACAGGTTTTACACTATTAACCATTAATAAAGCGCCAACCAAGGCAAGTACTATGACTTCTGTTGATGATACTCAAACAACAGACCAAGCAAGTACGACTCTTTATGTTGGCAATCTTCCTTACCGAGCAAATGAATCAGATGTAAAAGATTTATTTGCGGAGTTTGGTGATGTATTTGCCGTTCGTTTAATGAAAGACAAACGAACAGGTAAAAGAAGAGGCTTTGGTTTTGTTGTTGTTGCAAGTAAAGATGCGGATAACGTTATCGAAAACTTAAACAATAACGAATTTGATCAGCGTACACTTAAAGTACGCATTGCTAATGATCCTAAAACTTCGGGTAATCCAAATATTGAAGAGGACTAAACCCTAGTTCTTGAAATGTTTTATTAAGTGCCTCTTCATTCTTTGTTGGGGCACTACAAAATACCTCCCCCTTTATAGCTTCCTTTCCTTTCTCTTTATAATTCCCTAATAATTGTTTTACTCTTCTTGCTATCGCCTCACCTGAATCAATAAGCAATACATTACCATTTAATACTTTTTTAATTTCATTTCTTAAAAATGGAAAATGAGTACAGCCAAGGACAATTGTATCTACCTTATCTTGCCAAGGAGATAAAATGACTGTTAACTCTTCAAGGTCAACATCCACCCCTATCATTTTTTCTTCCGCCATTTCAACTAATCTCGTTGAACCTAATAGCTGAACATCAGAGATTGGGGCAAATGATTTAATCAAGTCATAAGTGTAGCTTCGTTGTACCGTCGCTGGAGTCGCAAGAAGTCCAATCTTAGTTGATACTAACGCAGCTGGCTTTATTGCAGGAACCACACCAACCACTGGAATGGTTAACTTTTCTCTAAGTGTAGGTAAAACAATCGTACTTGCTGTATTACAAGCGATCACTACTATATCTATAGCAAATTTGCTGCAAAGCTGAGAAATAATATGGACCGTTCTTTCAATTAATACTGATTCAGTGAGTTCACCATATGGAAACGCTGCATTATCAAAAGCATAAATATACTTTGCTAGAGGTAATTGGTATTGGATCTCTTTATATACAGATAACCCACCGATACCTGAATCAAAAATCAAAATATGTTTTGGCATAACTGAAACCACAGACTCTTTTAAGTCGATATGAAGATTGGGGCTCTAATCATACCTTTAATGCTATTTTTGTAAAACAGAAGCCTGATAACGTAAATGAGTAAACCTTTCTTGTTTATCGATCCTTATATCAGATAACGCTATAGAGCCACTAAAGCAAGGAGCCTCAATTACTAACGTATGAAACTCCCCATCTTCTCCGCATGGGTCAACTTGCACTGGTAAGTCAGAAAGCAGCTGCATTGTGTATTCTTGACCACAGAATTGATTATCTAATTGAGTTCCATCTGTTGTAACAAGAATGGTTTTAATTCCACAACGAATGATCTCGTCTGCTAACTCGCTACTTGATTGTCCTATCAGTGGAAATACACACTCCCAACCGGCTGCTTCTATATAGCTTTTACGGTATTCGACAATGCCATTACAAAACATATCGCCAAAGGCTACTGCATCCAACTCAATTCCACATTCCTTTAAACCAGTTACGACCAAACTTTGATATTCATTATTGGCAGGGAACACGGTAGGCAATTCAATCGTAATTAAAGGTAGCCCCGCCAAGTCAGCTTGCATTTGAACAACTGAAATAGGTGTGACTTGAAAAGGTACTTCATTTGCAACATGGGTTGTATATAAAGCGACAACCTCATAATCAGGATTTTGAAGTAGACGGATAAGAGTGAGTGTTGAATCTTTGCCAGAAGACCAACTGATGATGACTTTCTTTTTCATAGATACCTCAGAAAAAAAAACCGCCGATGAAGGCGGTTTAATACAATTAGAATTGATACGTCATATTCATATAGAAAGCTCTCTCAGGAGCAGGATAACCGTTCGCAGTTTCATATTCTTCATTAAATAAGTTATCGACTCTTCCGCTAATTGTTGTTGATTCGGAAATATAATAGTTTGCAGATAAATCAAATAGACTATAAGCCGATAGCTCAACTGAACCATCTGGTCTTTCACTATAATATTGGTAACCTAAGGAAACATCTACCACATCAAAACTTGCTGTAGTATTCCACTTATATATTTCTTTAGAACGACGAGTCAATTGCTCACCATCTTTATTTTGAGGGTCTTTAAAATCAACACTAACTTGATGAGATAAAAGGCCAGTATCAAACTCAGAAACAAGTTCAATACCTTGAATGTGGTTCTCACCATCTTCATTGTAATATTTTTGTGTTCCAAGATTGTAGCCGATCAAATCAGTGATTTTATTGTCATACAAAGTTACTGACCAATAAACACTCTGAACTGTACCATCGAAAGCTAACTCGTAAGATTCAGCTTCTTCTGGTTTTAAATCTATATTTCCATAGGAGCTATGTAATTGATAAAGATTTGGGGCTTTAAAAGCTGTTCCATAAGAAGCTTTAACTCCAAACTCTTGAACTAAGCGCCAACCAATACCTGCATTATAAGTAACCTGACTTCCATATTGTTCATTGTCATCTAAGCGAACACTTAACTCAGTTAAAAATTGAGATACTTGAGTGCTAAGTAATCCAAATAGCGCTGTATTGCTTCTATCAAATACATCATCACCTTCAAGGTAAGACTCATTACGCCAATCAATACCTCCAGACAATACTGCATCGTTTAATAAAGCATAACTATTTACCCATTGAATATTTTTTTGTTCTAATTCATCATCATAGCCAAAAGGATCACTTTTCCCAAGTTCCTTTTCATAATCCCAAGATTTTTGCTTTTGGAAACTACCTTCAAATTTTGAGTTAAATTTATCATTTTGATATTTAACTCCACCCGCAAAAGTGTAGTTTTCTACTTCCGATTCTTTATAACTGTAAATCCAGCTATTACTAAAGCGACTAAAGTATGAGCTATCATATTGAGAGGTATTTTCATATGTTCGAGCATTTGCAAATACTTCAATATTTTCATTAATTTTGTGGTTGTAACCTACCAAAGCATTTTTTGATTCAAAGCCATGGCGATCGCCATCATTTACACCTTCGACCGGATGGACGTTATAACCATCATCAGCATCATAACCTAGCGCAATATTCAAATGCCCATTTTCACCGATAGCATTACTAGTGCTGACACTTGCTTCTTTATAGTCAAGACTTCCTAGTCCTACACTAATTTTTGTGCTTTCTGATTTCGAGTTAGCAACCGTAATTATATTAATAACACCGCCAATTGCCTCTGAACCATATAATGAAGCACGAGCCCCTCTAATATACTCAATACGCTCTACATATGTGATTGGTAACTGGTTAAAATCAACACCACCTTTTGCTGCTCGAGCAAATCTAATTCCATCCACTAGCACAAGTACTTGGTCTGAATTTGCACCACGAACAAATATCGACGCAAGCTGACCACGGCCACCATTTTGAGATACCTGAATTCCGGTTAATCTACGTAACACATCTGGAATTGATTTAGCTTGATACTTTTCAATATCTTCTTTAGTCACCACTTCAACAGGTGCAATGACATCTTTCGCCGACTGCTCAAATCGATTGGCAGTGACAACCATCGTCTCATCAGTTTCAGTTGTGATGTTTTGGGCAAATACAGGGGAAGTATAGGCGTGAGAAAGCAGCGACACTATTGCAGTCGCAAGGGCAGTTTTTTTCATTTCCATTGTTTCCTAAAATCGCGTTACGTTCATATAGCAATACTCATGTATTGCATATTGCTGGCAGGTCTTCGGACTTGAGAGCAGTTAACCTACGGTACTCACTTCCCATCACCTCTCTCTACATCCTTTGATAAAGAAAAATAATAGTGTGTTTAATGTACTTTCGTTCTCTCTTACCGCTGCGCGTCAGTTCTGGATTCTCACCAGATTCCCTTTTCAGGCTATTATCGAATATAAAAATAGCGCACCAACATCGCCAAAATAGTAATGGCGTACACTATATTTGTCTAGGCTTCGCTAATGAGTATTCCCTCTTTTACTCAATTAGTTTCGATCAATCACACACAAATACTGGACAACAGATCTCTATCGCATAAAATCGGCGCTCTTATTTTGAGCAGCGTGAGGCAAGACAATGACCCAACCCGTCATGAACCCAGAAAATTATCAAGTACAATTAGATGAAAAAGCAGAAGCACTGTCTGCAATGTTTTCTGAATTTGACGTTCCTGAATTGGAAGTCTTTTCTTCTCCTGCTGAAAACTACCGTATGCGAGCAGAATTTCGAATTTGGCATGAAGGTGACGATATGTATTACGTTATGTTCAATCAAGAAACCAAAGAAAAATACCGCGTAGATTACTTCTTACCTGCAAGTCGCATCATTAACGATTTGATGCCTCTACTAGCAGAAGCGGTAAAAGAAAGTAAAACACTGCGATATAAAATGTTCCAAGTGGATTTTTTATCAACTCTAAGCGGTGAGATTTTAGTTTCTATGCTTTATCACCGCCAATTAGATGATGCATGGAAAGAAGAAGCAAAAGCTCTAAAACAACGCTTAAATGATGAAGGCTTCAACTTAAATCTTATTGGCCGTGCTCGTAAGATGAAAATCGTACTAGACCAAGAGTTTGTCATTGAAAAACTTAAAGTAAACGATGATATCCTGACTTATAAGCAAGTTGAAAACAGCTTTACTCAACCAAACGGTGTTGTGGCACAAAAAATGTTGGAGTGGGCGGTAGACTGCACTCAAAACAGTCAAGGTGATTTATTAGAACTTTACTGTGGTAATGGTAACTTTTCTTTAGCCTTAGCTAAAAACTTTGATCGTGTATTAGCTACTGAGTTAGCAAAACCATCGGTAGACTCTGCACAATATAATATCGCAGCAAACAATATTGATAATGTTCAAATCATTCGTATGTCAGCAGAAGACTTTACCGATGCGATGGAAGGTAAACGAGAGTTTAGACGTTTAAAAGATCAAAATGTTGATTTGAAAAGTTATAACTGTAATACCATTTTTGTCGATCCACCACGCTCTGGTATGGATGAAGGCACTTGTAAAATGGTTCAAGGTTATGAACGCATTATGTATATCTCTTGTAATCCTGAAACATTAAAAGAAAACCTAGAGATTTTAGGCAAAACTCATAATATCACTCGTTTTGCCCTCTTCGACCAATTCCCATATACACATCATATGGAAGCCGGTGTTTTCTTAGAAAGAAAATAACCATTAAATGAACAATAAGAAAAGGCTCAGAACACACCATTCTGAGCCTTTTCTTTTTTGAATCAATTAAACTTCTGCTGACTCATCTTTCTTTTTCAAAAGATCCATTTTAACGCCAACCCAAAGTAATAAACTAAGAACGACAACAATAGACAGGAAGTTACCTCCCATTTCTGGATGTTGTGCTTTCACAAAGGCTGAATGACCAAATAAACCGACAAAGAAACAAGCCGCAGCAATCAAAGAGGTATCCTCACTTGCTGGCTGACGTAAATACTCTTGATATAAACCTTGAGCTGCAAGCACCAACGCTATAATTGGAAATATTGAAAATGCAACTTCCGTCGCCGTAAACCCAACCCAAACGGCATTCAAACAAAGACCTGTCACTACAGATAGCACTAACGTCTTACGTTCATTTCTACTATTTTCATGTGTCATTTTCATTACCTCGTACAGACATTGATTCACTACGATCAATGCATCTAAATTCTATTTTTCATTTTCTTTACGATACAAATAAGCCCCTTTGGACAACATTCGTAATTGGAATATCAATCGTTTTGACAATTCCTCTCTGTGCGGCGTATCTAGATCTAGCGCTTCCGCTCCAGAGCTAAAAACCAATGTTACTGACGCTTCAGCCTGAACCGATGCCTCTTCACGAGCAACTCCTGTTGTGGCAACCAAATATTCAGTTAGTTCCGCAACAAAATGTTGAATTTCACGTGCGACTGCCGCCCTAAATGCAGGAGAAGTACCCGAGCGTTCACGCAATAGCAATCTAAATACGTTTGGACTGCCTTCAATAAATTCCATAAAGGTTTCAACCGACGTTCTGATCACACTGCCTTCAACCACGATTCTTTGGCGAGCTTGACGCATCAATTGACGTAGAATCAAACCGCCTTCATCGACTAATGTTAAACCTAATTCATCCATGTCTTTAAAATGACGATAAAATGAAGTGGGTGCTATCCCCGCCTCTCTTGTTACTTCACGCAGACTCAAACTCGTAAAGCCTCTTTCGGCACATAGCAGGCAAAAAGCAGCATCTATAATGGTTCTGCGAGTTCTCTCTTTTTGCTGTGCTCGTACACCTTTAGCGCTTACTGGTCGTTTTATTTCTGACATTGCATTGAGATCATCAGCTTCAAATTCAGGATACATATATTTTACCGTATATTGCACAATTTAATTAAATGGGTACCACAAACTTTTCGCTAGCTCACATTATCGAATTCTCACAGGCTATGTAAATAATGAAATACATAATCAAGTACATTTCCATAAACAACGTGATCCTCTCCACTCTATCTTACTCACTTGATTTACCAAACAAATGAAAAGGTTAAGATAGCTCACTAGCAATGTTGCGAGATTGATAATAATAAGGCGTTAATAATGACTAACTCGACCCCTACACATTCGACCCATTTTGATGCCATTGTAATTGGCAGTGGCCCAGGGGGAGAAGGTGCTGCAATGGGACTCACCAAAGCAAACCTGAATGTAGCCATTATTGAAAGAGAAGCAAGTGTCGGTGGCGGCTGTACTCATTGGGGAACCATACCATCAAAAGCACTGCGTCATGCCGTTAGCCGTATTATTGAGTTTAATTCAAACCCTCTTTATTGTAAGAATAATACCAGTCTTCATTCTACTTTTTCAGATATTTTAGGCCACGCCAAAAGTGTTATTGATAAACAGACAAGAATGCGACAAGGATTTTATGATCGCAACCAATGTTCATTGATTTTTGGTGAAGCTAGCTTTGTTGAAAAAAATACTATCGCGGTAACGGCAAAAGACGGTTCTATTGAAACTTATACCGCGGATAAGTTTATTATCGCAACTGGCTCACGCCCTTATCGTCCAGCTGGCGTGAACTTCAACCATAGCCGAGTCTACGATAGTGATTCAATTCTGTCTCTTAAACATGACCCACGACATATCATTATTTATGGTGCCGGGGTTATTGGTAGTGAGTATGCTTCTATCTTTCGTGGATTAGGCGTTAAGGTTGATCTCGTCAACACTCGAGATCGTTTACTTTCATTCTTAGACAACGAAATGTCTGACGCCCTCTCTTACCATTTCTGGAACAGTGGTGTAGTAATACGCAACGATGAAACATTTGAGAGCATTGAAGCGCATGACGAAGGCATTGTGATGCACCTTGAATCGGGTAAAAAGATGAAAGCTGACTGCATCTTATTTGCCAATGGTAGAACCGGGAATACAGACAAATTAAACCTATCAGCGGTTGGACTCGAAGCGGACTCTCGTGGACAACTTAAAGTTAATGGCAGCTACCAAACATTAGTCGATCACATCTATGCGGTTGGTGATGTGATTGGTTACCCTAGTCTTGCAAGTGCCGCTTATGACCAAGGACGCTTTACTGCCCAAGCCATTACAAAAGGAAAAGCGGAAGCACAATTAATTGATCATATCCCTACTGGTATTTATACCATTCCTGAAATCAGCTCAGTAGGGAAAACAGAGCAAGAACTAACAGCAGCAAAAGTGCCCTATGAAGTCGGAAGAGCATCCTTCAAACATTTAGCTCGCGCTCAAATTGCAGGAATGGATATCGGTAGTTTAAAAATTCTTTTCCATCGTGAAACTAAAGAAATTTTAGGCATACATTGCTTCGGTGAGCGTGCTGCTGAAATCATCCATATCGGTCAAGCTATTATGGAGCAAAAGGGCGAAGCAAATACTATTGAGTACTTTGTTAATACCACATTTAACTACCCAACAATGGCTGAGGCCTATCGTGTTGCGGCTCTAAATGGATTAAACCGCCTCTTTTAAATCAAAAAAAACGAGCTATATACATCAGCAGATAACAAAAGGGATTAAGCATGACTTAATCCCTTTTTACTTTAACTATCAATACAATAAAGTATTTGGCCTATAATAGGAAAATTGCCTCTTCCATTAGATAGAAAAGATCACAGAAATAAATGACCTATTACAGTAGCATCAGTTGATATCAAGATTGAAAAGTAATCGTATTATTACTTTCTTTCAATCCGAAACCTTTGGCTTAGCTCAAGTTACTTACGGTATCATTACCAATTCATATGGATTAGCAATGGCGTTACTCTGTGCTTAAACAATGGAAATTTAGACAACCAGCGTTGCCATGCCTTCCACCGTGTACAGTTATGCTCAAGAGGCGATGTCACAGATAATTTATCTATCCATGGTAGCCAACCCATAAAATATTGCTTTGGTTGATATAAACCATGCTGATATTCAATACTGCCGAGCTTTTTTCCTATCATGGTATTACAGCGATCACCTGCCACCACAAACAACGCCTCTGCATGACGAAAACGACGACCTAATAACTGAACAAATTTAGCTAACTGTCTTTCATTACATTCTAATAATGCATGCTCACAGACAATCATAACAGGTACGTCGTGTGGCACAGGAAGGTTATCTACCCAACTCTCTTCTGTTGCGGAGCCGCAACGTAAATAATACCGCTCATTGGTATGAAACAGCTTTTGTCGCCAGAGAAGAGTTTCATTGATATCGAGCTCAAGCCAATGACAGCGACCATTATCTAATCGATAAAAACGAGTGTCTAATCCCGCCCCGACATTCACAACCCAACCCGATGGATTAGATTTTAGAAATAGAGAAACCTGTTGGTCACACTGAACAGTAAGAGTGGCATGAAGTAATTGCTTTTGATCGATATCTCCAGAGAGACATTCAGAAGAAAGGTGACAATGTCGACATGCAGCAGCTGCAATAGGATCATAAATTAATCCATTATCGATCATACTTTCACGGCTTCTCAACCAAAGAGGTTGCAGTAGGCGAGAAGGAATTTTATGGCCGAGCTGTGTCATTATCATCTCCTATGAAAGAAACTAGATGATAATAACTATCATTACCACTTGTAAAGTTCTATTTAAGAAAAACAAGCGATAATGACAATTTAATAATACCCATCAATAAGGTTATCTGAATGAATATTAATTATGCGTAAGTATTACATCCAAGTTGTGCTGCGGATAACGCCAACAGCAAGACCTTCAATGCTTAAGCTTTGTGATGTTAAATCTACTTCAATTGGAGCAAATTCTTCATTTTCAGCATGAAGAAAAACCATAGACCCTTTACGCTCCAAACGCTTAACAGTGACATCATCATCTACTCGTGCGACAACTACTTGTCCATCACGAACATCTTGAGTTTTATGGACAGCTAATAAATCACCATCCATAATCCCAATGTTTTTCATGCTTTCACCATTCACTCGCAATAAGAAATCGGCTTGTGGCTTAAACATACCAGGATCAACTTGATAATGACTCTCTACATGTTCTTGAGCAAGAATCGGCTCTCCTGCTGCAACTTGACCAATCAAAGGAACACCAAGATCTTCGTTTTCAGCTTCTTGTAAAAGAATACGGATACCTCGAGAGGCTCCTGGAATAATCTCAATAACCTGTTTACGAGCAAGTGCTTTTAAATGCTCTTCGGCGGCATTCGCAGAACGAAACCCCAACTCACGAGCAATCTCTGCACGTGTTGGTGGCATGCCAGTATCATCAATTTTTGCTTTGATTAGCTCAAAGACTTCTTGCTGTCTTGCCGTTAGTGGCTTCATAACTCACCTGTTTGTTTATACAGTTAACTGTGAGTATATACAGCTGTGCTATGCTTTGAAAGACCTACTGATTAAAAATAAGACAAACTGAGCCTATTTTCTGTCATATTAGTCGTACTATTGGGGATTATGTGTTCATTTCTATTAAAAGGTTTGACCAGTTCTGCTATTCTTGCCAACAAATTGTAAGCATCTATATATAACCGACTGCTCGGTACATAACTAAGGCGTTATTGTCATTATGTCTACAGGACAAACTATTTATCATTCTTTGCTAAAATTACCACTATCGGTAATGGTGAAGAGTAGCTCGATTCCGTCGAATCCAATTGAAGATCTTAAGATCGATCTTGAGCGACCAATCATTTATGCACTGCCATTTCGCTCGCATGTAGATTTACTAACGCTACAAAAAAGCGCATTAGAATTAGGGCTACCCGATCCACTTTCTCCACTTGAAATGGATGGTATAGAATACCCACGCTATGTATTCACCTCTGTTGGTCCAAAAATATTTGAGACTGATGATGATCTCCCACAAGAATCTTTAGATTTATTTAAAGTGGTTCTGAAATATCACGCAAACAATCCAAGTGCGGACTTTCAATTAATTCCGACGTCTATTCTATGGGGAAGAAGACCAGGTAAAGAAGGAACAAGTAATCCTCACTTAATGCCACTTAACGCACCTCAAAAATTCATCACGCTGATTAAAGCAGGTCGTGACTCAACCGTGCGTATCAGCCCTGTTGTTTCTTTACGTTACATGGCAGATAACCACGGTGCAGATGAAGCGATTGCCCATAAATTAGCTCGCGTTGCTAAAATTCACTTCTCTCGCCAAAAGCTAGCGGCATCAGGACCTAATCTACCTAACCGCCAAGCACTCTTTAATCGCTTATTAAAATCTCAAGCGATAGAGAAGGTGATTTTAGAAGAAGCAAAAATACGAAATGTAGAGGTAGAAAAAGTGCGTAAAGAAGCCATGTGTATCATGGAAGAAATCGCAACCAACTTCTCTTACTCATTAATTAAAAACGGTAATCGCCTGCTTAAATGGTTATGGAACCGTTTATACCAAGGGTTAAACATCAATAATGCGGCGACGGTGCGCAAATTAGCACAAGAAGGCCACGAGATTGTTTACGTTCCTTGCCATCGTAGTCACATGGATTACTTATTACTTTCTTATGTTCTTTATCATGAAGGGTTGGTACCACCACATATTGCGGCAGGTATTAACTTAAACTTCTTCCCTGCGGGTCCTATCTTCCGTCGGGGCGGAGCTTTCTTTATTCGTCGTAGCTTTAAAGGTAATCGTCTTTACTCGACTATTTTCCGTGAATATTTAGCTGAGCTTTTTGCTAAAGGTTATTCTGTGGAGTATTTCAGTGAAGGTGGACGTTCACGTACTGGTCGCTTACTGGAAGCTAAAACCGGAATGCTAGCGATGACAGTACAAGCAATGCTACGTGGTCTAAATCGTCCAGTTACGCTAGTCCCTGTTTACATTGGCTATGAACACGTAATGGAGGTAACGACGTACGCTAAAGAGCTACAAGGCAAGCGCAAAGAGAAAGAAAACGCAGGACAAGTGTTACGCACACTTCGTAAATTGCGTAACTTTGGTAAGGGTTATGTCAACTTTGGTGAGCCCATTTCATTAAACCATTACTTAAATGAACATGCGCCAAATTGGTCTGAGTCAATTAACCCTATTGAGCCACAAAGACCAGAATGGATGGTCCCTGTGGTTAATGGTATTGCCAATAAAATGATGACGCACATTAATGATGCGGCAGCAGCGAACGCCTTAACATTATGTGCAACGGCTTTACTTGCTGCTCGTCAGCGTGCGTTAAGTAAGGAGGATCTGACTGAACAACTGGATTGTTACTTACAGTTACTGCGAAATATCCCTTATTCTGATACAGCAACAGTCCCAACAGACAGCGCTGAAGAGTTATTGGATCACGCTATTGCACTCGATAAATTTGTTATTGAGAAAGATACGCTTGGTGAAATCGTGTCATTAGACAGAAACCAATCGATTCTAATGACATACTATCGCAATAACATTATCCATCTATTTGCACTGCCTTCATTGATTGCAAAATTAGTGGTTCAGCATCGTTCTATTTCTGTGGATGATATCCAGCAGCAAATTCAACAAATCTATCCATTCCTTAAAGCTGAATTATTTTTGCATTATGAAGAAGATGGATTAGACGATGTGGTAAATCAACATATTGATGAATTGGTTCGTCAAAAATTAATCGTACTAGAAAATGGACTTTTACAGCTTAACTCGACCAATATTCGTAAACTTCATCTATTGGCTCACACTATTTCAGAAACACTGCAACGCTATGCAATTGCTCTTACGCACCTGCAAGCGTCACCTGAATTAGATAAGAGCGAGCTAGAAGAGCAAAGCCAGATCATGGCTCAACGTCTCAGCCGTCTACATGGTATTAATGCACCTGAGTTCTTTGATAAAGGGGTTTTTGGTATCTTGTTTAATAGCTTAAAAACGGAAGGTTATCTAGACAGCGATGGTAATGCCGTACTTGAGAAAGTTTCGCCTTTTGCTCATGACATCTCAAAACTATTAACACCAGAGATAAAACTCACTATCCAAGCGGTAATGAACAAAGAAGATTAATTTTCTTTAAGGTACAAAAAAAGCCAGTATGAGATTTCTTATTGAAAGTATCATACTGGCTTTTCTTTTATCAGTAAGTCGAAAGCTTAAATTAACACGCTCATGCTAATCGCAATAAACACCAAACCACCCACATAATTATTGTTTAGAAACGCTTTAAAGCACGCCTCTCTTTCGCGGCCTTTAATCAACCATTGCTGATAAACAAAAAATCCTGCCGCCGCTAACACTCCCCAATAGTACACACTCGAAAGTACTAACTGAGAACCAAGAATAATCAATAACGCCAGTACACTTAATTGCAATAGGCCTATGATGAGTTTATCGAAACGACCAAACAAAATCGCCGTTGATTTAATGCCAATCTTTAAATCATCATCTCTATCTACCATGGCATATTGCGTATCATAGGCAATTGTCCATAACGCGTTAATCACAAACAATAACCACGCTTCTGATGGCACTTGATTTGATTCTGCCGCATACGCCATTGGGATAGCCCAACTAAATGCTAAACCTAGTACAAATTGAGGTAAATAGGTGACACGTTTCATAAATGGATAAGCAACAGCAAGTACTATCCCTATTCCCGATAGCATGATCGTTAACGTATTCATGGTTAACACTAATAAAAATGAACACACCACCAAAACCGCAAATAACGTAAGGGCTTCTTTAGAAGAAACCAGTCCTGAAGGTAACGGACGATTAGCGGTACGCTTCACATGACCATCGACTTTACGATCAGCAAAATCGTTAATCACACACCCCGCAGAACGCATAAATACAACACCGAGTACAAATACAATTAGTACATGCCAATCAGGTAATCCATCCGCAGCTAAAAACAAAGCCCACAATGTTGGCCATAAAAGCAATAAAGAACCAATAGGGCGGTTCATGCGAGTTAATTGCCAAAACGCCAGTGCTTTTGACTTGGTCATTAATCTATTTCCTTTGAGTAAATAGGCGCGTTTGGTAAAAATAATTCCGCAACCAACATTGGTTTTTCATTCATCCATAAACGAGAGCGACGAGCAAATAACTCTCCTTTCTCTGTCATGACTTTTGCAACTTGTAGCTTATCTCTATGTGCACTCTGAGCACTAAAGACTGTAATGCCTAATGGGACATGGCCTTGACACGTTAAGTCGTGTGGTTGATCTTGAAGTGATGACAATGGGATCAAAGTACGACCATAGATCCATGATACTTGATCTCCTTTTAATATTACTTTCCGACGCAAGCACACTTCTCCGCTAAGAAGCGCTATTTCTTCTTCAGTTAATGCACTTGGATTAACATGGGTATTATCTAAAACCGATACAGACAACACTTGGCAATGTTGCTCTAAACGGCGTGATAATGAATCTAGTCCGAGCAACCAATATTGCTCCCATTCATTATGACACTTGAAGGTATCGGCCTCTTGCCACTGCACTTTTTTAAGTACTGAGGCACACCAAGAATTGATATCTGACATATTCTCTATAACATCTCTCACATATATCGGTTATATTGAGAGATAATGGTTAATTTTTTCTCACAACTGCCGACTATTGTAACAAGTAATAAAATAAATTGACTGACGAATGGATTAGAAAATGACAAAGAAATCACTATTTGTAGGGTTACTGCTAATTATTAGCCAACTTTTTGCCCCTACTGTTTTTGCTGAAGAAGAAGGTAACCCTCAAATGGGATACTTTACTTTAGCTCCAGACTTAACAACAAACTTTGTTTCCGCAGGAAAGAGACTCGGGTACATTCAAATCCGTGTTGATATTTTAGTGGCCGATAATCGTGAATTGCCTAACTTAGAACACCACAATCCACAGATTAGAAATGCATTAGTAGAAGTGCTAGGCCAACAGCCTGAACAGAGAATTAAATCTCTCGCAGGTAGAGAAGAGATTAGAAAAGAGTGCTTAACAGCAATCAATGAACTCTTACTCGCTGAAACAGGGAAAACACTCGCGGTAGATTTACTCTTCACTAAATACATCTATCAGTAATAGTGATTTAACCAGTAACAATGATCAGATAATTAATGGCATTGGTATTAAATTTAATAGAAATAAAAATGAGCAAGACATCTACTGTCTTGCTCATTTTTTATGATCTCTATTTCAACGTATTTTTCAGCTTACTGTCTATTGCCGCAATAACACAACCTGTGACTAAACCCGCTAAATGCGCAGTATTGGCTATCGCCATAAAAGGTTGAGCATAACCTAATACTATCCATGCCAACATAAAGCCGACAATCGGTTTAGATACAGATATTCCTCTCTCTGGAGCTAGCCACCCAATAAACCAAGAATATCCCAGTAGCGCATATACTACGCCAGACAAACCACCAAAATTTGCCCCTTCAATCCAATACTGCCCCAAGCCGGAAAACAACGCTGAGAATAAAAATAGTTGAACCAACTTCGTTCGGCCTAGACGCAATTCAATATCCCCTCCCAATTGCCACCACCACAATAAATTAAAGGTGATGTGCATAGCAGAGAAATGAAGCAGTGCATGAGAGAACCAACGCCACATTTCCACACTCTGCTCTTGGCTTGCGGGAAAGTGTAACGCTTGAAAAATCGAGTTATTCCAACCTAATTGCTGCAATGCAAAAATAACAATACACACCACCATGATAAATAAAGTAAAGAACCCTGCTTTTGCTTTAATCATTTTCATAAGGTCGGGCGAACCATAGGTAAACTTCGCCGTACGCGTATCTGCCATATCCCATGATGCTGATTGATATTTTGTATCAGTAGAGTTATTTAAAAAGGCCTGTAACTCTGACTCAACCTCCAATAAATAAGCATCATCAGAGACAACCCACAGAGCAAACTGCCCATCCCCCTCTGGCATCATTCGAATATCTATTTGGCGCGATGCCATGTAATCAATAAAAGCTTGCCCAGCTCTTGGGTTAGATAATGCGATTAATCTCTGCATATAATTTTACTTCTCCACTGGTAACCCTGCTTTATGCCAACCTTCAAAGCCGCCATCAACACTATAAACCTCATCATAACCTTGATTAATTAAGTATTGGGCAGCGCCTTGGCTGCTATGTCCGTGATAACACATCACTAATACAGGTTGTTCAAAATCAACGGTATTCATTAATTCAACAATGGTGTCATTGGTTAAATGAAATGCATCAGTCACATGACCACGTGAAAAGGATTGGGGATCTCGAGTATCAACGATCACTGCATTAAGATCTTTATTTTGTAGTTTTTCTTGAGCACCTACTACTGAGATATGTTGAAACTGTTCCATTTTGACTTTTCTCTCTATTTTTCTTCATTGTACTCTGGATTAATCACAAGAAAAACACAGAGTATGTAAGGGTTAAACAAAGTTATACACAAAGTTATTATCCACATTATTTTCACGCCAAAAAAAAGCTGTCTGTTTTTTAATCGGCTGTGGAAAAACTTGTGGATTACGTTGATAAAGTAGATTATATAAAATAGATCCACTACATGTAGTGACGATCCTTTTTAAGGTGTGGATAGTAATAAACGATTAAACCTATATTCTGCCTAGCTTTTAGATTAAATCATGAAGATCTAAACAGATAACTCCCTACTTATACACAAGATTCTATTTTTCAATTATATCAACCCATATAAATATTAATCACCATGAGATCAAATCTTTCAGATAAAAAAAAGGCTGACCTCTTTCGAGATCAGCCTTTCTTTTTAATTTTTTAACTAGAAAACATCACCAACTGCATCTTTTAGCTTTTTCATCGCATTCTTTTCAAGCTGACGAATACGCTCTGCAGAGACTTCATAAGTATCTGCCAATTCTTGCAAGGTTACCTTTTCATCCGCTAACCAACGAGATTGCACAATATGCTGACTGCGATCATCTAAGGTAGCTATTGCGTTTGCTAAGCGATTATTAGTGTAATCTTCCCAGTTATCTTCTTCTAAAGAATGCGCAACATCAGATTGCTTATCTTCTAAGTAATAAACGGGAGCAGTAAATGCCATATCACGGTCATCATCTTCTGCTGGCGCTTCAAACGTTGAATCTTGCGCAGCAAGACGAGATTCCATCTCTCTCACTTCAGAAGGAGATACACCAAGATCTCTTGCTACCGCCTCAACTTCACCGTTATTAAACCAGCCAAGACGTTTTTTATTCTTTCTTAAGTTAAAAAACAGCTTACGCTGTGCTTTTGTGGTTGCCACTTTCACAATACGCCAGTTTCTCAACACATATTCATGAATTTCAGCTTTAATCCAATGCACGGCGAAAGAAACCAAACGAACACCCACTTCAGGGTTGAAACGTTTTACTGCTTTCATAAGACCGACATTACCTTCTTGGATAAGATCCGCTAAAGGTAAGCCATAACCAGAATAACCACGAGCAACATGCACGACGAAGCGAAGATGAGATAAAATGAGCTCTTTCGCTGCTTCTATTTCTTCTTTGTAGTGTAAACGCTCAGCCAGTTCGCGCTCTTCTGTCACTGTTAGCATCGGATAACTATTAACAGAACGCAGATAGCTATCAATACTATCTTGTGAAACGGCTGCCATTGAATACATCTCTTTCGACATTCAAATCCCCATTTATATCTTGGTATTACTTAACTTAACCTTGCAATGATGTACTTAAAATAAACAGACTGCAAGTGAAAGGCGGAAAATTATCCACACTTTATAGACTAAATTCTGTTAACCAAGTTCAATTTTTAACAGCATGAATACAAAAAAACCGTTAATTCAATGAATTAACGGTTCCTAAGATCTTTATTAATATAGATATGATCTTTTTTACTAAACAGGCTCTATCTCTTTTAGGTGGCGCAATACTGAAATACGAGCGGCTAATAAACCTAAAAATGCCGACAACATGAGCAATAACAAGCTTTCATCCCATGTAAGACCAATCAATCGGAATACACTGTCATAAAGTGCTGCCACATTATCTACCGCCCCATTAAGCGTAACGGTAATGATCGCGGTTAGTAGCCAAGCAACAAGGCCCCCCAGCAAACCAAACCACATTCCTGTATATAAATATGGACGTAAAATAAAAGTATTCGTAGCTCCAACAAGTTTCATTACTTGTATTTCATCTTTTTGCTCTAATACATTAAAGCGTAGGGTATTACCCACGATTAAGAAAACAGCAATAAACATCAAAATGGCTAAGGTAGTCGCAACCACTACCGCGACATGCTTAATCGCATTTAAACGTTGTAGCCAATCATCATCTAAGCGCACTTCACTTACATTAGATTGAAGTTTAAGACGACTGACTAACTGATTTACATTATCAGTACTTTGCCATTCACTCTTAGGTGAGATAATCAATATCGATGGCAACGGATTGGTATCAAGCAATGTCAACGCTTGTTCAAATCCAGAATGCTCACTCAGCTCATTTAACCCTTCTTGTGGTGAAATATATTGAACGGCTTCAATCTCTTCCCACCCTTCAAGCTCAGATTGTAAACTCTTTACTTTTGATTCTGGCGTTTCTTGCTGTAAGTACAAACTAACTTGCGAAGGCGCTTGCCATTTAGAAGCAACCATCGATAAGTTTTTACCAACTAAATACATACTCGATGGCAACGTTAATGACATAGCAATCACAGCTAACGTTAGCATGTTCCCTAGAGGTCGACGCAATAACTCTTGAAAAGAGAGCTTCGCCTGTTTCTTATGAGTTGCCCAAAAACCATCGTTAGATGCCCCTTGAGTATTTTTTGCTTTGCTGCGTTTAGCCATGATCTGCTACCTCACGTAAACACCCTTGATGTAAATCAAAACGGCGATATTTATTACCACCAATTAATGACAAATCATGAGATGCCATTAATACACTCACACCAACACGATTAAACTCAGCAAATAAATTAAATACTTGGCGAGATAATTGCGGGTCTAAATTACCTGTTGGTTCATCAGCTAACAACAACATTGGCTTATTAACTACCGCTCGTGCGATACCAACACGCTGTTGCTCACCACCAGATAGTTGCATTGGATAACTTTTGGCTTTATCTAATAGGCCGGTTTTATCCAATGCCGCAGACACTCGACGTTTAATGTCATTCTCTCTCACTGATTCCACTCGCATTGGCAGTGCCACGTTGTCAAATACGGTTCGATTCATCAATAATTTATGATCTTGAAAGACAATACCAATATTACGACGTAGAAAAGGAATGTCTTGATTAGAGATCTTCGTAATGTCATGCCCATTAAATAAGATCTTCCCATCACTTGGGCGTTCAATGGCACAGATCAATTTCAGCAAAGTACTTTTACCTGCACCAGAATGACCACTTAAAAAAGCCATTTCACCTCGATTGAGATGGAAGTTTACTTTTTGTAATGCTGGACGACCGCCACGATAGGCTTTCGACACTTGCTGAAATCGAATCACGCGTTATTCCTCACGACTAAATAATGCATCAATAAAATCTTGCGCCACAAATGGACGTAAATCATCAATCCCTTCACCAACACCAATATAGCGGATCGGGATTTGAAATTGATCGGCAATAGAGAAAATAACACCACCTTTTGCAGTACCATCTAATTTAGTTAACGTAATACCCGTTACAGGGGCAACATCACTAAACAATTTAGCTTGGCTAATGGCATTTTGGCCAGTTCCTGCATCAAGCGTTAACATCACTTCATGTGGCGCTGTTGGGTCAATTTTCTGCATTACACGAACAATTTTACGCAATTCTTCCATTAAATTGCTCTTATTTTGGAGACGACCCGCAGTATCTGCGATAACGACATCTACTTTTCGTGCTTTTGCCGCTTCAATTGCATCATAAATCACTGAAGCACTGTCTGCTCCTGTATGTTGTGCAATAACAGGAACATCGTTGCGTTGACCCCATACTTGAAGTTGCTCAACCGCAGCAGCACGGAACGTATCACCCGCCGCTAAAATAACTGATTTTCCATCATTCTGGAATTGTTTCGCTAGCTTACCAATTGTCGTGGTTTTACCAACGCCATTAACCCCAACCATTAAAATCACGTGAGGCATATTTTTTTCATCGATTTCTAACGGTTTTTCCACTTTAACTAGGATCTCAGCCATTTCTTCTTTTAATAGGCCGTATAAAGCTTCACCATCTTTTAAATCACGCTTGCTTGCTTTCTCGGTTAAGCTATTAATGATTTTAACTGTGGTATCCATACCCACATCAGCAATCAATAACTGCTCTTCTAATTCTTCAAATAGATCGTCATCTATTTTTTTACCACTGAATAAACCAAAGAAACCCGCACCGATATTTTCTTTAGTGCGTTGTAAACTGCGCTTTAAGCGAGCAAAAAAGCTTTCTGTTGGCTTTTCCTGCACTTCTTCAATTACAGGCTCAGATTCAATTTTTGATTCCACAAGCTCTTCAGCAACAGGCTCGATTTGCGTATTTTCTTTTACCTCATTAGAAGTCGTATCTGTTTCTTCTTTTTTACTCACTTCTATTGATGTTACTTCAGCCTCTTTAGACTGTTCAAGTTCAGCGTCTTCCACTACACTCTCAACAATACTGTCTTCTTGAGACGGTGCTTGAGATAAAGTATCAGTGTCTTCTTGTGCTGATTGTTGTTCTACTGTTAGTTGTTCGGCTTTTTCTTCATCACCAAAACCTAACCAAGACAATAATCCGCGTTTCTTTTTGCCTGTCATTGGGAAATCCTAGAATTAAATTGGTACAATTTTCTCGTATACTATCACTTTCTGAGCGGTCAAAATATCTATGCTTAAACGTAAACAACACTCATCTCGCACTTCTGGTACAAATGGTCGCTCTGGAAGCATTCGTATTATCAGCGGACGCTGGCGTGGACGCAAACTTCCTGTGCATGATGCAGAAGGATTAAGACCTACCACAGACCGAGTAAAAGAGACGGTTTTTAACTGGTTAGCTCCTGATATTCCACGCGCTCGCTGTTTAGATCTGTTCTCTGGTAGCGGTGGTTTAGGGTTTGAAGCGGCCTCTCGTGGTGCTGAACAAGTAGTAATGCTTGAACTTAACAAGCAAGCTTATTCACAACTAAAACAAAATGCCGAAAGCTTAAAAGCCGATAATATTGAGCTTCATCATACCGATGCTCTCACTTTTTTAGATAAAACGGCAACACCCTTCGATGTGATTTTTATCGATCCTCCTTTTAGAAAAGATTTATTAGAAGCCACATTAACAAAATTAGAAAATAATGGATGGTTAGCGAAAAATGCCATGATATATATTGAAGCAGAGAAAGAGCTCAGTGCCTTGCCTGTTCCTACTCATTGGCATTTACACCGAGATAAGACCGCAGGGCAAGTTACTTTTAAATTATATGAGAGAGAAGAATAGATGAAAGGATTGATCATTCTAGCCAAAATTGCCATTGGGTTTGTTTGGCTAATACTATTACTTAACCTATTTATGCCGTTCCCTGGAACAGGCGCGATTGCACTTTATATTCTGACTGCATTTTTATTTATGATGCACGGCTTACAAATGCTTATTTTCATTGGCGCATTCGGCGATAAAATTTCAATGAGTCGATGGGAAAAATGGTCAATCCTGATATTCGGGGTTTTTGCCTTACTGGATATCAGAAAAAAGCACATGATGGATAAATGACGTATCATTCGTAAAAGGGGCACATGTTGCTCCTTTTTTATCGCGACAAACTCCCCCCTTACCTAGTCTCTATCTATGCTATGATCTCTGCATTCTTTGATCTCCAACTCTAGGTACTCATTTATGGAAACTCTTTCCGCAGCCGTCATGCTTTTTCTGATCATGGATCCAATGGGTAACTTACCTATTTTTACCTCTATTCTTAAACATGTGGAAAAGAAAAGAAGACGTATTATTTTAATTCGAGAACTTCTTATTGCTCTTGCCATTATGATGTCCTTCCTTTTTATGGGAGAACAGATACTGAATTTCCTAAGTTTAAAAAAAGAGGCCGTCTCAATCTCAGGTGCAATTATTTTATTCTTAATTGGCTTAAAAATGATCTTCCCGCCAGAGGGGGGGTTAGGCGCAAGTTTGGGTGCCGGTGATGAACCTTTAATTGTTCCTCTGGCAATACCTATGATTGCAGGTCCTTCCATTCTTGCTACTTTACTGCTACTTGCTCACCAAGAGCCTGACCGAATGGTTGATTGGAGCCTAGCACTCATCGGGGCTTGGTCTGTCACGACAATTATTTTAATGTTCTCAGAACTATTCCAACGCATCGTCGGTGAAAAAGGCCTAGCTGCCATTGAAAGACTGATGGGTATGCTACTACTGATGATTTCGGTACAAATGTTCTTAGATGGTATTACGAGCTATTTCACACACATTTAATTCATAACTCATGCTGAAATAAAAAAGGTCGCATTGCAATGCGACCTTTTTTATTCTCTTTTTATCATCAATGCCACCATTTTTAATGATTGCAGATCCGATCAGGATTAGCCGTTAATCCAGCCTCCAACTCAATCACTTTCTTTTTAGATAAAAGAAATTCAAGCAATTCCATTAATGTTAAATCCTGCTGACTACACGTATGAAAACATACGTCACGACCAAATTCACTTTCAACAATGTCTTCCAATTGCGAGCGAGAAAGGGGCTTTTCAGAATCCAATAAAATATTTAATACCGTACGACCATGGATGTCTTGTTTCATAACTTACTTAACTTCTTTGAAATGTAAAAGTAGAGGGTATCACAGAGGATAAAATAAACATTGCGATCGCTCTATTTCATTGTAATCGCTCTTTTTCATAATCATAGAAACGCTCTCTTCCTCCTTTTCGTCGACTCAAAACACTAAAACTGCAAGAAAACAAAGCAAGCAACATAAAAAAAACAGAATAAAAACAACAAAAAAGAAGAGAAAAACACTTAAATAACAACAAGATATAACCTTGTTGCTATGAGTTTATAGAAAAAAGCCAATAAAGAAACCCTACTAGATATAGGATTTAGGTGAAATTTAATAGCATTCAATGACTTAATAACATAAAACTCAATAATAAAGCCTCTATATGACTTTATAAAAAACAGAAAACAGATAGTAGAGTGACATCTAGAGGATAAGGGGTGAAATGAGAACAAAAATAGATGGTCAATTATCAAACCATTAAAAACCAAGTAAAAACCATAACTTTCAACCACTTAAATGTAATTAACAATAATGATACACAATAAATCATAATATCAACAGACAAAAGAACACCTAAACAAGTGAGCAAAACCCCTCTTTTGTCATAGAAAAGTTATTTTTTTAAGCTTTAGAGCATTCCGCACTTGATCAGCAACTAAAAACAGTGTTATTCTATTTGTCAAGCAATGATAGAATACATTAAAGGAGAATAATAATGATTACTTCATCGCAAAAACAAGGACTTATGATGATCGCTGTAGTTGTTGGACTAATGACTCTGCCAATGATGTATTAATCTACATTCAAATAAGTTTATATAAAAAAACGGACGCAAATGCGTCCGTTTTTTTATGCTTACAATAAATACATTAAAACAAATTTTTTATATTATCCCAATGAATCAGATAGATAGCTAAAGAAGCTAATGTAGAAAGCAATACTATAGCCCCCACAAGTTTCCACAAGAACCGGTTGGCTCTAGGCGTTAATATATTAGTCATATCTTTGCATGTTGCTTTGAAGGTCGCCTTATTCTCTAACTTATATCCCTCTTCATGCACTACCTTATTTCTCATAGTTGCAATAAAGCGTAATTTCCTAATCACTTCATGAGGCAAACGCTCCTCACAACTAGTAATAAGTTGATGAAGTCCTTTTCCTTCAGCGTGGTAATGGGTCTTTAATAAAGATTCAATAATTCGACTTTGTTTTACAACAAGATCAATGTCAGACATTTCACTCTCCTACGTTCTGAACTTCTCTTTGTATTTTATACCACTCTCAAGCCCATTTCTCTTTCCGATCCTTAAGATTATTTCTTTTTAAACCTTACTTATCTCTTAATCCCTTAACTCATAAAATAATAGGAGATATTTAATCAAGAGTATTCGAGCCAGATCTCAGTTCCAAATTCATTTTATACGTCGACCAGCAATATCTATAAAATAACGGGGAAATCCGCACAAACTGAACAAATACTCCTTATCTATCTAGAAAGAGAAGATTAGAATACTTATGTTCATATGTATTACTCGCAAGTTTAAGGACAAATCATGCCTGTTACTTATATCGTTATTTTGCTCGCATTTATTCTGATTGCTGCCGTACTATTCCAGCGCTTCCAAACAAAATTTATTCTGGGAGATAATGCCCCTGAAATGAAAGCAGAAGTCACTATTTTAGATAAGCAAATTATTGAAATTCCCAATACACAGCCAGGAGAAGAGGATCAAGAGTTTTGGATTTACGTACAAAAAGGAAAATTTGGTCCAAAACGAGAGTTTGAAATAGGTGTGCACTATTTTCATGCTCTAAATCCAGGAGATAAAGGTATAATGACCTATCAAGGGCGTAAATTTCATCACTTTGCTTTAAAGCGAGATTAACACTAGGAAAATAATTATGACCAACACAATGCTTTCTGCGATTCCATTAACCTCTCTGGCTGGTGTTGGAGCCAAAGTAGCAGAAAAGCTCGAAAAAATTGGGTTGGTCACCATTCAAGATCTCCTTTTCCATCTTCCCCTTCGTTATGAAGACAGAACTCGTGTTTACCCAATGGTACGAGTTCACTCCGGTTTATTTGCTGCCGTTCAAGGTAAAGTTATGTCCTGCGATATGCAGTTTGGCAAACGCAAAATGTTACTGGTTAAAATTAGCGACGGGAATGGCACCATTACTCTGCGCTTTTTTAATTTCAATGCCGGTATGAAAAACAGCTTCAGTGAAGGAAAGTTAGTTCATGCTTACGGTGAAATCAAACGCGGCGGAAGCGGTTTAGAAATTGTTCATCCTGAATACCAATTTCATACCTCCTCTAAGTCTTTAGATATAGAGGCAACATTAACCCCTGTTTACCCAACCACTGATGGACTTCGTCAAAATACATTACGTAGTTTGACCGATCAGGCTTTAGAGCTATTAGATAAAGCCGCCGTGACCGAATTATTACCTCAAGGTTTGTACAACAACCAAATCACCCTTAATCAAGCATTGCATATTATTCATCGCCCTGATCCTTCAATTAATCTAGATGCATTTGATGAAGGAAAGCATCCCGCTCAGCAACGTTTAATTATGGAAGAATTGTTGGCTCAAAATCTTTCAATGCTTTCGGTACGTAGCAAAGGCCAACAAGAAGACGCACTCCCATTGGCTACTGTGACCAACCTAAAACAAAAATTATTAGACCAATTGCCTTTTACCCCAACGGGAGCTCAGCAACGTGTTGTGGCAGAGATAGAACAAGACTTAGCAAAACCGCATCCGATGATGCGATTGGTTCAAGGAGATGTCGGCTCAGGTAAAACTCTCGTTGCTGCCTTAGCTGCCGTACAAGCGATCGAGCACGGATATCAAGTGGTGCTAATGGCCCCAACCGAATTATTAGCAGAGCAACACGCAGTAAACTTTGGTAATTGGTTTGAAACCATGGGGATCCCTGTTGGCTGGTTAGCAGGAAAGCTCACCGGTAAAGCAAAAGAGAAGGAATTAGCTCGTATTGCCAGTGGTGAAGCCAAGATGATAGTGGGTACTCACGCCCTATTTCAGCAACATGTTGAGTTCAGCCACCTTGCTTTAGTTATTATTGATGAACAACACCGCTTTGGGGTTGATCAGCGTCTAGAGCTACGAGAGAAAGGTAAAAAAGACGGCGCTTACCCCCACCAGTTGATCATGACAGCAACACCGATTCCAAGAACCTTAGCAATGACAGCGTATGCAGATCTAGAAACCTCAGTCATCGATGAGCTTCCTCCTGGTCGAACACCAATTCAAACCATTGCTTTGCCGGATACAAGGCGTGATGAAATCGTCAATAAAGTAAGAAGCGCCTGTGTAAATGATGGACGTCAAGCCTACTGGGTTTGTACTTTAATTGATGACTCCGAAGTACTTGAAGCTCAAGCCGCCTCAGATACGGCTGATGCGTTACGACTACAGTTACCTGAGCTAAATATTGGCTTAGTTCATGGTCGAATGAAATCAAAAGAAAAGCAGCAAATAATGCAGGAGTTTAAAGAAGGGAAACTGCACTTGTTAGTAGCTACTACGGTTATTGAAGTAGGTGTTGATGTTCCTAACTCAAGCTTAATGATTATCGAGAACCCCGAACGTCTTGGTTTAGCCCAACTGCACCAACTACGTGGTCGAGTCGGTCGTGGCTCTGTCGCTAGTCACTGTGTGCTGCTGTATCACTCACCACTCTCCAAAACAGCTCAAAAGCGCTTGAGTGTTCTACGTGAAAGTAATGATGGCTTTGTGATTGCCCAACGAGATTTAGAGATCCGAGGCCCTGGTGAATTATTGGGGACAAAACAGACTGGATTGGCTGATTTTAAAATTGCAGATTTGGTTCGAGATCAGCATTTAATTCCTGAAGTACAACGCATTGCTCGTCATTTACATGACAATTACCCTCGCAATGCTAAAGCGATTATTCTGCGTTGGTTAGGTGAACGAGATATCTACTCAAATGCATAAAAAACATGCCTTTCATCCTAGATCCCAAGAATAACAGACACAAAAAAGGTGAGTACCTACTCACCTTTTTAACTCATTGATTAAGCTAATCTCTTAGTAGTAAGAGTGCTCACCACGATCATGCTCAGTTAAATCTTTAACTGCGGTTAGTTCACCTTCAAATTGAACTAGCAATTCTTTTTCGATGCCTTCTTTTAGGGTCACATCTACCATTGAACAACCATTACAACCACCACCGAACTGAACAATTGCAATGCCTGCTTCAGTGATTTCCATCAGACTAACGTGACCACCGTGACCAGCAAGCTGTGGGTTAACTTGAGTCTGAATTGCGTATTCAACACGTTCAAATAAAGGTGCATCATCGTTTACTTTACGCATTTTTGCATTTGGTGCTTTCAATGTTAATTGAGAGCCCATTTTGTCAGTAACGTAATCGATATCAGCATCTTCAAGGAAAGGTAAGCTCAACTCATCAACATACGCTGATAATTTCTCAAATTTCAGCTCAGTATCATTCGCTTCGATTGCTTCAGGCGGACAGTAAGATACGCCACACTCTGCGTTTTGAGTACCCGGATTAACCACGAATACACGGATGTTTGTCCCTTCTGGCTGCTGTGCTAGAAGTTTTGCAAAATGCTCTTGGGCACTTTCAGTAATATTGATTGAAGACACAAGTAATACCTGACTAAATTAGTATGATTAAGGATTGTACTCTGAAACACAATTTTTTTCGAGTAGAATTCCTTTCGAGTCGTTCTGTTTTCGCGCTAGCTTCTGACATTATAGCAATCTTAATAATCTATTTATCAAGATTAGATCTAATTATTTGCACGTTAATATTTCATTCCAAGGTAAGTTTTCATCACCTAACACAATAAAGTTAGGATTCTCTAATGACTCTCTTTCGTTATAAGAGAGCGCTTCAAGTTCTGTCGATAAAATACGACCACCCGCCTCTTGAACAATGCACTGTGTTGCCGCAGTATCCCACTCACCAGTCGGACCTAAACGTAAATAACAATCCACAGCCCCTTCAGCCACAAGACAGGCTTTTAATGCCGCAGAGCCAAGAGGGACTAAATTGTAATTCCATTCAGAACTCATACAGCGGGTAATATTATTAATGTTTTGGCGACGACTAATTGCGATGGCTATCGGCTGTTTTGCTTCTTCATGCTTAAGGGTGCTGATACGAACGCTTTCGTCCATATCTGGAATTTTCCACGCTCCTTTTCCTTCATAAGCATAATAGGTGACACCCGAAACCGGACCATAAACCACGCCCATCACTGGACGATTATTTTCAACCAAAGCGATAACTGTTGCAAAATCACCACTGCGAGCGATAAATTCTTGAGTTCCATCTAGAGGATCAACCAACCAATAGCGATCCCATTGTGCTCGTTTCGCTAAAGCAATATCCGCATCTTCTTCTGATAAGATAGGGATATTAGGCGTCAGTTGAGCCAATTTTTCCATGATCAACTTATGTGCCGCTAAATCAGCACTAGTCACTGGTGTTTCATCTGACTTAGTAAACTCTTCAAAATCACCCTTCTCATAAATATCGAGAATAAGCTGACCTGATGCACGTGCAATATTGATCACTTCAGGAAGCAGGTGCGAAAGTGTTGAATCCATCAATATTACTCCTTAGATAAAAATTGTTGAGTAAGCAAGAGTGCACAGATACTCCTTGCTTCTGAAAAAT
Organism: Aliivibrio sp. S3MY1; assembly: GCF_028765575.1. Classification (GTDB taxonomy): domain Bacteria; phylum Pseudomonadota; class Gammaproteobacteria; order Enterobacterales; family Vibrionaceae; genus Aliivibrio. Next base: position 54,617 of record NZ_JARACO010000017.1, on the reverse strand, counting down.
CAAGGTGGTGTAAAAGCTCAGAGGCTTGAGCTAAAGGCCATCGAACAATATCTAATGGTTCTGGTTCATCACCTTCCAATCTCTCAGGGTATAAACCTTGAGCAACAAATAACGTCATCTTACTTGAGAAATAAGACGGCGCGAGAACCAACTCTTTTAATCGGGTCAACTGCTCAGCACCAAAACCAATCTCTTCTTTTAATTCACGATTTGCCGCTTCTGCTGGCGATTCACCGTGATCGATCAAGCCTTTTGGGAACCCTAATTCATAGCTTTCAGTTCCCACTGCGTACTCTCGAACTAGCAGTAGATCACCCTGCTCGGTAACAGGTACCATCATAACGGCATGACGACCACTCGGTTTCATTCTTTCATAGGTACGCTCCACTCCGTTAGAGAAGCGTAAATCTACAGATTCAATACAAAACAACTTTGATTTTGCTTCAATGCGTTTATCTAAAATTGTCGGCAATTGTTTTTTAGCCATTGTATTTCCTTACAGACGTCCTGAATAAGTTACTTTATATTGCCCTTTTGCATCAGGCTTGCCTAGCCATTTTAGTTGGCTTCTTAAGCTAGATGGGAAATTTGCTTCAGGTTTGAACCAGCCACTAACCTGATAAGAACGATTTGGATTGAGCACCACATCAAACTGGCTGCCCACATCTTTTGATGATTGCTTACTGATCAAGGTTATCTTGTTATCAACACAAGTAACATCAGCAATGGCTGTATTCGGATCAATGTTACCTAAAGGAGAAATAATCTTACCCGCAGACCAAACCACCTCACCCGTAGCTTGTTTACACCAAGGTTGGCCTTGTTGAAAGTAACTAATATTGACTTCGACTTGCCCTTGTAAAGACACAGGTAATGCCATCGGCACTTTATTCATAATGCTAGCGACAGGAAGTGAGACCACCATATTTTCAGCATACGCCCCTTTGGATACGCTATAGCCGACCGTGCCTTTACCGCGCAACTCTAATTCGCTACCACGACCAAAACGCACCGCAAACACCGCATGCCCCTTTAGTATAGCCATTGGATCTATCTGCCATTGTAATTGTCCATAGTTCACGCGTTGCCACGATAATGAATCAACTTGGCCTTTCCACGGCGTTCCAGATAACCCAGTTAATGCCAACCCTCTGATAGCTGGAGCTTGCTCAACAACCCACTGAATTGGCATATGCAATAATGCACTGGCGGTAAAAAAGGCAGAGAAGACCGTTGCGATTAGTAATTTAAACTTCATGATCACTCTCTACTTAATTGAAGGCGGTTTACTTCAACCATACCTTCTACATCGGTTTTATTTAAATCTAAAAACTGAGCATGAATGCCTTGGGTATCTCTCAAATACGCCAACCAATTAATTAATGAATTAAAAGGCAGGGGTTTAACCCACACCTGCATTTGCTCACCACGAGGTTGCATACGGATCAACTCAATTTTAAATTGGCGAGTACTGCTTGGGATCACTTGATTTATAGGACGATTCGCTACTTGTGCTCCTCCAGATGAGCCACCTCGAAGTGTCACAATCGTATCGGCTTTCTTTTGCACCCAAGTTAATAAACTGCGTTCACTGTTAATCCGATTCTGCGCTAATTCTGCTCGATCATTTAATGGCTTAATACCCCCCCAATAAATAGCAGCAATCAATAACGCAACACTGCCACCACTCACCAAAATTCGTTCTCTTGGTGAGATACTTTGCCACCATGTCATAAAGGCTTTCATTATTTTCTCCTAATAACAATCGCACCAAATACTTGGTTTTGGTTTTTATTCAGTTGGCCTTGCTCAACCTCAAACTTAGCATTTAACTCTGAGGTCAACTTATCAAAATAAGGAAAATCTGACGCACTGGCTTGCAATCGCAGTTCACCTCGTTTGCCATCAAATTTTAGACTTTGTAATTTCACTTGAGGCACTTTTGCTAAGTATGGTGCAAGCTCTGCCATCCAAGCCAATAAATCATCCCCACCCGAACCACCTTGTAAGCGTGCTTCTTCGTTTTTCATTTGAGATTTTAAGTAACTCACCGTTGGTATCTTACGTTTACCAGGGAAGATATCTCTAAAAATTCGTTCGCTTTCAGTTCGAAGCGCAATACTGTGCTGCTCCAGTTTTTGTACTTCAGTAATATGCTGAGCAACAAAAGCCACCATCACTAAACCAAAGGCCAAAATTACTTTCTGCCAGATACGCCAATGCTTGCGCCATGAAGACTGAGGACGATACTTACCACTCAATACGTTCACTTTAGAGCTAAGAGCCCCTTCAGCCAGTAATTGCATCACTAACTCTGGCGCCTCTTTTATATGCTTGGTATTCGCAACGGTAATGTCACAAGGCGAATAACTATGAAGGACATAATTCTTTGAGCCTTCTACATCCTCTATTTCAGTATCTTGCTCTTCCGTATCGGCAACGGATTTAGCGCTATTGGTAACGAGCCCCTCCAATAGCATTGGTAGCCACTCAGATTCCGCAATCGCACCTTGATATTCACTAAAACGCAACAACCATTGTTGATTAAGCTCAACCATGGTCGTTCCATCTTGGTGAAAAGGCAACGCTAATACATCAGGTAAGAAACGTTTAGTTTGAATTCCAGCCTCATTAAGTTGCTCTAACCATTTCACCATTTTTTGATGTTCAACAATGGCAACCTGAGCCATTTTTTTGGTTTTATTCAAAATAACGATATGTAAATCATCGACATCTTGAGCTAAGTCATCTTCAACGATAAAAGGCAGCATCGACGAAAATTGTCGAGCGGCCCCTTCCGGTATCATCACTTCTCGCAATAACACATCACTGCCAGGCAAAAGAGCTGAGACGATACGCTGATCGCTGTATTGCGATAACGATGATAACTCTTCCACAGAGCTTAACTCTCCAGACGCTATCACTTCTTTATTTTCTGGTGACCAGACTATCCATTGAATGGGATCTGATGGCTGACTATTCAGCCTTAGTATCAGATGTTCGCTCATTCATTCCTCCATACTGGCGACGGACAACGTTCACCACCTTTTTATCACTACTGTGTAATAAAGAACGCACACGTACGCGCGAATCTTCTACTAATACTTGAGCATCTAACTCAAAAAACTGACTATCTATCGATAAATACGGTTTTGCTTGTTTGCGTGTATTGGCGTCAACTTGGCTTATTGCCCCTTCCACTAAAAAATCATCAACACTACTCCAACCATCAAAAGGTCTGTTCTCCAATACTTCCCGGGCATTATCTTCGCTCAATCCCGGAGAAAACAAAGCGACTAAAATGTTGGCATTTTCAGGCGCTAAGGTATTTACATTCAAATAAAAATTACTGCTTGGTATTGCACATACTAAAGGTGAAACGGCCTCAACGACTTGAGCTGTTACCCCATTAATGGCTCGCAGCTCACTGGCATCACCAATCCAACCATTTGGCGCTAAGTAGGCCGGTTTAAACGATTGATAAGTACTGTCTTCAACACCCGAGATTGATTGAGCGGTGTCGTTCTCATCCATGAATTCCCAAGTCGAATCCGCAATGACTTCTGCAAGGTAATTTTCAACCTCAACCGACTCTAATAAGTTCATCCATACTTTAACTAAAAATGGACGCTGAGATGGGTCACTACTCGGTTTCACACTGCTCAACGCATTCAAATTAAAACACGCCTGTTTATCTTTCACGCCACCAATGGCTTCGCCATAATCAAGTGGGTAGGTCGTTTCTTCTGTTGCCCATGCTTGGCTCAAATTAATGGTATCACCATCTTTATAGGCTTCTTCGATGCCCGCCTTGGCCAATGCTTCCACTCCTATTGAGTACCAATAAGCCTGTTGATGATTGACTTGATTCTGTGCCCGATGAAACTGAATAAATAAGCGTTCAGACATTTGAGCTGCGATGGTCACCATAATCGCGAGCAGTAACAAAACAACGATCAATGCAACACCTTGTTGCTTTTTTGAACGACACTCTAAGCGCTCTCTTTTATTTCCCATCTCACCCACCTTTATCTTGTGATGAGTCATCGCTTTGGCTTGAGTTTTCTTCGACTTTAAATCCTGAGGTTAAATAGATGCGTTCAACATCACCATAATCTTTAAAAGTAATAATAACCTTAGTGGCTTTCGGTAATTGATTTTTCACATCCCAAATTTTCACCCATTTTTTGCCATCATAAAATTCGAACTTAAGCGCTTCAACCCCATCAATTAACGGGGTAACAACAGGCTTTTGCCCTACAGGAGTATCCGGATAACGCCACCACAAACGCTCAATGACATTTTCAACGAGACGATAACCGACTTTAGTTATCTCTCCACGAGGAAAAGCTTGTTGTGGATTTTTCCATCCTAAACGTACAAATAAAATACCTTGAGATTCAGAGTCCAACAGATACTCATCCGCAGACAATAATTTATCTGTGGCTTTTTCACCATTTGTTCGAAATGGACGAGCTACAATTTGACGAAAATCGTTATCGAGAAAAACCAAGCTGCGTTGAAGTTGCTTAATACGCTCACTCTTTTCTAAGGATAATTCATTACTGCGCTGAACTTGGTTCACCACTTGATACGCTGAAAAACTCAAGGTGGCAAACACCGCAATGGCTACCATCACTTCAATCAGCGTAAACCCTTTGACTGAGCCGCGAGAAAAATTATGGCGCAACATACGTTCGTACCGTGATTAATGAGGATTTTTGATCTTTACTGGTCGATACCGACACATCCACTGACTTTAAAATATCAGAGGTTGTTTTTACCGGAGCGATGGTCCAATACCATGTTTGACCTGCCAACTCTGTTTCACCTTTTTTGGTCGATGTTGGTGGTTTATCTAACATCATCAATGCCATTTGATTATCTACCACCATTCCTGCGAACGTCTTTTCTTCTAAATAACCTAAGGTATTAATATGCTGAGTTACCGATCTTAAAACACTCAAGGCTGCGGTCGCAAAAATAGCAAGCGCCACCAGCACTTCCAATAAGGTCATTCCTTGCTTGGTTTTTCGTAAAGAAAAGTTACTCTTCATCTCGTTCATCTCCCGGAGCAAATAAACGGATCACACCAGACTCATCGGCTTTAACCTCCCACGTTTTATTATCAAGATTACCGTGCTCATTTTCAGGGAAAAAAGTCACCATAAAAGGCGTCACTTCGCCACTCGATAACACCATCACTTGCGGGGGTATTGGTTTTTTGTCTTCTTCGAGATCAGCAAACATCTCTTCATCAAATAAGGATCCCGGTTCAAATAAGCGATCATCATCAGCCCATGCTGAACCACCTAATTCCATCTCAAATTCTACGGATGAGTCATCCATTTTCACTTCAGTAAAAAAGCGGTTTTTCTCAAGAGGCTGCCAGCCATCTACCGTTAACGTCATAAAGCGATATTCTTGTCGCTCTTGATTAAAGTAAATGCCGTAATCCATCCCATTGAGCAAAGCATCTTCATTAAGAAGCTGAACTAACTGATAAAAACGTGAGGCTTGTTCTTCCATTTGGTCATCTTGACTGTCAGGAAGACTCGTTATTACTGCCATCGAACTGACCGATAGTAGTACCAATACCAACATAATTTCGATTAGGGTAAACCCAACCTCACGTTTTATCTTCATCATTGTTTTTATCTATACAATTTATGACTTATTGAAAGTCTTGCATGTTCCAGTTACCAATATCAGCATTTGCACCTTCACCGCCTTCTTGGCCATCTGCTCCTAATGAGAAGATATCAATTGTGCCGTTATCACCAGGACTTAAATATTGGTACTCATTGCCCCACGGGTCATTTGGTAAACGACGAATATAACCATTAGCGCGGTAGTTACGCGGTTCAGGACTTGATGTTGGCTTAGATACTAACGCCTCTAATCCTTGATCTGTGGTTGGATAAACACTGCTATCTAGCTTGTACATATCCAATGAATTTTCTAATGCCACGATATCAGTGATCGCTTTTTGTTGATCGGCTTTCTCTTTGTTACCAAGTAAATTTGGTACGACTACACTGGCTAAAACACCAAGAATAACGATAACAACCATCACTTCTAACAGGGTGAAACCACCTTGTTTACGTTGAGCTGAATTGACTTGCATGGAATGACTCCTGAGATTAAAAATTAATATATTAATAAAATGAAAAAAGGATAGTAACGACTCACTACCCGACTAAATTATTGAGTTCAATGATTGGCATTAATGTCGCGACAACAATGAAAAGCACGATACCGGCCATAAAAACAATCAGTAAAGGTTCAAAAATACCCAGAGCCATATTAACCAGAGATTCAAAGTCACGATCTTGGTTATCAGCCGAACGCGTTAGCATTTGCTCTAATTCACCACTTTGCTCACCACTGGCTATCATATGCAGCATCATTGGTGGAAACAATTTTGTTTGCTCTAACGAAATACGTAAACTCGCCCCTTCACGCACATTATCTGCCGCTTCTAATACCTGCAGCTTAAAGTATTGATTACTCATTACATCTGCTGCGACTTTCATCCCATCCAATAATGGAATCGCACTTGATGTACAGATCGATAACGTACGTGCAAAGCGCGAGGTATTTAATCCACGAACCACCTTGCCAATAACAGGTAATCGTAAGATTTTTTTATCCCACGCTAAACGAAAATGAGGCTTAGTCAGTAACCATTTTACACCAACAATCAATGATACAACGACAATGATAACAACAAGGCCCCAGTTCACTACGAAGTTACTGGCCGCTAATAATACCTCGGTGACAGTCGGTAAGCCTTGTCCCATTTGCACAAATTGATCGACAATTTTAGGAACGACCGTTGCAAGCAAAAAGGAAATCACCGCAATAGCAATTAACGTCAGCATGATAGGATAAATCATCGCTTGCTGTAATTTACTGCGCATCTTTTGACGATTTTCAGCATAATCAGCCAAACGGTTTAACACCGTATCCAAATGGCCTGATTTTTCACCAGCAGCCACCATTGAGCAAAACAGCTCATCAAAGACATGCGGGTAATCAGCAAAGCTTTCTGCTAGCGGATACCCTTCTATCACTTTAGAGCGAACGCCCATTATCATGCTGCGAATATGTGCTTTCTCACCTTGCTCTGCAACGGCTTTTAAACACTCTTCTAATGGCATTCCCGCTTGAACTAAGGTCGCCAATTGGCGAGTGATCAATGATAAATCATTAACACTAATCCCACGTTTGAAACTTAATCCTTGAGAAGCATTCTTTTGCTGCTTTGATTTAGTTTCAATTACTTCAACAGGAATAAGGCCTTGTTCTTTTAAGCGTTGGCGAACTTGGCGCGCATTATCGCCTTCCATGACCCCCTTTTTCTGCTTACCTGTTTTTTCTAGTGCTTTATATTCAAAGGCTGCCATTTACCCTTCCCGAGTGACTCGCATCACCTCTTCCAGTGTTGTGATCCCTTGCTGTACTTTTAATAAACCGTCTTGCTGAATCCCACGAGTGATACTACGAACTTCTTTTTCAATCTCTTGCTCGCCAGCTTCTTTGTGGATCAACTCTTGAACTTTCTCATTTACGACGAGTAACTCATGAATGCCGGTACGCCCACGATAGCCCTTGCCATTACAGTGTTCACAGCCCTTCGGTTTATAAAGAACCAAGCTATCTGAAGCAGATAAGTTAAAGAGTTTTTTCTGCTCGTCATCGGCTTGATAAGGCGTTTTACATTCCTTACATAAAGTTCGAACCAGACGTTGAGCAAGCACACCAAGTAGAGAGGATGAAATTAAGAAAGGTTCAATACCCATATCACGCAGACGAGTGATCGCCCCCACCGCCGTATTGGTGTGAAGTGTCGACATCACTAAGTGACCAGTAAGTGACGCTTGAACCGCGATTTCTGCGGTTTCTAAATCACGGATCTCACCAATCATTACTACATCTGGATCTTGACGAAGAATGGCACGTAATCCACGAGCAAACGTCATGTCTACTTTTGGGTTTACTTGAGTTTGACCAATGCCGTCAATATCAAATTCGATTGGATCTTCTACGGTTAAAATATTCGATTGAGAACTGTCTAACTCCCCTAAACCGGCATATAGCGTGGTCGATTTACCTGAACCTGTTGGGCCAGTAACCAAAATAATGCCATGCGGACGCTTGATGATGTGCTGAAAGTTTTTATGGTTTTCAGCCGACATGCCTAAGCTGTTTAAGTCCAAACGAGTCGCATTTTTATCTAATAAACGCATTACCACACGCTCACCATGGGAAGACGGCATAGTAGAGACACGAACATCAACGGCTCGGCCACCAATACGCAATGAAATTCGACCATCTTGTGGGACGCGTTTCTCCGCGATATCAAGTTTCGACATGACTTTTACGCGCGAAACTAACAGTGGTGCCAACTTACGGCTTGGACTCAATACATCACGCAAAATGCCATCGATACGGAAACGGATCGACAGGACTTTTTCAAAGGTCTCTATATGTATATCTGATGCGCCTTCTTTGATCGCCTCACCTAACATAGCATTGATCAATTTAATAATTGGCGCATCATCTTCTGATTCCAATAAATCATCATTATCGGGCAGCTCTTCTGCCAATGAGAAGAAATCATCATTATCAGCACCAATATCTTCCATCAACTGTTGCGCTTCTGATGAATTACGTTGGTATACTTGAGTGACCTTAGTATCAAACTCTTCTTTGGTTAATTGAATTAACGAAAAGCCGGAGTTGCATACTCGACGAATCTCACATAGCACCATTGGCGAAGGAACCACTGCATAATACAGTATCCAACCTTCAGAGCTTGTTTCTATAACAACCGAATGCCTTTTTGCAAAAGAAAAAGGCAAACGCAGCATTACTGGAGAATCAGGAAATAAGGGGCCTGCCATTATTTTTCCTTCTCTTCACTAAATTGTTCGTAGAACGCCTGGATCTCTGCCGGATGATTAATATCTTTACCAAATTTAGGTAATACCGGAATGTGGGCATCATCCATCAATTTCAAACCTTTCTCCGCGTTATACAATTGCTCTGCTCGAATGTAGTTATATTTACGTTGAGTGATCCCATCAGCCGTCATGCCATCACGAATAATGGTTGGCTTGATGAAGACCATCAAATTCTTCTTCTCAACTTGCGTACTGGTTGATTTAAATAGGTAGCCTAAGATAGGTATATCACCTAAGAAAGGAACTTTTGATTCACTCTCTAGTGCCCTCTCATCAACCAAACCACCAAGAACAAGCATCTTGCCATCTTCAACCATCACAGACGTATTTAGCTGGCGCTTAGCAAAACGCACATCCACGGCACCATTAGCACCCAATACGTTAGAGACTTCTTGCTCGATATCTAAACGAACTGAATTACCTTCATTGATTTGTGGTACAACTTTAAGCTTGATACCAACTTCTTTACGATCAACCGTTTGGAATGGATTATCATTATTTGAACCTGATGTCGCTCCCGTTAATACTGGAACTTCTTCACCGACAATAAATGACGCTTCACCATTATCCATTACGGTAATGCTCGGTGACGACAGAATATTACTGTTTGAATCTGTTGATACGGCAGTAATCAATGCAGCCCAATCCCCCATCATGACACTAACCGCCGCACCTTGAACGCCGCCTAATGCTGAAGCTAGCGCGGTATAATCACCTTCTTCTGTTATGTCTTTATAACCCGTTTGATTACCCGCTGAATCGTAAATTTTCTCAGTGGTTGTTGACCCTTTTGCCTCTTCCAACCCCACCATAGTGGCACCAATCGATGCACCTGTGTTGCTGTATTGGATCATCGCACCAGTTTCTAGATTACCCCATTGCACACCAAGGTTGATGCCATCACCTTCAGCAAGTTCAACAATCAATGCTTCAATTAATACTTGAGCACGACGAATATCTAGTTGAGCAATAACATCCTTCACCGCACGCATTACATCTGGCGGCGCAGTAATAACTAAGGCATTGGTGTCAGCATGAGCAGAGATCATCACATCACTACGATTATTCGCCCCCCCTTTTTGAGCACCTCCTTTGCCTGCCGTTAAGTTATCTGAAACTCCTTTTAATACATCAACTAAATCTTCTGCTTTGGCATAACGTAAATAAACAACTTGGTTATTACCTTTACTCGCCATTTCAACATCAAGTTGATTAATTAATTTTTTAAGGCGATTACGTACTTTTGGGTCTCCCGAAATAAGAATCGAGTTAGTACGCTCATCCGCAACCAATTTAGGCTGTAAAAAGGCAGGGGTATTTTTAGCTTCTGTGGTTTTATTTAGCGCATCGACAATCCGCACCATTTCTGCAGCGGATGCATTTTGTAAATCAACCACTTCAATTTCTTTATCGCCAGCTTGGTCAACACGTTCAATAATTTCAGCCAAGCGATTCACAACTGCCGCACGGCCCGTGATCATGATGATATTGGCAGGGTCATAATGAACAACGTTACCGGCACCCGCATTATCATTAAGTTGACGTAGCAGAGGAGATAACTCACGAACAGAGACATTACGTACCGCAATAACACGAGTAATTACCGCATCACCCGTAATGTTGTCTTTTGCACCAAGTACTGGAACGGCTGAGGTTTTTGCGTCTTTATCTTTAATGACTTTTAAAATACCACTGTCCATCTCTACAACAGCGTAACCATACACTTCAAGTACACTTAAAAAGAACTGATAGTATTGCTCTTCATTTAATAAGTCATAGCTACGAACATCCACTTTGCCACGAACAGAGGGATCTACAATAATGGTCTTTTCTAAGTTTCGACCCACAATATTGATGAACTCTTGAATATCAGTTCCTTTAAAGCTAGCACTAAAGTCATTTGCGATAGCCGATGTCCACATCATGCTGCCCGCAAGTAATAAGGATCCCTTGCCTATCCACTTTTTCACAATATACCCTTATTCATTTTCTTATTTACCCGTTATAAACCGATAAAAATGTCATGTAGTTGGCCGTTACGCTGAACGGTTAAATTAAGCTCTGTCATTTCTGACATATTTTTCCACAATGTACTCATTGCGGCAGGATCGGTTAAATCAATCCCATTTAAACTGGTCGCTATATCACCTGGCTTAAGGCCAACTGAATCAAATAATTTGCGATCTTTACCTGGATTAACACGATACCCTGTAATCTTTCCATTATCAGACACTTGAGAAAGACGAATGTATTTCAATACCGATTGCGGATTTTTAGCCATTTCTCTACGAATATTATCGAGTTCATCTTGATTAGAGTTTTGACGATTATTTCCCAACACGGTGCCAGTACTACCCGTACTATTTCTCTCCGTTGATATTTTAGTGTACTCAATACCTTCTAACATTAAGGTTTCATCACGACCATTATTAGAGATAATTATACGATCGACAATGATCGCTTTTACGGTTGCACGCGTTCCATCAATCGTCTCATCAATACCGTACGTATTCTGTTTTCCTCGATTCGCAATAACCGCTAAACTCAGTATAGGATTAGAACTGGAAACCACTCCTGCTAAGGTTAAATTTAAGCGAGTCTTAGGGGCATCTTTCACTTCAACTACTTTTGGTTTTTCGACTTTTTTCTCTGCATTAAAGCGCCCAAATACTTGGCCATTTAATAAACCAGATAAAGAGTCATCCCCGTTTTTCTTTTGTGTATTCGCGGCAACCACAGTTTTAGGCTGCCATTGAGAAACTGAAGCTTGAGGAGCAAGCATCGACCAAAAGAGAGAGCCAAAAATCCACGCAAAACAAGCAACCAACACAACAGTTAAACTTTTAGATATCGTAGATTGATATACCGACCAATATTGAGAAATTTTTTCTATTTTCATATTAGCTATCATTAGGCTCAGAGCTTCCTTTCTATGTTACAAAGTCAATTAAACAGTTGATGTCTGTATGAATTATAAAATATCGCGGCATAATTACCGAGAATAATGTCGTTTTATTGAATTACTCGCAGCCATATCACGAAATTAAAGAGGGTAACTCGTTATTAGAGCATTATTTCTCATTAATGACTCTAGTTGCTTATGAATTTTGATTAATTCTCCTCAAAAGATTGAAAAAAAAATTCCTGACACCATTAAATAAGCAGAGAAGTAAGACATTAGGTAGACATAATGAGTTCAAAATCTAATACCAACGATGGCATCAGACTCGATAAATGGCTCTGGGCTGCTCGTTTTTACAAGACTCGCTCTATTGCGAGAAACATGGTTGATGGCGGTAAAGTTCATTATAATGGCCAACGAGCTAAACCAAGTAAATTAGTAGAAGTTGGTGCAGAAGTTAAACTTCGCCAAGGCAACAATGAAGAAATCGTCGTGGTTATTGAAATTCTTTCAGATCAACGTCGCGGTGCCCCTGTTGCACAAACGCTTTATAAAGAAACGGAAAGTAGCATTAAGCAGCGTGAAGAGAATGCAAAATTACGCAAACTCAATTCACTTGGCAGTCCACATCCTGATAAACGTCCAGATAAAAAACAGCGACGTGATATCATGAGATTCAAGCAACAATAATCACCGACAACAACCCTTAATACAATTGCTGGAGTATTTCATGGCAAATAACATATTGCATCGTTACCTATTTGAAGATTTATCTGTTCGTGGTGAACTTGTTCAATTAGATGATGCTTACCAACAAATCATTTCTAGCAAGGAATACCCTAAAGCAGTACAAAACCTTTTGGGTGAGCTATTAGTTGCAACCACACTACTCACTGCAACATTAAAATTTGAAGGCTCAATTACCCTTCAACTTCAAGGTGACGGTCCTGTTTCTCTTGTGGTAATTAATGGCGATAACGATCAAAAAGTTCGTGGTGTCGCTCGCTTTGATGGCCAAATTTCTGATGATGCCACACTGCACCAATTAATGGGTAAAGGTTACCTAGTTATTACTATCGCACCAAAAGATGGTGAGCGCTACCAAGGGGTTGTTGCACTTGACGGTAAGGATTTAGCCGCTTGTTTTGAAGGTTACTTTGAGCGTTCTGAGCAATTAAAAACTCGCCTATGGTTACGCCTAGGTGAATTTGAAGGCAAACCTCATGCCGCGGGTATGCTACTGCAAGTTATGCCTGACGGTACTGGCTCTGCAGATGACTTCGAACATCTAGAACAACTGACTGATACCATTAAAAACGAAGAGCTATTTGGCCTAGAAGGCGAAGACGTTCTATACCGTTTATACAACCAAGATAAAGTGCAATTATTTGAACCTCAACATGTTGAGTTCTTCTGTGGTTGTTCTCGTGAGCGCAGCGCAGGTGCAATCGTTACGATTGAAAGAGCTGAAGTTGATGACATCGTAAAAACAGAAGGCAAAGTCTCTTTGCATTGTGATTACTGTGGTACAAGCTACGACTTTGACAGCATCGATGTGGCGAATATTTTTGAAGATGCGACAAAAGGTAATGATACTGTTCATTAATTTTCCATCTAGAATAAGTTACTTATTTTGTCGAAAAGCCAGCCATTAGGTTGGCTTTTTTTATAACTAAATTTGATATCAAACACCTTTTTAATTCCACTTATCCACACTTAATTTTGCTTAAATAATAATCAATCACATCTAGCGCAAACGATTTCTTTAAGAGTAGAATAGGACTATTGCTATTTTGTGATGGCGATTAAATAATCACTACTACTTTGTGGTTAATTTATGATTCATCTCCCTGTTTTCAATTTACCGCATTGTTAGCATGATTAGCAGAAGACAAATAATTAGAAATATTAGAAATCCCTACAAAATTCCTTTAAGGAGCTCCTATGACTGTTATGGAACATAAAAAGGCTGCACAGCTCGATCTTACTCAACATGGTCTAACTAATGTTACTGATGTTCTACGTAACCCAAGTTATGATCAATTGTTCGAAGAAGAAACACGTCCTGACCTAGAAGGTTATGAGCGTGGTGTAATGACAGAGCTTGGCTCAGTTGCGGTAGATACTGGTATTTTTACTGGCCGTTCACCAAAAGATAAATACATCGTAAAAGATGACACGACAAAAGAGACACTGTGGTGGTCTGATCAAGGTAAAAACGACAATAAAGCTATTACTCCAGCAGTTTGGGATGATCTAAAAGCCCTAGTCACAGAACAACTCTCTGGTAAGCGCCTATTTGTTATTGACGGTTATTGTGGTGCAAACCCTGATACTCGTTTGAGTGTTCGAGTGATTACGGAAGTGGCATGGCAAGCACATTTCGTAAAAAACATGTTCATTCGTCCAACAGAAGAAGAGCTAGCAACGTTTGAACCTGATTTTGTGGTAATGAACGGCGCGAAAGTCACAAACCCTAATTATGAAGCACAAGGCCTAAACTCTGAAAACTTTGTCGCCTTCAACCTAACAGAACGTGTTCAAATTATCGGTGGTACTTGGTACGGCGGTGAAATGAAAAAAGGCATGTTCGCAATGATGAACTATCTTCTTCCACTAAAAGGGATTGCATCAATGCACTGCTCTGCCAATGTAGGTAAAGAAGGTGATGTCGCGGTATTCTTTGGTTTATCAGGTACAGGTAAAACCACGCTTTCAACCGATCCAAAACGCCAACTCATTGGTGATGACGAACACGGTTGGGATAATGACGGTATCTTCAACTTTGAGGGGGGTTGTTACGCAAAAACAATTCGCCTATCTAAAGACGCTGAACCTGATATTTTCAACGCAATTCGCCGTGACGCTCTACTTGAGAACGTAACTGTTCGTAGTGACGGCACCATTGATTTCGATGATGGTTCTAAAACTGAAAACACTCGTGTTTCTTACCCAATTTATCACATCGATAATATTGTTAAGCCAGTATCAAAAGCAGGCCATGCAAATAAAGTTATTTTCTTAACCGCAGATGCATTTGGTGTTCTACCTCCTGTAGCAAAACTAACACCAGAACAAACTAAGTACCACTTCCTATCAGGCTTTACCGCTAAGTTAGCCGGTACTGAACGTGGTATTACTGAGCCGACACCAACGTTCTCAGCAGCATTTGGCGCGGCGTTCTTAACACTGCACCCAACACAATACGCCGAAGTTCTTGTAAAACGAATGGAAGCCGTTGGCGCAGAAGCCTACATTGTTAATACCGGTTGGAATGGCACAGGTAAACGTATCTCTATCCAAGATACTCGTGCAATTATTGATGCGATTTTAGATGGCTCAATCGACCACGCTAAAACCAAAAACATTCCAGTCTTTAACCTAGAAATACCAACATCACTACCAGGCGTTGATACCTCAATCTTAGATCCTCGCGATACTTACACTGACCCACTACAATGGGACAGCAAAGCAGAAGATCTAGCTCAACGCTTCATTAAAAACTTTGCTCAATACACTGATAATGACGAAGGTAAGGCGCTAGTTAAAGCTGGCCCTCAACTTAACTAGGTTATCTAGTAAATACATTTATAAATTCAAGCCTTTCCATTGTGAAGGGCTTTTTTATGCAATCAGTTCAAACAACAGTGCAAAACAGTGATTACCTCTAAGTAAACCGTCACAATAACTTGATTGCATTTGGTTTTTACTCCACTCTTTCTATTCCTATTTTTCTTTTGGAGTTAACAATGTACACCACACTGAAAAGCCTGGGTTGGCTTATCTCTTTTTGCCTGCTACTTGTGGTCGCATTTTTATCCCTTTTGCATACACCTTACGCACAGCCGGTATTAACCCCTCTTATCAATAAAATCACTAACCAAAAAATCACTTTTGGTGATATTGATTATTCGATTCAATCTCCTTTACATCTGACGCTCTCTGACGTCATCGTTGTTCAAGAAGATCACTCATTGCAGATCCAACAGCTTGGTTTCTGGCTTTCTCAACACCCAATACAAAAAGGAAAATTGGCTTTTGATAGCATCAAAATTGATGGCTTAAGTTTGCAAGACGGACTTCCAACAAATAAAGGGATGAATTGGTTCTCCATACAACAATTAAGCATTTCTAACTTAGATTTTGCTAATGAGGAGCTCGTGCTTCGTGACGCACAAATCCAACTCACCAATTGGTCAGTACAAGATAATACGGCAATTCCTTTTGAAGGCAGTTTTCAATTTTCAACACAGCAATTGTATTGGCAAGGCGAAGCACTTAATGATGTATTAATCGATGGCTATTACAGCGAAAATTACACCGCTTTACATGGTCTTTCTTTTATTTGGCGAGACAGTACGATTACCGCTCAAGCAGAACTAAAAGAAAATACCTTATGGGCTATCCCTCAATTTACGCTACGTAATTTTAATTTAGAATCTGATAATGCAGACATAATAGGAAAACCATTAAATTGGTTAAATCAACAAGGTTTCACCTACCAATTTGAGCGTATTGATTTACTAGACATTAATGTGGCATTGCCCCAATTTAGCGTGAATAATTTAAGTTTATCTGCTGAAAATGTACTGCTTCCTTATCATTTGTGGCAACAAAGCGAGGCTGCGATTTCCTTTAACGCAGATAGCGTGATTTGGAACCAACACCTTATTGAAAACCCAATTATTAATTTAACCCTTAATGGTAAAAAAGCAGACATCACTAACCTGTCTTTCGATATCTTTGATGGCAATATTCAGCTTTCAGGGCAGGTAGCTCCAAATGCCATTAACCTAAAAACCTTTACTGCAGAACAAGTGAAATGGATCATCACTGATGAGGAAACCCAAGCATTTAACCAATATATAAAGCAGTTAATCGAAGTAAAAGTAGCGAAAATAGATCTCAATAATACTCAGCTGATCCAATTAAATAGTCTTTACCCTTACCAATTATCAGGCGTAAATGTTGAAGGTAATGATCTCGATTTATTACGCGATACACAATGGGGGTTATGGGATGGTAAGCTTTCAATTAGCGCCTCTAATGCAAGCTTCAATTACTTGTTAAGTCAGCAATTATTGATAGAAATGAATACAGTAAATGGATTATGGTCAATCGAACGTGCGCTACTTCCTTTACCCGAAGGGCTTATTGGCTTTACTGGTAGCATTCAATTAATGCAAGACAGTCAACCTTGGCAACTTGAGGCGTATGGCGATGGGTTACCCGTTAGTTATCTTAGTCATTTTTTCTCAAACCCAATCCCTCTTGATGGGCTCGCTGAATTCACTTTTAATGGCAATGGATTAGCCGTCAATAGAGACAGCTTTAACTACAGTTTTAATGGTGAGCTGAATGTTAGCCCAAGAGAAATGATCACAACAAAGACAGCCAAAGAATTGTGGCAATATAAGTTAGGATTAATTCCAGAGAACGATCATCCTAACGCCTCCCTCGAGACGAAAGAAAAGAGCCAAGAAAAAACACCAGTGACGCAATATCCAATACATATTGATCCAATCACAGTTACAGCAAACCGTGGGCGCATTACTATTGAACCGATTATGATTACTGGGGAAGGTTTTAACTACAACATTGAAGGAGATTATGATTTAGTAAACCCAGAACAAGCAGAAGCCATCACTTCAATTACACAAGAGTGCCACCAAATAAAACAAAAACTGTTCTCTGAAGAAGTCCATATCATCAACTATTGTCAATAATCACAATCAGTACTTCTGACAATAAAAAGCCCCACTAAATACAGTCCTTACGACAGTAAGCGATGCACTTAATGGGGCTTTTTATTCTAGCTTAGATTCTATGGCTAGTTAGATTGGCATGAGATCATTCGATACCATTTCTCTGCATCTTGATACGTTTTCTCTACGGTTTTTGGAGAGAATCCAAGCAGTCGACTGGTTTGATCGATACTTTTCCAATCCCCTTTATCAATACTTTCATACAGCTCTAGCATAGAACCTAATAAGCCTTCTCTGAGCAGGATAGCTTGTTCTATTTCTCGAGCTAATGATAACTGCTCTAAAACATCATCAATCTTACGATCGAGCAAGGCATCAAGCAGAGAGAATAATCCAACAATAAATGCTTGTTGTCCTGGAGTACCATTTTGAATACGGCAAATCATCAACTCACAAAAACGCCCTTTAACTAAAGATTGTTTATACAATTCCTCGGGCTTATTGATCGCAGCATGTGCCGTAGCAACCAAGGTCACAAACATTTTTATTTGTTCTTCTCCAAGATAAACTAATGCTTGTTTAAATGATGAAATGGGATTTTCAAGTCGTACTGATGTTGTATTTACAAACTTCAATAGCTGGTAAGATAAAGAGACGTCTTGTGCAATCAACTGCTCTATTCGAGAGAAATCCACGTCTTCACAACACACTTCCTGATATAGCTGCATCGTAAGAAGTTCTTCTGGTTTTACAACGCGGTTTTTAATGATTTCCGGTTTACTAAAAAAGTAACCCTGATAAAAATGGAAACCGGCGTCAAATACCTGCTGAAACTCATCATTAGTCTCAATTCTTTCTGCTAAATAATGTCGCTTGCATCCCTGTCGCTTACGTTGTTTAACGTATTCACACGCCACATCAATGCCTAATTGCATAATGTCTAGCTTAACGATATGTGAATAAGGTAAAAAACGGTCCCATGCCGCATCTAAACTAAAATCATCCAACGCAATAATATACCCCATTCGATGCAAATGCTTAATCGCACTAAATAACTCATCATTAGGGGTACAGGTTTCTAATACTTCGACGACAATTTTTCGCTTAGGAAATGCCGTCGGAACCAAAGATATTAATGACTCTTGGGGGAAATTTATAAAACTACGAGGAGATTCTAGCGCAGGGTTACAACCTGTCGACATAAAGTTTTCAACTAGTAGACGACTCGTTGCTTGATTTGCTTCTATATTAGGAAACGCATTACTTTCACCGTCACGAAAAAGTAGTTCGTAGCCTATCGTTTGTTTCTTCCGACTCAGGATCGGTTGTCGGGCAACGTATGCATACATAACTTAAAAGCGATATCCTGTTACAAGTACAAATGTCATAAAGATAATTATCGGCATAATCATCATATTCTTAAGAAAAAGAACGACAAATGGTAATTTGATTTATATACATAATAATCGAATAGCATAAGAAAAAACATACATTTGCTTAATTAATATGCAAGAAATAGTCAGAATGTGCGATTACTTCTGTAGACGTTACATAACAGTTGCGAATAAGAGATTTCGTCCTTTTTCTTAAAGTAACAAAAGAAGGATAAACCTTGAATTCTTCAACTTAAGTTTTCTTGGTATATAATATCCACAACCCATTATTTACTGTCATGTTGTAAGCCTAATGAAAGAGACCGCCTTTACTCAAGAATCACATTACCTTGAAACCATGAAAAATCACGTTACTCCTTTTTGGGAAAAACGCCAACACGGATTTTATCAAGGTGAAAAAGCAACACAACTGCATTGGGTAAGTTTTACCAGTCCAGCCAACCGCAAAGCTATCATGGTCGTCAACGGACGCATTGAAAGTGTTCATAAATACCAAGAGCTATTTTATGACCTTTTCGGTCAGGGTTATGATATCTATTCCTTTGATCACCGAGGACAAGGCCTGTCTGATCGACTAACTGATAATCAAGATATTGGGCATATCGAAGACTTCAATGATTATATTCTCGATCTAAACAACATGACTCAATACCTAATTACACCTAAAGACTACCAAGATTGTTATTTACTTGGCCACTCTATGGGCGGCGCGATTGCCACTCAATATGTAGAGACTCACTCACACCCATATTCAGCAATGGCATTAAGCGCACCAATGCACGGTATTCATATTCAGCCTTGGTTAAAACCGATTGCAGGGCCAATAAGTCACTATTTAAGTCGTTGGACTTCACGGCCCTCTTACGCTTTAGGGCAAACTCCCTATCATGAAAAACCCTTTTTAGATAACACATTAACCACCTGTGAAGTTCGCTATCAATGGTTCCGTGAATTATACAACCTGAAGCCTGAGCTGCAGATCGGTGGACCAAGTAATCACTGGGTAAATCAAAGTTTAAAAGGGGCAAAACTCTGCGTCGAGCAAGCCGCTTCTTGCTCTGTGCCTACGTTATTACTTCAGGGGGAAAGCGACCGTATTGTGGATAATAATGCTCATGTCGATTTTCAAAAAAAAGCCCCGCATTGCCAATTAATCTCGATTAAAAAAGCGAAACATGAATTACTTTTTGAATCCGATAGTTGCCGCAATCAAGCGCTCTCTGAAATCCTTAATTTTTTCCAACAACATAACTCATCATCAGAAATATAATGCCTTACTAAAGTAAAAAGAGGAAAAGCAATATTGTTATCTTTACCCTCTTTTTTCTTTATAAAGTGGCGTAAACTAAACTCAGTTATTTTTTGAATCTATTCTTTATTTCTGAGGCTTTATGATTACTATCGTTGCATCTGATCTTGACGGCACACTACTGACTCCTGAACACAAAATTGCAGACTTCACTAAAAAAACACTACATAAACTGCACCAACAAGACCTGACCTTTATTTTTGCAACGGGCCGTCATCACATTGATGTCGGTAATATTCGTAAAGATGTCGGCATCCCGGCTTATATGATCACTTCTAACGGCGCTCGTGTTCATGATGCCGATGACAATCTTATTTACAGTAAAAACTTACCTGAACATTTAGTTCCACAAGTATTAAACCTGCTAAAAAATGATGACTCTTTATCTATTCATATGTACTCAGACGATAAATGGTTTATCCACCAAGAAAATGAAGAATTAAAAAAATTCCACGACAGTGGTTTTACTTACACTTTATTTGATGTTGAAAACCCACCGGTTGAAAACATGGCAAAAATTTTCGTAACCATGCCAGAGCATGAATATTTGGTGCAATATGAAACGAAGCTAAAAGCACAATTTGGCGATCAATTAATGGTCGCTTTCTCAACCCCTTGGTGCTTAGAGGTGATGGCCTCAGAAGTCTCTAAAGGCGCTGCATTAGAAGCCGTTGCTAAGTTACTTGGTAAAACATTAGATAACTGCATCGCGTTTGGTGATGGCATGAATGATTATGAAATGCTGCATATGGCTGGTAAAGGGATCGTGATGGGAACATCGCATGAGAAAGTAAAAAAAGCCCTGCCAAATAATGAAGTTATCGGCTCATCTGCCGACGAAGCCGTTGCTCATTACTTAGAAAACCTATTATTAAAATAAGCGTATAGACTATTTGGCCCACCATAGGCTAAATGGTTAACTGTTTTTTAAAAACAAATAGTTAGCTAAGTTCACAGTGAAAACAATCAAACCTAAAAAAGCCAGATACGTAATAATACGCATCTGGCTTTTTTATACTTGATATCAATCTAGATACTCAGTTGAACAACTTATTTTTTCTTCGCTCTTGGGTGCGCTTGGTCATACGCTTGAGCAAGATGTTGAAAATCTAAATGGGTATAAATTTGTGTAGTAGAAATATTTTCATGCCCAAGTAACTCTTGAACGGCACGTAAATTACCACTCGATTCAAGCATGTGAGTTGCAAATGAGTGACGTAATTTATGCGGGCTAATATGACTATTGACCCCTTGTTTCATTCCCCACTCAGCCATGCGTTTTTGCACATTTCGATGCGAAATACGAACGCCCAATTTAGAGACAAATAATCCAGGCTCTTCTGGTTTTGCTAATTGATTTCGAACTTGTAACCAATGTCCTAACCACTCTTTCGCTTGACCCGAAAAAGGCACTTTACGTTCTTTATCGCCTTTACCAATAACTCGTAATTCACCTTGGCGTAATTGAATATCACGAACATCAATGCCCACCAATTCAGCCAAACGTAAACCAGCACCATACATCAGTTCCATCATGGCACGATCACGAATCGATAATGGATCATCTTCCTTAACTTCAAGTAACTGACCCATCTCATCCACATCAATATTTTTTGGTAATGGACGAGATTTACGAGGCGCAGAAACCCCTTTAGCAGGGTTGGCCGTTAATATGTTACGCAATACAAGAAAATCAAAAAAACTGCGCAATGAAGATAATCGAGTGGATAAGCTACTCGCTTTCAATCCTTCTCGCATGCCTTTACTGGTAATTTGACGTACCCAACCCGCATCGACGTCTTGCCAAGACTCTACGCCTAACTCAACCAGTTGCTCAGCAATCGTGGTGAGTTGGCGCTTATAACTGCGTTGGGTATAGATACTTAAGCCTTTTTCATTACGTAAGAATTCATAAAAGGCGTCAAGATGTTTGGAATATTGGAGAGGAAGTACATCACTCATGAGAAGATTTCGACCATTGCATTAATAAATAATGAAAAACACTAACTAGCTGTTCTAAAAATAAGGTATCCATATTGGGTTCAAAATGCCGGCCATCACGACTAGCAAACGCCATTACCCCAATAGGTTGAGATTGACCTAATGGAAGGATAGCAAACGAGCCTAATTCAGCGCTTGAATGGTCAAGCCCGCCATAGGCCAATAAGCTATCACGCTCAGCCTTACGTAAGCGACCTAAATACGCAGAGTGTCCATTCAAAAACTTTTTAATAAAATTATCAAGTGCGGTTTTATCCACATGATACTTAGGATGTGAATGATCAATGATTTTAATATGCGCGGTTAGATCTAGAGAAAGTGCTTTTTGCTCGATAATTTTTGCCGCTTGAGAAAAATTCTCACACAGTAATAATTGTTTTTGTATATTAGCAAAATCATGAAACAGACGATCGTTTTTTGCGGCCAATGACATTAGTTGAGTAATTTCTTCTTCTAAGTCACCAATGCGAGCACGCAATTTACTGACTTGCACTTCAACTAAAGACACCACACCACGCTCAGGCGTATCGACTTTAATTCGCCCAAGTAACTCTGGATGCTGCTGAAAAAAATCAGGATGGTCCATTAAAAATTGAGCAACAACGTCTTCAGTTAGTTGAGTGGGTTGCGGCTCGATTAATGTTACATTATTCATATTGATAATTGACCATCATAAACATGGGTTGCAGGACCAGTCATAAACAACGGGTAACCAGGACCTTTCCATGAAATCTGTAAATCGCCGCCAGGCAGAGAAACGTTAACGTCTTCACCTAATAATTCTTGCATGATACCAATAGCAACCGCACCACATGCGCCACTTCCACACGCTTGAGTTTCACCAGCACCACGCTCATAAACACGTAGTTTCACTTCATTCGATGAAATAATTTCCATAAAACCGGCATTAACACGATCAGGAAAACGTTCGTGCCCTTCAACTAACGGACCATATTTATCAACGTCATAATTATCAACATCATCAACTACTGTGACACAATGTGGATTACCCATACTTACCGCACCACAGAAAAGTGTTTTATCTTCTGCTCGCAATAAATAGGTTTTCTCCGCTTGAGTGGCTTTAAATGGAATTCTATTTGGTTCAAACACTGGCTCACCCATGTTTACCGTTATTTGATCATCATCTTCCACTTTTAACGTCATTTTGCCTTTTTTGGTACTGACCGAAATACTGATTTTATTGGTTAAGCCTTTCATTCGAACAAAGCGTGCAAAACAGCGAGCGCCATTACCACATTGCTCTACCTCTGTACCATCTGCATTAAAAATACGATAGTGAAAATCAGTTTCAGGATCATAGGGCGCTTCAACCACCAATAGCTGGTCAAAACCAATACCACGATTACGATCCGCTAAGCGACGGATTAAATCTGGTGAAAAGAAAATATTTTGAGTTAAGCAGTCAACCACCATAAAGTCATTGCCAAGCCCGTGCATTTTAGAAAAATGAAAGTGCATAGTTGTTCTTCTTTTTTATATTTTAGGTTGAATACCAAAAGAGCAAGTAACGTTAAGCTGCTTGCTCTTTAATCTAAGTTAGTTTGGTAGAATGGATTCTAGCTCCCATAAAGAACTTAACTCTTCTCGTTTACGAACAAGATGAACTTGGTTCCCATCAACCATTATTTCTGCGGCGCGAGTACGCGTATTATAGTTTGATGACATCACAAAACCATAGGCTCCAGACGAACGAACCGCAAGCAAGTCATCAGCTTCGAGAACTAGATCACGGTCTTTACCTAAGAAGTCACCGGTTTCGCAAATAGGTCCAACTAAATCATAGCTTTGCGCTTCTCCTTCACGAGGAGCCACAGGCACGATATCTTGCCACGCTTGATATAGTGCTGGACGCATTAAGTCATTCATTGCCGCATCAATAATGGCAAAGTTTTTATGCTCGGTGTGCTTTAAGAATTCAACTTTAGTTACTAAAATACCGGCATTTGCTGCAATCGCACGACCTGGTTCAAAAATCAATTCAAGATCTTCACGGCCCACGAGACGGCTTAATAAAGCCGCTGCGTATTCTGATGGCTGTGGCGGTAACTCATCACGATAAACCACCCCTAAACCACCACCAACATCAAGGTGACGAATATTGACACCTTGCGCTTTTAAATCATCAATTAAGGTAAGAAGACGATCGGTGGCATCAATGAATGGCGTGATATCCGTTAACTGAGAACCAATATGGCAATCAATACCTTGAATATCTAAATTCGATAAGGTTTGTGCAAATTTGTATACTTCCGGCGCACGCTCAAAGGCGATACCAAATTTATTATCACGCAACCCTGTTGAAATATACGGGTGTGTTTTTGCATCCACATCGGGATTAATACGTAATGAAATAGGCGCTATAACTCCCATCTCAGCAGCAACGGTATTTAAGCGCTCAAGCTCTGGCTCTGATTCCACATTAAAACATTTAATATTAAGCTCTAACGCACGACGCATTTCATCAGCCGTTTTACCCACACCAGAGAAAACGACTTTTTTTGGGTCTCCACCGGCTGCCACAACGCGCTCAAGCTCACCTTGAGACACAATATCAAACCCTGAGCCTAGACGGGCAAGTGCATTCAACACACCAATATTTGAGTTTGCTTTAACGGCATAGCACACAAGGTGAGGTTGCTCACCAACAGAGCTATCAAATGCATTCCAATGACGCTCTAATGTTGCTCGAGAATACACGTACAATGGTGTGCCATACTGTTCTGCTAATTGTGCAACGGGTAACTCTTCAGCCCAAAGTTGTCCATCATCCTTATAATTGAAATAATCCAATGTCGTCTTCCTTGTCTAGTTCTGTGTTTATTAGCCAATGATTATTCAAATACACAGGCTACAAATAAATTATTCTGCTACTTCTGTTTTTGGTGCGTCATCTGCTGGCATGTACAACGATCCTGTTTGACCACAGCCAGCCAGTGTTAAGGCACTCAATAGCATTAACGCCATCACTCTTTTTTGCATAAGATTTTACCATTAGTGTTAATATCTGGTTATGCTCTCTATAATCGCACCACAGCCAAGAAAAGCAATAGGATAAATAAGATGAATAACACTGAATTTCACGAACTAGTCGATGAAAAACTGCAATTAATCGAAGATATGATTGATGAATCTGGTGCCGATATTGAGCCCGTTATCACGGGTAACGTATTAACACTAGAATTTGAAAACCGCAGCCAAATCGTAATTAGCAAACAAGAACCAATGCACGAAATTTGGTTAGCATCAAAATCTGGTGGCTTCCACTTTGCTTATACTGATGAGAAATGGACATGCTCTAAGACGGGTATGGAATTTATCGAGATGGTAAAAGAAGAATGCCAGAAGCACGCTGATGAAGAGATTGAGTGGGCTTAATTTCTCGATACGCTATCGCTAACTATAACGCTTCGCGTCTAGAAACGATAAGAGCAGAAAAACGGCAACTGGATAAATTACGTATCCATACGGACCATTTCCTGCTCTTATAGAAGCGAAGCGTCTAGTTTCTAGTTAGCGCTAGCGTATAGTTTTATTTACCAATTCCCGCATGACGCAGCATTGCATCCACTTGTGGCTCACGGCCACGGAAACGTTTGAACAATTCCATAGGCTCTTCACTACCACCCATCTCAAGAATATTATTCAAGAAACTTTGGCCTGTTTCTGTATTAAAAATACCTTCTTCTTCAAAACGAGAGAACGCATCCGCTGATAATACTTCTGCCCATAGGTAACTGTAATAACCCGCACCGTAACCACCGGCAAAAATATGACTAAAGCTGTGAGAGAAACGGTTCCACTCAACACTTGGTAATACCGCGACTTTCGCTTTTACTTCAGCCAGCGTTTCTAATACTTTTGCACCTAGATCAGGATCGTAATTTGTGTGCAGTGTGAAATCGAACATGCCAAATTCTAACTGACGCAAAATAAACATCGCTGATTGGAAGTTTTTCGCCGCCAGCATTTTATCTAGCATCTCTTTTGGTAGCGGCTCACCCGTTTCATAGTGACCAGAAATAAACGCCAACGCTTCTTCTTCATAACACCAGTTTTCTAAGAACTGGCTTGGCAATTCAACCGCATCCCAAGGCACGCCATTGATACCAGATACTGACGCCACATCAATTTGCGTTAGCATGTGGTGAATACCGTGACCAAATTCGTGGAATAAAGTAACTACTTCATCATGAGTAAACAGCGCTGGTTTGCCACCAACAGGCTTACTGAAGTTACACGTTAGATAGGCCACTGGCGTTTGCAGTTCGCCATTTTCAGTAATACGACGGACACGACACTCGTCCATCCATGCGCCACCACGTTTGTGCTCACGTGCGTATAAATCTAAGTAAAAACTACCACGCAAAGTATTGTTTGAATCAAAGATATCGAAGAAACGCACTGACTCGTGCCATACATCAACACCTTCACGCTCAACTACCGTCATACCAAACAAACGGTTTAAGACTTCAAATAGGCCAGAGACGGCTTTTGATTCAGGAAAATAAGGACGTAGCTCTTCATCAGAGATTTGGTACAGCTTTTGTTTTAGCTTTTCAGAATAATAAGTCACATCCCAAAGATCCAACTCATCAATATCAAACTCTTCTTTTACAAAAGCTTTTAACTCTTGTACTTCACGCTCACCTTGTGGTTTCGCCTTTGCTGCTAAGTCATTTAAAAAGCCCAGTACTTGCGTTGGGCTTTCCGCCATTTTGGTTGCTAGTGACTTTTCACTGTAAGAAGCAAAGCCCAATAAACGTGATACTTCATGGCGAAGTTGCAGCTCTTCAGAGATTAAATCGGTGTTATCCCATTTACCCGCGTTTGGACCACGATCCGAAGCACGAGTCACGAACGCTTCGTAAATTTCACGACGCAGTGGTTTATTATCAGCATAAGTCATGATTGGAATGTACGATGGCATTTCTAGTGTCAATAACCAACCGTCTAACTCTTTTGCTTCTGCCGCGGCTTTTGCTGCCGCCATGGCAGATTCTGGCAAACCTGATAATTCCGCTTCATCGGTAATGTGTTTTGACCAACCCATGGTTGCATCAAGCACGTTGTTGCTGAAGTTAGAACTTAATTCTGAGGTACGCTTACTGATATCACCGTAGCGTTTTTGTTGATCGGCAGGTAAACCAATGCCTGATAGTTCAAAATCACGCAGCTCATCAACAATTGTTTTTTGTTGAGCTTGAGACAGGGTTGCAAACGTCTCACTTTCTTTAATTGATTTATACGCTTCGTACAATCCTTTATGTTGACCAACCCACGTGCCGTATTCAGATAACGCAGGTAAACACGCTTCGTACGCTTCACGTAAGGCTTCACTGTTTTGTACTGAGTTCAAATGGCTCACTGGTGACCAAATACGACTAAGACGGTCATCGGTTTCAGCCAAAGGAATAATAATACTCTCCCAACTTGGGGCTGTATCAGACGCTAATACTTCTTCAATTTTTGCGCGACAATCGGCAATGGCTTGCTCTACCGCAGGCTGAATGTGCTCAGGCTTAATGTGAGAAAACAGCGGTAAATCAGTAAAGGTGAGTAACGGGTTAGACATATTCATTCCTTTTCTATTTTTCGTTTTTAGGATCGGCTTATCCCTTAAAGATGGTGCTTAATGGATAAAATTTCAATGGCTGATGCAAGAGTACACACATTGCGCGATAAACTTGGGTATAATCATGTGATTCCAATAGTGAGAGTTCATCCATGCTAAGTTATCGTCACAGTTTTCATGCAGGCAACCATGCCGATGTGGTTAAACACATTGTACAAAGCCTTATCCTTAATTCATTAACGCAAAAAGATAAGCCATTTGTTTATCACGACACCCACTCAGGGGTTGGTCGTTACGATTTAACGCATGAATGGTCTGAAAAAACAGGCGAATACAAGCAAGGTATCGCTCGTATTTGGGAGCAAACTGACCTTCCTGAAGAGATCGCCAGCTACCTAAATGCCATCACTGAATTAAACGACGGTGAAGAACTGCGTTACTACCCAGGTTCACCACGTGTTGGTCGTGCTCACTTGCGTCGTCAAGATCGCATGGTATTAACCGAGCTTCACCCTGCCGATCACCCTTTGCTTGAGCAAGAATTTCACCGTGATCGCCAAGTGTCTATTTATAAAGAAGACGGCTTTGCTCGACTAAAAGCAAGTCTTCCACCTAAAGAGCGCCGCGGATTAGTCTTAATCGACCCACCTTATGAGCTTGCAAAAGAATACCGTGATGTTGTTACTGCAATTGCTCAAAGCCATAAACGCTGGGCAACGGGAATTTATGCCATTTGGTATCCTGTGGTTAATCGCTGTGATATCGAAGATATGATCGAAGGATTAGAGGGGCTTGGTATCCGTAATATTCTACAAATTGAGTTAGGTGTTTCTGCGGATACTAACGAGCGTGGCATGACTGCATCTGGCATGATCGTGATTAACCCACCGTGGAAATTAGAAAGCCAAATGAAAGAAATTTTGCCTTTCTTAAAAGAGGCAATTGCACCAGCAACCGGTCACTTTAAAGTCGAGTGGATTGTTCCGGAATAAGCTCTAAAAGATCTAAGGGTTCAGATCGGTCGCAAGCTCTCTTAAAGAGTTCAGAATAGGTAGCGGGAGGCGCTCACTCTCAACAAACACCCCTGAACTCTGCAAGCGAAGCGATCTGAATTCTCATAGCTTTTGAAACCTCGTAGACCTTGAAAAAGAAAAATTTGGTCGCATTTCATACATAGTATGTAAAAAAGAATTAAAAATTTATTGGAGAGAAAGTAATGGCTACGCATTTTGATTATATCTGTATCGGCGGTGGTTCTGGCGGTATCGCATCTGCAAACCGTGCGGCTATGCACGGCGCAAAAGTTGCTCTTATTGAAGCACAAGATCTTGGCGGTACGTGTGTAAACGTAGGTTGTGTTCCTAAAAAAGTAATGTGGCACGGCGCTCAAGTTGCTGAAGCAATTAATTTATACGCTGAAGATTACGGCTTTGATGTTGAACTGAAAAAATTCAACTGGGGCAAAATGATTGAAAGCCGCCAAGCGTACATTGGTCGTATTCATGAATCTTACGATCGCGTTCTTGGTAACAATAAAATCAATGTAATTAAAGGCTTTGCAAAGTTTGTTGACGCAAAAACCGTTGAAGTAAACGGTGAACACTACACAGCAGATCATATCCTTATTGCTGTTGGTGGTCGTCCATCAATCCCAAATATTCCAGGTGCTGAGCACGGTATCGATTCAAATGGTTTCTTTGAGCTAATGGAGCAACCAAAACGTGTTGCTGTTATTGGTGCAGGTTACATCGCAGTTGAAATCGCGGGTGTTCTTCACTCTCTAGGTACTGAAACTCACCTGTTCTGCCGTAAAGAATCTCCTCTTCGTAGCTTTGATCCAATGATCATCGATACGCTGGTTGAAGTAATGAATACGGAAGGTCCAACACTTCATACTCACTCTGTACCAAAAGAAGTGGTTAAAGAAGAAGATGGTAGCCTGACGCTTCATCTAGAAAACGGGGAAACCCAAAACGTTGATACCCTAATTTGGGCAATTGGTCGTCACCCAGCAACGGATGCTATCAACCTAGAAAAAACGGGCGTAGCGACTAACGATCGCGGTTACATCAAAGTCGATGAATACCAAGAAACTAACGTGAAAGGCATCTACTGTGTAGGTGACATCATGGAAGGCGGCATTGAGCTAACTCCTATCGCAGTTAAAGCGGGGCGTTTACTGTCTGAGCGTCTATTCAACGGTCAAACCAACGCAAAAATGGACTACACATTAGTTCCTACTGTTGTGTTTAGCCACCCACCAATTGGCACGATTGGTCTCACTGAACAAGAAGCTGACGAGCAATACGGCAAAGACAACGTAAAAGTGTACACATCAGGCTTCACCGCGATGTACACAGCAGTAACTAAGCACCGTCAACCTTGTAAGATGAAACTGGTTTGTGCGGGCGAAGATGAAAAAGTCGTAGGCCTACACGGTATTGGTTTCACGGTTGATGAAATGATCCAAGGTTTTGCAGTAGCAATGAAGATGGGCGCAACTAAGGCTGATTTCGATGCCGTTGTCGCTATTCACCCAACAGGTTCTGAAGAATTTGTTACGATGAGATAGTTTATTTTTAGACTGTTTTAATGATAAAAACGCCGCCAATAGTTAATATTGGCGGCGTTTTTTTGTTCTCTCATTCGAATTATAACTTAATGCGAATGATCATGATGGTGATGACCACAACCACAAGTCGGTGCCGCGATCACACTTTGTAGGGGGTGAAACTCCATTTTCTCTTGCAGAGCTTCTGGTGTCAGTGAATTAATTAGTTGCATATTTTCCATATTTACTGCATTCACATCGCCTAATTCACGTTGCGCTTTAGTCACTTCAATAAATTGACGACTCAATACTTCTGGCAATGTAAATTCACGAATCGCACACAATAAATTAGTTGCAGTATCTACCGCAATCATAGATACAGAGAGTGTTTTCTCTTCTGTCAGGGTGAAATAATCTTCAGGAATAGCCGCTGAATTTAACTGCATTTCAAACGCTAGCTCACCAAAGCTTGCCACAACTAAACAGCCACCATTGTCAGAAGTAATCACACCAAATTGCGCGCCTGTTTGACCTAAAATAGCTTGTTCGTCAGCGGTGATATTACCAAGACCAACATAAAGCATATTTGGTAGATCATTACGGAACAACTCAAGCATTGCACCATCACCTTCTTGGAACGGGTGATCTGTAAACGTTTGTCCAACTTGAAATTGCGGAGTGTTGTGTTCAGCCATAATGATTACCTTCTATGCATTAACTCGATTGATGGGACTAAGTGTAAGCTTTATTTGAAAAATGACTATCCCTGTAAAAAGCAAATGACTATTACGTGAGTGTAATAATTAAAATCCCAACTCTGCGTTAGGATTTAATGAAAAGTTACCCGCGCGGCTTAAACTCCAACACCGGCGCTTTCTCACCGTCATTGACATCTTTTGGATTATTAATAACCAAAAAATCCAATGCGCGTCCGGTTGGGCTTAATAACGCTAACTCTTCTTTATGTTCATCTTCTAAACAGATATTTAGCGTTATGTTTGATAATGCTTTAACCCCAAACTCTTCTTCTAAGGTTTCTAATGCTTCTTGTAGATTTTCCGCCAGAGACTTACTGTCCCAACGACCTTTAAATTGGATTTCCAACGACTTTATCCTCTGCTTTTTTCGTACACATCACATTGAGCATGGATGCATTTTTTAATTGTCTTGTGGTACCGTCTTTAAAGAGACCTAAATTATCAGCGCCCCAATAAGGTAATAATATTGGCCACTTATCTTCTTTCATGATGTTGGAATCAATCAATATTTGCCATTGTTCTTTTGATACTAAATTCATATCTATACGCTGACAAATCTCTTGGCTGCCTTTTGAGCTTGCTCGCAGCCAAGGTTGAGAATCTTCCATATAAAAACCATAATCATCACTTTGAATAAATGGCACTGCAAATTGCTCGCCATTAATAATGACTTGTTTGCGAATAGTAACAGGATCAGGTGTTGGCTCAACGGCTATTTTAGGTAATTCACTTTTTTCAGCTTTAAACTCCATCTTAGGCAGCGAAGCAAGAGCAACTTCTCTTAATGCTGATTGTCTAAATAGTGGGTCTTTTTGTAATGCTTTTAGTTGATTTTTAGCCTCCGAAAAATCGTTATATGGGCCGATTAAACAACGCTTACCTTCACTTTCTTTTTTCATGTTTATTGGTGCGTCAACTTTCGATTGAATTCGTTTCACTTTATCAACACCGAGTGGTTTACTAAATACACCACATTGGATCCAAAACTCACTCTCACCTTGTGCCAATTTTGCATCTTGATTGCCCCAAAGTGCCTCTCCAATAGGGCAAGAATCAGGTAAATAACCCGATGCTGAACAAACAGATGTGAGCGCACTATTGTTATTCTCAAGATACTGAGTTAACTCATCAGCCGCCTTGGCTTGTGATATTGTCGCCAATAACATTAACGGCATTACTAGCGTATTTGTTTTTTTAACGATTGCCATCATGGAAGTACCTTAAAAAAATATATCTATTAATGTTAGCAAAAAGTCAGTTGAAAATCTGAGATTCCACTGTGTTTTTTTGTCTATAAATTACGCTTATTTTCAAAATATAAAAACAATTCAGATAGATATAGTCATGATGATAAACTACACTGAATCCTTACTTTCTACATTACTATCGAGCCCTGCATGGAAGTTGAACTGTTAGAAATCCAACACTTTTTATCCCAATACCCTCCTTTTAATTTGCTACCTGAAGAAGCAATAAAAGAAACGGCACAAAGTGTCGAAATTTCTTATTATCGAGCAGAAAGTATGGTGATTGGTTTTGGTGATGAGATCAAAGATTTATACATGGTTCGCAGTGGCATTATCGAAGTCTACCGTCGAAACGGTGAGCTCTATAATCGATTAGATGAGGGCAGTATCTTTGGTCAAATGGGACTATTGATGAATAATAAAGTACGTTTTCCTGCCAAGGCTTTAAACGATTCTTTATTATATTGTATTCCTGAATCAGTATTTGATGATTTTTGCGAGCGTTATGATGAATTCTCAGACTTTGTTGAAGTAGAAGATGCAACTCGCCTAAAACAAGCGGTAGAAAGTAATCATGATGATGCGAATGATCTAACCACCTCGAAAGTAAAAACCTTACTGACTCGTGAAGCGGTCATGATCACTAAATACGAAACCATTCAATCCGCCGCAAAAACAATGGCTGAAGAGAATGTTTCTGCGGTGTTAATTACCGATCCTGAAATCAATACCGACGAAGAAGATAATGACTTTGTAGGCATCATTACCGACCGAGATTTATGCACCAAGGTACTGGCGTGTGGTTTGGATTCTGAAACCCCGGTATCTGAAGTGATGTCGACAGAGCTTATTTCACTAGACCACAACGCTTACGTATTTGAAGCGATGTTGATGATGCTTCGATATAACGTACATCACTTACCTGTATTGAGAAATAAACAACCAATCGGTGTTCTAGAGGTTTCTGATATCGTACGTTACGAATCTCAAAATAGTCTGTTATTTGTAAGCAGCATCTTCCAACAGCAAACCATTGAAGATTTAGTTATTCTCTCAAGCCAACTAAAAGACTGCTTTCTACGGATGGTAAATGAAGACGCTAACTCACACATGGTTGGTAGTGCAATGTCTGAGATTGGGCGAAGCTTTAAACAGCGACTATTAGAATTAGCAGAAGAAGAGCTCGGTTCACCACCAGTGCCTTATTGTTTCTTAGCGCTTGGTTCTATGGCTCGTGATGAACAATTAATTGTTACCGACCAAGATAACGCGATTATTTTAGACAATGACTTCAACGAAAAAGAACATGGTGAGTACTTCAAAGCCTTATCCGCCTTTGTCTGTGATGGTTTAGCGGCATGTGGTTATACTTATTGTACTGGCGACATTATGGCAACCAATCCTGAGTGGCGTAAAACCCAATCAGAATGGGAGGAGTGCTTTGCTGATTGGATCGATAACCCTGATCCTCAAGCGTTATTAAACAGCTCTATTTTCTTTGATTTAAATGGCGTTTATGGTCGTACAAAATGGGCAGAGCAACTTAATGGCTTTATTGTCCGTCGAGCGAAAAAGAATACTCGTTTCTTAGCTTGTTTGGCGAGAAATGGATTGCGCAGAACACCACCATTAGGATTTTTTAAAGACTTTGTGATGGAAAAAGATGGTCGCCATAATAATTCTATCAATCTAAAACGTCGTGGTACTGCTCCGCTAGCGGATTTAATCCGTGTTCATGCATTGGCTATTGGTTCTCAAGCTCAAAACTCATTTGAACGTTTAGATGACATTATCGAAGCGGGTATTTTGCCAAAATCAAAAGGCAGCGATTTACACCATGCAATGGAATTAATCTCATTGGTACGCCTTCGTCACCAAGCGCTAGATGTAGAAGCAGGGATTGAACCTGATAATAATATCGAGCCAGAGAATATGTCTGATTTTGAACGTCGAAATCTAAAAGATGCATTCCAGGTACTGAGTAATGCTCAAAACTTTTTAAAATATCGCTACAGCGCGAATAAATTTTAGGAGCTAATGATGTTTCCCCATTCTCCTCAAGAAATTTTAAATTGGGCCTCTTTTTTTAAGCATAAATTCAAGATCAGCAAAGATAAAAGACTTAAGAACTTCTATCAGTCTGGTACGTATGAAGAGGAAACCCCACTCAGTGACATTGATTTTGTTGCGTTAGATTTTGAAACAACAGGATTAGATGCGAATCAAAACAGTATTATTAGTATAGGTTTGGTTCCTTTTACTTTAAAGCGTATTCGTTGCCGTGAGTCTCAACATTGGTTTGTAAAAGCACAAGACAGTTTAGAAGAAAACTCAGTGGTTATTCATGGTATCACCCATACCGATCTACAAGGGGCTCCTGATTTACGTCGCATCTTAGAGAAGGTATTAGACTCTTTAGCTGGTAAGGTAGTTGTGGTTCATTATCGTAGAATCGAACGTGATTTCTTTGATATAAACCTACGAAATTTGATTGGTGAAGGCATTGTCTTTCCAGTTATAGATACAATGCAAATAGAGGGTGATTACCAACAAGAGCAATCAAAGGGCCTAATTAATTGGCTTAAAGGAAAGCGTCCAGAGTCAATACGCTTAGCCACAACTCGTTTACGCTATGGCTTACCGGCTTATCCTCCTCACCATGCATTAACAGATGCGATTGCGACGGCTGAACTATTTCAGGCTCAAGTCCATCACCACTTTTCACCAAACGACCCAATCAAGAAGCTGTGGTTATAAACACAAAAAAGCCGATGAAGATAATGACTCTTCATCGGCTTTTTATTTATCTTCTACTTAGTGTGAAGAACTATTATGTTTCTCTGTTCTCATGCCCATCAGTAAGCTAATACACATGACTAATAAAATAATGGTGAACGGTAGAGCGGTTGATATCGCACCAGCTTGTAATGCTTGAATAGCTTGAGTACCACCAACCCATAGCAGAGCTACCGCAATAGCACCTTCCATGAAGGCCCAGAATACACGCTGTGGAATTGGTGCATCCACTTTCCCCCCCGCTGTAATACTATCGATAACAAGTGAACCTGAATCTGATGACGTAATAAAAAACACCAGAACAAGAACAACAGCAATCATCGAAAGAATATTACCCATAGGCAGTGCATCAAACATTTGGAACATAGCTAAAGATACATCAGTTAAGCCCTCAGAGCCCAATGTGCCTATATTATTCACAACTTGATCAATCGCGACGCCACCAAAGATAGACATCCATAACACCGTAAATATCGTTGGTACAATCAATACAGCAGTCAAGAATTCACGAACAGTACGACCACGAGAGACACGTGCGATAAACATACCTACAAATGGAGACCATGAAATCCACCACGCCCAGTAGAACACAGTCCAACCGTGCATCCACGCTTCATCTTCACGACCATGAGGATTACTCAATGGAATAATATTTTCCACATAACCTATGATGGTTGTTGGGATCGTACCCATAGAAACGGCAAACGTAACCAAAGCAACAAACGCGACCAATACAATCGCAATGACCATATTGATGTTACTGATCACTTTTACGCCACCATCAATACCGCGCATTACTGAAATAACCGCTAATAAAGTAACGACAAAAATAATCGCAACTTGAAGTCCTAAACCGCCATCAATGCCAAATACATGGTGGAAACCACTTGCTGCTTGTTGGGCACCTAGACCTAATGATGTAGCTAAACCAAATAAGGTCGCTAACACAGCTAAGATATCAACAATGTGGCCTGGAATACCCCACGTTTTATCACCAAGAATGGGGTAGAAGATTGAACGCATTGAAAGTGGTAAACCTTTGTTATAAGCAAAGAATGCTAACGACAAAGCAACAACACCATAAATAGCCCAAGGGTGAAGCCCCCAGTGGAACATGGTTGCACCTAATGCAAGCTTGGCCGCTTCTGGTGTATTTGCTTCAACACCTAATGGCGTTTCAAACCAACCAGTAAAGTAAGCAACAGGCTCTGCAACTCCCCAGAACATAAGACCAATACCCATGCCCGCTGCAAATAGCATAGAGAGCCAAGATACCATCGAATAATCAGGTTTTGCTTTATCCCCGCCAAGACGGATTTTACCAAATGGCGACACAATTAATGCTAAACAGAAAATAACAAAGATATTGGCTGACCACATGAATAAACCATCAAACGCATTAATGATTTTCCATTTAAAACCATCTAGAACGATTTTTGCTGATTCAGGATCCGTTATTGCAACAGCAACTAAGAAGAGGGCTATCAGGCCTGCGCTGATGCCGAAGACGGGATTATGTACATCGAATCCCCATTTTTGAACGTTATCCTGCCCAACAGTATAATCCGTATTATCTATACTGTACTTGTCCTTATTTCTACTCATTATTCCTCACTTCGAACCGAAGTTCTCTGTTTTGGTTTAATTCAAATACTCACTTTAAAATATTTAAACACACTCTATGATCCTAACAACTGAGTAAATAATTGCCAGTAAAAGCGACAAATCAGTCAGAAAAAACAACTAAATAAGCCTAATAATCTTCTCTGCAATACATAAACAGTATTTTACAAGTATAAAAAAGCGATGAGATAAACACCGCTTTTCTATCTATTTTTACTTATTAACCCTTATAAATTTTTGGATTAAATACGTCTCTTAACCAATCTCCAAGCAGGTTAATTACCAAGACTAGAGTAACCAAAACTAAGCCTGGGAATGCCGTGATCCACCACGAACCAGAGAAAATATAGTTAAAGCCAATACTGATTAACGAACCTAAAGAGGGTTGGTCTACCGGTAGGCCTAAACCTAAGAAAGAGAGTGCCGCTTCTGACATGATCGCATTGGCAATCTGTACTGTTGAAATAACCAAAATGGGTGATAGACAGTTAGGTAAAATATGACGGAACATGATGCGTGGAGAGCGAAACCCCATCACCTTTGCCGCTTCGACATATTCTTTCTTCTTCTCTGCCAGTACTGACGCACGGATCGTACGCGCATATTGTGGCCATTCGGCAACACCAATGATCACAACCAACATGATCACTGCATATTGACTGAAGAACTCAGTACCAAAGCTTGCTTTAAAGATCGCAGAAACAATGATCGCAACCATCATAGTCGAGAATGATAACTGCACATCTGCAAATCGCATTAAGAAGCTATCAATTTTCCCACCAAAGTAACCAGCCGATAAGCCAATAACAATGCCGAGAGTCAGCTGTACTGCAACTGCTAGGAAACCAATCGTTAAAGATAAACGCGAGCCATAAAGAATGGTTGATAGTACATCTCGACCTTGGTCATCCGTTCCCAGAAGGAAACGCTCGTCTCCCTCTTCCATCCAAGATGGAGGCAACTCTGAATCCATAATGTCTATCGAGCTCAGATCATACGGATTACTTGGTGCAAGTACTGGAGATAAAAGCGCACCTAAAAGAAACACCATAAAAACAGCAAAGCTGAACATTGCTACTTTATCGCGTAAAAAGTAATACAAAAAATCTGATGATTTAAATCGTTCCCAACGTGTTGGAACGTGGTTAGTCGTTACATCCATGATTACGCTCCTTTCCCTGTGATATCTACGGTTGGGTTAATTAGTCCATATAACAAATCGACAATGGTATTCGTTACCACAAAAATTAGACCTACAAAGATAACGTAAGCGGTTATCAATGGCGTATCAACACGGTTAATTGCTTCTAAGAATAAGAATCCTGTTCCCGGCCACTGGAATACTGTTTCAGTCAAAATGGTATAAGCAACCATGGTACCAATCTGAACACCACCTACCGTTAGTACCGGTAGCATGGTATTTTTAAGTGCATGTTGATAATAAATTTTGTTGGTTGCGATGCCTTTCGCTTTTGAAAACTTAATGTATTCCGAGCTCAGCACTTCTAACATTTCAGAACGAACCAAACGAATAAACAGAGGTAGCATGATTGAAGCTAATGAAATACAAGGCAATACTAAATGAGCCAATCCATCAAGAGTAAAGAACCCTGACTCCCAACCTAATAAATTATAAGTATCACCTCGCCCATAAGACGGTAGCCAATTTAATTCAATGGAGAAAACATACATCAGCATAATTGCGGTCAAAAAGACGGGCACCGAAATACCAATACTACTGAATGCCATGATAGCTTTTGTGAAAAAACTTTTGGGATGAATCGCTGAATAAACCCCCAGAGGTATAGAAAGAAATACAATAATAATTGCGGCCCCTAATACTAGTTCTAAGGTTGCAACAAGCTTATCAAGAATGACTTCTACCGCTGGTTTTTTGAAGAAATAAGACGTGCCCAAGTCACCTTGAACCGCATTAGTAATAAAACGTGTGTACTTTGTGATGAATGGGTCGTTTAACCCTAAATCATCTCTCAGAGCTTGACGCTCTGCTTCTGAAACTGATTGCCCAACCAATTCACGTAACGGGTCACCCAAATTATCTTGAATGGAAAACGCAACCAGACTGATCACAAACATCACTATCAGTGCCTGAAACAGGCGCTTGACCAGAAACGTAAACATTCCTTGTCCCCTTCTTAATCCTAAAAATGATATAGAAAATATATCCATATCTAACAAGTTGTTGGTATTGCTTTTTTATCAATGAATCTCTTATGGCAAATAAAGGTTGCCCTGAATATCAGGACACCCTGTTTACAGGCAGTTACTTAACGACTAAATCGCCAAAATATGGGTATTCCATTGCATTTACGATTGGTTTGATATCAATGTTAGATTTCGCACCCCATGCAAGGTTTTGCCAATGTAGTGGAACAAACGCCGCATCGTTATACAGCGTGTCTTCTACTGTTTTTAGCATTTGGCTACGTTTCGCAGGATCCGTTTCCACATTTGCCGCTTCAACTAAACGGTCAATTTCAGGGTTTGAGTAATGACCACAGTTGTACTGGCCTTTACCTGTCTCTTCATTACGAGTCATTGTTAGGAACTCAGAGAAGTTTGCTGAATCTTCTGTATCTGAATGCCAACCGATCATCATCATGTCCGCAGAACATAGATCAAATTCAGGCCAGTATTGCGCTTTAGGTAAGGTTTTTAGATCAACCTTAATACCAATTTTTGATAGCATTGCCGCAGCCGCTTGTGCCACTTTTGCATCATTAACATAACGGTTATTTGGTGCCATCATGCTAAGTTTGAAGCCTTTCTCGTAACCTGCTTCTTTCATTAGCTGTTTTGCTTTTTTAAGATCGTAACGTGGTACTAGATCAGCATCGTAGCCAGAATAACCAGATGGACCTTGTTGACCTGCTGCTGTAGCAAATCCTTTCATTATCTTCTTAACAATACCTTCATTATTGATTGCATGAACGATTGCCTGACGAACACGAACATCTTTAAGCGCTTCATTGCTGTTTTGGTTCATTTGGAAGGTAATGATACGAGTACCTGGTAGCGTAACTAAATCGATACCTTTGGTATTTTTCACTCGTTTGTGATCATTTGGAGCCACTGGAGCGATAATATCTACATCACCTGAAAGTAAAGCAGCAACACGTGTGGCATTTTCTTTGATTGGAACAAGAGTTAATTCATCTACGTTACCTGGAGAATTTTTATCCCAGTAACCATCAAAGCGATCAAAGACAACTTTTACGCCTTGCTCACGAGATTTAACGACAAATGGACCGGTACCAGAGATGTGCGTTGAAGCAAATGAATTACCGTGTTTTACGATTTCAGATTTATCTTTACCCTCTTCTGTTTTGCCAGAATAGAACTTACTGTCCATTGGGAAAAGATAGGTTGCTGTCTGTAAAACTAACGGATAAGCACCTTTAGAAACAAGTTCAACAGTGTAATCATCAATTTTAACTAGTTTTTCATACGGTTCGAAAATCGCTTTAAAATCAGGAGAGTCTTTTAAACGATCAAATGTCCACACCACATCATCAGCCGTCATTTCATTACCTGAATGAAATTTCACGCCTTTACGTAGATTAAAACGGAAGGTTTTGTCATCAATACGTTCCCACTTTTCAGCAAGACGTGGTTCAAAGTCAAATGACTGCGTATAACGAACTAGAGGATCAAACACCATATGAGAAAGTTGTAGTGTACCGCCAGACAATTGCTCATGTGGATCAAGTGATACTGGATCGGCATCATAAGCAACGGTAATGTCAGCGGCGGCTGCACTAAAACTTAGGCCTGCAGCCATAAGCGCGATAGCCAATTTGGTCTTTATGGTTTTCATTGCATAACTCCTTATGCGGGAATATATCCCTAGTTTGTTGTATTTGTACTTATTATTTGACGGTTTATACCGCTGTTATATTTTCTCTTAAACCTTTAAATTCTGGCATAAGGGAAATTAATTGCTTGCTGTATTCATTCTGAGGGTTGGTATAAAGATTTTCAGTTGGAGCCACTTCTAGCAACTTACCCATCTGCATCACACCAACTCGATCACACATCTGACGAATAACAGGTAAATCATGACTGATAAACAACATGGTTAAATTTAACTCACTTTGTAAATCTTTTAATAAGTTGAGGATTTGTGCTTGAACCGATACATCTAATGCAGAGGTTGGCTCATCACAAATTAAGAGACGTGGGCGCGTTGCTAGTGCACGAGCAATCGAAATGCGCTGACGTTGACCACCAGAAAACTCATGCGGATACTTCAATGCCGCCATTCTCCCCAACCCGACGTGATCGAGAAGATCATTCACGATCTGTTGCGTTTCAGCTTCTGAGCCTGTTAGTTTATGAAAACGGATAGGCTCTGCGATGATATCGAAGATTTTCATACGCGGATTCATCGAAGTGTATGGGTTTTGGAAAACCATTTGCATTTGACGGCGCATCGGACGACGTTCTTTCTCTGATTTCAATGCGGTCAAATCAATGCCTTCAAAGGTAACCGTTCCTTCATTTGGCGGATATAAACCAGCAATAACACGAGCAATGGTTGATTTGCCAGATCCAGACTCTCCGACAAGACCAAACGTTTCGCCTTCATGGATCTCAAAGCTAACATTGTTTGAGGCTTGAACGTATTCACGGCGACTTTCAAACATAGAGTCTTTCGTTACAAAACGAAGGCTAACGTTATCTACTTTTAATAATGGGCCTGAATATTCACGATGATCTTGGCTTTGTCCTAACCAGTGCGTCTTTACATCGATACATTCATGCTCAACGGCTTCTTCAATGTAACTTACCAGTGGAAAACGATCTAATTTAATATCTGAACGTGGTACTGCTGAAATTAGACTACGAGTATAAGAATGATCAGGATCTCCCAATACTCTTTCGGTTTTACCAAACTCGACAAGATCACCACGGAACATTACCGCGACTTTATCAGTGACGTTCGAGACGACTCCCATATCATGAGTCACTAACATGCAGCCGACATTTTTCTCAATGCAGAGATCTCGAATAAGGGTTAGGATTTGATCTTGAATAGAAACATCCAGTGCCGTCGTTGGTTCATCAGCAATGATAAGATCCGGTTCACCAGCTAAAGCGATAGCGATAACTACACGCTGACGCATGCCCCCGGAAAATTGATGTGGGTATTGCTTAAGACGATTTTCAGGTTGCGGTATACCTACTTGCTTCATTAGAGATAAAGCACGCTCATAGGCCTCTGCAGCTGATACTTTTAAATTCGCGTGGATGGTTTCTGTTATTTGCTGTTCGACAGTAAATAGAGGATTTAGGGATGTCATCGGATCTTGGAAGATGAATCCGATTTTAGAACCTCTAACTTTACGCATCGCTTCTGTTGATAGGCCAGAGATTTTCTCTCCATCTAGAAAAACCTCTCCACTAGCAATAATGCCAGGAGGGCTTAATAGATCAATAACAGCATTACCTACCGTTGATTTACCCGCTCCAGATTCACCAACAACCCCTACAATCTCACCACGCTCTATTGAAAACGATAATGATTTAACAGCAGCATGTACTCCATGACGAGATGGGTATTCGATGCGTAAATTTTTAACTTCTAAAAGTGACATTATCAGACTCCGACTACTCGGCAGCATCCTGCCCTGTCTGTACATTGATTCCATTCGAAACAGCAAAATACTGCAACATGATTAGGACACCAATGTAGTCAATTATTCACATAAAAGCAACAAACAAAGAGTATAAAACTGATATATGCCATTATCCTGCATAAACAGTCAGGCTAGCAGCTATTAACAGAAATCTATGACTAAAAACAAGATTCAAACAAAACAGTTAGTTAGTGGCAAAAAAAATAATTAATAGCCTAACTTTCAACACCGCCTAATTTAGATAAATAAACATAAATATATTTAACATTTAAAATAACGTTTTAATTGGGATAAATGATGAAATACAGCGTTTACGTAAGAGATCTAATAAAAAACTAGTGTAAACAATCAAAATAAACATAAAAAAAAGTGATAGAAACTTGAGATAAAAAATGAAATTCTAGAATAGATCACCATGTGAAATAGTGATTTTGTGATGAAGATTAGAATAATATAAAGCAGAAATGAAAAAAGCCTCGTCATTTCTGACGAGGCTTTTAAATGTGGTCGGTGAAGAGGGATTCGAACCCCCGACCCTCTGGTCCCAAACCAGATGCGCTACCAAGCTGCGCTATTCACCGAGTTTTTATTTGATTCCTGGGATGTTACTTGAATCAAAAGGGAAACTGTTTTTACAGTTACCAAAAATTAATGGGGTGGCTAACGAGATTCGAACTCGCGACCACCGGAATCACAATCCAGGGCTCTACCAACTGAGCTATAGCCACCACTAACTTTTTATATAACCGCTATTGCGATTATTGAAATAGTGGTCGGTGAAGAGGGATTCGAACCCCCGACCCTCTGGTCCCAAACCAGATGCGCTACCAAGCTGCGCTATTCACCGACGAATTTTGTTTCGATTCTTGGGATGTTTCTTGAATCAAAACTGGAAACCTTATTTACTACGTAAAATCAGTTACCAAAATAATGGGGTGGCTAACGAGATTCGAACTCGCGACCACCGGAATCACAATCCAGGGCTCTACCAACTGAGCTATAGCCACCACTATTTTTTGCGCCTTTAATTTATATTCCGGATGGCACGCCCGAAAGGATTCGAACCTTCGACCTTTGGCTCCGGAGGCCAACGCTCTATCCAACTGAGCTACGGGCGTATACCCTATCGGCGGAGAAGAATAATACGGATATGAGCCACCTTCGTCTAGTGTTTTTTTTACTTTTTTTATCGTTTGGTCTCTTTTTCGACAATTCCTTGCTATTTATCCTCATTTTCTTTGAGCTTAGTGGTTTATTGCAACAATTTAAGCAGATATAATTACTCGATATTTACATGAAATTAACGAAACTATTTTCTAAGTACGTTTTTTATCTCTGTAAATACAATAAAATGGGCTTTAGCCAATAATAATAACTGGGAGTGTAAAGTGAGCTTTATGGAAAAATCTATTCGCAACATCATTATTGCAACGGTTGCAGCATTAACGTTTTCAACTACCTCTTTTGCAGCAGGTAATTCTGAGGATGCAATTGCTGAACGAATTAAACCCGTTGGCCAAGTTTATCTAGCAAGTGATGTCGCTGTTGTAGAAGAACCAACAGGACCTCGCTCAGGAGACCAAGTTTACAATACTTTTTGTATTGCTTGTCACTCCACAGGTGCGGCAGGGGCTCCAAAAACACAAAATGCAGCAGATTGGGCTCCTCGTATCGCTAAAGGTATGGATGTACTAAATAATCATGCACTAAATGGCTTTAATGCTATGCCTGCTCGTGGTTCTTGTATGGACTGTTCTGATGATGAAGTACTTGCAGCGGTTGAGCATCTTATTAAAGGGCTATGATTTAATTATTATCCCCTTTTAGCTCAATCATAAAAAATGCCCACTGTATTATCAGTGGGCATTTTTATATCTGTTTACTTCTTCAGCATGGCCCTAAGGTTAGCAATATTGGCTTTCCCTCTTTCCATCCTTTCTTCTTGAGT
Source organism: Aliivibrio sp. S3MY1 (assembly GCF_028765575.1). GTDB lineage: Bacteria > Pseudomonadota > Gammaproteobacteria > Enterobacterales > Vibrionaceae > Aliivibrio. Next base: position 10,158 of record NZ_JARACO010000017.1, on the reverse strand, counting down.
GGGTTTTGGCTTTTTCATTTCCCAATCCAAATCATCATGTGGCAGCTCTTCAAGAAAACGACTTGGCTCAGGACGAATTAACTCTCCATACTGACGGCGCTCTTTACATAGGGTAAACGTCAACTCTTTCTGTGCTCGCGTTATTCCTACATAAGTCAAACGACGCTCTTCTTCTACATTATCTTCATCAATGCTCACTTGGTGAGGTAAAATCCCCTCTTCTGCACCAATTAAGTAAACATAAGGGAATTCTAAGCCTTTTGAAGCATGCAAGGTCATTAACTGTACCTGATCGGCACCATCCTCATCTTCTCCTCGCTCCATCATGTCACGCAAAGTAAGGCGCTGAACCACTTCTTTTAATGTCTTTTCTTCTTTGTCATAGTTATCGCCCTCAAGATCAGCAACAATCCATGAATATAAGTCCGAGACATTTTTCATCCTCATCTCTGCCGCTTTTGAACTGGTAGATGTTTCATATAACCAATCTTCGTAATGAATATCTTTCACTAACGAACGAACCGCTTCAACCGTGTTACCACGCTCAGCGTTTTCTGAAATAGACACAACCCAATGGGAGAAACGGCGTAAAGATTCTAGCCCTCGTCCCGATAGCGTTTGCTCTAGCCCCATTTCAAAACTGGCTTCAAATAAACTTTTACCTCGCATATTGGCATAGGTACCGAGCTTTTCTAATGTTACCGGGCCAATTTCACGACGTGGAGTGTTCACTACACGTAAAAAGGCATTGTCATCATCGGGATTTGTCAGCAATCGAAGATAAGCCATGATGTCTTTTATTTCAGCACGGGAGAAGAACGATGTCCCTCCGGAGATCTTATAAGGTACTCGGTTTTGCATCAGGGATTTTTCAATCAAACGAGATTGATGATTACCGCGGTATAACACGGCGTAATCTTTATAATCTGTTCGGTTTAAAAAGCGATGTGCAATGATCTCTCCGACAACTCGCTCGGCTTCATGCTCATCATCTTTTGCTGTTAGTACCTTAATTTGTTCACCGTCTGGAATTTCTGAAAACAGACGCTTTTCAAATACGTGAGGGTTATTGGCAATTAATATATTAGCCGCACGTAAAATTCGACTGGTAGAACGGTAATTCTGCTCTAGTTTTATCACTCGTAAAGCAGGGTAGTCTTCACTCAGCAGAACAAGATTTTGAGGTTTTGCCCCACGCCATGAATAAATAGACTGATCATCATCACCCACCACGGTTAGTCGCCCTCTTTCACCAACTAATAGCTTAACTAGCTCATATTGGCTGGTGTTCGTATCTTGGTATTCATCCACTAAAAGATAGCGGATCTTCATCTGCCAGCGTTCACGCACGTCTTGATTGTTGCGGAGTAATAATACCGGCAATGAAATAAGATCATCAAAATCAAGGGCGTTATAGGCTTTCATTTGAGTAAGATACATTTCATAACAAAAGGCGAATAGCTGATCTTGCTCAGAGCGAGCAAAGCCTTTGACTTGGGTTGGTGTCAGCATCTCATTTTTCCAGTTTGAGATACTGCTCAATAACTGACGTAATAAGTCTTTATCACCATCGATCTGCTTTTCTGTTAATTCTTTTAGTAAAGCGAGCTGATCCTGATCATCAAATAAAGAGAACCCAGATTTTAAGCCTAATAGTTTATATTCTCGACGAATAATATCTAGGCCTAACGAGTGAAAAGTAGAGACCATTAAACCACGCGCCTCTTGCTTATTCAGTGTTTGCCCTACACGCTCTTTCATTTCACGAGCGGCTTTATTGGTAAATGTAACAGCGGCAATATTTCTGGCTTTATAGCCACATTGCTGTACGAGGTAAGCTATTTTGTTGGTGATCACACGTGTCTTACCAGACCCTGCACCTGCCAATACTAAACATGGTCCAGAGACAAACTTTACTGCTTCATCTTGTTGTGGATTAAGTCTCATGAATCACCTATAAAATCAATAATGAATATTTGTGCCTATAATAAAGCTGTCGATGATGGAATACCATGTAAACCATCGATGAAAAAGTGTGATCTTTACGTTTCTTGACACAAAAATAGATTACATTTTATTCATCGTAGCCTAAAATAATGAATGAACGTTCATTCATTTCATAAGGACGCATTTATGAAGGAAAAGCGTCAGCTCATTCTTGAATCTGCTGAGCAATTATTGGCTACCGATGGATTTCGTGGCTTATCTATGAAAAAAGTAGCGACTCAGGCAGGCGTTGCTGCCGGCACGATATATCGCTATTTTGATGATAAAGAAGCCTTAATCGAAGAAATAAAACTGAATATCATGCAGCGTGTTGCATTTGCCATCCAAGAGAATGTGCAAGATTCAGATCCCATTAAAGTTCGATTTCGTACTATGTGGTTAAACATTTGGTACTTTGCTATTTCAGAGAAGAATACTTTTTTGAATCGCAATCAATACGACTCTCTCCCTTCTACTGACCTAGTGAAATTTAAGGAACTAGAGGAAAAAATGTTTGCCCAAGTAAATCGACTCTTTATCGATGGACTTGAACAGGGTGTATTTAAACCTCTTAGCGTAGAAATATTAACAGGCCTTAGCTTAGAAGCGAGTGTTTGTTTAGCTCGAAAACATGCCCAAGGTTTTTTTACTTTAACAAACGATGATCTCGATGCGGCAATTGAAGCCAGTTGGGACGCTATTATTAAACACTAATTTGGAGTTCTAATCAGAATGAAAAAGTGGACTTTCTTTATGTTACTTCTTGCACTGCTTCTTTTCGGTAGTGTGATTGGTTTTAACATGTTTAAACAACAAAAAATCGCTGAATATATGGCTAACCGACCAGAACCTGAATTCCCTGTTACGGTTGAAACCATTGCCTCATCTCATTGGACTCCAACCATTGAAGCTATTGGTTTTATTGAACCTAACCAAGGCGTTACCTTAACAACTGAAGTTAACGGTATTATTGATAAAATTTCATTTGATTCTGGTAGCCAAGTTAAAGAAGGTCAATTATTGATCTCTCTTGATTCTAAAGTAGAAAAAGCTAACTTGAAGAGTACTCAAGCTCGCTTACCCGCAGCGGAAGCAAAATATAAGCGTTATAAGGGCTTATATAAGAAAGGTTCTATTTCAAAAGAAGCGTACGATGAGGCAGAAGCAAACTACTTCTCTCTTGCTGCTGATATTGAAGGAATGAAAGCATCTATCGATCGTCGAGAGATCAAAGCCCCTTTTAGTGGTGTTATCGGTATTCGTAATGTTTACCTAGGTCAATACCTACAGCCAAGCACTGATATCGTTCGTCTAGAAGATACGAGTGTAATGCGCTTACGCTTTACTGTTCCTCAAACTGATATCTCGCGCATCAATATTGGACAAGAGATCGATATCTCAATTGATTCTTATCCTGCGGACATCTTTAAAGGGTCGATTAGCGCTATTGAACCTGCGGTAAATATCCAAAGTGGCTTAATCGAGGTTCAAGCTGATATCCCTAATAATGGTGGCAAATTACGTAGCGGTATGTTCGCTCGTGCTGAAATCATTCTACCTACACTAGAAAACCAAGTTGTTATCCCTCAAACATCAATCACCTATACTCTTTATGGCGATAATGTTTATCTTGTTACAGAAAAAGATGGTGTAAAACGCGTTCAACAGCACGTTGTAAAAGTAGGTGAGCGTTCAGAAGCAATTGCTCATATCCTTGAGGGTGTTAAGGCTGGCGATATGGTTGTAACCACAGGTCAGGTTCGTCTAAGTAATGATGCGAAAGTTCGCATTGTGCAAAGCGATGCAACAACACCACCTGCTGAAACACCAATGCTGTAACCGGAGGAACTATGCGCTTTACTGATGTTTTTATTAAACGTCCAGTTTTAGCGGTATCGATCAGCTTTTTGATTGCTTTGCTTGGGATCCAAGCAATTTTCAAAATGCAGGTTCGTGAATACCCTGAAATGACGAATACCGTTGTAACGGTAACAACTAGCTACTACGGGGCGAGTGCTGACCTTATCCAAGGTTTTATTACTCAACCCTTAGAGCAAGCCGTGGCTCAAGCCGATAACATCGACTTTATGACGTCACAATCAGTAATGGGGAAATCTACCATTACTGTAACCATGAAGTTGAATACTGACCCAAATGCAGCCCTGTCTGATATTTTGGCTAAGACAAACTCTGTTCGCTCTCAGTTACCAAAAGAATCTGAAGATCCAACAGTAACCATGTCTACAGGCTCAACAACTGCGGTACTTTATATTGGTTTTACTAGTGATGAATTAGTATCAAGCCAGATTACCGACTACTTAGAGCGAGTTGTTAACCCTCAACTATTTACTGTTAATGGTGTTTCAAAAGTAGATCTTTATGGTGGCATGAAGTACGCGTTACGTATCTGGCTAGATCCAGCACGTATGGCTGCTATTGATATGACGGCAACGGATGTTATGGGCGTTTTAAGTGCTAATAACTTCCAATCTGCCGCAGGTCAAGCTACCGGTGAGTTTGTTCTTTATAACGGCAGTGCTGATACTCAAGTTTCTAATGTTGAAGAATTAGAAAATCTTGTTATTAGAACGAGTAATGGTGAAATTGTTCGCCTGAGCGATATCGCAAAAGTGTCTCTTGAAAAGAGCCATGACGTTTACCGTGCAAGTGCTAACGGACAAGAAGCCGTTGTTGCAGCAATTAATGCCGCTCCAAGTGCCAACCCGATTAATATTGCCGCTGATGTTCTTGATCTTCTTCCTCAATTAGAGAAGAACTTGCCAAGTAATATCAAAATGAACATCATGTATGATTCTACGATTGCGATTAATGAGTCCATTCATGAAGTAATCAAAACCATCATTGAAGCTGCATTAATTGTACTGGTTGTAATTACCTTATTCTTAGGTTCATTCCGAGCGGTAATCATTCCAATCGTTACTATTCCATTATCACTTGTTGGTGTGGCAATGGTTATGCAAGCGATGGGTTTCTCATGGAACTTGATGACACTACTCGCAATGGTACTCGCCATCGGCTTAGTTGTAGATGATGCTATCGTTGTTTTAGAAAACGTCGACCGTCATATTAAGTTAGGTGAAACCCCTTTCAGAGCAGCAATTATAGGTACTCGTGAAATTGCGATTCCTGTTATAGCAATGACATTAACACTTGGTGCGGTATATGCTCCAATTGCAATGATGGGTGGTATTACAGGCTCTCTATTTAAAGAATTTGCATTAACCCTAGCTGGCGCCGTATTTGTTTCTGGTATCGTAGCATTAACACTGTCACCTATGATGTGTTCTAAAATGCTAGTTGCAAATGAAGAACCAAATCGTTTTGAGAAAAAAGTACATCATATCTTAGACAACATGAGTGATCGTTATGAGCGTATGTTAAATAGCATCATGACTCGTCGCCCTGTAATTATTGGTTTTGCTGTTATTGTTTTTGCTTCCCTTCCATTGTTATTTAAGTTCATTCCAAGTGAACTCGCACCATCGGAAGATAAAGGGGTAATTATGTTGATGGGTACAGCACCTTCAACGGCAAATCTTGATTACATGCAGAACACAATGAATGATGTAAATAAGATCTTATCAAATCAACCAGAAGTTGGATTTGCTCAAGTATTTACCGGTGTTCCTAATGCGAACCAAGCCTTTGGTATCGCATCAATGGTTCCTTGGAGTGAGCGAACAACAAGCCAAGCTGAAGTAACTAAACGTGTTGGTGAATTAGTTCAAGATATTCCTGGCATGGCTGTAACTGCTTTCCAAATGCCTGAACTTCCAGGTGCTGGCTCTGGTCTTCCAATTCAATTTGTTATTACAACACCAAATAGTTTTGAAAGTTTATTCCAAATAGCAACTGAAGTACTAACTAGTGTTAAAGGTAGCCCACTGTTTGTCTATTCTGATCTTGATTTGAATTTTGATTCAGCAACAATGAAAATCAATATCGATAAAGATAAAGCAGGCGCTTACGGTATTACCATGCAAGATATTGGTATTACACTAAGCACGATGATGGCTGATGGTTACGTAAACCGAATCGACCTTAGCGGACGTTCGTATGAGGTTATTCCTCAAGTAGAGCGTAAGTATCGTCTAAACCCTGAATCAATGAATCACTATTACGTTCGTTCAACCAGTGGTGAAGCTGTTCCTCTAGGAAGCCTAATATCTATCGATGTTGTTGCTGAACCTAGATCACTGCCTCACTTCAACCAATTGAACTCCGCGACCATTGGTGCAGTACCTTCTCCGGGTATCGCTATGGGTGATGCGATTGTATGGTTTGAAAATTTGGCGACTAACACACTACCAAGTGGCTATAACCATGACTATATGGGTGAAGCTCGTCAGTACGTAACTGAGGGTAGCGCTTTATATGCTACGTTTGGATTAGCACTCGCGATCATCTTCTTGGTTCTTGCTATTCAATTTGAATCAGTACGAGATCCATTAGTTATCATGGTATCTGTTCCGCTAGCAATTTGTGGTGCTTTAATCGCGCTTGCTTGGGGCGCTGCAACAATGAATATCTACTCTCAAGTAGGTTTGATCACGCTTGTCGGCTTGATTACTAAGCATGGTATTCTTATTTGTGAGGTAGCGAAAGAAGAGCAACTTCATCACCTCAAGAATCGCATGGAAGCCGTAACCGAAGCTGCTAAAGTTCGTCTACGTCCTATCCTAATGACCACTGCGGCGATGATTGCAGGTCTTGTTCCTCTAATGTATGCAAGTGGTGCAGGTGCGGCTCAACGCTTTAGTATTGGTATTGTAATCGTAGCGGGTCTAGCGATTGGTACGTTATTTACACTGTTCGTACTGCCGGTAATTTATAGCTACTTAGCAAGTGAACACAAACCATTACCTATTTTTGAAGAAGGTAAAGAGATTAAAGAATCTTAATGGTTGTTTGCTATTAAAGGCTACTTCGGTAGCCTTTTTTTTATTTCGATAGCGACAATTGGCAAGGCTTTACTTAGAATAAAGAAAATATTCAATTAAGGGTAAATAATGTTTGATCCAAAGAAATTAGAACAAGTAGCAAAACAAATTCATGATTCAATGCCGAAACCAGTAAAAGAGTTGGGTAGCGATGTTGAGCAAAAAGTTCGCCAAGTTATTCAAGGCCAATTAAATAAGCTCGATGTTGTAGGTAGAGAGGAATTTGATGTTCAAACTCAAGTTCTGTTACGCACTCGCCAAAAACTAACGGCAATGGAACAAAAAATGGCTGAATTAGAAGAGAAACTATCAGAAAAGTAATTCGGTAGAAGCATAATTTACGCATAAAAAAATGGCTTAATCATCACTGGTTAAGCCATTTTTATATTCATTTGGTATTAATTAGCCACCAACTGCAATACGCTTCATATCACTCATATAGCTGCGTAGCTCTTCACCAATATATTCTACCGGGTGGTTACGAATTGCTTCATTGACAGCGATTAACGTTGCATTATCAACTTGATTTGATGTTTCGCCTAAACCACGACCAATTACGTTAGTCTCAACTGATGGCATAAACTTCTCACGAAGTAGTGGCGTTGCTACATTAGCAAATAAATAGTTACCATATTCAGCCGTATCAGAAATTACTACATTCATTTCATACAAGCGCTTACGAGCAACTGTATTTGCAATTAGTGGTAACTCATGCAGTGATTCGTAGTATGCAGACTCATCAACAATACCTGATGAAGTCATTGCTTCAAAGGCTAATTCAACACCAGCACGAACCATAGCAACAAGTAGAATGCCGTTATCAAAATATTCTTGCTCTGAAATCTCTATGTCTGACTCAGGGTAATTTTCAAATGCAGTTTGACCTGTCTCTTCACGCCATCCTAATAGGTTCACATCATCATTCGCCCAATCCTCCATCATGGTACGAGAGAATTCACCTTGAATAATGTCATCCATATGCTTGTTATATAGAGGACGCATTAACTCTTTTAGCTCTTCAGATAATTCGAATGCCTTCACTTTTGCAGGATTAGATAGACGATCCATCATGTGGGTAACACCACCGAACTTAAGTGCTTCGGTAATTGTTTCCCAACCAAACTGTAGCAATTTACCGGCATAACCCGGTTCAATGCCATCAGCGATCATTTTCTCATAAGATACAATTGAACCCGCTTGTAGCATGCCACAAAGAATTGTTTGCTCGCCCATTAAATCAGATTTAACTTCAGCGACAAAAGAAGACTCAAGACAACCAGCTCTGTGGCCACCAGTACCCGCAGCCCATGCTTTTGCTATATCCCAGCCTTCACCTTTTGGATCATTTTCAGGGTGAACAGCAATCAATGTAGGAACACCAAAACCACGCTTATATTCTTCACGTACTTCTGTACCAGGACATTTAGGAGCAACCATAACAACTGTTATATCTTTACGGATCTGCATCCCTTCTTCTACAACATTAAAGCCATGAGAGTAACCAAGCGCAGCACCTTCTTTCATTAGTGGCATTACCGTTTCAACAACATTTGTATGTTGCTTATCTGGCGTTAGGTTAACAACAAGATCTGCTTGAGGAATTAATTTCTCATAGCTAGCAACTTCAAAGCCATTTTCTTTGGCATTTTTATACGACTGACGCTGTTCATCAATCGCCGCTTGACGTAGTGCATATGCTACATCTAAGCCTGAGTCACGCATATTAAGACCTTGATTAAGACCCTGAGCACCACAGCCTACAATAACCACCTTCTTTCCTTTAAGGTAATCAGCTTCTGTTGCAAATTCCTCACGATCCATAAAGCGACAACGACCAAGTTGATCCAACTGCTCGCGTAAATTCAATGTGTTAAAGTAATTAGCCATGATAAAACTCCATAAATATCATTTAATCCATTAGGATGATCTTGTGTATAAAAAGATAATAACGAAAGATTAACATTGTCAAAAGTGATATATTAGCAACACATGATTGCAATATAGGCAACATAAATGAACATAAAACTTCTACAAACTTTCCTGCATCTTTGTGAAAGCCATAGCTTTACTCAAACATCAAAAGCGATGCATTTAAGTCCCTCAGCTTTAAGTCGACAAATTCAAAAATTAGAAGATGACGTTGGACATCCACTTTTTATTAGAGATAATCGAAGTGTTGAACTAACAACAGCGGCTAAGCAACTTATACCTATAGCCTTGAATATATGTGCGGAATGGAGTGGTTACAAAGCAAGCTCTAATACTGTGAATAATGCACTTAAGGGGCAGCTTAATTTATTTTGCTCAGTGACGGCAAGCTACAGTCATTTACCTCAATTATTAAACGACTTTAAAGTTAACTACCCCCATATAGATATTAAATTATCTACCGGCGATCCAGCTCAGGCGATCAATAAGATTGAAACATCAGAAGTCGATATTGCAATATCAGCTCTTCCAGAAACCCTATCAAATAAACTCGCCTTTGAAATTATCAGTGAAATCCCACTTTCGATCATTGCTCCAATTGGTAACAATCACTTCATCAGTGAAATTAATAAAGAAAATACAAATTGGAAATCATTGCCTTTTATTTTGCCTGAATCAGGGACTGCGAGGAATAGAGCAAATCAATGGTTTAAGGAACAGAAAATCAAACCCACAATTTACGCTCAAGTATCAGGGCATGAAGCAATTGTAAGTATGGTGGCGTTAGGCTGCGGTATAGGTATTGCACCAGATGTAGTAATCAATAACAGCCCAGTTAAAGATAAAGTTCAACGCCTAAATATATCGCCTATATCGCCTTTTAAATTAGGATTATGTTGTAAAAAATCAAAACTAAACGACTCTGTCATTCAGGCTCTTTGGCAAGTAGCAGAAAATACATTTATTTAGCGATTAAAACGAAAAAAGGCTTCCCAATGGGAAGCCTTTTAAAATTTGAGCCTAGCGATGTCCTACTCTCACATGGGGAAACCCCACACTACCATCGGCGCTATTATGTTTCACTTCTGAGTTCGGCATGGGATCAGGTGGGTCCATAATGCTATGGTCGCTAAGCAAAATCTGTCAGTAAATGGTGCTGATACCCAGACTCGAACTGGGGACCTCACCCTTACCAAGGGTGCGCTCTACCGGGCTGAGCTATATCAGCAATAAACTATTTACTTTTGTAATCGAAAAAAGCCATCCTTTGGATGGCTTTTTA
>NZ_JARACO010000161.1 GCF_028765575.1 Aliivibrio sp. S3MY1 | reverse complement strand
GCAATAACACGTGCGAAAGACTGACTAACAAAACCAATTATACTCCAAACCGCGAATGCCGAATGTAAATAGCATCGTGTTGATTGCTTTGTTATACGAGCCTTGCTTTCGCTCCAATTAACTTGGTAAAGAACTGATTTACCAAGACTTGCTGTAAACTGAGTTTAATTAGACTGGCTCAATTAAGCGAGCAAAATATC
>NZ_JARACO010000160.1 GCF_028765575.1 Aliivibrio sp. S3MY1 | reverse complement strand
CTACGAACACATGAAGGAGTTGACTTCTTTGTATGGTTGAGAGAATTCGAAGATGAAGACTCTCGTACACGTATTTATGAAGATACATATAATGATTGGTGGATAACTAATATCCGACCAAAAGTTTTTAAGCTAATAGAAGAAGATTCTATCAGCATAAAACTTCTGTACCCTGTCGAACTATAACCCCACTCCAACACAT
>NZ_JARACO010000016.1 GCF_028765575.1 Aliivibrio sp. S3MY1 | reverse complement strand
CCGTTGGTAATAAAGAAATCGAAAACGTTCTTGGACAAGTTGGTTCGCGTCCCTCTCGTGCAAAAAATCTCATTTTGCGCTCCAACAAAATTCAGCAGCGCTATTATGCAATTAATCCTGCTACCGGTGAAACGACGCATTCCAATACAGAATTAACCGCTGAAGCGATCAGAAAACTCAATTCAACCTCTTTTGATATTAATTCTACAGAGCTTTTGGCCTGTGGTACGACGATTGCCGATCAAATTTTACCTAATCACGCATTAATGGTGCATGGTGAGCTTGGCATTCCTAGCTGTGAAGTGATTGCGACATCAGGCATCTGTTTGTCCGGTACCATGTCATTAAAATATGGCTATATGTCGGTTCTAAGCGGCCAAAGTAATAATGCGGTGGTCACAGGTTCTGAAAATGCATCTGCGATGATGAGAGCCAATACGTTTGAAGCTGAAATTGAAAATGTGGCGGATGAACTAGAGCGTCAACCTGAGATTGCTTTTGAAAAAGACTTCTTACGTTGGATGTTAAGTGATGGGGCGGGAGCTGCACTATTAACGTCTCAACCTAATGCCGATTCAATCTCCCTTGAAATTGAATGGATGATGCAAAAATCCTACGCCAATGAGCTTGATGCTTGTATGTATGCAGGTGCTGAAAAACAAGCAGATGGCAGCTTAAAAGGCTGGCGTGAATACGGCTCTCAAGAGTGGTTAGATCAATCTATATTTTCAGTTAAGCAAGACGTAAAACAACTGAACGATAATATTGTTGAATACACGGTAACTAAGCCGCTAAAAGAGTTAGTTGAGCAAGGTAAAGTGAACGCAGATGACGTGAGCTATTTTGTTCCTCATTACTCATCAGGTTACTTCCGTGATCGCCTGTATCAAGGCATGTTAGAGGCTGGCTGTGATATTCCACAAGAACGCTGGTTTACTAATTTACCAAGCAAAGGAAATACAGGCTCTGCTTCGATTTATATTATGTTAGAAGAGCTGTTCCATTCTGGTGAGTTAAAAGTGGGTGACATATTATTGTGTTACGTCCCTGAGAGTGGACGATTTTCTACCGCCTTTATGCAATTGAAGGTGGTCTAATGGAAGTTAAAAAAGTCCCACAAGATAATATTTCAACCTACGCTAATAATGCGAAAGCCGTGTATGCCACCGATGAAAATGGCGAGTACTCAGTGGTCGCGTCTACCGGTTGGGAAGTAGAAGAAGAAGTGACTAAGCAAGCCTTAAATGAATTTGAACGACAAGCACAAGTCGCGTATGACTTGGTAAGAACAGGGGAAAAGTCCTCTTTGTATTATCATATGTTTGCTCAGCGTATGGATTTAATGGTGTTAGCGCAATCTGTTGGTTGGTTTCAATGGCGAGTTAAACGTCATTTTTCACCATCGGTGTTTGCTAAGTTATCGCCAGCTAAGCTTTCGGCCTACAGTGATGCATTAGGTATTTCAGTTAAGCAATTAACTAAATTACCTAACCTTTCGAATAAAAAATAAATAAAGCGTGTTCATGACCACTACCTTGAAAAAAAATAATACCCAGTATCAACACAAACACTATGCCCACTGCGAGAGTGGTGTCATGTCTTCGATGCTTACTCATCATGGTTTGCCATTATCAGAGCCAATGGTGTTTGGTTTATCAAGTGCTTTAGTGTTTGCTTATCTTCCGTTTGTGAAACTTAGCGGTATGCCATTGATTGCCTATCGTTCGATGCCTAAATCCATTATGAAGGGATTACAAAAAAGCATCGGATTGAAGATGAAGTTGGAGAAGTTTTCAAAGCCAGAGCAAGGCACCAAGCGATTAGATGAGTTACTTGAACAGGGTAAAATCGTCGGCGCACAAACGTCTGTATTCTGGTTGCCGTATTTTCCAGAAGAGATGCGTTTTCATTTTAATGCTCACAATCTCATTGTTGTTGATAAAAAAGATAAAGCCTATCAAATCAGTGATCCTGTCTTTGAGCACTTAGTTGAAGCCGAAGAGAAAGCGCTACAAAAAGCCCGTTTTGTTAAAGGTGTTATGGCACCAAAAGGCTCATTGTATTACCCAACGCATATTCCAAGTTCGATTGATTACCCTAGTGTGATTGAAAAAAGCATTAAGAAAACCGCTAAAACGATGCTGAAAACGCCAGTGCCTATTGCTGGCTTAAAAGGGATGCATTTTTTAGCTAAGCATATCCGTCAATTAGAAAATAAAGACGAGCATTATGCCAAGTTATTTTTAGGCCATATCATTCGTATGCAAGAAGAGATTGGTACGGGGGGGGCAGGTTTTCGTTATATCTACGCCTCTTTTTTACAAGAAGCCTCAGAGCTGATTCGTAACGAAAAGCTGAAAACTGCTTCTATTGAGATGACGGCGATTGGTGATGAATGGCGTGAGTTTGCATTGTTAATAGCCAAAGCGATCCGTCCTCGAAATAAAAAAACCATTGAATTTGATATTATTGCAGCAAAATTAGAATCAGTTGCCGAGCAAGAAAAGCAGCTGTACTTATCATTAATGCGAGCGTTTTAATGATCAAAATTAGTGGCTTAAATAAATCCTATGGTAACAAGAAAGCGTTAGATAACTTAACGCTCTCCATTCCCTCAAATAGTATTTATGGTTTGCTCGGTCCTAACGGAGCAGGAAAAACCACACTGATCTCCATTTTGAATGGCTTAGTGTCGTTTGATTCTGGAGAGATCTCTTTTTTTGATTTACCGTTAAAAAAGAATCTAAAGGCTATTCGTCAGCGCTGCTCTTTGATCCCTCAAAGTTTGGCTTTTTATGAGAATTTAAGTGTAAAAGAGAACTTAAACTTCTTTGCTGGTGTGCAAAAAATAAAAGGCAAAACCTTAAAAGATAATTTAGCGTATGCGGTAGAAACGAATCGTCTTGCAGCCATGATGGATCAAAAATCATCCACTTTATCTGGCGGTCAAAAGCGCCGTTTAAATATAGCGATTGGTTTGTTAAATAACCCAGATGTTCTGTTTTTTGATGAGCCGACAGTGGGGATTGATCCTGAATCTCGTAATGAAATTTTAGATACAATTAAGGCCTATAAGTCAGATAATAAAACCGTGATTTACACGTCTCACTATATGCCAGAGATTGAAAAAATCTGCGATGACGTAGCAATCATGAATGCGGGTCAAATTGTTAAGCAAGGCTCTATATCCTCATTGATTAATAATCAAGAGAGTCAGCAAGTGATTATAGATCTTTATCCTCACTCATCGATATCGCTATCTCTGTCTATGATGAATCTGGAGGGGGTGAGCGTAGTTGATACGACGACCTTAGTATTAGATCACTCAAGCAGCACATTGGTTGCTCAAGTGATCAGTGAATTAGAACAACAGCACATCAAAGTGAAACAAATCCGTTATGGCGCCACCACGCTTGAATCTCTGTTTATCAATCTAACATCAAAAGGAAGAAGCGATGTTTAAAGCCATGTTGATAAAAGAATTTTTATTGGTAGGTCGAGATAAACACGCGTTAGCTGCATTGTTCATTATGCCTGCAGTGTTTATCTTGATCATGTCATTGGCGCTTAAAGATGTGATGAACGAAGATAAATCATTAATGACGTATGCCTTGGTTGATAACGATCAAAGTAGCAGTAGTGAAGCATTAATAAATAAATTATCCAATATATCGACATTAACCAAACATGCATTGGATTCTGATGAATATCGTTCACCTGAAGAAGAGGGGGTGCAGTTTATTATTGATATTCCTGAAGGTTTTTATCAAAACGAATTGCCACTACAGATCAGCGTTGCAGCAGATACTTCTCCATCTTTGCTTACCATTTTCAAGAATCAAATAGCACTCAGCTGGATGGGCAATAAACTTGATGAAGTGAACTCAGCCAATCAAGACAGCTTTGATTTTTTAGATGATGAAAGGGTCGATAACTCTTTTGATGAATCGTCATTAATGGAGATCCAATACGCCAAGTTATCCCAAGATGAAAAACCGACCTCGACTCAACAAAGTGTGCCTTCTTGGATCGTATTTGGCCTGTTTTTTGTCATTATTCCGATGTCGACCATTTTTATTAGTGAGCGAAAACAAAATACCTTAATGAGATTAAGCACCATGAATCTTAGCTTAGCGGCCTTGTTTGGTGGGAAAATATTGCCTTATATGCTGATAAATCAAGTGCAAGTCTGGTTAATGATTAGCGTTGGTATGTATATCGTCCCTCTATTTGGTGCGGCTCCGTTAACGATTGGAGGTTCAGTTTTGGGTTTGATATTGGTTTCATTATCACTCAGCTTATCGGCGATTGGGTTGTCTATTTTGATTGCCACCATGGTTGATAGTATTGAACAAGCAACGACGATTGGCGGCATTATTAATATTTTATTAGGAGCGATTGGTGGTGTCATGGTGCCTAAGTTTGTGATGCCAGAAGCAATGCAAACCTTCTCCAATATTTCTCCGATGTCGTGGGGCTTAGAAGGTTTTTTAGATATTTTCTTACGTCGAGGAAGCGTGATGGATGTGCTTAATGAAGTCATGGCATTGACGTTATTTGGCGTGGTTTCACTATTGATTGCCAGTATTGTATTTACTTATAAACAAAGGAAAAGTTCATGAAAGGGTCGTTAGATACAGAATTCAAAATAAAACTTAAAAATATGATCCTTGAAGAGTGTGACAGAGAAGAAATCACAGCAGATGAATTGGCAGATGACGTAGAGCTATTTTCTGATGAGAGTGGTTTAGAGTTAGATTCAGTAGATGGACTGCAAATTTCGATGTTATTGCAGCGTCACTTTAATCTACGTTTGGTAGACCCAAAAGAGTTTCGCCGTATTGTAACGACGATTAACCACCTTGCTGATCACCTACAACCAGAATAATAACGATGATTACGATACTTGGTGGCGAGGTGTTAAGTGCACTTGGCAATAAAACACAACAATTGGATTTAATGAAAGCGGGCAAATACCTTACTGTTGATAAATCAGTGAATGTATTTGAACAGATCAAAACGTTGCCTTATTACGCGATTCAGAATAATGGTGATTTTGAGGAGCTGTTTGATCCTATTCCTTATATGGACACACTGATCAGCACCTTGTTTGAACTTCACAATATATCAGAACACGATCGCCAACGTTGTGGTCTGTTTTTAGGTTGTGCCGCCAATGATATGTCGTTAATGCACCCACTTGGTTCAAGTATTAAAGAAAATCATCCTCCTCAGTTTTCAGGTAGTCGAGTCGGAAATGGTGTGTACGCCGATAAATTAGCAGTTAAGTTTGGTTTAAATCCATTTAGTCTCACTTACAACACCGCTTGTACTTCGAGCTCTAATGCTATCTTAGATGCGGCAACGATGTTGGAGGCGGGTGTCATTGATTATGCACTGGTCATTGGAATGGAAATGTTCGCTTCTCACTCTTTTGAGGGATTCGTATCCATGCAATTATTGGCTGGGCAGCAAACGAAGCCTTTTGATGCAAACAGAGATGGATTGCTATTGGGAGAAGCCTTAGGCGCACTGTTGATGAGTCGTGATGATGTCAAACTATCACCTTGGCAGTTTTGTGGTGGCAGTAGTCAGTGTGAAACACACAGTGTGACAGGGGTAAATCCGGATGGTTCAGGTATCGCTCAAGTGATTAAGAATGCACTGCAAGCCAGTAACATGAGCGAAGAGGAGATCACTGCTGTAAAGGCACACGGAACAGCCAGTAATCTAAGTGATTTAGCAGAGATAAATGGCATGAAACAAGTGTTTTCTACAGCCCCCTCTTTATTTTCATTAAAGCCGTATATTGGTCACACGTTAGGCAGTTGCGGAGTGAGTGAGTTGGTGATAATGATGGAGGCCATTAACGACGGATTTATACCTAAAACGGCAAACTTTGAAATCCAAGATGACGAGATTAACTGGACCCCAACACAAGAAAGCATCTCGTGTGACTCTGGGGTGTTTTTGCTGAACTGTTTTGGTTTTGGTGGTAACAATAATGCACTTGTTGTGAAGAAGGACGTTGTATGATGTATGTGCATTGCGTTGCTAGTGTGAATATTAAACAAGACCAATATATTGATGTAAAAGCAGAATGTAAGAAAGTGGCGTCCAGTTTTGTTCGTCGAACTGATCGCTTTATTCAGCTCGGTTTATTAGGTGTCTCTGGTATTAAAGAGCAGCAAGAATTAGATAAAAATACCGCGCTGTTTATGATTTCAGGTCAGGGTAACTTATCGGTATTTAATCGATTGTGTCAGCAGCGTTATGTAGAAGAAATGCCCCCCAAGCCTGTCGATTTCATTAACTCATTAAGTAATACCGCTGGTTTTTACATTGCGAAATTTTTAGGTCTTGAGAGTAAAAACCTAAACCTAGCACAGCAAGGATTTGTGGTTGAAAATGCATTGTTATTAGCCGATGCTAGTCTAAAAACCCAACAAGAACAGAACATATTGCTGGGCGGGGTGGATGAGCGAGTAGATCAATCTAATGATCCTCATGGTTATTTAGATATTTCAGAAGATAGGGTGATAGGCGAGGGATCAAATTGGATGTTGTTAAGTGCGAGTAAGAGTGGCGCTAAAGCAAAAATTGATGTATCACCTCAACAGTTTAACCAACAATCATTACTGGCATATGTGACTTCCTTATTAATGACTAAAGCTTTCATTGCAACACATATCGCATTTGGTCAACGAGTTTCAAATGATCTAATAACTTGTGTTATGAAGGTTGTTCCTAGTGATTTATTTGATTGCCAACCGGTTTGTGATTTCTACGAAACCAATCAATTGTATGCTTTGAATCTATTTATAGAAGAGCAACGAGGGAGCTTACTGTTCATTGATGGCTTTGAAGGGAAATATAGAGTAATAACCCTAACCTTAGAGCTATAAATCAATGAGTTAGTATGGCTTTATTTTATCTTGTTAGCTCAACGACAGGAAATTAGGTGATGTATATTCATTGCTGTCTTGAAGTGATATAGTCATCGCAATGTATATTTTTTATTAAAGTAGAATGGATGTCTGATTCTTTATTATTCCACAGAGCTTATGAACATGAATCAAGCTCTAAGTGGGTTGTTTTTGTTCATGGTGCGGGTGGAAGTTCGACAACATGGTTTAAGCAAGTCGCTGCTTTTAGAAAGAATTTTAATGTTCTGCTAATTGATCTACGTGGTCATGGACGTTCGAATAATTTCTCGAAAATTAAAGAATTCATGAACAAGCAATACTCTTTTAAAGTGGTAAGCCAAGATATTATTGATGTACTTGATCATCTTAATATTAAATCAGCACATTTTGTGGGCATGTCGTTAGGCACCATTATTATTCGTAATTTAGCCGAGTTAGCACAAGATAGAGTAAGCTCTATGGTGTTAGCGGGGGCAATTACGCGTTTTAATTTTCGCTCTCAATTTTTAATTAAGATGGGAGATATGACGAAAAATATCATGCCTTATATGTGGTTATATAAACTGTTCTCTTATGTCGTTATGCCACAGAAAAGCCAAAAAGAATCACGTCATATCTTTACCCGTGAAGCTAAAAAACTGTGCCAGAAAGAGTTTAAACGTTGGTTTAAACTAGCCGCTGATGTGAATCCACTGATGCGTTATTTCAAAGATAAAGAATTAGCAATTCCTACACTGTATGTGATGGGAGCAAATGATTATTTATTTATGAAGCCAGTAGAAGAGATGGTAGCGGTACATAAACACAGTCAGTTATTGCAAATTCCAGAATGTGGCCATGTGTGTAATATTGATAGGCCAAAAGAATTCAATAAATACGCGATAGAGTTTATTACAGCTCAATAGAAACAAACAAAAGAATTGAATAGAAAACGGCGATCATTATGATCGCCGTTTTTATATCCGCTAACTCATGTTCTGAATTAAAGAATGACAGTTTTGTTACCATATACAAAGACGTGATCATTTAAGACTTTAGTTAACGCCTTACTTAATACCGATTTTTCCACATCACGACCGGCCATCGCCATATCTTCGGCACTGAAGTTATGATCAACAGGGATAACATCTTGTTTAATGATAG
The DNA here is from genome assembly GCF_028765575.1 of Aliivibrio sp. S3MY1. Taxonomy (GTDB): domain Bacteria; phylum Pseudomonadota; class Gammaproteobacteria; order Enterobacterales; family Vibrionaceae; genus Aliivibrio. Next base: position 85,292 of record NZ_JARACO010000016.1, on the reverse strand, counting down.
GACCTTCATCTAAATCATTTGTTACAAAGTGAGCCGTCGCCCCAATGATTTTGACACCACGATCGTAAGCTTGTTGGTAAGGTTTTGCACCAATAAAAGCCGGTAAAAAGCTGTGGTGAATATTGATGATTTTTTTAGGAAACTGGGCAACAAAGTTAGCGGTTAATACACGCATGTACTTTGCTAGCACGACATATTCAGGTTGGTATGAGTGAATCACATCCAGTATTTTTTCTTCATGCTCTTCACGCGATAACCCTTGATGACAAACATGATGGAATGGAATGTCGAATTTTTCGATGAGTCCACCTAAGGTATCGTGGTTACCAATGACTGCGGCAATTTCAATATTCATGGCACCTGAATAAGCCTTGATCAGAATATCACCAATACAGTGTGCTTCTTTAGTGACTAGAATAACCACTTTTTTACATGGTTCAGTGACTAATTTTCGGTGGCTACCCTCTGGCAATGCTTGATCGATATCGAGTAGGAAGGTTTCATCATTGAAAATACCCTCTAGTTCCGTTCTCATAAAGAATTGACCAGTGACATTATCTACATATTCATTATTGTGAACTATATTCAATTGATGCTTGTAACAAATGTTGGTTATTTTCGCTATTAGCCCACGAGAATCAGGGCAATCCGTTAGTAGTATTTTCTTTTCCATTTTATCTCTCGTGATCACAAAGTGTTCAAATAAAAATTTATATATAAAAAGTACTCCTTTTTGTACCTATAAATAGAGCCCTCGTAAAGTGTTTTTGATTAAATAAAAACAAAACAGTAAATAGGCGCTATTAAAACTTAACGTTTAGTTTCTTTAAAAATCTTGGCATAATCCAATCTTATTTTTAATTCACGATGTAATGTAGGTTGATATGATTGCCAAGATTTTTTCTTCTTCAGGCGCGTTAGGTAAAGCCATTCCTGGTTTCCAACCTCGTCAACCTCAGCTTGATATGGCTCATGCGGTCCATGATGCGATTAAAAATGGCACACAACTTGTGGTAGAAGCCGGGACAGGGACAGGGAAAACCTTTGCTTATCTTGCTCCAGCTCTTGTTAGTGGCAAAAAAACCATTATCAGTACAGGCTCTAAAAACTTACAAGAGCAGTTATTTCATCGTGATCTGCCTTTGATGACGTCGTCGTTGGGCTTTTATGGTCAAGTTGCGTTATTAAAAGGGCGCTCAAATTACTTATGCCCTGAGCGGCTAAATCAACAACTGATAGAAAGCCATACTCCGCAAGCGGATCCTGAATTATTAACCCAATTGGTTAAAGTACGAGCTTGGTCATCTGAAACCAAAACAGGAGATCTAGGTGATTGCACTGCGATTGCAGAAGACAGTCCTGTCATCCCAGCGATAACATCAACGAATGACAATTGCTTAGGTAAGGATTGCCCAAGTTTCGATGAGTGTTTTGTGGTTAAAGCGCGTAAAAAAGCGATGGATGCAGATGTTGTTGTTGTCAATCACCATCTATTTCTTGCGGACTTAGCGATTAAAGAGACTGGTTTTGGTGAGTTAATTCCAGAAGCGGACATTTTTATTTTTGATGAAGCGCATCAGTTACCAGATATTGCGAGCCAATATTTTGGTCAAAACCTATCTAGTCGCCAGTTAACTGAATTAGCCAAAGATATCGAAATTGGTTATCGCACCGAAGCGAAAGACATGCGTCAGTTACAAAAAGTAGCAGAGCGTCTAGCGGGTTCTGCAATGGATCTTCGTATTATTCTAGGTGATACCAATTTTAGAGGTAACTGGCGAGAAGCGATCAAATCACAAGCGGTTCAACGCGAAATAGTTCGAATCAATGATGCATTTGAATTAGCTCATGATGTATTAAAGCTCGCACTAGGGCGCAGTCAATTATTGGATGCGGCTTTTGATCGTTGTGCTTTATTGAAGAAACGTCTTGAGCGTGTTTGTGATACCACTATTGGTGGTTATTCCTATTGGTATGAATGTACGCCACGTCATTTTAGTTTGAATATTACGCCATTATCTGTGGCTGATAAATTTAAAGAGCAAGTGGCAGATAAAGAAGGTGCTTGGATTTTTACGTCTGCAACGTTAGCGGTAAATGATGACTTTTCTCATTTTACCCAACGCTTAGGGTTAGAGCCGACAAAACAATTTTCTCTGCCAAGTCCGTTTGATTATCAAACCCAAGCATTACTGTGTGTTCCTCGATTTTTACCTGAACCAAACAGTCATGGCATTGCGGATAAGTTAGTTGAGTTATTACAGCCCGTGATTAAACAAAATAATGGACGCTGTTTTTTCTTGTGTACTTCGCACCAAATGATGCGAGATCTGGCGGAGCAATTTAGACAAACTCTCGATTTACCGGTGTTAGTTCAAGGTGAAACGACAAAGCAAAAATTATTGTCTGAGTTTATGGAGCTCGGCAATGCATTATTGGTTGCAACCGGAGCTTTTTGGGAAGGTATCGATGTTAGAGGTGACGCGCTAAGCTGTGTTATCATAGACAAACTTCCTTTTACAGCACCGGATGATCCATTACTAAAAGCTCGAATTGAAGATTGTCAATTGAGTGGTGGTGATGCATTTTCACAAGTACAGATACCAGATGCTGTGATCACCTTAAAGCAAGGTGTTGGACGTCTTATTCGAGATACTAAAGATAAAGGGGTATTGGTTATTTGTGATAATCGTTTGGTTACTCGACCTTATGGTTCTACGTTCTTGCAAAGTTTACCACCGATACCACGCACACGAGATTTACGTAATGTGTCTGAATTTTTGGCAAAAGCCAATCAGACCGATGAAAATGAATCAGAAAAACAAGAAGCCATTTTAGAAAATTGAGGCATTAATGAGCGCAAATATTTTAGCGGTAGATACCGCCACTGAAAACTGTTCTGTCACACTGATTGCTGATGGGAAAGTCTATTCTCGACGTGCAGTGGCACCGCGTGAACACACGATTAAAGTACTTCCATTTGTTGATGAAGTATTAAAAGAAGCGGGTGTGCGCTTACAAGATTTAGATGCTCTTGCATTTGGTCAAGGCCCAGGTAGCTTTACCGGTGTTCGTATTGGTATTGGTATTGCTCAAGGTTTAGCGTTTGGTGCCGATTTACCTATGATAGGTATTTCAACATTAGAAGCAATGGCGCAAGCAGGTTACCGAGTTCATGGTGCAGGGCAAGTGGCAGCGGCGATTGATGCACGTATGGGTGAAGTTTATTTTGGTATGTATCAACGTAATGATGATGCAACCTGGACTTATAATGTTGCAGAAGCGGTGTTTAAGCCAGAAGCGTTATTAACGTATTTACCAGAACAATCAGGTGAATGGTTAACCGTAGGCACAGGTTGGGATGCGTATACGGAAGCGTTAGTTGAATTACCATTAGAGCGCAAAGCCTCAGAGATACTTTATCCTGATGCTGAAGATATCGCGTTTTTGGCACAACAAAAATTCGAGCAAGGGTTGGCGTTGCCAGCAGAAGAATCGACCCCTGTTTATGTTCGTGATACGGTGACTTGGAAAAAGCTACCAGGTCGCGAATAATTTTTAAATCAGCGGAGTGATGAACTCCGTTTATTAATCAATTAAGAAAGGTCACAATGGTATCAATTCATGGGCTACCGCCAGCATTAGTACAGAATCAAAAAGTACAAAAGCAGCAAGCCGTTGGAAAGAATAATCGGATTAAGAAAGCTAATGGCAGTACAGCCATGGTTGCTCAGCCGTCCAAAGTGGCTACAGCAGTTACGAATCAAGTAAAGCAGCTAAATGCTTCAGAGTATGCTAATTCTCGATTGCAATACGATTTGCCTGAAGGGGGGAATCGTAAAGCAATGGAGGAGTATATGGATATTATGCTGCAAAAGCGTAGAGAGGAACTTGCTCAGCTCGTCGGTGTCGATCTCTATATCTAGCTTCAGTTATGAAAAGGATTAATATGAAACAGACATTGTGCTTTCTATTTACGTTATTACTTGCAGGTTGTAGCTCACTTCCGACAGAATTAGAATCATCTCAAGCGGCAGTTATTACGAAATACAGTGTTTTTTCAGCAGCTGCTGAACATAGCCGACTAAGCGAAGTACGTTTAGGTGGGGTTGTGGCTCGTATTGATAACTTAAAAACGACCACTCGCATTGAAGTGGTGAACCTACCCATTTCTTCTGCTGGAAAACCAGATATAGCTCAAGAACCTAATGGTCGATTTGTGGTTTATTTTGATGGGTTTATCGATCCGGTGACTTATGCAAAAGGCCGATTAATTACGGTCTTAGGCCAATCAAATGGAATTGAAAAGGCCAATGTTGGTGATTTTCTTTACTCTTTCCCTGTTATAACGGGGGCTTCTATTCATTTATGGCAAGTGCAAGAATACGTCGTGACCAATGATTTCAATATGAGCTATATGCCGTGTACTGGCAGCCGATGTCTGCATCAGCGTAGTATTGAAAGCCGACGTGGGAAAGTCGTACAGGAAGTAAAATAACCAGTATGAGTTTATTTCAACAATCAAGTATTGACCTTCACCATGGCACAGTGGCCATGATGGAAATTAAACCAAAAGAGATCCATCAAACGATATTATTTTTACATGGTTGGCAAGATAATGCGGCCACGTTTAAAACAACGATGGAAGCTTACACAAAACAACAGCCATTTCATCATTTAATCGCGATAGATTGGTTTGGTCACGGGCTATCAAGCCATAAAGGGAATGATAATTTTTATCACTTCTTTGACTATATTGATGATCTTCACCAGATAATACTTCAGACAAAATTAGAAAATGTAGTGTTAGTTGGGCATTCATTAGGTGCTTTAATCGCGAGTGCTTATTGTGCTGTTTTTCCTGAAAAAGTGTCTGCACTTATGATGATTGAAGCATTAGGCCCATTGAGTGAAGATGAAGATAAAATCACTGAGCGATTACGCCAAGGGATCCTAAGTCGCCAGCGGTATCGTAATAAGCCTCAACGAACATTAAAAGATAAGCAAGCGGCGATTGAGTTGCGATCAAAAGTGAATCAGTTACCTGAGTTACTAATAGAGCCAATGGTCACTCGTTCATTAACAATATCATCTGAACATGTGGAATGGACAACGGATGCGAAAGTGAAATGTGATTCACTTTATCGAATGAGTGAAGATCATGCTTTATCGTTACTTTCGAAGATTGAATGCCCAGTTGTTGCGGTTATTGGCAGTGAGGGGTATGGGCATTTAAAGCAGAAAACCCATCGATATTGTCATATTTCCAATTTTGAATGTTTTAAAATAGAGGGTGGTCACCACTGCCATTTAGAACACCCAGATCAAGTGAGCCATTATATTGGTGTTCTGATTAACAAAATAACCACATAACTGCTTCACATATTTAAAAAAAATCCATATTTATGGTCAAATAAGCATCGAATGAATAATTGAGAATAAAAATAGTTGACTATACTTGTAGAGTAAATAGTCTACTCATCAAAAGTGATATTGATCACTGTTATTGAGTTATTGCTAAAAGAGCAATGAATCGTATATAGAATAGGAGAAAAGCGTGGATAAAGTTTGGCTTTCACGTTACCCAGAAGACGTACCAGCAGAAATAAACCCAGACCAATACAGTTCATTGGTTGATATGTTTGAGCAATCGGTTCATAAATATGCCGATCAGCCTGCATTTATCAATATGGGGTCAGTAATGACATTTCGTAAGTTAGAAGAGCGCAGTCGTGCTTTTGCTGCTTACTTACAAAATGAACTTAAACTGAAAAAAGGTGACCGAGTTGCTTTAATGATGCCGAACTTATTGCAATATCCTATTGCACTGTTTGGGGTATTACGTGCAGGTATGGTAGCGGTAAACGTTAATCCACTTTATACACCACGTGAATTAGAGCATCAGTTGAATGATTCTGGTGCGGCGGCAATCGTAATTGTCTCAAACTTTGCTAGTACGCTAGAAGAAGTAGTCGATAACACGCCAGTTAAACACGTGATTTTAACGAACCTAGGTGAGCAATTACCTCGTGCGAAAGGCACTATTGTAAACTTCGTTGTTAAGTACGTGAAGAAAATGGTACCAAAGTACGATCTTCCTCATGCGACTTCTATGCGTAATGCATTGCGTAAAGGCCGTAGAATGCAATACATCAAGCCATTTATTGATAGTCAGGACTTAGCCTTTCTACAATACACTGGCGGCACTACAGGCGTAGCAAAAGGCGCAATGCTGACTCACCGTAATATGATTGCTAACGTAATGCAGGCAAAAGGGGCTTACGGTCCTGTGCTGACAGAAGGTCGCGAGCTTATTGTTACCGCATTGCCTTTGTATCATGTCTTTGCATTAACCGTAAACTGCTTACTGTTTATTGAAATGGGCGGTCGTAACTTACTTATTACTAACCCTCGTGATATTCCAGGTTTTATTAAAGAACTACAAAAATACCCATTCACTGCAATTACTGGCGTAAATACGCTGTTTAATGCTTTAGTGAACAACGAAGATTTCCATGAGTTAGATTTTAGCAATCTTCGCTTATCTGTTGGCGGAGGTATGGCCGTGCAACGTGCGGTTGCTGAAAAATGGCAGCAACACACTGGCTGTTACTTACTGGAAGGCTATGGTTTGACTGAATGTTCACCATTGGTTGCAGCATATCCTCATAACTTAACCTCATACAATGGGTCTATTGGCTTACCTGTCCCATCAACTGAAGTTCGTATGGTTGATGAAGAAGGTAATGTCGTTGCTAATGATCAAATTGGTGAGCTTCAAGTTCGTGGTCCTCAAGTGATGAAAGGCTATTGGAACCGTGCTGAAGCAACGAAAGATATGATCACTGATGATGGTTGGGTAAGTACAGGCGACATCGTTAAATTTGATGAAGAAGGCTTCCTACACATTGTTGATCGTAAAAAAGACATGATCTTAGTTTCAGGTTTTAACGTGTATCCAAATGAGATTGAAGATGTCGTTGCGCTTCATGGGAAAGTGTTAGAAGTTGCAGCTGTTGGTAAACCTCATCCAACATCGGGTGAAGTGGTTCGTATTTGTGTTGTTAAGCGTGATCCTAGTCTTACTAAAGATGAACTTATTGCTCACTGCCGTAAGCATTTAACTGGTTATAAAATCCCACGTATTGTTGAGTTTAGAGATGAGCTTCCAAAAACAAACGTAGGTAAAATTTTGCGTCGTGAACTGCGAGATGAATATAAAGCAGAAGAAAACGCGTAATTTGGTTACAATGTAAAAACACGATAATGCCAGCTTAATCGCTGGCATTATTTTTATAATAAATATAAATAATAGAGACAAGATAGCTTAGTTTTTATTGAGGTTAAGCTATCTTGCCTTACCGATTTTTTTAAGGAAGAACAGTGGAATTTGAAATCGTTAAACAGAGTCAACGTTTAGCTGAGATCTGTCAGCAAGCAAGTCATAAACCATTTCTAATGTTAGATACTGAATTTGTACGCACAAGAACGCTATATGCACGTTTAGGTTTGATTCAAATGTTTGATGGTGAAACATTAGCATTGGTTGATCCGGTTGAAATTGATGATTTAACCCCACTTTGGGATTTATTAAAAAACGAATCAGTGACTAAAGTTCTTCATGCTTGTGGTGAAGATTTAGAAGTGTTCCAACACTACGCAGGCTGTATGCCTACGCCGATGATAGATACTCAAATCATGGCCGCATTCCTGGGTTATGGTTTATCTACGGGCTTTGCGAAATTGGTGTCGGATTATTTAGGTGTCGATCTAGATAAAGGTGAAGCTCGAACAGATTGGATGGCGCGTCCATTATCTGAAAAACAGCTTAACTATGCCGCAGCAGATGTGCACTACTTATTACCTATGTTTGAAAAGCTAAAAGCAGAATTAGCAGAAACACAGTGGGAAGCTGCAGCCTATCAAGAATCTGAACTAGCAGTAAAAAAACGTGAAAAGCAGCCAGATGCTGAAAAAGCGTATTTAGACATTAAAAATGCATGGCAGTTAAACCCTAAGCAATTAGCAATATTGAAAATGGCCGCGAAATGGCGTTTAGAAGAAGCTAGAAAGCGTGATTTAGCAGTTAACTTTGTTGTTCATGAATTAAGTTTATGGAAGTTAGCGCGTTTTGGTTTGCGTAGCAAAGAGCAAATGTTAAAAGAGGGTTTTGACCCAAGAGAAGTTCAACGTCATGGTGGTAAGCTATTACGCTTTACTTATTTAGCTGATGATTTAGATCCCGCAGAATATCCAAAAGAGATCTCTCGATTAATGGATTACCCAGGCTATAAGCAGATTTTTAAGCTATTGAAAGATGAAGTGAAATTAGCTTCAGAGCAATCTGGTTTAATGCCTGAATTTCTATCGTCTAAAAAGCAATTAAATCAGTTACTTTCTTGGAAGTGGAAGAAAAATTCTGCGCCAGAATTCAAACCGGAAGCATTAAACGGTTGGCGTGGTGATTTATTAGAAGCTCGATTTATGTCTGTGCTTGAAAAGTAATATCAATGTAATTCATTAGGTAATTACTGGAATTGGTATTATTGCTTACTTACTAAAAAGGTGACTATTAATAGTCACCTTTTTTTAATATTATAAGCGCGGTGCTTAATCTAAATATTAATGGTCGTCTTCTGGAAGCGTCACGTTTAGTTCTAAAACTGATAGGTCTTCTTCTTTTTGTTCAAGAGATACCGTTACCATTTCAGGAGTGACGTTTACATATTTACTGATCACTTTAAGAATATCTTCTTTTAGCTGCGGTAAATATGAAGGAGCAGGACCGCCATTACGACGTTCTGCAACGATGATCTGTAGTCTTTCCTTAGCTATGTTAGCAGTGTCTTTTTTTGGTGTTCTAAAAAACTCAAGCAATGCCATGCTTACCCTCCAAATAGTCGTTTAAAGATGCCTTTTTTCTCTTCTTCTAAGAAGCGGAATGATACTTCTTTGCCTAATAAGCGATCGACAGTATCTTGATATGCAGCACCCGCGGTTGATTCTTCATCAAAAATCACGGGAACGCCTTTGTTTGATGCGTTTAGTACTGATTGACTCTCTGGAATTACTCCCAGTAGTGGAATATTTAAGATTTCTTCAACATCCTCCACACTTAGCATTTCGCCTTGATTTACACGGGCTGGGCAGTAACGTGTGAGTAATAAATGTTGTTTTACAGGCTCTAAAGATTCTTCTGCTCGACGTGATTTTGAATCTAAGATACCCAGAATACGGTCAGAGTCACGAACAGAAGAGACCTCAGGGTTTGTAGTAATAACAGCTTCATCGGCAAAATATAGAGCCATAAGTGCACCGGCTTCAATACCTGCAGGAGAATCACAGATGATAAAATCAAAATTCATTTCAATAAGATCATCAAGAACTTGTCGTACCCCTTCTTTTGTCAGAGCGTCTTTATCACGCGTTTGAGATGCAGGTAAAATAAATAGATTACCAACACGTTTATCCTTTATTAACGCTTGATTTAATGTCGCTTCACCATTGATTACATTTACAAAATCATAAACAACGCGACGCTCACAACCCATGATTAAATCAAGGTTACGCAAACCAATATCAAAATCGATGACCGCGGTTTTCTTGCCAGCTAATGCAAGACCGGATGCAATAGCAGAGCTAGACGTAGTTTTACCCACACCACCTTTGCCTGAAGTCACAACGACAATACGTGCCATTTTTATTATTCCTTTTATGTTGTGCTATAACGTTAGGGTATCGACTTGAATACGGTCTTCGACCATAGTGATCATGACATTTTGATGCCAATACTCTTTGTCAATTTGGTCGCTTAACCAATAATTACCAGCGATAGAAATTAGCTCAGCTTGTAAATTTTTACAGAATACTTTTGCTTCTGTTTGGCCACTCGCACCAGCAATTGCTCTGCCTCGCAAGGTTCCATGTATATGTATACTACCATCTGCAATGACTTCCGCTCCTGGGCTTACGTGATTTAATATCACAAGGTCGGCATCTTTTGCATACACTTGCTGACCAGAACGAATAGGGGTTCTAACCACTTTCGTTGGCTGCATATTGGCTTTTTGTGTTACTTGTTGAGGTGTAAATGAGGTCATCACAGCAAACCCTGCTGCAGTGGCCTGAGCTTGTTTTTCTTTATCTTTGCAGCCTGTGATCCCAACTGGGATCATACCAGTGCGTTCGACACCAGATTTTAGCTCAACAAAGTTAATTTCATTTGATACATTTTCAATGTTAACAACAACAGGCGCAGAAGCAAAAAAAGAAGGCGCTTTCGCTACTTTTTCTTCAAGCATAGCTAATGCCAGATGTACGTCATCATTAGGTAAATGTAATACTGAAAGGGTGAAATTACTGCCCTTTAAATCGGCTGTTTTTGTCATACTATTCTGTATCTTGATAAATTTAATACCACAAATCTGATACCATGTTATAGTCAGTTTGACTGCACAGCAAGTTATCTTCTTGTCTTAAGTGTACTTTTTAGTAAGGCTCTCATCAAATAGACATTGTTTACATGTTATAAGTTGAGAGCAAGATCAACCCTTTTTAAAATAGGTTATAAAATGTTCTGCTCAGTTTATAAAAGTACTAAAAAACAAGGTGCTTATCTTTATATAGAGAAAAAAGATGACTTTACCCCAGTTCCTAAAGAACTGATGGCGATGTTTGGAACGCCAATCATGGTAATGGTAGTAAACTTAGCAGGAAGAACGCTAGCTTCAGTTGATGTAGAAACGGTAAAGGCATCAGTTAAAAATGAAGGTTTCTTTTTACAGCTACCGCCACCACCAGAAAATTTGCTTGAAAAATATAAAAAAGATAAAGCAGCACAAAAAGAGAGTGAATAATGAAGAAAAAATTACTGCTAGGGATAGTCAGTCTGCTAATGGCAACATCTGTGACCGCAAATACACCCGAAGGGGAATTCCAGGACTATATTGTAGAATTAAAAAATGAAGCGAGAGAAATAGGCATTTCAGAACCTATTCTTGAGCGTGCATTTAAAGATATTGCCTTTAAAGAAAAAGCGGTCAAATCAGATCGTAACCAACCAGAAAAAAAATTAACGCTAGATGAGTATATTCCACGTGCTGTGCCAAAATGGAAAATCAAACAAGCGAATGATTTATACCAAAAACACTATAAAGAGTTGAATCATATTGGAAATGAATATGGTGTCCAACCTCGTTTTATTGTTGCTTTATGGGGGGTTGAAAGTAATTTTGGTAAATTAACTGGCGGTTACAACGTTATTGAAGCATTGACCACATTAGCTTATGACGGTCGTCGTGAAGAGTTCTTCAAAAAACAAACCATGGCAGCCTTAACGATTTTACAGCAAGGTCATATTACTCCGGAAAACATGAAAGGTTCATGGGCAGGGGCGATGGGACAGTGTCAATTTATGCCGACGTCATTCTTAGCGTATGCGGTTGATGGTAATGATGATGGGCGTAAAGATATTTGGACTACCGAAGCCGATGTATTTGCTTCAGCTGCAAATTATTTAAAACAAGTGGGTTGGGATGATACTTATACTTGGGGGCGTCAAGTTCAATTACCTGAATCATTAGATGCTGAAAACCTAAAAGGGTTATCGGAAGAAAAAGGCAAGACACTAGCTCAATGGCAGGACCTTGGTGTTCGTCGTTTAACAGGCAAAGCGTTACCTGATGTAGATATCGAAGCGTGGTTAGTGCAACCAGATGATAATAATGGTCGTGCGTACCTTGTTTACAACAATTACCAAGTATTAATGGATTGGAACCGCTCGCATTACTTTGCGCTGGCGGTGAGCCACTTGGCAGATTCTATTAAGTAAATTATAGAGTTCAGATCGGTCGCAAGCTCCCTAGCAGAATTCAGAGGTTAGTGTTGTTAGTTGTATACTTACAACGAACACCTCTGAATTCTTTAAGCGAAGCGATCTGAACTCTGCTTTTAGCTCTTAAATATCCAGCGGCTTCCCTTTCAACAATCTTCTCACCCACAATCTTCCTGGGTGTAATCCTTCAAGTACTGAGTTTGGCAGTGGGATCGGATCACCCATGATCTGTGATGCTAAGGTTTCAGCCAATAGGGGCGCAGAGCTTAATCCTCTTGAACCTAATGTCAGCATACAGAATAGGCCTTCATAGACAGGAATATCTTTCGCTTCACGTAACCAGTGGCGTTTCTTATAGATATTTTTGTACTCTTCTTGCATATCCTCAAAACGAACCACATTACCAAGAAATGGCAGATGATCACGACTGGCGCAGCGAATACCGACACGAGCATGATTGCCAGAGGTATCTGCCTCTTTCACCCAAGCTTCATTAGGAATACATTTCTGTAATCGTTCACCATTTTCTATTTGATCTGATTCTTTAAACGCTAAATCTAAATCACGACGATCGTAACTTGCCCCGATACAATGGCTTTGATCTTTGGTGTTTTCAGGGGTTAAATAGCCGTCATAACACAGTACAGTTTTCAGTTTTTTCAGTGATTCGGTTGTAGGAATATGACTCACTTGGCCTCGAACCGGTGTTGCTGGAATCTCTTTAGTTTGCTCAAAATCAGTAAATCTGTGCCCATTAGCAACCACAACGGCTTGATGTTTATTGGTTTTTTCACCAAGAACAAGGTTCCATTGTTTATCGTCCGTTTGAGTTAATTGCGTCACTTCAGCATTATTATGCAGCGTAAACAGTGGGTTTTCTGACAAATGAGTAAAGATCCCACGAGTTAGCTGTTTTGGACATAACCAGCCCCCAAGAGGGTAATGAACGCTCTCCATATTTATGGGTAGGCCAACATGGTGGTTTGTTTCTTCTTTGCTAAATGCGGTGACGAGTTCATTGGGAAACTGAGCAGTTAGCATTTTATTTAATTTGTTTTCTGATTTTTCATCCCATTTGAGTTGGGTTACGCCACACCAATCGTGATCAAATTCCACGTGTTTGGCTGCTTGCTCGATAAACTGACGAGCAAAAATAAAGCCGGGAGCAAAGAATCGTGATAATGAATTAAACTTCTCATTCAGTAGAGGGTAAACCGCCCCTTGCTTATTACCAGAAGCGCCTTGTGCGGCTTTATCGTCTTTACAGTAAACAGTGACATTCACACCGCGACGAAGCAATGTTGTCGCCAATGATGCACTGGCTACACCACCTCCTATAATCGCTACATCAGTGATGTTTTCTGGTGTCGAACGCGCATACCAAACCGCATGATTCGCCTTGGTTTTACGTTCCGTTAATGTCCCTGCAATCATGTCTCTTTTATGTCCAAAGCCTTTGACTTTTTTCATATCAAAGCCAGCTTCAATTAAGCCTCGACGAACAAAACCTGCTGCTGTAAAAGTGGCACAAGTGCAGTCTTCTTTAGCAAGGCTTGCCATATTATTAAAAAGAGTTTGATTCCACATTTCAGGGTTTTTACTTGGTGCAAAGCCATCTAAAAACCAAGCGTCGATAACACCAGAATCGTCCATCCAAATCTGAGGCATGCAATCTTTGATATCACCAAACCACAGATCAAGCGTGATCATGCCATCTTCTAATACTAAACGGTGGCAATCAGGTACAGCGGCAGGATAATGGGCTTGCAGTTGCTCTGCGAGTTCAGCCAGTTCAGGCCATGCTTGATGCGCTTTAACTAAATCAGCTTTGGTTACAGGGAATTTTTCAAAACTGACAAAATGAAGTTCTTTAAGTGCTGCATCTGGGTTTTGTTCTCTAAATGTTTTAAACCATTGCCACACGGCAAGGAAGTTTAACCCAGTACCAAATCCGGTTTCACCGATTACAAAACGACGTTGATCATAATCTTGCCATCTTTGAGGCAGATGATTTTGCTGTAAGAAGACGTATCGTGTCTCTTCTAATCCATTATCATTAGAAAAATAGACATCATCAAAGTCATTTGAGACAGGAGTTCCAGATTCATTCCAATCAAGAATTGCATTTGTGATGCTGTTTTGTGGTAAAATGTGATTTCGTGACATAAATTTGCACCATTAAAGATAATCTACGTCGGATTTTAACGACTTATAGGAAAGCTGACCACTTTGTTGTGCTATCTTCGCTATTATCTACCAAGATTTATGACTTATTAGGAAAGAATCATGAAAAGAGCCGTAATTACAGGCATGGGCATTGTATCAAGTATCGGTAACAATGCAGAAGAAGTATTAGAGTCTCTGAAAGCTGGTAAATCAGGCATTAACTTCTCTGAGCAGTTCGCTGAAAAGGGTCTGCGCAGTAATGTTTGGGGCGATTTGAAAATGAACCCTGCTGACCACATCGATCGCAAAAAAATGCGTTTCATGGGGGATGCGGCTGCATTTGCTTACATCTCAATGGAGCAAGCCGTAGCAGATTCTGGCTTAACAGAAGATCAAGTTTCAAATGACCGCACAGGTATTGTTGCAGGTTCTGGTGGTGCATCATCACTAAACCAAGTAAATGCAGTGGATATCTTGCGTGAGAAAGGCGTTAAGCGCGTTGGTCCATACATGGTTCCACGTACAATGGCATCAACGGTTTCTGCATGTCTTGCAACGCCGTTTAAAATTCGTGGTGTTAACTACTCAATGAGTTCTGCATGTGCAACTTCTGCACACTGTATTGGTCACGCGGTAGAGCTTATTCAACTGGGCAAACAAGACGTAATGTTTGCTGGTGGTGGTGAAGAGCTAGATTGGTCATTAACGATGATGTTTGATGCGATGGGCGCACTATCATCAAAATACAATGACACACCAGAAAAAGCATCTCGTACTTACGATGCAGACCGTGACGGTTTCGTTATCTCTGGCGGCGGCGGTATGCTAGTTATCGAAGAACTTGAACACGCACTTGCTCGTGGCGCTAAAATTTACGGTGAAATCGTAGGTTACGGTGCAACATCTGATGGCTACGACATGGTAGCACCATCAGGCGAAGGCGCAGTTCGTTGTATGAAAATGGCAATGCAAAACGTAGACAGTGTTGATTACGTGAACACTCACGGTACATCTACCCCTGTTGGTGATGCAAAAGAGCTAGGCGCTATCCAAGAAGTATTTGGTGCGAACAGCCCTGCAATCTCTGCAACTAAAGCAATGACTGGTCACGCACTAGGTGCAGCCGGTGTTCATGAGGCAATCTACTCAACGCTAATGCTAGAGCACGGTTTTATCGCGCCGAGTATCAACGTTGATACATTAGACCCAGCCGCTGAAGGTCTTGATATCGTAACTGAAAAACGCGATCAAGCACTAACAACAGTTATGTCTAATAGCTTCGGCTTTGGTGGTACAAACGCAACGCTAGTTATTAAGAAATACGAAGCGTAATCGTGTAATCACTAAAAAATAGTAAAACCCAGTCACTTAAATTGGCTGGGTTTTTTTATGCCTGATTTTTATCAAGATACTCACTGTTGCTTGGTATAGTGCAGTGATACACTGAGTTTATGAATCTAAAGGATAGATATTGAAAATATGAAAATATTGATTGATGAAAATATGCCTTATGCTGCTGAGCTGTTTAGTGAGCTAGGCGAGGTTGTTGCTAAATCAGGAAGAACACTAACAGCAGATGATTTAATTGATGTTGATGCATTGATGATACGCTCTGTAACCAAAGTGAATGCAGAATTAATCTCAAAAGCCAATAAACTCAAATTTGTAGGCACAGCAACAGCAGGTATGGACCATGTTGATCAAGCTTTATTGAAAGAAAAAGGGATATTTTTCACGGCGGCTCCTGGGTGTAATAAAGTGGGGGTTGCAGAATACGTATTAAGTAGTGTCATGGTATTGGCTCAACAGCACGGCTTTTCTATCTTTGATAAAACGTTTGGCATTGTTGGTGCAGGTCAAGTCGGTTCTTATTTAGCTAAATGTCTTGATGCGTTAGCGATTCCATACTTACTTAATGACCCAATAAAAGAGCAAGAAGGCGACAAACGTTCATTTGTAGCGTTAGATGAATTACTAGAAAAATCAGACGTTATTAGTTTCCATACGCCGATCACACGCGATGGTGAATTTCCAACTCATCATTTGATGAACGAGAAAAGATTAACAGCACTGCGTAATGACCAGATAATGATCAACGCTGCACGTGGACCGGTTGTTGATAATCAAGCTTTAAAACAACGCTTATTAAAACAAGATGGTTTTAAAGCGGTATTAGATGTTTTTGAGTTTGAACCACAAGTTGATATGGAATTATTGCCTTTGCTCTCTTTCGCCACTCCTCATATTGCAGGGTATGGACTCGAAGGTAAAGCACGTGGAACAACCATGATCTTTAACTCTTATTGTGAGTTTTTAAATTGTGAAGAGCGAGCTGATCCTCAGGCTCTATTGCCTATTGCGCCAATCCCTAATGTGACACTAAATCAGCAATGGGATCATTCAACACTGCACAATTTGATTCAGTTAGTCTATGATGTGCGAAAAGATGATGCCATATTCAGAGCAGAAATCTCAGCCGTCGGTGCGTTTGACAAAATGCGTAAAGACTATTGGGATAGAAGAGAATACAGTGCAATCACAATCACAGGTACTAAATACTGTGGTCTTACTCCGTTACAACAACTTGGATTTACAATCGAGGAAGTCTAATGACTCAAGAATTTGATGTTGCCATTCTTGGCGCAACTGGTGCCGTTGGCGAAACAATCATAGAAGTATTGCAAGAGCGTAAGTTTCCTGTTCGCAATTTATACCTTTTAGCGTCTGAGCGTAGTGAAGGTAAAACAGTTCGTTTTAATAATAAGACATTAACAGTTGAAAATGTAGAAGAGTTTGATTGGAGCCAAGTTCAAATAGGTCTATTTTCTGCGGGTGGTGAACTTTCAGCTAAGTGGGCTCCAATTGCTGCGGAATCTGGTGTTGTTGTTATCGATAATACCTCGCACTTCCGTTACGAACAGGATATCCCATTAGTGATCCCAGAAGTAAATCCTGAGGCCCTTGCTGATTTTCGTAACCGTAATATTATTGCGAACCCTAATTGTTCAACGATTCAAATGTTAGTTGCATTAAAGCCAATTCACGACGCTGTGGGTATTGATCGTATCAACGTATCAACGTACCAATCAGTCTCTGGTTCAGGTAAAGCAGGTATTGATGAGTTAGCAGGTCAAACCGCTAAGCTATTAAATGGCTTACCAGCAGAGAACAAAGCATACGATAAGCAAATTGCATTTAACTGCTTACCTCACATTGATGAATTCATGGACAATGGCTACACCAAAGAAGAAATGAAAATGGTGTGGGAAACGCAAAAAATCTTTGCAGATGAGAGCATTACAGTGAATGCAACGTGTGTGCGTGTGCCTGTTTTTTATGGTCATGCTGAATCAGTTCATATTGAAACACGTGCTCCAATTGATGCAGCAGAAGCAACTCGTTTACTTGAAGAAACAGATGGAATTGAAGTATTCCACGGTAATGATTACCCAACACAAGTGAGCGATGCTACCGGTAAAGACCATGTAATGGTTGCTCGTATTCGTGAGGACATTAGCCATTCAATGGGACTAAACATGTGGGTTGTTGCAGATAATGTACGTAAAGGTGCTGCAACCAATGCAGTACAAATCGCAGAACTATTAATCCGCGATTATTATTAATAGATAATATACATGCAGGGTTATTTATAATAAATACGAATATTAGCCATGAAAAAGAAAGCCTTAGTGAAAGCTAAGGTTTTTTTCTTCCATTAACCCCACAGTTTTTGCTTAATCGCTACAGTTTTTTTATTATTATCCGATATAGTTACATAGATATCATTTTTTCACTTATTTAAGAGGCATCTCTAGTGTCTGACGCATCCAACAAATTGTTAAAAACGCTAACTCCTTTAGCGCTATTCATTGCATCACAATGTTCCATTGCAAATGCAGCGGGAACAGTTCAAATAGTGGGGCCAGAGGGGAAAGATCAAACTGTCAGTTCACCGGTAGTGATGCAATCACAACCAATGAGAGCCGCAAGTGTCGCTCCAGTAGCGCAAGAAAGAAAAGTAAAAGCGGCTGCAGCAAAAGTCTATGGTCCTACACGAGAAGATGAAACGTTATGGTCGATTGCCAGTCGTGTAAATCCATCGAATACAACCTCGGTTCAACAAACCTTACTTGCTATTTATCGCTTAAATCCACACGCTTTTGAAAACAATAATATTCATGGATTAGAGCCAAATAGCCGTTTACGATTACCGACATTAGAACAAGTTCGTCGTGAAAATACGGATGATGCCAAACAGCTGCTTATTGCCCATAAAAATAAACAGAACCCGCAAAAACCAGTGAGTACCAAAACGACAAGTACAGTTGTACCAGAGCGTAAATCAACGCCGGTGTTAAAAGAAACGGCATTATCTCCAAATAAAGAAAAAGAATCGGTTGTCAATAAATCACCAGCTAAAGAGGTGACTAAAGCGGTTGCTCCGGATTCAGTTATTGAACTGAAATCAGAATTAGATACCACAGGCCAAGAATTTTCAGCATTACAAGAAAATAACCACCAACTTCGTGTTCGATTAGCTGAAGTTCAAAATGAAGTCGACAATCTAAAAAATTCACTAGGGGATGAAGACCGAATTCGTAACGAAGTCGAAAAATTCATTCATGAACAGAAACAACTTGCGGCTGCTGAGAAAAAAGTAGAACCAAGTGCAATGGATAATCTAGCATCAAGCCCTGGCCTCATCGCATTGCTTGCTTTAATTCCAGGCGCCCTAATTGCAGGTTTAATTGCATTCTTCTTATTCCGTCGTAAAAAAGAGGAAGAGAGCGAGACTGAAAACACACCAGAGATCCAGCCTTCGCCTATCGTTATGCCTGAAAATAATTTCAATACGGATGATGATATTCCAGAAATTAGTTTAGATAACGATGATGATCTTTTAGGTGAACTGAATGATGACGAATTCTTGTTTGGTGATGATAACTCGGATTCAAATGATGATTTATTCGCTGAATTTGAAACCGAAAATAACAGCTCAGATTCAGATAATGATGATCCATTTGCTTCATTTGACGGTGAAGAAAATGACGATTTAGATTTAAAATTGTCTGATGGAGATTTAGATCTAGATTTAGACCTTGATGGTTTAGATGATGATATTGACATGTCTTCAAGTGCGCTAACTGTTGATGCGGAAGAAAAAGCGCTAGGCCTTGAGGAGATGGAAAAAGCACTGAATGATTTCGATAGTGATTTATTCTCAGCAAGTGACTTAGAAGAAGAAGATGACGATTTTGATTTATCGCTTATTGATGATTCAGGTTTATCAGCGTTAGATAAATCAGCGCCAGAATTAGATGACAATGAAGATCTTGAAGGTGGTGAACTCGAACAATCAATGCTAGATGACCTATTCTCATCAATGGATATGGAAGATGACGCAGAAGAGTCAGAGTTAGATCAAGGCTGGGATCTGGACGAAAAAGAAGAAACCAAACTTGCTCCAGAGGCAGTTTCAAATTCAGTAGAAGATGATCTGGACTTTGATGCTTTATTATCAGAAATGGAAGATACGAATAAAACGGATGAAGGTACTAATAAAGAAGAGAGCATCGAGTTAGATAATGATGACGCTTTATTGGGAGAACTTGATGAAGAGAGTATTGATCTAGACATTGATGATGATAGCACGGCTTTACTCGATGAGTTATTGGATGAATCTGATGACGAAGAAGAGAGCATTGATTTAGATATCGAAGATGACAGTACTGCATTGCTTGACGAATTACTTGGTGATGATGAAGAACTAAGTGAAGAAGATGATATTGAAATCGATGAAGATAGCACAGCGCTTTTAGATGAGTTCTTAGCAGATGAAGACGAAGAAGAAACGATCGAGCTAGATGAAGATAGCACTGTACTTCTAGATGAGTTACTTGGTGATGATGTTGAAGAAGACGAAAACGCTCAGGGAAAGCGTGGCGATGATACTGAAGTAGACGGTGTAGCAGTATCAGAGGCACTTTCAGAAGACGCACCTCGTGATGAAGACTGGTTAGTTGAAGCTGATGAAGACGAAGATGATGATATTTCATTATTTGAATCTGACACAGAAAAAGAAGACGTTTTATTTGAGCTTGATGATAGTCTTGAGCCAGAAGTTGAAGCAGAAGACGACATCTCGTTTGAGCTTGATGATAGTCTTGAGCCAGAAGTTGAATTAGAAACCGAGCAAGATGATGCGTTGTCTGAACTTGAAGAGCCAGTAGAGCTGGATACACCAAGTACAGATGCGACAGAACAAGCTCAAGAGTCAGAGTTAGCGTCAGAAACAGAAACAGAAACTGACGATGAGTTGGATGATCTGTTTGCTGAATCTGAAGAGTTAGACATTGAAAACGATGAGACTCTAACAGAGGCAGAAGTTGAAGCAGAAGACGACATCTCGTTTGAGCTTGATGATAATCTTGAGCCAGAAGTTGCATTAGAAACCGAGCAAGATGATGCGTTGTCTGAACTTGAAGAGCCAGTAGAGCTGGATACATCAAGTACAGATGCGACAGAACAAGCTCAAGAGTTAGCGACAGAAACAGAAACTGACGATGAGTTGGATGATCTGTTTGCTGAATCTGAAGAGTTAGACATTGAAAACGATGAGACTTTAGCAGAGGCAGAAGTTGAAGCAGAAGACGACATCTCGTTTGAGCTTGATGATAATCTTGAGCCAGAAGTTGCATTAGAAACCGAGCAAGATGATGCGTTGTCTGAACTTGAAGAGCCAGTAGAGCTGGATACACCAAGTACAGATGCGACAGAACAAGCTCAAGAGTTAGCGACAGAAACAGAAACTGACGATGAGTTGGATGAGCTGTTTGCTGAATCTGAAGAGTTAGACATTGAAAACGATGAGACTCTAACAGAGGCAGAAGTTGAAGCAGAAGACGACATCTCGTTTGAGCTTGATGATAATCTTGAGTCAGAAGTTGAATTAGAAACCGAGCAAGATGATGCGTTGTCTGAACTTGAAGAGCCAGTAGAGCTGGATACACCAAGTACAGATGCGACAGAACAAGCTCAAGAGCCAGAGTTAGCGTCAGAAACTGACGATGAGTTAGATGATCTGTTTGCTGAATCTAAAGAGTTAGACATTGAAAATGATGAGCCTTTAGCTGAAGCAGAAGAGGAAGATGACGAAAACGATTTTTCTTTAGATGATTTCTTAGAAAATAGTGCTGTTGATTTCTCACAACCAAGCAATGAAACTCAACTTGATGGTAGTGATAGCGACTTTGAAGGACTATCAATTGAAGATGCATTGGCAGCCTTAGAAGATGAAGATAATAATGGTCTTGAAGAGCTTAATTCTGAATTAGATACTACTGATGAAATTATCCACGCTGAGCCAAGAAATGAAACAGCAGAAGATGAATTAGAGCCAACGGCTTCTGATTTTCAATCACGAGTTTCTGATGAAGAAAAAGAAGCCTTAACTCATCTTGATAGTTCAGGTTTAGATCTTGATAGCATGTTAGATGATGAAGCGAGTGATTGGAGTGGATTTAATTTAAATAACGTATCAAATACTGAGTCAGAGCTAGAAGATGAAGATTGGTCAGAGCAACCTAGTGTTGAGAGTGATCCTCACGGTGAAGATCGTTTCTTAAGTATAGAAGCATTAATTGCAGAAACTGAAAATGGAGATAAATCAGACCTCCAAGAAGAAGTGTTGAATTTAGATGTAGGGCTAGATGACTTTCCAGACATGCTAGGTAACGTTGGTTCGCATGATGTTGATGTAAATAGTGATGCTCAAAGCAAACTTGATTTAGCTAAAGCTTACATTGAGATGTCTGATGATAAAGGCGCTTTAGAGCTATTAGAAGAAGTATTGCGATGTAATGATCCATCATTGAAAGTGGAAGCTGAAAAATTAATGCGACAAATTGATTAGTTTAGAGCAGTAATAATCTTAAAAAGGCGGTAGCGGTGAGCTCCGCCTTTTTTTATAATGGCGTATTATTGAATAAAAAGAATCAAATATCATGCGAATAGCTTTATGTATCGAATATGATGGTGCCAGTTACCACGGGTGGCAGAGTCAAAAAGACGTAACGAGTGTCCAAGAAGAATTAGAAAAAGCCTTAATGATTGTTGCGAATGAACCTATTGAGGTTATGTGTGCAGGCAGAACTGATGCTGGAGTACACGGAACTGGGCAAGTTGTACATTTTGATACAAAGAGCACTCGAAAATTACCAGTATGGATGGTAGGGGTAAATGCAAATTTACCCAAAAATATAGCGGTTCGTTGGGTTAAAGAAGTTACCGAGGATTTTCATGCTCGTTTTACCGCGACTGCACGACGTTACCGTTATATCATTTTTAATAACCGCCAACGCCCTGCCATTTTTAGCCATGGTGTTAGCCATTACCATGAAGCATTAGATGCTGATTTAATGCACCAAGCAGGGCAGTATTTACTGGGTGAAAATGACTTCACTTCGTTTCGAGCCGTTCGTTGTCAGTCTCGTACCCCTTGGCGTAATCTAATTCACTTGAAAGTAACCCGTCATGGGGACTTTATCGTGATTGATATTAAAGCCAATGCATTTGTTCATCATATGGTGCGTAATATTACTGGTAGCTTAATTGAAGTTGGCAGAGGTAAGCAAAAGCCAGAATGGATGCAATGGCTATTAGAAGCAAAAGACCGTAAATTAGCTGGGGCAACAGCTAAAGCTGAAGGCTTATATCTTATTGATGTAGATTATCCAAAAGAATGGGATTTACCACGAGTGCCGTTAGGTCCACTATTTTTACCGGATAATTGATCTTTCAGCGAGATTAAATATGCGTATTTAATCAGCAAAAAATGGATATAGGTTCAACCTTGAAAATAGGTACAACCAGTTTTTTATCTACACTGGCTATTATTTATGGTTTAATCTATTTAATTGATTTTATTTCTCTTGCGATGGTGCGAGAGATCACTAATAGAAAGGTCGTCCATGAGTTGGCTTGAAAAGATTTTTAATACAAGCAATATTGTTAGTTCACGTAAAGCATCGATCCCTGAAGGGGTTTGGACGAAATGTACGTCATGTGAACAAGTGCTTTATTCAGCAGAGTTAGAACGTAATCTAGAAGTGTGTCCTAAATGTGACCATCACATGCGAATGAAAGCTCGTAAACGTTTAGAAACGTTTTTAGATGCAGAAGGCCGTGTAGAAATTGGTCAAGAATTAGAGCCAAAAGATCTTTTAAAATTTAAAGACTCAAAACGCTATAAAGATCGTATTTCAGCAGCACAGAAATCAAGTAATGAAACAGATGCTCTTATTGTAATGAAAGGGACATTATTAGAATTACCTGTTGTTGCTTGTGCATTTGAATTCTCATTTATGGGGGGCTCAATGGGCTCTGTTGTTGGCGCTCGCTTTGTTAAAGCGGTTGATGCTGCAATTGAAAACAACTGTCCATTAGTTTGTTTCTCTGCAAGTGGTGGCGCTCGTATGCAAGAAGCACTTATGTCTCTAATGCAAATGGCAAAAACCAGTGCAGCATTAGCGCGTTTATCTCGTAAAGGCCTACCATTTTTCTCTGTACTGACTGACCCAACAATGGGTGGCGTATCAGCAAGTTTAGCAATGCTAGGTGATATTAATATTGGTGAGCCAAAAGCCTTAATCGGTTTTGCTGGTCGCCGTGTTATCGAACAGACCGTTCGTGAAGATCTTCCAGAAGGTTTCCAACGCAGCGAGTTCTTACTTGAGCATGGTGCTATCGATATGATTGTGGACCGTCGTGAAATGCGTCAGCGCATCGGAGGTTTAATGGCGAAAATGACGAATCAGTCTTCTCCATTAGTTGTCTCTGTTGATGGACCAAAGTAAAAAACAAATTAAATGAGAGCAAGGTTGTTAGTTCTTACTTTAAAACAGCAACCTAAGTCATATATACTGTCACTATATTCCGTAGTGAAGTAGTTGAATTATGACATCATTTGATTCTCCGAAAGCCACATCTGATTTATCGGTGTGGCTTCGTTATTTAGAAAGCATTCATACAAGTGCAATTGATTTAGGCCTTGAGCGCGTTCAGCGTGTTGCACAACGAGCAAAACTAACCAAACCTGCACCAACGGTGATTACTGTTGCTGGAACAAATGGTAAAGGCTCTACTTGTGCATTAATGGAATCTATCTTACTTAATGCTGGCTATCGTGTAGGCGTTTATAGCTCTCCTCATCTTATTCGTTACAACGAACGTATTCGTATCAACGGTAACGATTTATCTGATTCTCTTATTACTCAGTCTTTTTCTGCGATTGAAGCGTGGCGTAAAGAAACATCCTTAAGCCTTTTTGAGTTCGGCACGTTATCTGCTTTGTGGGCATTTAAAGCACATCAAGTTGATGTGGTTCTTTTGGAGGTCGGCCTTGGTGGACGTTTAGATGCAACGAATATTGCTGACCATGATGTTTCTATTATTACGAGTTTAGCTGTTGATCATGTTGATTGGCTTGGTGATGACATTGAAGTGATTGGTTTTGAAAAAGCAGGAATTTATCGCTCTGAAAAACCAGCAATATGTGGTCAGCCAAATCCACCCTCTAGTGTTGCCGCCCATGCTGATGATATTGGTGCTGATTTATATCAAGTAGGTTATCAATTTGATTATAGCGTGAACCCTGAAGCGCAAACGTGGTCTTGGAAAAGCGGGGCATTTGATTTAAATGATCTGCCATTACCAAATTTACCACTAGCGAATGCTGCAACGGCAATCATGGCATTAGGGGCATCAGGGTTAGAATTAACAGATGTTAATATCGTTGAAGGGTTAAAGGTTGCTAGTTTACCGGGGCGAATGCAGCGTTTAAGCCGTGATAATCAAGAGAGTGAGCCGACGATAATTCTTGATGTGGCACATAACCCACATTCAGCAAATTATCTTGTACAACAGATAAGACAGCGTTTTCCAAATAAGAAAGTACACGCCGTCGTCGGCATGTTACATGATAAAGACATTGAATCGACGCTAGGTGAGTTCACGGGAAGTGTCGATGTTTGGTATCCTGCGTCATTATCTGGCCCTAGAGCGGCTAACGCGAGTGAATTAACCGCAGTTATAGATGCAGAAGCAACAGAATATTCATCACCTGTAGAAGCATTTAAGGTAGCGCTAATGCAGGCTGATAATGATGATTTAATTTTAGTTTTTGGTTCTTTCCATACGGTTGGTGAAGTATGGGATTACTGGAAACAAGAAGCATGAGGAGCATGAGTGTCTAGTCCATTTCAACGACGTTTAGTCGGAACCATCATATTGGTTGCCATTGGGGTAATTGTTTTACCAGATGTATTTGATGGTAAGAAAAAACATTACCAAGAAGAATTTGCCAGTATTCCAATTAAACCAGAGCTTTCTAAAGAGGTAGAGCAGTTCGAAATCCAAGAGCCTGTCGATTTTGATGCAGAACTTCCAGGTGAGCCTGTTGAGGTGACGATTGAGTCATCTGAAGCGGAGCCTGAAAAAGAAGTGCTTACTATTGTAGAGAAAAAACCAGCACCAGAAGCCAAAAAAATTGATTATGTTAAAAGCGCATGGATTATTCAGTTAGGGGTGTTTAGAAATGCAGATAATGCACAAAACTTAGCGCTTAAATTGCGTAAGCAAGGCTTTCAAGCTCACACTTTTCCTAAAGAACCTAAAAAAGGAGATTTAGTACGAGTGGCTGTCGGTCCAGATGTTTCGAAACCTGATTTAGAGAAACAGTTACCGAAACTAAAAGAAATTACTGGCTTAAATGGTCAATTGCTTAAATTTGCACCGCTAAACCCATAAGAAAACGTTTGCGTCGCGGATTTTTCTGTTAAAATGCGCAGCAACAGAGAAAAGATAAATTATGATTTGGATCGATTTTGTCATTTTAGGTGTTATTAGCCTATCAGCTTTAATCAGTTTGATTAGAGGATTTGTAAAAGAAGCGTTGTCATTAGTGATATGGTTTGGTGCATTTTTTGTCGCCAGTAACTTTTATCCTAAATTAGCGGATTATTTTACAAACATACATGATGAAATGATAAGAAATGGCAGTGCAATTGCTGCCTTGTTTGTCGCGACACTGATCGTTGGTACGGTGGTGAACTATGTTGTTGGACAGCTAGTTCAAAAAACTGGATTATCAGGAACCGATCGAGTGTTGGGTATTGTCTTTGGTGGGTTAAGGGGCGTATTAATTATAGCCGCGCTCCTTTTCTTTATCGATGCCTTTACCTCATTATCAGACTCTGAGTGGTGGAAGCAATCTCAATTGATACCGCAATTTTCGGTAGTCATTGAATGGTTCTTCGATTACTTAAAGGATACATCAAGTTTTCTTCCTGGCGCTAAATAGCGCCAGTTTTTTAGCAAATTGAGGACTCTAGGACATGTGCGGTATTGTTGGAATCGTAGGCGCAACACCTGTAAACCAGTCAATTTATGACGCTTTGACAGTGTTACAACATCGTGGCCAAGACGCTGCTGGTATTATTACCATAGAAAGCAATCGTTTCCGTCTAAGAAAGGCGAACGGCTTGGTGAAGGATGTATTTGAAGCAAAACATATGCAACGTCTACAAGGTAATGTAGGTATTGGCCATGTTCGCTACCCTACAGCAGGCAGCTCAAGTGCTTCAGAAGCTCAACCTTTCTATGTGAACTCACCTTTTGGGATCACATTGGCGCACAATGGTAACTTGACCAATGCGAATGAAATCCGTGAGACCTTATTTGAACAAGAGCGCCGACATGTAAATACCACTTCCGATTCTGAAGTGCTATTGAACATTTTTGCTCACCACCTTGATGCAACAACGCATTATCCTCTTACTGCTGAAGATATTTTTAAAACGGTAGCGAACGTACACGAGCAAATTCGTGGTGCATACGCGGTAGCTGCAATGGTTATTGGCCACGGTATGGTTGCCTTTCGAGATCCAAATGGTATCCGTCCTTTATGCTTGGGTAAGCGTGAAGTCGAAGGTCGTACAGAGTACATGGTTGCGTCTGAATCAGTAGCACTTGATGCGGTTGGTTTTGATTTTGTTCGTGATGTTGCACCAGGTGAAGCGATTTATGCACCATTTGAAGGTGGTTTATACACACAACAATGTGCTCATGATCCAAAATTAAATCCATGTATTTTTGAATTTGTTTACTTTGCTCGCCCTGATTCATTCATTGATAAAATATCAGTGTACAGCGCTCGCGTTGAGATGGGTAAACGCTTAGGCGAAAAAATTAAGCGTGAGTGGGAAGACTTAGATATTGATGTTGTTCTGCCTATTCCTGAAACCTCATGCGATATTGCACTTGAAATTGCACAAATTATTAATAAGCCATACCGCCAAGGTTTTGTGAAAAACCGTTATGTTGGTCGTACGTTTATCATGCCAGGTCAGCAAGAGCGTAAAAAATCAGTACGCCGTAAATTAAATGCAATTCGTTCAGAATTTAAAGATAAAAACGTACTTCTTGTTGATGACTCAATTGTTCGAGGTACTACATCAGAACAAATTATTGAAATGGCTCGTGATTCAGGTGCGAAAAATGTTTATATGGTATCAGCTGCACCAGAAATTCGTTTCCCGAATGTGTACGGTATTGATATGCCAAGTGCAAACGAATTAATTGCTCATGGTCGTGAAGTGGATGAGATCTGTAAGCAAATAGGTGCAGATGCGTTAATCTTCCAAGACCTGTCTGATCTTGTAGATGCCGTTGGTTGTGGTAACCGTGAGATAGAGCGTTTTGAAACCTCTGTTTTCAATGCGCATTACGTAACTGGTGATGTTGATCAAGAATATCTTGAACACATTGAAGGATTACGCAGTGATGACGCTAAGCAAGACAGTGAAGCTCAAGACATTGCAAGCCTAGATATTTATAATGAAGGTGTGTAATACCAATCGTAGTAAATAACTGATCATCCTAGCTGGTTAAAATGCTCGATAACTGCGTTCAATTTTTTGATTGTAGAATAACTACTTATCGAAACTATTTGTTGAAAAGTGCCGCTTTGTTCTCAAGCATTTTTCCTTCGCTATTTCTAATCACTTACTTACTGTGATTGGTATGATTATCTAATTGATTAATATAAAAAAGCCTGTGATATTCACAGGCTTTTTTAATCATTCTGTTAGACAAAACTAAATGCGTATCACTCGGCAATATGGTTACTTACGAAATCAATAAAAAGACGAACTTTTTCTGGTTGATGATCTTTATGATTGTAGATCATGTAGACGTCCCTAGGGTTAGCAGACCAATTTTTAAGAACACGCACTAGCGAACCATTAGCAATATAACGACTGATCATAATGTCTGGCATTAATGTAATCCCCAAGCCATTAGAACAAGCAATTCGAATAACATTCAATTCACTCGCCTCAAAGCGACCTGCGTCAGTAATCGTAACCGATTCACCATCACTATTTGTTAAGCGCCAACGCATTAATGGGTGGCCTTTTAATAAGCTATGTTTATGAAGTTCTTGAGCATGAATCGGCTCTGAATTCGCCTCTAAATAAGTAGGGCTAGCAACCAAAATATCTTCTAAAGAGCCAATTTGACGAGCAATAAGAGAAGAGTCACGTTGTTTTCCAACTCTAAAAATAATGTCCCAATCAGTAGGATCAAGTTGCTCCGGT
Source organism: Aliivibrio sp. S3MY1 (assembly GCF_028765575.1). Classification (GTDB taxonomy): domain Bacteria; phylum Pseudomonadota; class Gammaproteobacteria; order Enterobacterales; family Vibrionaceae; genus Aliivibrio. The sequence continues at coordinate 56,639 of NZ_JARACO010000016.1, read as the reverse complement.
TGATTGCTCATTGTTAAGTTAATATCAATGTTTGGGTAGAGCAGCATGAATTTATTTAATATCGGCTGGATCATGCGTTTTGTGAGATTGGAGGGCGCAGCGATGTTGAGTTTACCAGCAGCTCCGCGACACTCTTCACCTAAGCATTCACTCGTATTAACTAAAGTCGCTAACATTGGGGCGCATTCATCGTAAAACTTCTGCCCCGACTCTGTTAATGATAGCTTGCGAGCATGGCGATTAAGTAACCGAATATCTAAAGAATCTTCTAAAGCTTGAATCCGACGAGTAATTGTCGCTACAGGGATCAGTGTCTTTCTTGAGGCTGCAGTGTAACTGCCATTATCGACCACCTGTCGAAACAAATTTAAATCATCTAATTTCATTATATTGAGATACTCTCTGTTTTTTCTAGTGATAAAGTGTAACTAAAACCCTAAGGGACGCGTTGTTATAAGTCAACTAAAGTGAAATTTTATAAATAAAAGTCCAGCTAAGCAGTCAAGCTTACACTTATTAACAATCTTGTTGAAAAATATTTGTACTCAACCTGATCTCGAACTAAATTTACTCTGAGTGATAAATTAAATAGTAAGGGAATTATTCATTATTCGCCAAGGGAACGTGCAGAGGGTGGTCGTATGTCGGTAGAGCAATGTAAAGAAAGAGCGCGAGAAAATAAAGTACCAGTAGAAGATCTATTATTGAATAAAGATGTCTTAATTGTAGATGATGATCCTACTTTTCGCTCAATTGTGAGAGCCGTATTAGAAAGCTACTCATGTAACGTTAAAGAAGCGAATAATGGATTAGAAGGCTTACAAATGTTGCAACATTCATTGCCCGATGTCCTATTGTGCGACTTAGCAATGCCGATTTTAAATGGAATTGAATTTGTTGAAGAGGCCGTTCTCGAATACCCAATGTTGCCTATCATTGTTGTCTCTGGCAGTGGTGATATGCAAGATGTAGCTAAAGTATTGCGTTTAGGAGCAAAAGACTTTTTAGTAAAACCGATTACGGACGTCTCTATTCTGATTAAATCATTATCATCGGCATTGAAATTAAGCGAAGAGAGTTCTTATCGAATGCAGGACTTTTCCAGCCAATGGTTTAGAACATCAGAAATGGATAGAAGTTGTAATGATGAATTGCACTGGCATTTAGATTACTTACAAAAAGAACCAAATGTTGGACGAGAATTATTATTTGAGCTGCTGCCAGAGAGTGATGCTCAGCATGGCGATTGGAAGCTCGGTTATCGTCTTCTACAATCAACGGATGGTATGCCACTGATTTTTGATTATGAATGGTTATTAGATGGTCGTTTATTTTTCTATTTGGTGGATTCTAATACTGGTGGTGAAAACAGTGTTGTTTCTTGTTTACTGATCCGGGCATTTTTTAATGATTTTATACGAGATCAAAATATCTCATTAAATACACTTCCAAGTATGTTGGAATCAATAGAAAAAGGCATGGCAACCATAGATAATGTACAACCGATGTCAGCTATTTTTGGTTATGTTGATCTGGCAGATGAAGCTTTATTTATGTTATCCGCAGGATTAGACGCAGTATGGGAGAATAAAAGAGAACGCCATATTTTGCATGCAAATGAACAGTTGGTGCTAAATGCTGCAAAAAATAAGGTACATCGCTTTCCGATCATGCAACGTAATAGTTTGTTATTAAATAACTTAGGCTGTAGTAGCTTTAAATTAGAGTTGATTTTTACCTCGGTTGATTAATGTATGCAGATAGCGTAAAAATGAAGTTATCCAGTAATATGTAGAGACAGTGATGTGGATTTTTCTCATAAAGCATTTTGGTTTATTTTGGCTAGTATTGCGTTAATGTTAGGAATTGTGGGTATATTTCTTCCTCTATTACCGACCACGCCTTTTTTATTATTAGCGAGCGCAGGGTTTATGCGTACTTCTCCACGAATGAATAACTGGTTACTAACGCATCCCTCGCTTGGTCCTCCTATTGTTGAATGGCAAGATCGTAAAACCATTAAGGCCTCAATAAAAAAGAAAGCGCAATTTATGATTGTTATGAGTTTTATTATATCAATCAGTTTAGCGCCAATCGTGTGGGTAAAAGTTCTGTTGCTTGTAGTGGCAATTATGCTTCTTTACTGGTTCTCAACTATTCCAAGCTCTTAATTTTTCAATGAATCGTGAAGATTAATCGGGATTTGATCAACAACTCATCTCGACGGGTAATACTTGCTCACGACAAAGAAAGTGAATAACATAAGTCGGTTAATTTATTTTAATGCCATATTTTGGCAGAGTAGGACAAAATCATGTCGACAGAAACACTAGAGCTGATAAAAAACAGCATCAAATCTATTCCTGATTACCCAAAAGCTGGCATCATGTTTCGTGATGTAACAAGCTTAATGGAAGACCCAAAAGCATACCAAGCGACTATCCAGCTACTTGTAGAAAAATATAAGCAAGGCGGTTTCACTAAGATAGTTGGTACTGAAGCTCGTGGCTTCTTATTTGGCGCACCATTAGCATTAGAATTAGGTGTCGGTTTTATTCCTGTGCGTAAACCAGGAAAGTTACCTCGTCCAACAATTGCACAAACGTATGATCTTGAATACGGTACTGATACGTTAGAAATCCACACTGATGCGATTGTTGAAGGTGATAAAGTATTAGTCGTTGATGATCTACTAGCAACAGGTGGCACTATTGAAGCAACAGTGAAACTGATCCGTCAACTTGGTGGTGATGTTGAGCACGCCGCGTTTGTTATTAACCTACCAGAAATCGGTGGTCAAACTCGTTTAGAAGGTCTAGGTTTAAACGTGTACAGCATTTGTGAGTTTGCTGGTCACTAATTCTTCATATACACAATAAATTGAGTGAGATCTCTCTATCAAGGGAGATCTCATTTTTTTGCTGTGCTACGATTTAGATCTATTTTATTTTGGGCTGTATTCTATGAGCTATCAAGTTCTGGCGCGTAAGTGGCGTCCACATCATTTTAAAGATGTGGTAGGCCAACCTCACGTGCTTACGGCGTTGGAAAACGCACTTGACCATAATCGACTTCATCACGCTTACTTATTTAGCGGGACTCGTGGTGTGGGTAAAACCACCATTGCACGTTTGTTCGCAAAAGGACTGAACTGTGAAGAAGGGATCACATCGACGCCATGTGGTGTGTGTTCTACCTGTAAAGAAATTGACGAAGGACGTTTCGTTGATTTACTTGAGATCGATGCGGCTTCTAGAACCAAGGTAGAAGATACACGTGAGCTACTTGATAATGTTCAATACAAACCTGCGCGTGGTCGCTTTAAGGTTTACTTGATCGATGAAGTTCATATGCTGTCGCGCCACAGTTTCAATGCGTTATTAAAAACGTTGGAAGAGCCGCCAGAATACGTCAAATTCTTATTAGCAACGACCGATCCACAGAAATTACCTGTGACGATTTTATCTCGTTGTTTGCAATTCCATTTAAAACACATCAGCGTTGATCAAATACATGAGCAACTCGATTTTGTTTTAGATAAAGAAAAAGTGACCAAAGATGCGAGAGCGCTAGGACTTATTGCACACGCTGCCGATGGCAGTATGCGTGATGCGCTGAGTTTGACTGACCAAGCGATTGCACTGGGTAATGGTTCTGTTACTACTGATATCGTTTCTGCGATGTTAGGGACACTAGATACCGATCAAGCTGTTCGCATTTTAGAAGCGATTAGCACCAAAAACATGCAGACACTAATGAGCTGTGTGAACGATCTTGCTGATATGGGGATTGAGTGGGATGGATTAGCAAAAGAAATAGCTAATCAATTGCATAAATTAGCCATGTATCAAGCATTGCCTGCAACCTTGGATAAATCTCAACCAGATGCAGAGCGTATAGAGCTTTTAAGTGGTCAGTTATCACCACAAGAAGTACAGCTTTTTTATCAAATTGCCCTGCAGAGCCGTAAAGATTTACCGTTAGCGCCAACGGAAAAAACAGGCGTTGAAATGATGTTGTTAAGAATGGTCGCGTTTCGCCCCGTTCATGCACAACAGCTAGATGCTCAACCTGTCGCAGTGCCAGCTACAGAGCCTCAAGCGGCGCAAACAACAGCGGCTCCTGTATTAAGACAGCAACCAACGGCACCGGTGAATCAAAATCAAGCAGCAATGAGACCTCAAACGCCAGTACAGCGTCAGGCACCTCAAGTTGCTCAACCACCGCAACAAGAATACGCACAGGATCAATATGTGTCACCAGTGCAGTCAGAGCAGCCACCCGTGTATGATGCTCCGCCTATGGGAACTCCGCATCAAGTAATGCAGGAACAACCGCAGGCAGCACAGCAAGCACCTGCAACACCACCAAAAAGTGGTTTGCTAGGCGTTCGTAATCAGTTACGCAGTGCAAAAAATAATTTAGCTAACGCAAACAATGGTACTGGCTCAAAAAAGTCTAGTGCGGCATCCGATAAGAAAAAAACGAGTTCAGTGTTAGAGCGTATTGCTGAGAAGCAACATTTAGCCCCTCGTACTCAGGTGTCGCAAATTGGAAACTCAGCAGCACAAGAGAAAAAGCCAGCAGAACCTTATCGTTGGAAATCAACGCAACCTGAAGTAAAAAAGGTAGCAAGTGATATTACGCCAACCAAGTTAAAACAAGCGCTAGAGCATGAGAAAACACCGGAGATGGTGCAGCTATTGGTGGATGAATCATCAAAGCAAGATCCATGGTCAGCGTTGGCAATGTCATTAACAACATTACCAAAGCTTGTTCAACAACTGGTCTTAAACTCTTCTTTTGTTGAGCAAGACAACCAAATAGCGTTACATTTGAGAGCGGAGCAATCACATTTAAATGGTGATAAAGCCAATGAATTGATTACGCAAGCATTGAGTCAGGCATTAAATAAAGACGTCAACGTGTCGATTTATATCAGCACGGAAGGTACGACACCGTTAGAGTTGCGCGAACAAATGTACCAAACAAAATTACAGACGGCGTACCAAAGTCTACAACAAGATCCGCACGTAAATTTCTTTATGCAGAGATTTGGTGCAGAAATAGATCAAGAGAGCGTAAGACCGATTTAAACGTCGCTCACGCTATCTAAAGTAAAATATTCCGATGGGTTGAAATTGTAATTTTCATCCCCATTTTCTTAATAATAGAGAAGTAAACTTAAGAGAGAATAATTATGTTCGGTGGAAAAGGCGGCATGGGCAACTTAATGAAGCAAGCCCAGCAAATGCAAGATCGCATGCAGAAAGTACAAGAAGAAATCGCAAACACAGAAGTGACAGGTGAATCAGGTGCAGGCCTTGTTAAAGTAACGATCACCGGTTCTCACAGTGTGCGTCGTGTTGAAATCGATCCAAGCCTAATGGAAGAAGACGAGAAAGAGATGCTAGAAGATTTGATCGCTGCAGCGTTCAATGATGCATCTCGTCGCATCGAAGAAACACAAAAAGAAAAAATGGCTGGTGTTACTGGTGGAATGCAAATGCCACCGGGCTTTAAAATGCCATTCTAAGTTTTCTTAGATAATAAATATTAGGATAGATTACGATTTATCTTGGTAAATTAGGCGGCTAAGTGGCTGCCTTTTTCTTTTCTGGAATATAAAAACTATGCGTACCAGTGGTCTATTAGAGCAATTAATGGAATCGTTACGATGTCTCCCAGGTGTTGGACCGAAATCAGCTCAACGAATGGCATTTCATCTTTTACAACGCAACCGTCAAGGGGGAATGCAATTAGCGGATTCTCTGTCTCGTGCGATGTCTGAAATCGGTCATTGTTCAGAGTGTCGAACGTTTACTGAAGAAGATACGTGTGCGATCTGTTTAAACCCAAAACGTCAGGCGAGTGGGGAATTATGCATTGTTGAAAGTCCTGCCGATATCGTTGCCGTTGAAGCAACAGGCCAATTCTCAGGACGTTATTTTGTTTTAATGGGACATTTATCCCCTCTTGATGGTATTGGTCCAAGTGATATAGGGCTAGATTTACTTGACTACCGCTTAGGGCGAGGGGGGATTAAAGAAGTGATTCTTGCAACAAACCCAACCGTTGAAGGGGAAGCTACAGCACATTACATTGCTGAAATATGCCAAGAACACAAAATATCAGCAAGTCGAATTGCGCATGGTGTCCCTATGGGGGGAGAGTTAGAACTCGTGGATGGTACGACGTTATCTCACTCTATTTTGGGACGTCAGAAGCTTTATTAAAGATCAAAATATAGCTGATTAATTGGAGCATTCCACCACTAAGTGCTCCAATAAGATGGGCTTCGGTGGCGACTTTTGCATTGATAAGAGCAACAGTGGCAGCACTTGCTCCAAAGTATTGCTCCCAAGCGATTTTAGCTAATACACCGATTAATAATAGCCAACCAGTATTGCGTTGTTGTTTAATGTCCTCAATGGCAGCCCAGATAAATAAACCGTGTAACAGACCCGATAATCCAACATAGGATTGCATGGTCGAAAGCAATAAAAACGATCCTGTCAGTAGACTGAGAGATAGCAGTAATAGCCATAATTTTTTAGGGTTTAACATATCCTTAAAGATAAAACAAAATACAGTCAAAGCAGCAGCATTCATCATTAAATGAGGAAAATTGGTATGGGTAAAGTTACCTGTTATTAATCGCCAAATTTCTCCTTGTAGAATTAAGCTTCTGTTCCAAACAAAAAAATCTGATACCTGAGTTAGCTGTGTAAGACCAAGCACGACTAAAATGGGAAAGAGTAATTTAAACAAATCAAAGGTTCCTTGTGATTCGATTCTGTCTTCAATGTCTAAAAACAAAAAAAGCCTGTATCTGTGAGTGGATAACACCGATCTCTACTGAGGTTGAACTCATCATACTACAGCATCCCACAGAAGCTAAGCGACCATTGGGAACCGCAAAGATCTTATCGTTAAGTTTGGTAAATTGCCGCACTTTTATCGGTGAAAATTTCACCGATCACGTAGAGTTAAATGCTCTATTGGACGACGAACAATACCAACATCAAGTGTTGTTTTTAGACGGCACTAGTCAGGCAATTTCATCATCAAATCAGACAAAGCAGAAACAACGTGTGATCTTATTGGATGGGACGTGGAAGAAAGCTTATAAAATGTGGCAGCTTTCGACCAATCTGCATTCATTACCAAAAGTACATCTTGATACCGAGTTATCTGGTAACTATCGTATTCGAAAAGCGCCAAAAGACAATGCGTTATCAACGGCAGAAGCGGGCTATCATGTATTAAGCCAACTTGATGGTGAGTCAGGTGAAACGAAAGAGTTGGATAAATTTGGTTCGATTCTAACGGCATTCGATAACATGATTGAATTTCATATTAGCCAAATGCCTGAAGGGGTGTACCAAAAGAACTACCGTTCAGAGTAGTCCTTTGATTACTTAGGGTTGGATGAGTATTCGATCAAATAGGAACAAAAAGCTGATTATATAAACGCTGGGCATAGCCATCGGTCATGCCAGCAATATAATCGGCAATGACGCGATGTGCATTTCTCCCTGAAGCGATGGCCTCTTGCCACTCACGTTTGTCATTTTCAGGTAATAAGCGCTCAGGATCTGAATTAAGCGCATCAAAAATCTCCATTACAATTTGCTGGCCTTTGTATTCAATTCGCTGCATTTCAGAATTATGTATTACGTATTGGCCAACAAATTTTTTCAGAATATCTAACGCATAGGTCATTGGAGGGCTTAAATACGCATTCCAACGTAATAATTCTGATTCGAATTCAGGCTCTTCTTCAACGGTGGTTTTTTTAATGCTAATTGACGTCAACAGGGCATTTACGATGCTACCAATCCCATCTTTACGTTGATATTGAAGACCAGAAAATAATGTATCACTGATGGTTTCAATATTTTCTTCAAACCATTCATCACCGCAGTCTGCAAGTTTACTGGCAACTGATTCTTGCCACTGATTACGAGTGACAATTCCCATCACGATGGCATCTTCTAAATCATGAACGCCATAAGCAATATCATCGGCCAACTCCATAATAGAACAGTCAATGGATTTAAAGCGTGTTTTACGATGCGCGTTGTCATTTTCTTTTTGGAAGCGAAGCGTAGATAACAGGTTTCTATCGTGCTCTGATAATGGAGCCAAAATCCAATTTAGCAGCTGCTCATCGTCACGATAAATTCCTTTTGGTGGGTGCCACTCAATTGATTTTAAGTGTCGTAAATTAGTCACAGGTTCAGGTCGGTAACTTGAATGAACCTGATCTAAGAAAGCGGGGTACTTCAAAACCCCAAGTAGAGTTCTTCTCGCTAAGTTCATACCGAAATGTTCAGTATAAGGCTCTAATTTACTTAAAATTCGTAAGGTCTGCCCATTGCCTTCAAAACCACCATGATCACGCATCATATAATTAAGGGCAACTTCCCCCCCATGACCAAACGGCGGATGGCCAATATCATGGGCTAAACAGATACTTTCCATCAAACTTGTGGAAGTTAATAGGTTGCGAAATTCAGGTTGTCTTAATTTAAGCTGAGCCACTACCCCCGTTCCTATTTGCGATACTTCTAAAGAATGGGTTAAACGAGTGCGATAAAAATCATTGGCACTACCAGGGCCATGTACTTGAGTTTTTGCTTGAAGGCGACGAAAAGCGGCAGAGTGGAGAATACGAGCACGATCTCGCTGAAACACGCTGCGGTGATCATTACGACGTAACTTCTGTTCGTTACTGATGCGATCTTCCCAATGTTGGGATAACGTAATATCGATTGGTTTATTCATTATTGTTGTTCTCGAAGTTATTGCTACTGATATATCATTACAGCTTTGTTACAAAAAGATCAATGAGTTATTTAAAAAAGAGAGCAAGAACACACGCTTAAATTAGAGTTATTTAGTTCATTAAGATGGGTTGTTATACTAACGTTCACTTTGTTGAATGGAATAAACTCATGAGTAGTGTCGTTAATTTATCGGATGAATTTGAACTGCTGCAACAAACCTATCAAGCCTCGCCTTATCCTTCAAAAGATGAGCGACTAGCGTTATTGAACAGGTTAAAAACGGCACTTTTAACTGAAAAAGGCGCTTTGGTATCTGCATTAGAAAATGATTATGGTTTTCGAAGCCATTTTGATTCCACCATTTGTGATTTAATGCCTTCTATTCAACATATCAATTATACGCGTAAGCAACTACCTAAATGGCTGAAAATAAAAAAACGTCATGCAGGCTTGCTGCTTTCTCCCTCTAAGGTGTCGGTGTGTTATCAACCGCTAGGCGTGGTGGGTGTGATTGTTCCGTGGAACTTTCCGATATATTTAAGTATTGCTCCAATTGTGACAGCGATAGCTGCGGGAAACCGTGTCATGGTGAAGTTGAGTGAACACTCCCCTGAAACAAATCAAATCCTTCGTCGTGTATTTTCGGATCTCTCTGAGCATGTTTGCCTTATAGAAGGGGAAGGTTGTGTCGCGGCAGAGTTCTCGCAATTGCCTTTTAACCATCTATTATTCACTGGCTCAACTCAAGTCGGTAAGCTAGTCGCTAGTGCCGCGGCTAAAAATCTGACACCAGTGACTCTTGAGCTAGGTGGTAAATCGCCAGTGATCATCGCAGAAGATGCCAATTTAACTTCAGCGGTAGATGCGATTATGCTTGGCAAGTCGATGAATGCGGGCCAAATTTGTGTTGCGCCTGATTATGTCTTTGTTCCTAAAAAGCGAGTAGATGACTTTATCTCGCTTTATTCTCGTCGATTTTTACAGGCTTTTCCTAAGAAAAAAGGACGACGAGAATACAGCCATATTATAAATCAAACTCAATATGATCGTTTAAATAGCTACCTCGATGATGCCCAAGAGAAGGGAGCCATAATTACGGCGATTGGCGATGTTGAGAAAATAGACGGACGTTCATTCTTACCGCGTTTACTCACGAACGTAACTGACGATATGCGAGTGATGCAAGAAGAAATTTTTGGGCCGATATTGCCAATTATGGGCTATGACGATATAGAAGAAGCCTTGAGTTATATTCAGGCACGTCCGCGCCCATTAGCATTATATGTGATGTCATTAGATAAACAGTTGGTTAAAGACATTAGTCAGAAAACACACAGTGGTGGCTTAGCCGTTAATGACACCATAATGCATGTGGCTGCCGATGATGCCCCTTTTGGAGGCATCGGCGATTCAGGTATAGGGCGTTACCATGGCATTGAAGGCTTTCAAACCTTCTCTCATGCTAAAACCATATTGAATACACCACATTGGTTACCAAGAGCAAGATTGCTGCTAAAACACAAAAAATGGATGCTAAAAATTCTAAGTCGTAAGTTTATGAGCTAATCATAACTAATAAGCTCTGTTTATATGTGATTGTTAGGGCTTATCGGTTGGCAAAAGGGGGGAACAGTCGTATGATTTGTTTCCCTTTTTTAATGTGAATTGCTCTTTATGTCTCAGCATCAACCAGTCCAAGGCGCTTCTTGGATGTTAACCGCAGGTCTTGCCTTTGCGATTGTTAACAGTATTGCTCAATACGTCAGTATGAATTTTGGTCTTCCATCAACGATGGTTGCTTTAGTTCAATATGGGATTGCGTTGATCGTCATCTTGCCTTATTTACGCACGTTAGGGCTGCGTAATTCTCTTCGAACGGAACATTTTGGCATGCATGCGTTGCGTGTATTTTTATCCGTAATTGGTATCCAACTTTGGTTGTGGGCATTAGCTTACCCTGTTCCGATTTGGCAAGGCATCGCACTGTTAATGACCTCTCCTTTATTTGCGACTATTGGCTCTGGTTTATTTTTAAAAGAGAAAGTGGGTGCGGCTCGTTGGTGTGCAACATTGGCTGGTTTTGTCGGGGCGATGATCATTCTTGAACCATGGGCTGATAGCTTTACATGGGCCACATTATTACCTGTTGGTGCGGCGTTCTTTTGGGCGTGTTATTCACTAATGGTGAAGAAAATGTCGGCACATGATTCACCATCAACCATGGTGGTTTATCTTCTGGTTCTTATCACACCATTTAATATCTTGTTGGCGCTACCAGATTGGCAAACACCAAGTGGCATGAATGTGTGGCTATTACTATTTGGTGCAGGTGTAATGACGGCATTGGCTCAATGGGCTATCGTAAAAGCATACGCTGTTGCTGATGCGTCGTTTGTGCAGCCGTTTGATCATGCTAAATTACCCTTGAATGTATTAGCTGGTTGGGTAGTCTTTGGTTGGGCACCACCAGGACGACTGTGGTTAGGAGCTGCAATCATCATTGCTTCTGTTGCCTTTATAACGCAGTGGGAGCGAAGAAAGAAGCTTGTAATTAAGTAATCTAGCAACCATTTAAGTCCATTAAGAATAAAAAAAGCCGATTCAGAAAACATCACTGTTATGCTGAATCGGCTTTTTATTTAGTATCTTTTTTTATAAAGAAGAGATATTACTTCACCGCGTCTTCTAGGATTTCACGAGATACTTCAAGAGTAATCGCTTGATGTTCACCTAGAGCAACCATTCCATGAGCTTCAAGTTGTTTGATGATCGCATCAATGGCTGCTGCTTTATCATCACCGTGCTCAGTTAACTCTGTTGGAGAGTTCAGGCTATGGTAGAAGTTTTCGATTTCAATGATTGTGCGCTCTGCTAAATCATCAGAAGCGTCTAAACCAAAGACGTTTTTACCCATTTGTTCTAGTTTAGCGCGTTTTGCTTCGATTTGATTACGAAGTAAAGATGGCTGAATGATAGATAAAGAACGAGCGTGATCGACATGATAAAGCGCAGTTAGTTCGTGGCCAAGCATATGTGTAGCCCAATCTTGAGGAACACCAAGACCAATTAAGCCATTTAATGCTTGGTTGGCTGTCCACATTAGGTTTGAGCGCCACTCATTATTGTCACGATTGTCGTATTGAGCACCAAGCGTTAATAAATTACGCAGTAGTGTCTCAGCATAGCCATCTTGTACCATCGCACCTACAGGCGTTGTTAAGTACTGCTCGCAAGTATGAACCCAAGCATCAACTAAACCATTAATCAGTTGACGTTCAGGCAATGTTTTCATTGAATCCGGATCAAGAACTGCAAACTTAGGTTGAACATAAGATGACATAAATGCCATTTTAGTTTGTGTCGATTTTTGAGTAATTACCGCACCAGAGTTAGACTCAGAGCCTGTCGCAGGTAGTGTTAAAATCGCGCCCAATGGCACAGCTTCTGTCACTGTGTGCTGACCAAGTAGGATATCCCAACCGTTGCCGTCATATTTTGCTGCTGCAGCAACGTACTTAGATCCATCAATAACAGAACCACCACCCACAGCAAGAATATAATCTACATTTTCTGCTTTAACGATAGCAACTGCTTTGTCCAATGTCTCTACCGTTGGGTTTGGCTCAACGCCTGAAAACTCAATCCAAGAATGGTCAGAAAGTGCTGCAACCACTTGGTCATAAACACCATTTGTTTTAATTGAACCACCGCCATAAATGACTAATACTTTTTGGTCCTGTGGGATTGATGTAGCGATTGCTGCAATTTGACCTTGGCCAAAATGGATTTGTGTAGGGTTAACGTAAGAGAATTTCATTGCTATACCTCATTTATTCCAAAAGGTGAACATTCTGTTTAATACAGAATTTATTGTTTCAATAAGTGCATATTAGTATTCAATTGTTGCTTTAGTAAGGTGGATTTATGGATTTTTATTGCCTATTTCTACAATTGGCTGTATTTTCAAAAAAGAAACTAATAGATGTGATCTTGATTAGATAAAGGAACGCTGATGAATTCTTTGGGTGATTTAATGCAAAGCTATGCCGATCGTTATGGCTTTAATGATCTGGAAGGAATTAGAGAAACAGCAATACCTAATGTGTGGTTTTATCGTAGCAGTAAAGGAAATCAACGACAGCCGTTTGTTTATCAATCGGGCATTATTGTGATGGGAAAAGGGCATAAACACATTCATATTGGTAATCAGCCCGTTCATTATGGACCTGATGATTATCTGGTTGTTGGTGTTCCCATGCCATTAGAGTGTGAAGCTTTTCCTGAAGATGATGCTCCATTATTAGGTTTGACGATTAATGTTGATCCAACCTTACTTCACCGTCTAGTTAATGAGCTTGAGGCCGCTAATTTTCAATCGCCGGTAAAATCAAATCAAGATGGCTTTGGTCTTACATCAGTAAAAATGGCTAATGACATGCTTGATAGTTGCAAGCGTTTAATGTTGGCATTACATAGTGATCTTGATACAAAGTTACTCGGTGAATCCTTATTACATGAAATTGTATATCGAGTTCTTACTGGGAGTGAAGGGCATGTATTATTTAATTTAGCGCACCATGATGGGCAATATGCGAGAGTCGCTAAAGCGATGAATAAAATGCACCGATCGTATGCGGATGGATTAACCGTACAAAAATTAGCCGAAGAAGCCAATATGAGTGTGTCAGCGTTTCATTCGGCGTTTCGTAAAGTCACGTTAGAGTCGCCACTGCAGTATTTGAAAAAAGTGCGTTTGAATAAAGCCAAAGAGTTGATCCAGCTAGAAGGTCGACGTGTTAATGATGCTGCTCATTCTGTAGGCTATACCAGTACATCACAATTTAGCCGAGAGTTTAAACGCCATTTTAATATGACGCCTAAAGGGTGTGTTACTTGACGTTATAATATTAGATACTCTTAATATAAAAAGCCTGCAAATTAAGCAGGCTTTGTTTTTCATTTTATATTCGCGTGATTGATATTAGAGCAATTACTGCTTATAAGTATGTAAGAAGCGCTCTAGACGACCAATTGCCGTTTCTAAATCGTCAACACGAGGCAGTGTTACGATGCGGAAGTGATCGGGTTTTGGCCAGTTAAAGCCAGTACCTTGAACTAACAGTACTTTTTCTTTGATTAAGAAATCTAGAACAAACTTCTGATCATCTTTAATCTTGTACATCTTAGGATCAAGTTTAGGGAACAAGTACATTGCCCCTTTTGGTTTCACACAACTTACGCCAGGGATTTGAGTGATTAAGTCATACGCTTTATCACGTTGCTCTAACAAACGACCACCCGGAAGCAGAAGCTCATTAATGCTTTGATAACCACCTAGCGCAGTTTGAATCGCGTGTTGCATTGGCACGTTGGCACACAAACGCATTGAAGCCAGCATATCTAAACCAGCAATATAGCCTTGAGCGTGATCTTTAGGACCATTCAAGAACATCCAGCCACCACGGAAACCACACACACGGTACGCTTTTGATAGACCGTTAAACGTCACCGTTAAAAGATCAGGTGCCAGTGTTGCTAATGTTGTATGAACAGCACCGTCATAAAGTACTTTGTCATAAATTTCATCAGCAAAGATGATTAGGTTATTTTGACGCGCAATCTCAACGACTTGTAGTAAGAAATCACGACTATACACCGCACCCGTTGGGTTATTCGGGTTGATTAGTACAATACCTTTAGTATTAGGGGTGATCTTCTTTTTAATGTCATCAAGATCTGGATACCAATCTGCACCTTCATCACATAGATAATGAACGGGTTTACCACCAGAAAGAGCCACTGATGCCGTCCATAATGGATAGTCAGGTGCAGGCACTAGCATTTCGTCACCATTATTCAATAATGCCTGCATTGCCATTACGATAAGCTCTGAAGCCCCATTACCGATGTAGACATCTTCTACATCTAAATCCAATAGACCACGACGTTGATAATGCTGAACTACCGCTTTACGAGCAGAGTAGATACCTTTTGAATCACAGTAACCTTGCGACGTTGGCAGGTTTTTAATCACATCAACTAGGATTTCATCAGGGGCGTCAAAGCCAAATGGGGCGGGATTCCCAATGTTTAGTTTAAGAATTTTGTGACCTTCTTCTTCCATTCTTTTAGCATGTTTAAGAACTGGACCGCGGATGTCGTAGCATACACTGCTAAGTTTTGATGACATTCCAATATTTTGCATGGTGAAACCCTGATGAAAAAAATACGTTATAGAATCAAATTACACTATTTCTAGGGGACTGAGAAACAATTTTTAGAAAATAATCACGCAAAATTCGCATCGGCAATATTTACTACTGATAAAGAGACTTTTTCCATTTATGTTGGAAATGAACCGTGTTGGCTAATATCTGTGCAATAAAGGGACGTTCATATTGTTTTAGATTTACATAAATAAGCAAAATTTGATAATAGTTTTATTTTTTAGACATACAATTGATGTGAATTATTTTTTATTTTCAAACCTTTTGCTAGAATAACTAATTCATACAAGGAAATAGCAAGCAATTCCGCTTGTGCAATACGGTTGCCATGATGGCTGAAAACGATCAAGAGAGGTTAATTTGTCCACTTTTCAAAATGCCATTGAATCGATTCGTCATCAAATTATGCAGGCAACGACATCCCATACTATTTGCCTTGAATTGGATTGGTCTATTGGTGACCAACTGATTGACTGGCTAGAAGCTCAGCCGGTATACCCTAAGTTTTATTGGCAGTCTCGAGATAGCCAAGAAGAAGTCGCGGTTGTGGGGCAAGTGAAGACTTTTACTGACCCAAGTGCTGCACAAAAAGTGTTAGCACCGCAGCAACGTATCTGGGGGGGACGCTCTTTTGATGGCCGCACCGAACGTAATCGACGTTGTATGTCGTCTTTTTTCTTTTTACCGCAAGTAGAAATCAGCCGTTTAGCCTCCTCTTGGCAGATCATGGTGAATCTATCAGACGATAATTCTCGCCTGCTATCTACACTAGGTAAACTTGTCGAGCATTTTTCGTCATTATCAGAATTACATTGTCGAGTGACTCAACGCATTAACACGCCAGAAAAAGCCGATTGGACCAATATGGTCAATAAAGCGTTGATCGCTATTTCAAACAAGCAGTTTGAGAAAGTGGTTCTTGCGCGTAAAACGACATTAACGCTTGATCAAGACTTATCGTCTGCTCAATTTTTAAAATCGAGTCGTAAAGCTAACAGCCATAGCTTTCATTTTATGATGGCGTTAGATAGTGAACACTGTTTTATTGGTTCAACACCAGAGCGTTTGTATGTACGTAATGGTTATGCTTTAAAAACAGAGGCTTTAGCAGGAACCATTGGCCGTGGTCATGATGAAGAAGAAGATAACCAACTCGCTTCTTGGCTTATTGCAGATAAGAAAAATCAATATGAAAACCGTCTTGTCGTCGATGATATTATCAATCGCTTATCTAAATTTAGCTTATCAATGACGGTAGCGGAAAGCTCAGAACTCGTGAAGTTACGTAAAGTTCAACACTTGAAACGTCCAATTTCAGCTGAAATAAATTCAGATTGCAATGATTCACAATTATTAGATAATTTACAACCAACCGCAGCCATTGCAGGTTTACCTCGTATGTCGGCGTTGGATTTTATTATCGACAATGAACCGTTTGCCCGTGGTTGGTATAGTGGCGCTATCGGTTTTTTAAGTCAGCAGCGTAGCGAATTTTGTGTCGCTATTCGTAGCGCATTAGTTATGGGTAATAAATTGCACCTATTTGCAGGGGCAGGGATTGTACCTGGCTCTGAACCAAGCAGTGAATGGGAAGAGTTAGACAAAAAAACCTCAACTCTGTGTACCTTATTAGAATCGGATCCTACCGTGAATGTAGAGATCAAGGAGTCGCAAGTCGCATGATGCAACCAGAGCAGCAAGTAATGTTAAACCAAGTTTGGGCTGAGTTAATTATTGAAGAGTTAGTTCGAAATGGAGTGAAGCATGTTTGTATTGCTCCGGGATCGCGCTCAACGCCATTAACGCTTGCGGCTTCAGAGCATCAACATTTATCGATCCATACTCATTTTGATGAGCGGGGCTTGGGTTTTCTTGCTCTTGGTATTGCTAAAGCATCAAAAGAATCCGTTGCGGTGATAGTGACATCAGGAACGGCAGTTGCTAATTTGTTGCCTGCGGTTGCTGAATCAGGGTTAACCAAAGAGAAGTTAATATTGCTTACAGCAGATCGTCCCATTGAATTGATTAACTGTGGTGCAAATCAAGCGATTAATCAGCAAGGCATATTCTCATCTCATGTTTGTCACTCTCTTCTACTGCCATCCCCAAGCATTAATATTTCAGCCCAGTGGTTATTAAGTCGATTAGATCAAGCTTGCTTTGCTCAGCAAGAGCAGGGTGGAGCTATTCATATTAACTGTCCTTTTCCAGAGCCATTTTATGGCAACAAAGATAATGATCTTGTGCGAGATTATCTTGTGCCTATTCAAGAATGGAAAGACGCATTCTCAACCTATATTCAACAATCTCGTTATTCTTCAGTTGTGACCGTATCACCTCAATGGATGAAAACAGCCCAGAAGAAAGGCATTGTGATTATCGGTAACGTTACGTTAGAAGAGGCGCAAATCGCAGCGAAATTAGCGCAAGAATTAGGATGGCCAGTGTTGGCTGATCCACAATCAGGTTATTACTCATCATGGGCGCATTACGATTTATGGTTACAGAATACAGCCTGTATTGAATTACTTGCCGATATTGAGTGTGTACTTCAGTTTGGTGCACGTCTCGTGTCTAAACGCTTAAGTGCATGGCTAGATAAATATCAACAAGATTACTACTTGGTTGACCCACACTTTGAACTACTTGATGCCCGTTGCCATTCTCATGTTCGCTATCGTGCAGATATTACAGCATGGTGCCAGACTCATACTGAAAGCTTAACCGAGCGAGATTGCTTCTTTGATCACGCACCTTCTCTATTGTGGAGTGAGTCTTTAAAGGTGGCCTCTCTTAATGCATTGGCATTGGCTCGCTCTATGGCATGCCACAGCGAAACACTATCAGAATTAAGCTTTGCGCTTACCATAGGCCAGAAGGCTGAATCGTGTGATTGGTTTATAGGTAATAGCTTAATTGTGCGCTTGTTAGATATGGTTGGAGAGCTAAATCAACAACACTGCTATACCAATCGTGGTGCTTCAGGCATTGATGGATTAATCGCAACCGCGGTGGGTGTTCAACGAGCAAATCAAAATCCATTATTGACTATAGTCGGAGACACATCTCTGCTTTATGACTTGAATTCATTAGCATTACTAAAGCAAGCGACTCAACCTGTCGTTATCGTGGTCATCAATAATGATGGTGGGGGTATTTTTGATTTACTGCCTGTTGATGAAAAGAAAAAAGATGATTTCTACCGTATGCCTCATCAGCTAGAGTTTAGTCATGCCGCTGCGATGTTTGGTTTGGCCTATCATAGGCCTGAAACATTAAGTTGTGCGATGTCGATAATTAATGAGGGTCTACAGCAGGGGGTTCATTTAGTGGAAATTAACACCCCCGCAGGGCAAGCCGGTGAAGAATTAACGCGTTTATTCCAAACAATCCAACATGCCACTTTATTCTAAATGCATTGAGCCTAAAGAAAATACCGCACAACCTTGCGTGGTATTTTTACACGGACTATTAGGCTCAATAGGTGATTGGGAAAAAATAGCGTCAGCGATCGTGAAAACTCATCCGGTGTTATTAATCGATCTTCCTGGTCATGGTCATAGTCGCTTAATTAATGTGTCAGAAAGTCATGGTTTTGATCAAACTTGTCGCTTGATAGTCGAGCAACTTGAAAGCAGCCCTTATCAAGAATTTATTTTTGTGGGTTACTCTTTAGGTGCCCGAATAGCCATGTACCTAAATGCTTGCTTTAAATTACCAGAAAATATTGTGTTACGTGGCCTGTGTATTGAAGGTGGTAATTTAGGGTTGCCTTGCGCAAAAGAGAAACAAGCTCGATTAAAAAACGATATAGCTTGGGCTGAGCGATTTGAACAACAACCGATTGTCGATGTTTTAGACACTTGGTATCAACAACCGGTATTTTCTTCACTAAATCCTGAGCAAAGACAAGATTTAGTGGTAAAAAGAAGTGATAATCTTGGTAAGTCAATTGGGATGATGTTGAGAGCTACCTCACTGGCTAAGCAACCATATTTGCTTGAAGCCTTACATCGTAGCACCATTCCTATGCTTTATATTTGCGGCGAAGCAGATAACAAATTTCAATACTTGGCTGAGCAAAGTCAATTAACGTATCAAATCATTGCTCAGGCAGGGCATAACGTACATGTGGAACAGCCCGAACGCTTTACACATGTACTTAATACATTCTTACAACAATGGAAATAAAACCCATGGCAAGAACTGTTGGCATTTCAGAACAAGAACTTTATGCTCCAGTAGATTGGACAGATTGCACTGCGCAATACGAAGACATTCAATATCATAAATCAGCAGATGGCATTGCGAAAATCACTATTGCACGTCCGCAAGTACGTAACGCTTTCCGACCTGGTACGGTTAAAGAGATGATTGATGCGCTAGCTGATGCTCGTTATGACGAGAAAGTTGGCGTTATTATTCTTACCGGTTTAGGCGAAGATGCATTCTGTTCAGGTGGTGATCAGAAGATCCGTGGTGATTACGGCGGCTACCGTGATGACAGTGGCACCCACCACTTAAATGTCTTGGATTTCCAACGTCAAATTCGTACGTGTCCAAAACCAGTTATCGCAGCTGTTGCAGGCTACGCTGTTGGTGGTGGTCATGTTCTGCATATGATGTGTGACTTAACTATTGCCGCAGAGAACGCGCAATTTGGTCAAACAGGCCCTAAAGTGGGTTCTTTTGATGGCGGTTGGGGGGCATCTTACATGGCTCGTATCGTTGGTCAGAAAAAAGCGCGTGAAATTTGGTTTTTATGTCGTTTCTATGACGCAAAAGAAGCATTGGACATGGGCCTAGTAAACACGGTTGTTCCTGTTGCTGATTTAGAAAAAGAAACGGTTCGTTGGTGTCGTGAAACACTGCAACACAGCCCAATGGCATTACGTTGCCTTAAAGCGGCATTAAATGCGGACTGTGATGGTCAAGCGGGTCTTCAAGAGTTAGCGGGTAACGCAACCATGATGTTCTACATGACAGAAGAAGGTCAAGAAGGTCGTAACGCCTTTAATGAAAAGCGTCGTCCTGATTTCGATAAATTCCCTCGTAATCCGTAAACATTTATCACTGATTTGATTTAAGTATTAGAGGCTCTTTATGAGTCTCTTTTTTCTTTTTATTGGTTGGAGTAACAAATGAAAGCAGCCAAAATATATCAATACCAACTCCCTATGGACAGTGGAGTTATTCTTCGTGAACAACGTCTTCAACAACGAGATGGCTTGATCATTGAATTACGTGATGGAGCGCACTGCGGTAAAGGAGAGGTTGCCCCTCTGCCTGAGTTTAGTCAAGAGACACTAGAGCAAGCGCGAGAAGATTTATTATCACTGGCGCAAGCGTGGCTCAATGGTGAAGCGCTGGATCTTGATGCGAATTGCCCATCAGTAGCCTTTGGCTTTAGCATGGCATTGCTAGAGCTTGAAGGCGGCTTACCGCAAGAAGGTAATTACCAAGCGGCACCATTATGCTCAGGTGATCCTGATGATTTAGTGGTTAAGCTTAATGAGATGAGTGGCAAAAAAATCGCGAAAATTAAAGTCGGTTTATATGAAGCGATCCGTGATGGAATGGTTGCGAATATGTTCTTAGAGCTTATTCCTGATCTCTCTTTACGTCTTGATGCTAACCGTAACTGGACGCCAAAAAAAGCGGAGCAATTTGCTAATTACGTTAGTCCACAATTTCGCTCTCGTATCGAATTCTTAGAAGAGCCTTGCCATACACCAGAAGAGAGCTTGGCATTCTCACAAGCAACAGGTATTGCCATTGCTTGGGACGAAACCGTGCGTGATGATGGTTTTGAAATAACAGCTCAAGAAGGCGTAAAAGCGATTGTGATCAAACCAACCATGATTGGCTCAATTGAGAAGTGCTTGGTCCTTGTTGAAGCTGCGCATAAACTAGGTATGCAGGCGGTGATTAGCTCAAGCTTGGAGTCAAGTCTTGCATTAACACAGTTAGCGCGATTGGCCGCATGGAAAACACCAGACACAATTCCAGGTTTAGATACTATTGATCTTTTTAAAATGCAATTAGATACGCCATGGCCTAATTGTCAGTTACCACTGAATACATTATCAGAGCTTAAAATCGTATGGGAAAACTAATTTCTCCACTTTTTACGACTTGGCCTTGGGCAAAGTGGGGTGAAGATCGTGAAATGGAAATTGCTCTTCGTGATGGCAACAATGTATGGACTTGGGGCGAAGTATCAAATCAAGTAAATCAATACGCTAACGGTCTTATTCAACAAGGCGTTAAGCGTGATGACGTTGTTGTTAGTGTTGCTAAAAGTGGCATTGAGCTCATTTGGTTGCAGTTAGCGTGTATTCGTATAGGTGCGCGTTTTTCAGCGATTAATCCAAAGACGCCGAGGGCTCAACTTCATCAGTTAGTAACGAATATTTCAGCGCAACATATGTGGTTTGGTGAAGGACAAGAGAGTATTTCTGGGACTTGGCACCATCTGCAATTAATCAACGCTGAATACGGAGTGATTGCTGCGACATGGCAACCAAATCGATTAGCGACCTTGACCTTTACCTCAGGTTCTACTGGGTTACCAAAAGCCGTTGCACACAGTATAAATAACCATTTGTATTCAGCTGCTGGCTTACTAAGTACAATGGAATTTGATAATTGCGATTCATGGTTATTATCTTTGCCTTTATTCCATGTATCAGGTTTAGCGATTGTATGGCGTTGGTTATTAACGGGCGCAACAATTGTGATGCCAACTAAAGAAGGCTTATTAAATGATTTATGTGGTGTCACTCACGCCTCATTAGTTCCAACTCAGTTGCAGCGAATTTTAGATAGCGGTGATGTCTCACGCCTAGCATTAAAACGTGTGTTACTTGGTGGGGCTGTTATTCCAACAGAATTGACTAATGCAGCTAAAGATAATGGCATTGAATGTTGGCTAGGTTATGGCATGACGGAGATGGCTTCGACGGTAACCGCAAAACTGGCAGATGGTCAATCAGGGGTCGGTAATGTGCTGCATTATCGTGAATTGCGTATTGAAAAAGGTGAAGTACTTGTTCGCGGTGAGTGCCTAGCTTTAGGATACTATCGTTCATCTGGCATCATAAATATGACTAATGAAGAGGGTTGGTATCAAAGTAACGATCTTGGTCATGTTATTGGTGCGGAGCTTCATATTCAGGGCCGAGCTGACAATATGTTTATTTCCGGTGGTGAAAACATTCATCCTGAAAAAATTGAATTGGCTTTGTTAGCGCATGATGCGATTGAGAAAGTGATTGTTATTGATGTGGCAGATGACGAATTTGGCCAACGACCTGTTGCCGTTATCAAAATGACACAACCGATTAGCCATGACGAACTGCACTCCTTCTTAAAAGAGAAATTAACTCAGTTTGAATGTCCAATTCGCTATGAAACTATGCCTGAACACTTACTTGGAACCAGCCTTAAAATTTCACGTCCACAAGTAAAAGAGTGGGTTGACTCACTGCCAATCACCGCGTAATTGAATTACTTTTTCACGCATTACGCTTGATGCTGCTAGATGTGGTGGTACGGGTTCTCCGGCTACCACTTCTATTTTTGACCAACAGCGGCTTGGTCGTTTTAATATCGCCCTCCCACCATGACGACTAAAGAAACTGCCCCATAAACCACGCAGTGCCATTGGAATTACAGGTACGGGGGAGCGTTTCAGTATGATGTATATTCCTCGTAAAAATGGCCCCACGTCACCATCGTGAGTTAATACCCCTTCTGGAAAAATTAAGACGATTTCACCGTTAGATAACGCTTCTTCAACATCAAAAAAGGCACGACGAATAGAACCACTTTTTGCTGCATTAATAGGAATGACTTTGGTTAGACGGAAGAAGTAGTTAACTAAAGGTAATTCAGCGTATTCCTCTTCCATTACAAAACGGATTGGACGAGGGCAGGCACCACTTAAAATAAAAGCATCCATATAAGTGATGTGATTACAGACTAATAAAGCGCCGCCTTCTTCAGGTAAGTTCTGTAAACCTTGGTGTTTAACTCGATATAATGTATGCGTGAGCACCCATAATAAAAAACGAATGACAAAAACAGGCACTTTATAGAATAAAAAGAGTGCGACAACGCCATTTAATGTGGCTAGCAGGATGAAAAACTGAGGAATAGAAAGCTCTAAAACAGACAAACACACCATCCCTAGAATGGCGCTAGCAACCATAAATAATGCATTATAAATATTATTAGCGGCAATGATTTGTGAACGATGTTTAGCTTCAGGACGCTTTTGAATCAATGTGTATAAGGGAACAATAAATAAACCACCGAAGATCCCTAAAAAGAATAAATTAATAAAAACAGGCCATAAATCAGGGTGAAGTAGGATAGCGGTGAAGCCTGTAACATCAATGGGTGATGTTGGTGTATATAACGCAAGGTTTAAGCCAAAGAGAGTAATGCCTAAGCACCCTAAAGGAATAATACCAAGTTCGATTCTGTGTTTGGATAATAGATCACAACCAAGTGAACCCATTGCAATTCCAATAGAAAATAGAGCTAATAAAACGGTTACCGTAATCGCATTATCATTGAGATGTAAATGCGTAAAGTTTGGGAATTGTGTTAAATAGCTTGCTCCAAGAAACCAAAACCAGCTGATCCCCATAATAGAAAGAAATACCGTACGATCTTGTTTGGCAATACGAAATGTTTGCCTTGTTTGCTTGATTGGTTGCCATTTAAAACCTAAATCTGGTGCAACCGCTTCTGCATAAGGAATGGAACGACTGGCGAGATACCCTAATACCGCAAATAGAACAACAGCTCCTGCTGCGATGTATTCTGAATATTCTTGTGATGCGATAAAACCTGCAGTAATAGTCCCGAATAAAATAGCCAGAAAAGTACCAGTTTCAACCAAGGCATTACCAGAAACGAGTTCTTCGTCTTTTAGTTGTTGAGGAAGAAGGGCGTATTTAACCGGACCAAAAAAGGCAGATTGTGTTCCCATTAAAAACAAAAGGATCAGCAGTAAAGTGTAATTTTGAAGAATAAAAGCAAGGGCACCAAACAGCATAATGATGATTTCAGCTAGCTTTACTTTTCTAATGAACGCTGATTTTTCATATTTATCAGCAAGGATCCCCGCGGGGGCAGAAAAAAGAAAGAAAGGGAGAATAAATAAACCAGCAGCAAGGTTAATAAATAAATTGGAAGAGATGGGTAAGCTATCAACACTGGAAAAAGCGACAAATAATAGTAGGGTATTCTTATAAATATTGTCGTTAAATGCACCTAAAGATTGAGTTAAGAAGTAAGGTAAAAAACGACGTTGAGTTAAGAGTTTGGCTTGCTTCGCCATGAAAAATCCCTTTAATTATAAAGCGAGTGTTGCTTCCACTGATTAATATAATTCAATAGTAGATTATCAATGAGCAGATGACCATCAATAGGTGTTGATGAAAACAGTAAATCATCTAAGCTTAATAATGTAATACCGTGAACACTGGCCCAAATAACGCGGCTACTTTGTTCTATCTCACTCTGTTCTTTAATTGGATTAATGGTTTTAATTATCTCTTCAAGAACGCCCATCATTTGGCTTATACGGTGCTCTTGCCAATCAGGTAAGGCCTCACCATTCATATTATGTTGAAACACCAAACGCCAGCGATTAGGGTGCTGCTGGGCAAAGTCATAATAACAGTAAGCAATGGTTTTTAGTGCTTCTTCAGGGATCGCGCTATTTTCTAATCCTTGATTTATTTGCAGCATGATTTCATCTAGCGTTTGGGCGATAGAGCTCAGAAGCAATAAATTATAGCTACCAAAAATATTCACTAATGTACTAGGCACATAGCCAATGCTTTTTGCTAGTTTTCTTAAACTGAGTTCGTGATGACTATGCTCGCCAAGGAATACTTTGACATTATCTAATGCCATATCGCGTATTTCCTGATGAGTATGGTCGTTTCTACGCGCCATATAACCTTGATCTATAAAATTATGTACAATGTTCTTAATTTTAGATGTATCTACCGATTCTTCAAGTAAGAGTTTTATCAATTAGGACGTAAAGCACAGTGTTGGGAATAAAATAGAGGGCTTTTAACACTCTGAAACATCCTGATCAATTTTAAAGCTCCCAATATGAAGCAATGCAGGCTATTATCAGTTTAAATTATTTTAATACAGTAAAGGAACAGACAATGAAACGTCTTTTATCTATTGCTGCCCTAATGTTTGTTTTTGTTCTTTCTGCGCCTCATGCAGAAGCAAAGAAATTTGGTGGTGGTAAATCATTTGGCAAAAGTTTTAAAACGGCGCCTGCGCCAAAACAGAATCAACAAAACACCAATACCATTGGTAAGCAAGATACAGCTAAAGGCGCATCAAGCAAAAAAGGCTTAATGGGCGGATTACTTGGTGGCCTTCTTATGGGTGGCCTTTTAGCATCAATCTTTGCTGGCGGCGGTTTTGAAGGTATCCAGTTTATGGATATTCTAATTATGGCTGGTGTGGCATTTGTCCTATTTAAGCTTTTCCGTATGTTTATGGCATCAAAGGCCAGCAGTATAAATCAGAGGCAAGGGGCAGCATACGCAGGCCCACAAGCATCTCATGATGAGAAACCAAGCTTCCGTGATAACCAGCAATACTTCCAAGGTGATCAAGCACAGCCACAGCCACAAGCAACAGGCGGTTTTGGTGCACCTGCAGCTGATGAGATCCCGCATAACTACCCACCGGGTTTTGATCTGCAAGGTTTCATCAATGGTTCTCGTGAGCACTACCGTATTTTACAAGGTGCATGGAACCATAACCAACTTGAAACGATTCAAGAGTATGTATCAATTAGCTTATATAATGATCTAGTAAAAGAGCGTGCAAACCTTGAAGGTGAGCAACACACAGACGTTATGTTTGTTGATGCTGAAGTCGTTCGTGCTGATCATAATGAAAATAACGCACAGCTTAGCCTGCAGTTCTCTGGTCGCTACCGTGATTCAGTGGAAGGTGTTGAAGAAGAAATTACAGACATCTGGCACTTGGAGCGTGACCTTACGCAACCAAATGCACCGTGGTTAATTATTGGTATTCAAGCTTAACTGTCTAAATACATAATAAGTTGATTAAAAAATATCCTCATAGCGAGTAATCCTATGGGGATTTTTTATAGGTGTGATCTAGCTCTGTTTTAATCTTCTAAAGACAGTCTATGCTGAATTCAGTTAATAAATAAGAGAGATATATTATGCCATTTAATAAAGACATCGTTGAAGAAATGAACCTTCTCAAGCAATTCCCACTAGAAAGCACTCAAGCGGGTTTAAAAGTACATTCTGACGCAGCACCCGAAGCAATCGAAGCAATGAAGCGTCTATTCACGAAAGGATTGGTAACACAGGAAGATGGTGGTTATTTAACAAACCACGGTATTGAAACAGCAGAGCAAGTACAAAACGTAATTCGCGTATTATCGTAATCGAATGCTGTTGTAAAAAATTATAGCGTCATTGACTCAAGCTCAGTGATGGTTTGAATAGCTTGTTCTGGGGTTGACCCACATACGTCAGGGCAAGCTTTAAATTGATGACATACCTTTGGGCGTTCTGCCTTACCAAATAACTTACACAAGTTCTCATCGTTTAATTGTACACAGCGAACACCAGCTGGCTTCCCATCAGGCATTCCAGGAATAAATGACGTAATACTTGGGGCTATACAGCAAGCACCGCAATATAATCTACATTCCATAACATTATCTCATTGCATCAATTAAAGGATGCGCAAAATAGCACTCTTCCCCTTTCAGGTCAAAAGAACTCCGGATTCTTAGTCAGTGATAAGTAAACCACTTGCACTTTTAGCTCAAGATGGGTATAAAACCGCCTCTTCCCATAACGAGTGTAAAGTAATGACAGAGCAATTTTGGCAACAAAAAAAATTAGAAGAAATGACAGAGCAAGAGTGGGAATCTCTTTGTGACGGCTGTGGTAAGTGCTGTCTACACAAGTTAATGGATGAAGATACTGATGAGGTTTACTACACTAACGTGGCATGTAGCTGGTTAAACAGCAAAACATGTTCGTGTAAAGATTACGCTAAGCGTTTTACGTCGGGTGAAAACTGCCTAAAACTAAGCCGTGAAAACATCGCTGAATTTAACTGGTTACCAGTGACGTGTGCATATCGTCTATTGGCAGAAAGCAAAGACATCCCTGAATGGCACCCACTGATCACAGGGTCTAAATCAGCAATGCATGCTGCTGGCGAAAGCGTAAGAAACAAAGTGGTTTACGCGATTGATGTGAAAAACTGGGAAGACCATATTACAAATCACCCTCATAGAAACTAATGACCAACAAACCAAAAACACAAAAGCCTGATCGTAAAACTGCGATGCTAAATATCATTGAATTAGTGAAAGCGGATTTTCCATTTGATGCGCCTGAAGCTCAAATATGCGGTGATACGTGTGTAGGTTGTCCACGCAAGTTAATTGAATTGGTGGAAGGTGAATTATTGTATTGGGAGTCTTACGTTCAACGCGGAGAAACCCCTAATTTTTCAGAGATCGAAAGTTTTGCCAAGCTGTGCAAAAACGTTCGCCGTGGCTTAGTTAGAAATGGAATTTTAGAGCCACTACCAAGATAACTTAGGTTTAAAAAAATTTAAAAATTACCCGCTATTGTTAAATCGATAGCTGGGTAATCTCCCGCCATAAATATTCTTCTTTTTCTTTTTCTCTTTATTGTTGTTGCACAGAATAGTTGTGTTTCTATGTGTAAACGAATTGTTGTCTGTTTTTAGACATTAAAGCTTGAGGCTCTCTGCTCATCTTAATACAATTTAACAGTACATTATAAAAACATATTATAAAAACCAGCCAGCCAACGATAAGATAATAATTATGAAATTAGAAGCAATTGATTACACTGCTGAGAATGCAGCCGAGCTGTTTGTTAAGTCACTGCGTGAGACCGGATTTGGCGTATTAAAAAATCACCCAATTCAACAAGAGCTTGTACAAAGTATTTATGACAATTGGTATCACTTCTTTAACAGTGAAGAGAAAGAGAACTTCCAGTTTAATGTAGAAACTCAAGATGGATTTTTCCCTGCATCGGTATCAGAAGTCGCAAAAGGGCACACCAAAAAAGACATTAAAGAGTACTACCATTATTACCCAACAGGCCAATGTCCTGCCCAATTGAAAGCTCAAATTCAAGAGTATTATGATAACGCTAATGTACTTGCCAGTGAGCTGTTATCTTGGGTAGAAATGCACTCACCAGAAGATGTCTCTGCATTGTACTCTCAATCACTGTCTAGCATGGTAGAGCAAAGTGATAAAACATTGCTTCGTGTTCTGCATTACCCACCGTTAGAGGGCGATGAGGAGCTTGGGGCTATCCGAGCTGGTGCGCATGAAGACATTAACTTATTAACAGTACTTCCTGCAGCGAATGAGCCAGGTTTGCAAGTTAAAACGAAAGAAGGTGACTGGTTAGATGTACCTTGTGATTTTGGTAACCTAATCATTAATATTGGTGATATGTTGCAAGAAGCATCTGGGGGATATTACCCATCAACAACACATCGAGTGATTAATCCAGAAGGTGCAGATAAAACCAAATCTCGCATATCTTTGCCGCTGTTTTTACATCCAAAACCTGAAGTTGTATTGTCTGAACGTTATACTGCTAATAGTTACTTAATGGAACGCTTACGTGAACTAGGTGTTATTTAAAGTAGAACTAAATAGGTAGAGAGTGGTTCTCTACCTATTTTCGTTAGTAAGAAAAAGCAGTGTTATTTATTTTGGATTGCAATCGTTGGAGGAGTAATTGCATCTTTTCTAAATTCCTGCATTACTCGTAATGTAATATCGGTTTCAAATAATTTTTCAAATTTAATATCCACTACATAGGCTTTACAGGTTAATTGAATAGCTAGATAGTTATCGGTTATCGTTTGTTTAACTAAGACCACTACAGGCTTTGGTAAGTGGATATAACGACTTGAAGATGCCGCTTCTTGGATAATATCACGAGCTTTATTAATGTCTTGGTCCATTCCTATATAGAAAGGAATAACAACCTGCATATCAAGTCCGCCATAGTTTCCACTTACTACTACGTCATTTAAAAATTTATTGTTAGGTATTGTAATAATATCATCATTAAGAGTTTGCATTCGTACCGAGCGTAAACCAATGGCAATGATATCCCCATAATGCCCTTCAAACGTAACTCGATCTCCAACTTGGAATGGTCGGTCGATCATGACGGTCAAACCCGCGATAAATGAGGCGGTAAGATCTTTTAATGCAAAACCCACAGAAACTGCGATTGTACCCCCGATCAGTGCGAGTACACGCTCATCAACTCTGAAACTGAGCATGAATACGGCAACAGCTGTCGACATGTAAATGAAAAATTGAAAGAAGGATTGCAACTTTTGCATTAACATACGACGTTGTGCAAATTGACTACTTACGCCATCAACAATGGACTGAATAAAGCGTAGAAATAGCCATGCGCCGACAATAATAAAGAAGGAGAAAACAACGCCACTCCAACGGATTAAGCTAGTAAATTGTTGTAAATTATCGATAGATTGAGGATCTTCTGCAAATGCAAAGCTACCTGAAAATAGAGATAAACAAAGTATGAATAAACGAATCATATTATTTTACCAATAGATGTTGACGGTGAAGAGCGTTAGTAATATGGCGATACCAGTGGTCAGAGATGCGTGCTTTTTCATCATTCCACTCAATATAACCACGACTTTGAAAGTAGCGTAATGTACTGATGACTTCAGCAATGCTGAGTCGGCTACAATCACAAAGATCGATAGGCGAAGCAACTTCAAGCTGTACAATTGAACGCAGTACAGCAAGCATAGGCTTTGGCATCGTTTCTAGATCATCAGAATGAGGAGCTCTGAATAAACGAACTAATATAGTATCAGTTTCCTTATCTTTGTATAAAGAAAGTCTAAAGAAACGTAATGCAACAGTAGGGTTACCATCTGAATAGTCCCACAAAATACGATAGAACCCATTCTTAGCTCGTTCTTCATCAGTTAAGGTATCTTCATCCCATTGCTTTGGAAGAACTAATCCATCAAAGGAAATTGAGCTATCTCCATTTTTTTCAATGATACGAGAATCTAAGAGCTGACCAATTTGTTTTTCATTCCACTTGGGCATAAAGGCAACAAGGTCAAATAATAGTCGCTCACCACGGGCACGATCGATAAAACGCCAGCTTGATTTATCAATAGATAAGACGACGCGATGACTTTTTCTCGCACGTCTAAGTAAATTTGTTAGCTTCATTAAATCAACTAATCCATTCACTTTTGGTTTTACTAATCGTTGCGTATTATCAAATGCAATTAGATAGCATTGTTCGCTGTTTCTAAGATGCTGTAGGATATCCCTCTCTGTTGCTCCTTCCTCTAACCCTAATAATTGTGCAAGTTCAGGTAATAGTGCAGTGTAGCCATCATAAGGGCAGTTTATATATAGTGGTATTACGTTTTTTGCTTTATTTAAAATACGATTCAATACGGTTGTTGTACCAATACCTCGCTCGCCAGATAATACACATACAGCAGGGCTATCTGTTAATAAGTAACGTGATAATGAAGCGATTTCTTCTTCCGCATATTCTTCAAGTAGCTCTGATTCCTCTGAGCCAGGAGCAATATAATTAAATACATTTTCTCCTTTTATGCGGACGAGATTTGATTGCTCACGTGATATTTCTGTTTGTTTTGCTACTTCTATTCTAAAGAGATAGGCAAGCACGTGACTAAAGGCGGCATATTGAGAAAGCATAGAAATTACTTGATGCTGAATTGTTCGACCAAGTAACCATGCAGAGCCGCATGCAGTAGCTGCAATAGACATCAATATTGTATTCTTATTTCTAATTGCCCATTGAACTGATAATGGATGCGTTTCTAATTGCTCTATGCGATTAAATACGGTGTTATTCCATCGCTTTAGTGTAATCACTGTCAGTAAGACAAAAAATAGATAAACAACAGAGTTAATCCAAGCATAAATAGTTCCTTCACCTAATGTTCTTGATGAAATTTGTAAAACTACTCCAGCCACAATTATCCCCCAAACGTATCGGCGAATGGTTGATAGTCTTAAAGCGATAATGTCTTTTTTATTATGTTTACTGTTTCTATAAGCAAATTCCAAAATGAAACTAACAGCAATAGAGCCTCCAAGTATCCACCAAGTAAATATCTCTAGAAAGATTAAATGTTGCAAACTCGGTAGTGTTGAAATAATACGTAATGTTGCAGTAATTAATAATAAATAGGCGATTGCTTTATGTGCGCGACTACAATACCAAACAGTACGTACTAATAAACTAGGGTTTGAGGTACTTTTTAGTTTTGATGTTTTAAAGTCATTAATTAGTCGGTCACTGTTTCGCATCCACCAATTAAAAACAAAGAAAATACTTAATACTTTGAGCAGGACACTGATCACAGGCACTGGTGATATAGCAAGGTCATTAAGTAATTGCTTAAAGCTACGAATTTGATAATAGGTGTAGTATCTAATATTAAGTTTAGTGATCTTCAATTCGGCATAAAATTGAGTTACACCTCGAGGACCAAAGCCTGTTAATTGATCTCTATTTCTTGTCTCTGTTAGGTGCAGAAGTGCTTCTTTACTCGAATTTAAAGAAGTTAATGAACGATAGTTTTTTTCAACATTAGTCCATGCATCATCTGTGGCATTATCTTGATAATTTGATAATGAATCTTCTAATACTTGAGCTTGTTTCTTTTGTTCTAACAAAGTACGAGACATTAGTCTTTTGACTTGTCCGTAATCTTGGTTTGAAAAGAAATGTTGTTCTGGAAGCTGTTTAATATCTGTTGCGATATTTTCAGCAGAGTCAGATATAGATACTGAGTTATTAGCATGGGCTCCCCACTCAGCTAATAGAGATGATGAGTAGAGTAGTACTAGCACTAAAAGAAAACGATTAACAATATTATTCATAGGTAAAAAAAGGTCTCAATAGATAAAATTTACAATGAGTATGTATAAGTGGAAATTCGTTGATTGATTAGAAATGTGATCTTTGCTGCAATTTATAGTTTTTTTCTAAGAAAACATTAAATAGGAATTAAATTACGTATATTTATGTGCATTTCTGGTAATTAATTTCACTATACGGTTGTGCTTATTATGACATAAAAATATTAGTCTCTGTGATCAAGATTTGCATTAACCGCTCACTCTGTAATATCGATAATATGTTGGTTAATTTGTTTTTCTATAATGAAGCGATAGAATAAATGGAGATAAAGGATATGGAGTATCGAATTGTTGGTATTACCAGTGAACATGATAATGATATCTGCTACATCATTAAGAGCGTAGGTGTTGAGTTTGGTGCGATAGGGGAAGGTTTTGGCCCATCGGATGATGAAGTCTTGGAGATGAGTAAATACTATAATCCGGCATTTAAAAGTAAATACCTTACTTTATTGCTCGATGGTCGAGTTGTTGGTGGTTGTGGTTTAGCTCCATTTAACGGCAGTGAGACTGTGTGTGAGCTGCGTAAACTATTTCTATTACCTGAAGCGCGAGGCAGGGGCTTTGGTAAAACTATTGCAGGTAAAGTGCTTAAATGTGCTAGGGAGTTTGGTTATTCGCAGTGTTATTTAGATACGCTCTCAAGTATGAAATCTGCAATTAGCTTATATGATGATCTTGGCTTTGAGCGATTAGCGCAACCTCTTGATGGTGCGGTTCATAATGGTTGTGATGTATGGATGCTTAAAACGTTTAAATAAACATAGGTAGAATAAACCCAATATTCACTTCTCGGTTATTGACTACGATTGGGATTACACCTTCTTTGAGGCTTATGAAGGTCATTGATTTAAGATGAGATAATACGGCGGATACAAAAAAGCCCCAGCATTTCTGCTAGGGCTTAGAATGTGGTGGAGGGATAGGGATTTGAACCCTAGAACCGCTATTAACGGTTGCCGGTTTTCAAGACCGGTGCTTTCGACCACTCAGCCATCCCTCCGATGCGGTGAATAATAGGCGTAACCCTTCTTCTTGTAAAGGATTCTTTTTGATAAAAACACCGTTTGCTCTAAATTCGATCATATCGATGAAAGTTAGAGCAAGTTTGGAGGTGATTACTGTTTATTTTAATACTGGGTGTGCATTAATTGTTTGTTTTGGTGCATTATTTCCTTGGTTCAGAGATTCAAATTGAACTCATAGCTCAGCAGAAATAGGGATAGGATTTGAATTCTAGAGTGAGTTGTTTAATGAAATTTATAGGGATCTCATATTCGACAGATACAAAAAAGCCTCGTCATTTCTGACAAGGCTTCGTTGATGTTGGCGGAGCGGACGGGACTTTCTATTTCACCTTGAGATCAGCACGTCCCCCGGCGTGTCAGGCCGCTAAGCTCTCCAATAAAAAGTCTAATCTGACATCACTATCATTAATGATCTCTTTGCTCTTACTGGTTAAAATCTTTTTTATCTGTGTTAGAAATTTTGTAGTTAGGCCCACTAGCTTCTGCAATTTCTGCCTTGATATAAAAGATTTTTCCTGCGTAATAGCCTAAAGAAATAATTAATGGCAGTGATGTGAACTAGCGATCCAATTTTTAAACCCCAGATTCTATCTGAATGTTTAAAAGTGGTGGAGGGATAGGATTTGAATTCTAGAGTTAGTCGCTTCATGAAATTTATAGGGATCTCATATTCGACAGATACAAAAAAGCCTCGTCATTTCTGACAAGGCTTCGTTGATGTTGGCGGAGCGGACGGGACTCGAACCCGCGACCCCCGGCGTGACAGGCCGGTATTCTAACCAACTGAACTACCGCTCCAATTTTTAAAACCCAGACTCTATCTGAATTTTGAAAAGTGGTGGAGGGATAGGGATTTGAACCCTAGAACCGCTATTAACGGTTGCCGGTTTTCAAGACCGGTGCTTTCGACCACTCAGCCATCCCTCCAATGCCGAGCATAATAGGCCGAACAGGTTTCATTGTAAAGCATTAATTTTAAAATAGATTCTGTTTGATTTAATTTTAAACAATGCGGGGGCATTTAAAGCAATGTTGAAGGTTTAGTTATTGAAGTTAACTTAAACGAGATAAATATAGGTCGGGAATAATGGGGATCTATTTAGATATGATCAATCGATTCGTTGAGATAGATTGGAAAAGTGTAAGAGAAATTCAGGTTTTATCTTTATTTAAAAAATGTTGGGAGGATATAGGGGGTATGTTAAGGCTCATATTCGACAGATACAAAAAAGCCTCGTCATTTCTGACAAGGCTTCGTTGATGTTGGCGGAGCGGACGGGACTCGAACCCGCGACCCCCGGCGTGACAGGCCGGTATTCTAACCAACTGAACTACCGCTCCAATTTTTAAAACTCAGACTCTATCTGAATTTTGAAAAGTGGTGGAGGGATAGGGATTTGAACCCTAGAACCGCTATTAACGGTTGCCGGTTTTCAAGACCGGTGCTTTCGACCACTCAGCCATCCCTCCAATGCCGAGCATAATAGTAATATCCTTACTTCTTGTAAAGGATAAAATTAAAAAAAATGACTGACTGCGGCATTTTTATGCATTATGCTTTATTTTTAACTGATTAAGTTCTTTTTCTATTTAAAATAGTGAGTATTTAGATGTTGTTTTCTAAATTGTAGATATAAAAAATCCCTTTATCGGAAAGGGATTTTTTATTATTTATTTATTTTTTAGGGTGATAAAACCGTTTTAGCTCTGAGATGCCTTGCATCAGTAAAGAGAGTTTCGGTTTTTCATCCGTCAAACGATTATAGTCTTCATCGTAGACTTTATAATTGCCAAACGTATCAATAACGACAGTGTTTGTATCTGTTATTAAGGCAATATTTTTTCTGTCGCCCGCTAATAACCAATTACGTTCATTATCTTGAGTTAATAAATTTAAACCACTACTGTAGCTTTTTGGTGATGTTGTTGTTTTTAAAAACGACTCCATCAATGTTGGTGCTAAATCTAAGTGACTTGAACGAGTCATAATTAATTCAGGCTCAACTTCTGGCCAATGAATTAACATAGGTACACGAAGTTGGTATTTACTGAAGTTAGTACTTGAACCCCAGCTATTAGTATTGGTTTCATCAAATTCCATACCGTGATTTGATGTGATAACAATAATGGTTTTTTCCCAGTCAGGCGATTGCTTTAATGCGCTCAATACAGTTTGAAGCTGCTGATCGGTTTTTCTAACGGCTTTACGATAGTTAATCTCAAAAGCACTTTGATCTGAGTGTTTTGTTGATATTGGACTCGTTGCATCATATTCAGAGACAGAGGTCAGTTCTAAATAACTAAACCATGGGTTGCCAGATGTCTGTGCCTTGAACCAATCACGCCATTGAGAAATGGCTTTGCTATCAGACATTTTCTCTTTAGATTCGCCGATCTCGCCTTTAGTAAAGATGATTTGCTTATACAATGACGAAGTAAAATTATCACCGCTAAATAAACCAAATTGGTAATCACGATTATGTAATTCAGCTAAAATAGGAGATTCAATATCTGAATTTCTAAAATTATCAACGTAACTCCCTGGAAGGCCATAGAACAGGCCAAATAGGCTTGTTGAATTATTACTTGCGCTATAATGATTGTTGTAATTTACGTTGTTCTGCGCGAAGCGGGTTAGATTGGGGGTATCTGTATGATTTAATGTATCAGCACGAAGACTATCGATCATGATGATTTGTAAATTATACCCCGTTTGTTTTGCTTTAAATTTAATCGGTTCTAACGGGTAACGCATTGCTTCTTGAGCTCCGCCAGTACCTTCTTCTTGAATTTGTTTTGCTAGCGCTTCACGGTCAATAAACCCATGCTTTTCTAAAAATGAGCGAGCGGTCATTGGATAAGATAATGGGAAGGTGGCACGTTGAGCGGTTACTGGTCCATAAGCTGAAGCATCAGCCCATGTATGAATTAAGTGACTACCAATGAATGCGACAGCAAAGGTGATCGCAAAAGGGCGACCAACATGTTTATGTGCAAGTTTGCGTAATTTATTCCATACCCATTCAGATAGAGAGAGTTGAAGTAGGAAAATTACGGGGATCAGAACGAACAAATATTGCCATTGGGTGTTTAAATTTGATTTATCGTTGTTCAACAGCATATCCCAAACTAGTGGGGTAATATGCAGGTGAAGGGTTTGATAAGCGTAAGTATCTAGCAGCAGCAAGGTCATACCTGCAGTTGCTATGATCACACTTAAGATACGCATTAAGCGTTGAGATGGCGTAATAAAGGTAAGCGGGAAGAGTACAAGAATGTAAAACCCAAAGACCAAGAAGCCAAAATGACCTATCCAGTTTAACACTAGATAGGTCTGACCAAGTAGCGTTTCAGGCCATGGAGATTGCGATATATAACGCGTGCCAATAAGCATTGCAGCAACGATATTGAAGAAGCTAAACCAGTGACCCCAAGTAATTAACGTAGAGACTTTGTCGCTGTAGGTATTCCCGCTATCAACCATGGTAATTGAATTCTCGCTCTTAGTGAGTTTTTGGTGTATCTAATGAGCTAAATAGTGCTTGAGCAAATTTCTCAGCAATAATTTTACGCTGCTCTGCTGGCACTTCTTGGTTTAGTACATTAGTAGCAATGTTACCAACCAACATTAGAGATAGATCAGCAGGTGCACGATGTTTATCTAGTACATCGACCATTTCTGTTAACATTTGTTCAATTTGTTTGTTGCTGTATTTCGAAGTAGTAATAGCCATAAGTCTTTTCAGTTAATGATAGTGAAAGCGGCTTATGATAACCTACTATGCACGTCAACTAAAAACCTTTTCTATTATGAGTTTAACCCTTTCAAACGTAATTTTACATAAATTAGTAAAAAATGAGCAAGATGAACTCGAAGTTTGTCTACGAAATCAAACTCTTGAGAACGAAGAGTTCACTG
Source organism: Aliivibrio sp. S3MY1 (assembly GCF_028765575.1). Taxonomy (GTDB): domain Bacteria; phylum Pseudomonadota; class Gammaproteobacteria; order Enterobacterales; family Vibrionaceae; genus Aliivibrio. Next base: position 19,596 of record NZ_JARACO010000016.1, on the reverse strand, counting down.
AAGCTCTAGTTTCTGAGCTACATCGTGTCTTTAACTCTAAAGCAGGCAAAGGCTTTGGTGTATTTAAGACTGAAAGTGAGTTCGGGCATTGGTTAGGTACCGTTCGTAAGAATGAAATGCCATTTTTAGAGTTCAGTAATAAATCGGCAGAGAAATTAAAATCAGAGCTGATTAAATACCCATTTGCTGAAGAAGGTATTTTAGTTATCGCTGAATATCGTTCACTAGCAACAGAATATTTGTTTGTCGCTGTCTTACCATCAAACGAGAGTATGAAGGTCACGGAACAACTAGACATTAGTTCTACGGATCACCTTGATATCGCGAAAATGGATATTGCAGCGCGTATTGATTTATCAACGTGGGAAACTAATGCGGATTCTAATCGTTATTTGACGTTCATTAAAGGACGTGTTGGGCGTAAAGTTTCTGATTTCTTCCTAGATTTTTTACAAGCTGATGTAGGTATGGATACTAAGGTTCAAAACCAAGTATTAATGCAAGCGGTTGAAGATTTCTGTACTGACGAACGTTTAGAAAAAGAAGAAAAACAGCAATATCGTAAAAGTGTATATGATTATTGTAATGGTCAACTTCAAGCGGGTGAAGAGTTAACCATCAAAGAGTTATCTGGTGAATTGCCAGTATCTGGATCAGGTTCTAATTTTTACCAGTTTGCTGAAGAGCAAGGTTATGAATTAGAAGAATCTTTCCCTGTTGATCGCACGGCTATGCGCAAGCTTACTAAGTTTGTGGGTGCTGGCGGTGGTTTATCTTTGAATTTTGATGCGATGTTATTGGGTGAGCGTGTTTTCTATGATCCAGAAACAGATACTCTAACAATTAAAGGGACACCACCAAACTTAAAAGATCAATTGACACGACGTCTAGGTTCTTCTGAATCATAATTCTAATTCGTGCTTATATTGCAAAAGTAAAACGGTTGATTTATGCATATTTGATAGTTTGTTCTCAAATATTTGCTAACTTAATTTTTGCAAAATGATACCCTATCTATCCTTTAATTATAAAATTCTGGTTAGGTAGGGTTATTCATGAAATACACCTCTAAACTTTTTGCTTCTAAGATCTTTTCTATCGCGTTATCCCTTTCCCTGCTCAATGGCTGTTCTTTGCTTGAGTTAAAGATAGAGTCTCAAGCAGTACCATTAACGACGGTAGAATTAAATACTCGCATTTTAACCCGTGAATACAGCAAACTTTTTTTTAGTGAAGTCGAATCAGCTGCGGATGAAATAGCAGCCACTTACCCGAAAGACGATACCTTACATCAATCTTATGTTTTGTTATGGAAAATTCATGCAGAAGAAGGGTTACAGCGTGCGGCGTATCAAGTGTCCCCAAAAGTAGCCCTAATTGATTCATGGGTATTTGCTGCACAAATGGAGCAATTTTTCTCGCCAGAAGGAAAAGGTTCTGAATTATTTGATGGCGATATAGCTTTTAAAACCAGCCAAGTTCTGAATGAGGACATTAAAAATATAGCAGAAAAGCTATTGTCGAGTTCAGAGTTTAGTGCTGGTCAAGATTTTATTGTAGGGTTTGTTGCAGATCACCCATTTGATAATTTAATGATGCGAAGAACACCTGCTTTAAAAGCGTGGTTAGCACATCAAAATATCGATGAAACAGAAGCGGTAGCAACGTTAGGGACAATGCCAGAGGCGTTAGGTGATGTCTCTGATCGTTTAGGTTTAGTTTCTGAGCAAACACCAAAGATAATGACATGGAAAGCGCAATTAATCGCCATGAATAGCAACGTGAATGCGAATGATATAAATAAAATGCTGGAGAGTGTGCGTCATACCTCTGAGTCATTCCAAGACTTTGTGAAAAATAATCCTGAATATATGCAAAATCTAGCAGAGCAAATGAGTTTGCAGTTGCAGCCATTACTTGATGATTTGGATCTAAAGACAGATGACAAGCTAAATCAACTCAGTGCAGAGCGTATTGCTCTAGAGGCGATGGTTGCTCGTGAACGACAAGAGTTAGTGAATATGATTGAGAGAGAGCGTAATGCGATTGCTATTATTGTTTCTCAAGAACGTGAGAAGTTTACTCAAGACTTAGATAAAGTATCACAAGATGTGCTGACGCTAGCAGTAGATAAAATCATTGATTTGATTAAGAGTACCATTATTTACTTCATCTTGTTTATCTTAACTATTTTCTTTGCGCCTTTAGGCCTTGGTTACTTTTTAGGTAAACGAGCAGCAATCAAGAAAACGGTAGTATAGATATCGTAGCGTATTAAATCGTTAAGAAGCAGACATAAAAAATGCCAGTGGTTGACTCAACCACTGGCATTTTTCTATTTAAATGACGCTATTTGAAATAGAACAGTATGAATTACGCTGTTTTTGTTTCTACTGCAATAGCTTCATCAGTGTCTTCAGCTGTGATGGTCGGTTCACATTTATCAACAAACCAGCCCATGTAAGAGGTTACGATTGTTACAATAATACATACAAAGCTTAACCACATAAATGGTGCGTAAGACAGTGTAGCAACCCCAAGGATACTCGCCATGTAGATACCATTATCACTCCATGGAACCATACCTGATGTTAGCGTTCCGCCAAATTCTGCATTACGAGAAAGGTTCTTACGCTTATAGCCTAAACGGTCGTAGTTTTTCGCACAAATCTTTGGAGTAAGAATAAGTGATACATACATCGCAGAGCCAAAGACGTTACCAAAGAAAGCGGTAGCGATAGTACTTGTTGCTAGAGAACCAGGACCTTGAACGCGTTTTTCGAATAGTTTAGCCACTGTTTCTAATACGCCAACTTTATCCAGTAAACCACCAAAGCCTAAACCAAATACGATAACAGCCACTGACCCAAGCATTGAAGACATACCGCCACGATTTAGAATCGCATCAATAAAATCGACACCTGATGAAATTGAGTACGGAGCCCATGCTGTATTGAATGCGGTCAAGAAATCAATATCTTGAACCATTACCGCCCAGATAATACCTAGTAGTGAACCAAAGCTGATCACCGGGAAAGAAGGCATACGCATTGCCAGTAGGCCAAGAACAATAACCACAGGAACAAATGAGAATGGAGAGATAACAAATTGCTCTTCCATTGCTAAGATAACAGAGTCAACTTGGCTCATGTCCACGTTACCAGCAAAGTGGAAACCAAAAGCGGTAAACATAATACCAGTGATGATGTAGCTGATAAGCGCAACAGGCAGCATGCCTTTAATGTGCTCCATAACTTCAACGTTAGACATTGAAGATGCAAGGATTACCGAATCTGAAAGCGGTGACATTTTATCACCGAAGTAACAACCAGACAGAACCGCACCAGCAGTAATTGGTGCAGGAACCCCAAGACCTTGGCCAATCCCCATCATTGCAATACCAGCAGTACCTGCAGCACCCCAAGAGGTACCTGTAGCAAGAGCGGTTAATGAACAGATGATCATTGTTGCAAGAAGGAAGATTGATGGATGAATTGCTTTTAAACCATAGTAAATAATGGTTGGAACAATACCGCCAGAAATCCAAGTACCTACTAAAGCACCTACAGCCAAGAGAATTAATACCGCTCCTAGTCCATTGGAGATGCCGTTTAGGGCTGCTTTTTCTAAAGATTTGTAATCATGGCCTAACTTAATACCTAAGGTAATAATAATGAACCAACCAATATAAAGTGCTAATTGGATTGGTAGATCAAGTTGTGCCGTGAAAGAAAAGGCAAGTAGCAGAAATAGCCCTAAAGATATAATTACCTGCGTTAGCGAAGGTAACTTTGTCGTTGCTTGCTTCATGTATAAAGCCTCTTTTTTGTATGCATGAATAAAATTCATACGATAAGGGATTGTATTTTCTAAACGAGATGCACTTTACCTTATGATCAACAATAGATCGATTAACTATAGTTGATTTGTGATTTCTATCTATAGCCCTGTTAAAATACTGTTTATAAGTTAATTTTTGGTTAAATATTGGTATTTATTTTTGGTTTGATTGGTTTTAATACTTGGTTGTTTTTTTTATTTTGTATCAACTTTAATGCTTTATTTTGTTTTTAAGTATCAGTAATTAACTATTTTTTAGTGTAATCGTTTGCTAATTCATTATTGAGTAAAATATCATGAAGTGTAACTAGGTGTAATAATCGTAAAATATTACTTTTTAAGCTGTTTGTGGTTATTTTTCGTGTTAGTTGTTAAAAAATAGTTTTTTGTTGATATAAAAATGCGATTATTGTCAACTTAACTAAAATAGTGTCGTTTTTTTATCCATTTTTTTGAAGTTAGAAACGTAAATAAATAAAAATATTATGCATAAAAAGTGAATTAAAGAAGCAAATAGTGCTTGAGATTTCTTTCTGTTCATCATATAGATGGAGTAAGCACTTTTTATTTTTTGAATTACAGGGAGAGTATAATGAGAGTAGGTTTAGTCGGCTGGCGTGGAATGGTGGGTTCTGTATTAATGCAGCGTATGGTTGAAGAGCGTGATTTTGACCATATTGAACCGGTATTTTACACTACATCACAAGTCGGGATCCCAGCACCAAACCTTGGAAAGGATGCCGGTTTACTGCAAGATGCATTTGATATTCAATCTTTACTAAAATTAGATGCCATTATTACCTGTCAAGGTGGTAGCTATACTGAAAAAGTATACCCAGCACTTCGTCAAGCAGGTTGGAAAGGCTATTGGATTGATGCTGCATCTACATTACGTATGAAAGAGGATGCGATTATTACGCTTGATCCAGTGAACTTTGATCAAATTCAGCAAGGTATTCACTCAGGTACTAACACTTATGTTGGTGGTAACTGTACGGTTAGTTTGATGTTAATGGGTCTTGGAGGCTTATATAAAGCAGGTTTAGTTGAGTGGGTTAGTGCAATGACGTATCAAGCCGCGTCTGGTGCTGGTGCGAAAAACATGCGTGAGCTAATTTCTCAAATGGGCGTAGTGAATGATTGCGTGACATCTGAACTAGCAAATCCTTCAAGCTCTATTTTAGACATTGATAGAAAAGTAGCAGAGACCATTCGTTCAGATTCTTTCCCAACATCAGAGTTTGGATCTCCATTGGCAGGTTCATTGATCCCTTGGATTGACGTTAAGCGTGAAAATGGTCAAAGCAAAGAAGAGTGGAAAGCAACGGTTGAAACCAATAAGATCCTTGGTCTTCAAGATTCACCTATTGCGATTGATGGTACTTGTGTACGTATCGGTGCAATGCGTTGTCATTCACAAGCATTAACGATTAAGTTGAAACAAGATGTGCCAATGGATGAGATTGAAGAGATCATCGCAACGCATAATGATTGGGTTAAAGTTATCCCAAATGAGCGTTATATTACGGCACAAGAGCTAACTCCTGCAAAAGTGACCGGTACGCTATCTGTTCCTGTTGGTCGTTTACGTAAAATGTCGATGGGTAATGATTTCTTGAATGCCTTTACTGTCGGTGACCAATTACTATGGGGTGCTGCAGAGCCACTTCGTCGTACATTGCGTATAATTCTTAGCGAAAAGAAATAATCTCTAAATAGAGTTAATTGCATTAGTTGATAGAACAAAAAAAGGCTTCCCATGAGAATATCGGGGAAGCCTTTTTATTATAACAAGATACCCTTGCTACTAGATGTTAGTGAGTTAACTCGCCACGTAAACTTTGCTGCATCATGGTACGCATAGTTTCATAAGGCAGATCTTTACTTAATAGGTAATGCAGTTTAGCAAGTGCTGCTTCTGGGGTCATATCATAACCACTGATCACACCAGCCTCAGCAAGTGCACAACCTGTAGCATAACCGCCCATATTTACCTTTCCTGATAAACATTGAGTTAAGTTTACAACAACAACACCACGCTCAGAAGCTTCTTTCAATTGTGCTAAAAGCTCTGGGTTTTGTGGAGCATTACCGACACCAAAAGTGAGTAATATCATGGCATTTACAGGTTGGCGTAATGTGTTTTTAATCACTTCTGCTGAGATGCCTGGGTACATGGTTACTACGCCTATTGGTTGTGGCGTAATATTATTAACCGTGAATTCACCTTCTGGTTGCTTATTGATTTCTGCACCGTTGATTTGGATATTAATACCCGCTTCAAGTAATGGTGACAGGTTTGGAGAAGAGAAAGCATCAAAACCGTCAGCGTGTGATTTTGTACTACGGTTACCACGAATTAACTTATTGTTGAAGAATAAAGTGACTTCGTTAATTGGGTAATTAGCTGCAATGTGTAAGGCATTTAATAAGTTGCTTTGACCATCAGAGCGTAGCTCAGCAAGAGGAATTTGAGAGCCAGTAACGATCACTGGTTTACCAAGGTTCTCAAGCATAAATGAAAGTGCTGATGCAGTGTAGGCCATGGTATCCGTACCATGAAGAATCACAAATCCGTCGTATTTATCGTAGTTAGCACGAATATCATCTGCAATACGTTGCCAATCTTCTGGCGTCATATCAGATGAATCAATTAATGGTTCATATTCGTGAATGGTGAAAATTGGCATTTCTGCACGGTGAAATTCAGGCATTTGTTTTAGTTGATGTTGCATAAAGCCTGATGCAGGAACATAACCATGATCATCAGATTTCAACATGCCGATTGTGCCGCCTGTATAGGCGATATAAATGTGTTTTCTTTCCATAATAACAACGGTACAGAGTTATGGGAGGTAGTGCGATTATACTGTGCATTGGGCATAAAGAAAGCCCGACATGTGTCGGGCTCGTCATGCTTTTAAAGATTGCTACAGTTCAAACAGAAGAGATATTGCCCTTTTGGATCATTAAAGTTATTCAACATGTTAATGTCTGTTGCAACTTTGCTGATGGTCGGTTGCAATGCTTCGGGAGCAAGTGAAAATAATTCAGTCTTGATATTAGCGTTAAAGCTCATACTTAACTCTTCAAGGAATTGCTCCATTGGAGATAATGGCTCTTTAACCCAGTACAAGTTGTAGGAATCCATATTGGCTAATTGAGCTGCTGCATGCACGGCATCATCAAAATCACCTAATTGGTCAACTAAACCATGTTTTAGCGCATCTTTACCTGTCCAAACACGACCTTGTGCGACGTTATCAACCGCTTCTAAGGATAGATCACGATGATCACTCACTAGTTTAATAAAGCGGTGATAGCCATGTTCGATACCCAACTGCATCACTTGAGCTACATCATCATTTAACGGGCGAGTTAAGCCAACGCCATTAAATGGAGAGGTTGAGATCCCATCACTGTGGATCCCCATCTTATTTAAGCCTTTTTCAAAGGTGGTTAAAATACCAAAGATACCAATTGAACCCGTAATAGTGGTTGGTTGAGCAATGATTTTATCAGCACTTGCAGAGATCCAATACCCACCAGAGGCAGCGACACTCGACATTGAAATAACCACAGGTTTGCCTGCTTCTTTAAGGGCATCTACTTCATTGCGGATCACTTCAGAAGCAAAAGCACTACCACCCGGACTATCCACTCGTAGAACAACGGCTTTTACGTTGTCATCACCACGAGCTTGACGAAGTAGCGCTGCTGTAGAGTCTCCACCAACAGTACCTTGGCGTTGAGTGCCGTCCATGATAGCTCCACTTGCGACAACAACCGCAATATCTTGAGCACTAGGAATGATCGTAGGGCGAACTTGTGGGCGATAATCGTAATAGCTGATCTGTTTAAAGCTGTCGTAGCCATTTGAACCAAATTGCTCAATGAGATCTTTACGAACTTCCTGTCGTGTAGCCAGTTTATCTACCAAACCGAGCTCTACTGTCATTTGTGATAAATCACCATTAACCGTCTTCAATTTTGCAATGAATTGATCCATTGGCATGGTTAATGTTTTTGCATCAATTTGACGGTTAGTCGCAACATCATCTAAATAGGCATCCCATAATTGAGTTAACCATACTGACGTTGATTCTTTTGCAGCATCAGACATGTCATTTCTAAGATATGGTTCTACCGCTGATTTGTATGTTCCTACACGGAAAACATGGGTTGATACATTCAGCTTTTCAAGTAGGTCTTTGTAGTACAGCGTATAAGCGCCGTAACCACGTAATAGAACCGTACCATCAGGCGACATGAAGACTTTATCAGCGTAACTTGCTAAATAATATTGGCTTTGATTGTAGTAATCACCAATAGCGTAAACCGGTTTTCCTGCTGCTTTGAAGGTATTGATGGCTTTTGCTATATAGCGAAGTTTGGTTAAGCTGGTTTCATTCATCTCTTTTAAATGAAGCACTAAGCCAGAAACATTGTCGTCATGAGCCGCAAAACGAATCGTATCGACAATATCAAATAAGACATTTTCTTGTGATTTTTGACTGCCTAATAAATCAGAAGTAACACGCTCTAACGGCTCGCGAAATTTACTCTCTTCAACAATGGGACCAGATAAATCAAGGATTAACGCTTTCTTCTCAACTTGTTGATTTTCAACGTTAGACTCATCACTGGATAGGAAAGTGAAGGCAATCACTCCCACAAAAACCAGAAAAAATAGGTTTAATATCAGTTGACGGGTAAAGGAAAGTAACTTCCATATGGCTTTAAAACATTTTCCTATGAAGTGGAATAACCCTTTCATATTGTTCCTTATTATTAGTTTAAACTCTGTCACTATCCTACTCTAAGTAATAGGGAAAGTAACTAGACGAAAGAAGTCTAAATGAGAATTAGTTTTATTAAGAAAATAGAAGAGTAAAAGATTTGATGAATGTTGCATAATTGTAAAAAGTTGATTGTGGCAGAGGCTTATAATCATTACTCTGGTCAGACCACGATAATTATAAAAGCGATGGATTGTTATGACGTACCCACATCTTTTTCAGCCGTTAGATTTAGGATTTACTCAGTTAAAAAATCGGGTCTTAATGGGCTCTATGCATACTGGATTAGAAGAGAGTAATGATGGATTTAAAAAACTCTCAGCCTTTTATGCCGCGCGGGCAAAAGGTGGAGTCGGCCTCATTGTTACTGGTGGTTTTGCGCCTAATTTTCGTGGGCGTCTAACCCCATTTAGTGCGCAGTTTAGTTCTGCTCGTGCTGCGGATAAGCATAAAGCCTTAACCTGTGCGGTACATGATAATGGCGGAAAAATTGCACTTCAGCTGCTTCATGCGGGTCGCTATGCGATGCATCCTTTAGCGGTGAGTGCTTCTGACATTAGAGCACCAATAGGGATGTTTACGCCAAGCCAAATGAGTGAGCGTCAAATTCAAAAAACTATCCATGATTTTGCTAATAGTGCGCATTATGCAAAACAAGCCAATTACGATGGCATTGAAGTGATGGGATCGGAAGGCTATCTCATTAATCAATTTATCTGTGCTAGAACAAACATGAGGTATGACGATTGGGGTGGGAATTATCAAAACCGTATGCGTTTTCCATTAGAAATAATTAAAGCCATTCGTAAAAAAGTAGGTTTAGATTTTATTATTATCTTTCGCTTATCTATGCTTGATTTAGTGGAACAAGGCAGCACGTTTGATGAGGTGGTTGAACTTGCTCAAGCATTAGAAAAAGCGGGCGTCACGATATTAAATACTGGAATTGGTTGGCATGAAGCAAGAATACCAACTATAGCGACTCAAGTGCCACGTGCCGCCTTCAGTTGGGTAACTGAAAAGCTAAAAGGTAAAGTCTCTATTCCATTAGTTACTTGTAACCGTATTAATACACCAGAAGTTGCTGAAGATATATTAGCATCAGGACAAGCCGATATGGTGTCGATGGCGCGTCCATTTTTAGCGGATGCTGAATTTGTAAATAAAGCCGAGCAAGACAGTTCAGAATTAATTAATACCTGTATTGGCTGTAATCAAGCCTGTTTGGATCATGTATTTAAAGCTAAGCGAGCCACGTGTTTGGTTAACCCTCAAGCCTGTTATGAGACTGAGTTAGTGCTTACCCCTACAGAGAAAAAGAGATCTATTGCGGTGATTGGTGCGGGAATGGCGGGTTTGTCTTGTGCTACCTCAGCGGCTGAGCGTGGTTATCAAGTGACGGTATTTGAGCGAAGTGATCGCATTGGTGGACAGTTTAATTTAGCCATGCAGATCCCAGGGAAAGAAGAGTTCAAAGAAACTATTCGTTATTTCTCCAATAAATTAGATCATAAGAACATTATCGTTAAGTTGAATTATACCGTTGAGATGGATGAACTGCGTCAGTTTGATGAGGTGGTGGTGGCGACAGGCGTTAAACCAAGAGCACCACAGCTAGAAGGCAGTGATCATCCAAAAGTAATTGATTATCAAACTTACATTAAAAATCAACCTAAGCTTGGTCAAAAAGTGGCGGTGATTGGTGCTGGTGGTATTGGCGTTGATGTCGCAACCATGATCACTGAGCCTGAAGATCACACATTAGATGCGTGGCTAAAAGATTGGGATATCGATAAAAATATTGAGTTCGAAGGCGGTTTAAAGCCACAAGAAACATATCAAACCACCCGCGAAGTATGGTTGATGCAGCGTAGAAAGGGCAGCATAGGGAAAGGCCCAGGGAAAACAACGGGTTGGATCCATAAACGCACCTTACAAAAACGTGGCGTACATATGTTAGCGGGTGTTGAATACTTAAAAGTGAATGATGAAGGTTTGTATATTCGTCAAAATGAAGAAGTTAAGCTGCTCGATGTTGATCATGTTTTAATGTGTGCAGGCCAAGTATCCGTCAATGACTTAGTTGAAACGCTAACCTCAGCGAAGATTGAACATCACGTTATTGGCGGTGCCGAGCATGCAGGTGAATTGGATGCGAAACGAGCAATTCGTCAAGGGGTTGAACTAGCCGCCAAACTTTAAGCTAAAATACCAACAAGTTAGGCAACAAAACTTGATAACTGTCTATTCATACAGGTATAGTGCTGATGTTATTCACAACATCAGCACTTTTTTATGTCACGATTATTTATTGCAGAAAAACCGAGTTTAGGTCGAGCGATTGCCGCTGGGCTAGCAAAGCCACAGAAGAATCAACAAGGCTATATAGAATGTGGCAATGGCGACATTGTAACTTGGTGTATAGGTCACCTATTAGAGCAAGTTGAGCCTGATGCTTATGATGATAAATACAAATCGTGGCGTATGGAGCATTTACCGATTGTTCCTGAGCAGTGGCAACTTCGTCCAAGAAAATCGTCGAGCAAACAATTAACGGTGATCCGAAAGTTATTGAAAACCGCTTCTCAAGTGGTTCACGCAGGCGATCCTGATAGAGAAGGACAGTTATTAGTTGATGAAGTTTTGGATTATTTAAAACTGTCTAAAACCAAAAAAGCCGCGACTCAACGGTTATTAATCAGCGATTTAAATTTACCGGCAGTAAAACGTGCATTAACGTCAATGCGAAGCAACCAAGAGTTTATTCCTCTCTCTATTTCAGCGTTAGCGCGCTCTCGTGCCGATTGGTTGTATGGCATGAACATGACTCGTGCTTATACCTTATTAGGTCAACGTGGTGGTTATCAAGGCGTATTATCCGTAGGCCGTGTACAAACGCCTGTATTAGGTTTAGTGACTCGTCGTGATGAAGAGATTGCTAATTTTGTTCCTAAAGCGTATTTCACCTTAGACGCATTAATTCCTTATCAAAATCCTCAGCTGAATGATGGACAGGCATTTGATATTCGAGCGAAGTGGAAGCCAAGCGAAGCGTGTCAGCAATGGCAAGACGAAGAAGGGCGCGTACTCAGTCTGAAATTGGTCGAAAACGTGGCTCAGAGAATTGCCAATCAGCCAGCAACCGTCACTAAAGCTGAAAATAAAGAAACCAAGCAAAATGCGCCTTTGCCATATTCGTTATCGTCATTACAAATAGATGCTTCAAAACGTTATAATCTAAGTGCGCAGCAAGTATTAGATGCATGTCAGGCGTTGTATGAAAAGCACAAATTAATCACTTATCCACGCTCAGACAGCCGTCACTTACCCAAAGATCATTATAAGCAGCGTGAACAAGTATGCGCTGCAATTGGTAATAACGATAAGCAATTATCTAGCGCCGTAAGCAATGCCGATTTAACGTTGAAATCACGCGCTTGGAATGACAGTAAGGTTGATGCTCACCATGCAATTATTCCAACCCCTAAATCAAGTGGCTCAGCAGGGCTTTCTGGGTTTGAAGAGAAGGTTTATCACTTAATTGCCCGTCAGTATTTAATGCAGTTTTATCCTGCGGCTGTTTATGCCGAAGCAGAATTGGTATTTGACATTGCAGGCGGTGTATTTGCAGCCAAAGGCAAGCAGATGTTGTTTGCAGGTTGGCGCGTATTACTGGGTAAAACTCAAGCACAAGGTAGTGATGACGATGTGGCCAATAAAGTCCCTCCGCTTAAAAAAGGCGAAGTACATACGTGTCGTGAAGGTGAAATAAAACATAAGATGACAGAGCCGCCAAAATATTTCACTGAAGCCGCTTTATTACAAGCCATGACGGGTATTGCACGCTTTGTTGAAGATAAAGAGCTGAAAAAGATCCTAAGAGATACGGATGGATTAGGAACCGAGGCCACACGAGCAGGGATATTAGATACTTTATTTAAACGTCAACTATTAACTCGAAATGGTAAAAACATTCATGCAAGTGAGGCAGGTAAAGGCTTAATTAATGCGCTACCGAATGAAGCGACTTACCCAGATATGACGGCACATTGGGAGTTTCAGCTACAAGGAATGACAGAAAGAACCTGTGCATATCGTCCTTTTATGTCTGAATTAGAAACCAAAGTCCTAAACTTTATGCAAAGGGTTCAGCAAGGTCCGGTACCAGAATCATTAAAAACGTTGAAAAGCCCGACAAAACCGCAATTTAAACGTCGTAGAAAAGCAAAGAAATCATAAAATTAGATCCGCATCATCGAACAGAATTAAAGAATAAATTAAGGTGCCTTCTTAACGTTACTTTTAGAATAATTAAGAAGGCAATATGACATTTAAACATGCAGTGGGTTTTGGTGTAGCAGGTAACTTTGCTGGGCATCTGGAGCAAGCAGGGGAAGCAACTGACTTTTTAAATGTGAAAGTTGAAAATGCCATTCAACCAAAAGCACTTTTTCCATTTTACATTCCATCTCGACAAGCTGGATTCTTATCTCAATATCCTTTGTCGTCTGACTCTATTATTCCACCTAATGATGCTGATAATCTGCAAATTGAACCAGAAATTGCGATTGTGTTTGATATCACTTATCAAGACAACAAAGTAGTGGCGTTAACCCCAGTGAAGTTTGCGGCATACAATGATTGTTCAATTAGAAAGCCCAATGCGAAGAAGATCAGTGAAAAGAAAAACTGGGGTGAAAACACCAAGGGGATCTCGCAAGATTTCATTGAGCTAACCTCGTTTACTAAAGGCTGTGAATTAGATAAATATCGTATTGCCAGTTTTCATATTCGCAATGGTGAAATGAATCGATACGGTGAAGATAGTGCCGCGATTGATTACAGCTACTTCCATGAGCAACTAAATGAATGGATGATTGATCGAATGAATAATCAAAAGGATGAAGGCCCCGCTGAAGATCTTGCGATTTATTTATCTGAGGCTAATTATCCAGAACAAGCGATTATTAGTATTGGAGCGACACGATACACGGAGTTTGGCGAAACTAACTTCTTACAATCAGGCGATGAAAGTATTGTGGTGGTTTATGACGGTGAGCAGTATGGAACTCAAGATATTGAAGAGATGGTAAATACCAAAATGTGGACTAAAAATGGAATATCTTTACTCTCTCAAGTGGTTAAATAATCACTAGTTATGTGTCTAACGGTAACTTATTGTCAGGTAAATGTTAAATAAGGTGTTTTCTGCGAGATATTCAGTAAAAAAATAGGTACTATAGTCTGTTCATTTTCTGTTAAAGAATTTATATATGCCGAAATCTAATTTAAAATACATCTTTGTTATTCCAACGCTATTTTTAGTGTTGCTGCTTAGTATTGTTTTAGATAATCATATTGGTTCTGTTCAGCGACAAGTGAACCGAGAATATGATCGTATTATTGATTCTTTACAGCGCTCTATCAACGTGATGATTTCTCTTGATTACAATTTATCTCAGCTTTATAAGCAAAATTCAGGGGGGTTTTATAATCATAACCTTGAGATAGATGAACAGGCTGAACTTTGTGTTATCCGTCCTAGTACTGATCAAAGCGCGGTGCTGGATAAGCAAAATGTATCTGTGCCTAAAAGTCGTTTAGATTATAGTTTTGCAGGAGTAAAAGAGCTGTGTGATCCAAGCTCAGAACTCTATGATATAGCTTCTAAGAAGGTTACGCTTGCTCCTGTTATCTCATTTATTCATGATTATGAAAAGTATCTTCATGGTATCTACTTTATCTCTAAATACGATTATATCATTTCATCGCCAAAGCAAATCGCAGAAAATTTAACCAAGCAAACATTAGACACTATTTATTCTCGACCATACTGGAAAAATAGTATGAAGAATAAAAATCAAAAAGATATCACCTTTACCCCTCCGTACACCGATGCCTTTTTTGATGGTCTAGAAGTGTTAACTTTTTCTACGCCTATTTATTATAAAGATCTCTTTAAGGGGCTATTGGTAATCGACTTATCGGTTGAAAAACTATTACGCTCAAACAGTGCTGTTTCAAAGCATATTCAATTATTAGACAGTGATAAATATGAACGTTTTGAACAATATCGTTTTATGCAGCCAGTGGCACTTACTGATACGAATTTTACCTATTTTCTATATTATAAAAGTTCGATAAAAGAAGAGCTTATAATTTTTTTGACTCATGATATTAAATCGTTAACCTTGATTTTTGTAACCTATATTCTTGCCGTTTTATCGATGTTTTATTATCAAACACATTTATCTCAACGTTATTATCGTGATTTAGCAAAACAAGATCCAATGACAGGTTTATATAATCGTCGTGGTTTTGAAATGAGCCTACAAGATCGTGTCGTTAAGAAATTTGTTGGCTTTGCTCTTTATGATATTGATGACTTTAAACAAATTAATGATGTATTTGGTCATGATGTGGGCGATGAGGCGATTATATACGTCGCGAAGATATTGAATAAAAGTGTTCGTGATAGTGATATTGTGTCTCGATTTGGTGGCGAAGAGTTTGTGATTTGTATCAATGCAGAATCTAGATCTAGCTTAGAGAGGGTGTGTGAACGAGTAAGAAAGTCGATCCAAGACTCATCAGGTAAGGTTGTGAAAGGTGGCTTTACTGTTTCTGGTGGTGTTGCAGTGATTGATTCTCAACAAGACTTTTCATTTGAGCATGTCATTAAAAAAGCAGATGATCTTCTTTATAAAGCAAAACAAGAAGGTAAAAACCGAGTTTACTTTTCATAAACTCGGAGATCTTAATCTGTACTATAGAGTTAGCTTACTTTTTCTAGCTCTTGATGAAGTCTGGCAACGATAGGCTCAGATTTTTTATGGCTGCGAATATCCATAAAAATGTCTTTTGCTTCAGTGTATTCTTGGCGAAGATAAACTAGCCATTGTTTTACTCGGTTTGAATAATACTGACCTTTGTCACCTGCCATTTGCAGCTTCGAATAATGAATAAGCAGTGCAATCACTTCAGGCCATGGCATCTTAGCGTGATTGTGCTTTACAACATTACCTAAGTTAGGAATGTTGAATGCCCCACGACAGACCATTAATGAATCAATACCTGTTGCTGCAATACAACGTTGTCCATCTTCATGGTTCCAGATCTCACCATTGGCAATGATGGGAATATCGATTTTTTGACGAACTTGGTTAATGTAATCCCACTTTATTTCTTCTGCACGGTAACCATCAACTTTAGTTCTTGCGTGAATGGTTAGCTCGCTTGCGCCAGCCTGTTTTATCGCATCTGAAATAGCAAAGCACTCTTCTGGATTTTCCCAACCTAGACGGATCTTGGCTGTGACTTTTTTATCACTTGGAACGGCATCACGACATGATTTTACGATTTGATAAATTAACTCAGGATCTTTTAATAACGCTGCTCCGCCACGACTTTTGTTTACCGCTTTTGCAGGGCAACCAAAGTTAAGATCAACACCATCAGAGCCGAGTTCAATAGCACGCACGGCATTTTCTGCCATCCAATTAGGCTCTTGACCTAATAGCTGTACACGGATAGGGGTACCAGATTGTGTTTTACTGCCATTGAGTAATTCTGGACTGATACGGTGGAACACGTGTGGAGGTAACAACTGGTCTACGATGCGGACAAACTCAGTAACGCAGAAATCATAGTCATTAATCTCGGTTAATAGCTCACGCATTAAGTGATCGAGTACGCCCTCCATCGGGCCTAGTATTACTTGCATATCCCACCTCTTTTATTGGAGGTGGGATTGTAGGGGGAAAGGGGAGCTATGTCACTTATTTTGGGAATTTTGTAAACTCGACAACCGTTTCACCCGTTGTTACTGAGTAACGCATGATATAACCTTTATTGGTATTATCATCCATATTTGATGGGTAAATAGTTTCGTCAGAAAAAATAACGCCAACACCTGAACTTGCAGATGGTTCTCCTTGTAATACCCAAGCGCAATGATACATACTCACTGCGGCAGTAAAGGCAGTAAAGGCAGAAAAAACACCATCAGTTCTAGACTCATGAGTATCATCTTGCAAATTTAAAAACTTTGGTGCGGCAATCACAGCTAAAATTCCCAAAATAACAATAATGGCACTTAGGCTCTAATAATTATTTGCGCTATACTACGCCGAAAACTTAATTTCGGAAGTGAATAAATAATGAAGTATCAATTAATTGCACTAGATGGTGTTGATTTGAACTGCTCTGGCCTTTTTCTTGAAGGGGCAGTACTTGCTGCAAATATGGCAACCAAGCCATTAGATCCTGAAGTGTGGTTAAGCGACTTGGTTGGTGCTGATAATATACAAAAAATACTAAAACCAGTATCTCAGCAAATAGAGCATCAATACACATTACTTAAGCGTCATGAATATGAAGTCACTGAGGTTGTAAATTTTGATGATCTTGATGATGTAGCAGAATTTGCTGAAGGCTTTATGACGTTATGGCCAACAGTTGAAGAGTTATGGGCTGATCTTAACGTAGCTGATGGTACGATGCGAATGCTGTCTGCATTATTGACGACTATGATGCTTGCCGTTGATGAACAAGAGACGCATAGTCAAATGGCGGAAGCTGGAATTGACACACCACCAACGCTAGAGCAGATGTTACCTAAAATTGACTTTATGATACAAGAAGTAGCAATGGCTGCAGATGAATACCAAATTGGTTATAAAGGGCAAAAGGTAAATCCATATAAAGATGTGGGCCGTAATGATGCTTGCCCGTGTGAAAGCGGTAAGAAATTTAAGAAGTGTTGCGGAAAATAAACACTAAGCTATCTTTTAGTGAAAAATAGAATAAAAAAGCCATCAACTGATTGATGGCTTTTTTGTGTCAAATCAAAAAATTGTTAGGCTGATTTCTTATTAAAAAATTGAGCAATAACAAAAATAGCCAAAGCCACTAAGTTACCAGCAAAGATAATAACCAACCATTGAGGCATAGTTAGCGTTAAGAATTGCCATACAATTTTACCGCAGTCACCATACGCTTCAAACATCCACGGTGCCCATTTGTTGAGTGGTGCCCAGGAAGGGAAGGTAACAAATAAGTCGCAGGTCGCGAAAGGTGATGGGTTTAATTGAAAATCAACATGCTGCATAGCGAGTTTTAAACCCCAAGCAGCACTGATACCCCAAGCAATAAATCCACACCAACGAATGAGTAGGTTATTAGGGTTAAGTAAACCAATGATAGCGGCACCACCAATTCCCATCATAGCTACGCGTTCATAAATACACATGACACAAGGAGGTAGTTTCATCACATGTTGAAAGGTAAGTGCTGCCGCTTCAAATGCAGCAATACAGAGAAGCAATAGCAGCCAAGATAAGCGAATGCGGGAGAAGTGGTTAAGGGCTTGCATTAATTATTCCTTAATAAAAAAAGAAAGGCTCCGTATATACAGAGCCTTTTATATCAAAAAGAGGTTATACCTTATTAATGACCACTAGAAACCGCAGAAGTTGCACTTTCTATTGTACTATGAGTTAACCAACCTAAATCGTAGAACATGGCTGTCATCGGTTCAAGGAAGAACACAATACCAAACATACCAACAAGAGCTAAAACAATCGTATATGGTAATGCCATCCAAACCATACGACCATATGATAATTGAATTAATGGAGCAAGTGCTGAAGTCAGTAAGAATAAGAATGCAGCTTGACCATTTGGTGTTGCAACTGACGGTAAGTTTGTACCGGTATTGATTGCTACTGCTAATAAGTCAAACTGTTCACGTGTTATTTGGCCATTTAGTAATGCAGCTTTAACTTCATTAATATAAACCGTGCCAACAAACACATTATCAGACACCATTGATAGCAAACCATTTGCAACATAGAATAAAGCTAATTGTGAGCCTTTATCTTCGACAGCTAATACGGCATCAATAATAGGTTTGAATAATTGCTGATCGATAATTACAGCAACAACCGCAAAGAATACAGCTAATAAAGCAGTAAATGGTAGCGCTTCTTCAAATGCTTTACCCATTGAGTGCTCTTCGATAACACCAGTAAATGCAGTCGCTAAGATAATAACCGATAGGCCGATAAGACCCACTGCCGCTAAATGAAGTGCAAGAGCGACAATTAACCAAACAGCGATAACTGCTTGAATAATTAATTTAGCATTATCAATATTAGTACGGTTTTTACGCTCTTCTGATTCATACTCTTCAAGAATATTTCGAACATTAATAGGCAGTTTTGCACCGTAACCACAGATGCCCAATTTCTCTACAACAACACAAGTTAGCATACCGCAGACAAATACAGGAGCCGTGATTGGTAACATACGAATAATGAACTCACCAAACATCCAACCAGCTTGATCTGCAATGATCAGGTTTTGAGGTTCACCTACCATTGTCATAACACCACCAAGAGCAGTACCTACACCAGCATGCATAAGAAGACTACGTAAGAAAGCACGGTAGTTTTCAAGATCATCACGAGTTAGCTCATCAGTTACGTTTGAATCACAGGTATGATCATGACTTGGTGTGCCACCTTGTCCTGACGCTACGCGGTGATAAATTGCATAGAAGCCAACAGCAACACTAATAACAACGGCAATAACGGTTAATGCGTCGAGGAAAGCGGATAAGAAGGCCGCAGTAAAACAGAAAGCAGCAGAAAGTGCTGGTTTTGATTTTATGCCAATTAATATTTTGGTGAAAATAAACAGAAGCAGTTGCTTCATGAAATAAATACCGGCAACCATAAATACTAATAATAGTAGTACTTCAATGTTAGCAACCAGTTCATGCTTCACTTGCTCTGCACTTGTCATACCTATCGCAATGGCTTCGATGGCAAGTAAACCACCGGGTTGCAAAGGGTAGCATTTTAATGCCATAGCAAGAGTAAAAATAAACTCTATTACTAATAACCAACCAGCGGTAAACGGGTCGACTAAAAAGAAAACAAAAGGGTTAATAACT
>NZ_JARACO010000159.1 GCF_028765575.1 Aliivibrio sp. S3MY1 | reverse complement strand
AAAACGTAAAGAAGCAATAGAAGGTGCCCAACACCTTCAAATATCCAGTGTCCCGTTCGTCTAGAGGCCTAGGACACCGCCCTTTCACGGCGGTAACAGGGGTTCGACTCCCCTACGGGATACCATTGGGTCGTTAGCTCAGTTGGTAGAGCAGTTGACTTTTAATCAATTGGTCGCAGGTTCGAATCCTGCACGACCCACCATT
>NZ_JARACO010000158.1 GCF_028765575.1 Aliivibrio sp. S3MY1 | reverse complement strand
AATAAGGTTTTAATTTAGAGTATCCAGTGTCCCGTTCGTCTAGAGGCCTAGGACACCGCCCTTTCACGGCGGTAACAGGGGTTCGACTCCCCTACGGGATACCATCTTTAAACGTTCTTTTAGGTAACGCCTTTAAGAGTCTTTAAAAATGGTTACACGCATTAGCGTGAAATCGCTCTTTAACAATTTGGAAAGCTGACTGATTTAGCT
>NZ_JARACO010000157.1 GCF_028765575.1 Aliivibrio sp. S3MY1 | reverse complement strand
ATTCGAACCTCCGACCGCCTGGTTCGTAGCCAGGTACTCTATCCAGCTGAGCTACTAGCGCACAATAATTCTTTTATGTTCTTGCTGACTTAAAATCAACAGAAACAAATAATGGCGGTGAAGGAGGGATTCGAACCCTCGATGCGGCTATAAACCGCATACTCCCTTAGCAGGGGAGCGCCTTCAGCCTCTCGGCCACCTCACCGTGTTG
>NZ_JARACO010000156.1 GCF_028765575.1 Aliivibrio sp. S3MY1 | reverse complement strand
TTGCATAACACGTGCTGACGACCAACTTTCCAAACCAATTACACTTCAAACCAATTACACTTCAAACCAAAAACGCCGAATGTAATAAGCATCGTGTTGATGCGATTGTTGTGCGTGCTTACTTTCGGCTTGGCAAACTTGGTAAAGAACGGCCCTGCCAAGATTTTCTAAGCCTAGATTCTAATTTACCGATGCCAATTAAGCGAACAAAA
>NZ_JARACO010000155.1 GCF_028765575.1 Aliivibrio sp. S3MY1 | reverse complement strand
CTTACGCTATGCATTATAATTCACTTGACAGTAAATAAAATGATCAATTTAATCTCATGATATTTAAATTAATGTAAGCGAGTAATAATTTGAAAATTATAGAATTGCGCGAATACCAAATTAAACCAGGACAAACTGACAAATGGCTCAATTGGATGCGTGAAGAACTTCTGCCATATCAGCGTTCTAAAGGAATGGTGATTATTGATACATAT
>NZ_JARACO010000154.1 GCF_028765575.1 Aliivibrio sp. S3MY1 | reverse complement strand
TTGAATTTAGGACAATAATAGTTCAATGCCGAACCTGATAAAACGAACACCAAAAGGCAACAAAGAAAAAGATAAACCACCCTACTTTCACACCTAAAAAGCTAATGGTTCAATCGCTGGACTGAACCAAAAAACTGCATTCTCAGAGTTCGTATAACGCTGGCATAACACGTTTATTACTATGCAAACCAACCTGAATTTAACTACCTTAATCACAAAACTA
>NZ_JARACO010000153.1 GCF_028765575.1 Aliivibrio sp. S3MY1 | reverse complement strand
AGCCAATTCCTAAAGAATAATGCAAACTGTTATACCAAGCTTCAATATACTCAACTGACTCTATAACCGCAGCATACTTTTCTCTTTTATCATCCCAACGTTTTTCATTTTTATACTTTCGAAAAGCCGCTTTCGTAGCTAAGTAAGCAGATATTGTTGATAACAACACTGGTAAAGCGATTTCTTTTAAAATTTCCATACACCCTAACTACCATAAATAAAC
>NZ_JARACO010000152.1 GCF_028765575.1 Aliivibrio sp. S3MY1 | reverse complement strand
TGATATAGAGCCTATCATTTTACCTGAATCTAAATCCTTCATATCAACTGAAATATTAGATGCGTTAACGGCCATTGATGCTAAAAATAAAGTAGAAAATAAAAGTTTATTCATCATGAAATTATCCTTAATATTAAATTTCCATTACTTTATAGCACGATAACTCCATTCTAAATAACGATTAAATCTCCACTTATCAATCGCTTTTTTCGATAGTGCGATTACCATCAAAAAATAAT
>NZ_JARACO010000151.1 GCF_028765575.1 Aliivibrio sp. S3MY1 | reverse complement strand
TTTCTCTTTAAGAGCCTGATGGTTCTTCTCGAAAAGAGAGTTTGGTTTATAGTCTCATTGTCTTAAACAATGCATCCGGACGCGGGATGGAGCAGCTTGGTAGCTCGTCGGGCTCATAACCCGAAGGTCGTAGGTTCAAATCCTGCTCCCGCAACCACATTTAGATTGAATGCTTTATAGCGTTGATCATGCGACACTAGCTCAGCTGGTAGAGCGCAACCTTGCCAAGGTTGAGGTCACGAGTTC
>NZ_JARACO010000150.1 GCF_028765575.1 Aliivibrio sp. S3MY1 | reverse complement strand
GAATAAGTGCCCGTTCAATAGAACGGGCTTTTATTTCGCTCCCAGTTTGTCACTGTGAGCAAAGTCAACATAACATTTTTAAGTCTTTCATAAATAAATGAAAAAGTTGAAAATATTATCTTGACTTTCAAATCAGAAAGCGTATTATACGCAGCCTGAAGCGACGAAGCGGTAACGCTAAGTGGTTGAAAGACAAGCTCTTTAACAATTTAACCAAATCAATCTGTGTGGGCACTTGTGAGTTGATAA
>NZ_JARACO010000015.1 GCF_028765575.1 Aliivibrio sp. S3MY1 | reverse complement strand
TTAATAGCTAAAGATTTTGCGATAAATCGCATGACTAAAAAAAGGGAAGCTTAGGCTTCCCTTTTTGTTGCCTGTAAATAAATACTATATGCTTCGCTAACTCGAATGCTTTGCTCTAGAAACGATAAAAGCAAGTCAGTTCTAGTCCTACCAATAATAAGCATTTAATTATGTTGCTATTAATTTGATGTGTTTAAATGAAAATCTTATTAAGAGAGGGGAGTTTTATGTTTGCTTTTTCTCTTATAGTTTCTAGTTAGCAAAGCGTATCGTTTCTAGTTATATTTTTTTTCGTTTGTTTTTCAAACAATGCTTGCATCTAAAAGTGTGATCTGTATAATGCAACGCACTGGCTTAAGTCAGTTGTGAACCAATGAGCAGCGAGGAAAGTACCGATTACTACAGAGTAGTGTTTGTACTTAGAATGAATACTCAGCTTATGTTCGCGGTTAACATTATTAGACATTATCTTTTGATTCGTCATCAGGTAAATTCTAATATTAAGTTAACTGACAATGTGTCCTAATTTTGGACCTATGGTTTCACATAAATCAATCGGCATTCTCTCGTTATTACGAGATTGAGTGGCGATATTGTTTGTGTATTTATTATTGGAGCTCTGTCTCATGCAGAACCAACGTATACGTATCCGCCTAAAAGCTTTCGATTACAAACTAATCGATCAGTCTACAGCGGAAATCGTTGAAACAGCTAAGCGCACTGGCGCTCAGGTTCGTGGTCCTATTCCACTACCTACTCGTAAAGAGCGTTTTACTGTTCTTACTTCTCCTCACGTTAACAAAGACGCACGTGACCAGTACGAAATTCGTACTCACAAGCGTTTAATCGACATTGTTGAGCCAACAGATAAAACTGTTGACGCACTAATGCGTTTAGACCTTGCTGCTGGCGTTGATGTTCAAATTAGCCTAGGTTAAGGGGAGATTATTATGATTGGTCTAGTCGGTCGTAAAGTGGGCATGACCCGCATCTTTACCGAAGAAGGCGTTTCTATCCCAGTAACTGTTGTTGAAGTTGAAGTTAACCGTGTTTCACAAGTGAAAACTACTGAAACTGACGGCTACAACGCAATCCAAGTTACTTGTGGTTCTAAGAAAGCTAACCGCGTATCTAAGCCTGAAGCTGGTCACTTTGCGAAAGCAGGTGTTGAAGCAGGTCGCGGTCTTTGGGAATTCCGTTTAGAAAACGGTGAAGAATTCGCAGTTGGCGCTGAGCTAAGTGTTGAAATCTTTAACGAAATCAAAAAAGTAGACGTTACTGGTACATCTAAAGGTAAGGGTTTCCAAGGCGCTGTTAAGCGTTGGAACTTCCGTACTCAAGATATGACTCACGGTAACTCTTTGTCTCATCGTGCTCCGGGTTCAATTGGCCAATGTCAAACTCCAGGTCGCGTATTTAAAGGCAAGAAAATGGCAGGTCACATGGGTGCTGAGCGTTGTACTACTCAAAACCTAGAGATCGTACGTGTTGACGCTGAGCGCAATCTGCTTCTTATTAAAGGTGCAGTACCAGGCTCAACAGGTGGCAACGTGATCGTTAAACCAGCTGTTAAAGCATAACGTCTTAGGAGTATGTAATGGAACTAATGGTTAAAGGTGCTGCGGCACTAACTGTTTCCGAAACTACTTTCGGACGTGAGTTTAACGAAGCTCTTGTACACCAAGTAGTTGTTGCTTATGCAGCAGGTGCTCGTCAAGGTACTCGCGCTCAAAAAACACGTTCAGAAGTATCTGGCGGTGGCGCTAAGCCATGGCGTCAAAAAGGTACAGGCCGAGCTCGTGCGGGTACGATTCGTAGCCCAATCTGGCGTTCAGGTGGTGTTACTTTTGCTGCGAAACCACAAGATCACAGCGTTAAAGTAAACAAAAAAATGTACCGCGGTGCTCTTAAGAGCATTCTTTCTGAGTTAGTTCGTCAAGATCGTTTGATCGTTGTTGAAGACTTCTCAATTGAAGCACCAAAGACTAAAGAGCTAGTTGCTAAGCTTAAAGAGCTTGAGCTTAACGATGTTCTTATCGTAACTGGCGAAGTAGACGAGAATCTATTCTTAGCTGCTCGTAACCTATATAAAGTTGACGCTCGTGACGTAGCTGGTATTGATCCAGTAAGTCTTGTTGCATTCAACAAGGTTCTAATGACTGCTGCTGCAGTTAAGCAAGTTGAGGAGATGCTGGCATGATCAGTGAAGAGCGTCTACTAAAAGTCCTACGTGGCCCACATATCTCTGAAAAAGCAACGATGGCTGCTGAAGGCAATAACACTATTGTTTTCAAAGTAGCAATCAATGCAACTAAGAAAGAGATTAAAGCAGCTGTAGAAAAGTTGTTTGAAGTTGAAGTTAAGTCTGTAAATACCCTTATCACTAAGGGCAAGACCAAACGTCAAGGTGCACGCCAAGGCCGTCGTTCAGACGTGAAAAAAGCGTACGTAATCTTGAAAGAAGGTCAAGACCTAGACTTCGTTGGCGGCGCGGAATAACAGGAGTAGTTAAAAATGGCTATTGTTAAATGTAAGCCGACTTCCCCTGGTCGTCGTCACGTTGTAAAAATCGTTAACGCTGACCTACACAAGGGTAAGCCATACGCACCTCTTTTAGAGAAAAACTCTAAATCTGGTGGTCGTAACAATAACGGTCGTATTACAGTACGTCACGTTGGTGGTGGTCATAAGCAACACTACCGTCTAATTGACTTTAAACGTACTAAAGATGGCATTCCAGCTATCGTTGAACGTTTAGAATACGATCCAAACCGTAGTGCAAATATTGCACTAGTTCTGTTCGCAGACGGTGAGCGTCGTTACATTATCGCATCAAAAGGTCTTAAAGCCGGCGATACAGTTCAATCAGGTGTTGATGCGCCAATCAAAGCAGGTAACTGCTTACCATTGCGCAACATCCCAGTAGGTTCTACTGTTCACTGTGTTGAATTAAAACCTGGTAAGGGCGCGCAAGTTGCACGTTCTGCTGGTGCATACGCACAAATCATTGCTCGTGATGGCGCTTACGTGACATTACGTCTACGCTCTGGTGAGATGCGTAAAGTTCTTTCTGAAGGTCGTGCGACTATCGGTGAAGTTGGTAACTCTGAACACATGCTACGTGAGCTAGGCAAAGCCGGTGCTACACGCTGGCGCGGTGTTCGTCCAACAGTACGTGGTGTTGCAATGAACCCAGTGGATCACCCACACGGTGGTGGTGAAGGTCGTACATCAGGCGGTCGTCACCCAGTATCACCTTGGGGTATGCCAACTAAGGGCTTCAAGACTCGTAAGAATAAATCTACTGACAAGTACATTGTACGTCGTCGTAACAAATAATCTATAAAGAGGAATCGCCATGCCACGTTCTCTCAAGAAAGGTCCTTTCATTGACCTACACTTGCTGAAGAAGGTAGAGAAAGCGGTGGAAAGCGGAGACAAAAAGCCTATTAAGACTTGGTCCCGTCGTTCAATGATCATTCCAACTATGATCAACTTGACCATCGCTGTCCATAATGGTCGCCAGCATGTACCAGTTTTCGTTACAGAAGACATGATTGGTCACAAGTTGGGCGAATTTGCACCTACTCGTACTTATCGCGGCCATGCTGCAGATAAGAAAGCTAAAAAGCGTTAGGAGGTAGAATATGGAAGCTATTGCTAAACATCGTTTTGCCAGCATTTCTCCGCAGAAGGCTCGCTTAGTTGCGGACCAAATTCGTGGGAAATCAGTAGACCAAGCTCTTGAAATTCTTACTTTCAGCAACAAAAAAGCTGCAGTATTAATTAAAAAAGTTGTTGAGTCTGCTATCGCAAACGCTGAACACAACGAAGGTGCAGATATCGACGATCTTAATGTCGCTAAAATCTTCGTAGACGAAGGCCCTATCATGAAGCGTATTATGCCTCGTGCTAAAGGTCGTGCAGATCGCATCTTGAAGCGTTCAAGCCACATCACTATCGTTGTAGCTGATCGTTAAAGACTAGGAGATTAAGCAAATGGGTCAAAAAGTACATCCTAATGGTATTCGTCTTGGCATCGTTAAGCCTTGGAATGCTACATGGTTTGCTAGTAGCCAAGAGTTCGCTGACAACCTAGACGGCGACTTCAAGGTACGTCAGTATCTTACTAAAGAACTGAAAAAAGCATCTCTATCTCGCATCGTTATCGAGCGTCCTGCTAAGAGCATCCGTGTGACTATTCACACAGCTCGTCCAGGCGTAGTAATCGGTAAGAAAGGTGAAGACGTAGAAAAACTACGCGCAGGCGTAGCTAAAATCGCAGGTGTTCCAGCGCAAATCAACATTGCAGAAGTTCGCAAGCCAGAGCTAGATGCTCAACTTGTAGCTGATAGCATTGCTTCACAACTAGAACGTCGTGTTATGTTCCGTCGCGCTATGAAGCGTGCGGTACAAAATGCAATGCGTCTAGGCGCTCAAGGCATCAAAGTACAAGTAGGCGGCCGTCTTGGCGGTGCTGAAATCGCACGTTCTGAATGGTATCGTGAAGGTCGTGTACCTCTACATACTTTACGTGCTGACATTGATTACGCAACTTCTTCGGCTCACACTCAATACGGTGTGATCGGCGTTAAAGTTTGGATCTTCAAAGGTGAAGTTCTAGGCGGTATGCCAGCTGCTAACGCAGTAGAGCCTAAGGCTGACAAGCCTAAGAAGCAGCGTAGAAGCCGTAAGTAAGGAGCTGACTGATGCTACAACCAAAACGTACTAAGTTCCGTAAGGTTATGACTGGTCGTAACCGTGGTCTTGCTAAAGGTACTGAAGTGAGCTTCGGCGAATTCGGTCTTAAAGCTGTAGGCCGTGGTCGTCTAACTGCTCGTCAAATTGAAGCGGCACGTCGTGCTATGACGCGTCACATTAAGCGTCAAGGTCAAATCTGGATCCGTGTGTTCCCAGACAAACCTATCACAGAAAAACCGCTTGAAGTTCGTCAAGGTAAGGGTAAAGGTAACGTTGAGTACTGGGTAGCCCAAATCCAACCTGGAAAGGTTATGTACGAAATGAACGGCGTACCTGAAGAGTTGGCACGTGAAGCGTTCCGCCTAGCGGCACGTAAACTGCCTATCAAAACTACTTTTGTAACTAAGCAGGTGATGTGATGAAAGCACAAGATCTACGCGAGAAAAACGTTGAAGAGCTTAATGAAGAGCTTCTGAATTTGCTACGTGAACAGTTTAACTTGCGCATGCAAGCTGCGACTGGTCAACTACAGCAAACTCATACTCTGAAAGCTGTACGTCGTGATATCGCACGTGTTAAAACTTTACTGAATGAGAAGGCTGGCGCATAATGAGCGAGAAAATTCGTACTATGCAAGGTCGTGTAATTAGCGACAAGATGGACAAGTCTATTGTTGTTGCTATTGAACGCATGGTGAAACACCCGATCTACGGTAAATACATCAAGCGCACGACTAAGCTTCACGCACATGATGAAAACAACGAGTGTGGCCAAGGCGACCTAGTTGCGATTCGTGAATGTCGTCCACTGTCTAAGACTAAGTCTTGGACTTTGGTAAACATTATTGAAAAAGCAAAAGCTTAATTTTTGTTGATTCAATAGCGATACATGTAAGCAGCTCCAATAATTTTTTTTGGAGCTGTTTATTTTTTGACTACCTTTATTAAAAGAATGGTGATACACTCCCCATCCTCTTTTGAAGAGGCAGTCCGACCCGTGATGGGTCTATTTAAATATTTAGCGGAGCACTAACAATGATCCAAATGCAAAGTACACTTGACGCTGCAGATAACTCTGGCGCGCGCAAGGTAATGTGTATTAAGGTCCTGGGTGGCTCTCACCGCCGTTATGCACATATCGGAGACGTCATTAAAGTTACTGTTAAGGAAGCAATTCCTCGCGGTAAAGTTAAAAAAGGTGATGTTCTGAAGGCGGTAGTAGTGCGCACCCGTAAAGGCGTTCGTCGCCCAGACGGTTCTATCATTCGCTTTGACCGTAACGCTTGCGTATTGTTGAATGACACTACTGAGCAACCAGTCGGTACACGTATCTTTGGTCCAGTGACTCGTGAACTTCGTAATGCGAAATTCATGAAAATTGTTTCACTAGCACCAGAAGTTCTGTAAGGAGCGGTCAGATGGCAGCTAAAATCCGTCGTAATGACGAAGTAATCGTTCTTGTCGGTAAAGATAAAGGCAAGAAAGGTAAAGTAACTAAGGTTCTTGAAACTGGTAAAGTTATTGTTGAAGGTATCAACCTTGTGAAAAAGCACCAGAAGCCTGTTCCGGCTCTTGGTCAGCAAGGTGGTATTGTTGAGAAAGAAGCAGCTATTGATGCTTCTAATATCGCAATCTTCAACGAAGCTACTGGTAAAGCGGACCGTATCGGTTTCCGTTTTGAAGATGGTAAGAAAGTTCGTTTCTTTAAATCTAACGGCGAAACTGTTTCTAACTAATAGAAGTAATTTGGAGTTCTACTATGGCGAAACTGCATGATTACTACAAGTCGTCTGTAGTTGCTGAGCTTACCAAAGAGTTCAGCTACTCGAGCGTCATGCAAGTCCCTAGGGTTGAAAAAATTACCCTAAACATGGGTGTTGGTGAAGCAATCAACGATAAGAAACTACTAGAAAACGCTGCTGCCGATATGGCAATTATCTCTGGCCAAAAGCCATTGATTACAAAAGCACGTAAATCTGTAGCTGGTTTCAAAATTCGTGAAGGCTACCCAATCGGTTGTAAAGTAACCCTGCGTGGCGAACGTATGTGGGAATTCTTAGAGCGTTTAATCTCTATTGCACTTCCACGAGTACGTGATTTCCGTGGTGTTAGCGCTAAGTCTTTTGACGGACGCGGTAACTACAGCATGGGCGTTCGCGAGCAAATCATCTTCCCTGAGATCGACTATGATAAAGTTGATCGTGTACGCGGTCTTGATATCACTATCACGACATCAGCGAATACAGATGCGGAAGGCCGAGCTCTGCTGACTGCCTTTAACTTCCCATTCCGTAAGTAAGGTGAAGGGTTACTGTTATGGCTAAAAAATCTATGAAAGCGCGTGAAGCTAAACGTGCAAAACTTGTATCTCAGTTCGCTCAAAAGCGTGCTGCGTTAAAAGTTCTAATTAGCGATGTAAATGCTTCTGAAGAAGAGCGTTGGGATGCAGTACTTAAATTGCAAGCTCTACCTCGTGATTCAAGTGCATCTCGTCAGCGTAATCGTTGCAACCAAACTGGTCGTCCACACGGTTACCTACGTAAATTCGGTTTAAGCCGTATTAAGGTTCGCGAAGCTTGCATGAAAGGCGAGATTCCGGGTCTTCGTAAGGCTAGCTGGTAATTGCCACTTAATCATTTGGAGTAAATCTTATGAGCATGCAAGATCCGATTTCGGATATGCTGACCCGCGTTCGCAACGGTCAATCAGCAAATAAAGTTGCTGTTAAAATGCCTTCTTCAAAGCTTAAAGTTGCAATTGCTGCACTACTTAAAGCTGAAGGCTACATCGCTGAATTCGCTGTTGAAGGCGAAATCAAACCTGAGCTAGAAATCACTCTTAAGTATTTCCAAGCTAAACCAGTTATCGAGCAAATCCAACGAGTTTCTCGTCCAGGTCTTCGTGTTTACAAGAAGAGCGACGCGTTACCATCTGTTATGGGTGGTCTTGGTATTGCTGTTGTTTCTACATCAAAAGGCCTTATGTCTGACCGCGCTGCGCGTAAAGCTGGTCTTGGTGGCGAAATTATCTGCTACGTAGCTTAATAGGAGTAGGATATGTCTCGTGTTGCTAAAGCACCTGTGGTTCTTCCTGCTGGCGTAGAAGTTAAACTGAACGGCCAGGAAATCACTATTAAAGGTGGTAAAGGTGAACTAACTCGCGTACTTAACGACGCTGTAGTTATTTCACAAGAAGATAATTCTATTGTATTTGGTCCACGTGAAGGCGTGACTAATGCTTGGGCTCAAGCTGGTACAGCTCGTGCACTAGTAAACAATATGGTTATCGGTGTAAATGAAGGCTTTACTAAGAAGCTAATTCTTAAAGGTGTAGGTTACCGTGCTGCTATGAAAGGCAACTCTGTAGGCCTTACTCTTGGCTTCTCACACCCAGTAGAGCACGCTCTACCAGAAGGTATTAAAGCTGAATGTCCAACACAAACTGAGATCATTATTACTGGTTGCGATAAGCAAGTAGTAGGTCAAGTAGCTGCGGATATTCGTTCATACCGTCAACCTGAGCCTTATAAAGGTAAAGGTGTTCGTTACGCCGATGAAATCGTGCGTACTAAAGAAGCTAAGAAGAAGTAGGGTATCACTATGGATAAGAAAGCATCTCGCATCCGTCGTGCTACACGTGCACGTCGTAAGATTGCTGAACTGTGTGCAACTCGCCTTGTAGTACACCGTACTCCGCGTCATACGTACGCTCAGGTAATCGCACCAAACGGCTCAGAGGTTATCGCTGCCGCTTCTACTGTAGAAAAGGCAATCCGTGAGCAAATTGGAAGCACTAGCAACAAAGCTGCTGCTGAAGCAATTGGTAAACTAATTGCAGAGCGCGCTATCGAAAAAGGCATTACTAATGTTGCTTTCGATCGTTCTGGTTTCCAATACCACGGTCGAGTAGCGGCGCTAGCAGATTCTGCTCGCGAAGCTGGTCTGAAATTCTAAGGTAGGGTTGGAAGATGGCTAAAGAACAACAACAAGCTACAGATTTGAACGAAAAGCTAATTGCTGTTAACCGTGTTTCTAAAACGGTTAAAGGTGGTCGAATCTTTAGTTTTACTGCACTAACAGTTGTTGGTGACGGTAATGGTCGCGTAGGTTTCGGTTACGGCAAAGCTCGTGAAGTACCTGCAGCGATTCAAAAATCAATGGAAAAAGCACGTCGTAACATGTTTACGATTGCACTTAACGAAGGTACTCTTCACCACTCTGTTAAAGGTCGCCACACTGGTTCTAAAGTGTACATGCAACCTGCTTCAGAAGGTACAGGTATCATCGCAGGTGGTGCTATGCGTGCAGTGTTAGAAGTTGTGGGTGTCCGCAACGTACTAGCTAAAGCTTATGGCTCTACTAACCCAATCAACGTTGTTCGTGCAACGATTGCGGGTCTAAGTAGCGTTAAGTCACCTGAAATGGTAGCTGCTAAGCGTGGTCTAACTGTTGAATCTATTTCGGAGTAAGTACCATGTCTAAAACTATCAAAGTAACTCAGACTAAAAGCTCTATTGGTCGCCTACCTAAGCACATTTTGTGTCTTAAAGGTCTAGGTCTACGTCGCATCAACCATACAGTAGAAGTTGAAGACACACCGTGTAACCGCGGTATGATCAACAAAGTTTACTATATGGTTAAGATTGAGGAGTAATCAGTAATGCGTTTGAATACTCTATCACCGGCTGCTGGCTCTAACGCTTCTAAGAAGCGCGTAGGTCGCGGTATCGGTTCAGGCCTAGGTAAAACTGGTGGCCGTGGTCACAAAGGCCAAAAATCACGTTCTGGCGGTAAAGTTCGTGTTGGTTTCGAAGGTGGTCAAATGCCTCTGAAACAACGTCTACCTAAATTTGGCTTTACTTCACGTAAGAGCCTAGTGACTGCAGAGGTTCGTTTAGGCGAGCTTGCTAAAGTTGAAGGTAACGTTATCGATCTAAACA
This sequence comes from Aliivibrio sp. S3MY1, assembly GCF_028765575.1. Lineage (GTDB taxonomy): Bacteria > Pseudomonadota > Gammaproteobacteria > Enterobacterales > Vibrionaceae > Aliivibrio. Next base: position 83,917 of record NZ_JARACO010000015.1, on the reverse strand, counting down.
GCCTTAAAGCTGCTAACGTAATCACTAAGAACATTGTGTTCGCGAAAGTTGTACTTTCTGGTGAAATCGCTACTGCTGTAACTGTTAAAGGTCTACGCGTAACGAAAGGCGCTAAAGCTGCGATTGAAGCTGCAGGCGGTAAGATCGAGGAATAATCCTCGAAGGATGAGGTACAATGGCAAAGAAACCAGGAAAAGAAGTAAATAGTGCTCAGAACGGCCTAGCTGAACTGAAATCGCGTCTGTTATTTGTTATAGGTGCGCTTTTAGTGTTCCGAGCAGGCTCATTTGTGCCAATTCCTGGGATTGACGCTGCTGTCCTTGCTGATCTTTTCGAACAGCAGCAGGGTACTATCATTGAACTGTTTAACATGTTCTCTGGTGGTGCACTGTCGCGTGCCTCAATTCTTGCTCTAGGTATTATGCCGTATATTTCGGCATCTATCGTTGTTCAACTGTTAACAGTTGTTCATCCACCTCTAGCAGAATTGAAAAAAGAAGGTGAGTCTGGTCGTCGTAAGATTAATCAGTACACACGTTATGGCACCTTGGTTCTGGCTACATTCCAAGCAATTGGTATTGCAACCGGACTACCAAGCATGATTCCAGGGTTAGTTTCTAACCCTGACATGATGTTCTATCTGACAGCTACAGTAAGTTTAGTAACTGGTACCATGTTCTTAATGTGGTTAGGTGAACAAATTACTGAGCGTGGCATCGGTAACGGTATATCTTTGATTATTTTCACAGGTATCGTTGCAGGTTTACCACCAGCTATCGGTGAAACGATCCAGCAGGCGCGTCAAGGTGAACTGCACGTGCTTCTTCTATTACTAATTGCAGTGTTATCGTTTGCAGTTATCTACTTTGTTGTGTTCATGGAACGTGGTCAACGTCGTATCGTCGTTAACTATGCGAAGCGTCAGCAAGGCCGTAAGGTATTTGCAGCACAAAGTACTCACTTGCCACTTAAAATTAATATGGCTGGTGTGATACCTGCAATATTTGCATCTAGTATTATACTATTCCCTGGGACATTGGCTCAGTGGTTTGGTGGTAATGGTGAAGGAACATTCGGTTGGTTAACTGATGTTTCCATGGCGTTAAGCCCTGGTCAGCCATTATATGTAATGCTTTATGCAGCAGCAATTATCTTCTTCTGTTTCTTCTATACAGCGCTGGTATTTAACCCGCGTGAAACAGCTGATAACTTGAAGAAGTCTGGTGCATTCGTACCCGGAATCCGCCCAGGTGAACAGACTACGAAATATATTGATAAAGTTATGACCCGTTTAACCTTAGCTGGTGCGATGTATATTACCTTTATCTGTCTGATCCCTGAGTTTATGATGATTGCATGGAATGTTCGCTTCTATTTTGGCGGTACTTCCCTACTAATCGTAGTAGTAGTTATCATGGACTTTATGGCACAGGTTCAGACTCATCTGATGTCTCAGCAGTATGAGTCCGTTTTGAAGAAAGCTAATCTGAAAGGCTATGGCCGTTAATTTCAGGTCCATTTACGGAGTTTAGCAATGAAAGTTCGTGCTTCCGTTAAGAAAATCTGCCGCAACTGTAAAGTTATTAAGCGCAACGGTGTTGTGCGTATAATTTGTGTTGAACCAAAGCATAAACAACGCCAAGGTTAATTTAGCAGAAATTTTTACTTGATATATTAAGTTAGGCCGAGTATTATTCTCGGCCTACCTTTTGTGTGCAAAAGAAGTAGTTATAGCCGCAACGTATCCTCATCGGGCTTTGTTGTGGCTCTTCTTAAGAAAAAGTACTAGGAGTGAATAGTGGCCCGTATAGCAGGCATTAACATTCCTGATCATAAACACGCTGTAATTGCACTTACTGCAATTTACGGCATCGGTAAGACTCGCTCGCAAGCTATTTTAGCTGCAGTTGGTATTGCTGAAGATGTTAAGATCAGTGAACTGAATGATGAGCAGATTGATATTCTGCGTGATGGTGTTGCCAAATACACTGTAGAAGGCGACTTACGTCGTGAAGTATCGATGAACATCAAGCGTCTTATGGACCTTGGCTGTTATCGTGGTCTTCGTCACCGTCGCAGTCTACCGTTGCGTGGACAGCGTACTAAAACCAACGCACGTACCCGTAAAGGTCCGCGCAAGCCGATCAAAAGATAATCGGATAAGGTAGAGAGTACAATGGCAAAACAACCTACTCGCGCTCGTAAGCGCGTTCGTAAGCAAGTAGCGGATGGCGTAGCGCACATTCATGCTTCTTTCAACAACACAATCGTAACCATTACTGACCGTCAAGGTAATGCACTAGCTTGGGCTACTGCAGGTGGTTCTGGTTTCCGTGGTTCTCGTAAATCTACTCCGTTTGCTGCACAAGTTGCTGCTGAGCGTTGTGGTGAAATGGCCAAAGAATATGGCGTTAAGAACCTTGAAGTTATGGTTAAGGGCCCTGGTCCTGGTCGTGAGTCAACTATCCGTGCGTTAAACGCTGCTGGATACCGCATCACAAACATCGTTGATGCTACTCCGATCCCTCATAACGGTTGTCGTCCACCTAAGAAACGTCGCGTTTAAGTTTCGTTTCTAGGAATATTGGAGAAAGAACATGGCAAGATATTTGGGTCCTAAGCTGAAGCTTAGCCGTCGCGAAGGCACTGATTTATTCCTTAAATCAGGCGTACGTGCGATCGATACCAAGTGTAAAATCGATAACGCTCCAGGTGTACACGGCGCTCGTCGCGGTCGTCTATCTGAATATGGCGTTCAGCTTCGTGAGAAGCAAAAAGTTCGTCGTATGTATGGCGTACTAGAAAAACAATTCCGTAACTACTACAAAGATGCTGCTCGTATTAAAGGCAACACAGGTGAAAACCTACTTCAACTTCTTGAAGGTCGTCTAGATAACGTAGTTTACCGCATGGGCTTTGGCGCTACACGTGCTGAATCTCGTCAACTAGTTAGCCATAAGTCTATTCTAGTTAATGGTAAAGTAGTTAACGTTCCTTCTTTCAAAGTTGCGGCTAACGACGTTGTTTCAATTCGTGAAAAAGCTAAACAGCAATCACGTATTAAAGCTGCTCTAGAAGTTGCTGAACAACGCGAAAAACCAACTTGGATTGAAGTAGATGCTGGCAAAATGGAAGGTACGTTTAAGCGTCTTCCTGAACGTTCTGATTTGTCTGCCGACATCAACGAACACTTGATCGTCGAGCTTTACTCTAAGTAAAGCTTCAATATAGAGAGGACACAATGCAGGGTTCTGTAACAGAATTTCTAAAGCCGCGTCTAGTTGACATTGAACAAGTTAGCCAGACTCACGCAAAAGTAACTCTTGAGCCGTTAGAGCGTGGTTTTGGCCACACTCTAGGTAACGCTCTACGTCGTATTTTACTATCTTCAATGCCGGGTTGTGCCGTAACTGAAGTAGAAATCGAAGGCGTATTACATGAGTACAGCACCAAAGAAGGTGTTCAGGAAGATATCCTTGAAATCCTTCTAAACCTTAAAGGCCTTGCCGTTAAGGTTGAGGGTAAAGATGAAGTTATCATTACTCTTAACAAGTCTGGTGCAGGCCCTGTTGTTGCAGGTGACATCACCCATGATGGTGATGTTGAGATTGCGAACCCAGAGCATGTAATCTGCCACTTAACTGATGACAATGCTGAAATCAGCATGAGAATCAAGGTAGAGCGTGGTCGCGGCTATGTACCATCAACAGCGCGTATTCATAATGAAGATGATGAGCGTCCAATTGGTCGTCTGCTTGTCGATGCAACTTACAGCCCAGTAGATAAAATATCTTATGCGGTTGAAGCGGCTCGTGTTGAGCAACGTACTGACTTAGACAAGCTTGTTATCGATATGGAAACAAACGGTACACTTGATCCTGAGGAAGCTATCCGTCGTGCAGCTACAATTTTAGCTGAACAACTGGATGCATTTGTAGATCTTCGTGATGTACGAGTTCCTGAAGAGAAAGAAGAAAAGCCAGAGTTCGATCCGATCCTACTGCGTCCTGTAGACGATCTTGAACTAACGGTTCGCTCTGCTAACTGTTTGAAAGCAGAAGCGATTCACTACATTGGTGATCTGGTGCAGCGCACTGAGGTTGAGCTACTTAAAACGCCAAACCTTGGTAAGAAGTCTTTAACTGAAATTAAAGATGTTCTAGCTTCACGTGGTCTTTCTTTAGGCATGCGCCTAGAGAACTGGCCACCAGCGTCTATCGCTGAAGATTAATCAGTTCACTAATTATCTAGTTAGAAGGATTAGGTCATGCGCCATCGTAAGAGTGGTCGTCAACTCAACCGCAACAGCAGCCACCGTAAAGCTATGTTTAGCAATATGGCTTGCTCTTTGGTTCGTCACGAGATTATCAAGACGACTGTACCAAAAGCAAAAGAGCTTCGTCGTGTAGTTGAGCCTTTGATTACATTAGCTAAGACAGACAGTGTTGCTAACCGTCGTCTAGCGTTTGCTCGCACTCGTGATAACGAAGTTGTAGCAAAACTATTTACCGAGTTAGGTCCACGCTTTGCACAACGTGCTGGTGGTTATACTCGTATTCTGAAGTGCGGTTTCCGTGCAGGCGATAAAGCACCAATGGCATACATTGAGCTTGTAGATCGTCCAGAAGTAGAAGCTGCAGCTGAGTAATCAGTAAGTAGTTTCACAAAGAAACCGAGTCTTAGGACTCGGTTTTTTTATATCCTGAATTTAATACCCATTCCAGTAATTATCTAATTACACGAGTATCAGAAAATTTACTTCTGCCATTCAGTAAGAAAATCGTGAACCTTATCAACCATATTGCTAGAGCCAACAAAGAAGGGTACTCGTTGATGTAATTCGATTGGTTTAAGATCTAGAATTCGCGTTTCTCCATCTGTCGCTTTACCGCCCGCTTCTTCAATCAGCATAGCCATCGGATTACATTCATAAAGTAATCTTAATTTCCCGTTTGGATAAGCCTGCGTACTTGGGTATAGATAAATCCCACCTTTAAGTAAATTTCTATGGAAGTCAGCAACCAGTGAACCAATGTAACGCGAGGTATAAGGACGATTATCTTCAGGGCTGATTTCTTGGCAGTATTTTAGATATTGCTTCACACCTTCAGGGAAACGAATGTAATTGCCTTCGTTAATTGAATAAATATTGCCATCTTGTGGGATTTTCATATTTTCATGAGATAAACAGAACACGCCTAAAGATGGGTCATAAGTAAAGCCGTGAACTCCATGTCCAGTACTATAAACAAGCATAGTTGATGAGCCATAAATAATATAACCAGCGGCGACTTGTTGACTTCCTGGTTGAAGAAAGTCTTCTTCGGTTGGTGGTGTTCCAATGGGTGAAATACGGCGATAAATAGAAAAAATAGTCCCGACAGAAACATTAACATCAATATTTGATGAGCCATCCAATGGGTCCATTAATACTACGTATTTTGCGTCTTTATTTAACGCTTTGTTAAAAGCAACGGCTTCGTCTTCTTCTTCACTTGCGACACCGCAAACTTGGCCACGGTTTTCTAATGCCGCTTTGAATTTATCATTGGCGTACAGATCCAATTTTTGTTGTTGCTCACCTTGGATATTTTCTTCACCCGAAGCACCTGTGATATCGACAAGTCCTGCTTTATTTATTTCACGGTTTACAATTTTAGCTGCCAACTTAATTGAACCAATCAGTGAGGAAAGTTCTCCGCTTGCGTGAGGAAAGTCATGCTGCTTAGCAACAATAAACTCACCTAGGGTTCTTATTTCAGACATAGTTATTCCTTTATTCTCTGTTATTAGATATCAACGGTAAGTAGGGTTAGGTACTGATTTATTTTTATAATAGTTGTGTTACTGTTTGCTGTAATTCATTCTATAGCATAGAACTTTTTAAGAGTATTGAAGTAACTTTGTATTGAGGTTGCTCACTAATTTAATAATAAGACGGTTGTAATTATGCATATTCATATCCTTGGTATTTGCGGCACTTTTATGGGTGGCGCTGCGACATTGGCTCGCCAACTTGGACATAAGGTTACGGGGTGCGATGCTAACGTGTATCCACCAATGAGCACATTATTAGAGTCTCAAGGTATTGAGATCATCCAAGGCTTTGACCCAAGCCAGTTAGATCCTGCACCAGATCTTGTCGTAATTGGTAATGCAATGAGCCGCGGTAACCCGTGCGTTGAATATGTATTGGATAAAAATCTGAAATACACCTCAGGACCACAATGGCTTCAAGAGTTCTTATTACAAGATCGCTGGGTGATGGCGGTGGCAGGAACCCACGGTAAAACCACAACGGCGAGCATGCTGACATGGGTACTTGAAGAGTGTGGTTATAAACCTGGATTTTTAGTGGGTGGTGTACTTGGTAATTTTGGTGAATCGGCGCGTTTAGGCGAAAGCATGTTTTTTGTCGTAGAAGCAGATGAATATGACAGTGCTTTTTTTGATAAGCGCTCTAAGTTTGTTCATTACCGCCCGAGAACTCTTGTGTTGAATAACCTTGAATTTGATCATGCGGATATATTTGATGATCTTGCCGCTATTCAGCGCCAGTTCCATCATTTAATTAGAACGGTTCCAAGTACCGGACGTATTTTTGCACCAAAACAAGATAAGCCACTAGAGCAAGTATTAGAACAAGGTTGTTGGAGTGAGCTTGAATTTACCGGTGAAGATGGCCAATGGAAAGCGATTAAAATTGAGAAAGATGGCAGTCAATTTGAGATCTATTTTGAAGGCGAGAAAGTAGGGCAAGTAAATTGGGATCTCGTCGGCGATCATAATGTCAGTAATGCGCTTATGGTGGTCGCTTCTGCTCGTCACGTAGGGGTTACTCCTGATTTAGCTTGTGAAGCGTTAGGTAAGTTTATTAATACTAAGCGTCGTCTAGAGTTTAAAGGCGAAGTAAATGGAGTCACTGTTTATGATGATTTTGCTCATCACCCAACAGCGATTGATCTAACGCTAGGTGGTTTACGTAATAAAGTGGGCGATAAGAAAATTATTGCGGTACTAGAACCTCGTTCAAGCACCATGAAATTAGGCGTTCACAAAGATACGTTGGCGGCTTCTCTACATGCAGCTGATTCGGTTTATCTTTTTCAACCAGACAATATCACTTGGTCGGTAGATGATGTTGCACTGCAGTGTACTCAACCTGCTTATACTCATAATAATATTGATGCTTTTGTTGATATGATTGTGGCCGAAGCACAGCCGGGTGATCAAATATTGGTAATGAGTAACGGTGGTTTTGAAGGCATTCACGGTAAATTACTTGAGAAGTTAAACCAACAATGAAATCTGAAAAGAGAGCGATAACTTTAGCAATGACAGGCGCATCTGGTGCGCCCTATGGTCTACGCTTGCTTGAATGTTTATTAGCGGCGGATTATCACGTTTATTTTTTAATATCGTCAGCAGCTCGCGTGGTGATGGCGACAGAGCATGATTTGAAGTTACCAAGTGGCCCTGATGCGATGAAAGCGGCACTGGTTGAGCATCTTGGTTGTCATGCGGATAATTTAACGGTTTGTGGTAAAGAGGATTGGTTTTCACCAGTCGCTTCTGGATCAGCAGCACCAAAGCAAATGATTGTGTGTCCATGCTCTGCAGGTAGTGTTGCTTCTATTGCTCATGGTATTTCGGATAATTTAATAGAGCGCGCTGCTGATGTGGTGTTAAAAGAGCGTGGTCAATTAATTCTTGTTGTCCGAGAAACGCCATTTTCAACGTTGCATTTAGAAAATATGTTAAAGCTTTCTCAAATTGGTGCGACTATTATGCCTGCCGCACCTGGTTTTTATCATCAACCAAAGTCGATTGAAGATTTAATTGATTTTATGGTCGCTCGAATATTAGATCATTTAGGTATAGATCAAGGGTTAGTCCCTCGCTGGGGTTACGATCACCGTTGATATAATGAGTGTGCTTAGAGAAAACCTCTAGCTCATTGCTTGATTCACACATACAATATGACCTCTCATCGGGGAGCAACCGATATCAACTAGTAATCTAGATTGGTATTCGCTGAGATTAGTAAGCATTGGATAATGCTCGCTTAAACCCGTACTACCTGACTCAGATAATGCTGGCGTAGGGATTGAGATGACATCCTCTTAGAGAATATCACCTTAATTCTGTGCCGCTCAAAAGGATGTAAGCGCACACAATGAACACTCTTTCAATTTCCTCTCTATTTAAACTATTGCCGACAGCGTTAGCTATCGTCACGGCGTCTTCTTTTTCTGTTTCTGCTGCAGATACAGAGACGCTAACCGTTTACACCTATGACTCTTTTGCGGCGGATTGGGGCCCAGGCCCAACGATTGAAGCGGCTTTTGAAGCGCAATGTGGCTGTGATTTAAAATTGGTAGCACTTGATGATGGTGTTTCTATTTTGAATCGACTTCGTTTAGAAGGGAAAAATGCCAAAGCAGATGTAGTATTAGGTTTAGATAATAACTTAATGGCAGAAGCGAAGGCGACAGGGCTATTGGCTCAGCATCAAGTGAATATTGATTCTGTCACTTTACCGGGAGGTTGGAATGACGCGATATTTGTTCCTTATGATTTCGGTTACTTTGCATTTGTTTACAATAAAGAAAAAGTGACCAATCCGCCAAAAAGTTTAAAAGAGCTAGTAGAGCAGCGCGATGATCTAAACGTCATTTATCAAGATCCACGAACCTCGACACCGGGCCAAGGGTTATTACTGTGGATGAAGTCTGTTTATGGTGATGAAGCACCGCACGCGTGGAAGCAACTCGCTAAGAAAACGGTCACAGTAACCAAAGGCTGGTCTGAAGCTTACAGTATGTTCCTAGAAGGCGAGTCTGATTTGGTTTTGTCTTATACCACTTCTCCAGCGTATCATTTGATTGCTGAAAAAGACGATAGATTTGTCGCGGCTAATTTTTCTGAAGGCCATTACACTCAAGTAGAAGTGGCAGCGAAAGTAAAAAATACTCAACATAATAAACTTGCTGATGAGTTCCTTCGCTTTATTTTAACTGATAAGTTTCAATCAGCGATGCCAACCGGTAATTGGATGTATCCTGTGACCGATGTTGCTTTGCCTGAGGGGTTTGATAGCTTAACAGTACCGAGTAAGGCTATGTCATTTGATTCAAAAGCAATTTCACAACAACGTAAATCATGGATCCGTGAGTGGCAACACGCCCTGACATTCTAATTTGAAATAAGGGGCACCATTGTGCTCCTTTCTTTTGGCAATTATGAAAAATACCTCTTCTTATTATTCAGTTCCTTTATTGGGATATTTAATCGCGATTGTCATTATTGGCTTTGTTGGTGGAGCGATCAGTGCTCTGCTTTTAGAATCGCCAAGCTTGGATTTAAGTCTCGTTTGGTCAGATCCTTATTATCGCTATATAACTAAGTTCAGTTTATACCAAGCATTCCTTTCTACTTTATTTAGTATCAGTCTTGCGATCCCCACAGCGTATGCCTTATCACGACGTCAATTTAAAGGACGAGGCTTACTACTGAAACTTTGCGCGACTACGCTTGTGCTTCCTGCATTAGTGGGTGTTTTTGGCTTACTCTCTATTTATGGAAATAGCGGCTTAATCGCTGATCTATTTCAATGGTTTGGTTATTCTCTGCCATTTTCAATTTATGGCTTAAATGGCATTTTACTCGCGCATGTTTTTTTCAATTATCCTTTCGCTACTCGCTTGTTTCTACAAAGTCTGGATTCTATTCCTACAGAGCAACATCAACTTTCGGCTCATTTAGGGTTAACGGGTTGGAGTAAATACCGATTGGTGGCATGGCCGAGGATTAAGCAGCAATTCCCTCATGTCGCAGGCCTTGTATTCATGCTCTGCTTTACTAGTTTTGCTACGGTAATGGCATTAGGTGGCGGTCCAAAATCAACCACGATTGAACTGGCTATCTACCAAGCGATTAAGTTTGATTTTGATTTGCAGGCGGGGGCTATTTTAGCCTTATGGCAGATGTTGCTATGTGGCGTGCTTTCTTTATCTATTCAACGTTTTTCTAAATCGGTTGCTGTTGACTCGGCATCCATTTCTCAAGCGGTGCTGTATCAAGATTCAATCCAAGAAAAGTGGTGGGACAGAGGTTGGATTATATTACTGATACTCTTTGTATTACCGCCGTTATTGATGGTGGTGCTTAGTGGTTTAAATTCGGAATTGATCACCGTGTTTAGTTCATCTGATTTCTGGTTAGCGTTAGCCAACTCATTAATAGTGGCTCTAGGCGCTGCGGTATTAGCAATGATATTTGGCGTTATCTTATTGCATACGACTCGGGCGTTGAGATTAAAACAGAAGCGATTATGGGCTGATAAATTAGATCTGATAGGAACCATGATCTTAGTGACTCCGGGCTTGGTGATCAGTACTGGATTGTTTTTATTACTCAGAGATATGACCGATGTATTTTCAATCGCGATTTGGATAGTTGTCGTCGTGAATGCGCTTATGGCTCTGCCGTATGTGATAAAAACACTCGCGCAGCCTCTGTTGCATATTGCGCAGCAATACCAATTATTATCAGCCAGTTTAGGGCTTTATGGTTTTACACGTTTTCGATTGATTGAATGGCGAGCATTAAGAAAGCCCATGGCTCATGCATTTGCGATTGCCTTTATTATGTCGATTGGTGATTTAAGTGCGATTGCCTTGTTTGGCAGCCAAGAGTTTCGCACCTTGCCTTTGTATCTGTTTCAATTATTAGGCAGCTATCAAATGGAAGCCGCCGCAGTGGTCTCCTTAAGTTTATTGCTATTAAGTGTTGGTGTATTTAGCGTGGTGGAGTGGTTGTTCTCTTCTAAACATAATCATAAAGGTGGAGCGTAATGCTGAGTTTTTCGGATGTAAAATATTGTTATCATTCAGAATTATTTGAATTTGATTTAGATGTAAACCAAGGTGATGTTGTCGCTGTTCTTGGTCCTAGTGGGGCAGGGAAGAGTACCTTGTTGAGTTTATTGGCAGGATTCATCAATCCAGAGTCGGGTGATATTACGGTCAACAACACGTCACTACTATCAAAAGCGCCACATCAGCGTCCGTTGTCGATGCTATTTCAAGAACACAACTTATTTGCTCATCTCTCGATTGCCGACAATATTGGTTTAGGTATTAAAGCGAACTTGCGCTTAAGTGAGGCAGAGAAAGAGCAAGTCATTCATGCTGCTCAACAAGTCGGAGTTGATGAATTATTACATCGTTTACCTGAGCAGTTATCTGGCGGGCAAAAACAGCGGGTAGCATTAGCTCGATGCTTAGTACAAAAAAAACCAGTATTGCTATTAGATGAACCTTTTTCTGCGCTGGACCCTATGCTGCGTGAAGAGATGATTGCTTTAATCAATCAACTCATTAAATCTCAGAGTCTTACGGTGATGATGGTAACTCATAGTTTGCAGGATGCAAAAGCTCTAGCCACTCATTACGCCTTTGTGTGCGAGCATAAAATATTGAGTTCTGGAAAAGTATCTGAACTAACAACGCAAGATAATCCGCCGCAATTAGAGCGATATTTGCAAGCGGTTAAGTAAACTTTTTCCTCTCAAATTGAGTATAATCTACTACACTCAGTTTTATGATAAATAGGCGTGACCTATGTGCTGTCATACAGTAACATTAGCGCCCTTTTGAACCTCGCCTTAAGGCTTTCTATTCAGGTTCTAAAATTTATTACTCTATATAAAATAAACTAATTTTGAGGTGTATTACCACTATGTCATTTGCTTTGGGCCAACGTTGGATCAGTGATACAGAAAGTGATTTGGGTTTAGGAACAGTTGTTGCTGTTGATGATAGAACCGTATCGATACTTTTTGCCGCATCAGAAGAAAATCGTTTATACGCAAGACACGATGCACCCGTTACCCGAGTGATGTTCAATAAGGGAGATACAATTGAAAGCCATGAAGGCTGGTCTCTTGAAGTAGAAGACGTTATTGAAGACGCTGGACTACTTACTTATATCGGAACACGTGTCGATACTGATGAAACGAATGTTGTCCTTCGTGAAACATTACTAAGCCATCAGATCCGCTTTAATAAGCCTCAAGATAAATTGTTTGCAGGCCAAATTGACCGTATGGATCGTTTTGCTTTGCGTTACCGTGCGCTGCAAAATCAATACGAACAACACAAAAACCCAATGCGTGGTTTATGTGGTATGCGTGCGGGTTTGATCCCACATCAATTATTTATCGCACAAGAAGTCGGCCGTCGTTACGCACCGCGTGTTTTACTGGCTGATGAAGTTGGTTTAGGTAAGACAATTGAAGCCGGAATGATCATTCACCAGCAAGTGCTATCTGGCCGTGCTGAACGTGTGCTTATTGTGGTTCCTGAAACCTTGCAACACCAATGGTTAGTTGAAATGATGCGTCGTTTCAACCTGCATTTCTCTATCTTTGATGAAGAGCGCTGTGTTGAAGCGTATGCGGATTCAGAAAACCCATTTGATACTGCGCAGTTTGTATTGTGTTCATTAGATTTTATTCGTAAGAGTAAGCGTCGTTTTGAACAAGTGGTTGAGGCGGATTGGGATTTACTTGTGGTCGATGAAGCGCATCACCTTGAGTGGAATCAAACAAAACCAAGCCGTGAATACCAAGTGATTGAAGCGATTGCAGAAGAGACCGCCGGTGTTCTACTGCTAACTGCAACGCCTGAGCAATTAGGTCATGAAAGTCACTTTGCTCGTTTACGTCTGTTAGATCCAGATCGTTTCTACGACTATGACGCATTTGTTGAAGAAGAGCGTCAATATCAGCCCGTTGCTGATGCCGTAACCGCATTAATGAGTGGCGATAAGCTATCGAATGAGGCGAAAAACCGCATTGCAGATCTACTTTCTGAGCAAGATGCCGAGCCTCTGTTTAGAATTATTGAATCTTCTGCATCAGAAGAAGAGCAAGCACAGGCGCGTCAAGAGTTAGTTGATAACTTAATGGACCGTCACGGTACAGGGCGTGTGTTATTCCGTAATACTCGTGCTGCAATTAAAGGTTTCCCATTACGTAATTTGAACTTAATGCCAATGCCTCTGCCATCGCAGTATGCAACGTCAATGCGTGTTGCGACTATGATGGGCGGTCGCATGAGCGATGAAGCTCGTGCAATGAAAATGCTTTATCCTGAAGAGATCTTCCAAGAGTTTGAAGGCGATAGTGCAACGTGGTGGCAGTTTGATCCACGCGTTAACTGGTTACTTGAATTACTCAAAGAAAACCGTAATGAGAAAGTATTAATTATCGCTTCTCGTGCTTCAACCGCACTGCAATTAGAGCAAGCGTTACGTGAGCGTGAAGGCATTCGTGGGACGGTTTTCCATGAAGGTATGTCTATCATTGAGCGTGATAAGGCTGCGGCTTACTTTGCACAAGAAGAAGGTGGCGCACAAGTACTTATCTGTTCAGAAATCGGCTCTGAAGGTCGTAACTTCCAGTTTGCTAACCAATTAGTGATGTTTGATTTACCTTTCAATCCTGACTTACTTGAGCAACGTATTGGTCGTTTGGATCGTATTGGTCAAAAGCGTGATATCGATATTCATGTTCCTTATTTGCAAGGCACCTCTCAAGAGCTATTAGCGCGTTGGTTTGATGAGGGTTTAAATGCCTTTGGTGAAACCTGTCCAACGGGTCGTGCGGTGTATGAAAAATTCGCAGATACGATTATTGCGATTTTGGCGACGGGTAAATCAGATGGGTTAGAGCCTCTGATTGAAGAGTCTGCAGCACTAAATAAAGAATTAAAAGCGCAATTAGAGCAAGGTCGAGATCGCTTATTAGAAGTTCATTCTAATGGTGGTGAGAAAGCAAAAGAGATTGCTGAGAAGATTGCCGCAACGGATGGTGATACGAACTTAGTTAATTTTGCATTAAACCTATTTGATACTATTGGCTTGAATCAGGATGACAAAGGCGAAAATGCTATTGTTGTTACTCCAGCAGAAAATATGTTGGTATCTAGCTACCCAGGTCTGCCTTATGAAGGTTGTACGATTACCTTTGATCGTGAAACGGCACTCTCTCGTGAAGATATGAACTTGATCAGTTGGGAGCACCCAATGATCCAAGGTGGTATTGACTTAGTCTTGACCGAAGGTGTAGGGGCAACAGCCGTTTCTTTATTAAAAAACAAAGCGCTACCAGCGGGTACTCTATTACTTGAATTGATTTATGTGGTGGATGCACAAGCGCCTAAGCAAAGTGGTATCGGTCGCTTCTTACCTAAAACGCCAATCCGTTTAATGATGGATGGTAAAGGTAATGATCTTTCAGCTCAAGTTGAGTTTGAAAGCTTTAACCGTCAGTTAAGCCCTGTAAATCGCCACATGGCAAGTAAGCTTGTGAACTCTGTTCAAAAAGAGATCCATGCGCTAATTGATACGGCTGAAGTGAGTATTGAAGATCGTATTGAAGCGGTTCGAGTGGATGCAAACGCAGAGATGAAAGCAGCATTAAAGGCAGAGCTAGAGCGTTTACAAGCATTGAAAGCGGTAAACCCAAATATCCGTGATGAAGAGTTAACTCAAATTGAAACTCAAATGAGTGAGCTTTCAGGATACATAGGTAAAGCGCAAGTTCAGCTTGATTCACTGCGTTTAATCGTTGTGAGCCATAACTAATCATGGCAATGCTTGAATACAATCCACCAATGGAACCGCTTGATATTGTCTATCAAGATGAAGCGATTCTTGCGGTGAATAAACCTGCGGGATTACTCTCTAATCCCGGTAGGGCTCCAGAGCACTATGACAGTGTATGGTCCCGTGTTATCGCTGAGTTTCCAGAAGCTCAGCTTGTACACCGTCTTGATATGTCGACGTCTGGGCTGATGATTTTTGCTTTATATAAAGAAGCTGAAAGGCACATTAAAAAGCAATTTCAGTATCGTTTAACTCATAAAGTGTATTACGCACGAGTATGGGGGAAAGTAGAGAAAACAGAAGGCCATATTGATTTGCCGCTAATTTGTGATTGGCCAAATCGTCCACGCCAAATGGTGTGTTACGAGCATGGAAAGCCATCACAAACGGGCTATCAAGTGATACAGGTTGAAGATAAGACAACATTAGTGCGTTTATTGCCGATCACGGGTCGCTCTCATCAATTGCGTGTGCATATGATGGAAGAGGGGCATGAGATTGTTGGAGATGAGTTTTACGCGTGTGAAGAGGCTCTGGCGTTTTCTGATCGTTTGCAACTGCACTCTGCTGAGCTGAGTTTTTATCATCCAGAAACCGATAAGTTTATCAGTATATTTGCACCTTGTGAGTTTTATCCTGAGGCGAAATCAGGCGTATTAGATTCAATGAATATTGTGCCAGTGAGACCTGATTATAAGACCTTACCTAAGCAATAATCTGAGTCGATTGGTATAAAAAAACAAAAAGGAGCCGAACGGCTCCTTTTTTATTGAGAGTAATAGTAGAAAATAATGATGGGAAGTTAGCCTTGTGGCTTAACAACCATTACGTTAATCGGTGAGTTTTCTACTACTTTATTCGCCACAGAGCCCAGCATTACTTTGTCTATTTTTGAGCGCTTATGGCTTGGCATAACGATTAAATCCGCACCAAGACGTTCAGCGTAATCTAAGATGGTGACGTAAGGTTTGCCCTCAGATACGTGAACTTTGTATACCACTTCTTCATCAACAAATTTTGCTGCAAATTCGTTTAATTGAGCGGAGACATCTTCTTTCATTTTTTTCGCGGCATCTTTAGGAAAATAGGTCGAAACCATCGACATATGAATGCCTGGCAATACATTTAATAAATGCAGCTCAGCATTCGATTGTTTTGCATGCCAAACGGCTAACTCAACCGCTTTATCAGCAAAGCCTTTTTCATTTAAATCTACTGGAACCAATATTTGCTTATACATGATTTTTATTACCTAATAAGGGGAGGGTGACCCCCCTAGATTCCATTCATTAATTTATGCCACCAAGTTTTCCTTTTTCGCTCGGCGACGCTGATTAAAGCCTAGTGCAAACAGTAGAAGCAGTGTTGGTACAAATACCCATTCTTTCAGAGGGCGCTCTGCATCAAGCACAACATTCTTTATTTCCCAGTCAAAATCAATTCCAGAAGCTTCGGCTGGACTGCCAAATTCAACCATATCTACAATCATCTTATTATCTATTTTAGATAGCATCAGACCCATAGAGCTTACACGTTCATCACCAGTGACGGCTCGGTCTTCAAAAGGTAAGCGAACTGTTTTGCTAATGACATCGCCCTCTAGATCTTGTCCTGTCACTTCTAATGTCAGTGATTGTCCCACATTTAGTTCTTCAGCAATTTGAGCGATCTCAATACCTTGGTGATAATCTTTAGCTGGGTAGATTTGATCCCACCAGAAACCAGGACGGAATAGTGAGAATGTTATTAATAGTAGTAATAAGACTTCCCACCATTTTGTTTTAGTAAACCACCAGCCTTGTGTTGCGGCTGAGAAGGTCAACATCGCAATAACTGAAGAGATAATCGTTAGAGCTAAGTGCCACCAAGAATCAATCCCCATTAATAATAACTGAGTATTGAAAACAAACATGAAAGGTAAAATTGCGGTACGAATATCATAGGTAAAACCTTGAATACCAGTACGGATTGGATCTGATTTTGCGATTGCGGCTGCAGCAAAAGCCGCAAGACCTACAGGAGGAGTATCATCCGCAAGAATACCAAAGTAGAACACGAATAAGTGAACGGCAATTAATGGGATAATCAGCCCATGCGCAGCACCTAAGGTCACAATAACTGGGGCCATTAAGGTAGAAACAACAATATAGTTAGCCGTTGTTGGTAACCCCATACCTAAGATCAAGCTGATTACCGCAGTAAATAGCAGCATAAGGATAATGCTACCACCAGAGATAAACTCTACAAAATCAGTCATTACTAGTCCGATACCCGTTAAGGTTACCACTCCAACAACCGTACCAGCCGCCGCGGTAGCGACACCAATACCAATCATGTTTCGAGCACCTGACACTAGACTTTCTAGTAAATCATTAAAGCCTTGTTTTACATGTTCAGTTAGGTTGCTTTCTTTAGCAAAAAAACCAATCAGTGGTCGTTGAGTCAGTAGAATGAAAATCATAAATACTGATGCCCAGAATGCAGATAATCCTGGAGAGAAGCGCTCTACTGTTAAACACCATACTAATACGACGATAGGCAGTAAGAAGTGCAAGCCAGATTTAATGGTTGGTCCTGGATCAGGTACTTCAGTCAGCTCTTCATCAATCGCCATCATTGCATGCTCTTGATACTTTGCAGAGATACTAACTAAGCCGACATAAGAAAGTAATAGAGCAACCGTTACAATTGGTGTCGCGCCATCACCGAAGACATCTTTAGTCCAACCAATACCGTAATAAACGGCAGCGCTCATAACACAAAGACCTAAAATGGTTCCAGTGAAAGAAAGTAAGCTGTGAAGTAACTTTGGTGTATGGCGGCGAGGAAGGCCAGTCATTCCTGCTTTACATGCTTCTAGGTGAACAATGTAGAGTAGGGCGATATAAGAAATTAGAGCGGGTAATAATGCGGCTTTAATTACTTCTACATAAGAGATACCAACGTATTCAACCATTAAGAATGCAGCTGCACCCATAATTGGCGGTGTTAATTGTCCATTGGTTGATGCGGCAACTTCAACGGCTCCTGCTTTTTCACCTGAGAAGCCAACACGTTTCATGAGCGGGATCGTAAACGTACCGGTTGTTACTACGTTTGCAATTGATGAACCAGAAACTAAACCGGATAAACCAGAAGCTACGACCGCTGCTTTTGCTGGGCCCCCTTTCATGTGACCAAGTAAAGAGAACGCGACTTTAATAAAGTAAGCACCTGCACCTGCTTTTTCTAGCATGGCACCAAATAAAACAAATAAGAAAACAAAAGAAGTGGATACGCCTAGTGCAACGCCAAAAACACCTTCGGTTGTTAGCCATAGGTGTGACATTGCTTTATTTAAGCTTGCCCCCTTGTGTGCAATGACATCTGGCATATGAGGGCCAGCAAAGGTGTAAAGTAAGAATACAGCAGCAACCACCATTAGTGGTGGGCCTAAAGCGCGGCGTGTTGCTTCAAGCAATAGCACCATACCTACGACGGATGCAATAATATCAGGAGTCGTTGGAGCGCCAGAACGATCCGCAAGTTGCGCATAGAAAATATAAATATAAGCGGCTGAAAAACTGCCTGCAAACGCAAGAGCCCAATCAATGGCGGGGATACGATCTCTCGGTGAATTTTTAAGAGCGGGATAAGCCGTAAAGGCTAAAAAAATAGCAAACGCTAAATGTATTGAACGTGCTTCCGTATCATTGAGTATGCCGAAATCAAAAATGAACGGTAAAGGGGAAGCATACCAAAGTTGAAACAGAGACCAACATAGTGGAACAAACCATAGAATACGGCCAGATAATCCTTGCGGTGAACGCGCACCAGTATCAGATTGGGCCACCATTTCTTGCACATCTTGTGACGTATTTGACGACTGCGTCATGTACTTTTCCTTGTGATGGTCGAACCTAACACTCAATCATTAAGTATTAGATTACTGAATATAAGCCAATATCTAGGCTAGAAAAAAACGATCTTAAAATCCGTTTGATTATCGATTGTTATCCGTTGCATGGAAAGATCAGGGGGGTAAGGAAGAAACGAAGAGACCTGTGGGTCTCTTCGTTTTATAACAACATTACCAGTAAAGGGTAGCGCTACTTAGAAGACATGCTATTTTAGTAGACCAACTTCTTTGTAGTATTTCACCGCACCTGGGTGTAGTGGGATAGAAAGACCTTCTTTTACCATGTCTTCTTTTTTCAGTGTTGCAAATGCTGGGTGTAGACGTTTGAAGGTATTAAAGTTCTCAAACACTGCTTTTGCTACACTGTAAGCCACTTCATCAGAAACATCAGACGTTGTAACCATGGTTGCCGCAACACCAAAGCTATTTACATCACCTTCAGTACCGCGGTACATACCTGCGGGGACTGTTGTATTAGCATAGTAAGGGTTATCGGCAACGATTTTATCGATCTTAGGACCCGTAGCAGAGACTAACTTAGCGTCACAAGACGTTGTTGCTTCTTTGATTGAACCATTTGGGTGACCAACCATGTAAATGAATGCATCAATTTTGTTGTCACAAAGAGCTTGTGAACGCTCAGAACCTTTGAGTTCAGAAGCTAGCTTAAAGCTATCGTTAGTCCAACCCATAGCATCCATAACAACGCTCATTGTTGCACGGTCACCAGAGCCTGGGTTACCAATGTTCACACGTTTGCCTTCTAAATCAGCAACGTTGTTAATACCTGAATCTGTACGTGCGATAATGTTGAAAGGTTCTGTATGAAGAGAGAACATGGCGCGTAATTTCTTGTAAGGGCCTTGATCTTCAAATTTACTTGTGCCGCTATAGCCATGGTACTGCCAATCTGATTGAACGATACCAAAGTCAAGCTCGCCTGCACGGATTGTGTTTACGTTGTAGATTGAACCGCCTGTAGATTCAACAGAACAGCGAACATTATGTTCTTTACGATCTTTGTTCACTAGCTTACAAATGGCACCGCCAGTTGGGTAGTAAACACCAGTTACTGAACCCGTACCAATCGTAATGAACTCTTGAGCACTCGCCGTTCCCATACCAGCACCAAGCATTGCAGCAGCAACAGCAGTTACCTTAATTAAGTTTTTTAATGGCATGTTATTCCTTTCCTTATTATGTTGTTTCTCTCTTATCTAACGACGCTATAGTCTAGAAGGTAGAAAATGAGAAACAGTATTTATTTACTTCATCGTGAAGTTTTAAATTTCATGTTATGGAAATGCTACCTAAATGATAGCAAATTAATCGTGTTTTTTTAAAATACTGTTAATTAAAATATATCAAAAGTGTGAAATAAATAACTATTGATGAGGTTAATAATTAGAGTTATCGTCTAAAGTTAGATTTTATTAATGCTAGAGAGTTACGGGGAGGGTGAAGATAATGAGAGAGTAAAGGCCACTTTAGTGTTAAGAGTGACCTCTATTTATTAGGAAGTGTGACGCTACACGCTATATTCAAAAAGATCGCAAACAGAATCAAATAAGTCAGCGACATTAATTGATCGTGTTGGAGTAATGAAGATAGTGTCATCGCCAGCAACTACGCCTAAAATCCCTTCTGATTTACCTAAAGAATCCAGTAATCGAGCAATAAGTTGAGCTGCACCTGGACCTGTGTGAATAACAACTAACGCATTGTTGTAATCAATATCCATCACAAGTTCACGTAACGAGCTTGAAACTGTAGGTACTCCAAGTTCAATTGGCAGGCAATACACCATTTCCATTTTGGCATTACGAGTTCGAACTGCGCCAAACTTAGTTAGCATTCGTGATACTTTTGATTGATTGATATTATCGAAACCAGAGATACGAAGGGCATCAACAATCTCACCTTGCGAACCAAATCGTTCCGCTTTAAGAATGGATTTAAATTCTTTAACTAGTCGTTCTTGCTTTTCATTATTTCGCATGATGTTTTGATTCTTTTTGCAATAATTCCTACTATTCTCGCATAATTATTTATCTATAACCAAATCAAAATGGAATTTATGTGAATACTTACTCATGTTTTATTCATTATGCTTTGTTCAAGATCTCTAATTCGTAAGACAATTTCATTTACAAGCAAGGATAAATGCAAGTAGAGTCGCGCTCAATTTTTAGCACGATTAGTATGTCATTGCGTAAGGTCGCAAAGCGAAGCGAAGAGCATTGAATTTCATTTGAGCTTGCTATAACGTCACTTTCAGTTTGAAAGTAAATTAATAATAAAAATATACCTCTACTACTCAAGGAGAAAGAACATGAAAGTTGCTGTTATTGGCGCCGCAGGAGGCATCGGACAAGCGTTAGCATTACTTCTTAAGAATCGATTACCAGCAGGATCAGATCTTGCTCTTTATGATATTGCACCAGTAACACCAGGTGTTGCTGCGGATCTTAGTCACATCCCAACGCCTGTATCTATCAAAGGATATTGCGGTGAAGATCCTACGCCAGCTCTC
This sequence comes from Aliivibrio sp. S3MY1, assembly GCF_028765575.1. GTDB lineage: Bacteria > Pseudomonadota > Gammaproteobacteria > Enterobacterales > Vibrionaceae > Aliivibrio. Next base: position 62,813 of record NZ_JARACO010000015.1, on the reverse strand, counting down.
GATAATGCAGATGTGGTTTTAATTTCTGCCGGTGTTGCTCGTAAACCTGGTATGGATCGCTCAGATCTTTTCAATATTAATGCTGGCATTGTTAAGTCATTAGCTGAAAAAATTGCAGTGACATGTCCAAATGCATGTATTGGTATTATTACTAACCCAGTAAATACAACCGTTGCGATTGCAGCAGAAGTATTAAAGAAAGCGGGTGTATACGATAAAAATAAATTGTTTGGTGTAACAACACTGGATGTGATCCGCTCTGAAACGTTTGTTGCTGAATTAAAAGACAAAGATCCAGGTGAGATCCGCGTACCAGTTATCGGAGGCCATTCAGGTGTAACGATTCTTCCTCTTCTTTCTCAAGTAGAAGGTGTTGAGTTTACTGCTGAAGAAGTTGCAGCACTAACTCCTCGAATTCAAAATGCAGGCACAGAAGTTGTTGAAGCAAAAGCCGGTGGTGGTTCTGCGACACTTTCAATGGGGCAAGCGGCATGTCGCTTTGGTCTATCACTAGTGAAAGCATTAAGTGGTGAGAAGGGCGTTGTTGAATGTGCTTATGTTGAAGGTAATGGTGAGCACGCTCGCTTTTTTGCTCAACCAATTCTTCTTGGTAAAAATGGGGTTGAAGAAATTCAATCTTATGGTGAGCTAAGTGCATTTGAACAAGAAGCATTAGATAGCATGCTAGATACTTTGAGATCGGATATCAAAATTGGCGAAGAGTTCGTTAAGTAACGAATAATTGCTCGATTTATAAAAGAGCAAAGGGCAGATAGTGAATATCTGCCCTTTTTATTTCTTACTTTTAAGCGTAAATCTTACTTACTGCGTTTAACGGCTAAGTGAGCCAGTGCTTTTAACGCTTCTTTATAATCTGATTCAGGCAGTATGTTTAATTCAGCAATCGCTTTGTCTGCTTCTTCATCGGCTTTTAACTTAGTGTACTCTAATGAACCGACTTCTTTCATACAGGCTAAAATAGGTTCGAGTTTATCAAGCCCATTCCCTTGTTCAATCGCTTCACGGATCATCGCTGCTTGCTCTTCATTACCGTGATTCATTGCGTGCAGTAAAGGAAGTGTTGGTTTCCCCTCTGCGAGGTCATCGCCTACATTTTTACCCATGTCTTCACCATCAGAGGTGTAGTCCATGACATCGTCAATAAGCTGGAATGCCGTGCCAAGGTATTTGCCGTAATTTTGTAGAGCGGTTTCAATTTCTTGTGGTGCATCATTTAGGATCGCGCCGATCTGAGTCGCAGCTTCGAATAGGCGAGCGGTCTTAGAGTAGATCACCTGCATATAGCTTTCTTCAGTTGTATTAGGATCGTTGCAGTTCATTAATTGCAGAACTTCACCTTCGGCGATCACATTGACAGACTCACTCATTAAGCTAAGGATCTTTATGGATCCTAAGCTCGTCATCATTTGGAATGAGCGTGTATAAATAAAGTCACCAACCAGTACACTTGCTGCATTACCAAATTCGGCATTCGCTGTGGCTTTTCCACGACGCATATCTGATTCATCAACAACATCGTCATGAAGTAAGGTTGCGGTATGAATAAATTCAATAAAGGCCGCAGCCATTGTATGGTCTTTACCTTCGTATCCAAGTGCTTTTGCAGATAAAATAGCAAGAACTGGGCGTAGACGTTTTCCGCCGCCGCTTACAATGTAAAAACCAAGTTGGTTGATAAGCGCAACATCTGAGTTCAGTTGAGCTAGGATGGTTTCATTTACGATTGCCATGTCATCAGCCGTAAGGGCTTGGATAGCTTTAAAATCCATTATTATTCCAGCAAGGTTAGGGCCCAATGTAGGCTTAAGTGTAATAAGTGATTACATAAATAATACACTAAAATGGGGTTGGCAATACAGTCGAAAATTACCTCCTTATGGCTTATTAAGCATGCCGGTGATCTTTTCATCATTTTTCTTCATTTTTGGGTTGTCAGATTGAAATCATTCGCGTAGAATCCGGACCCTATTGATGACAAGTTTAACGCACACCAAAATTGTTGAGTAAACAAAATATATGGTAGTGCGAAAGTAGCGGAGTAAAATATGTACGCTGTTTTCCAATCTGGTGGTAAACAACACCGTGTAAGTGAAGGTCAAACTCTTCGCTTGGAAAAATTAGACGTTGAGACTGGCGCAACAGTTGATTTCGACAACGTTCTTATGATTGCTAATGGTGAAGAAATCACTATTGGTGCACCTCTAGTAGCTGGCGGTAAAGTAACTGCGGAAGTAGTTCAGCACGGTCGTGGCGATAAAATTAAAATCGTTAAGTTCCGTCGTCGTAAGCATTCTCGTAAGCAGCAGGGCCATCGTCAATGGTTCACTGAAGTCAGAATCACTGGCATCAGCGCTTAATTTAAGGAGAATAACAAATGGCACATAAAAAAGCTGGCGGTTCTACTCGTAACGGCCGCGATTCAGAAAGTAAACGTCTTGGTGTTAAGCGTTTCGGTGGCGAATCTGTTCTTGCAGGTAACATCATCGTACGTCAACGTGGTACTAAATTCCACGCTGGTACTAACGTAGGCATCGGTAAAGACCACACTCTTTTCGCTCTATCTGAAGGTAAAGTGAAGTTTGAAGTTAAAGGTCCTAAAAACCGTAAATTCGTTTCTATCGACGCTGAATAATCGTTTTAGAAATTAATTCTAAAAGCCCTGCCTTATGGCGGGGCTTTTTATTTATAGATAGTCACCAGTTAACTGTTTTATCACTTTTAAATCCATAAGCGAATTTAAATGCTAAAATAGTTAATTAGTGACTATATCGATATATTACGTAGCGTAAAGATCATAGACGATCCACTCTCGAGTACCAGCGCTACATCTCGGAGAAGAAAATGAAATTCGTTGATGAAGCGACAATTAAAGTAGATGCCGGTGACGGTGGTAACGGAACGGTTAGTTTTTGGCGTGAAAAATTCGTTGCAAAAGGTGGCCCTGATGGCGGTGATGGCGGTGATGGCGGTGATGTTTACCTAGAAGCTGATGAAAACCTCAACACCCTAATCGATTACCGTTTTAATCGTTTCTATGCTGCTGAGCGTGGCACAAATGGTGGTGGTACTAATAGTACTGGTCGTCGTGGTGCAGATATTACGCTAAAAGTACCAGTAGGTACTCGTGCAATTGATATCGATACCGGTGAGAAAGTTGCTGAGTTAATGGCTCACGGCATGAAAATCATGGTAGCTAAAGGTGGCTGGCATGGTTTAGGTAATACACGTTTTAAATCATCTGTTAACCGTGCTCCTCGTCAAAAGACATTAGGAACTAAAGGTGAGGTTCGTGAACTTCGTCTAGAGCTTCTTCTTCTTGCTGATGTAGGTATGCTTGGTTTACCAAATGCGGGTAAATCTACTTTTATTCGTGCAGTATCTGCAGCAAAACCAAAAGTAGCAGATTATCCATTTACCACACTTATTCCTAGCTTAGGTGTCGTACGTGCTCGTGGTAACAAGAGTTTCGTGGTTGCTGATATTCCAGGTCTAATTGAAGGTGCTGCTGATGGCGCAGGCTTAGGTATTCGCTTCTTGAAGCACCTTGAGCGTTGTCGTGTATTGCTTCATGTTATTGATATCCTTCCAATTGATGGCAGTGATCCTGTTCAAAATGCATTAACTATCATTGATGAGTTAGAGCAGTACAGTGAAAAAGTAGCTGGCAAACCTCGTTGGTTGTTATTCAATAAAACCGATCTTCTATTAGAAGAAGAAGCGAATGAGAAGATCACCGAGATCCTAGAGGCTCTTGGCTGGGAAGATCGTTACTTCAAGATCGCAGCAGTAAGCCGCACTGGTACTCAAGAAGTATGTGATGAGCTATCTGACTTTATGGATAGTCTACCAAAAGAAATTCAAACTGATGAAGAGAAAGCGGCAGATAAAGTCGACTTCATGTGGGATGATTACCATAAAGATGCAGTATCTGGTAAAAACGTGGTTACTGAAGACGGTGATGACGATGACTGGGACGATGAAGAAGATGACGGTCATGTTATCTATGTTCGTGACTAAATCTTAATCAAGATAATTTATTATAAAAAACCGCACTTGTTGCGGTTTTTTTTATTTAGGTCATTAAAGATAAAAATGAAAGGATTAGAATAGGCATCTAATTGGTTAATTATTACGAAGACAAATGGACGAAAAGCAAAGGGAAATATCACGCTTAGTGGCGAAAGCGGGGCAAATGTTACTTCAGCATGGTGCAGAAAGCAGTTTAGTATCAGATGTTAGTCGACGTTTAGGTATTGCTGTGGGTGCAGATGATGTTGAAATTTCATTATCAGCTAGCTCACTTGTTATCACGACAATGATTAATGAACATTGCATGACAACAGCAAGAAGAGCGCCAGATAGCGGTATCAATATGAGAGCGGTCACCGAGATACAACGGATCTGTATCATGTCGGAAAAAGGCTTACTTGATTGTCATGAAGCTTCTGTAAAGTTAGATGCGATCAGTCCAGAAAGGTACAATCGTTGGTTGGTTATTATCATGATTGGACTTTCTTGTGCGAGTTTTAGCCGACTCGCTGGGGGAGATTGGCCTGTATTTATGATGACATTTCTTGCTTCTTCTCTTGGTATGATGGTAAGACAAGAAATTGGGCATCGACATTTTAACCCCTTGCTTAACTTTGGCATCACCGCTTTTGTTACCACTCTTATCTCTTCTCAAGCCGTTATTTACAATATTGGTAATACACCCTTTCTCGCAATGGCTTCTTCTGTTTTGATGCTAGTTCCAGGTTTCCCCTTAATTAATGCCGTTGCTGATATGGTGAAAGGCTATGTCAATATGGGGATCGCTCGTTGGACATTCGCCACCTTACTTACCTTATCAACCAGTATTGGTATTGTTGGTGCTATGAACTTAGTCGGTGTCTGGGGATGGATAAACTAATGGACGCTTTAATCAATAGATGTTTTTACCAATGGACAGTGTAACGATGAACTCTATTTTTGATTTATTTTTCGCATTATTAAACGATATGTTCTTCGCAATGATCCCTGCTGTAGGTTTTGCTCTGGTTTTCAATGTTCCCGTGAAGGCATTGAAATATTGTGCGATTGGTGGCGCGATTGGTCATGGGACTCGATTTTTATTAATGCATTATGGCGCACCATTAGAGTGGGCGACGTTATGTGCTGCAACAACGGTGGGTATGATCGGAGTGCATTGGTCACACCGTTTTCTTGCTCATCCTAAAGTATTTACGGTTGCTGCTTTAATTCCGATGATCCCTGGTGTGTTTGCATTTAAAGCGATGATCGCTGTGGTCGAAATTAATCATCTTGGTTATTCTCCAGAATTATGGGCGATGATGATCGATAATCTAATTAAAACACTATTTACCATTGCTGCATTAGCAATTGGTCTTGCTATGCCTGGGCTGCTGTTTTACCGTAGAAAGTCGATTGTTTAAGTGTTTAGTAACATAAGGAATAACTGTGAAAATTAGCATGATTGCCGCAATGGCAAAGAACCGAATTATTGGTGTTGATAATCAAATGCCATGGCACTTACCTGCTGATTTTGCATGGTTTAAGCAATGCACTATGGGTAAGCCAATTGTGATGGGGCGTAAAACCTATGAGTCGATTGGTCGTCCTTTACCGGGGCGTTTGAACATAGTATTAAGCCGTGATGCGAATTTGAAGATTGAAAGTGTTACTTGTGTAACTTCAATTGATGAAGCGAAAAAAGCCGCTGGTGATATTGACGAGCTAATGATCATTGGTGGTGGTTCAATTTACCAAGCGTGTCTTGCTGATGCTGACAAACTGTATCTTACCTTTATTGACGCAGACATTGATGGTGACACTCAATTCCCTGATTGGGGTGAGGGCTGGAAGCAGACTCATTCTGAAATGTATTTGAAAGATGAAAAGAATAAGTACGATATGGAGTTTGTGGTTCTTGAACGATAGAGGCTATACGCTGCGCTAACTAGAAACTAGAAACTAGAAACTAGAAACTAGACCGCTTCGCTTCTATAAGAGCAGGGTTCAGATCGCTTCGCTAGCAGAATTCAGAAGTAGTCGTTGATATTTCAGCGTTTAACTCTGAACTCTGCTAGGGAGTTTACGACCGATCTGAATTCTTTGCTCTTATAGTTTCTAGTCAGCGAAGCGTATCGTTTCTAGCTCAACGCTTTTTGAGTAAAATACTTCCCATCATCAACACGATACATCGTCATATATTCCCCCCAGACACAACCTGTATCCAACGCTATTACGTCATTTCCTTCATGCCCCATCAAAGCAGCCCAATGGCCAAATATGACTCTATGAGTTAGGGGAAGGCGAGAGCTTAACTCAAACCAAGGGACTAATTTATCTTTATCTTCTGCTGATAAATCTTGTGGCGGTTGTTTACAATCCATATCTAAACTTGCGTTATGAAAGCAAAAACGCATGCGTGTAAAAGCGTTAATTATATAACGATAACGGTCTATCTCTTCTAGATTAGGGGTCCATAAATCGGGTTGGTTTTCGTACATGTTCTCTAATAACCAAATCCATTTATCGGATTGTAAAATCGCTTCAACTTCACGAGCGCATTCAATCGCTGTGTTAACATCCCATTGAGGAGAAATACCAGCATGACTCATTACAATATTATGCTCAGGGTGAACCGCTAATAAAGGTTGTTGGCGTAACCAAGTTAATAACTCTTTACTGTCTGGTGCTGAGAAAATAGGGGCGGTTTTATCCTTCTCTTTGACACGAGAAATACCTTGGGATACAGCAAGTAAATGCAGATCATGATTACCAAGAATAGTAACGGCTGATGTACCAAGAGATTTAACAAAACGCAGGGTTTCTAATGATTTTGGGCCACGAGCAACTAAATCTCCGGTTAACCATAGTTGGTCTTTTTCTTTATCAAAGTTCACTTGGTCTAACAATAATAATAGTTCGTCTAGGCATCCTTGAATATCACCTACAAAATAGGTCGCCATGTCTCTTTCCTCTAATCATTAAAGCGTAGATAGAAAAAAGGTGACAATGAAGTCACCCTTATATTTAACTGTTGTTGATTATACGTCTAACTTAAGCCGATTCTTTTGATTCAGCTTGGAAGTTGTCATTTAACCAGTTTGCCATTCTAACGAATTGCTCTAGCGTTAAGTTTTCAGGGCGAAGAGAAGGATTAATATCTAATGCTTCTAATTGCTCTTTAGTTAATAGCGCTTTGAAACAGTTACGAATTGTCTTACGACGTTGGTTAAAACCTTCGCGACACACTCGATCAAGCCATTTTAAGTTTTTCGCAGGATGTGGAAGCACTTCATAAGGTACTAAGCGAACAACTGCAGAATCAACTTTCGGTGGCGGAACAAATGCGGTTGGTGGCACTTCAAGTACTGGCATTACTTTACAAAAGTATTGAGCCATTACGGTTAAGCGACCATAAGCTTTAGTACCAGGACCTGCAGCTAAACGGTTTACCACTTCTTTTTGTAGCATAAAGTGCATATCTTGAATGTCTTTATGGAACTCAAAAAGGTGGAACATCAACGGGGTTGAGATGTTGTATGGCAAGTTACCAAAGATACGTAATTTATTACCTTCTTGGATAAGTTGCGTGAAGTCGAAGCGCATTGCATCGCCTTCATGAATCGTTAGTTTGCTACCCAGTTCAGGGTGAGTACGCAAACGAGCTGCTAAGTCACGGTCAAGTTCGATAACAGTAAACTTATCAACTTCACGACCAACAGGCTCTGTGATTGCGCCAAGACCCGGACCAATTTCTACAAGGTTTTGGCCTGGTAGAGGATTAATTGCAGATACGATTCCATCGATCACATAAGGGTCATTTAAGAAGTTTTGACCAAAGCGTTTTTTCGCTTTATGGCCTAGATGGACATCATTTCTTGTACTCATTTATTTTCTACCAGTTCAATTGCATGGGTTAGTGCGGTAATAAAGCTTCCTGCATCTGCTTTTCCAGTACCTGCTAATTCCAATGCAGTACCATGGTCTACGGAGGTTCGGATAAACGGTAAACCTAACGTTATGTTTACTGATTTTCCAAAGCCTTTAAATTTTAGCACAGGAAGCCCTTGATCGTGATACATAGCTAGTACCGCGTCCGCTTCTTGTAGATATTTATCTTGAAATAACGTGTCTGCAGGCAATGGACCAATGAGGTTCATACCTTCTTCTTCACGTAGTTCATCTAATGCTGGTGCTATGATATCAATTTCTTCACGACCAAGACAGCCATCTTCACCTGCGTGTGGATTTAATCCACAGACAAAAATAGCAGGGCTTTCTATACCAAACTTAGAAATGAGGTCTTGATGTAAGATACGAGTGACTTGTTTTAGACGATCTGCAGTAATGGCTTTAGCTACATAGGCAAGAGGTATGTGAGTCGTTACTAATGCAACACGTAAGCCTTCTGTTGCTAGCATCATAACGACTTGTTGTGTATTTGATTGCTCTGCAAAAAACTCAGTATGACCGCTAAAGGCGACACCTGCACGGTTAATGACCCCTTTATGTACCGGGCCTGTCACTACGGCATCAAATTCGCCATCCATATTACCTTGAGCGGCGCGGCGTAAGGTATCAAGAACATAATGCCCATTCGCTTCATTCAGCTCTCCTGCGATAACATCGGCACCTAGTTCTATATTATCAACGACTAAGGTTCCCGCTTGATGTGTTTTCGCAGGAGCATTACTGTCGTAGTCTTCAATTGAGATACTAAGCCCCAGTAATTCTGCTCTTTGTTCTAATGCTTTTTTATTGCCACAAATCACCAACTGATGAGGCCAAGCTTGTTGCGCTATCGATAAAACAAGATCTTGGCCAATACCCGCAGGCTCTCCTGGAGTAACTGCGATGCGTTTAACCTTATTCATTATCTTCTTCACCATCAGTATCTTTCAGAATTTCTACATAAGAACTTGCGCGGATTTCTTGTAACCAAGCACCTGCTTCTTCGTTAAATTTACGGTTCATTAGAATACGATAAGCTTTATTTTTCATCGCGGCATCGGTTCTGTCTACCTGGCGGCGTTCTAGTACTTCAACAATATGCCAACCATGAACGGTTTTAAATGGCGCACTGATTTGTTCTGTAGGTAGAGTTTCGACTTGATGTTTAAATTCAGGAACGTATAAATCGGGGGTTTGAAAACCCAATTCACCATCTCTTGCTGCAGAGCCAGGATCTTGGCTATAGCGTTTAGCCATTTCGCCAAAAGTATCATTGCCCGCTTTTATGTCTGCGATAATATTATTTAATTGGCGCTGTGCACCTTCATCACTCATTATTACAGAGGTTTTTATTAGGATATGGCGAGCATTTACTTCAGTAACTGCAATCGTTTCAAGCCCTTTTACATCATCAATCTTAAGAATGTGGAACCCCACACCAGAGCGGAATGGACCGATAATACTGCCTTTTCCTTCACCGGTAATCTGGTCTGCAAAAATGGTTGGCATCTCTTCTTTACGCATCCAACCCCAATCACCACCTTGTAGCGCTTTTGGACCTTTAGAGTAAGTATATGCCATCGTTGCAAAATCAGCACCTTGCTGTAGACGCTCAGTTAACTCATCAGCTTGTTGTTCTAGTGCTTCTTTATCAGCCTGAGTTGCCCCATCTTCTGTACGTAATTGAATGTGACTAATTTTGTATTGAACCGTTGCTTGAGTCTCTTCTGAAAGTAACAAAGCAAGGCTTTCTACTTCTTGAGGAAGAATATTAATACGACGACGAACTTGTGCGTTTCGTGCTTCACTTGCCGCGATCTCTTTGCGAATTTGTTCACGGAAACTGGCGTAAGATAAACCTTGAGTTGCTGTTTTTTGTTGCAGTTGAGCTAGGGTCATGTTGTTTTCTTTTGCAATTCCCTTTAGTGCTTCTTCAAGACGGGTATCATCAATTCGAATACCCATCTTCTCAGCTTGTTGGCTTTGAATAGTATCAACAATCAATTTTTCTAATACTTGCTCACGAAGTACCGACTCTTCAGGCAGTGGTTGATTCTTCTCTTGAGCATTGATCTTTACTGTTTTCAGTGAAGTATCAATATCACTTTGCAGAACAACGCCTTCATCAACAATAGCAACAACGCGATCTAATTCAACAGGAGCTGCGTGCGCATTCATGGTTAGCATCAGCAGTAGTGTGCTAATAAAAGGGAATTTCCAATTTTTCATAGTGTCATCCAAGAGTAAGGAGAATGAAGTGCCATAGAAAGTAGGCACTTCACGTATGTCCGTATAAATTAATTATTCAAATAAAATGGGCGACCATAGCCCAATGCATTGGTTGCTGAACCTGAGGTGATACCTGTGTTTTTACCTAAGCCTCGAATCGCGATTGAAAGCATTATGTTACTTTCGTATTTTGGTTCGTAACTGCCAATCGGCAGTGCCGGAACGTTATTCGGTGCAATTAATTGGTCGCTGTAAGTTAAGCCAAATGACCAACAGTCACTTAAATAGGTAACACCAACTAAGGCCTCTATCATTTGCTCTTCTTTGGTATCGTGGAAATATTGACCTTTAATAGCCCAGTTATCACCAATGTTGTATTCACTTAATAAACCTGCCTGATAGATACCATGTTGAGTAATAAGCCCTAAATCATCTTCAAAGTTTACGTTACTCTCGATGTAGTTTTTACTGACATAACGATAGTTAGCTTGTATATATCCTTTAGTATGACGATATTCTAATGTACTGTTAGCAACTTGAAGTTCACTAACATTTGAATCGTACTGAACACCACCATGATAGAAAAGGTAGTCATTGAAGTTAAAGTCACTTTCAATAGCCCAAGCAGATGAGTTACTAGTGTCGCCTTCATTCGTCGTACCAGAGCCGTTCATATATAGGATCTGACCAAAAGAGATATTCATGCGCTCTTTATAGGTATCATCATAGAATCGAGAGGTGGCACCAATACTGAATTGGTTTGCTGCGGCAATGTAATCAACGCCACTATATTGACGTTCTCTAAATAAGCCATAGTAATCTAGTTGTAGCCTGCTACTGTCATAACCACCTTCACCTCGACCGCCATAAATGTCACTTTGATCGACTTCAGGTACATATAAATATTGTATTTTAGGCTCAACGGTTTGTAAGTACTCACCTAAGAATTTATGAGTGCTGTCTAAATAGATAGCGCCATTAATTCGAACCTCTGGAATGGTTCGAGAGGTTTCTTCTTTTAATCCAGATAATGAGGCTTCTGTGCGGTCAAAATCTTGAGAGTAATAGGTATAGAGTAAACTGGCTTCAGGCGTTAGTGACCACCAAGCAGAACTAAGAGGTAAGCTTAATTTTGGCTCTAGATGAACACGAGTTGCCGATGGCTTTGTTGGGTCATCGGTTGCAAACTTACTAATGTGGCTGTGCAAGTTAAAATCAAATTCATTGTAAAATTGAGGTGCATAATAATTGAATTCAATTTGTGGCATTAAGCGATACGGGTAGCTATCCTCAACAAGAACTTGGAAATCACGAACACGCATGGTCATATCCCAATCTTGCGTTCGATAAGAGACTTCGCCTGATTGTTGTAATTGACCCTCATCACGAGTACCAATGCTTGAATTTAAATCTTGGAAATAATCAATGTCACTGACTTGAGAGTATTCAACATCAAATTTCCAATGTTGTTGATAGATGCCTGAGTGCTCCCAGCTAACCCCCCAACGTGCGCCTTTCTCTTTAAACTTGGCATCTTCATTTAGGTATTCGACATCGACAGTACCTTGACCGAAGCTTTCTAAATAACGGAATTGAGCCTCTAATTGGGTACCACGTTTTTCCATGTAGTTTATGGTTGTGGTGGCATCGTAGTTAGGTGCAATGTTCCAGTAAATAGGAACGGAAAGTTCAAAACCATTTTTACTGTCTAAACTTGCGCTTGGGATCAATACCCCTGTTTTACGTTTATCACCAACAGGCACAGTAATGTAAGGTAAGTAAAAAATAGGAACATCAAGGACTTCAAATCGAGCATTATAAAAAGTTGCCCATTCATCAGATTGGTCTAATTCGATATCACTGGCTTTAAAGCGCCAACTTTTATCACCTGCTGGACAAGTTGTGAAAGAGGCATCCTCTAATTGGTAGATTTCTTGGCCTGTTTTCAATACACGGCTTGCTGTACCACGAATAGGCTGACACGACATTTTATAGGCCGTATTAACCATGATGGTATCTTCAGTTGTTAGGTCTGTAGTTACTTTATCTGAGGTTGAGCGCATATCCATGCTTGAGTAATCAACATTACCTTCTGCAATCGCTATGTTTTCTTGTTGATGTACAGTAATGCTGTCTGCTTTGATCTCTTGACGACCTTTAATAATATGAACGTTACCTTTATAGGTCGCTTTTGAATTATTACTGGCCTCAACACTGTCTGCTTGAATAAGCACAGATTGTTGATTTTCTTCCTCTTTTGAGGCTTTATTCGGTACTTCACAGGAGTTAACTGTGTCAGTTTGCAAAGGGAAGATTATGCTACTTTCTGGAGATACAGATTTACTTCCATCATCAGCGATGACGGGAGAGCCGTAAAGAAGGCATCCAGCAAATGAAGCAAGTAGGCTGCGAGAGGTAAAAGGCATCGAGTTAGACGTTCCTGTTCGTTATATTAATCCGCTGATATACTCAAAGAGACTAGACAGAGTCACTTGTTTATAATAAAGCAAAAGCTATGCCCAAACCACCTATAAGATGTCGCTATCATCTATTAATGGTTGTAAAGTAACAGGCTGCACTTGCTCATTGTGTGACAGAGTAAAAATAAAATAATTCATTAATTGGAATTTAAAATGCAAATATTCGGCAAAATATTGGGTGGTTTTTTTGGTTTTCTATTTGGCGGTTTTTTTGGTGCCGCATTAGGGATCTTTATTGGCCATCAATTTGATAAAGCAAAACGTATGGCAAGCAGTGGTTTTACCTTTCAAACGGGTGGGGCTTCTCAAACTAAAAAACAAGCAGAATTCTTTCATGCAGCTTTCTCAGTCATGGGGCATGTTGCTAAAGCCAAAGGGCAAGTAACTGCACAAGAGATCCAGTTAGCATCAATGATGATGGATCGTATGAACCTGAATGCGGAGCAGAAAAAAGAAGCTCAAGAAGCGTTTAGAGAAGGGAAAGAAAACGATTTTCCATTACGTGAAACCCTGCAAAAAATTCGTTCAATTACCGGTGGTCGTTATGATCTATTGCAGTTCTTTTTAGAGTTGCAAATCGCATCTGCCATTGCCGACGGTGATATTCACCCAAGTGAAAGAGATATCTTACACATTGTTGCGGAAGAGCTTGGTTTTAGTGCCGAACAATTAGAAAAACGCTTAAAAATGCAAGAAGCGGCTTTTCGTTTTCAGCGCAGTGGTGGCTTTTCTGGTCAAGGTGGTTCGCAACAAGGTCAATGGCAGCAAGCAAGTTCTGCTGACCAGTTAACGGATGCTTATAATTTATTGGGTATTAGTGAAGATGCCGATGCAAAAACAATTAAGCGTGCTCACCGTAAATTAATGAATGAGCATCATCCTGATAAATTGGTGGCAAAAGGTCTGCCACCAGAAATGATGGAAATGGCAAAAGAAAAAGCGCAAGAAATCCAAGGAGCTTACGATTTAATTAAGAAAGCAAAAGGGATTAAGTAATCCCTCTTAATTTTTATTGTTTATTTAACTTCCAATTATAGTCGTAATGAATGTCGCCTTTGAATTGTTTTAATTCAGGGCGATATTTTTTTAGGTGCTCAAAAAGTTGCTGTTGATTACCAAAATCAATTGCAAACCAATCATAAATAGACGATAGCTGGATTTTGTTATCAGTAATGAGCACGCCTTTTTCACTATTAATGAATTCAGTTGCGGCTTTATCTAATAACTTATCGCTGTTTCTGGCGGTGAAGGCTTTTAGTTGTAAGTTAGGGCAGCCTAAACTTGCACAATTAACAGCGTAGTGAGTTCTAGGATCATTCCAAATAGGTCTTAAAATTCGATGTTCAATATCGTTGAGCGTTAACACTTTTCCTGTCACCACAACAACGTCTTCGTCCCAAGGCCCAAAGCTAAATAATCCGCCCAGTTTTGTGATCGATTTGATTGGGTAATTATCTAAAATAATTTTTACGGTGATTGCATTATAAAGATTGACCCAATAAGCGTATTGCTCTGCTTTTTTATACTCTCTTGGGTCAATACGACTCATTTGGCGTAAGTAGCTATTGAGAACTCGCTCATCTGTATCTGTGATGTCGGCATAATCAAAAAGAGTGTATTCCCCTTGAGTGATAAGGTATTTATCTAAGGTTTGTTGCCAATATTGATGTGAAATAGTGGTGGCATTTTTTTCATTACTGACATTCCAATAATCCCATAATTCAGATTTTGGTGCCGCGAACGTATTGAATGAGAAAAGCAAAATTAACGAGGAAATAAGAGTTTTCATATAAAGGTACCTGACTTTTGTTTACTAATAATTATTTAGTTTTATAGACAAAAAAGAGGTTGATACGTTCATATCAACCTCTATTATTTCCTGAATCCTGAATCCTGAATCCTGAATCCTGAATCCTGAATCCTGAATCCTGAATCCTGAATCCTGAATCCTGAATCCTGAATCCTATTTTAAGAAACTAGGGATCTTCGCTTCATATTCTGAAATTTTGTCCGCGTGTTGTAACGTTAAGCCAATATTATCTAAACCGTTCAGTAAACAGTGGCGACGGAATTCATCAATTTCAAAGCGGTATTGCTTATTGTTAGCAGTTACTAACATTGATTCTAAATCAACGCTAATTTCAGCGCCTTCAGTTGCTTCAACGAAGTGGAAAATTTCATCCACTTCAGTGTCCGTTAAACAAACGGGGATCATCTGGTTATTAATTGAGTTACCATAAAAAATATCGGCAAAGCTTGGTGCGATCATGACTTGGATACCATAATCAGCTAACGCCCAAGGTGCATGTTCACGAGATGAACCACAACCAAAGTTTTCACGAGCAAGGAGAATACTAGCACCTTGATAGCGAGGAGCGTTCATTACGAACTCAGGGTTTGCTTGCTCTCCAGCATCATCTAAAAAACGCCAATCATGAAATAGGTGCTTACCAAAACCAGTGCGGTTTACTTTTTGTAGAAATTGTTTTGGAATGATCGCATCGGTATCAATATTTGCCGTATCTAAAGGAACGACTAGACCTGTATGTTGCTTAAAACCTGACATAGTAAATTCCTTTATGCTTGTTCTTCAATAGTTCGAATATCAACAAAGTGACCAGCAATTGCGGCAGCAGCAGCCATTGCAGGACTGACTAGGTGAGTTCGACCATCACGGCCTTGGCGACCTTCAAAATTACGGTTAGATGTTGATGCACAACGTTCTTGTGGACCTAAACGGTCGTTGTTCATAGCAAGGCACATAGAACAACCCGGTAGACGCCATTCAAAACCCGCTTCTTTAAAGATCACATCTAGACCTTCTTTTTCAGCTTGCGCTTTTACTTGCTCAGAGCCTGGAACAATTAACGCTTGAACATGAGAGGCAACTTTACGTCCTTTAGCAATGGCTGCCGCAGCACGCATGTCTTCGATGCGTGAGTTAGTACAAGAGCCAACAAACACTTTATCTACATTGTAATCAGACAGAGATTTACCCGCGTCAAGGCCCATGTAAGCCAATGCTTTTTCAGCGGAGGCTTTTTCTACCGGGTCAGAAAAACTCTCAGGAGCTGGGATTGGTTGGTCAACGGCGATTACTTGACCTGGATTGGTGCCCCAAGTGACTTGTGGTTTGATTTCAGAGGCATCAAGTGTAACTACCGCATCAAACTTTGCATTGTCGTCCGTTTTTAGTGACGACCAGTATTGAATCGCTGCCGTTAAGTCTGCACCTTGAGGCGAGAATTTACGGTTAGTAATGTAATCAAACGTCGTTTGGTCTGGTGCGATAAGGCCTGCTTTAGCGCCTAATTCAATCGCCATGTTACATACCGTCATACGACCTTCCATAGTAAGGTCGGTAATGGCTTCACCACAGAACTCAACCACATAGCCAGTACCACCAGCAGCCGTTGTTTTACCTATGATCGCAAGAACGATATCTTTTGCAGTAATGCCTTCGGCTACTTTACCTTTAACTTCGATTTTCATGGTTTTAGCACGCGCTTGTTTTAGCGTTTGTGTCGCTAAGACGTGTTCAACTTCAGAGGTACCAATACCAAATGCTAGCGAACCAAATGCGCCGTGGGTTGCAGTGTGTGAATCACCACAAACAATCGTCATGCCCGGTAGAGTAATGCCCAGTTCTGGTCCCATTACGTGCACAATACCTTGATATTTATGGTTTAAATCATAAAGGGTAACGCCAAATTCTTCACAGTTTTTAGACAGTGTTTCCATTTGGATACGAGCCATTTCACCAGAGGCGTTAATGTCTTTGGTTTGTGTCGATACGTTATGGTCCATGGTTGCGAAAGTTTTCCCTACTTGGCGAACTTTACGACCTTTTTCACGTAGGCCATCAAACGCTTGTGGGGACGTTACTTCATGCACCAAATGGCGATCGATGTATAAAATTGGGGTTTCGCCTTTTGCTGCAACAGCAACATGGGCATCATAAACTTTTTCATATAATGTTTTTGCGTTAGACATTGCTTCTTCCTTGAATTACGAATTCAAAATGTATTCAGCGATTTTATCGCCCATTGCTGAGGTAGTTAATGCTGGCTTATCTCCGGCTAAATCAGCCGTTAGTTCACCTGCTGACAGCGCTTTAGATACGGCAGCTTCAATGCTTTGTGCTGCTTCTTCTTCACCTAGGCTGTAACGTAACATTAGTGCAGCAGATAAGATCTGAGCCACTGGGTTTGCGATGTTTTTACCTGCGATATCTGGAGCTGAACCACCTGCTGGTTCATACAGACCAAAGTTGCTCTCATTCAGACTTGCAGAAGGAAGCATACCCATAGATCCTGTGATCATCGCGCACTCATCAGAGATAATGTCACCAAAGATGTTTGAACATAGCATGACGTCAAACTGAGATGGATCTTTGATTAGCTGCATGGTCGCGTTATCAATATACATGTGGCTTAGTTTTACATCTGGGTAATCTTGAGCGACTTCTTCTACCACTTCACGCCATAGAATAGAGCTTTGAAGAACGTTGGCTTTATCAATTGAGTAAACGTTTTTCTTACGTAGACGAGCTGACTCAAAGGCAATCTTTGCAATACGTTCGATTTCATAACGGTGGTAAATTTCAGTATCGTAGGCTTTCTCTTGAGGACCTTCGCCTTCACGACCTTTTGGCTGACCAAAATAGATGCCGCCAGTTAGCTCACGAACCACGACGATATCAAAACCGTTACCAGAAATATCAGCACGCAGTGGAGAGAAGTTTTCTAATCCTTTGTGAATTTGCGCAGGACGAAGATTACAGAACAGTTGGAAATGTTTACGAAGAGGAAGTAGGGCACCACGTTCTGGTTGGTCATTTGGTGGAAGATGTTCCCACTTAGGGCCGCCAACTGAACCAAATAGTACAGCATCAGATTCTTCACAGCCTTTTACTGTGCTCTCTGGTAGCGGACAACCGTGGTTATCAATTGCGATGCCGCCTACATCGTGCTGCTCGCGAGAAAATGAAATGGCGTGTTTTTTCTCAATCGCATCCAGAACTTTATGTGCTTGCTCCATCACTTCTGGGCCAATGCCATCACCGGGTAAAATCGCAATTTTGTATGTTTTATTCGTCATGTTAATCCTTTAATCTTTTCTATTTAATTCGCTTAATCAGAGAGGAGCTATATTTCTCTGATGTAAAATTTGTTTCGGCTTTTTTAAACCGTTGCTACTTTCTTTTGTTTAATCTCGGCAATTTGATCAGCACGATGAATGCTGTTAATTACGTGAAGTAATGCCTGACCAGAGGCTTCGATAATATCGGTAGCTAGGCCGGTACCGTGATACTTACGACCTTTGTAATTGGCAATAATATCAGCCTGACCTAAACCATCTTCACCTTCACCTTTCGCGGTTAAGTCAAACTTATCTAGAACAATTTCATAGCCTGTTAGTTTGTAGATACATTGGTAAAGGGCATCAACAGGGCCATTACCGACAGCGGCTTCACATTTTTCTTCATCACCACAAAGTAGCTTGATACTAGTGGTTGCCATTACGCTGCCAGATTGAACGCTTAGGTAGTTCAACTTATAGAAGTCATCTTCATCACGTAAGTTAGCAAAATGCATTAGGGCTTCTAAATCGTAATCAAACACTTGGCCTTTACGATCCGCTAGCTTCACAAAATCTGCATATAGTGTGTCTAGATTGTATTCTTCGTCTTTATAACCCATCGCATCCATGTGGCTCTTAACCGCAGCACGACCTGAACGACTGGTTAGATTTAATGCTTTGTTTTTTAAGCCTATAGACTCTGGTGTCATGATTTCGTAAGTGTTTTTATTCTTAAGCATGCCATCTTGGTGAATGCCTGAAGAGTGGCTAAAGGCGTTTGCGCCTACGATAGCCTTATTGCTCTGAATGGGCATATTACACAGCTGACTTACTAACTTACTGGTGCGGTGGATTTCATTATTTTTAAGACCCGTATGAACGCCTAGGTACTCTGAGCGAGTTTGCAAAATCATCGCAATTTCTTCTAGAGAACAGTTACCTGCACGCTCACCAATACCATTAATGGTGCCTTCAACTTGACGAGCTCCTGCTTGAACTGCAGCAATAGAGTTAGCAACAGACATACCTAAATCATCATGACAATGAACAGAGATGATTGCTTTATCAATGTTTGGAACACGGTTAAATAGTTGCTGAATAATGCCACCAAATTCACCGGGAATGGTGTAACCAACCGTATCTGGAATATTAATGGTATTTGCACCAGCATTAATTGCGGCTTCTACCATGCGACATAAATTATCAATTGGCGTACGGCCTGCATCTTCACAAGAAAACTCAACATCATCGGTGTATTTACGTGCGTGTTTAACGGCTCTTACACCCATTTCAACCACATCATCGTAGCTACGGCGTAATTTGTCTTGAACATGAACGGTAGAAGTAGAAATAAAGGTATGAATTCGGAACGCTTCAGCGACTTTTAACGCTTCAGCTGCCGCATCAATATCTTTAGGAACGGCTCGGGAAAGTCCACAAATACGACTGTTTTTAATATGCTTTGCAATGGTTTGAACGGATTCAAAATCACCTGGAGATGAAACAGGGAATCCGGCTTCAATAACATCAACACCTAAACGCTCAAGCGCATAAGCAATCTGCAATTTTTCTTTTACGGTTAAACTTGCTGATAGTGCTTGTTCGCCATCACGTAAGGTGGTGTCGAAGATTATGACTTGATCGCTCATGGGCTTGCTTCCTTGTGTATGTCATGCGCTTTAATGACGGTTTTCCATAAAAAAACCCGCCATGTTCAGCGGGTTTTAAAATTTGGTTTATGGCTTCTTTTGTTCCACAACCTACCCGCGTGAGATGTTCACGATCAGGAGGAGGCGAAGAGATAAAGAAGATGTTGTTTTCATTTGAAATACAATCCATAAAAAATAATTAACAAATTAATATCGTACTTGACTCATATCGTCAACCTTTTAATGGCGTTTTTACCTTGGATGAATGTTTTTTTGGTTAAATGTTAAAAAAGAGAGGTAAAACGATTGCGTGGGTGTGTTTTTATACAAAGTAGGCGTATTTTTAATTCTTAATAATACAATTAAAAAATATCTAGCTTTACTTGGTATGGCGTTTAGAAAATAGAAGAGATGCACATAATGAAAATAAATAAAAAATACCTATTTTTCCCTGTGGTTGCTCTAGGGGTAATCACGCTTATTGTGGTAACCAAGTTACGTCCATCAGCTGAAGTAAAGCCATTAGAAGATCGTTCAAAAATTGTGAACACTCTCTCTTTAGAGCAACAGAATATCGCTCCTCAAGTGGTTGGTTTTGGAAAAATAAGACCTAAATTTGAATGGAAGGCGATTGCAGAAGTGTCGGGTAAAGTCGTGTATCGCCATCCGGATCTAAACAAAGGAAATGTCTTGTTAGCGGGAACTGAAGTCTTAAGAATAGACCCACTCGATTATGAGTTGAAATTAGCTCAAGCAGAAGCAGATTTAGGTTCGAGTAAAACTCAATTAGCGAAAGTTGATCTTGAAGAGAAAAACATTAGAAACACGTTAAAAATTGAAAAAAATAGATTATCTATCAGTAAGAAAGAGCTAAGTCGTAAAGTAAATCTACAGAAAAAAGGGCTAACTTCGCAATCGGATGTAGACCAACAAAATCAATCGTATTTAGCACAACAGAAAGTCGTGCAAGATATTCAAAATCAAATTTTGTTATTGCCAGATGAGCGGAAAGTCGCGCAAGCCATGGTGAAGGTAAATCAAGCAAAATTAAAAGAATCTCAGCGCTCTTTAGATAAAACCTCCATCGTATTACCAACGGATGTTCGTATTTCAGAAGTGAATATTGAAGCCGATCAAGTGGTGAATCTACAACAAGAAATGTTTATTGCACATGGCATTCAAACCATGGAAATGGAAGCACAAGTATCGATTCATGATATGCAAACTTTAGCGCAAAGCTTTCATGTATTTCAGCCTAATGAGCAAGGGATACCAAATATTGATTCATTACCTTTTCAAGCAATAGTGCAGTTGAGCAGTGGTCGTTTTAATGCTCAGTGGAAAGCTCAAGTTGAGCGTATCAGTGAAACTGTTGATCCAAACCAAGCTACTGTTGGTGTCATTTTAGAGATCCAACAAGACTATAAAATGCTTAAGCCAAGCTCATTACCTCCGTTGGTTAATGGCATGTTTGTAAAAGCATTGATTGAAGGAGAGGCTTCAGCGCAGTGGGTGATCCCAGAAAGTGCCCTTCATGGCGATAAGATTTATTTGTTAAATCAAGATAATCAATTAACCATACTTCCTGTAAAAATAGTCTTTAGAAGAGACAATCAAGTGGTCATTTCTGGTGGCATTAATGAGGGAGATTTGTTGATCTTAAATGATCTTCTTCCTGCTATTAATGGTATGCAGCTGCGTTCAGTCGTACCTAAGAAGGAGCTTGTGGAATGATTAAGTTTTTTGCAAGACACCCAACGGCAGCCAATTTATTAATGCTCTCTATATTGCTGCTTGGTTTAGTGTCTTTATCTCAATTAAAGCGTGAAACGTTTCCAGAATTTAGTCCGCCTTATATTTTAGCTGGTGTCGTTTATCCTGGTGCATCGCCACAAGAAGTGGAAGAGAGCATTTGTGTTCGGATGGAGGATGCCGTTGATGGCTTAGGAAATATAGAAGAAACAAAATGTGAGGCCATTGAAGGCTCTGCTCGTTTAGTGATTAAGCTGAATGAAAAAGCAGACATAGGACGAATGCTGGTTGATGTTCAAACTCAAATTGATTCGATTAATGATTTCCCTAAAGAGATAGAGTCGCCGATAGTTCAAGAGCTCGATTGGAATGAACCTGTGGTGGATGTGGCAATTACTGCTGATACCACATGGCCAGAGTTGAAGGCGTATGCTGAAAAATTGAAACAAACTTTAAAGCTTGATTATGATGTATCTTTAGTTGAAGTGAGTGGGTTTTCTGATCATCAATACCGTGTTGAGTTAAATGAGGGTGCGATTCGTCAGCTTGGCTTAAATGTCAGTGATATTGCAAATAAACTGGCTGAACAAAATGTAAAACTACCAAGTGGCAGCATTGAAACACCAGAAAAAAACTTTTTAATTCGCTTTGATGAAAGAAAAACAACGCCTCAAGAATTGGAAAAAACAGTGATGGGGGCGTCGGATAATGGCGCATTGATCCGTTTAGGTGATATTGCCACGATAACCGATCGCTTTGAGCTTGATGAACAAAAAATATTGTTTGATGGTAAGCCGTCAGCCTTGCTTAAGATCAGTAAAAATAAAGAAGAAGATGCCTTACGCATTAAAGATCGAGTGACTGAGTTTGTTAAATATCAGCAGTCTATCGCACCTGATGGTGTTGCATTAGAAATGACGAATGATCTTTCCTCTTTATTATGGGATCGATTAACCATGATGGTAAAAAATGGTTGGCAAGGGATCATTCTCGTATTTTTAACCATGTGGTTATTTTTTACTTTCCGTTACTCTTTTTGGGTAGCTGCAGGCCTGCCAGTTGCGTTTCTTGGGGGGTTATTTTTAATGGCGAGTTTAGGGCTTTCTATTAATATTATGTCACTGGTTGCATTGTTAATGGCAATCGGGATCATGATGGATGATGCGATTGTAATTGCAGAATCGATAGCCTCACATTTAGATCGGGGGCAAGAGATAGATGATGCGGTGTATAACGGCGTAAAAAAAGTATTCCCCGGCGTATTATCTTCTTTCTTAACGACTGTGTGTATTTTTGGTAGCTTGATGTTTCTACAAGGAGAAATGGGAGCGGTACTGAAAGTTATTCCTCAAGTGCTTATTCTTGTATTAACTTTGAGCTTAATTGAAGCATTTTTAATTCTTCCCAATCACCTTAGCCACTCTTTACATAAAGCGAAAAAAGATAAGCCAATTACAGGTTTAAAAAAGAAAACCTTAGATCGTTTTGAGCATTTTAGAAATGTCACTTTAGTGAAGGCTGTGACTAAAGTTGTGGAATGGCGTTACGCTTTTTTAGGTGCTGTGATTGCCAGTTTATTAATTTCTTTTTCACTCATTTCTGGTGGCGCGCTTAAGTTTGTCGGTTTTCCTGAATTAGATGGAGATATTGCAGAAGCTCGAATTATCTTACCGCCGGGCACCTCACTTTCTCAGACTGAAATTGTAGTCGATAAAATTGTTTCTGCGGCAGAGAAACTAAATAAAGAATGGAGTGAAAAGAACGAAGGGGGTCGCCAACTTGTTGAGCATATTACTCAGCAATTTAATACTAATGCAGACGCGAGTGAATCAGGCCCTCACTTGGCGACCATTCGTTTAGATTTATTAGGGGCTGAAAAGCGAAACACCTTAATTGATGATTTTATTGATGCGTGGCGTGCAGAAGTTGGAGAGTTAGCTGAGCCAATAACCATGGTGTATAAACAACCGACGATGGGGCCGGGTGGTCGAGCGATTGAAATTCGCATGATGGACGATGATTTACATACGCTAAAGTCTGCCTCCCTAGAAGTACAAGCTTATCTCAATGAGTTTGCAGGGGTTTATGGCGTGCTTGATGATATGCGAATGGGTAAGGAAGAAGTGCTTGTGAAGCTTCGTCCTGGGGCTGAGACCTATGGAGTCACAGGCCAATTGATTGCTAATCAATTACGCGCGGCTTACTTTGGGCAAACGGCTGATGAGATCCAACTCGGTGTTGAAAATATTGAAATTGAAGTGCGTCTAAATAAAGAGCAAGCGGGTAATTTGCATACTCTGGAAAACTTTCCAATCATTTTACCTACTGGAGGCCAAATACCTTTAGCCTCTGTTGCAACATTAGATTTTCAGCGAAACTATGTTCGAATTCAACGTATTAATGGATTAAGAACCTTAAGTGTCTTTGGTGATGTTCATGCATCACAAGTGAGCTCGACCGAAGTACTAAATCAATTTAGAAAAGATCTTGCTCCTGAACTTCAGAAAAAATACCCAAGTTTACGTTTTGATTTTGAAGGGGAAGCCAAAGATACCGCAGAAACTGGGCAATCAATGGGGACAGGATTCATGCTGGGTTTATTTGGTGTGTTCGTTATTTTAAGTTTTCAATTTAGAAGTTACCTTGAACCATTTGTGGTGATGCTGGCGATTCCATTAGCCTTGATTGGTGTGCTATGGGGACATGTATTATTAAATCATCCACTAAGTATGCCGAGTATTATGGGATTTGTTTCTTTAGCTGGGATAGTGGTTAATGATTCTATTTTATTAGTGCAATACATTCGACATCATGTTGATGATGGAGATTCGGTGTATGACTCTGTTGTAAAAGCCAGCCAAGAAAGATTTAGAGCGGTATTTTTAACGTCAATAACAACGGCTGCAGGGTTACTGCCACTGTTACTAGAAACCAGTTTACAGGCGCAAGTTATTCAACCTCTCGTCGTTTCTATTGTATTTGGTATTTTTACATCAACATTATTAGTGCTCTTCATGATCCCTGCGGCCTATGCGATATTGGCCGATTTTGGATTGGTAAAGAAACATGAAGAGCTACATTAAGTAAATTGTATTACTGGCTAAAAAGAAAAAAGTAAATTAATACTAAATACAGAGTCTGTATTACTTAGTCCTGGAGGGACGCGATCAAGATATTCTTGAGATTGTGCGATTTTCAGGGCTATTTCTTCTGTGATGTTATTCGTTACACTGACTTCTGAATCTACACGAGTATTACTGTGACCTGCGGTTACCGTAATTTCACCTGCGACGGTTAATGAATCAAGCGCTTTCCATGACATATTTACATTGGTTCGAAGAATTGGCTCTTGAACGGTTTCAGGGAAAATAAGATCATCATCATCGATTTCATCAAGATTTGGATCTTGGTAACGAAAACCTGGACCGACTTCCACCTCTAATAGCAATTTTTCAGTATTACTCACTTGATAACCCAAACCACCTGAAAAGGTATAGTCATTAAAGTAGGCGCTGTACTTAGTATTTAATCCTTTAAAGTTGGCATATAAATAGTAGTCAGAACTGATCTTATAATCGCTTTGTAAATTAAGGCTCAGTTGGTCTTTATCGGCCTCCCCATCTTTTTCTGACAAATAATATTTTATTTCACCTGTGTGTCGGTGTTGTCCAAATGTGTAACTGGCCTCAAATCGACTGTTGAGTGCTTGGGAGTCGCTATTGCCATTATTTGAGCGATAACCAAATTCGACCTGGCTCTCCCATGGGGACGGTGGCGTTGTATCTTGAACTTCTGCTTCTATTTCTTTTGTTATAACACTGATGCTTGTTTTTTTTTCAAGAGTTAACTCTTTCGTTTCTGCTTCACAAGCATCTTTTGATAAGTAATATTTTACTTCACTGGCATGACGGTTCTGTCCAGAGGTATAAACCGGTTCTAGACTACAATTAAGAGATAGTGAGCTGTCGCTTCCATAGCCTGTTTCGACTTTATTTTCCCTAGGAGAGAGAGGTGACGTATCTGCGTCTTCAGTTTCTATCTCACTTGCATGAACAGATGCACTAATTGCGATAAGCCCTGTAAGTAAAACTTTTTTTAACACGTATCAATCTCAAAAGAATAAAGAGGACGGATAGTATAGATGTTTTCTCTGATTGATGAGTTAAATTTGAGTCAAAATCTTTATTTTGCGAAAGGTTATCAGGAGATACACGGATAGTTATTTCATCCCAATTTCTTTTGGTTATAATGTAAGGCTAAATTTAGGATGGTGAAAAGCAGTAATGGCCGATAATCGAAATCAAAACCGTAAACACGATGCACAAGTTGATGCGTTAAAAGTACCACCGCATTCATTAGAGGCGGAGCAATCTGTACTTGGTGGTCTGTTACTTGATAATGAGCGTTGGGATACGGTTGCTGAAAAAGTCGTAGCCGGAGATTTTTACAGTAGACCACATCGACTCATTTTTGAGTCAATCAAATCCATCCTAGAAAACAGTAATCCTCTGGATTTAATTACCTTATCTGAGCATCTTGAGCGCCATGAGAAATTAGACTCTGTTGGTGGGTTTGCTTATCTGGCTGATTTGGCCAAAAACACCCCAAGTGCGGCGAACATTAATGCGTATGCGGATATTGTTCGTGAGCGAGCCATGGTACGTAATCTTATCGGTGTAGCAAACGAAATTGCCGATGCGGGTTATGATCCTCAAGGACGTACTTCTGAAGATTTATTGGATATGGCAGAGAGTAAAGTATTTGCTATTGCAGAAGAGCGTACAACAGAAAATGAAGGCCCACAAAGTGTCGATTCGATTTTAGAGAAAACGTTAGAGCGTATCGAGATTTTATACCAAACACCGCAAGATGGTGTCACTGGGGTATCGACTGGGTTTACTGATTTAAATAAAAAAACGGCAGGCCTTCAAGGCTCAGATTTAATCATTGTTGCAGCACGTCCATCGATGGGTAAAACAACCTTCGCGATGAACTTATGTGAAAATGCGGCCATGGACCAAGATAAGCCAGTGCTTATTTTCTCTCTCGAGATGCCCGCCGAACAATTGATGATGCGTATGCTGGCTTCGATGTCTCGTGTTGACCAAACTAAAATTCGTACCGGTCAGTTAGATGATGAAGATTGGGCTCGTATTTCGTCTACGATGGGCATTTTGACGCAAAAGAAAAACATGTACATCGATGACAGTTCAGGTTTGACGCCAACTGAATTACGTTCACGCGCTCGTCGTGTGGCTCGTGAAGCGGGTGGTCTAAGTATGATCATGGTCGATTACCTTCAATTAATGCGAGTTCCTGGTTTACAAGACAACCGTACTCAAGAAATTTCTGAGATTTCTCGTTCTTTAAAAGCACTGGCGAAAGAATTGAATGTACCAGTGGTTGCACTGTCTCAGTTGAACCGTTCCCTAGAGCAACGTGCCGATAAACGCCCAATTAACTCGGATCTTCGTGAATCTGGAGCGATCGAGCAAGATGCCGATTTAATCATGTTTATTTACCGTGATGAGGTTTATAACCCTGAGAGTAATCGTAAAGGCATTGCTGAAATTATTTTAGGTAAGCAACGTAACGGTCCAATCGGCTCAGTAAGCCTGACATTCCAAGGACAATTTTCACGCTTTGATAATTACGCAGGTCCTGCGTTTGATGATGAATAAGGCAAATAGTATGAGCTATATGAAAGCGGCGGCTGCCCAAGTTGATATGTCAGCGTTAGCACATAATTTGCAAAAGATTAAACAACAAGCGCCAAACAGTAAGCTTCTTGCTGTTGTTAAAGCAAATGGTTATGGCCATGGGTTACTGAATATAGCAAAAGGCGCACAGGATGCTGATGCCTTTGGTGTTGCTCGTATAGAAGAAGCATTACAACTTCGAGCTGGTGGTATCGTTAAACAAGTACTGTTACTTGAGGGTTTTTACTCTGCTGGTGACTTACCTATTTTGGTCGCAAACAACATTCAGACCGCGGTACATTGTAAAGAGCAATTAGAAGCACTGGAAAGTGCTGAACTTGAAGGCCCAGTAGTTGTTTGGCTAAAAGTGGATTCAGGAATGCATCGTTTAGGTATTCGCCCAGAAGAATATCAAGAGTATGTTGACCGTTTGCATGCATGTAAAAATGTCGCGAAACCACTGCGTTACATGAGTCATTTTGGTTGTGCGGATGAATTAGATAATCCGATAACCAACAAGCAAATAGAAACCTTTATGTCATTAACGGATGGTTGCCAAGGTGAGCGCTCGCTCGCCGCTTCTGCTGGGTTACTGGCATGGCCTGATAGCCAATTAGATTGGGTTAGACCGGGTATTATTATGTATGGTGTTTCTCCTTTTGCTAATCAATCAGCACAAGAGTTAGGTTATTTGCCTACCATGACCCTTACCTCTCATTTGATCGCGGTTCGTGATGTAAAAGCAGGTGAAAGTGTGGGTTATGGCGCAATGTGGACCAGTGAACGAGATACTAAAATTGGAGTGATCGCAATTGGTTATGGTGATGGTTATCCTATTGCTGCACCTAATGGCACGCCGGTTTTAGTTAATGGACGCAAGGTATCAATCGCAGGTCGAGTGTCTATGGATATGCTTACTGTTAATCTAGGGCCTGATGCTCAAGATAACGTGGGTGATGAAGCTGTTTTGTGGGGACGAGATCTTCCGGCAGAAGAAGTTGCAGAACACATAGGAACGATTGCTTATGAGTTAGTGACAAAACTAACATCACGAGTGCAGATGCAATATATTTAATGAGAACTACTTTGAATTTGTTTTCACTTAAAAGCGCTACTGGTTTAGCGCTTTTTCTTATTTTGCCTTTTTCCTTTTTGAGTGATGCGTTTGCCAAAGACGATATTTGGCCAACCTCATTACCTGAAACCTCAGCCGTTCCTTTCCTGTTCTCGTCAGAGATCTTAGGGACTACGATAGGCGCAGCCGCTGTAATGAAGGGGGTAGGCCAACCTCAAGCGACATTATTTGCAGCAGGACTCTACTCAACCAAAGGGTCTTACATGACCTATTTGTCTGCTAATAACTTTCAAATTGGTCATTCATGGCTGGTTGGTGTTAATGCGTATAATGCTAATTTTAAAGAGATGTATTATTACCTAGGGGCTGCAGGTAGCAACAGCTCTACTGTAAACGAAGACGTTTTTACCGACAGTGTTGAAGCTCAATATCATTTAAGTGCTAATTATATCTTACCTATTGGTAATGCAAAGACGATTGGAGCAAGAGCCTCTTATCTTCCAGAGAGAAAAGTAAAAGGTTTTAATCCATTAGAAAGTGGTGTGTCGAGCATTGAACTGAGTCCTTTTTATTATTCTCGCACATTTTCTGATGTGGCTGGTTGGAATGAACCTGAGTCTAACTGGGGGATGAAAGTTAACCTAGATTGGGATAATCGAAATAGCATAAGAAACACAACGCATGGTTCGCGAACAGAATTAGATTTTACCTACTCACCAAAAACCAATACGCAAGAAGAGTGGTGGACATGGGAGTTTCAACAAAGTACATTTTTTGATTTTGGCAATTTAGGTGACATCATAAATAAGCAAGTATTAGCACTCGATTTCTATATTGCTGATACGCCTAGCTGGCAAGATAATGCTCATCAACCACCAGAATATGCAGGCATAAAACTGGGTGGATTATATAGATTAAGAAGCTATAGTAGTGGGCGTTTCCATGGTCGCTCTGCCATTCATTACTCAGCGGAATACCGAGTTATGCCTGATTGGCAACCTTTGGAAGAGTGGCCTATCTTTAATCTTTATGACGTGCCTTGGTGGCAATGGGTGGCTTTTATTGATGTAGGTCGAGTCGCGGATGAGTTTTTACTATCAACATTACATGAAGAGATGAAATGGAGTGCGGGTGGTGCAATACGCTTTCAAGTCGAAGGCATTGTTGTTCGAACTGAAATGTCTAAAGGCAGTGAAGAAAGCGTCTTTAGAGTTATGATTAATCAACCATTTTAGTATTTATAAAGAAAAACGATCTCAACACTAGTGTTCCGTAGTTTTGATAGAGATAATGTTCACCGCTAGAAGTTTAAATGTGACCTAACTCAAAAAGGGTGAGCGTAGTTTTGGTCATAATACCTAAATATAAAGCTCACTAAATAATACCGAGCACCAATTTTTAGATTCGTATAAACGGGGCGTTCAGAAATTCACTTTTGAGCCAACAAGTATATTACACGGGATATTTTTACCATGTTAAAAAACATCAACCCAACAGAAACTCAAGCGTGGGCAGACTTAACTGCACACTTTGAAACAGCACAAGATTTCAGCCTATCTGATCTATTCGCTGCGGATGCACAACGTTTTGATAAATTTTCAACGACGTTTGGCCAAGACATTCTAGTGGATTTCTCTAAAAACTTAGTTACCGAAGAAACAATGGAAAAATTGTTCGCATTAGCAGAGCAGACGGAATTGTCTTCAGCAATTAAAGCGATGTTTAACGGTGAGAAAATCAATAAAACCGAAGATCGTTCAGTACTTCATACCGCGCTTCGTAACCGCAGCAATACGCCGGTAATTGTTGATGGTGAAGACGTAATGCCTGCGGTAAATGCGGTATTAGAAAAAATGAAAGCTTTCACTGAACGTTTGATTTCTGGTGAGTGGAAAGGTTACACAGGTAAAGAAATTACGGATATCGTAAACATCGGTATCGGCGGCTCAGATCTTGGCCCTTACATGGTTTCTGAAGCGTTAGCACCATACAAAACACGCTTAAACATGCACTTTGTTTCAAACGTAGATGGTACACACATTGTTGAAACGCTGAAGCCACTAAATCCAGAAACAACGCTGTTTTTAATCGCATCGAAAACATTCACAACCCAAGAAACAATGACAAATGCACACAGTGCTCGTGATTGGTTCCTTGCTGAAGCTGGCGATCAAGCACACGTTGCTAAGCACTTTGCTGCACTATCAACAAATGCACAGTCTGTATCTGAGTTTGGTATTGATACTGATAATATGTTTGAATTCTGGGATTGGGTTGGTGGTCGTTATTCTCTATGGTCAGCAATCGGTCTTTCAATTGCACTAGCGGTTGGTTTTGATCACTTTGTTGAGCTTCTTGACGGTGCTCATGAAGTGGATAACCATTTTGCTACTACTGAGCTTGAAAATAACGTGCCTGTTATTCTTGCACTTATTGGCCTATGGTATAACAACTTCCACGGTGCTGAATCAGAATCAATTCTTCCATACGATCAGTATCTACATCGTTTTGCTGCGTACTTCCAACAAGGCAACATGGAATCAAATGGTAAATGTGTAGACCGTAACGGTAACCCAGTTGATTATCAAACGGGTCCAATCATTTGGGGTGAACCTGGTACAAATGGTCAACACGCGTTCTATCAATTGATCCACCAAGGTACAAAATTAATTCCTTGTGACTTTATTGCACCTGCCATTAGCCACAATCAAGTGGGTGATCATCACCAAAAACTAATGTCTAACTTCTTTGCGCAAACAGAAGCGTTAGCATTTGGTAAAACAGAAGAGACGGTTCGTGCAGAATTTGCAGCAGCTGGTAAAACAGAAGTAGAAATGGCGGAGTTAGTTGCATTTAAAGTATTTGCTGGTAACCGCCCAACAAACTCTATCTTAGTTAAACAAGTAACACCTAAAACATTAGGTAACTTGATTGCAATGTACGAACACAAAATCTTCGTACAAGGTGTGATTTGGAACATCTTCAGCTTTGATCAATGGGGCGTAGAGCTTGGTAAGCAACTGGCTAACCAAATTCTTCCTGAACTGGCTGACGATAAAGCAGTAACGTCTCACGACAGTTCAACTAACGGCTTAATCAACGCATTTAAAGCATACAAAGCTTAATCGTTAAGTTATAAAATTTATTAATTAAAAGAGCTGACTTCGGTCGGCTCTTTTTGTATTGATACCAATCCACATAAATATTTGATCATTCTTACTTGTTAAAATCGATTATAGCTGCGTTATGCTTTTCTATTGCAAAAAATTAGGTGTAATTAGAGCCACTAGTTACTACAATTTATGCCTTGCTCTAATCGATTTTTCCTACGTAATTATCTGGTCAACTACTTATCCGGATTGGTATTATTTATCGATATTACAGGCAATAAAAAAGGCTGATACCTAAATATCAACCTCCATCATTTCCTGGATCCTAGCTCTTGCTTTTTCTCTTATAGAAGCGCAGCGTTCTAGTCTCTAGTCTCTAGTCTCTAGTCTCTAGTCTCTGTTACTCAAAACAGATCTCAATAAACGCATTACCCCATTCAGAAGTAAATGGCATGATAATAATCGCACCATCGCATTTATGAGTAATCGTATGGCCTTTACCAGAAACAACCATAGGTGTTGCCATGCTAAATTCAAAACCACTTTCAGAAAGAATGCGCTTAGCACCACCAGTAACCATATTGGTGATTTCACCTACCATGTCAGTAACTTCTTCATTGATACTGTTTGGGCGCTCACCCAACATATTTTGCATGATTTGCAGAGCAAGCTGCTCATCAAAAGTAATCGACATTGAGCCCTTACTTTGTGGAGCGACCATGCCTATTAAACCTGAAACATCACCACGAGCAACTTCGTCTTTTTTAATACGAGGTTTTTGTGGTTTCAATTCCATCGAAGCCATCGTTTTAAGTACATTCATCAGTGAAGCTAAGAATGGGTTTACAAATTCAGCGCGCATGGTAAATAGTGTCCTTCAAATTAATGTTTATTATCGCTAGTTAAACAAGCTTTGCAGGTACCATGAGTTTCAACAATATGGTTCTCAACAGAAAATCCAATTTGCTCAGCATGCTTGGTTAGCTGCTCTGTAATTTTTATATCATGGAACTCTACAACATCATCGCAAGTGCGACAGATGAATAATTGTGAAAAATGGGCGTGTTCACCAATCACACAACAAGCAATGTAACTATTTATTGATTCAACCTTATGGACAAAACCTTGAGTAACCAAAAAATCTAAGGCGCGATAAATTGTCGGGGGTTTTGCCTGCGGTTCTATTTTTTTTAATTGTTCTAAAAGATCATAAGCACTAATGGCACCTTGGTAGGTAACAATTAGTTCTAAAACAGTTAATCGTTGTGGGGTTAATCTAACGCCACGTTGTTGGCATAATTGCTCAACTTTTTCTTTTTGGGTACGATTCAAGGATTATATGTCTTCTTTTCTGAACAGATCCGTAAGTTTAACATAACTATTCAGATATTTTAGTGACTATTTTTCAGAATCTCGGGCTTTTACAGGGTATTTAATCATGGTAATAGGTTGGCTGTTTATGTTCTGGTTATGTTAGAATTGCGGTATTGATCACTGAACGAATTTATTTATGAGCTCTTACCCACTACAACGCTTTTCCGTTGCCCCTATGCTTGATTGGACGGATCGCCATTGTCGTTATTTTCATCGTCAATTATCAGAACATGCTTTGTTGTACACAGAGATGGTAACCACTGGTGCCATTATTCACGGTAAAGGTGATTTTCTTGCCTATAACGAAGAAGAGCATCCACTGGCATTGCAACTGGGTGGTTCAAACGTTAAAGATTTAGCTCATTGTGCAAAACTAGCAGCAGAACGTGGTTATGACGAAATAAATTTAAATGTGGGCTGTCCATCTGATCGTGTTCAAAATGGTCGCTTTGGTGCTTGTTTAATGGCTGAGCCTGATCATGTTGCTGAGTGTATCGCTGAAATGAAAGCGGTTGTTGATATTCCAGTGACCGTGAAAACGCGCATTGGTATTGACGACCAAGATAGCTATGAGTTTTTAACTAAATTCGTTTCAACGGTTCATGAGAAGGGTGGTTGTGATCAATTTACTATTCATGCTCGTAAAGCGTGGCTGAGTGGCTTAAGCCCGAAAGAAAACCGTGAAATTCCACCGCTTGATTACCCTCGTGCCTATCAAATTAAAAAAGATTTTCCTCAGTTAGTGATTGCCGTAAATGGTGGTATTAAAACACTGGCTGAAGCAAAAGAGCATTTAGCGCATTTGGATGGTGTGATGATTGGTCGTGAAGCGTATCAGAGCCCATATTTATTAGCTGAAGTCGATCAACAGTTATTTGGTAGTGATAAGCCAATTAAAAAACGTCGTGAAATTGTAGAATCAATGTACCCATACATTGAGCGTCAATTAGAGAATGGAGCACATCTTGGTCATATTACTCGTCATATGCTTGGTTTATTCCAAAGTATGCCGGGTGCTCGCCAATGGCGCCGCTATATCAGTGAAAATGCGCACAAACCAGGTTCTGGTATTGAAGTGGTTGAAGCGGCATTAGCTAAAATTCCAGCAGAGTTAGATGTTTAAGCTTTTTTAACTTTACTGAAATAGCATTTAATCAAAATAAAAAAGAAAGTACATAAATAAACCAGATCGTTTATTATTACTGCATATGAAACAAATAGCGTCGCAAATGGAGACTTCGCATGAACAAACTATCCCTTACCACTGTTGTTGCTTCGGCTGCCTTAGTATTGGCACTACCTGCACATTCAACAGAGAAGGAATTTACCACTAAAGTTGAAATTGATGCGTGGTTCCCTGATGCAAAAGTAGGCTCTAAAGATAGTGCTAGTCGTAAAGATGATGTAGATGCATCGCAAGCATTTTCAATCGCTTTTGAGCACCCGTTTGCTTATATACCAAATGTTAAAGTGCGTTATACCCCAGTAAAAGCGGATCGTTTTGAGTACGATCAAATTGACTACACAGGTTACTACAAATTATTAGACACGAATGGTCTTCAGTTTGATGTGGGTTTAACCCTAACGCAGTTTGCTAATGGTGAATTCAATAAAGGTGGCTCTGTTAATTCAGCTCAACCGCATGATCAAAGCTTTAGCGAAACGGCAATGAATATGTATGCTGATGCATCACTGCATATCCCAAACACAAACTTCCACATTTTTGGTCAATACGATTTTGGTAGCAGCAGTGATACTCGAACGCTGGATGGTCAAGCAGGGGTTAAGTATATTCTTCCTGTTGATGCTGTGGTAGATGTTGAGTTTAAAGTAGGCTATCGCGTAATGGATCATGAGTTTGGGTATTTTGACGGATTTGATAGCGATCAAGCGAATGTCATGGTCGATGGCTGGTTCGGTGGCGTGTCATTTGATTTCTAATCAACATAAATAAAAGTTAATAAGATAGCGATTCAGGTGACTGAGTCGCTATTTTTTTATTTTAAATTTGCTCAATCCTTATTTGTTGACCATGCTTATAGAATGGATATTACTATGATATTCATATTTGGTAAGGATGCAGTTATGACGACATTAAGTGAATTAAAATTGATGTACCAAGAAGAGCAATTAGTAGAAGCTGTAATTGAGCCCGTAATGCTTGAAGGCCCTTGGATTGTTGAATTTCGCAATGTACGTGGAGGCCTTGTTTTGCTTACCGATATGAAAGGTGGGGAGATGAAATACAGGGACCTAGAGTCTGCTTCGAAAAGTGCGTTAGCGGTTGGATTTAACCAAGTCAGGATTAATGATTAACTTCATTTTTAGCTGAATTAATTAACGCAAACATTTCTTTCTTCCAAAAAGTTATAAAACATACCTATCTATTCTTTCTTGTTATAGAAAAGAGTCGCTAATCTAATATGACGCAATGAATAGGGATGTCGTCATGTTATTAAAGGAACTCTCCGCACTCGCTAGTCCACTTAATGATCAACAAATAGGTCAATTACAGCTAGCGGCTTCAGAATTATCTCCACAACAACTTGCTTGGGTGAGTGGTTATTTTTGGGGTGTAAGCCAAACTTCTGGTGCAGCACAACCAATTAGTCAAGCCGCCGCCGCAGTATCAAGTGAGCCTGCAGGTAAGCTATCAATCATTTATGCTTCGCAAACAGGCAATGCTAAAGGGGTTGCTGAAGCATTAAAAGCAGAAGCGTCTGCCTCTGGGATCCGTGTTGAGCTATTTGATGCCAGTGACTACAAAGGTAAAAACCTCGCTAAAGAAACCCACGTTATTATTGTTGCATCCACTAATGGTGAGGGTGAAGCCCCTGACAATGCCATTGAGTTGCATGAATATCTTCAATCTAAAAAAGCACCAAAATTAGATAACTTAAAATACGCAGTGATTGGTTTGGGGGATTCGAGCTACGAGTTCTTCTGCCAAACAGGTAAAGATTTTGATGCGTACTTATCTAAGAAGGGCGCGACGCCATTTATTGAACGTATTGATCTTGATGTTGATTATGAAGCCCCTGCGGCTGAATGGCGCAAGCAAGCGTTAGAGAAAGTAAAGGAAACATTGGCAACCGGTGATGATGCTAACAATGGACAGGTAGTGCAATTACCTGTGGGCCAAGCTGCGCATAGCCACTCTCAATATTCAAAACAAAACCCTTATACAGCAACGTTATTAGCAAGCTCAAAAATAACAGGCCGAGATTCAGGTAAAGATGTTCGTCATATTGAAATTGATCTGGAAGGTTCAGGCTTAACTTATCAGCCGGGTGACGCACTTGGTGTTTGGTTTGAAAATAGTTCAGAGTTAGCTACTGCGATCTTAAAACAAGTGGGTCTAACAGGTGAAGAGCAAATTGATGTTGATGGGGAGTCAATCTCTCTACAAAAAGCGTTAGTTGAGAAATATGAAATTACCTCATCAAACCCACAGCAAGTAGCTAAATTTTCAGAGTTATCAGGCAGTAAAAAACTAGAAAAATTGGCACAAGATAAAGATAAATTACGTCATTATGCCGGTAACACTCAAGTTATTGATCTGCTATCAGAAAAGAAAACCAAGCTAACGGCAGAGCAATTAGTTGGTTTACTTCGCCGTCTAACCCCTCGTTTATATTCTATTGCTTCAAGCCAAACAGAAGTCGATGAAGAAGTGCATTTAACCGTTGCTGTTGTTGAATACCAACAAGGTGATGATACTCGATTTGGTGGTGCTTCTAGTTTCCTATCTCATCGTTTGGAAGAGGGCGATGCAGTAAAAGTGTTTATTGAGCACAACAATAATTTCAAACTTCCTCAAGATGATAATGCCCCTGTGATCATGATTGGTCCTGGTACGGGGATCGCACCATTCCGCTCATTTGTACAGGATCGTGACAACCGTAATGCAGAAGGTAAAAACTGGTTATTCTTTGGTGATAGAACCTTTACACAAGATTTCTTATACCAAGTGGAATGGCAGAAGTATTTAAAATCAGGCGTTGTAAATCAACTAGATGTTGCATTTAGTCGAGATCAACAAGAAAAAGTCTATGTACAGCATCGTATTTTAGAGCATTCAGAACAAGTGTGGCAGTGGCTACAAGATGGCGCTTATATCTACGTGTGTGGTGATGCAACTCGCATGGCAAAAGATGTACATGACGCGTTAATTACTATTGTTGAACAGCAAGGCAAGAAGAACAGAGAAGAAGCAGAACAGTTTGTAAATGATCTGCGTAAGGCGAAACGTTACCAAAGGGATGTGTACTAATGAGCGAACAAATTGCAGTAAAAACAATCTTATCAGGCACTGAACTTGGCCCATTAGCGGATAATGAGCGTCTAAAGCGTGAAAGTGAAAATCTTCGAGGGACGATCGTGGCGGATCTTCAAGATCGCATTACCGGTGGTTTTACTAAAGATAATTTCCAATTGATCCGTTTCCACGGTATGTATCAACAAGATGATAGAGATATTCGTGCTGAGCGTGCAAAACAAAAATTAGAGCCTCTGCATAACGTAATGCTGCGTGCACGTATGCCTGGGGGGATCATTACACCAAAGCAGTGGTTGGCGATTGATAAATTTGCAGAAGAAAATACTTCTTATGGCAGCTTACGTTTAACTACTCGTCAAACCTTTCAATTTCATGGTGTTCTGAAACCAAACATTAAGTTAATGCATCAAACATTAAATAGTATTGGTATTGATTCAATTGCCACAGCAGGAGATGTAAACCGAAACGTGTTGTGTACGACTAACCCGGTCGAATCTGAATTACATCAAGAAGCGTACGAGTGGGCGAAAAAAATCAGTGAACACCTACTACCAAAAACACGTGCCTATGCTGAGATTTGGCTAGATGGTGAGAAGTTAGAAACGACCGATGAAGAGCCAATTTTAGGCAGTAACTATCTTCCTCGTAAATTTAAAACGACGGTTGTGATCCCACCGCAAAATGATGTCGATGTGCATGCGAATGATCTCAATTTCATTGCCATTGCTGATAATGGAAAGCTGGTTGGTTTTAATGTTCTTGTGGGGGGCGGGCTTGCAATGACCCATGGCGATACAGCCACTTACCCACGTAAAGCCGATGATTTCGGTTTTGTATCATTAGAGAAAACGTTAGAAGTAGCAGCCGCTGTTGTGACGACTCAGCGTGATTGGGGTAACCGTTCAAATCGTAAAAATGCAAAAACAAAATATACGCTAGATCGTGTAGGTGTTGATGTATTTAAAGCCGAAGTGGAAAAACGTGCTGGTATTCAATTTGAAGCAAGCCGCCCTTATGAGCTTACGGAACGTGGTGATCGAATCGGTTGGGTTGAAGGCATTGATGGTAAGCATCATTTAGCATTATTTATTGAAAATGGCCGTTTATTAGATTATCCGGGTAAGCCATTAAAAACAGGGGTGGCTGAGATTGCCAAGATCCACCAAGGTGATTTTAGAATGACGGCTAACCAGAATTTAATTGTTGCTGGTGTACCTACTGAGCAAAAAGATCAGATAGAGCAAATTGCTCGTGAGCATGGCTTAATTGACGATGGGCATTCAGAGCAGCGTAAAAACTCAATGGCGTGTGTCGCATTTCCTACTTGTCCATTAGCGATGGCAGAGGCTGAGCGTTTCTTGCCTGAGTTTGTAACTGAAATAGAAGATGTACTCAAAAAACATAAGCTACCAGAAGAAGACAATATTATTTTCCGTGTCACGGGATGCCCAAATGGTTGTGGCCGTGCAATGCTTGCTGAAATAGGTTTAGTTGGTAAAGCGCCGGGACGTTATAACTTCCATTTAGGTGGTAATCGCAGTGGTACTCGTGTACCTAAAATGTATAAAGAGAACATTACAGACCGCCAAATTCTATCAGAGATAGATGAACTTGTTGGTCGTTGGGCTACTGAGCGTCAAGGTAATGAAGGCTTTGGTGATTTTACCATTAGAGCTGGCATTGTAGATGAAGTGATAGTATCAAAAAGGGACTTTTATGCCTAAATTGCAATTGTCAGAGCTGTTGTCATTAACTAAAGTTGAGCAAATTTTACGCTTATCTGAAGTGAATGCAGAGCTTGAAGTGCTGACTGCTCAAGAGCGAATTTTGTGGGCGTTAGAAAACTTAGAAGGAAAGCCTGCTGTCTCCTCAAGTTTTGGTATTCAAGCAGCAGTGATGTTGCAATTGGTCACTGATGCAAAAGCGGATACTCCGGTTATTTTAACCGACACCGGATATTTATTTCCTGAAACTTATCAGTTTGTTGATCAACTCACTGAGCGACTAAAACTAAATCTGCATGTGTTTACAGCACAAGAGAGTCCAAACTGGCAAGAAGCTCGTTATGGCAAATTGTGGGAAAAGGGCGTTGAGGGGATAGAGCAATATAATAGGCTAAATAAGGTTCAACCTATGCGTCGAGCGCTTGATCAGCTTGAAGTGGGGGTTTGGTTTTCTGGTTTACGCCGTGAGCAATCAAGTTCTCGTGCTAATTTACCAGTACTTAGCATTCAAAATGGGGTATTTAAATTTTTACCGGTATTGGATTGGAGTAACAAAGATGTACATCATTTTTTAGAAGAGCGTGATTTACCTTATCATCCATTACGTGATGAGGGTTATCTCTCTGTCGGTGATACACACACAACTCAAAAATGGGAGCCGGGAATGAAAGAAGAGGAAACTCGATTCTTTGGTTTAAAAAGAGAGTGTGGATTGCATGAAGATGATGGTGAGACTGCAGGTTCAGGAATATAAATAGTTTGTTTTAATGATAAAAAGACAGCGTGATAAGCGCTGTCTTTTTTATTTACCGCTGAAAGATTATTTCCACAATGAAGTCAAAGAGTTAACTAAGCCTGAGCTTGCATCTTGTGATGTTAAGTATTGGGTAATTAAAGGTGTAAATTGGGAAATCAAGGCAGGGTCTAGACCCAGAGCGGAAAAGGCTGCTTTCACACTGTCCATATTCGAAATCATGCTTCCTAGACCACTTGGAATAGAACCAGTTAGGGATTCTAAGCCTGGGATCATGCTATTAAGTTCAGAGCTTTCAGAGCTTGATAAACCATTACCCGCCATTGCAAGTAATGCACCTGCACCGCCAGCGGCTTGATCTGCTGAGATACCTAGATTATCTGTTAGCATTCCAACCAATGGGTTTGATGCCGCCACTTGCTCTGTATTTTTTTCTTTATCACCGCCACCAAATAGGTTTGAAAGAAAAGCATTGGCAGGCGCTGCGGCAGTAAGAGAAAGCGCTAGAGTTGATAAGATTAACGTTTTTTTCATTGTCATTTCCTTTTAACATTGTGATATTGTTTTTCTAACATTATAACCAGAGTATGACATAAAAAAAAGCGATGCCCATAAGCATCGCTTTCTAATTTCATTTTTAATCTTTTTTGAGAAAGATTAGATGATGTCTAGTAGTTCAACTTCAAATACTAGAGCAGCATATGGAGGGATTGCAGCGCCAGCGCCACGCTCACCGTATGCAAGGTCTTGTGGGATAGAAAGTTTCCACTTAGAACCTACAGGCATTAGCTGAAGAGCTTCAACCCAACCAGCGATAACGCCAGTTACTGGGAATTCAGCAGGTTGACCGCGCTCTACAGAGCTGTCAAATACGGTACCGTCAGTTAGCATACCGTGGTAGTGAACACGTACTGTTTTATCAGAAGTTGGAATTTCACCAGTACCTACAGTTAGTACTTCATATTGAAGACCAGATTCAAGTACAGTTACTTCTGAACGAAGAGCGTTATCAGCTAGGAAAGCTTCACCGTCAGCAGCAGCTGCTTTAGATGCTTCAGCACGCGCTTCTTCAGCACGCATGTGAAGTGCTTGAAGTGCTTCGTTGATAGCGTCAACTTCGATTTCTGGCATGTCGCCAGTTAGTGAAGTAGCGATACCTTTAGCGATAGCTGCAACATTTAGGCCTTCAAGACCAGATTGTGCTAGTTGTTGACCCATTTGAAGGCCAATACCGTAACTTGCTCTTTGCTCTACTGTTTCTAATTTAACTTCAGACATGCTGTCTCTCTTTCTTTATATGGTATAAACGAAAGACTAAAGGATACAGAGATCTAAGCTTAAGGTAAACTTTTGTACTTCTTTGCACTCTGATATTAGAATAAAACGTGAGCTAACCAGTTTCGCATGAGGCGATGGCATGAATAAAAAGAAAAAAATGAATATAAAACGTCCAGACTTCTCTGAGCAGTTGGCAATTATGAAAAATAAGTGCGAGCCGCTTTTAAAGAAAGTCTCACCTTATTGGCTGCGCTTACCTGATTTTCATCAAAAGGCATTAAAAATTTTAGTTCCTGTTACCTTTGTTTTAATTTTATTACCAAGTGGTTCAGAAGAAGAGGTTGAGAGTATTCAGCCTACAATGATCCCTGCGCCTGAAATGGAGAGACAAAGTGTCAGTTTGAATCTTGAAGGGCTGAGTGAGCAAGAGGCTGCATTTCGTGATGTACCTTCTGTTTATGAAGTAGAACAAAAACAAGAAAAAAGAGAAGCAGAGCCAGTAGATAAAACAGCGGAAGTGAAAACATCACAACCAACTCAAAGCTCTGCAAAATGGCATGATTATCAAATTCAAGCCGGTGATACGCTTTATCAAGTATTTAGAAAAAATAATCTTCCGCTTACCGAATTAAATAAAGTGGTAAAAATAGAAGGCGCCGATAAGCCTCTGAGTAACATAAAAAAAGGTCAGCTATTTCGTTTTAAACTGAATCAAAAAGGAGAGTTAGACATTCTCCAGATAGAACGAGATAACCAAGCAATCATGTATTTTAGAATGTCTGATGGTAATTTCGGGCGCAGTAAGTAAAGATCTATTCGAGTGCTCTACAATGATTATCTTCCTCTTACTTTCTTTAACCACGTTTTAGGCATAAGAGGGAGAATGATTAATGCAATCCCCATTACCGTTAATAAATCCGGCACCTCATCAAACCACATCACACCAAATAGAACGACAAAAATTAATCCTGAATATTCAGCCAAAGATATTTGGGTTGCTGGTGCTTTTTTATATGCCATGGTTGCTAGGCCATTGTAACTAATAATAAAGGTAGCACTTAATGCGATCCAAAAGATTTCATTATGAGTTAATGGCTGCCAGTAAAACCAAGCCAAGCCTCCTGATACTGGTAGAGATAATAAGGTTGTCCAAAATAGAGTGGTGATTACCGATTGTTCATTAGGTATTTTCCGAACCAAAATATTGTATGACGCTAAGGTCATTGCGGTGCCGAGTGCAAAAATTGCCGCCCAATGAAATTGAGAGGGACGCAAAATAATAACAACGCCAATAAATCCAACGATGGTCTGAAGTACTTTTTTAGCCGAGGGTCTTTCATTGAGTAACAGCATTGAAAGCGGGATCATCAATAATGGAGCGGTATAAAAAACGGCATTGGCAGTAGCAAGAGATAAATAAGTAATAGATACCACCATGCAACAACTGCCAACTAAGAGAATGTGAGATCTTAATACCGTTATTTTCGGGTTACTTAACTTTTTTGATGCTGAAGATTGGCGTATCCAAAAAGGAAAAAGAAGGGCGAGAGAGATCAGTTGGCGAAGAAAAATATATTGAAAAGGTGATACTCCACCATCAAGAACTTTTACTGCAACATCAGATAGAGATGCCAATAAGTTACCTAATATAAGTAAGATAATTGCGAGGTTGACTGGTGTCATCATAGGTTTCATTTTCGCACTACTTAGCTAATCGCATATCGACATGAGGAATATCATCCTCAAGATACATATCAGAAATAACGTTAAAACCATGTTTTTGATAAAAGTGGCTTAAATGCTCCTGAGCACCAATATCAATAGTTTCACCTGGCCATAATTCTTCACATAATAGTAGAGCTTGCGAGATAAGCTCATGCCCTAGGCCATTACCTCT
Source organism: Aliivibrio sp. S3MY1 (assembly GCF_028765575.1). Classification (GTDB taxonomy): domain Bacteria; phylum Pseudomonadota; class Gammaproteobacteria; order Enterobacterales; family Vibrionaceae; genus Aliivibrio. Next base: position 20,451 of record NZ_JARACO010000015.1, on the reverse strand, counting down.
GGCTGTTTCTTTTGTTGCGACTCTGCCAATACTTGGATTGCGATAACTAATCCCCGCAGGAAGTAATCGAGCACAGGCGATTATTTCATTATTTTTAGTCCCAATTAAATGATAAACGCCTTCATGGCAATCTTTGCCATCTAACTCAGGGTATGGACAGGTTTGCTCTACGACAAAAACGTCAACTCTTAAACGAATCAGTTCGTACAGTTGTGCGGTAGTTAAGTCATTAAAAAGTATGTTTTGCCAATGGATCATAGAAACTATCTCGATCAAAAAAGAAGTTCATCAAGATACCTATTTTGACTTTTTTAGGCATTAACTTATGTTAACTTTTTTATTCTATTTTTAATGCGGCTTAAGCTGATGTGAGTGATCCCCAGGTAAGCGGCTACTTGATAATCACTTAATTGTGAATGCAAGTCAGGGTAGTGTTGACAGAAAATTTCGTAACGAGACTGAGGGGAGTAAAGTAACATAAAACGCTCTTTTCTCTCTTTATAGACTAATTGAGTTTCTAGTAGCTTGATATAAAGAAGGTTGGCGTCTTTTCGCCATTGATTAAGTAATGTAATCGGTAATGCGATTAATCTGGTTGGCGTAATTGTTTCAAGAGTATAGGGAGATGGAGTTTGATCTAATAATTCTTCAAATCCTACCACCCAATCACCTTTCCAATAAAACTCTTTACTAAACTGCTTACCTTGCTCTGTGAGGTAGCAAGAATGACAAAACCCATCGATAAGAAAATAAAACTCACTAGCAGCACTATTTTGGTGAATGAGTGTAGACTTCGCGGGAAGAACTTTGAGGTTACTTAATTTAATTAATTGAGTAATCTCTTGAGGGGTAAACCCGTAAGATCCAAGTTGAGCAGTAAAAAGATCAGTCATAGTGTAAGTACTTTTAGTGTGTTTTTTTATTAGAAAAGAGTTCTATTTTCTAGAGTAAAATGCAGTATATAGATAAAAAAATAGCATGGTGAAATCACCATGCTATTTATGCTGTAGAAAATGTAGATTTTATTTATTTTGCCAAATCAATTTGGTATACCGCAAAGCCAACATCATCGGTTGCAACGCGTTTCATTGGGTATTGTCCCTTGTCTTTAATAAACTGAGCCGCTTTATCACTTGGTGAGGTTTCAAAGCGAATGTCCAGCTTCTTATTGCTCTTAATTGGAGCAAAAGACCAGTTGTTGTCTGCTGTTGGTTTCACTTGGCCTTCTTCTTTACTTACACGTGAAATGTAACTAGAAAGAACCGTACGGTTTTCATCTGGTGCATCAAATGCAATGAAATCAGTACCTGTGCCAGGGAATTTGTTGCTGTAAGCGCGGTAGTTGTTAGTTGCGATAAGGAAGTCTTGCTTCATATCAATCGCTTTATCTTGGTAAGTTAGACCAACAATACGCTCTGAACCTTCGTTAATTACGTTACAGTCACCATCATATTTTGCTGGTTGAGTAACATCGATTTGATAGTTAACGCCATCAATCACATCAAAGTTATAGGTACGGAAGCCATCCCAATTAATTAATTGTTGTGGCGCTGTGCTATTGATGTCGATTTGTTTAAATTGACCTGCAGAACATTCAAGCCACTCTTTTACTTCGTGACCTGTTACTTTCATTGCCACTAGAGTATTTGGGTATAGGTATAAGTCAGCTGCATTACGGAACGTTAATTGGCCCGACTCAACTTCAGTGAAGTTGGTAGGATCATTGCCACGGCCGCCAGCTTTAAATGGAGCCGCTGCAGAAAGTACAGGTGTGCCATCTAAATCAGGGTCACCCTGAATGAAGCGTTCTACGTAATCTTTTTGCGCTAGGTTAACGATTTGAACAGTAGGATCATCTTGCACTAATGCTAAGAAACTATACATAACATCGTCAGCTTTACCGATAGGTTGGTTAACGAAATTACGAGTGCCTTTATGATCAGCTTCTAGTGCTTTAATAATGCCTTCATCAGCTGCTGCTAATGATTTTTTCTCTTTTTTATCAAAGATAGGGCGAGCTTCAGATTGGCCTTTTACTACAATCCATTTGCCATCTTTTTGCTCTAGAGTTAAATCCATCACACCAACGTGGCTACCCCAGCGTCCAGGCATTACAGCAGCAACACCATTCATTGTGCCATTTTGATTATCAATACCTTGCATGTTATCAAACCCTTTACCAGGGAAGACTGCATGAGAATGGCCGAATGCGATAGCATCAATACCGTCTATTTCAGATAAGTAAAACGTTGAGTTTTCTTCGCCTTGCTTATATGGATCAGTAGATACGCCTGAGTGCGGGATTGCAACAATAACATCAGCGCCTTCTGCTTTCATTTGAGGAACAAGTTCATTGGCTGTTTCGATAATGTCACGAGCAATGACTTTACCCTCAAGATTCTTTTTATCCCACACCATGATTTGTGGTGGAACAAAACCGATGTAACCCACTTTAATTTCGTGATCTACACCAGCAGTATCTTTAAACGTATGCGTTTTAATGATGTAAGGCGTAAAGTAATGCTCTTTTGTTTCAGCATCGTATACGTTTGCACTGATGTAAGGGAAATCAGCGTCGTTAATTGATTCTGCTAAGAAATCTAGACCGTAGTTAAATTCATGGTTGCCTAGATTAGCTGCATCATAATCGAGTTGATTCATCGCTTTATATGCAGGATGAACTTCACCTGTTTCAATACCTTTATCTGCCATGTAGTCACCCATTGGGCTACCTTGCAGTAAATCACCGTTATCAACAAGAACACTGTTTGTTACTTCATCGCGAGCTTCTTTTACTAAAGTTGCAGTGCGTGCTAAACCAATTTTTTGAGAGGGTTTATCTTTGTAGTAATCGTAATCCATTAGGTTGGTATGGATATCTGTTGTTTCTACAACACGTAGTTTAATCACTTCGTTTGTGTCTACTGGTGATGGTGTACAGCCAGAAATTGTTAGTAAGCCTAAGCCCGCTAATACAGCAAGTGAAACAGGTTTAGCAGAGAGTTTCATCGTATTCTCCAAAAGGTGATAATCATAAAAACGCCGATAAGATAACAGATTGGTTATGTTATCAATGTAACTGGATTCTTAATGTGTGCGGTTGATCCAGTCTCTGTGTGGTTTACGGTAACAAGATCACAGCTTAAACAAGATTTTACATACTGTTTTTCTATTGATTATTTTTTGTAAAACTTTCGTTAGCATTAAATCGAATAAAAAATGAAATTTTAGCATTTCAGGTAATAAAGCAACCCGTCTATAGTGACTTTATTGGAATGAAAAATAGCCATCGCGAGAAAAGAGCATTGATGTTTGTTAGAGCAATTAATGCTGTTAGTGATGTCATTGCCAAATTTAGCCTAAAGGACAAAACACACATGGACGCAAAACGATTAACCCACCTACAACAGCTTGAAGCTGAAAGTATTCACATTATTCGTGAAGTTGCTGCTGAGTTTGATAACCCAGTAATGATGTATTCAATTGGTAAAGATTCTTCTGTGATGCTGCATCTTGCTCGTAAAGCTTTTTATCCAGGAAAAATTCCATTTCCTCTTTTACACGTTGATACTGATTGGAAATTCAAAGAGATGATTGAATTTCGTGAAAAAACTGCAAAGAAATATGGTTTTGACCTATTAGTACATAAAAACCCTGAAGGTATGGCAATGGGAATTAACCCATTTGTTCATGGTTCATCAAAGCACACCGATGTCATGAAAACTCAGGGTTTAAAGCAAGCACTAAATAAATATGGGTTTGATGCGGCTTTTGGTGGTGCGCGTCGTGATGAAGAAAAATCTCGTGCCAAAGAGCGAGTGTATTCTTTCAGAGATAAAAATCATACGTGGGACCCAAAAAATCAGCGACCAGAGTTATGGAATACTTATAACGGCCAAGTAAATAAAGGCGAAAGCATTCGAGTTTTCCCATTATCGAATTGGACAGAGTTGGATATTTGGCAATACATCTATTTAGAGAACATTGAAATCGTGCCTCTTTATTTATCTGAGAAACGCCCTGTGGTTGAGCGTGATGGCATGTTGATCATGGTAGACGATGAGCGTTTAGAATTAGAAGAAGGCGAAGAGATCCAACATAAAGACATTCGCTTTAGAACTTTGGGTTGTTATCCATTAACAGGTGCTGTGGAATCAACAGCAAACACCTTACCTGAAATCATTGAAGAAATGCTGGTTGCCACCTCAAGTGAGCGTCAAGGCCGCGCGATAGATCATGATTCATCGGGCTCAATGGAGTTGAAAAAACGTCAAGGTTACTTTTAATATCAAGCATCTAAGGAAGGATTAAATAATGAATAGTGCAGTAGAGCAACAATTAGAAGAGCTTGGTATTGAAGCTTATTTAAAAGAACATCAATACAAATCATTACTTCGATTTTTAACTTGTGGTTCGGTGGATGATGGTAAAAGTACCCTCATAGGCCGATTACTCCATGACTCAAAACAAATCTATGCAGATCAGTTAGATGCAGTTCATGCAGATAGCCAACGTGTCGGCACAACTGGTGAGCGTCCTGACTTAGCGTTATTGGTTGATGGCCTGCAAGCTGAGCGTGAACAAGGCATTACTATTGATGTTGCATATCGTTATTTCTCAACTCAAAAACGTAAGTTTATTATTGCCGATACTCCAGGACATGAGCAGTATACGCGAAATATGGCAACCGGCGCATCGACCTGTAATGTTGCGGTTATCTTGATTGATGCGCGTAAAGGAGTGCTTGACCAAACTCGTCGTCACTCTTATATCGCGAACCTGCTTGGTATTCGCCACTTTGTGGTTGCAGTAAATAAAATGGATTTAGTAGATTACTCTCAATCTCGCTTTGAAGAGATTAAAGAAGAGTACTTAACGTTCTCCAAGAAGCTAAATAATCCAAACCTAGATATTTCTATTCTACCGTTATCTGCCCTAGAAGGAGATAACGTGGTAAATCAGAGTGAGGAGCTATCTTGGTATCAAGGTACGCCTCTTTTAGAAGTGTTAGAAAATATTGATATTGATTCAGACAGAGGTAATGGAGAGTTTAGATTTCCAGTGCAATATGTGAATCGTCCAAATCTAGATTTTCGTGGTTTTGCGGGCACGGTTTCATCGGGCGGTATTGCTGTTGGTGATGAAATTGTCGCGCTACCATCGGGTAAAAAATCAAAAGTGGCGCGCATTGTTACCTTTGATGGTGATTTAGATTCAGCCCAAGCAGGTCAAGCGGTGACATTAACGCTTGCAGATGAGATTGATATTAGCCGTGGTGATTTACTCGTTAAGTCGAACTCTAGCTTACAAGCAACGGATCAATTTAAGGCTGAGATTGTATGGATGACTGAAAAAGGGCTAGAGCCAGGCCGTCAGTACGATATTAAAATTGCAGGTAAGAAAACCGTAGGCCAAATTGATGCGATTCATCATCAGGTAAATATTAATAGTTTGGATACGTTTGAGACACAAGAATTGCCTCTAAACGGCATTGGTTTGTGTGAGGTATCCCTGATTGAAACGGTAAGCTTAGATCGTTATCAAGATTGTGCCGATACGGGGGGCTTTATCTTTATTGATCGCTTAACGAATGTCACGGTAGGGGCTGGTATGATCCAAAACCTTTCTGAACTGAGTGATGTAAAGCCTATCAATGATAATGTCAGTGCTTTTGAGGTGGAATTGAACGCGTTAGTTCGTAAACATTTTCCTCATTGGAAAGCACAAGACGTTTCTAAACTTTTAAGTTAATGGCTTAAAAAGGAATAGTCTATGGCATGGGAACAAGGATTCGTTCTGGCTTTATTGGCTCTTATTATTATGAGCCTATTAGCAAGTAAATTAAAACCAAGTGTGATTTTTGCAGGGGCGGCGTTTATTGCTTTTATGCTAGGGATGATTGATTTACCTAGCTTGGCAAAAAACTTTACTAACTCGTCACTGCTAACGTTGGTGTTATTGATTTTAAGTTCTTGTGCCTTAGAAAAAACACGTCTTATCAGTTGGGTAGGGCGCTATATTTCAGAAGGAAGGTTAGGGAGTGTGGTAGGCAAATTGGGTCTATCTACTGCTATTCTTTCTTCTTTTACTAATAATACTGCCGTGGTGGTGTCTTTAATTGGTGCGATAAAGCGCAATCAACGCCACGCGCCTTCTCGTCTGCTTATTCCTCTCTCGTATGCTGCAATCTTAGGTGGCACACTGACCTTAATCGGAACATCAACCAATTTAATTATTAATAGTTTTGTAGAAGATGCCGGTTTACCAAGTTTAAGTTTCTTTGCACCAACAACGATTGGTATCGCGGTACTGCTTGGCGGTCTGTTAATTTTAATTCCATTAAGTTATTTGTTACCTCAGTACGATGAGGGCCATCAAGATGAGCTACCCTACTTTTTAGAGGCCAGAGTTCAGGGCGGTTCGCCATTAGTTGGAAAGTCGATCAGTGAAAATAATTTAAGAGCATTACGTAAACTCTTTTTAGCAGAAGTGATTCGAGAGGGGAAAACTATCGCATCGGTTGACCCTGATATGGTGCTCTTAGCCGGAGATAGATTGCTGTTTTGTGGTGATATTGAAAGCGTCACGACCCTACAAGAAATTAATGGCTTAACACTGTTTGGGCAGCACCATTTAAATGGTCAGAATTTACTAGAAGTTATTGTCAGTCAATCTGCATCTATTCGTGGAAAAAGTATTAAGTCTTCACAATTTAGAGACCGTTTTGATGCTGTGGTTGTCGCTATTCGACGAGGCCATGAACGCCTTGAAGGTGGTTTAGGTAAGATTGAGCTGCAAGCGGGTGATACCTTAGTTTTAGTACCAGGAAAAGATTTTGAACAGAGTAAGCAGCAGCTAAAACGTGAATTTGTCATTATTAGTGATCTCGATTCTGCAGCAAAATTGGATGGTGACAAAAGCGCGCTGGTTTTATTAGGTTTTGCCGGTGTTATTGCCGCTGAGTTATTGAATGCATTTCCGATTATCAAAGGGCTGTCGGTGTATCTTTTGGCACTTTTAGCGTTTGGTGTGATTAATATTGGAGAATTACGTCGTCGTTTTCCGATTGATATTGTCGTTATCGTTGGAGCGGCACTTTCGATTGCACAACTAATGTTGTCATCAGGTTTATCTGTACAGCTTGGCAATATGTTTATGGAGTTATTTAATGGTTGGGGAGTGATGGGAGCCTTGATCGCCGTTTATCTGATTACTTTGGTATTAACGGAATTAATCACCAATAATGCGGCGGCAGCGTTGGCGTTTCCTATTGGCTACAGCATGGCGCTAGGTTATGGCGTTGACCCTATGCCCTTTATTATGGCGGTATTGTTTGGGGCCAGTGCGAGTTTTATTTCTCCTTATGGATATCAAACCAATTTATTAGTATTTAGTGTGGGTAACTACACGCTGCTTGATTACGTAAAAGTGGGATTACCGATGTCGATTATTTATTCGGTATTAGTGCTGACGTTAATCCCTTATTTTTTCCCATTTTAATTCAAGGATGAAACATGACAGTCAAAGACGTTGTGAAAGATGAAAATATTGTTTGGCACCAACATTCAGTAACTAAAGAAACTCGCTCAATATTAAAAAATCAGAAGCCAGCGGTACTTTGGTTTACTGGGCTATCTGGTGCAGGGAAATCAACCATCGCTGGGGCGCTAGAAATTAAGTTAGCTGAACTTGGTTATCATACTTACCTATTAGATGGAGATAATGTTCGTCACGGTTTATGTCAGGACTTAGGCTTTTCGGATCATGATAGGCAAGAAAACATTCGACGTATTGGTGAGCTTGCAAAATTAATGGCAGATGCAGGTTTAATTGTATTAAGTGCCTTCATCTCACCGCATCGAGTCGAGCGTCAAATGGTTCGAGAATTATTACCAGAAGGCGAGTTTTTAGAAGTCTTTGTGAATACTTCTCTGGATGAATGTGAAAAAAGAGACCCTAAAGGCTTATATAAAAAAGCACGAGCAGGAGAGATAAAACACTTCACAGGAATTGATTCAGAATACCAATCGCCATTAAATCCTGAGGTTGATTTACCTGCTGGAAGCGAATCTATTGATGCGTTAGTTGAGCAGTGTTTAGCAGAGCTGAAAGCACGAGGCATCATTAAATAGATCTATTTTTACCTTCGAGTTAGGCCATAGCTTTCAGTCTTTGAATCTTTTAAAAGCCCTTAAATATTGATGCATTTAAGGGCTTTGCTATGTATGAAGAAAAATAATTATGCCATCGTTGAAATGGTTTTTTTTACGTCTGTTTCAACAATGAACTTTTGACTTAATAACCCTATTAGGTTGTCGTAATAATTTTCGTTAGGTTTATTTCCTAATAATTTGCACAGTTCGGCACCTGTAGGGCTAAAGCGATAATAGACAAAACGAGATCCTTTTTGCATTGGTTTTATAGCAATATTCTTCCCTTGATATTGCAGTGGCAATGCGGGTTCAAACTCTATTTCTCCAGATTCTAATTCCGTACCAAGTAACAGGCCTAATTCAATTAATAGTAATAAACTTGAATAGGGAAGTTTGTAATTACCTAAATGAACTAACTGTGGACCTTCAGTTTTATACAGATTAAAAAGGGTGCCAGCACACTTATAACCGAGCAGTAATTTTTTACTGTTATCTTGCCCAAAACTACAAGCTAATGAGGCTGCTCGCTGGAACGTTTGTGCTTCACGTTGTGTCATATCTTTCAGCACTTTTAGTGCTTTCATGGACGTTGAACCGGGGGTAATTAGTTCTTGTTTAAAAATTTGACTCCATAACCGCTGCATTGATGGGTCGTGAATATCTTTAGCCATTTCAAAGAAGCGATGAAGCCAATCAGGATCAGGCTCGCCAGCGGTTTCATCATTACAATAATCATGAGCAAACTTAATAATTTGTTCTAAGTTTTGTTGTTGTTGCTCTCGTAGTAATTTCTCTCGATATAAAGAGCGCTTTAAAAGGGTTTCTTCTGGCTTTGGTGCTTGAAGTTTTGCTGCCAGACCTTGCTTTAGTGCGATCTCAGTGAGTCGACGAGCACTACTTATCACGTAATGTTCTTTTTTGTGTGTTGGTTGTTCTTTTATATTTTCATCTTTAGGGATGATTTTTTGTGATGAGTTCATTGATTGACCTAGCCCTGAGTAACGGTTCTTCCTTTATATTATCGGTATTAGAAAATAAAAACTTTAATATCAAAACAAGAATTAAGAAAAAATCAAAAAACAGTAAGAGTAAATATGGCTAAATGCTAAATTTTTGTTAAAATAATGAGTATTGATTAGTTTTTAAGTAAAGGAATAGAATGAAAGGCTTAGGTTTTAAAAAAATGCTGTTTAGCGTGGTGCTTGCTTCAGGGTATACAGCAACACTGGTCTATCTTTCTCATTATATATAATAATTCCAATAGACCAGTGATTACATTCTAATTACATTTACTCGTCGTCATACTCTTCTAAACGAACGCCTTCAATAAGATAACCCGTCTCTGCAAGTTCGCTATTAATGGTTTCTGTCTTTAGTTTTCCTACGATATAAATAACATCCCACAATTGCTGTATTGGAGCGCCTTTTTCAAACTTAACATAAATGATTTGATTTGGCGGTGGTGGTGGTACGTGGATACAAGCGCCAAAGTAAGGCACTAGCAAAAACTCAGTGATCATTTTGTCATCACCTTCTAAAGGAATAACAAATCCAGGTATTTTAACCATACTGCCATTCAACTCTTGTCGAACACCACCCACAAGAGATTGCTGCATTTGAGAGCCATTATGATCAACTTTAGGCATGCCTACCGCATCGAATTGATTTCTTTCTTGTTCAGGAACTAAGTCAATCCAATCGAGTTTTAATACGTCATTACTTATAGCGCTAAAGGGCAGAAGTAATAAAAAACAGAGTAAAAATTTCTTTTTCATATTTATCCTTAAAGTCTAATTGTCATACCATCACTCAATGAGTGTCGATACGCTTGAATTGCTGGAATAACACCAATAATAAAACCAGAGCACAGAACAAGAGCTAATAGTTTTAATTCGTATAAGCTTGGTAAGGTAAGTTCAATGGCAATACCATAATATTGCTGGATGATAGGCTGCAATATAGATAAAGAAAGATATAAACCGAGTAGGCCTACGATGATCCCAAAGGTTGTTATTACGACCGCTTCACTAATAAGTAGTGCGAAAATGTGTTTCGGTTGGGCTCCCATTGATCTTAGGATCGCCATTTCTCGTCGTCTTTCTTGTAGGCTGGTCAATAAGCTAGTGAGCATTCCCATTAAGCCTGCAATGACAACAAAAACAGAGACGGCCAATAAAGCTTGCTCTGCCATCGACATCATTCCCCATAACTCATGTAATGCGATACCTGGAAGAATGGCGCTTAGGGGTTCTTTACTATAATCATTAATATAGCGTTGTAGCGCAAAGGTTTGAATTTTTGAGTTAAGTCCTAACATGAATGCAGTAATGGCTTTAGGTTCAAATTGATGCTGTTCTAATATTTCAGCATCTGGCGTATTTCCTAAATGGGCACCACTTTCCCAGCCAACATGTATGGCTTCTATTGCACCTAAAGAGACATGTAAGGTTTTGTCTACTGGTGTCCCTGTCGGTGCTAAGATACCGGTGACAGTAAAGGGTAAATTATCATGACGAGTAAAAGATTGATCACTAATTCCATGAGCGATAACTAATTTATCACCTAGTTGGTAGTTCAGTTTATTGGCGACATCAGCACCGAGAACGACATCAAATAAGTGTGAGAATGGTTTACCTTCTTTGAAGGTTAATGGTTGTTTTTTTCCGTATTGGTAAAAGCGAAAATAATCTTGATTAGTTCCCATGACTCTAAAGCCTTTATGGGAATCACCTAGAGAGATTGGAATCGACCATTTTACTGATTTTTGATTGCTGATCTCTTGATAGCTTTTCCAGTCAATATTGTTGGTAGCATTACCAATGCGAAAAACAGAATAAAGCAGTAGGTTAACTTGACCTGAACGAGCACCAACGATTAAGTCGGTATTAGAAATAGTATTGGCAAAGCTTGTCTTTGCTTGTGTTCTAATTCGTTCAACCCCCATTAATAGCATGACAGAAATAGCGATAGTTACGACTGTTAATATGACCGTCGTTTTTCGGTTTCTTAGGCTTTTCCATGCTAACTGAGCAATACCAATCACAGCGTACCTCCTGCATTATTTAATGTTCTTAAATCAATACAACGATCAAAAAGAGACTCCAAACTTGGGTCATGACTCACAAAAAGTAATCCTGCGCCACTGCTTTCACACTCTTCCATTAAGAGCTGAATAAAAGCAAAGCGAGTTTCGTGATCTAATGCTGAGGTTGGTTCGTCAGCAATGATCAGTTTAGGTTTACCAATGAATGCTCTTGCTGCTGCGACTCGCTGTTGTTGACCGATACTTAAGTCAGTAATTGGTTTACTAAAGTGAGAATTTGGCAATTGAAGTTGATTTAGTAGGCGCTCTGCTTCTTTTATTAGCTCTTGTTTTGAGAGTTCTTTTTTTGATGAAAACTGGTATGGCAAAATAACATTATCAATAACAGAAAGATAAGGCAGTAAATTAAATTGCTGAAAAATATAACCAATATTATCCGCTCTAAATCGGTCTCGTTGATTTGAGGTTAATTGATTGATATCAGTACCATTAATACTCACCGTTCCTTCTGTGGGAGATAAGATCCCTGTAAGAAGACTAAGTAAAGTAGATTTACCACTGCCACTAGGGCCTTTGATAAATACTTTTGTGCCTTGTTGTTGCTGATAGCTTGGGATATCAAGAGTCTGCTCTGTTTGATTTGGCCAGCAAAAAGTCAGGTTTGATAATTCAATAATATTCATAAAAATTATGACGGTGTTGCCACCGTCATACCTAAATTATAGAGCTAAAACTGCTTTTTTAGCGGTTAACGTTGCTGCTTTCTGTCCTGAGTTACCTAGATACTGAACTGTCATTTTTTGTGTATGAGAAAATACATTAAACCACTGTGTTTCTATTTGATTTAATTTCGACATTGTTTCGCAATGGTATTCATATTGAGCAGTAAATTCACCGTGTTCACCTTGATGTTCTTCATGGTGAGAATCATCATTATGATGGTCATGGTCATGGTCATGGTCATGGTCATGGTCACCGTGGTCTTCGCTTTTCATGTTATGAGAAACATGTATATCCGAAACTTCACAGTTGGCAGATTCTGGTAGAGAGAAAATTGCATTTGGCGTTTTTAGTTTAGCGATAGCTTGCTCTAATAACTGTTCTTGTTCTTTGTTTTTAGGAGCGTGTTCAAATCCTACAACATCAGAGCCAGGAGCGGTGATCTCAAAAAGTAAATGTTCGCCATCTTGAGCTATATTGGTTTCAACGACACCATGAATGTGCGCGTCGTGTTGGCGATGCTCTGAGTGTTCAGAATGATCTGAATGATCGTGCCCATTATGATCGTCATGGTGATCAGCGGCATAAGTCATTAGTGGTACTGAAAATAATGTAGTCGAGATGATTAGTCGTAGTGCATTTTTTTTATTACAGATAAGCATAATGGCTTCCTATTATCTAAGAGTTATAAATGTAATTTATTAATGTTAGACGATAGAGAGAGGAGGTGCTCGCGAGTGAACGGTAATTGAAAACGGAGAGCTATTTTCTACAGTAGAGAATTCAAAATGAATAATAACTTGAGGAATAATAGAGGGAGAGCTGATATGAATAACAAGACCAGAGCCAATAGAATGAAATAATTGACAGTGGTGGTGTTCATGATGTTGTATGTTGGAATCAATTTGATGATAAGCAACCAAGACACTAAATAGCGCTAGAGTAATTGCTAAACTCCAATTTAACCAACGCTGTTTAGTAAAAAAGTACGATTGCATTGTACCACCCGAAAGAAATTTGAGTGGTAAATGTAATAATATAACAATTTATAAGCAAGGCATTTATTTATAGCTGAGCGTGAATTAAGCTAATGACTTGTTTTATTTCATCAGAAGTTAGTTTGCCTTCTTTTACAAAAAGTACATTCCCTTTTTTATCTTGAACAATGATAGCAGAGCTTTCAGCTTGAAGATCCCAAGCGGTGGCTACCTTGCCGTTTTTATCAAGAACCATCGATGACCATGAAAATTCTTTTTTGCTTTCTTCAGCAGAAGATTTTACAAACCCACCAGTACCCCAAATAGAATCGTCTTGATTAATAATTGTTGTCGTTTGATATTTTGATTCAGGGAACTTTTCTAGGGTAATGGCACTCATAAGATCAGCGTTCATTGCTTTGGCACTGCTTCGGCCTGCAATGACTTGTAAAACGCCAACTTTCCCTTTTAATTGTTCACTGTTCCAAGTCTGGTATATAGCAGCATCGTTGGCGTAAGTGATCTCACCATATTGTTCAATAGAGACGGAAGGAACGCTTTTGTTTAATGAAATGTTGTGAGCAAAAGAAAGAGAAGGCAATAGACAAGCGCTAAGAGCGAATAGTTTTACTGTGTTCATTTTATTATCCTTAAAAATAAGTCTTTGTAGTGTAGTTCAGAGCTTAATAAAAAGCGATTCGACCAGTATAATCTGATTAATTGTTAGTTGTTGTAAAAAAGTAAAATCCAACTTGTCGCACACTGTTTTGCGCTCTATAATGTTAAGGAAATGTTTCGAGCACATTTTTAGATAAAACATAATAATAAAATCAGTATGTTTTGATGGACTATGAATGAACACCTTATATGGATTATTGAGGTAATGGCTATGTTTAGAAATTTTAAGGCTTATCGACCACTTCAAGTGGCTCGTTTTGTAAAGACGTTATTTAAAGGGCAGATTCACATTGAAGGTATTGGAACTTTTGAATTTGATGGTGGCAAGTTACTGATGCCAAATGAAGAAAATAGAAAAATGTTATCGGTGATGAGTGAAGTGAATCAACATATTCGTCAACTTTCAGCAATGCCAGCTTAAGCAGGTTAAATTAAGAGGTGCTCGTTATGAACACCTCTTTTATTATAAGAAGCACACACCAGTACCACCTAATCCACAGTAACCATTGGGGTTTTTAGCTAGGTACTGCTGATGGTAATCTTCGGCAAAATAGAAAGGGGTAGCTGGCATTATTTCAGTCGTTATAGGGTCTGTAATACCTTGTTTGTCTAATGCCTCTTGATATTGCTGTTGTGTTTTTTTTGCTATTTGCAGTTGCTGGTTTGAATGTGTATAAATTACTGAGCGATACTGTGTACCAATATCATTACCTTGGCGCATTCCTTGAGTGGGATTGTGGTTTTGCCAAAAAGAATGCAATAGCATCTCAAGTGAGATAAGGGTAGGGTCAAATACAATTTTTACTACTTCGGCGTGATTTGTCGTTCCAGTACAAACCTCTTTATAGTTTGGGTTTGATTGTTCCCCACCTGTATATCCTACTGCGGTTGAATACACTCCAGATAATTGCCAAAACAATCGTTCAGCTCCCCAAAAGCACCCCATACCGATGTAGATAACCTCATGATTTAAAGGTACCGTTTCTAAATCAACATGTGAAAGAAAGTGAGGTGATAATGTGTTTTTTTTATTCATGGTCATGTCGCATCCTTCAACTGAGTCATTTGGAAGACTTTTACCTTGTGCTACTCTACAAAGCGAGTAAATTACCATTACATAGAACGCATTCATGAATCAATAGAATAATTAATTAAGTATGACAAAGAAGTTACCCCTCTTATTGATGTGCTGTTTGACCTTTTTTTCAACAAGAGTGACAGCACAAACGGAACTAGAGATTGAGGGTTTAGAAGGATCTTTGCTGAATAATGTTGAAGCGTATATTTCAGCCATACCAGAGGAGGAGTACTCTACTTCACTTCGTTTTCAATCTCGTCTTGAGAACAATACCCGAGATGCACTTAAAGCGTTAGGTTATTACCAGCCATCGATGAGTTTTTCTATTGAAGGTGAAAAAGGGGAACGCACCTTAGTGCTGAGTGTTAACCCTGGAGAGCCTGTTTATATCTATGTCAGTGATATCTTGATCACCGGTGAAGCGAAAGATGATATTGATTTTATTAATGCGGTTGGTCATTCAGGGTTAAACCTGGGGCAAGTGATTAATCACGGTAAATATGAAAGCTTAAAAAGCACTTTGCAAAATCTAGCATTAAGAAAAGGCTATTTTGATGGTGAGTTTACTTTAAGCCGTTTAGAGATCGCACCGGGTCGTCATCAAGCTTTGGTACGTTTACATTATCAGAGTGGTCAACGTTACCATTTTGGTAAAACCACAATTGATGGCAGCCAAATTGAAGAGAAACGTGTTCGTTCTATTATCCCCTTTAAAGAAGGTGCCCCATACCTAGCAAGCCAAATTGGTCAACTAAACCAATCTTTATCTAATACGGAGTGGTTTGCCTCTGTTTATGTTGAGCCAGATCTTGATGCTGTTGGTTCTAGTCGACAGTTACCAATGAATGTGCATTTATCCCCTCAGGTTCGAAATCAATTGGAAACCAGTATCGGCTACTCTACAGATGTCGGTGTGAGAGGCAAGATCCGTTGGAAAAAACCATGGCTTAATGACTATGGGCATAGTTTAGATACGGGCTTTTCTATCTCAAGGCCAGAACAAGAAGTAACTATATCCTATAAAATCCCTTTAGAGCAGGTACTTAAAGATTACTATATCGTTAAGTATGGTTTAAAGAATGTGGATAATAGAGATACAGACAGTTTAGAGTCAAATTTGGCCGTTGAAAGACATTGGGTATTTGATTCTGGTTGGCATAGAACGCTTTATACCCGTTTTCTTTATGAAGAATTTACCCAAGGTTCTCAAGATGGCACCGCAAAATTGATACTTCCTGGCGTGTCTTTTTCTCAAAGTCGTTCTCGTGGAGGCACTATGCCTATGTGGGGCGATAAAAAAGCATTGACTATTGAAGCGACCGATCAGGGCCTAACTTCTGATGTGAAATTACTTCGTATCTTAGCGCAAGGAGCTATTGTACGGAGCATTGGTGAAAATCATCGCGGAGTTGCAAGGGCTGAGATTGGAGCTATGTATACGGATGACTTCAACAAGCTTCCTCCTTCAATTCGATTTTTTGCTGGTGGTGATAATAGTGTTAGAGGTTATGGCTATGAAGAAATATCCCCTAAAGATGAAGAGGGCTATTTGACGGGTGGACAATTTATGGCGGCCAGCAGTGTAGAGTATCAATATCGAGTGGTTGGCAATTGGTGGTTGGCAACGTTTGTCGATTATGGCGATGCATGGATATCAACTCCTAATTGGAAGATGGGAGCAGGTTTAGGTGTTCGATGGGCATCACCCGTTGGGCCGGTGCGACTTGATTTCGCTTGGGGGCTTGATGCTGAGCCGGGAGATGAATTTAAAATACATTTCACTTTAGGGCCTGAAGTATGAGTTCTTTAGAAGAAAACCAAGAGCAGAGTATCGATAGTAAACAAAAGAAAAGCCGCCGTTTTAGTCGTCATTGTATTTGTTTAGCGCTTTTTTTACCGATGTTATTCCTCGTATTTCTTCTGTTGGTTGGAGCGATTGTTTTTACTAACCCAGGTTTAAAGCTTCTTGTATGGGGAGCGGAGAAAGCATTACCCTCTTTATATATAGATAAAGTAGAAGGCAGCTTATTGCCTGAGTTTTCTTTATCTGGAATATCTTACCAAGATAAAGCATTCATCAATGCTAAAGTAAATAATCTGCATGTTGCCTCTACTCCTAAATGTTTAATACAACCAGCACTTTGTATCGAGGATATATCTATTGATGGCTTGAAATTAGACTTGCCTGAGTTACCTGAAACTCAAGCGACAAAAGAGGCTGAGCCAACTGAGCAAAAACTGTTATCTATTCCTATCCCTATTAATGTAACTAATATTAGTTTGAATAACATTGATATGAATATTTTAGGTGACCATATTCAATGGCGCTCATTTAATACTGGTGTAAAACTACATCATAGTGATTTGACAATAACTCCGCTTTCTTGGAATAAGATAAGCGTTGAGTTAGCTAAGAAAGCAACACCTCAGGAAGACACCGACACATTATCAAAAGAAAAATCAGCATCAAGAATAATACTTCCTTCTGTTTATATCCCATTGAACATTAGTATTGAGCAATTTACCTTACGAGATTTTACTCTCAAACAAGAGACTCCAATTCAAGTTAACCAACTCGATTTTATTGCGAAGGTCAGAGAGCATAACGTTCATATAAACGATTTTTATTTAGATATGCCACAAGCAAGTTTAACGATGAATAATGATATCGAACTTGATGGTGATTATCCGTTAACGCTAGATGCCAGCTTAAAAGTCAAAGATACGGAATTAAAAGGCCAGACAGTTACATTGGATGCAAAAGGAAGTGTTGCTGATCTTACAGCATCACTCCAATTGAGTGGTGGATTGCAGGCTCATGTAGATGCAAGGATAAAGCCATTAGAGCCGACACTCCCATTCGATATTAAAATTTCAAAAGGGGATGTTTATTGGCCGCTAAGCGGTGATAAAACGATAACGACATTAATACCAAATTTAAGAGCTAAAGGTGACTTAAACCAATATCAATTTTCAAGCTCTCTATATATAGAGGGAAAAGGGATCCCTCAAACGGATATTCGTTTTGAAGGAAAAGGTGATACGGGGTCTGTAAATTTATATGATTTGCTTATTGATACATTGGGTGGGCAGGTTTCAGGTAAAGCTGAACTGGATTGGCGATCAGTATTGCAATGGAAAGGGGATATAAATCTTCAAAATATTCAGCCAGGACTTGAGTGGGCAGCGGCAGAAGGAAATATTAGTGGACGGATTGTTACTAGTGGTTCGCTGACAAAGGGAGGTGGCTGGAATGCGTTAATACCAAAGATTGATATTAATGGTGTCTTTAGGAAGTATCCATTAGATATTAATGGATCTCTCTTTGCTCATGATGAGGATGGCGAGGGGGATATAAACATCAATATCCCAAGTTTAGAGTTACATCATGGTGATAATGGGATTGAAATTTCTGGTGATGTGAACAAAGAGCTGGATCTGGATATAAGTATTAACGTTCCGGAACTGTCTGATAGTGTCCCTGATTTATATGGCAAGTTATTTGGTGATATTGCATTAACAGGTAAATTAGCAGAACCAAAGATCGATCTTGATATAGATGCGCTTGGATTAAAGTGGAACAAAGACGCGACATTAAAAAAAGCATCAATTAAAGGTTACGTAGTACCAATGCCAAAACTAAACGCAGATCTTAATATTGATTTAACTAAAGGCAAATATAAAAAACAGTTGCTTGAGGCTCTAAATATTAACTTTAGTGGAAAAGAAGAAGAGCATCGCTTAAGTGTAAATTTGGATTCCAACGTTGTTGATTCATACCTAGTTATTGATGGCGCTCTAAATAGGAAGAAAGGTTGGAAAGGTGAGTTATCAAAAGCGGAAGTTAAGACAGAGATTGGCCCATGGAAATTAGATAAAAAATCAGCATTGGCCTACAACCTTGAAACATCAGAAGCATTTATTCAAGCAAACTGTTGGAGTCAAGGAGTCACTTCTATTTGCTTGAATAAAGATTTGTTAGTAGGTAACTCTGGAACCGTTGATTTAAGTATTAATCATTTTGAATTTAATAAGCTGAAAAACTTTTTACCAGAAGAAATGACAATTAATGGTGAAGCGAATCTAAATGTTATCGCAAAGTGGGAGAAGCAAAAGGCGCCTTATGTTAAAGCAAATTTGTATTTGCCAATAGGGAGTGCCCAACAGCAGATGGAGCAACCGCTTATTATTGGTTGGGATGATATTAACGTTAATGCTGAAATGAAAAATGATGAGCTCAATGCAGATTGGCTCATCGCGCTGACAGATAATGGTCAATTAAAAGGTCAAGTGGTCATTGATGATTTGACTGGAAAGAAAACAATAAAAGCGACCTCTAATATAGAGGAGCTTTCATTATCTATGTTCCAGCCTATATTAGGTGAGTACAGTCAACTTCAAGGGTTCATTAATTCAACGGTTAATTTTTCAGGACCGATACTGCATCCTAAGTCAGTTGGTGAGCTTGAAATAAGTAAAGTAATAGTAAAAGGGGAGGTGTCTCCTATCGATGTTGATAATGGGGACTTTAAAATCAAATTTAATGGTTATGATGGAGAGTTGGTTTCTAAGATAACTACACCAGATGGTGATTTACATATTCATGGTTCAGCAGACTGGCGTGATTTGAAAAATTGGAAAGCAGGACTTGATGTTTTTGGTAATGAACTTCAAGTAAACGTCCCACCAATGGTTAAATTAAAAGTTAAGCCAGATATGAAGATCCGTATCATTCCTACATTAGCGAAGATCTCTGGGAGTATTGGTATTCCGTGGGGAAGAATTGTCGTCAATGATTTACCCGAAAGTGCAGTCGGAGTATCAAAAGATGAAGTCATTTTAAATGATGACCTTCAGCCCGTAGAAACAGAAACTACGCTTCCAATGGAAGTGGAGACAAATATTAAAATATCGATTGGTAATGATGTGCTTCTTTCTGCATTTGGTTTAGAGGCTGGATTAGTCGGTCAGCTAAATGTAACCCAAAAAAATAAAGGTCCATTCATTACTGGGGAAGTAAATATTAAAAATGGTAGTTATCGCTCTTTCGGACAAGATTTACAAATAAGAAAAGGAAAGATTTTATTTAATGGCCCTGCAGATCAACCCTATGTAGATATCGAAGCAATTCGAAATCCAGAGAATACTCAGGATGACGTGATAGCTGGAGTTAAAGTGAGTGGTCCTGCTGATACGCCAAGAGTCGAGATATTCTCATCACCATCTATGCCTCAAGCAAATGCGTTATCTTATTTATTAAGAGGGCAGGATATAGATAGTGAATCTGGTGGCAATGCTATGACGACGACACTGATAGGTTTAAGTCTTGCTAAAAGCGGTAAGGTAGTTGGGGAGATTGGCCAAGCATTTGGTGTCCAAGACTTACAATTAGATACGGCAGGTTCTGGTGATGACTCTCAAGTTACAATAAGTGGTTATATTGCACCAGATCTCCAAGTTAAGTATGGCGTTGGTATTTTTAACTCACTGGGTGAATTTACGTTAAGGTATCGAATTATTAGTGATCTCTATCTAGAAGCTATTTCGGGAGTAGACAATGCGGTTGATTTAATTTATCAGTTTACATTTGATTAAAACAAACCAATTGTGGATAACTTTGTGCACAAGCTGTGTTGCGGGTAAGGGTAATAAAGTATAAGTTTTCTATCGTTTAAATAGCACTCAAACGGAAAGAAAACATATAAAAAAACACATTTAAAGCTTGCTAATGTGATCGAACTCCCTATAATGCGACCTCACTGACACGGAGCGCTCAACCAAGAGCAGCAAAGGGTTGGTGAC
>NZ_JARACO010000149.1 GCF_028765575.1 Aliivibrio sp. S3MY1 | reverse complement strand
TTGGTTTCAGCAGATTTGGAACTGATAAACCAAATATCCTAACAACAATTGGGATTGAAAATGCTGCGAGCAAAACACTGATGCAGACTAAAATGAGGCATAACCAAAGAACAATTGAAGCGTAAAATAGCTTCTGAAACGCCTGAACTTAGGGAAATAAGGGCCAATTTGCCGAACCTAATAATAACGAAAACCAAAAGGCAATAAAGAAGAAAGGAACGCTTACTAAGCCGAAACTACGAAAGCCGCGATCCT
>NZ_JARACO010000148.1 GCF_028765575.1 Aliivibrio sp. S3MY1 | reverse complement strand
AAGAGCAATGTTTCTTTCGAAACCATTTCTAAAGACTCTCAAGGAGAATACTTAAAGATGGTGGGCGATACCGGGCTCGAACCAGTGACCCCCTCCTTGTAAGGGAGGTGCTCTCCCAACTGAGCTAATCGCCCACGAAAGTTTTAATTCCTTCGTGAGAAAGAATGGTGGAGCTATGCGGGATCGAACCGCAGACCTCCTGCGTGCAAGGCAGGCGCTCTCCCAGCTGAGCTATAGCCCCATATTTTTATTTCCTTGGGAGGA
>NZ_JARACO010000147.1 GCF_028765575.1 Aliivibrio sp. S3MY1 | reverse complement strand
CGTAAGAAATGTACCTGTTTTCCATTCACTTTATCTCGCAATTTAAGAACATTTTGTTCGCTTAATTATTATTGGTAAATTAGAATCAGGGCTTAGAAGATCTTGGCAGGGCAGTTCTTTACCAAGCTAGCCAAGCCGAAAGTAAGTACGCACAACAATCGCATCAACACGATTTATTACATTCGGCGTTCTGGGTTTGTCTTGGGTTTCGTGATTAAGGCATCAAAATTCAGGTTGATTTGCATAGTAATAAACGTGTTATGCCA
>NZ_JARACO010000146.1 GCF_028765575.1 Aliivibrio sp. S3MY1 | reverse complement strand
ATAGTAGTAAACGTGTTATGCAGGCGTTATATTATTTTTTGATGGTAATCTCACTATCGAAAAAAGCGATTGATAAAAAGAATTTTAATCGTTATTTAGAATGGGTTTGCTGTGTTATAAAATAATGGAAATTTAATTTAAGGATAATTTCATGATGAATAAACTTTTATTTTCTACTTTATTTTTAGCATCAATGGCAGTTAACGCATCTAATATTTCAGTTGATATGAAGGATTTAGATTCAGGTAAAATAGTAGGCTCTATATTC
>NZ_JARACO010000145.1 GCF_028765575.1 Aliivibrio sp. S3MY1 | reverse complement strand
AAGGTGTGAGAGTTCAAGTCTCTCCGTCCGCACCATATTTTTGATTGTTTTATTAAAAACACTCATTGGCTACTTAGCTCAGCTGGTTAGAGCACATCACTCATAATGATGGGGTCACAGGTTCAAATCCCGTAGTAGCCACCATACAACTTTTAATTGATTAACCAATCATCGATTAAAATACAAAATATCTATTCTTTACTTCGGTAAGTTATAGAACGCGGACGTGGCGGAATTGGTAGACGCACCAGATTTAGGTTCTGGCGCCGT
>NZ_JARACO010000144.1 GCF_028765575.1 Aliivibrio sp. S3MY1 | reverse complement strand
AAGAGCAATGTTTCTTTCGAAACCATTTCTAAAGACTCTCAAGGAGAATACTTAAAGATGGTGGAGCTATGCGGGATCGAACCGCAGACCTCCTGCGTGCAAGGCAGGCGCTCTCCCAGCTGAGCTATAGCCCCAAAATATAATGTTATCACCAATACTTACTGGAAAAGTATTGGTGGGTCTGAGTGGATTTGAACCACCGACCTCACCCTTATCAGGGGTGCGCTCTAACCAACTGAGCTACAGACCCAACATTATGTCTCTTTTATTTTTT
>NZ_JARACO010000143.1 GCF_028765575.1 Aliivibrio sp. S3MY1 | reverse complement strand
GCAGATTTGGAACTGATAAACCAAATATCCTAACCACAATTGGGATTGAAAATGCTGCGAGGAAAACACTGATGCAAACTAAAATGAGGCATAACCAAAGAACCATTGAAGCGTAAAAATGCCTCTGAAACGCCTGAACTTAGGAAAATAAGGGCTAATTTGCCGAACCTGATGATACGAAAACCAAAAGGCAACAAAGAAGAAATTTACGCTTACTAAGCCGAAACTACGAAAGCCGCGATTCTATTGATGAACCGTGCAAAAAAATTCGGACTCAGTACGCACAACGC
>NZ_JARACO010000142.1 GCF_028765575.1 Aliivibrio sp. S3MY1 | reverse complement strand
CGATTTATGAGTGTTCACACAGATTGATTAGGTTAAAAAATAAAAGAGATGTTATGTGGGGCTATAGCTCAGCTGGGAGAGCGCTTCGCTGGCAGCGAAGAGGTCTGCGGTTCGATCCCGCATAGCTCCACCATCTTTAAGTATTCTCCTTGAGAGTCTTTAAAAATGGTTTCGAAAGAAACATTGCTCTTTAACAATTTGGAAAGCTGACTGATTTAACTAACTTACGAGTTAGATAAATCAAAAATTAAAAGTTCTTAATATCTTTTGTTTATCTTAGATAAACAAAGT
>NZ_JARACO010000141.1 GCF_028765575.1 Aliivibrio sp. S3MY1 | reverse complement strand
GCTTGGTTTCAGCAAGTTTGGAGGTGATAAACCAAATACCCTCGCCACAATTGGGATTGAGAATGCTACGAGGAAAACACTGATTCAGAATAAAATGAGGCATAGCCAAAGAACAATTGAAGCGTAAATTAGCTTCTGAAACGCCTGAATTTGGAGCAATAATAGTTCAATGCCGAACCTGATGAAACGAACACCAAAAGGCAACAAAGAAAAAGAAAATCCACCTTACTTTCACACCTAAAAAACTAATGGCTCAATCGCTGAACTGAGCCAAAAAACTGCAATTTTAGAGTTCGTG
>NZ_JARACO010000140.1 GCF_028765575.1 Aliivibrio sp. S3MY1 | reverse complement strand
ACAATTTTGGAACTGATAAACTAAATACACTCGCCACAATTGGGATTGAAAATGCTGCGAGGAAAACACTGATGCAAACTAAAATGAGGCATAACCAAAGAATAATTGAAGCGTAAAATAGCTTCTGAAACGCCTGAACTTAGGGAGATAAGGGTTAATTTGCCGAACCTGATGAAATGAAAACCAAAAGGCAACAAAGAAGAAATTTACGTTTACTAAGCCAAAACTACGAAAGCCGCGATCCTATTGATGAACCGTGCAAAAAATTTCGGACTCAGTACGCACAACGCCTGCATAACACGTTTACTACT
>NZ_JARACO010000014.1 GCF_028765575.1 Aliivibrio sp. S3MY1 | reverse complement strand
AGATTTTTATACTTAACAAGAGTTTTCCCAACGACCTTGCCAAGTTCGGAGCGAATAATAGCAAACTTCGTTTTTCTGTAAAGCACTTTTCTTTGTTTTTTGGTTTGAATGATTGGTTTTTCGTCAATAAGGGGTGAAATGCACCAGTTTTGAACAAATAATATAAAAAATGGTCATATGGAAGTGATTGTTTTTACAGTTTATTGCACCATCTTTACATTCATTGACGAACAAAACCACTTTCACTTGGTAAACTAGAGTCAGTAAGTAATTTTAATAATTCAAATAATAAGTATCAATATGAATCAAACTAAGTCTATTACTCTTGCGGTTTTATTAGCATGCACTTTATCAATACCTTCTTATGCTAAGAAACCAAGAGAAAATCAATCGGTTGCTGTTGTCTCTGAAGAGGTTGCAACACATGAAATATCTCAATCATTATCGTTAATCGGAAAATTAGAATCTGCGGAGTCTGTGATCATCTCTCCAGAGGTCTCTGGCAAAATAGACCGAATTGCGGTTAAGGCAAATCAAGAGGTCAAAAAAGGTCAACTTTTAATTCAATTAAATGATGATAAAGCCAGCGCTGCTATTAAAGAGGCGCGAGCGTATTTGAATGATGAAAAACGTAAACTGAAAGAATTTCAACGCTTAGCGAAAAAGAACGCCATTACTCAGACGGAAATCGATGGCCAAAAAGCCAGTGTTGATATTGCCCAAGCTCGTTTAGAGGCGGCAAATGCGAATTTAGCTGATCTTCATATTTCGGCTCCTTTCTCTGGTACGGTCGGGTTTATTGATTTTAGCCGAGGAAAAATGGTTAATGCTGGAACTGAATTACTGACCTTAGATAATTTGTCTTTAATGCAGTTAGATCTGCAAGTACCAGAGCGTTATCTTTCAATGCTATCGACTGGCATGAAGGTTGATGCAACGAGTCAAGCGTGGGGAAATACAGTATTTTCAGGAAAAGTGGTGGGTATTGATTCTCGTATTAATGCTGAAACCTTGAATTTACGTACTCGTATTGAATTTCCAAATAAAGATCTAAAGATGAAGCCGGGTATGTTAATGGCGGCAGAACTGGACTTTCCTGTGATTAATGCTCCAATCATCCCAGTACAAGCACTGGAGTACTCTGGTACAAAACGTTATGTGTACGTAATTGGTGACGATAATAAAGTAACACGTACTCGAGTTACACTGGGGGCTCGTGTTGAAAACCGCGTAGTGATTGAATCTGGTGTAGAGATTGGTCAAGATATTGTAGTTCAAGGCTTAGTTAATATGCGAGACGGCGTAACCGTTAAGTTACTTGAACAAGAGACTCAACCTGTCGTCAAAGGACAATAATCATGTGGTTATCTGATACCTCAGTAAAAAGACCTGTGGTCGCCATTGTATTAAGTTTGTTGTTGTGTGTATTTGGTGCGGTGTCGTTTAGTAAACTAGCTGTACGTGAAATGCCGGATATTGAAAGCCCAGTCGTTTCGATCAGTACTCGTTATGAAGGTGCATCGGCGACGATCATTGAAAGCCAGATAACAACAGTATTAGAAGATCAACTTTCTGGTATTAGTGGCATTGATGAAATCGAATCGACTACTCGTAACGGCATGTCACGCATTATGATTACTTTCGATTTAGGTTATGACTTAAATTCGGGAGTGAGTGATGTTCGTGATGCCGTAGCTCGTGCTCAACGAAGCTTGCCTGACGAAGCAGACGATCCGATTGTCTTTAAAAATAACGGCAGTGGAGAAGCGTCGCTTTATATCAATTTAAGTTCTAGTGTGATGGATAGAACAGAGTTAACTGATTATACCGAGCGTGTATTGGTTGACCGTTTTAGTTTGATTACGGGTGTGAGCTCGGTTGATATTTCCGGTGGTCTTTATAAGGTTATGTATGTAAAGCTCAAGCCTGATTTAATGGCAGGGCGAGGCGTTATTGCTTCTGATATTACCGCAGCACTTCGTTCAGAGAATATTGAAAGCCCGGGGGGGGAAGTTCGTAATGACGCCATTGTGATGTCGGTTCGAACTGAGCGTTTATATAACCAAGCAGAAGACTTTAATTATCTTGTTGTTAAAACCGCCAGCGATGGAACATCAATTTATCTAAAAGATGTCGCTGATGTGTTCATTGGTGCTGAAAATGAAAATTCGACCTTTAAAAGTGATGGTGTGGTTAACGTAAGTATGGGGATTGTTCCTCAGTCTGATGCAAACCCATTGGATGTGGCGAATTTAGTCCGTGAAGAAGTGGCTAAAATTCAGCAGTTTTTACCTGAAGGTACTCGTTTAGCCATTGATTATGACTCTACCGTGTTTATTGATCGCTCGATTTCTGAGGTGTACAGCACACTCTTTATTACGGGGGGGTTGGTTATCTTGGTGCTTTATATCTTTATTGGCCAAGCACGAGCAACGTTAATTCCGGCAGTGACCGTACCTGTTTCATTAATATCATCGTTTATGGCGGCGTATTACTTTGGTTTTTCAATTAATTTAATTACGTTAATGGCACTGATATTATCGATTGGTCTAGTGGTTGATGATGCCATTGTAGTCGTAGAGAATATTTTCCATCATTTAGAAAAAGGTGAGTCACCACTATTAGCCGCCTATAAAGGCACAAGAGAAGTGGGTTTTGCCGTAATAGCAACGACCTTGGTTCTGGTCATGGTATTCTTGCCGATCTCATTTATGGATGGCATGGTCGGTCTACTATTTACAGAGTTCTCAGTATTGCTTGCGATGTCAGTGTTGTTCTCATCATTGATAGCTTTGACATTAACCCCAGTATTAGGCAGTAAGATCTTAAAAGCCAATGTTAAACCAAATCGTTTTAATCTCTTTGTCGACAAACTGTTTGCTAGCTTAGAAAGAGGTTATCGTAAATCGGTTAGCAAAGCGGTGGCATGGCGTTTATTGGCTCCGGTGATTATCTTAGCGTGTATTGGCGGTAGTTACGGCTTGATGAAGCAGGTTCCAGCACAATTAACACCGCAAGAAGACCGTGGTGTATTGTTTGCGTTTGTCCGTGGTGCTGATGCCACCAGTTATAACCGAATGAGTTCGAACATGGACATTGTTGAAGAGAGACTGATGCCATTGCTTGGTCAAGGGTTCTTAAAATCATTCAGTATTCAATCTCCCGCGTTTGGTGGCCAAGCGGGTGACCAAACTGGTTTTGTTATCATGATCTTAGAAGATTGGGCAGACAGAGATCTGACAGCTCAAGAAGGATTAGGCTTAATTCGTAAAACCTTAGTCGATATCCCGGATGTTCGTGTATTTCCAATGATGCCAGGTTTCCGTGGTGGTTCAAGTGAGCCTGTGCAATTTGTACTTGGTGGCTCCGATTACAAAGAACTACAAAAATGGGGAGATGTATTAAAAGCGGAAGCGAATAATAGCCCATTGATGGAAGGTGCAGACATTAACTATTCTGAAAAAACCCCAGAGTTAGTGGTGTCAGTTGATCGCAACCGCGCTGCAGAGTTAGGCATTAAGATCTCTGATATTTCAGAGACTCTTGAGATCATGCTTGGTGGTAAGAGTGAAACCACGTATGTGGAACGTGGTGAAGAATATGATGTGTATTTACGAGGTGATGAAAATAGCTTCAATAATGCAGAGGATCTTAGCCAAATTTACATGAGAACGGCGACTGGGGAATTAGTTACTCTTGATACGGTAACTAAAATCAATGAAGTTGCGTCTGCTATTCGTCTATCGCATACCAATAAGCAGAAATCCATAACCTTAAGTGCCAATCTAAAAGAGGGGGCGACGTTAGGTGATGCTCTGGATTATCTGGATGCCAAAGCGATAGAAATGTTACCGAGTGATATTTCAGTGGCTTACACTGGTGAGTCAAAAGACTTTAAAGAAAACCAATCAAGTATTCTAGTGGTGTTTGGATTGGCGCTGCTGGTTGCTTATCTTGTTCTTGCGGCACAATTTGAAAGTTTTATTAATCCAATGGTGGTGATGTTTACCGTTCCTATGGGGGTATTTGGTGGTTTCTTAGGCCTTGTAATTATGGGCCAAGGACTGAATATTTATAGCCAGATTGGAATGATCATGTTGATCGGCATGGTAACCAAAAACGGGATCTTAATTGTTGAGTTTGCGAATCAATTACGAGATAAAGGCATAGAGCTAGAACAAGCAATTATTGATGCCTCAGCTCGTCGTTTACGTCCAATTTTAATGACTGCATTTACGACATTAGCCGGTGCGATCCCATTGATTATGTCTACAGGCGCGGGTTATGAAAGCCGAGTAGCAGTCGGTACCGTTATTTTCTTTGGTATGGCGTTTGCGACCTTGGTTACGTTATTTGTTATTCCTGCGATGTATCGCTTAATCTCAGGTAATACTAAGTCTCCAGGTCATATAGAAGCGTTATTAAATAAACAATTAGATCATGATATTAAAGGGCGAATTTCGCATTAATATTGAAATGATAATTTGATAAAAAGAAAGGCCATTACTGAATGTTTAGTGATGGCCTTTTTATTAATCAAATAGTTATACTTACAGCTTGGCGTTTAAATCTGCCATTACTGCGTCTTTATTTTCTAAATACTCATCTAGACCATTTTTACGTAAGTCACATGATGGGCAATCACCACATCCATCCCCAATCACACCGTTATAGCAGGTTAGAGTTTGACTACGAACATAATCTAATTTGCCATATTTATCAGCAAGCGCCCAAGTTTCAGCTTTATTTAGCCACATTAATGGAGTATCAATACGAAGTTTACGATCCATACCTAAGACAAGAGATTGGTTGATTGATTTTACAAACTCATCACGACAATCAGGGTAGCCAGAGAAGTCAGTTTCACAAACACCAGTGATCACCGATTCAGCCCCTAATTGATAAGCATAAATACCAGCAAGCGTTAAGAATAGAATATTACGACCAGGTACAAATGAGTTAGGCAGACCGTTTTCTTGAAGTTCATGAGAAACAGGGATGTTATCGCGAGTTAATGAACTAACGGCCAGTTCATTTAATAAGCCAACATCCATTACTTTATGAGAGGTTGCACCCAACTCAATCGCGACTTTTTTTGCTACCTCAATTTCCTGATTATGACGTTGGCCATAATCAAAAGTAATACAATGAACATGATCATATTGAGTAAGTGCTTGAATTAAACAGGTAGTGGAATCTTGACCGCCACTAAATACAACGATTGCTGTAGACATAATAGAATGAATCTCAGTAGGATTATTTATTGGTATTGTAATAAAAAAGCCACCGATGATCGATGGCTTTTATTGTTATTACCAATTGGTCGTATCCTCGCGGGACGTTATTATTTTATTGATTTTTATAATTGACCTGTTTTTTCAAAGCGGGTTAATTGTTCCAAACACGGTGTTAAATCCCCAATGTTATTAGCAACCCATTCGTCATTATAATAGGTATCAAGGTATCTCTCGCCGCTATCACAAAGTAAAGTTACGATAGAGCCTTTCTCACCGCGTTGTTGCATTTCACAAGCCAATTGCAACGCACCAAATAAGTTGGTTCCTGTAGAAGCTCCTGCTTTACGTCCAAGAATACCTTCTAGCCAACGCGCTGTTGCTACACTTGCTACATCCGAAATAGTGCGCATTTCATCAATAACTCCGGGAATAAAGCTTGGCTCAACGCGAGGTCGACCAATGCCTTCAATCTTGCTGCCAGCATCCAGTGTTAGATCTTTATTCCTCGTTTTATAGAACTCATGGAAAACTGAATTTTCAGGGTCGACGACACATAATTTAGTATTGTATTTTTGATAGCGAATAAAACGACCGATGGTTGCAGAGGTACCACCAGTACCTGGGTTCATTACGATCCACGTTGGTTCTGGGTGATCTTCAAGTTGCATTTGATTGAAAATACTATCGGCAATGTTGTTGTTTCCGCGCCAGTCTGTTGCACGCTCTGCGTAAGTAAATTGGTCCATATAATGGCCGTTTAATTCTTTAGCAAGACGACGAGATTCTGCATAGATCTCATCAGAGCGCTCTACAAAATGAGGTTTACCACCGTAGAATTTAATCATCTCAATCTTTTTACTTGCCGTTTTACGGGGAACAACCGCAATGAATGGCAACCCAAGTAGACGCGCAAAGTAGGCCTCTGACACCGCAGTGCTACCTGATGATGATTCAATAATAGGCGTATTTGGACCAATCCAGCCATTAGAAATAGCATAAAGAAAAAGAGAACGAGCTAAACGGTGCTTAAGAGATCCTGTTGGGTGCGTACTTTCATCTTTTAGGTACAAATCAATGCCATCAAGCATAGGTAAATCAAGTTTAATAAGATGCGTATCTGCAGAGCGTTGGTAGTCCGCTTCAATTTTACGAATAGCGTTGTTAATCCAGTTATGATCTGTACACATAATGCTTTCCTTAATGCTGTTACTACAAATAGTAGCGATGTAATTAATTTACCTCTGTACGTTGAGAAAAACTTTGCTATATTTACTTTAAATTAAGCATAAAAGAGAAAATATTTCTATTTTGGGGTTTTTATGGGAAAGCATGAGCTAGATAAGGTCGATACTACTTTACTTTCGTTACTGCAAAAAGACAGTACTATCTCATTACATGATTTAGCAGAAGCGGTTAACTTAACCACAACACCTTGTTGGAAGCGATTAAAACGCCTAGAAGAAGATGGCGTGATTGAAAAGAAAGTGGCTTTACTTAATCCTGAAAAATTAGGGTTAAGCTTTAATGCGTTTGTATTGATAAAAACATCTAATCACTCCCAAGAGTGGTATAACCAATTTGTTGATACTGTTTCGGATTTTCCAGAAGTGATGGAATTTTATCGAATGGCGGGAGAGTATGATTACATGATGAAAGTGTTATCAGCAGACATGAAAGCCTTTGATGGTTTCTATAAAAAATTAGTCAACAGTGTTGATGGGATCTCGAATGTTACCAGTACATTTGCGATGGAGCCTCTAAAATATACAACAGAGCTACCATTATAGTTATGTGGTAATTATGTGTAAGAAAGAAGGTCAGGTGGTAACTACCTGACCAATAAATTATATGATTGAAGAGATAGTTTTATTTTTTCTTCATTCTCATAACACCTTCCTGCATAGCTGATGCAACAAGTTCGCCTTTTTGATTGAATACTTCCCCACGAACTAAGCCACGAGAACCACTTGCATTGGTACTTTCAATAGAATAGAGCAACCACTCATCCATTTTAAATGGGCGGTGGAACCACATTGAATGGTCAATCGTAGCCACTTGGAAGTTTGGTGTTAATAAGCTGACTTCATGTGGATGAAGGGCGGTTGGTAAGAATCCCCAATCAGAAGCATACGCTAATAAGTATTGATGGATTAATTGATCGTCTGGTAATTCGCCATTGGCTTTAATCCACAAATGCTGTGTCGGCGCCGCTTTTTTAGGGGCTAGAGGGTTAACAATATTAACTGGACGAACTTCAATTGGTTTTTCACCGCAAAATATTTTTTGAATCGCGGGTGGAAGTACGTGCTTAATGGCGTCTGCAAGTTGTGTTTCTGAGGCGAAATTTTCAGGCCCTGCGATATCAGGCATAACAGATTGGTGCTCAAAACCTGGCTCATCACCGTGATAAGAGGCGGTTAAGTAAAAGATAGGGCGCCCATTTTGAATCGCTTTAACGCGACGTGTACTGAAGCTTCTGCCATCTCTTAAATTTTCGACATCATAAATAATCGCTTTTTCTGGATCACCAGGATAAAGAAAGTAGCTATGGAAAGAATGAACGGTTCTCGTATTATCAACAGTATAACGAGCAGCAGAAAGCGCCTGTCCAATGACTTGACCACCATACACTTGTGGCAATCCAAGGTTTTCACTTTGACCTCTAAATAAGCCTTGTTCTAATGGTTCTAACTGCAATAGTGTAAGTAATTCATTTAATGGTTTATTCATTTTATATGCCTTAATGCCTCTGACGTGATTGTTCTATTGTGAGCCAGATTCAGTTTCAGTTCAATAAGTTAAACACTATGTTAACTGAGTCAGAGTTGTATCAAAACTGTGCAATTTTATTCAGGTTGAGTTAGTTTTCTGTCAAAGATGAAGTCGCCAAGCAGACACGGCGAGATATTCGGTCTATATTCGTGTTAGTTTGTTAGATAACGATAATATTATAAGAGAGAAAAATATGAAAAAATCATTATTAATTGCTTTTTCTGTAGCAACAGGGATCACAATGGTTGGCTGCAATTCAACAGATAAAGCAGAAAAAGAAGTGGTTAAGCAAGAAGTGGTAGTGCAAGAAGATATGGCTCAAACAGATGTGTCTGGCACAGAAGTAATTGAAGCATCTGAAACACAATTAGTGACAGGTAGTGTTGGTTACCGTGAGCGTATCGCTTTACCTGCAAACGCAATTATTACGGTTACATTAGCTGATGTGTCTTTAGCGGATGCGCCATCAAAAACGCTTGCAGAGCAAACTTTTGAAGCGGCTGAAAAATCATCGCCATTTGATTACGCTTTAGAATTTAATACGGCTGATATTCAAGCGAATCATCGCTACTCTGTACGTGCAACAATCAAAGTTGACGGTAAATTACGTTTCACAACAGACACAAACTACGCTGTGATCACGGATGAAGCAAAAACAATGAAACAAGATTTATTGCTAAAAGGCGTTCGTCAATAATATTGACTGGCTTTATATAAACAGGTCGTTGTGTCTTAAGGCATGACGACTTGTTTAAAATGACAAATTTTCCCATCTTCTCGAATTAATATCCCTTCTTCTTCAAGCAACCTTCTCTGTTTTTCAAATTGATCGCCTAGCAATGAAATCTTCCCCTGAGCATTGACAACTCGATACCAAGGTAACTGTGTGTCTTCTGGGAGTTTAGACAATACTTTTCCCACGTGTCTTGAGTGATGAGGAAACCCTGCCAGCGCTGCAAGCTGTCCATAAGTGATGACTCGACCTGATGGTACATAATATAAATTCGTATAAATACGTTGAATAAATTCATCCATTGAAATAAAAATCTTCTATTAGAAAAGAGAGGTGGGTCAGTGATAAAGCTCAGTATTACCGCTAAACTGAGATAGTAGCAAAGTAAACCGCTTTATACCAAGGAGGGCTAGCGATGGTATTAACTGTGTTGTCTATTATATTAAGTATCCTACTTGTTGTTGTTGGCGTATTGGCTTTTGGGATTAGTGGAGGAGAGCTTCCTTTACTTGCTTTAGCCATACCTATGTTATGGCTCATACCTCAAGGTGGTGTTGCTACATGGGTGTTACTTGGTGGAATGTCATTATTTGGCTTAACACTTAGTGAGCAACCATTGTCATTATCTATTGCCGTCTGGACTTTATTTCCATTGTTAATGGTGATTTTTTCACGACGAAAAAGCATTCATCTGGTGGCTTTTATTATTGCGGTTGTAGTGGCAATGGAAGCAGGGATCATGGCCTTACAATATGAAGGTCGATTAGAAGGCAGCGCATCTTTAACCTTGGTTCAAATAATCAGTGTTATTTTGGTCTGGATAGCGGCGAGAAGTTGGAAACCGGTGAATCGCAATGCGTGGTGGCCTTTGGTACTCGTTATTCCTTTATGGATAGGGGGCTTACAACACGCGGCACTTGTTGCCTTGTCGATTACCGGACTTATTGTATGTTTACAGAGCCTTGGGCGATCCAAATATAGAGATTGGCTTTCTATGCTATCGTGGCTTTTACCAGTCATTGCCTTTGCAACCTTAATTATATCTCCTAAGTTTGAGGTACCAGCATCGGTCATGGTTTCTTGGCTAATGATTTTAATGATTGGATGGGTTACTGACTTTATGATGCAAGTAGATGATGAACCTATCGATTAAGCGATTAGGTTCATCATCGATATTTACTCTTAAGCGTTAATGGCTACGGCAGTTGTTTCTTCTTTATTTTGTATTATCGCACTCAGCTTCAATTGTTTCTTCAATGATTTTAGAAGTGTGGAAGTAAAAAATAAACCAATAGGCATGCTAAATATCATGCATATGATAGGTAGGCAGAGCTATTATTTCTGAATGGTTAAGTTTTTGTTCTGGATAGTTTTGATTTTAATTTGTGAAATAATTAAATTAAAGGCGAGAAGATGAAGATTCAGATACTGCCTTTTAGTTAAAAATAACAACAGTATCTGGAATTAGGAAGGAGAATAGAGGCTTGCTCTGAGCTAATTTATAATTGCTTTCTTAGTTCACATCTTGTTTCTGATGAAACAACAGACCAATGTGTACCTTTAATTGCTCCCTCAAGAGACCACAATAATTCATCACTAACATGGCTAGAATGAGTTTGCTGAATTGCTTTATAAGCATTTACTGAGCCCGTATTACGCAGTTCTTCTACAGTATTAATCCCGGCCTTTTTTAGCATTCTTTCTGTCGCTAAACGAAGGTTTGGTAAATCTTTAATACGTGATGGTTCTGCGGTTTTTTGTTTTTCTTTGTCTTTTTTTGCTGCATCTAAAGCAATAACTGCTTTAAGTAGGATTGAGTCTGGTTCATGCCAACAATCTTCTGAAAGAGCAAAATATTTAGTGACAACAGGAAAACCACGTTTTTTGTAAACGTAAGGTTCAAACCCTTGTTCTTTAAATAAATTAATCGTTTCCTGGCTTGATCGTAAATGTAACTTATCTTGAACGACAAGGGCAAACATCGTGTCATCTATAAAGACGCCAAAGCCGCCAAACATTGAACGCGAAGAGATCTTCCCAAGAGAGGAAAGTAAACGAAGTGATTCTTTTAGTATTGGTTTATCCATTGCAATAATTCTCGGTTAGTAAGTCTATGTCACTAAACAACTGAGCCCGAGGAAATACTAGCAAGTTTAAAAGAAATCATTGTTATTTTAATGTAAAAATTAACAACGATTGACAGAATACTCGCCGTCGGCAACCCCGCTACCTTATATATAATACGTAGGCCGGAACCTTTGCGTCCTACACTTTCGCATAGTTTGCCATGTTCGTGACACTAATGATGATATAGCAATCAATAAGAAGTGTTATAACAAAAAAACTCCGTTATGTGATATGCATCACATAACGGAGTTGTTTTTTTGTTATCTCTGTTCAAGTTTTAAATGAAAAAGATAAATAAATAAGTTTTTGATATAAAAACAATTGTAATTATTACTTTAAACGATTAAGAACGCTGTTGCGAGAAACCACCTCTGGCTGCATTTCAAAAATACGACGCTCGTGGTGTTTATCTTTAATGCGTTCTAACAATATCTCTACAGCGGTTTTACCGACACGACGTTTAGGTTGATGGATCGTCGTTAGCGGTGGTGAAAAGTAAGCAGAAAGTTCGATATTATCGTAGCCAATAACTGAAATATCTTCAGGAACTCGTAAACCAGATTGTTTAATTCTACTAATAGCAGCAAGAGCCATAATGTCGTTAAAACAAAATAAAGCAGTTGGGCGCTC
This sequence comes from Aliivibrio sp. S3MY1, assembly GCF_028765575.1. Lineage (GTDB taxonomy): Bacteria > Pseudomonadota > Gammaproteobacteria > Enterobacterales > Vibrionaceae > Aliivibrio. The sequence continues at coordinate 83,021 of NZ_JARACO010000014.1, read as the reverse complement.
TTGCATGGTTAATAGCTTATCAATCGCTTTTGATGCAGAAGCGCATTCAAAGTCACCTTCTAATATCCATTCTGGTTTAAATGGCAAGTTAGCTTCTTCATGAGCGCGTTGAAAACCATGAACACGTTCTTTACATGTAGTTTTGTCAGCTTGACCTGTAATACAAGCAATTTGAGTATGGCCATTTTCGATCAAATGTTTTGTCGCTAAATAGCCGCCTTTTTCTGAGTTATCAATGATCTTATCGGTATGTGGGCTATCAGGGCCCCAGTCCATAATAACCATTGGTAACTCGGTATTTTTTTCAAGTAGTGTTAACAATTGTTCATTAAGATCTGAACACATAACCAATAAACCATCTACTCGTTTTTCAGAGAGCATACGAAGGTAATGTTTTTGTTTATCTAAATCGCCTTCGGTGTTACACATAAATAATGTGTAACCTTGTTTATAGCAGTAATTTTCAACCCCATGCATTACTTCAGCAAAAAATGGGTTAAATGATTGAGTTACTAGCATGCCAATAGTACGTGTCGTATTGCACTTTAAACTACGAGCAACAGCACTTGGTGCATAGTTAAGTTCTTCCACTGCTTCCCATACGCGCTTTTGGGTTGCTTCTGCGACAAAGCGTGTTTTGTTAATTACGTGCGATACCGTGGTGGTTGAAACCGAAGCAAGTTTTGCAACGTCTTTAATAGTAGCCATATAAAAGCCTTAAATGATAATTAAGGGCTATTTATCTTCCAACAAAAAGTGAGAATTGATCTGTAAAGAACTGATGGAAGATAAATAGGCCCTAAGTCTAGGAATTAATAAAAAGGTATAAATAAAAAAACCGCTAAAAATGCGGTTTCATTTAGTTTTCAAATTTTATCGTTTGCGTTCACATTTTATAGGTAAAGCATAGTGCAAACAATTATTGATTTCATAAATTTTGGTCGTAATCTGATTTGTATCACGGACTTGTTAATTTATTGCGTCAATTTTAATATTTGTATTACTCACCAGTAAGGAAAGTGACGTCTAGTTGTAAAAACGCAGCTAAAAAGTCGGTAACAGCAGCATAAAAACCAAATTCATCTCTTTCTTTACATATTTGATTAAATCTTGGAACCCATGAAAGTAATTGTTCATTGATAAACGTTAATTGAGCATTCATGTAAGTTTCAAAATCCTCTTCAGAAGATTGCTGATTTGTCATGACAATTAAGTTACCAAGAAAATCCAACTCAATAGCAATGTGGTCCGCGGGTTCGTTAAACTCAGATTTTTGTGCAATGTTATATTTCGAAAGTAAATCACGCATATCTTGAGCAGGTTTGCCATTCAGGATACCCGCTTTGTCTAAATACATTGATGCGTAAGGCAGAGCACTGTTTTTATCAGAACCTAAAAAGGCTTGACAGAAATCAGCAGATAACTCAAGTTGCACGTCTTCGCGGCTTTGTAATTGATTCAGTTTTTCAATTAAAGCATTCATCGATGTCGTTAACGTGGGAGTTTCAGCTAAGCTTGCTAAAAAAGTACGCACTTCAAAACTGTTGTACTGCTCAAGCTGCTCAGTTGTTAGTTCGTTAGCTAATAAGCTTGAAAGCCACCAATAAATTTCAGCGCGTTGTTCATTAAATGCTGTTAATTCGTTCATTTATCTTTTACTCCAAAAAATTTATTTAAGAATTGTACTGGATAAGTATGAAAAGTAATAGCGCCTATCATTAACAGAGTGTATAAATATATGAGCAAAGATTAATGTTCTAATTTTATTAAGAATTGTCTTGAATCAATTAAAATACAGAAATATCAATTGAGAATTGTAATTATTAAAAAATATGAATAGAATAAGATGAGAACCATCCTAATAACCATAAAAAAGAGAAGATTATGAGCTATCACATTTTAGTTGTTGAAGACGAAGTGGTAACTCGCTCTAAACTTGTAGGCTATTTTGAAGCCGAGGGATATCAAGTGAGCGAGGCTGAAACAGGGGCAGAAATGCGAACTATTTTGGCTGAACAAAAAGTTGATTTAATTATGCTTGATATAAACCTACCAGGAGAGGATGGTTTATTGTTGGCGCGTGAATTACGCAGCCAGTCGAATATTGGTATTATTCTTGTTACAGGACGAACAGATAGTATTGACCGCATTGTTGGTCTAGAAATGGGTGCGGATGACTATGTTACTAAGCCTGTTGAACTACGTGAATTATTAGTTCGAGTGAAAAACTTATTTTGGCGTATGTCGTTAGTTAATGAGCCTGTTGAAGTGGATGAATCGAGTATGGTTCGCTTTGGTGAATGGACTTTTGATATCCAACGTCGTGCTTTGTCAAATAATGGCGAGCCAGTCAAATTGACAAAAGCAGAATACGAATTATTAGTTGCTCTGTCTTCATATCCAAATACAGTTCTATCACGTGAACGTATTCTGAATATGATCAGTCATCGTGTAGATGCACCAAATGATAGAACGATTGATGTTCTGATCCGTAGAATGCGAGCAAAAATGGAAGTGGACCCAAAAAATCCGCAAATTTTTGTTACTGTACACGGTGAAGGTTATATGTTTGCAGGAGATTAATCTTCGTAAACTGCGATAGATAATACAGAAAGCCGCTCATTATTGAGTGGCTTTTTTTATTTATATATTTGTCAATATAAATATTGACTCAAATGTAAGAAAAGCTGATTTAAAATCGTATTTGTACTATTATGTTATGTGATGTTTATTCAAAAATACTTATGATGGATTAGTTATGAAACAATTTTTTAAAATGGCAATGATTGCCTCTGCGTTAGTCGGTGTTGTTGGTTGTCAGAGTACTGGTGGTGAATCAGCAGTGGTTGTAGCTGAGCAAAATGGCAAAGTACAATCAGTATCAACATTTGATGCACTTCAAAAGCAATATTCATTAGATAAAACGACTTTTGATTCTGTAGACGATTTTTCTATCTACTCAGAAGCGTCTTACGCAACAATGGTGGAAGAGTGGGCAGAGGCACAAGAAATATTTTTAGAAATTGAAAAAGAGCCGGGTTTAATTAATGAAGAATACTCAATGTTCTCTTCGGGTTCTTATGCTGCAAAATACATGTCTTTAGTTGCAGCAGCCAATAGTGAATTTACGAAACTTAAAAGTTATAAAGAAACGGCAGATGTCGTATTGTCTGATGCTATTGCACAGATGGCATATTTGGTTGAGATTGATGCTAAGAAGTATTACTCACAAGAGTTTTCAAGCCTAAACACTCAGTATAAAGCACTCTTCGTAACGGTAGTTGAAAACGATATTGCTGAAGCTCAAACTAAGCAAGCATCATTTCTAACCAATGCAAAGGTTACAGAGATTAAAACCACATTAAAAATTCATGTTGAACCACTAGAAAAAGAATTTTCTGACTTATCTCGTAAGGGATTTAAGGCCATTGCACCCATTAGCTATGGTCAAGCCAAAGCGGAATTAGATAAAGCTAAAAAAGCAGTACAAGCGAACAATCGTGATAAAGCACTAATTATTGATGTTGTTGCTAAAACACGTTTTCAACTTGATCATTTAAAAAACATGGCAGCAGAAGTGAAATTACTGAAAGCAGTCAAAAATGGACAGTTTGAGCAACCAGTATTAGAGTTTGAAAATAAATTATTATCTATTTCACAAGCAATTAATGGTGATGATTACCGTAACCAGCCATTAAGAATGCAGACTGAATCGGTTTTAGTTTCAGTACAGAATATGCATGAGATTAATAATACGGCTGATCTAGAAGAGAAAATCAAAGAGCTTCAGGTGCAAATAAAAACATTGGAAATGACCGTTGAAAAACAAACTGGCGATCGTGCTGGAGTACAAAAACAAGTGGTTGTACTGACACAGCAACTTGAGCGAAATGATAACTTAATTAATAATTTGAATGGTGTAATTGCTTCTTATAAAGAGAAAGAAGCCGCAGGAAAACTAAACAAAGAGGCAACAACAGCACAGCCAGCAACAGCAGAACAAACGGTAACGACAGAAAATAGTCAAACGGAAAAAAAAGAATCAACAGAAACGGCAGTAGCTGAAGAAGCTCCTGTAGCCGCTGAGCCTATCGCTGAAGCAAAAGTAGAAACTAAGTAATTGTAGATATAACTGACAGCTCGTCAGTGTCTATACATCGAAAGCACCCTATACATTGGTTTAGGGTGCTTTTTTATTGGATATTTATCCGTTTCTGCTACACTTCGGCTGTTCACTTTTTAGAGGTACATCATGACATCACCAGAACCTAAATTAACCCGTTTAAATAAATTCATTAGTGACACGGGTTATTGCTCACGAAGAGAAGCAGATAAGCTTATTGACCAACAACGTATTACAATTAACGGCAAAGTCCCTGAAATGGGAACCAAGGTAGCTGAGGGTGATGAAGTTCTGGTTGATGGAAAACCATTAAAAGAGAAACAAGATCGTATTTATATCGCATTTAATAAACCCGTAGGGATTACGTGTACGACCGAGCGTCATGTTGAAGGAAATATCGTTGATTACATTAATCATGAACAACGTATCTTTCCAATTGGTCGCTTAGATAAGCCTTCAGATGGTTTGATCTTTTTAACCAGTGATGGTGATATTGTAAATAAAATTCTTCGTGCAGGTAATGCGCATGAAAAAGAATATGTAGTACGTGTCGATAAACCGATCACGGATGAATTTTTAACTAAGATGGCGGCGGGTGTACCTATCTTAGATACGATTACCTTACCATGTAAGATTGAGCAAGAATCTCGTTTTGTTTTTCGCATTACTTTAACCCAAGGACTTAACCGTCAGATCCGCCGCATGTGTGAATACTTAGACTATGAAGTATTTAAGCTAAAGCGTGTGCGTATTATGAATATTGATCTTGGCAAATTAGCGTCTGGCGAATGGCGTTACTTGACTGAAGACGAAATGAACCAAATTAATAATATGATTGGTTCATCAAGCAAGACGGAAGAGGCTTCTCGTAAAGTTCAAGAGATCGATGGAAAAGTACGAGTAATTAAAAAAGCGAGTTCAGGACGTAATCATCATTCGAACAATACGTTTAATGAAAAGCGTCGTGAAAAAGCAAAAGAAGAACGATTTGGTAATTCTGCGCCTAAACGAAGAAATGATCGTAAAGAGCAAGGTAAGCCACAGTCAGAAATTAAAGTTTGGCGTCCGAAATAGATCGTTTTTTCAACACCTTAACTGTTTTTTGAGTTATTTGGCGATAAAGTCAACAAACAGAGTGTCAAATGCGATTTTTTATTTGACACTTTTTTTAAATCGGTTACATTAAGCCCCGTAAGAGAGATGGCGCCTTGGCAGAGTGGCTATGCAGCGGATTGCAAATCCGTGGACCTCGGTTCGACTCCGGGAGGCGCCTCCATTTCTTAGTGATTTATGCGACACTAGCTCAGCTGGTAGAGCGCAACCTTGCCAAGGTTGAGGTCACGAGTTCGAGCCTCGTGTGTCGCTCCAGATTTTGTAAAAGGCAGTCACGTAACATTGGCAGACTGTTTTAAAGATGGTGTATAACCGTTCTTTTTTGAACACATTGGTTAGGAGCATCGCAATAAAGAATTGCGTGCCCTGGTGGTGGAATTGGTAGACACAAGGGATTTAAAATCCCTCGGCGTTCGCGCTGTGCCGGTTCAAGTCCGGCCCGGGGCACCATCTATTTATCGTTCGAGTGTAAATTTGAATGATGAGAAGTGTAGTTCACTAACGAACTAATAAAGATAAGTGTGAAAGTATATATGGCGCCTTGGCAGAGTGGCTATGCAGCGGATTGCAAATCCGTGGACCTCGGTTCGACTCCGGGAGGCGCCTCCACTTACTTTAACAATAAGAATTAAACATTACTGCTATTGCGGTAATGAAAGATGGTGTCAACCTTCTCATTAGATGAGAACATGGTTAGAAGCATCGCAAGAAATTGCGTGCCCTGGTGGTGGAATTGGTAGACACAAGGGATTTAAAATCCCTCGGCGTTCGCGCTGTGCCGGTTCAAGTCCGGCCCGGGGCACCATCAATTAAAAAGGCTCATCAGAAATGATGAGCCTTTTTTCCTTTCTGCTAAGTCATATTTTCTACTGTAATCCCAATCTCAATAATTATCTGTTCATTATTACTGGTTAAATCACTCAATAGTAGCGTTAAACATTATCCTTAGGCGCTTTTCTTGCGTAATAAATAGATGATTTAATTTTTAATTACATTGGTATTATTATCAAAACAGTAGTGGGTCTATACGTCTAGTAGACGTCTAGATGTAAACATTTCCAAACCGCTAAACTTACTGTATAATGCGCGCCTTTCTAGTTGTTTATCTTATTAATGCTTCAAGGCTAACATTATGAACCTTTCTGCTAAAACCGTTGTTGTTATCGCTATTGGTGCCGCTCTATATGGCATCGGTGGCTTACCAATGTTTGGTATCCCTGTCTTTGCTAATACCACGCTAAAACCAGCTATGGCTGTACTTGCTTTATTCTCAGTACTGTACGGGCCGATAGTAGGTTTCCTTGTTGGGTTTATTGGTCACTGGGTAACGGATTTATTTGCAGGTTGGGGGGTTTGGCTTACTTGGGTTTTAGGCTCAGGTATTGTTGGTATGATTATTGGTTTGTTCCCAATACTGACAAAGAAACGCATAGAGTCAGGACTTTTTGATAAGAAAGATTTCTTCATCTTTATCATGTTAGCGTTTGCAGGTAATGTGATTGGCTACGGAACATCAGCATTTTTAGATACGGTCCTATACGCAGAACCATTTACTAAAGTATTTATGCAACTGTGCATCATTGCAGCAGGTAATACCGTACTAATTGCTATTGTTGGTTATTTTATTCTAACTAACCTTGCTAAGCGTAAGAAACAGAGCACAAACTTAACAGAGGCGTCATAGTTAATGAGTGTAACCTTTTCGAACTTCTCTTTTCGATATGCGTCACAGGATAAGCCGACGCTTAAAAATATCAATCTAAGGATAGAAAAAGGCGAAAAGATATTAATTATCGGGCCAAGTGGCAGTGGTAAATCAACATTAGGTCAGTGTTTAAATGGCCTAATCCCTCATACCATTAAAGGCGAGATCCAAGGTCAACTTTGCCTTAATGAACATGATGTTTCTGACTGGAAAATAGAACAATACACTGAGAATGTAGGAACCGTTCTTCAAGATACAGACAGCCAATTTGTCGGTTTAACGGTTGGAGAAGACATTGCTTTTGCTCTTGAAAATCAAATGGTTTCAAGAGCTGAGATGTACCCAATTGTTCGTGATACGGCAAAAATAGTGGATCTTGAGAACTTACTTAATAAATCACCTTATGATCTTAGTGGCGGTCAAAAACAGCGAGTGTCATTAGGCGGGATCTTAGTTGACGACGTCGATCTACTGCTATTTGATGAGCCATTAGCGAGCCTTGACCCTAAAACGGGCAAAGCAACTATTGAAATCATTGATGAGTTACATAAAAGCAGAGGCAAAACGGTTGTTATTATTGAACATCGCTTAGAAGATGTTCTGCATTGCCCTGTCGATCGTATTATTTTGATGGATCACGGTGAGATTGTTGCAGACATGACACCAGATCAGTTGATTCAATCGTCACTATTAATGGAGTATGGGATCAGAGAACCTCTGTATGTGTCGTTACTTAAACGATGCCAACTAGCGCTTTCATCTATTCCTCATATTAGCCATTTACCATCGATTCCTGCGGAATATTTGAGCTCTGCTGTGAATACTTGGTTTGATGATATTCAATGTAATGGTTCAGAGATGGCCAAGCAGGATACATTATTAAGTATTGAAAACTTAACCTATTCCTATGATGGTGAAATAAACGCATTAGAAGACGTCTCTTTTATTGTGAATAAAGGTGAGTTTGTTTCTATTCTAGGTAAGAATGGCTCGGGTAAATCAACGATTACTAAGTTAGTGATGGGAGTGTTACAACCAGATTGTGGTTCTATTAAATTAAATAATCAAGATCTAGCAGACTTGTCTATTTATGAGCGCTCTCAAAAGGTTGGGGTAGTATTACAAAACCCAAATCATATGATCTCACATCACCTAATATATGATGAAGTAGCATTTGGCTTAGTTAATAGCGGCTTCTCTGAAAAAGAAATTGAAGAGAAGGTACTTTACGCATTAGAGCTATGTGGCTTAAGTCGTTTTCGTCATTGGCCGATTGATGCGCTTAGTTATGGCCAAAAGAAGCGTGTTACGATCGCATCTATTTTGGTTCTTGAGCCAGAGTTATTGATTTTAGATGAGCCAACAGCAGGGCAAGATTATAAGAATTATACTTCAATGCTTGGCTTTATTAATCAGCTTAACCAACAGCTAGGTTTGACCGTAATTATTATCTCTCATGATATGCATTTGGTTCTTGAACACACGACACGCTCTATTGTCATTGCTGATAGCAAATGCATCGCAGATCAGGACGTAACCAAGGTATTTAGCCAACCAGAGCTATTAAACAAAGCAAACTTAACCGTAACAAGTTTGTATGAATTAGCTGAAAAATTGGAGATAGACAATATCACCGGTTTTATACAGCAATTTATTAATGAAGAGCATGAGAGTAAAAAGAATGTCCACTAATAAAGAGAGTTTTGGTATTAATTATGTGGATTTGGACACTTGGTTACATCATCTAAATGGGGTAACTAAATTTTTGCTGTTCATTACGTGGATTACCGTAGTACTGACTACATTTGATTTACGTATTATCATTCCATTAATCTTATTAGGTTTATATTTACTAAAAGCGACAAAAGTGCCTTTTTCTGCTTATAAACCATTATTGATTGGCACTGCAACAGTATTGAGCATGAATGCGGTATTTATGTTTTTGCTGGCGCCGAATCAAGGAAATGAATTATTAGGTTCAACAACGGTATTAATGCCTATATTTGGTAGTTATGCGATTACTCAAGAGACTCTGTTTTATCTAATTACGGTGACACTTAAGTATTTTAGTATGTTTCCAATCGCATTGGTTTTTGTATTTACGACTCACCCAACAGAGTTTGCAGCGAGTTTAAATCGATTAGGCCTGCCTTATAAAATTGCTTATGCCGTAAGTTTAACACTGAGATATTTACCTGAAGTAAAAAGTGACTTTATAAATATAATGCATGCTCAACAGGCTCGTGGTGTTGACTTATCTAAGAATGTTCCTGTTTTTACTCGAATTAGTAATATTGCGAAAATATTAGGCCCATTGATCTTTTCAAGCTTAGATAGAGCTGATGAAATATCAAACGCGATGGTATTACGTGGTTTTGGACGCGGGAAAAGCAGAACGTGGTTCAGTGATAAGGCGATAACTAAAACAGATAAAGCCGTCATGTTTGGCTTATTCATTATTGTTATTTTAGCTATCACAAAGCGCGTTATGGATAGTCAGTTATTTTGGTATCCATTTAATTAGGCGTGCGCTATCAAAGCGAATTGATTATAAATATTTTTGATTAAAAAGTAGGCATGGTGCCTACTTTTTATTTTTAGATTGTCCAAATTCTTCAATAACATCAGAGCTAATGTTTTCATGGCTAAAAATGAGCATCGAGGTTAACTTTTCAACCATAGCTTCAGGCTCTAATTCACTGAATATAACTTTGTTGATTAACTCTTTAATTAGTAACTCTTCGTGCTCTAAAAAGCCACGAGCATCGATCTCGACAGGTATATCACTTGGCATACGATCAAACTGCAGAAATGCCATATTATGATTTACGTTTGAGGTTAATAACTGCTCAGGAAACCATTCTTCGCCCGTGACGACTTCTAAGTCATTACCATAACTTGCTTGAATATCTTGTAAATTTTGTATCAATTCAGAAATTTTCACGATTTTTTCTCAAGAGGTGAATTACTATTTATTCATAACGACACTATACTTAAATTCTATAGTTGATTGAAATTATATTTCACTTCAATTGCTTAGAGCGTGTATCTTTTAGCCAATTAGATTGATCCCACTTAGAGTCTTTCTTTAGTATAAATACATTGTAAAGTAACCCCAATGGTATTGTTATCGGCAATGTTATTCTTCTGCAATAGTCTCTGAAGAACAAGTCATCACTAGCTCCTCTTTGGAAAAATATTGAGGTATTGCTGTAGTTGTTAGAAGCGCAAGTATTCCATACACCACAGATAGCGATGATGTTCTTTGATAATTCATCCAGTATGGACGCATAAAAGGTGGCAGTAATTACAATAATATTTATATTCAATTTGATAATTTTTATTAAATAAATCGTTTAATATTAATAGTTAATGTTGTTTTTTTTGTTTAATTTGAGTTGAGTGAGGCGTGACATATATTTGACAGCCGTCAATAAACCATATCAATTGAGTGTTTGGCTTTATATCGTTGTAATAATGCTTTGCGCTGCGAAATAAGTGGGTTATTATTTTTGGAATAAAGATCATATTTTGATGACTAGAGTAAAGGATTACGATGCGGGTATTTCAAAAAATAACAGTAGGGATGTTGATTATCTCTATTGGGGTTTTAATTTGGTATCACTTTAAAGGTGATACTAAAATGATCACTATTAATCCAGAACAATATCAATATTACGCCGCAGATGATAAAAAAGTGGGTGGTATAAGTGATGCTATTTTAGTTGAAAAAAATGGCAAACCATCCATGCGTTGTACGATGAAAAAAGGCAAATATGCATGGCCATATTGTGAAGTTGCGATTCACTTTTCTCATAGTATCTTTGATGGCATTGAGCTTTCCTCTTATTCAAAACTTATTTTAGATATTGATTACAAAAGTGCCGATCCAAATGGGCGTTTACGTGTTTATTTAAGAAATAGTAATCCTATTTACACGAAACGAAATGATGGGGCATCATTAAAGTTTAATGGCGTAGAGTATGAACCAGGCTTTAATGCGGGTCCTAAAGAAATAGCCTTATCGGACTTTCAAGTGATGACTTGGTGGATAGCTGATTATAAAGTTCCTGTAGAGCATGCCGCTCCAGAGTTTTCGAACATCTCAATTATTGAAATAGCAACGTCATCGACAGTAAAAAGTGGTGATTTTGAAATAACCATTAATAGTATTGAACTACGTGGCTCATGGATTAAAGAAAATTCGTTATTGAAAATTATTTTATATGCCTGGTTAATTATTATCATTGCCTATATTTTATATGAACAAAAAAGATTAAATAAAAACCTCAAAGTCAGTGCTTATCGTGAAAGTCGTTTACGTAAATTAAACGATAACTTAAAAGAGCAGAATGTTGAATTTGCGGAACTTGCTCACCGAGACTCATTAACAGGGGCTCGAAATCGAAATGCAGTACGTGATTGGTTAGAACAAATGTCTCAAAAAGTTCGTTGGGGTAAACAGACGTTTTCAGTGATCTATATAGATATTGATTATTTCAAAAAAATTAATGATAAACACGGTCATCAAACAGGTGATGATATCTTAAGAGAGTTTGTTCTGGTGGTAACTAGCGCGATTAAAAATACGGATTTTCTGGTTCGTTGGGGAGGAGAAGAGTTTGTCGTTTTCTGTCCAAAGCATAATGCGCAACAGGCAACAGAAAAAGCAGAGTCTATTCGTAAAACGGTTGAGCATCATCTATGGTGCCATAATGAATCCCTGACTTGCAGTTTGGGTGTTACTGAAATGAAAGATGAGCGCATAACTGAAGTCATTGCTCGTGCGGATGATGCGTTGTATAAAGCAAAGAATGCTGGTCGTAATAACGTAATAACCAGCGTAAGTGTGGATTCAGCAAGTACAGGCTCACACTATATGTGATGAAGCCTATATGAAGTAACTCTATTTAGACAGAGATACAATAAAGAGTGTAAGGCCTGGTTTTGATACGTTATCGAAACCAGGCTTTTTTGTACCAATGTAATTAATTAGATAATTACATTGGTATTATTCACTTGGAATCGAAATTTTATTTATCGGTTCTTTAGGGCCAAGAAATTTAGGTTGTACATTAAAGATATATAAATCAAGTATTGCTTTGGTTCTCGCCAGCACTTCTCGAAATCTTATTTTTGTATTTGCCCATCCGCTAGGGGAAGGAACGACTAAGCAAACAGTATCCATAGAGAAATGATTAGCAATGAAGAGTGCTCGCTGGCAATGAAATTTTTGAGTTACAATGGTGAGGCTATTCGCTTCAAAAATCTGTTTAGCTCGCTGTACAGAGTCTAGAGTTCTAAAGCCTGCGTAATCTAATGTAATATTCTCTTCTGGGATCCCAGCTCTTAATAGATCTCTTTTCATCGTCCAGGGTTCATTGTACGAGCGGTGAGCATTGTCACCACTTAATAAAAAATGCGTTATTTTATTTTTTTTATATAACTCTATCGCCGCATCAATACGATATTGATAGTATGGGTTTAACGTTCGTCGAATGTATTTACTCGTACCAAGAACTAAGGCTGTGTTTTGGGGTGGTATCGATTCGATGTCTTGATACAGTTGAGATCCTGTTGAGAGTGATATGGTGACATCTGCTAATAATACGACAGATACCATAACCCCGATAATTAGTACTGCTATTTTTAACCATTTTTTAATCTGGGGTAAATTCGGGAGTTTCATTGAACCTCAACTTGATAGATTAGGCGTTAGACTTGACGATTTTTTTGTGCCCACATACCAATAATAATAAAGGTAGAAAGAACAATAGCAAGCATAAAAGCAGGCTCAATAGAGCGTAGTGCAGATGTGAGAAATGGCGATACTTTTACAATCAATAAACCATAACCAAAGGCATTAACACCAATAAAAGCCACAGTGCGAATTAAAAAATGTTTACCAGATAAAAAAGCACGAAGTGCTCTGTTAATGTCACCACCAAGCATGACTAATGCGCAAGCGATCATAGCAACAGATATATCCGATAGGTATGGGGTTAAGTAGCTTCCCATTGAATTGAAGAAAGAAATAACGTGATTCATATAATGAGTCTTTAAATATCGTAAGTTTAATTAATGGCTATTAGAAACATATAGTTGAAAAAAAACCAGAGAAATCTTCTCTGGTTTTGATTTTTGTGGAAATTTTTAATTAAAACGCAGTTCGTTTGTAGCGACGATATACTGGTTTCCAGAAGTACTGGTCAATTTTTTGATGCAGTGCTTCGTCAGTAATCTCTAGTGCATAGCCTTGTTCAATCGCTTTTTTAGCAACGGCAAAGGCAATTTTCTTTGATACTGTGTGGATCTCTTCCAATGGCGGAAGAAGCGCACCTGAGCCATTAATTGCAAGAGGGGAACACTCTGCTAATGCACGGCTTGATTCTTGTAGCATTTCATCAGAAACACGAGTCGCTTTAATTGCCAGTACACCTAGACCAATACCAGGGAAGATAAAGCTGTTGTTACATTGTGCAATTGGGTAAGTTTGACCATTATGAGTGACCGGATCAAATGGACTACCTGTTGCTACTAATGCTTGCCCATCAGTCCAACGAATAATGTCATTTGGTGTTGCTTCAACACGACTTGTTGGGTTTGATAACGGGAACACAATCGGGCGTTCACAGTGTTTATGCATCTCTTGGATAACTTCTTTGCTGAATAAGCCAGGAGCACCTGATACACCAATTAACACGGTTGGTTTTGCATTACGCATAACATCTACAAGTGAGTAGTTAGGTTCTTCAGAAACCCAGTCTTTTGTATTTTCAGCTTTTTGTACTAAACGCTGTTGGAAATCCAATAGGTTTGGCATGCCTTCTTGTAATAAGCCCCAACGGTCAACCATGTACACTTGCGAGCGTGCCTGAGCATCAGAAATACCTTCAGATACCATTTGAGCAATAATCGCTTCAGCAATACCACACCCCGCAGAGCCTGCACCTAAGAAGGTAACACGTTGCTGTGCTAATGAACTGCCCGCGGCTTTACATGCTGCAAGTAGAGAGCCCACTGTAACGGCTGCAGTACCTTGGATATCATCATTAAAGCAACAGATACGATTTTTGTAGCGCTCAAGTAAAGGCATTGCATTTTTTTGTGCAAAATCTTCAAATTGAACAAGTGCTTGAGGCCAACGACGTTGAACCGCTTGAATAAAGTCTTCAACAAACTCAGCGTATTCATCACCAGTGATACGAGGATGACGCCAGCCCATGTACATAGGATCAGCAAGACGCTGAGGGTTGTTAGTACCGACATCAAGAACGATAGGTAAGGTATGCGCAGGACTAATACCACCACAAGCGGTATACAGTGCTAATTTACCAATTGGAATACCCATACCGCCGATACCTTGGTCACCAAGACCAAGAATACGCTCACCATCAGTAACAACAATTACTTTTACGTTTTGGTTTGCGGCATTGTTTAATAGGTCATCAATGCGGTTTTTGTTCTCATAAGAGATAAATAGACCACGGCCACGACGATAGATATTTGAGAAGTTTTCACACGCAGCGCCAACGGTTGGCGTGTAAATAATTGGCATCATTTCACTGATATGGTTTTGAACTAAGCGATAAAACAAGGTTTCATTCGTGTCTTGAATATTACGTAGGTAGATATGTTTATCCATATCATTTTCAAAACTTTGATATTGCTTATAAGCACGACCAGTTTGCTCTTCGATGCTTTCGATAGCTTCAGGAAGCAAGCCTTCTAAGTTAAAATATTTACGCTCAGTAGTGCTGAATGCGCTGCCTTTATTGAGCAGAGGGGTACTTAGAAGTGCTGGGCCAGCATAAGGGATATATAGGGGACGTTTATTGTTATTCATTGTTATGCTTCTTCAAATCAAGAATGAACCACAGATCCTATGCCTACTTTGCTAAAATATCAAAGTGTGATTGAAAATAAAGTGCGAATAGAGTCATGTTTTTATCAATCAAATCCGCTAGAGTAGTCAAATATTCTATTATTTTACGGTTTGTATGTTTTTGTTGCCAATTAATGCCATTCGTTCTGAGTTTTCATCTGCTATTTTAACTAAAAATGTAGTCGTTCAATCTGAAACGGGTTCAGGAAAGTCGACTCACTTACCATTATGGGCTGCTGAGCATGGACGTGTATTAGTCATTGAACCCAGACGAATTGCGTGTACCGCATTAGCTGAATACTTGGCACAGCAAAGTACTAAGGTTTTAGGGGATGATATTGGGTATGCGATAAAGCTCGATAGTCGATTTTGTGAAGAGAGTAAGATTGTATTTGTGACCCCTGGAATCGCATTAAAGTGGTTCATGGAAGACAAATTAGTTTCATTTTCTCATATTATGATTGATGAGTTTCATGAGCGTCGATGGGATACGGATCTATTATTATCTTTATTGCATGATCATCAACAGCATCGTCTTATCTTAACCTCTGCTACCATAGATACTAAGCCATTAGCGAGCTATGCAAACGCCACGGTTTTAACCGCCAAAGGCCGACAGTTTACCGTTCAAATATCACATATTTCTGAGCACTCGCAACAAATGCCATCGGCAAGGGACATCGAACAGCGAATTATCTCAACATTAAACACCGTTATTCAGCGAAAAGAAACCGGCGATATATTGGTGTTCTTACCTGGTAAGAAAGAAATCATGCAATGTACTCAAATTGCGACAACAAAATTCCCTGATAGTAAAGTGATCCCGCTGTTTGCAGGCGTTTCTGATACGCATAGGCATCAAGCTCTAACTCAATCTTCCCAACAGCGAATTATCTTTGCAACTAATGTGGCAGAAACCTCGCTTACGATCCCCAATGTCAGCGTGATTATTGATTCAGGATTAGAGCGAAGAACACATCAACGAAATGGACGAACTACGTTATCTCTGCAAGCTATTTCGAAAGCAAGTGCCGATCAACGCTCAGGAAGAGCAGGGCGAACTCAAGTCGGGCAAGCGATTAGATTGTATGGTGAACATGCCGCTCTAGAAAAAATGACACAACCAGAACTTCAAAGAGAAGAGTTAGTCGAAGCTGTATTGGCTGCTGCAAGTTGTAAGAAAGCTTTGCGAGAGATGACATTCTTAGAGCCATTACCAGAGAAATCATTAGCATTAGCCGAAGAAAAACTACAACAAATGGGAGCGATAAACAGTGATCTTATGATCACTGATTATGGGTTGCAATTGTTTCCCTTACCCATTGATACCCTCTTTTCGCATATGCTTTCGGTAGTGAAAGGCCGATCTGAAAAAGAAACCGTTGCCGATTTAGTGGCGGGGCTTTCTGTTTCAAATAAATTGTTCTCAATCGCTAATTCAGAAATGGCACTAGATGAGTTTTTGCGTTGGAACCCTAAATCCTGTGATCTGGTGACGTTAGCCTCTATTGTTCGAGGTCATGATTGCGATGGATTAATGATTGATGATGAATTGCGAAAAGAAGCTCAGGCACTAGCAAAACAAATCCGTAATGAATTAGGGCTACCAGAATTAGCAGTCAGTAGTCGATTGAAAAGAGAAGAAGTGCTACAGCAATTGGCAGAAAAGCTGCCTGAGTTGGTTTTTGTTCGTAGAGAGAAACGAAGAGAAGCTTTTGGAAATGGTTATTTGGAAGTGGTTCTTGGTCGACACAATCATTTTTTACCTGCTGATGAAGCCGCTATTATATTTAATCAGTTTTCTTTACCGGGAAGAGGTAATAAACAGACACTGACAATTGCAACAGCACTGGCACCGATAGATATTTCTTGGATTATTGAAAGTGAATTAGCGGAATGTCGAGTTGGTGAGTGTATCAATGATAATCAAGGCATTAAAATAGCTCGTGATTATTACTATGCCAATCGATTATTGAAAACAGTTTATGTTGAACCGACAGAAGATAATGCGATTGCGGCGATCGTATCACAAGTGATAGAAGGGCATATTCTGCCCTTATTTAAAGATAAAAGAGAGGCAGAAATTGCCGCTTGGCAGCTTTATTGTCAATTAAACGGC
Source organism: Aliivibrio sp. S3MY1 (assembly GCF_028765575.1). GTDB lineage: Bacteria > Pseudomonadota > Gammaproteobacteria > Enterobacterales > Vibrionaceae > Aliivibrio. The sequence continues at coordinate 66,076 of NZ_JARACO010000014.1, read as the reverse complement.
AATAAGCAGAGTTCAGCAATGACTTTTGAATATTGGTTTACTAAGCAGTTAGAAGAGCTTGGCGTTACAGCTCTAGAGGACATGGCAATGTTTGATGAAGATGACTTTATTTTTGATGGCGTTCCTGAGTGGGAGTTGATTGATTTTATGAAAAAATACCCTCAAACCGTGGTATTGCCTGATATTACTGTCTCTGTCGAATATTTCGTATCAAGTAAGCGAGTTGTATTAACGTATATCAAAGGAGATAGAAGAGGGGATCTTAAGCGCTGGGAGCTTCCCTCCTGGTTAGGTTGGCGAATTCAGTATAAAAAAGCAAGCCGCAGTATTGATGTTAAATAATTCAAATAGATATAGTTAAATATCGGTATGTATTTTGCTTATCAATAAAAAAAGGCAAGTTACTGACAAAAGGTCAATTATGAAAAAATGGATGCTACTGATTGCATTGGCTATTCCTCTTGTAACCTCAGCAAAAGAATTAAATCATATTCATAGTTATGAAGACAGCTATGTATTAGGTACCTATACCAATGAGTTGAATAAAGACACCTATGTTGCCGGTGGTTTTGAAGATGCTGATGGCTTACAACAAGTTGAAGTTAAATTTCAATTTTCATTAGCCGTTCCAATTATGCCGATTAATCAAAGCACGTCAGTGATGTTTGCTTATACTCAGAAATCATTATGGCAGTTGGGAAACAGTGATATATCATCCCCTTTTAGAGAAACCAACTATAAGCCTCAGTTTTTTGTAATGCATCAATCAAATATGTTGCTATTTAATAATGCTGAGATTGGTTATATCCATGAATCAAATGGTCAGACGGCGAGTTTATCTCGAAGTTGGGATAGAATGTATGGTGCCTTAGAGCGCATTGACGGTCCTGTTCAGTATGGTGTTAGAGCGTGGTATGTCTTTTCTGATGAAACACCAAATGAAGACATGACTGACTATTTAGGTGATTATGACGTATGGGTTAAGCTAGGAAATGATATAGGCCAATTTAATACACGTTTCCATTATAATTTTGGAACAAACAAAGGTGGAGCAGAAGCGGGCTATACCTTGTATTTGAATAAATTTGTTGGTTTATATGTACAAGCCTGGAAAGGATACGGTGAAACCTTAATTGATTATGATCATGACCAAACTCGAATCGGTTTAGGAATGAAGTTAATTCCACCAAATTAATTCAAGTTGCCATTTATAATTATTAAGCCTCAATATTTATTGGGGCTTTTTTATACAAATCATAAATGCAATGCTACTCGTTAAGTATAGGCTGAAAAATGAGGCAACTTACTATGATAGCGATCATTGCTATCATTTATAATATGGATTACGATCGCGCCAGTTTTTTTCTAGGGAATACAATATGATTATAATGATGTTGTTGAGTTTTGTAATTATCGCCGCGGTTTTGTGGTGGTTTTACAGTCGAGATAAAGCGACTTCTTTAAATCCAGCATGGATGATATTTTTTGTTGTTATCTGCATGATTGTTATTTTTTCTTCAGGCCTACGACCAGAAAAATTTGCTGTAAATAATAAAGCCATTACAGAGCCATTAGGCCCGTTGTCGTATAGCGATAAAATGCGGTATTTAGAAGACCAGTTAAAAGAATCACCTAATGATGCGGATCTTTGGTTTGAGATTGGCCAGGGCTATTTACTCAATGGCGAGTTTTCTAATGCAGGTATTTGTTTTGATTACGCACTGCGTCTTACTGATGAGCCAACAGCAAATCAATATGCGGCTAAGGCAACGACGTTATATTATGCTCATTCTCAAATCATTGATGAAGAGATACAAACGTTGTTAGATAAAGCGTTAGATCAAGATGAATATAACCAAGCGGCATTAACTTTAATTGCGTCTGACCATTTTGTGACTTTCCGTTATCAAAAAGCGATCAACACTTGGCAGAAAATTTTAGATTCAGAACGAGTGGATGTAGATAGGATAACGATCATTAATTCAATTAACCAAGCGAAACAATTGATGTAAGCTGGTCGCTAGTTAAAGAGTTAAAGAGTTAAAGAGTTAAAGAGACAAAAAAGCCGACACTTAGCTTATATGTGTCGGCTTTTCTATTATTTGATAAGTGTATTAAAGCTCAGCATATATAACACCAAGCTTTATAACTTATTATTTAATCGGAGCGTAATCTCGTGCTTCACGTTCTTTTGCTTGTTCTTCCCACTCAGGGACAACGGTTTCTAAGAAGTGTTTCTTCTCAGTTTCCATGCCTTTCATATCCATTCCCAATGCTTTTTGTGCCGCCGCTTTGGTTGAGATATCAGGGATAGCAACAGGCTCTGTAATGCCTTTTTTCGCCAGTAAGCGAATGAGTTTAGTTCGAGCATCAGCTGCTTTATCAACCGCTGTTCCTAATACTTCTAGGGCAACTTCAGGAGCATGCATATGTACACCGTGTGAAGCAATCGCATAATCCCAACGCCATTGTGCATGACGAATATCTTGTAGGATTGGCTCCATCTCTTTTTCAGTTGCACCAGCATCCCATGCAGCACCAGCCTCAAAATGAACTGCAACGATTTGACGCTCAGCAGTGAGTTTCATCTTAAGTACTTGAGCTTTACGAGTAGCAACGACATCTTGTAGCATCTCTTTAGATTGCGTATGACAATTTGCACAAGTATCTTCAAAACGATCAAATGGATTACCTACTTTATGGTCGGTGTAGACAGTGCCATCTTCTTTTTTCACTTTTGGCATATGACAATCAACACAAGTTACGTTGTTCTTTCCATGGATACCATCACGCCAAGTTTCATAACCTGGATGTTGTGCTTTTAGCATAGGAGCTTTAGATATTTTATGAGTCCAATCGCTAAATCCGATCTCATCGAAGTATTCTTCCATTTCCTCAGCTGTGGTACCTTTATCCCAAGGGAATTTAACCGCTTTATTTTTTCCGCTGAAGTAGTACTCTACGTGACATTGACCACAAACAGCAGCTTGTTGGTCTAACCGAGATTGTTCACCAAAAGGTTTACCAATCGCATCCATAGCACGCTCTACATGAGGCTTGGTTAATGCTAGCGCAGGGCCACCATTTTTAAACTCCTCACTACGAGTATCGTGACAATCGGCACAGCCAATCGGGTTCTTGATCTCGCTGCCTAGACGAGCCCATTTGCCAGAGAAATAGCCATCTTCGCCTTGTTCTTCAATCACTCGACCAACATCAGGGCTTTTACAGCTCCAACACGCCATTGGCATAGGGCCTGATTTTTCATCGGCAGGGCCTGCGGTACGAAGGGTTTCTCTTACATCGTCAATTGCATAAAAGTGACCGCGAGCTTTGTTGTAGTCTTTAGCAAAACCATAACCTGCCCATAAGATCACCATGTTTGGGTCTTCGGCTAATGCATCTTCGATTTGCGCACTATCAGAGGTAGAGCGCCATGTATCGTATTGATCGGCGTACTCGGCAGCATAGGCTTCATTACGAGGGTCAACTCGCTCATTGTTTTCAGATGCAGCAAAGCTGTGGCTACTTAGTAATAACGTAGTCACCATGGCAATTGCAGCGGCTGAATGACGGGTCCATTGCTTTTTCACTATTGTATCTCCAATATTCTTTTAATTAATTAGCCAAGCGTTGTGAAAGCGACTATCAATTAGAATTGGAAACTTTGCTCAGTGTAACGTAAATGCGAGATACGTATTTTTCCATCGAAGATAGGGTTGATTTACATCAAATTACATAAGTGATCTTCATCACCAATAAAACCATCTAACCCTAAAGCATTACCTTTGAGGGGTGTATTGTTAAGAATGATTCTTATTTTTGTTGTAATACAAGGAGATAATCATTTATTGATAATTATCACAAAAGTGGTAGAAGGTGCATCTTAATTAGATACAAATTGTATTATCTAGATACATTTAGATATAAAATGTATTTGTTAAGCGTTGTGGCTAAACTATCCAATGAGAATTGATACCAAAAGCTGAAGAAATATCTTCAGGATTTCAATTACTCATCCTGCTATTTGTTCATATTTTACAGCATCAAATAGTATGGAAAGGGAAGGATATACAATGGGTAAAGTCAAACTCGCCATAGTCACAATGTTGAAGCTTACCTTCGCATTTTGTCTCTATGGTTTGTCTCTGAATGTTGCAGCAGATGAATCGCCCCAAGTTAAGGCAGATTCATCAACTCGGCATGAGGTGACATTAATTCGTGACCGCGATTATGCGTGTACACAATGTCATAAAGATGAAAAAGAGACACTTAAAGGATCTCACGGAGAAGATTCATTTGCGATTCTTAAACGTGATGTGAATTGTGTTGAGTGTCATAAATCAATTGGGCCTGATCATCGAGAAGGCGCACCTCAAGTTACTAAATATTCTGCGGCACAATCAAAGCAAGGCACGGAAAAAGTGACCCTCTCGTTTGATGAAATTTTAAAAGCTAATAGCCAATGTACAGATTGTCATACCTCAGAAAGATTACGTGAAAAGAGTTGGACACATGATGTTCATGCTAAAAACTTAACTTGTTCATCTTGTCATGTTATTCATGGAGAAAAAGAAGCGGTACTTTTTTTTGACCATTCATCAAAGATAAAGATGTGTGTTGATTGCCACGCTGATTTTAATCAGAAAGAAAATAAGCTAGGAGAATAGTATGAGTTGTTCTAGACGAAATTTTTTAGCGGGTTCAGGTGCGGTGATCTTTACAACTGGAGTGGCGACAACCTCATTAATGAGCAGTAAAAAAACACTGGCTTATTCGATGGAAGATGGCGCAAAACGTTATGGCATGGTGCATGATGAGACAGCCTGTATTGGTTGTACAGCCTGTACTGAAGCGTGCCGAGAAGTGAACAGTGTGCCAGAGGGGGTTTCTCGATTAGAGATTATCCGTAGTGAACCTCGTGGTGAGTTTCCTGATGTTGATTATCGTTTTACACGTAAATCATGTCAGCATTGTGAGAATGCGCCGTGTGTGATGGTGTGTCCGACTGGTGCTGCTTATAAAGATGAAGCAACAGGTATTGTTGATGTTCATAATGAGAAATGCGTCGGTTGTGGCTACTGTTTAGCGGCGTGCCCTTATCAAGTTCGTTTCTTTAATCCTGTTACCAAATCAGCAGATAAATGTGATTTTTGTCGAGAGACTAATTTAGCACAAGGTAAACAACCTGCGTGTGTTGAATCTTGCCCGACAAAAGCACTGATCTTTGGGGACTTGAACGATAAAAACAGTGAGATTAATGCGGTATTAAGCAATAGCGTATTTTATCGAGATAAAGTGGATCTAGGTACTAAGCCTAAGTTATTTAAGATCCCAAACCAAAAAGGGGAGATTTAAGATGAGTGCATGGGAAGCTGCGTTTAATTTTGACTCTTTGGTATGGGATTGGATCATTGCGATCTATCTATTCTTAGCGGGTATGTCTGCTGGTGCGGTTATGATATCTATTTACTTAAAACGTAAAGTGATTGAAGGTAACCCTGCGGATAATGGCATTATCAAGGCGACGGCAATATTAGCGCCATTTGGTATTATTGCGGGTCTTACTATTTTGATTTTCCACTTAACTAAACCGTTATCTTTTTGGAAAATAATGATCTTCTTTAACCCTACGTCAGTAATGTCGATGGGGGTTATCTTATTCCAAGTATACATGGTCGTACTGTTTGCTTGGATTGGAGTGATTTTTAGAAAAGAGATCATGGGGTTCTTAAAAGGGAAGTTTGCTTTTATCGACACGATTTTGTTGAAGATTGAACAGTTTGAGAACGCATTAGAAATATTCTTAGCGGTGCTAGCGGTTATGTTGGCAGCTTACACTGGTTTCTTATTATCAGCTTTACAAACCTACCCAATGTTAAATAACCCGGTATTGCCGATTTTATTCTTGTTCTCAAGTTTATCTTCAGGTGCCGCGGCGTGTTTGCTGTTCGGTGTTCTTGGGTTTAAAGAATCAAGTCACAGTGCATCTGTAAAGTGGATACATAACTTTGAGCGTCCAGTTGTGGTGTTTGAATTATTTGTTCTTATCACTTTCTTTACGGGATTAATCTTTAGTGGAGGCCAAGGTGAGGCTGCTGCATGGGCTGCGATTGGTGGTGGTTTTTGGGGAACTTGGTTCTGGGCTGGTGTGATTGGCTTAGGTATGCTTGCGCCAATAGCTCTTAATGCATTTGCGCCAAAAGAAGTTGCTCATGGCAAAGGCTTTATTTTTGTTGTGACATCATTAAGTTTACTTGGTGTATTAATGCTGCGTACGTTTGTACTCTATGCAGGACAAATGACAGTCGTATAAAGTGTAACGCCATATCAGTGCTGCCTTATTTATCTGGGGAATACAGATATGGCGTTTCATCATTATTAAACAATTTTTTGAAAATCAATGGGGCAGTATGATTGCTGAAATCGGTCAGTTTTGGTTAATAGCAACGATGATATTATCATTTGTCGCTATGGGCTCGGTTGGATATGGTCTTATTAAAAGTAACGAACAATGGTCAATGGCTATTTTTCCTCTTTCTTTACTGAGCGGTTTGTTCAGTATTCTTTCTATCTCTGCACTTGGTTATGGTTTTTATATCGATGATTTTTCAATTCGATACATTGCTGAACATTCTAATTCTGCTTTACCGATCTTTTTTAAAATTGCCGCTATTTGGGGAGGTCACGAAGGCTCGTTACTGTTTTGGGTATTAACCTTAACGCTGTGGGCAGGGCTTATAACGCTAAATAGAAAACGGATTGAACAGGCTTATGTCATTCGTGTTTTATTGGTGTTAAATACGCTGATTGTGATTTTTTCCGCTTTTACTCTTTTCGCTTCTAATCCATTTATTATCTATGTAAATACGCCATTAGAAGGCCGAGATCTGAATCCAATGTTGCAAGATATTGGATTGATATTTCATCCACCATTACTTTATTTAGGTTATGTTGGTTTTGCCGCTACCTTCTCTTTTGCTTTGGCGGCATTAATGATGAAAGAGATTCCATCGGCATGGGTTCGTTATGCCAGAAATTGGACCTTACTGGCATGGGCTTTATTAACGGCGGGAATTAGCCTAGGTTCATGGTGGGCCTATTATGAATTAGGTTGGGGAGGCTGGTGGTTTTGGGATCCGGTAGAGAACGCTTCTTTGTTGCCATGGTTAACTGCTACGGCTCTACTACACACGTTAATTGCCAGCCATAAACAGCAACAGCTACTTAAAACCTCTGTCGTTTTAGCGTTGCTTACGTTTAGTTTGAGTATTCTTGGTACCTTTGTGGTGCGTTCGGGTGTATTGACTTCGGTTCACGCGTTTGCGGTTGATCCTACTCGTGGCATCATTTTGTTATTGATCCTTTTTGCTGTGCTTTTAGTTTCATTTTCTTTGTATGCACTTAAAAGTAAACAGCTAAATAGTAAATCGATCACTGAGTTGATGAGTCGCGATTTTCTTTTTCTACTGTTATCAGGACTGTTCTCAATAGCGACAATAACCGTGTTGCTAGGCACTTTTTATCCGATGATTTTTCAAATTTTAGGGTTAGGAAATATCTCTGTTGGTGCTCCTTATTTCAATCTACTGTTTGTGCCTATGGCGATAATAGCGCTGTTGATGATGGCCGTTTCAATTTTCGTTCAATGGGGTAAAAAAGCAGAAATCGCGACCAAAAGAAACGGCTTACTCTTGCTACTTGGTTCAATAATCTGTGGGTTGATTATCTACCGACTTCAATACAGTGAGCTGTTTATTGTGCCATCGATTATTTGGGTATTAGCTGTCGCTGTTGTTGGAGGTTCATTATGGACAATAAAACAGTCACAAGGAAAAGCGCTCGGAATGGCAGTGGCACATATAGGCGTTGCCGTTGTGATGATTGGGGCGGCAATGAATGCTGAACACTCTTTTGAAACCAGTGCGAAAATGGAGCCAGGCATTACTGCGAAATTAGCCGATTATGAGATTACTTATGTAGAAACGGATTTGTTAGTTGCTTCGAACTATACCGCAGAACAAGCCAATTTAATGATCAGTGAAGAGGGTAAGGAAATAGCAACCGTTCAGCCACAGCGTCGTCATTATCAAGTACGAGTGATGAACATGAGTGAGCCTGCTATGCATTGGTTTTGGCATGGTGATATCTATGTCACCTTGGGTGAAAAACTTAAAGATGGTAGCTTCGCGCTTCGCTTACAATATAAAGCCTATGTTAGATGGATATGGTTTGGCTCTATCCTAATGGCATTAGGTGGTATTATTGCCATCATTAAAAAGAAAAAAGCGGAAGAAGCATAAGGCAATCTTGATGAAAACAGGTTCTAAGAAAACAATAGCGAAAATAGGCCTAGCCGTTAGTGTATGTATTGGTATTTTTATCGTCTTACTTAGCGGATTAGAAACCAAAGGATCAAGCACCTCAATAGCGATGGTGGGTGAGAGTGTCCCTGCTTTTGAATTGCCAGAAGTCATGGATACCTCTGTATTATTAAATGAGGCTTTATTCCAACAACAGCCCTTAACCTTATTAAATGTCTGGGCTGCGTGGTGTGGTATTTGTAAAACAGAACATCACTTTTTACATCAATTAAAGGAACAGGGTATAACCATCATTGGCTTAGACTATCGAGACGATCGCATTGCAGCGAAACAAGTATTAGAGCAGACAGGCTCACCATACCAAGCCGTGATTTTCGATCCAAGAGGATCACTTGCAATGGATTTAGGCGTTTTTGGTACACCGACGACTTTTTTAATTGATCAGAACGGAGTGATATTACATCGTTTTACTGGCGCTTTAGATGAGAAAAAGTGGCAACGTGAATTTTCTCATTTCTTTAAGGAATAATAATGAAACGATGTAAAGAATTACGGTTCTTAATTATTGTAGTATTTAGCTCGATGTCCGTTCAGGCTAATTCGGATAATGGCTCAAGCTTGTTTGTTGGCGCGGATAAAGAGGTGATTGAAAGTGTAGAATTATTTGAATTTAATTCACCACAAGAGCAGAAGCGTTCTATCGATTTAGCGAAACAACTGCGTTGCCCTCAATGTCAGAACCAAAACTTAGTAGAGTCAAACTCTCCAATAGCCAAAGATTTACGCTTAGAAGTTTATCAGCAAATAAAAGCAGGTAAGAGTGATAAAGACGTGGTGGCATTTATGACTCGGCGTTTTGGGGACTTTGTTTTATATGAACCGCCATTAAATGCGAAAACCTATGTGCTTTGGCTATTGCCGTTGTTGCTACTTATTGGTTTTAGCATTATGGCGGTCAATTTAGTAAGAAAAAACCGTTGAAATATGACGATAATGATTAAATGGTGACATTATTTAATTAGATGTCTTAAAGTCATTGAGCGTTTGACTTAGCTTGTTCATATTGTTGTTTATGCTATTTATTTTATTCGCTAAATCTTTTGAGACCTCATAACTTGTCGATGTGGCATCGTTAATGTTTATAGCATTCACGTTAATTTCATTAATCACACAAGTTTGTTCTTCAGAAGCGGTTGCAACTTGAGCTTCCACTTCAGTTAATTGATTAATATTAACATTCACTTCATCCATATTATTCATCGCTTCATTTGACGATAATATACAAGAATCCATTAATTGATAACAAGTATTGACCTCTTGTTTTACGGAGTTAGCTCGATTTTGAAGTTTTAGAATGATCTCTTCTATATTTGAAGTAGATTCTTGTGTTTTTTGAGCCAATACTCGAACTTCATCTGCAACAACAGCAAAGCCTCTTCCTTGTTCTCCAGCTCTTGCGGCTTCAATAGCTGCGTTTAAGGCAAGTAAGTTTGTTTGTGATGCGATTGTACTGATCATTTCTAGAACGGTGGAGATTTGTTCAGAATCGTCTTGTAACCCTTGGACAGCAACATTAGATGCTTCTAATTTACTGTTGGTTTCTAATATATCTTCAGAGGTCTTTTGAACAAATGATTGCGTTAATTTAGACATCTGTGATGATTTATTCGTTAGTTCTGATGATATAACGATATTATTAGTCGTCTCCCCAGCTGTCGCTGCCACTTCATTTAGTGCCGTTACTAATTGATTCATATTATCTTGGGCATATTGCATAGATTCTGCATTATGATTAATTTCTTTATTGAAATTAATTAAATTATCAGATGTTAGGTTACATGTTTCTTTTGCTAACTCTATGATATTATTTATTTTTAGTCTAAATTCTCTTAAAGACAGCATTAGCTCGCCAATTTCATCTTTTTGAAATTTATCACTGTCGATAAAATGACATAATTTGCCTTTTGCGATATTTAAATTTGAAAAGTCTTTAACCGAAGCATTGATTAAGTTTAATCGATTAATAATCCCTTTTGATAGATTTAAAATGATAAAGCAAACGACGATAATACAAACTAAATAGAAGATGATTGCAGTCGTCTTTTTCTTATTAACACTGTCTTTAACATCTTTATCAAAGTCAGATATATATGAGTAATTGATGTCTTTTAATCTTGTTACTGTTGAGAATATGTCATTAAATAATGATAGAGAATTTTTGTATCCATCTTCAGTGTAATTTAATGATAATAATTTCAAATGTGAATTATAATCAGCGATTTGTTTTTTTAGAAGATTGAAGTTTTTTAAATCTTCTTCATTTGCGTCATATTTGCTATATAATTCCAATTCTCTTTCTAACAACAGTGATATTTCATTTGCTGTTTTTATATTTTCATCTTTATTTATATTATAAATAACTAAAAGCTCATATCTTCGCTTCTCGTTTAATGCGTTCTCTATATTACTAATGGAATCAAATGAACCAATTATTTCATTAATTAAATATTTTTTTTCATTTTCTGAATCATTTAAAGATTTGTATAACAGCGAAAGCGAAACGATAAAAGATAGACCAACGAGTGATATGATAGCGTAAAGAGTAAATTTTACGTTAATTTTCATTTTTTGAACTCCATTAATAATCAAAATAGAAGTGATTATTGTTTTAAAGACTGTTTATTATTAGGCATCATGAGAGACGAATAAAAGTTAATCATCTGCTTATAGGTATCTCGATGTTTATATGTGACCTCATATAAATATGGATGATTTTAGATATTATTTATAATGAATAAAGTTAATCGTAACGATTAAAAATAATAACCAACATGTTATTTATTATCATTGGATAATAGGTGTGTTGATGTGCAATTTCTGACGTTAGGGTCGAGTATCCTAACATCAGGCCATGTAAACACCTCCGTTAAAGGGGTTTATAGGATAGCCAGCATGAATATTAAAACAGTTATTGTTACTAATGTCAATTGGTTGGCGACAATAATGAATAATTAGTCACAATTTATTCAATATTTAGTTAGTGTTGTAAAATACCTATAACGCACGCTAAGCGTAGATACGAAAAAGGCTGCAGAAAGATGGCAATACATATTTCTGAATTCAATATTCTCATCATCAATGATCGATGTGTTGAAAATATTGGTTCTTGAACATCAAGGAAATGCTTGGTTGCCTGCTTATCGTTATCAAGCTAAGTTACATCCAGCAGGCGAGAAGGTTTGGATCATTTTGTATGAAAGAGAGTCTTAGTTTTCAGCATTTGACTCTTTTTCTAAACAAATAGTAGGAACACATAATATTAAAATGGATGCACTGATAATTGAAGCAATCAGATCTGTAGGCCAGTGCATACCAAGCCAAACACGACTAAAACCAACACCTACTCCCCAAGCAATGACGGCAGCGGTTAAAAGATAGTGCTTATGACGTAATAAAAATCCACCCCAGAATAAGACACAGATTGCGGCAAATATAGTGTGTCCAGATGGAAATGAATAGTTAGTGCTTGCTCGCCATTGTTCAATGCGGGCAGGGCTCACTCTGTTTTCTGTATGGTTAATCAGTGCTTGTTTGCTGTCTTCATCTAATGAATAAAAACGCTCAGTACTGGCAATAAGATTAACTTGTACTAAGGCTTGTGTATAGGGACGAGGGATCTCTGTTATTGCTTTCACACCGCTTTTAAGCATAAAACTGAGTATGAGAAGAATGCCAAATTGTAGGTATAAAGAGAGGATTTTTTTTATAGACAGTCGTTGAATAATAGGGATTGAACAGAGAATCGCTAAGGTAAGAATAAATAGGTATTCACCAGCTGAACGACTCAACCATTTAAGAAGTTCATTTTCAAACGGCGGTAATAATGTGAATAAATCAGGGGTAGGGGTTAGTAATAAAATCGTTCCCATAACTGAAATAAACAGAAAAAAAACGATAAATTCGTAAGTGCGATGTTTAGGAGAAAAAGAAAAAAACATAATTATTCATTTAATAGGTTTTAGTGAGATGAGTGTACCTTTATTCGCTTATTGATAGTCAGAATAAAGTAAGGAAAGGCGCTAATTTCATAGATCTTGCCCTATAGTGTAACAAATTTTTAAGGTAAATAGATGTTCTATATCTATTAGGTAAGGTATTTTTATTGCTATAGAGCGTCAGACATTTTTTTATTTAAAGAGTTCGATTAATTTATTAGTGTTCATAGGATCTCTAACGACACAACGTATACTGATGCCATCCTTATAACCATTTTTCTGAGCCATAGTATCTAACGATTATTACTAAAATTGATAGATAGCTCTATGAATAAAGACTCTACCTGAACAGAGTCTTTTTTTTGTTTATAAATCATGCTCTAATTGTGGTTCTATTCTTATTTGGTATTCACATGTCTCCAATTATTCGCCGAGCAAAAGAAACCGATCTATTTTGCCTAAACTCAATGATGTATCAGTTGCATGATGAGCATCACCAACAGTCTCCTGAATTATTTAAAACGGCGTCTGAGATCGAAGAGGAGAAAAGTATCTCTCGCTATTTAGATGATCCGGATTGCATGGTATATGTTGCAGATTTTGACGGTGTGATTGTTGGCTTTGTGACGGGGCATTTTTGTGAATTGATTTCAACCGTAAGTAAACCTGTGATGATGGCAACGATAGATGAGCTGTATGTTGAATCAAAACATCGTAGGGAAGGTGTTGCTGAACAATTAATGACACGAATAGAACAAGAGCTAAAGGATTACGGAGTTAGAGAGATTTTTGTAGAAGTATGGGATTTTAATCAAAGCGCACTAAATTTCTATTATCAACGAGGCATGACAGATCATATACACTATTTACGCAAAGCATTAAAAGAGAGTGAGATATGAACAAGCGGTTTACTTTTGCTTCATTGTTTGTAATGTTCCTTACAACTTTGCTCCCAACGTCAGCGATAGCGAATGAAACTCTTATTCCAAAAGGGGCAGTGTGTGTGGTCGATGATGGTTTTCGTATTGTACTTGTTGAAGAGTTAATTACAGGTAAATTGTCACTGCCCGGAGGCTTAATTGATGAAGGAGAGACGCCACAGGAAGCGGCGGAACGAGAAGTGTGGGAAGAAGCTGGCTTAGTTGTAACTGCACAAGAGATATTACATCAAGATGAAAAAGCGACAATTTACCGCTGTCGTAGTGATTCGGACATTATTGTATTTGATTTGGAGACCCGTAATGGCTTTTATCGGATCCCATCATGGTTTGCACCACATTATGGTGTAGAGACTGGAGCTGTTTATTTAACAGAACCTTACAAGATTAAGTCAGATAAATATCGTTACCCAGAACAGTTAGAGCAACTTAAACATTGGTTCGCTAAGCCGTTGGAGAGTGATAATAAAATCACATGGGTGAATAATTTAGTCGACCAAGCCTCAGATATCCATCAAGTTGAATTACAGTTATTAACGTCATTACGAGTAAGTATAGATAGTTTGCCTGCTGTTATTAATATCAGTATTAAAATGTTTTTTACAGTAATAAATGAGACAGGGACGGAGATATTTTTCTATTTTCTATTTATTGTCGCTCTTGTCTATTTTGGTCGTGAAAGTGCGCTCACCTTATTATTTGGCATTGTTTTAACCGTTGTTTTTACAGGGCTAGCTAAGCAAGGGCTAGGGTTACCCCGTCCATTTGTTTATGTACCTCAATTACAACTCACTCAAGCAAATGGTTTTGGTTTACCAAGTATGAATGCCATGTTAGCTACGGTTGTTTATGGGGTATTCTATCTTTCACTAAAGAGAAAGCAGATCTCATCAGTAGCATTACGCCGCTTTGGTCTATTCTTTATTGGATTGATCATCGCTCAATCAATTGCACATATTTGGCTTGGTATTCACTTTTTGAGTGATGCGATTGTGGGGATAGCGTTAGGCGCGATGGTTATCGTTCACTTTTCGAGCTTGCAGCGTAAGCATGGTGATTTGTTGTATCGTGTTATGGCAAGTTTACCATTTTGGGTAATTATAGCCTTAGTAACAAGTGGTATTGCTTTTACTATGCAATATATGAATTATTTATATATGGCGTCACTGTGCTGGGGTGTTGTTTTAGCCATTCTGTTATCAAAAGAGCAGCCAAGCTTAAATATTAAGGTTTGCTTTATTACCTTGTTTGTTTTATTGATTATGGTAGTGAGTGCGCGTTTTGGTACGGGTTTATTATTAGATTCGTTAGAAGTCAGTTCAGTAACGGTTCTAACAGTAAAATCGGTCGCAAATTTATCGCTAATACTTATGCTTCTTACAATATCGGCTTGGTTGCCACGTGGGATAACTCATAAAAAGAAAGATAATTAGAAAGAGGGACTGAGTAGCCTTATTTATGTAGAAGGCTACTCGGTAACATACTGGAATAGGAAGTAAATAATTGGTTTATTTTGAATGCTCTCCTAGCCATTCTAATGCTTTATTTTGGATCAGTACTCTTTTTGTTTTGTTCAATTTCTTGCCAGAAAAATCACGATATTTATCTGCATCAGGGTAGGCTTTTGAAGCCGCTAAATTAAACCAAAAATAGGCTTTTCCCATATCCTGTTTAACTTCAGAACCTTTAAAATATAAAAAACCCAGATTACGCATTGCTGTTGCGTTTCCAGCTTCTGCTGCTTGTATATAAAGTAATTCTGCTTGATGTGAACTTTGAACTAAGTCTTTACCATTAAGATATAAATCAGCTAAGTTATTCATAGCATTGCTATTATTCATGTCAATGGCTTTATTATACCAGTCAATAGCGATTGAGAACTTCTCTTGGCTTTCATAAATCTTACCAAGATTGTAGTAGGCCATGGAGCTTTCATTTGCTGCAGCTTTAGTAAAATATTGAATTGCTAAGTGCGTATTAACGTCAGTACCAATGCCTTTCGCGTAAATCACGCCTATTTTATTTTGTGCTTCGATAGAGCCATTATTTGCGGCACTGGTTAACCAAGTGATGGCATCTTTATAATTATCTTGGTTTAAATAAGCAGTACCTTTGAGGTAATCATTGTGAGCTTCAGTATTAGCTAAGGCCAGAGAGGAGCATAATGACGCCGATAAGATTAGGGTTTTTAACATTAATTTCATTACAGAACCAAGAAGTTAGCCAATATAGAATGCTATTTTATCAATAAAATATGGTGACAGCGAGAGATAAATTAATCGGTTCTTTATTCTATATTTGAAAAGGCCTTCTATTAATATAGAGTGCCTTTCAATCATTACTTACTTTGTATCGCAATCGCAGGCGGGTAGATATCTGACTTTCTAAACTCTTGCATTACACGCAGTGTAATATCTGTTTCAAATAATTTTTCAAATTTAATATCGACGACATAGGCTTTACATGTTAACTGTATGGCTAAGTAATTATCCGTTATTGTCTGCTGAACAAGTACTACGACAGGCTTTGGTAAATGGATATAACGACTTGATGATGCCGCTTCTTGAATAATATCGCGAGCAGCGTTTATGTCTTGATCCATTCCAATGTAAAAAGGGATAACGACTTGCATATCTAGTGCACCGTAGTTTCCGCTCATTGCGACTTCATTTAAAAATTTGTTGTTTGGTATCGTGATTATATCGTCGTTTAATGTTTGCATACGGACTGAACGTAAACCAATGGCAATAATGTCCCCATAATTATCTTCGAATGTCACTCTATCCCCAACCTGGAAAGGTCGATCAATCATGATGGTTAAGCCCGCAATGAAAGAAGCCGTAAGGTCTTTTAATGCAAAACCAATAGAGACGGCGAGAGTACCACCAATTAACGCTAATACTCTTTCATCGACTCGAAAACTAAGCATGAATACCGCGATGCCAGTCGACATATAGATAAAGAATTGAAAGAAGGATTGCAGCTTTTGCATTAACATTCTACGTTGAGCAAATTGGCTACTAATCCCATCAACGATAGATTGTGTAAAGCGGAGCAATAACCATGCAACAAATACTATGATGAATGAAAATGCAACACCACTCCAGCGGATCAAACTTGCGAATTGATGGAGATTATCAAGTGATTGAGCATCTTCCGCTAATGCGGTATGTCCAAAGCTGAATGCAATAAGAAAAACAAATAATCGAAGCATATTATTTCACCAGTAAGTGTTGACGATGTAACACATTAGTAATGTGACGGAACCAGTGATCGGAAATACGTGCTTTTTCGTCATTCCATTCAATGTATCCACGGCTTTGAAAGTATCGTAATGTACTTATAACTTCAGCCATACTTAAACGACTGCATTCACAGACATCCGCAGGAGAGGCGATCTCCAATTGTACAATGGAACGAAGTACTGCAAGCATTGGTTTAGGCATTGTCTCTAAGTCATCTGAATGGGGGGCTTTGAATAAGCGAACCAGCACAGCTTCAGTGTCTTTATTACGATGTAAAGATAATCGGAAAAAGCGTAATGCAACCGTAGGGTTACCATCTGAGTAATCCCATAAAATACGATAGAAGCCATTTCTTGCTCGCTCTTCTTCCGTTAAATTTTCTTCGTCCCATTGTCTTGGAAGAACTAAACCATCGAATGAAACAGAAGATACAGTTTCATTCGTTTTGGTTTCTTGTGTGGTGGTAATACGAGATTCAAGCAGTTGAGCTATCTGTTTTTCATCCCATTTAGGCATGAAGGTAACTAAATCAAACAGCAAACGCTCCCCACGAGCTCGATCGATAAAACGCCAACTCGATTTTTCAATGGTTAATACAACGCGGTGACTTTTACGAGCACGACGCAGTAAGTTGGTCAGTTTCATTAAGTCCGCTAATCCATTTACTTTAGGCTTAACTAAGCGCTGTGCATTATCAAAAGCCAATAGATAACAGGTTTCACTGTTTCGCAGATACTGAAGAATATCTTTTTCAGTCGATTCTTCAGGTAATCCTAATTGATTAGCAAATTCTGGTAATAAAGCAGAGTAGCCGTCATAAGGGCAATTTAAATACAGTGGCTGTGCATTTTTAACTTTATTTATAATTCGATTAAGCAGGGTGGTTGTGCCAACGCCTCGCTCTCCTGAAAGAACACACACGGCAGGATTATCTGTCAATAAGTAACGAGAAAGCGCCATCATTTCTTCTTTTGCATACTCTTCAATTAATGTTGATTCTTCTGAACCCGGAGAAATATAATCAAAAGCGGCAGCTCCTTTGATCCGAACTAGGTTAGATTGTACGCGTGAGACTTCTGTTTGTTTTGCGACTTCAATTCTAAATAAATACGCGAGAGCATGACTAAACGCGGTGTATTGGGACAGTACGCTAATAACATTATGTTGGATTGATCGCCAAGAGAGCCAAACCGCACCACTAGCCGTCGCTGCGATAGAGATCAGGAATGTATTTTGATTTCTTACTGCCCATTGAATAGATACTGGTAATGGATCTAAGAGGTGAATTTTTTCAAAGACCGTTTCTTTCCATTGCTTTAGGCTATAAACCGTAAGAAGGACAAAAAATAGATAAACTAATGAATTGATCCATGCGTAAATTGTACCTTCCCCAAGAGTGCGAGATGAAATTTGTAAAATAACACCGGCAACAATTCCTCCCCAAACATAGTGACGAATAGTGGCTAATCGACGAGCAATAACCTCTTTCTTATTATGTTTACTGTTACGATAAATAAATTCTAGAATGAAGCTTACGGCAATAGAACCACCTAAAACCCACCACGTAAAGATCTCAAGAAAAATAAGATGTTGTAGGCTTGGGAGTGTCGAGATAATTCGCAATGTTATGGTAATTAATAGTAACCAAGCAATCGCTTTATGGGCTCGAGTAAAGTACCAAATAGTTCTAATAATAATATTTGGTTTTGTCGTACCTTCGAGCTTTGATCTTTTAAAGTCATAGATTAAGCGAGCACTATTTTTTAGCCACCAGCTGAATACAAAAAAGACACACAATACTTTGAAAATAACACTGATAATAGGTACCGGTGAAATTTGTAAATCGCGTAATAAATTTTTAAAACTTCGAATTTGATAATGCAGATAATATTCAATATTCAATCGAGTGATTGATAGCTCAGCGTAGAATTGCGTTACGCCATAGGGACCAAATCCTGTTAACTGATCCCTAGTTATTTGGTCGGTTAATTGTAGCAATAGCTGCTTACTAAGATTGAGAGAGTTTAGTGATTGATGATCTGCTTCAACGATTAACCAATGAGCTTCACTACCATTTTTTCGATAATCAACCAGTGCTTTTTTAAGATCTTCGGCATGTCTTTTCTGCTGGGTAATTGTCGTCGATAAGAGACGCTTTATCTGAGCGTAATCATTTTTAGAGAAAAAGTGTTGCTCTGGCAGAGAATGAATGCTTTCTTCAATCTTTTGTGCTTGTGGTGAGATCTTTATTGGTTGCTCGTCAGAAAGTCCCCAGCTTGCATAACTGGCTTGAGGTAAAGTGAAAATAAGGATAAATAAAAAATAATGAGAGAGCTTTATCATATGGCCCCAATAAAGAGTAGTTTAATATTACCTTAGTGAATTTTTAAAAAAAAACCAGTAACAAAGCTAGGAATGGAGATGAAAATATAAAGATAAACCTATTTTTCAAAAGGTATTAATTCTAATTGGTACGGAAAGCAATTAGAATATAGGATGAAAATGTATTCCTCTTTTGATGATATTTATATATGTATTGGTTCCTATTTTTTACTGGCGTAATTTGCTTAATTGTTATGATTTTGCACTTTCAATCAGTTGAAAAGAAAAAAACATTAGCGGCGCAACGAAGAAGCAATTATTCGCCTTCTTCTCCTATCGTTATTTTTGATGATGAAATAGACAGAAAAGATAAGATTGAGCGTGCAAATAAAGGCAATATCACCGCTCAGCTTGCCTTGGGATCCGATCTAGAATTAGTCGACCAAAACGGAGCCATTAAATGGTATCTCAAAGCAGCAGAGCAAAATAGTCAACAGGCGTTCTATGCATTAGTTCGTCTTTATGATAACAACTATGATGATCCTAACTCTGGTGAAAAGTCAAAATATTGGGATGCTCGATTAGGTGATTCAAAAGGTAAGCAGAGTTCAACATTTAAGTTAGGCAAGCTTTATCTTGAAGGAATTGGTTGCGAAAAAAATATTGAACTTGGCACTCAAACTATTACGGCATTAGCATTAAATGATCATTTAGAGGCCCAGCTTTTTCTCGCTCAATGGTATCAAAAGCTTCAAGATGGTCACCCTGAAGGGTTTTATTGGATGTTGAGAGCGGCTTATCAAGACGATCCAAAGGCGATGGTTACTGTCAGTTCTTGTTATTACCATGGTATAGGGATAAAGAAGAATATTTACAAAGCGATTTATTGGACAGAGCGTGGAGGGGAGCTTAAAAGCCCGGAGTCACAACTTCGTTCTGCTCAATACAATCAAAAAATATCTTCTTCTCATAATGCGGTTGCTTATATTTGGGCTTATCTTGCGGTTGCTAATGGCTATGAAGAGGCACATAGTTTAAAGAATGACTTAGAAGCCAGTTTGCCTTTAGAAAATCTATTAACGATTCAAAATGTGGCTCGTAAGTTACATGGACTGATGGATGAAAAGCCAGCAAAGAAACATTCGGTAATTCGTTTACTTAATAAGTTCTATGTAAGAGAAAATTACTTTCCGACAGAAGATATTAATGATGAGTGTGCAATGTATACCAACTAGATTTATTTCTTAAGGTTGTAACTAAATCAGTAGATGTCAAATTAATAGATACAAAAATGCCAGCCGGTGAGGGCTGGCATTTTTTATGCTCATCGACATATTTATCGATTAATCATCACGCATAATACCAAGAATACTTAGTAGGCTGATGAAGATGTTGTAGATAGAAACATACAGCGTAATCGTTGCTGAGATGTAGCTTGTTTCACCACCACGGATGATTGATTGTGTTGTAAGCAGAATCGCACCAGTAGAGAAAAGAATGAACATAGCGCTCATCGCAAGGTGTAATAAAGGCATTTGTAGGAAGATATTCGCAACCATACCAATTAGAAGCACAACGAAACCAGCCATTAGCACACCGTTAAGGAATGATAAATCACGCTTAGTTGTTAATGCGTAAGCTGATGCTGCCATGAATGATAATGCCGTACCGCCAAGAGCCGTTAGGATAACATCGCCCATACCTGCACCAATGTACATGTTTAGGATTGGACCAATGGTATAACCTAAGAAACCAGTAAATAAGAAGGTAAATACAAGACCCATGCTGTTGTTACGGTTTTTCTCTGTTAGGAACAATAGTCCGTAGAAACCAACAAGCATAATGATAATACCTGGACGAGGTAAATTCAGAGCCATTGATACACCAGCAACAAGCGCTGACCATAACAGTGTCATAGACAGTAAGAAATAAGTATTACGTAATACTTTATTTGTTTGTAGAGCCGACTCTTGTGTATGAGTTTGGCCGAACATTTGATTATTCATCGTATTCCCCTTGGAATGGACAGACATAAATATATAGACAGTTATGGTGCCTATAGTTCAAAAAATCAAGTAAGTTCTAATTTTTGAACTGAATTAATTGAGCTAGAAACCATTTTACATCAGTGCATTAACTTAGCTTGTGTACTTTGTAAGCATCTGTAACAAAAACCAGTAATCAAACGATCACTGTTTTTTGTCTTACTCTTCGAGATAACCTAGTGATTTTAGTGATGCAAGATCTGACTTAAGAATAGTTGAGTTCTATCAGATTGTGGATTTTCAAAGAAATCGACGGGATTATTTTCTTCAATAATCTCTCCAGCATCCATGAAAATTACCCGATCGGCGACTTCTTTAGCAAACCCCATCTCATGAGTTACACATAGCATCGTCATCCCTTCATCGGCGAGTTCAACCATAACATCAAGTACTTCGCGTACCATTTCAGGATCGAGCGCTGATGTTGGTTCATCAAATAACATCACTTGTGGATTCATACACAGCGAGCGAGCTATCGCTACACGCTGTTGTTGCCCACCAGACAGTTGACCTGGATATTTATCGGCTTGATCTGGGATTTTTACACGTTCAAGAAATTGCATTGCTAATGCTTCCGCTTCTGCTTTTGGCATTTTCTTTACCCAAATAGGGGCTAAGGTACAATTTTCAAGTACCGTTAGGTGAGGGAAGAGGTTGAAGTGCTGGAAACACATACCGACTTCTCTACGTACTGCTTCTATATTCTTTAAGTCTTCGGTAAGTTCTGTACCTGAAACGTAAATATGTCCCTTTTGGTGTTCTTCTAGACGGTTAATACAGCGGATCATGGTTGATTTCCCCGAGCCTGAAGGGCCACAAATAACAATCTTTTCGCCTTTTTTTACTTGTAAGTTGATGTTCTTAAGCACATGAAATTCGCCATACCATTTGTTCATGTCATCTAACTTAATCATATAATCTTGTTGAGTTGTCATAACTACATCCTTGAATTCTGTTAATTATCGCTTGTGGCCTGTATGAAGTTTGTTTTCTAAATAGATGGAGTATCTCGACATAGAGAAACAGAACACCCAGAAAACCAAAGCGACAAAGACATAACTTTCTGTTGAAAACCCTAACCACTCAGGATCGGTATTTGCGGCTTGGCCAATACCGAGCACATCAAACATACCGATAATAAGTACCAGACTTGTATCTTTAAATAAGCCAATGAAAGTATTCACAATAGAAGGAATTGTGATTTTTAATGCTTGTGGCAAGATGATTAAGCGCATCTTTTTCCAATAGCCCAATCCAAGTGCATCCGCTGCTTCATATTGACCGTTTGGTATTGCTTGTAATCCGCCACGAACCACTTCAGCCATATATGCAGCACTAAATAAAACCACACCAATGAGTGCTCTAAAGAGTTTATCTAGCTCCATACCTTCAGATAAAAACAGTGGAAGCATAACCGAAGCCATAAAGAGAACTGTGATTAATGGAACACCACGCCAAATCTCAATATAAACGGTACACATGCTGCGAATTATCGGCATTTCAGAGCGGCGGCCTAGCGCAAGAGCAACGCCAATAGGAAGTGAAACAACGATCCCCACGATGGCAATAACCAGAGTAATTAATAACCCACCCCAAAGGTGAGTATCAACGACAGGTAGTCCAAATACGCCGCCATACAATAAGAAGGCTGCAAAGAATGGAAAGATGTTTACAAAGACTAACCAAATTGCAAATTTCTTAGGTGTATGTTCGTAAGCGAGTAGGGCTACAAAGATAGCTAGCAGACCATAAAATAACTGAGGTCGCCATAATTCATCAGTAGGGTAGAAGCCATACATGAACTGGTCCCAACGAACGTTGATCATTACCCAACAAGCCCCTTCACTTGAGCAGGCATCACGTGTTGTTCCTATCCAATCGGCATTGATTAAAGCCCAGTTGACTGTATTCCACAGACCACTAAATGCTAAATACGCAATAGTAATAGTTAGAATTGAATTAATAGGGCCGTTAAATAGATGTTTCTTAAGCCAAGTTACTGCGCCCACCGTGTTTGCTGGTGGCGGAAGATCTGGCTGAAATTGATGTATGCTCATGATTACCTCTCAACCAGTGCGACTTTACTGTTATAAATATTCATCAAAAATGAGGTCAATAGGCTTAAGGTTAGATAAACCGCCATTGTCATTGTGATGATCTCAATAGCTTGCCCTGTTTGGTTTAACGTAGTACCTGCAAATACTGACACTAAATCAGGATAACCAATAGCCATTGCTAATGAGGAGTTTTTTGTTAAGTTCAAGTATTGACTTGTTAGAGGGGGAATAATGATGCGCATCGCTTGTGGGATAACAACAAGTTTTAGTGTTTTATTTCTAGGTAAACCTAAAGCCATTGCTGCTTCTGTTTGCCCATGGCTAACCGCATTAATACCTGAACGTACAATCTCTGCAATAAAAGAAGCAGTATAAACACTTAATGCCACAACTAATGCGGCTAACTCTGGGATAATACTGATGCCCCCTTTAAAGTTAAATCCTTTAAGTTCTGGGTAATCAATGGAAATAGGCATTCCTGAAATAAAGTAAGCTACTGTTGGTAAACCAATAAGGGCTAGTAATGAATATCGAAGCAAAGGGGTTTGTTGACCCGTAAGCGTTTGTTTGTTCTTTGCCCATTTAGATAAAAAGATAATAAAGACAATCGCAATAATTACGGCCATGCCGATAAGGTTAGAACCTTCTTCAAATATAGGTCCAGGAAAGAATAATCCACGAACATTTAAGAATACGCTTTCACCTAAACTTAAACTTTGACGTGGGGATGGAAGTGCTTGTAAAACAGCGAAATACCAAAAGAAAATTTGTAATAAAAGCGGGATGTTTCGGAATATTTCTATGTAGACAGCTGCGCATCGACTGACGAGCCAGTTGCTAGATAATCGAGCAATACCAACGGTAAATCCGAGTACAGTCGCAAATAAAATCCCTAAAATAGAGACTAATGCAGTGTTTAAAAGCCCAACAATAAAAGTGCGTCCATAGGTATGTGTTTCATCATACTCCACTAAAGATAAACCAATACCAAAGCCAGCCTCTTGATTTAAAAAACCAAGACCAGTCGCGATACCACGAGATTCTAAATTGGATAATGCATTGTTAACTATGGAATAAAAGAAAAATACAAGTGCAGCAACCGCTATCACTTGGAATAAAATCGCACGAAATGTTGGATTATAAAAGAGGTTTTTATTTTTAGATGACATACAACGACAACCTTAAATCCATTGATTAAAAGGGGTGAAAATTCACCCCATAAAATTGTGTTACTTATCTTTATTATTGGCTGATTAACGAATTGGTGCGGCGTACATGAAACCGCCTGCGTTCCACAGTGCATTTACGCCACGTGAGATTTGTAGAGGAGACCCTTCACCAACGGTACGCTCAAAACTTTCACCGTAGTTACCTACTTGTTTCACGACTTGGTAGCCCCAATCATCACGGATCCCTAAGCCTTTACCTTTAGGGCCATCAACGCCAAGAATACGTTTAATGTTTGGATCTTTTGATTTTAGCATTTGGTCTGCATTCTTAGAGTTAATGCCGTATTCTTCAGCATTAATCATTGCATTTAGTACCCATTTGTTGATGTTGAACCATTGGTCATCACCTTGGCGAACAACAGGGCCTAGTGGTTCTTTTGAAATGATTTCAGGTAATACTTGTGCTGTTTTTGGATCTTTTAGATTCAAACGAAGTGCATATAAACCAGATTGGTCAGTGGTTAATACATCACATCGACCCGCATCAAAACCTTTAGAGGTTTGTGCTGCGGTATCAAATACGACAGGTTTGTATTCCATGTCATTGTTACGGAAGTAATCGGCAAGGTTAAGCTCTGTTGTGGTTCCTGATTGAACACAAACAGATGCACCATCAAGTTCTTTTGCACTGGTTAAACCAAGCTCTTTTTTCACCATGAAACCTTGACCATCATAGTAATTAACACCGACAAAATTTAAACCTAAAGACGTGTCACGGTGTAGCGTCCATGTTGTATTACGAGAAAGAACGTCAATCTCACCCGATTGCAGTGCAGTAAAGCGTTCTTTTGCAGTTAGAGGTACATATTTAACTTTTGATTTATCGCCTAAAACAGCGGCGGCAACCGCTTGACAGAATTCTACATCAATACCTTCCCATTCACCTTTTGAGTTTGGGTTTGAAAAGCCTGGAAGGCCGGTACTAACACCACATTGTAAATATCCATTTTTTTTCACTTTTTCTAATGTACCGTTTGCAGCAACAGCTTGTGTTGATAGCAGCAATGCCGAAGCGGTAAGTGCAGCATAGAGTGAGGTCGTTTTAAATTTCATCTGTGTCTTCCTTGTAATCCATTATTGAATTGGCGTATCACAATCTATTGTGTTGTGTTGTCCATTTGGTAACGGGTCGCTCAGATTATGAGTAACTACATTTAAAATATATAGAATTGTTATCTGTTTGTGAAATTATGTGTCATCTAAATTATAGGCAAAGAGATCTGTATTTTCTAAAAAATATAGTTGATTGAACTGCAATATTAACTTTATATAGTGTAATTTATCTGGTCTTACATCTATGGATGTAACAATATTGTTAATTTATTTATTTTTTGAATCTGTTAAGTCAAAATGAACAAAATAGTGAATAAATACCTTCTTTTGTTAAAGCAAGGTATAGTGAGTCAAGAACATAAAACGTAAGGATAAAAGCAGTAATGAGATATTTTCCCATTTTTATGGATATTCAAAAGCGACCAGTCTTAGTCATTGGTGGTGGGGAAGTTGCGTGTCGAAAGATTGACATGCTATTGCAAGCAGATGCAGATATTACTGTGGTCGCTCCTTCGATCAAATCCTACTTGATGAATTATGTAGAAGAAGGAAAAATTCACTATATAAAAGGGTTTTACCATAGTGAATTATTAACAAAAGAATATGTGCAAGTTTGGGCAACGACGGATAATTCAGATCTAAATCATCAAGTTTATCGTGATGCACATGACGCTCGTATTTTAGTGAATGTTGTAGATGATACCCCACACTGCGATTTTATTACCCCATCAATGGTGAATCGCGGGCGAGTGCAAGTTGCGATATCCAGTGGTGGCTCATCACCAGTGTTGATTCGTATCATACGAGAGCAAATAGAAACGCAATTATCAACAAAAGTAGCAATGTTGGCTGATTTTGGCGCAGATAAAAGAAATGTAATTAAACAACATTTTTTAATCGTAGACGAAAGAAGAAAGTTTTGGGAAACCTTTTTACGTGCGCCAGAAATAGAGACACTTACAACTCGTAATGAACTTGAACATCTTTTCAGTCAGCACCTGTCAAAAAATATTGAACCAACGGCTGAACGGAATTGGATTGAATACCATCAAGAAACAGAAATGTTGACGTTGAAATCGTTACGCTTGATGCAACAAGCCGAATGGGTGATCTGCTTTGAAGATTGTCCATCTGAATTTGTTGAATTATGTCGCCGTGATGCAGAGCGATTATTTGTTAGTTCAGAGCAAGAAATCGTCGAATATTTGGCTCAAGCAGAACGAGAAAAAGTGAGAGTTACGATCTTAATGAAAAAAGGTCATCTCGTACGCAATGAGAAATTACAGAGCTACTTATCAAGTGATATCTATGTGCCAACACTTTAAGGAAAGTGGATGCAATATTTAACAATAAAGGATGCCATAGAAGAGCAAATAGAGAGTGGCAGGCTTGAACCAGGGCATAAGCTTCCTTCGGAAAGAGTATTAGCAGAAGCATTCTCAACGACTCGAATTACGTTACGTGAAGCGCTTAACTATTTAGCTTTATCAGGGAAAGTATACAAAGAAGAGAGAAGAGGGTGGTTTGTATCAAAGGAAGCTCTAGCGTTTAATCCACTTGTCGAAATAGATCTTTCATTAGTATGTAAGCAAAAAAATAGATCTTATAGCATTAAAGTACTGGATTCAAAGCGTCTATTAGCACCTAAAATGGTGGCTGACACATTAAAGTTAGCCCCTTTTTCTTATGTTCTAATGTACAGTCGATTGATCATGCTAGAAGGCAGAAAGGTAGCCGTCCAATATCTGTATCTGCCAGAGTTATTATTTCCATCATTAAAAAATATGGATAATGACAGTAATGTTATAGCGCTTCTGAAAGAGCATTATGGCTTAGAAAATTATAACTTATCGTTAAAACTTGGTGTTATTCCTGCGACAGAATTTGAGTCCGATATATTGAATATTAGCTCAGGAAGTATGTTGTTGGATATTCAGCAATCTGCAATAAATAACGATAAAAAAGGCTATTTATTACAGGTGACCCGCTGTTGTCATGATGCGATTGAGATTAAGATTAAATAAGTGAGCCTCGTAAGCGTTGAGTTGGTTAATTCAGTCGCTTTGGCGCTTGAGCGCCAGCAACGGGTCGATTAACTGAAATAGTTCGACCTTTTTTAAGCCCTTTCTCGTAATCCGCTGTCATATTAGCCATGGCTTCACGTAGCTGTTGCTTAAATGTTTCGCGGTCGATATTTTTAAATTCTTTATCGATGTAATCATTTATCTTGTTGGCTGATTCATCATCGGGTGCAATGACGGGGAGTTTTTCAAGAGCACCTTCAATCCAACCGGCTAAAAATGAATTCACTCGTTTAGTGACTTCGAGTTGTCCTTTGCCAGAGCCTGCAAAACTATTTTTAAACTGACCTGTTTGTTCATTCATTTCGCGATAAACAATATCGAAGGCGAAAGCCGCAAAAATAGCACGATCAGCAGAACCAATAAATTCGACTTTTTTGAGCCCTTTATGGTTTAGCAATACGGCTTCAACACCAAATCGGGTATTGATACCACGAATGATCTTTAAAATATTGCTGCCAACGTTACTCGGAAGTAGATGAGTACTTTGGGTTTTTCCCATCTTGATAAATTCAATGTCATCTTTTTCAAGGCCATACTTAAGCATAAGGCGATGCGCCATCTTAATGGCTTGAGCGGCTTCATTCACATTAGCTGAATTACCGAGTTCAAGACATTTAGCGATCTTTTTTAGAGCCTTTTGCTTTGTAGACGACATAGATTTACCTTACTTTTTAGCGGGTCGTTATTTTACCTGTCTCTTATTTGATTTGGAAGATATTTGGTATTTAAAAGGTGTAGAAGTGAGGTTAACAAGGAGAAAAGGGGAGCTTACTTATATACTTAGGACAGCGGATGGTGCTCTTTATGTCAGTAAATAATCACAAAGAAACACCATTTCTTAACTATTAAGCATTAATGGGGAGAGTTAAATCCCTAATTCATCAAACAAAGAGTCATCAAAATCTTGAGATGGCGTATCTTTTATCCCTGAGGTTTGATTATTGCCTGATTTGTGTTGCTCAAATAGGTCATCAGCATCAAACTCTTCTTCCTGTTCAAAGCCTTCAAGCTCAATAAACTCAGTCTTATCCATTGCAAGTTCAAGATAGAAAATATGATTATTTGCCGTGGTAAAAGTCACTCTACGTGCCTGAGGTCGATCTAAATTAGTATCAACTGAAAGAATGACTTGTTTGTTTAACGTCAGCATCTTTGGTTGGTTTTGAGAAATTGTGGTTTGTAATGTTTTTCGGATCTGTCCAGTAAAATCACCAACGATTTGGTTCATTAACTCACCAAGAACATCTCCAACTTCATCTGATGTATGTAAAATAGCTAGCTCTTCATCAGGCATACCCATATTACGCATATACCTTGTATACAACTCTAGTGCTGCGTCTTTAGTAAAGTTAGTGACAACCAAGCCAGAGAAGCCACCATCAAAAAGAACAAAACAACCAAAGTCAGGCTTTAAGCTTGTCTTTGTTATTTTTTGAACCATCGATGAATAGTTAACAGGACTTTGCGTAGCCTTAGTTAATACCCCAGACATTGAGCGGCATAAAGTAAGAAGAATATCGTCAGTCGTAATGGTTTTTGTTTTATTTTTTCTGATTGCAGGTTTCATAACGTTCTCTATAAAAAATGTGCCATCGAATCTTTGGCGGAATACCATCTTGTTTATGTTCTGTGTAATGGTTGGTGTTGATCTTTGGTTTTACTGACTCTTATGAGACGAGTCATATTATAAATATTTACCGGATATAGCATAGCTTTGATGTTTTATCCATGCGAGATGTTGTAAAGTGTCTATAGAACAACATTAATAGTGCTGAGGGATCAGCGATTTTAGGAGCATGGAGCAATGTTACCAGTATTATCATTTCAGTCGTCTATCGACCCAACGGTACTTGAATATTTAGAGCAACTCGCAAAAACCGATTTTAGTGGTGATGTCGAAACGACGTACTCAAGTCGTTTGGCAGTTGCGACCGATAACAGTGTTTATCAACAATTACCTCAAGCCGTTTTACTTCCAAAAACAACAAAAGACGTTGAATGTTTAGCTTCTCTAGCAAACCAAGAACACTATAAAAGAGTGACCTTTTCTCCTCGTGGTGGTGGTACTGGTACCAATGGTCAGTCACTAACAAAAGGTATTGTGGTCGATCTCTCTCGTTACATGAATAATGTGTTGGAAATTAATGTCGAGCAGGGCTGGGCGAGAGTTCAAACGGGATTAATTAAAGATCAACTTAATGATGCTCTGCGCCCGCATGGCTTTTTCTTTTCTCCTGATTTATCGACCAGTAATCGAGCGACTATTGGTGGGATGATCAATACTGATGCATCCGGACAAGGTTCTCTAAAATACGGTAAAACCTCAGATCACGTATTAGCGGTAACCGCCGTTCTGGCTAATGGACAGTGTTTGGATACATCACTTTCTTATGATGAACAATCAGACGCTGTTCGATCTGTCTTAGATATTACAGCAGCAGTGTGTCGCGATAAGCGTAAACAGATTGAAGATAAATTTCCGCCATTGAATCGTTTTTTAACGGGGTACGATTTAAAAAACGCATTAAATACAGAAACAGATCAATTCGATATAACGCGAGTACTATGTGGTTCAGAAGGGTCATTAGCCTTTTTAACCGAAGCGAAAGTAAATATTACACCTATTCCAAAAGCCAGAACCTTAATCAATGTAAAATATGATACGTTTGATGCAGCATTACGAAATGCCCCATTTATGGTTGAAGCTAATGCGCTTTCTGTTGAAACCATCGACTCAAGAGTATTGAATTTTGCAAAGCAAGATATTGTTTGGCATAGCGTTAGTGATTTAATTACTGATGTTCCAAACAAAGAAATGCTTGGCTTAAATATGGTGGAATTTGCAGGAACAGAGCCAGAAGTGGTTGAACAGCAAGTTTTGGATCTTATCGCAAAGTTAGATCAACTTATTGAATCAGAAGCTGCTGGTATTATCGGTTATCAAATAACGCAAGATATTACCAGTATTGGTCGTATTTATACGATGCGAAAAAAAGCCGTGGGTTTATTAGGTGCAACAAAAGGTGCCGCTAAGCCAGTTGCTTTTGCTGAAGATACTTGCGTACCACCAGAGAATTTAGCCGATTTTATTCAAGAGTTTAGATCGTTATTAGATTCACATCAGCTCAATTACGGTATGTTTGGCCACGTTGATGCTGGGGTACTTCACGTACGTCCAGCCTTAGATATGTGCGATCCAAAGCAAGAAGCATTAATGCATACCATTTCAGATCAAGTGGTTGCTTTAGTGTCAAAGTACGGCGGTTTAATGTGGGGGGAGCACGGTAAAGGCTTTCGTTCAGAATATGGACCAGAATTTTTTGGTGAAGAGCTATTTCTAGAGTTGCGTCGTGTGAAAGGCGCTTTTGACCCTCATAATAAAATGAATCCGGGAAAAATCTGTACGCCGTTAAACAGTAGCGATCAATTGGTTAAAGTAAGTGATACAAAGCGTGGATATTATGACCGTCAAATCCCAATTGAAGTAAGAGATAGCTTTAATCAAGCGATGGAATGTAATGGTAATGGTTTGTGCTTTAATTATGAAACAAGCTCACCAATGTGCCCATCAATGAAAGTAACAGCGGATCGTCGTCACTCTCCAAAAGGGCGAGCAGGACTTGTTCGTGAATGGTTGCGTCAATTATCAGAACAAGGAATTGATCCTGTTGAGTTAGAGCGAGAACTTCTAACAAAGCGTCCCTCGATTAAGCAAATTATAGATCGTATTCGAAATCGTATAAATAAAGATAAAGAATACGATTATTCGCATGAAGTACACGACGCAATGATGGGCTGTTTAGCTTGTAAAGCCTGTGCAAGCCAATGTCCAATTAAAGTGGATGTGCCAAGTTTTCGTTCGCGTTTTTTAAATATCTATCACAGCCGTTATCAACGACCAATGAAAGATTACATGGTGGCGAATATTGAAACTATGTTGCCGCTCATGGCTAAAGTACCCAAAGTGATTAATGGTGTATTAAAACAATCTGTAACGAAAACGTTAACAAAAAAAATAGTAGGCTATGTTGATATGCCTCTATTATCTGTTCCCACGTTAACTGAGCGTTGTCGGAAGAAACATATTTCTCCATTTAATCTAGAAACATTGAAAGGTCTTTCTGAAAAGGAACGTAAGCAGCATGTAGTGATTGTTCAAGATCCGTTCACTAGTTATTATGACGCTGGTGTTGTGAGCGATTTTATTGAACTCATTCAACGCCTAGGATTAACGCCCATATTGCTGCCATTTAAACCAAATGGTAAAGCACTGCATGTAAAAGGTTTTTTAAAACAGTTTACAACCACAGCTCAAACAACGAGTGAGTTTTTAAATCAAGTTTCTGAATTAAAAATACCAATGGTTGGCGTAGATCCTGCATTAGTTCTTTGCTATCGGGATGAATACAGTGAAATTTTGACGGATAACCGTGGTGATTTTACTGTTTTGACTGTGCATGAGTGGTTGTATCCTAAACTATCTTCTTTTGATAAAGCGACGGTGTTTGATACAAGGCCTTGGCAATTATTTGCCCATTGTACTGAAAAAACTAAAATGCCAAATGCTGAAAAGGAATGGGGAGAGATATTTACTCATTTTGGATTAACATTAAATACGGTCCCGGTAGGTTGTTGTGGAATGGCTGGTACTTATGGGCATGAAGCGGATAAATTAGAGAGTTCGAAAGCAATTTATGATTTAAGTTGGAAAGGTAACTTAGCTAATTTAGATAAAGAGCGTTGTCTGATCTCTGGGTACTCATGCCGAAGTCAAGTAAAGCGCTTTGAAGGAGAGCAATTGCAACATCCTTTACAAGCGATATTGACGAATATTTAAATAGCTTAATTCTGCGTTATTTTGTGATAAAGTAGCGCAGGATTTCCGTGAGATAGTTCAGATTATTTTGCATATACATTGACTTTATATGTAATGCAGGGTCTCTTTGTTTTTTACGGATTGGTATATTGTTGGTGTTATTTTTGTTAGAGTTATTGATAAATGAGCAGTGCTGAATTAATTAGACGCATTCCACAAATGAATGTGTTGGTTTTTACTGAAAAAAGAGAGCGTAGTACTCAGATCCGTCAGTTTTTTCAGAAAGCAGGCTTTAAGACTGCTGATTCTTTTAATGTCAGTATGAGTGCTTCAGAATTACCTGTTTATGACTATTATTTTATTGAATACCATTATGCTGATCATGAAGTAATTTGTGAGATAGTTAACCACGCTCGTGAAAAAGCCAAGTTTGGTAAACGACCTATTTTTATTATCGACATAGATAATGATGACTCACTAGTTGATGACATTAATGCAAGAGAGTTGTTTCCTGATTTTGTTGTTAATAGTCCAATTAATTTTGGTTATATAGATGATTTAATTAAAAAATCCTTTAATTTAACCTTGCTTATAGAAAAGTTAGTAGGCGAAGTCAAAGGATCTCAATCCGCTTTTATTCAGCGCGCACAGACTTATCCTGGAACGTATAAAAATCGAATGTTACTTAATATGACTTTAGAAGAGTTGTATAAAGCGAAAGATTTTTCAACATTTAAAAAAGTGTATCAACGTCACGATAAAAGTGATGTCATGCCACAGAATTTAATGGCGTATTGTCATGTGGTAGAAAAACCAAAAGCGATCCCTGTTCTTGAGCTTTTACTTCGTTCTAAAAAGTATTTATTTAAAGCAAATTTAATGCTTTCTGATATTTACACAGAAGCAAAACAACTATCTAAAGTCCAAGCTTATTTAGCAAAGGCGTTTGAAAATAACCCTAAAAATGATAAAGCGTTTTATTCTTATTTAAAATTTATCATTGAAAATAATGAACCAGCATTAGTGCATAATATGGTAATGAAGCGTTTTTATCATATAGGTATTAATCCTACGACATTAAATCGTATGATCATGGATATTGCAGACCTTGTTTATAAGTCAAATATGAGCTTGAACAAAGAGCAGTATCGTCGTTATTTTGGTCAGCTTATAATCACGCTAAAAAAACGTATAGCGATGGATAAGCGTGATGAATTGCAAGGTTATATTAATATTTTCATTGCTCGCCAGTTGTTTAAGCAAGGTAAGCGTTACAAAGCTAAGGCAATAGCGACGACATGTTATCACCGATTTTTATCTGAGCGAAAAGTCGCATCTGATGAATTCCGTGTTGCTGCTTTTGGTGTATTGGCAATGTCAGGTGAAGTAAAACTGTGTGTTGGCCTATATAAAATATTTGATCAAGCTAGCTTAAAAAAGAATGCGCCTCAGTTGTTACAACAAGGTATGACGCATTTTCAAAAATTAAATAAAGTTTATCAATGGCTAAGAGGCCAAACGTCTTCAGATGGTAATCAAGCACAGTTGACTAAAATTGGTCAAACGTACCCTTATTCATCAGACTTAAACTACATGCTACTTACTCTAACGCTAAAGGGTAAAAATTTGATGAAAGATCCTGAAAACATTAAACAATGTTTAAGGGTGATTCATCGAATGGAAAGAACAAACAATACTGCAGGTTATGAAAACGTAATGTCATCAGTTGAACAAAATAAGAAAATTTTAATTGATGTTTTGTTGGGGAGTTCATAGATTTAGCTAATTTTCTTCTCAATAGGTTTCATCCATCACAGAGATAGGTAAGAGTGATTTAGCTTTTTTCCCAAAATAGTCCACACTTAAGTTATCAAAACTGATTGATAGCACGTTAGGGGGCTATAATGGAAAATAAAAAAGTAAAACAATACATGAGCGCGCGACCTCTTTATTTGACAGCGGATATGTCATTATCAGCGGCTTTGGATCAATTTATTACTTCGCAGCATATTGGCGGTCCTGTTGTAAATGAACAACGTGAAGTGATTGGCTTCATTTCAGAGCAGGATTTGATTAAGTCGTTAATTGGTGTGAGTTACCATTGCCAAGATACGCACGTTGTTGAAGATGTAATGAAAACAGAAGTTCTTACGGTTACTCCAGAAGATACGATCATTGATTTAGCGCAGACCATGACCGCAAATAAACCCAAAATTTACCCAGTGGTAGAGGAAGGTAAGTTAGTTGGAATAATCACTCGTCGAAATGTACTTCAGGCATTGAGTGAGTCAATTGGACATTGTTTCAAACACCCAGTGTAGAAATTATAGCTATAAAATAGTGATATAAATAAAAATTAAGACACTTCGGTGTCTTTTTTTATATTTGAGTAAACTTATCCTTGACCTTGGAGTTAACTCTAAGGTCTATAGTTAGAGTAGATAAACTAAAAACCTAACAGAAAGGATTTTCTCATGTGTACTACTCATAAAACCACACATAGCCATGATCATAAACATAACCCATCAAGTTCGTGTTGTGCTGCACCAAAGATCACGGCAATAAAGGCAGAAAGCGCGGTTGCTGATTGCTGTAGCAGCGTTGATAAATCAACAGATGCGGACTCATGTTGCGGAAGTGATCCTGGAGAATCAGACCCCTTAGCTGTCACCTCTAAAACATCGAATAACGGTTCGTTATCACGCAGTTGGCTTATTGCGGATATGGACTGCCCAAGCTGCGCTGCAAAATTGAAAAAAGCGATACTAGCGATTCCAGATGTCATTGATGCTAACGTTATTTTTGCAACCGAAAAACTGACAGTAAGAGCGAAGAACGAAGCGGTATTTGAACAAATTATTAGTGTGGCTAAGACCACAGGTTTCCCGTTATCTGATATAGGTGCAAAAAACACATCAGAGAGTGAATCTCAGCCGTTCTGGAAAAAGAATATATTATTGTTAACCTTGGTTGCTTTCTTAGTTATCGCAACAGGTATTAACTTAGTAAATAAAGAACTAGGCACAATCGCTTTTACTGTCGCAGGTCTATTTGGATTAATTCCTATTGGACGTAAAGCGATTCGTTTAGCGATAAATGGATCGCCATTCTCAATCGAAACGTTAATGACGGTAGCTGCAATCGGTGCTGTTTATTTAGGTGAAACGGTAGAAGCGGCCATGGTTATCTTATTGTTTATGTTAGGTGAACAATTAGAAGGCTATGCGTCGGCAAAAGCGAGAAGTGGTGTAAAAGCATTAATGGATTTAGTGCCTGATACTGCAATTCGTATTAAATCGGATGGCACTAAAGAAGAAGTACCAGCATCAGCATTAAACGTAGGAGATAAAGTTCAAGTTTCTCCAGGCGATCGTTTAGCCGCAGATGCAATTTTACTTTCTGAATTCGCTTCTTTTGATGAAAGTGCATTAACCGGTGAGTCAGTTCCTGTAGATAAAAAGGCTAACGATCCATTAATGGCTGGTTCTATTGTTAATGATCGTGTGATTGAAATTCAGATCACTTCGGCACAAGGTGAGAATGCGATAGATCGTATTTTACATCTGATTGAGGAAGCAGAATCTCGCAAAGCACCTTTAGAGCGTTTTCTTGATAAGTTCAGTCGTTGGTACACGCCAGCAATGATGCTGATGTCATTACTGGTGATTATTATTCCACCATTGATGTTTGGTCAATCATGGGACACGTGGATTTACCGTGGTTTAGCTATGCTGCTGATCGCTTGTCCTTGTGCGTTAGTGATATCAACACCAGCAGCGATTACTTCAGGTCTAGCAACTGCGGCAAAACGCGGAGCTTTGATTAAAGGGGGCGCTGCATTAGAAGAGCTTGGTCATATTCAAAACATCGCATTTGATAAGACGGGAACACTAACCCAAGGTAAGCCAATACTGACTGATATTCGTGTTTTAGTTGAAGCTGAAACTGAAGAAAGTATTTTATTTCAATCTGCCGCAGTTGAAATGGGTTCATCGCATCCTTTAGCAAGAGCCGTAGTAATAAAAGCGCAAGAACAAGGATTAACTGTTATTGAAGCCGATGAGCGTGAAACCGTTGTCGGTAAAGGTATTAAGGGTATCGTCAATAATCAACGTATTGAATTGTATGCACCACAACAGTTTGATGGTGAGGTTATTCCTGAAATCGAAAGTCAAATATCGTTCTTAGAGCAACAGGGTAAAACGGTTGTACTTGTACTGATTAATAAGCAGATCTCTGGATTATTAGCATGGCGTGATGAACTGCGTCCCGATGCCAAAATAGCCGTTGAGAAGTTAGTTAAATTAGGTATAAAACCAATCATGCTTACTGGCGATAATGAACGTGCAGCAAAAGCGATTGCTAAAGAGCTGAATATTGACTATAAAGCGGGCTTATTGCCATCAGACAAAGTGAAATACGTTGAGCAATTAACTGCACAGGCAAAAACGGCAATGGTCGGTGATGGTATTAATGATGCGCCAGCAATGAAGACCGCTTCTATTGGTATTGCGATGGGAGGAGGAACAGACGTTGCTCTTGAAACAGCGGATGCGGCATTAACTCATAATCGTTTAGAAGAGCTAGCACCAATGGTAGCGCTATCAAAAGCAACACTGAGTAATATTCGTCAGAACATCACTTTAGCGCTTGGTTTAAAGGCGGTATTCTTAGTGACAAGTTTATTTGGTATAACGGGTTTATGGGTTGCGGTATTAGCCGACAGTGGTGCAACAGCCTTAGTTACCTTAAATGCACTTCGTTTATTACGATTTAAAGAGAAAGTGTAATAATATTATTTCGAGATTAATAATGAAATAGTTAAAGCCAACAGTTTTCTGTTGGCTTTCTTTATTAATATGCGATTTCAATTAATTCTTGAATGTTTACATCATCAATTTGTTCAGAGCTTAAAAACTTATCCGCATAGTTTAGGTAAACTCCATCAGTTAAAAATAAGCTAAACAAGGAAGCGTCAATATGTTTATTTTTTGCCATAAAAGCTAATATTTTTAAGGATTCAGATAATGTTTTAGGTGTTTTATAAGGACGATCACTCGCCGTTAATGCTTCAAATATGTCTGCGATAGCCATCATTCTTGCAGTGATAGGCAGTTCTGATGCTGGAATACCATAAGGGTACCCTTTTCCTGACATTTGTTCATGATGCCCACCTGCAATTAGAGGTATATTTTTTAGATGGTCAGGATAGGGCAGCGTTTTGAGCATATTAATAGTTTGAATAATATGGTCATTAATTAAAAAACGCTCTTCACTGGTTAGAGTGCCGCGTTGAACTGCGAGATTATATATTTCACCATGATTAAATTTGAATGGGTACGGTTTTAGATTAAACTGTTCATTTTTTTTTCTATTTAGATCCCAAGGAATAAGATGGCTACTGTTATTTTGTAAAACCGTTTCAATTGAGGGTGTTTGCTTATCATTATCTGAGAGCAACTGTGCTTCTTCCCATGATAACCCTAGTCGTTTATCCAAAGTTCGAGTAAAGATTCTGGTAGCAAGCTTATGCAAACGATCAATATTGTCATCGTGATAAAACTCATCACCTAGGTTAGATTGAGCGATAAAAGCAAATTCTTCTTCTAGTTCTTTTATTGTATTGAGATAGTTTTCTTGTAATAAAGCCGCATTTGACTTGTCATCAATAAGTTTTTTTAAATACGTGATTTCAGCGTCTCTTTTGAGTACTTCATAGCGAGTTCGTATTTCATGAATACGGTTAGTAAACATATCTAATTTTGTTGCTTTATCAATAACGTGATCAGCGGTTGTTAATTTTCCACAATCATGAAGCCAAGAGGCGAGATAGAGTTCTTCCCATTCTTGCTCACTCAAAGAAAAATCTTTCCATTCGGCTTGGTTCTTTTGAGCCGCTTTAGCTAACATAAGGGTGAGCTCTGGTACTCGCTGGCAATGATTTGCGGTATGCGCTGACTTTGTATCAATGGCGGAAGCAATGGATTGAGTAAAGGCGGTAAATAATGCTTTTTGTTGCTCAAGAAGGTTATGTTTTCGAATGGAAATAGAAATTATATGAACTAAGCGCTCTATAAATGCAAGAGTGTTATTGCTCAGGTTATTCTCTGGCGTAACATATACTTGTAAGCAACCGATAACTTTATTTTTCTCATTAAATAAATTGAAATTGTATTCAATGTTTTTATTCTCTAATATTATCTTGTGATAGTTTTTACTTTTGTTTTTTATATCTATTTTACTAAGACCTTCATAGCACACAAAATCATCTTCTTTATTTATAATAAATAACTTACTTGCACCATTAGTTATTTTATCAATTTGTTTGACGACAGAAAGTCCCAGTTGAAATGTATTGTCGGTTCTAGAAATAATTACTATTTGGGAAAGAATATTATCAGTAGTTAAACTTATTAACTTCATTGAGTCACTCAGTTTTTGTATTTCTTCTATATTGCTTTTCTTATACTTTTGGTTTTTAAATTCAAATCGCATTATGCTATTAGCATTCTCAATGAGATTATTAATCTTTGATGATAGGTTAAATGAAATGTAGATTAAAATAATAAAACAAAAAATCGAATAAAGAATGATTTGTTTGATGAGTGAATCCAGAATTGGCGTTAAATTTTTTAAAATTACATGAGTAGGAATTAAAGTAATAAATTCGAGATTTGAGTTTCTAAATGAATTTGTTTTAATGTTGTAATCAATTTTGTTTTTAGATACCACACTCTTTTTTTTCAATATAAAAGAGATAAGTTCATTATTATTGAATGGAGTGTTTCTATTTGAATGGTATAAAAAGCTGTTGTTCATACGGTCATAAATATGAAAACTAACATCCGTATTATTTAATAACTCTCTATCAATAGTATTAAACACATTAGTCGTTGATATCTCGATAATAATTTTTTGTTGATGATTTCCTAAGTAACTTAAGTAGATATGATTATTTAGATGTAAATAATGATTATTTTCAGCGTATCTCCAGTGAGATTGTAAAAAGGATTGATTAACAGGTATGATATTTAATAGTTTATCAACGTAGGTTATACGGACGCCTTGTTCATTTGAATTATATAAAGAGATACTAACTAATGAAGGTACTTGGTGAAAATCATTGATTAGATTTTTTCTTAGTTGTGGTGAGGGATTGTTGAAATTAAAAGTTGGATTATCTTTTATTTCTTCTGAAATATCATTAATCTGATTGATTGTTGATTCAATATTTATTTTAATAAGCTTGTAATGTAACTCGATGACATCTTTCACGTGACGTTGAGAGAGCTCTGATGAAGACGTTTTAATGACAAAATATAAATGGGTGCACCCAATAATAAATAAGCCACCAAATACAATGATTAAGTAGTTTTTTAACGAAAGACTACGCATAGAGTTCACCTTTAAATACCCTGTCTTTTTAAAAGATAGTATTCAAACAACTAAAAAACATTATATTATATATTTTAAACTATAGTAACACCAATATTATTTACGATGTCACTAGAATAAATAGTATGTAAACATTCTAACTTCACAGAAAAATGTGATACCAATCGGTTTTCTTTGTAATCGTGTATTCTATGAACATTACTTTCGGGACCTAAATCACACTAATGTGAGGATCATTTGGGTAAAGTAACTTCATCGAATCAAATATAATTAATTAAATTAACGCGACCCTACAATCGCAAGGAGCTAACCATGACAGCAGCAGTATTCCATTTAGGCGTAACACAGGCAGATCTTCAAGGTGCAGAAATGGCGATCATTCCTGGTGATCCAGCGCGTGTTCAAAAAATCGCAGAGCAAATGGAAAACCCTAAATTTCTAGCAAGTCACCGTGAATACACAGTATACCTAGCTGAACTTGATGGTAAGAAAATTGTAGTGTGTTCAACGGGTATTGGTGGTCCATCTACTTCTATTGCAGTTGAAGAGCTAGCACAACTTGGTGTTCGTACTTTCCTACGTGTAGGTACTACAGGTGCAATCCAACCGCATGTAAATGTTGGTGATATGATCGTAACAACAGGTTCTGTTCGTTTAGATGGCGCAAGTCTTCACTTTGCTCCAATGGAGTTCCCTGCCGTTGCTGATTTTGATGTTGCCACTGCAATGCGTAAAGCGGTTGTTGAACAAGGTGCGACGGTACACACAGGTGTTACAGCATCAAGTGATACTTTCTACCCAGGTCAAGAGCGTTACGATACGTTCTCAGGCCGTGTTGTTAAGCGTTTCCAAGGCTCTATGCAAGAATGGCAAGACATGGGTGTCTTAAACTTTGAAATGGAATCTGCGACATTATTAACGATGTGTGCAAGTTCTGGTTTACGTGCTGGTTGTGTTGCGGGTGTAATCATTAACCGTACACAAAAAGAGATCCCAGATCACGCAACGCTAAAAGAAACTGAAGCACGTTCAATTAAAGTCGTTATTGAAGCTGCTCGTAATCTTCTATAGTAGAAGAATATAAAAGAGATCAAGATGCCGTTGGTTCAAATGAATCAGCGGCATTTTTGTATCGAGAGCAAGCTATAGAAAATAAAAAAGACCAAATCATTGGCCTTTTTATTGTTAAATTAGTTTAGCTCAATAATCAATGACCACCAGCGGCTAAGAACCAATTTAGAAGATGCTTTTTAAGATCGCCTAACTCATCAGGGCCAATAATTGCTAAACCTAAATCTTGTGCTCGCATAATATCGTTATTACGTAGAGGGCGGAAGCTCACCAACATAGCTCGTGCTTGTAAGCCACCTAGAAGGTCACGTAACGACTCTAATTTATAAAGTGTATCATCGCCATCATCACGCATACCTTTAGTCTTACATTCAATAATATGCAGTTTATTGTTTACAATACTGACAACATCAAGCTCATTACGAACGTCTTTATCACCAATTTCACGGTGAACTTGAACATTCAAAGAGTGGTCTTGAAGTGTTGGTAAATATTGTTGAATATCGACTACGGTATTATGAACTAAGATCTCTAGCCATTCACCGTTAGCTAAACGGCGAGCTTCTTCGCAATCAAACGTCAAGGTGCCGTTTTCGTAGGTCGCTAAGCCAGTTTCCACTAAATCAGTTAACAGCATATTTAGTTCTTTGTAGCTTTGCTGTTTTTCAGTTACTTCAACATCTAAACGTTGTTCTTTACGACAGGTTGTCGCTAAGTAGTTTAATGTGGCAAGGCCTGGACCTAATTCTAGTGCATTACTTGCCCAGCGCTGGCAAAGCTCACGCAGACGTTTATCAATGCTCTCTGGAAGTTCAGATTCTGAAAACTCACAGCGCGCGCCAAAGATAGCAAGATAATCACTTAAACGGATATTATCAGCTACGTGTTTTTGTTTGCGGCCATCAGGGTAAAGCCAACATAATTTATCGCTGAATGGTTCGACAACAAAAATTGGCCAATGATAAGAGCGGAATACTTCATAGGCAGAAAGAAGACGGTGTCGAAGACCACAACTTGCATTTAGCTTTATATCACTAAAATGATGTTTCATTTCAGCAGCGAGTGCTTGTAAAGATTCTTTGATTAAATGAGTATCTACGATATTTGGGATTTCATAGAAATCAGAGGTGATACCTTTGTACTGAAGTATGCTTTCTAAGCGGTGAAATATGTCTTTTTGTGTTTCATCGCCAATGAAAATCATATGCTCGCCTTTTACGGAAAGATCGAGAAGGGGGGTTACAAGACGGACGGGGTCTTGATCCAATATGCCAACATGCGTGATCATGTAATAATCCTTGTAATGATGATTACACATAAGTGAAACAGAAGGCATGTGTAACCGAATAATTATAGTTTTAATAAATACTAATTTATAGAATCAGTATAGCTTTGTTATTCAATACTATTGTAATGAGGGGCTTAATGATAAAAATCAACCTATTGTTAAATATTCTTATTTGGGCTTAATAAAAAAAGACGATAGAATAGGTGTACATGTCTTAAATACAGAATGAACTATGAGCTATTTACCTTTAGATGAATACAACCGCAAATGGATTTTCACTCATCAGTCAATGCCAGTCGATGATGCATTACTGCCATTAATTAAGCCATTCACTCAAGCAAAATCTGCTCAGGTTTGGAATGATTTTATCAGTGCGAATAGCCCAACCGCAGATCATTTTGGTTCAAAAGAATGGCCAATGAAAAAAAGTTCATGGAGTAATGAAATTGATTGGCAGCACCGTTGGGATAGTGATAACGAAGCATTACCTGAAGAGGTATTAGAGTTCATTGATTGGGCTGATGATGTGACGATTTATTTTTGTTATGAAAAATATAACTTGATTGAAACTTCTTGGGGAACGTTTAAACAGACGTGGAAAAACTTCTTATTTTATGATGATTTACCAATTCTTATCGGTAAAAAGAAGTCACAAGCGTTATGGTTTAATTCAAAAGGTAAAGTGAAATTAGGCTCAAGAAGTTAACTTGAGGTTGATATAAACGCTAAAATGAAGAAAGGCTCACAGTCATGGACTATGAGCCTTTTTTTGCGTAGCTTTGACAAAAAAGACTATTTGTCTTATTTTTGTCATTGGCTAAAGCTAATTAATTAAACGTAATCCGGCGGGTAATGCATCACCGAATAAACGCTTAGAATCAGCTTCTGTTAACGCTTGTTGGCTAGAGACTAAATCAATCCAGCTTTGTGGAGATCGACTCTTTCTCAACTTTTCAATGATACTTTGACGTAGTTCATCTGAAACATCTAAAGTTCTATCACCGGTTAATCGCGCCATCATAACAGCGGAAAAACCTGCCATTGGTTGTATTTTCCAATCTTGTTCTAGTAGTGTAGGTAACCAGTGAGCAATTTGGTTAGCCGGAATTAAGTTGTGTTGGCTACCATAGAATGGAGAGCGAGAACAAATACGACCTAATGCCCACCAATGAACTTGAGGTTGATTGCCATTTTTTGCATGGCCTAACACCCACGTTGAGATTAATGTTTTATCTTCAACATCTAGATGTTCTAGAGCAGCAGCTAAGCGAACCATCGCTTCATAGCTTTTATTTGTAGCATCTTCTAATGTCTTAGGGTTACGCAAAGAACCTGGGTGTAAGTACTTAGCAATGTTAGCCAGAATGGTTTCTTGTTGTTCTTGGTTTAAGCCACCTGAGATACGACGCCAAAATGTCCACCAGTCATTCCAAGATTGCTTTGATTCAAATTGAATGCCTTGCTGATAGGTTTCCCACGCTTGACTGATCTTCCATTCATCTGCCGGATATCCAAAACCTGGGCGCAGTGCAAAACCGGTCATTTTTAACCAGTTTTGTTCATGTTTATCAGAGCGACGACGACGTTTCTTACTGTCTAATAGTGCAGTAGCTAATTCACGAGAGGTAATTAAATCCCATGATTCACGTTTGCCTATCAGCTTCTCTATATTTTTAGAAAAAGCTTTAATCGCATTAGGATTTTGTTTGCTACCGCCATAGGCTTCTTTTATGTTTGCAATTGCATTTGGAAGGCGAGGAGGAAGACTAATTTGGTCTGCAAGGTTAGCACTTTTATTAGAGGCTTGGTTACGTATTTCAAATTCTACTAACCAACGCTGTGAATCATCCGCTACAGAAACACATTCAATCTTAATGGTGCCGACTTCAGTAAATTGGCAAGCCAAGGTTACTTCAACACGATCTTTTTGATTGGCGTGTAATTCTTCTTTTGATTTACTTGATTCAAGAGTTACGACATAAGGAGGTAAGCTAACAAAACTGGGATCGGCTAACTCAGTGATCATGCCAGAGGTAGCAAGTTGGTCTTTTGTCGTTGAGAGTAGGTTGAATCGAACAGGCTCACCTAAAGTTAACGAAAAACGGCGGCTCGTCATACGAATTTCTTCACCTTCGTCGCTGCCTTTTGCCAATAAACATAAACCTTGTGGTTGTTTATTTTTCTCTTCTAACTGTAAATAAAATGAACGAGCAGAGCCT
Source organism: Aliivibrio sp. S3MY1 (assembly GCF_028765575.1). Taxonomy (GTDB): domain Bacteria; phylum Pseudomonadota; class Gammaproteobacteria; order Enterobacterales; family Vibrionaceae; genus Aliivibrio. Next base: position 21,995 of record NZ_JARACO010000014.1, on the reverse strand, counting down.
CCGCCAATTTTTAATTGTGCACCATGGCGTGCTTTACCATAAGCAACGGCACCATAAGCAACGGCCAAGTCAGGGTGAGGGTTAGATAGTTGAGTGACAGCGTCACCTTTCCAGCTGTTCAGTAATTCAAGAGATCGTTCAGCTAATAGCGGGCTATTAAATACGCCCCCGTTTAATAATAGGCCAACAGGAATAGCACGATCTTGATGATTGGCTAATTCAGTATCATCCCAACCTAATGCTTTTGCCGAGACTTCTTTATGATTATCTAAAAATTGCGCAAGATGCTTACTGATCGCAGGATCTGAGGCATAAGGCAAGCCAAACTCAACAACAGCGGCTTGACGTTGATTTGGACGGTCATTAAAGTCAGTGATTGGTAAGAATCCATCAAGGGCAATTTGATGAACTTCTTCTCTAGTTAACTCTATTTTACGGCTGCCACCTAATAATTTAGATCCTGAACCAAGAAGAGTAATATGACCCGATTCAGGGGCGTTAGCAGATAACAAACGTTCTTTGGTTTTACGCGTCTGTTGGATAAGTTTAGTCAGTGCGGCTGCCGTCATTTTCTTATTGTTGTTTAAGCGTTGCTCAGCTAAATGCGCTAAGGTTAAATCAATGTTGTCACCGCCTAACATTAGGTGATCACCCACACCGATACGATCAAGTGCCAATTCGTCTTTATTAAAACGCGCTTGGATTAAACTTAAATCGGTAGTACCACCGCCGACATCGCACACCACCATTAAGGGAATGTGCTTTAGAATGTCTTTTGCCGTATCTTGATGATGGTGATACCAGTCATAACACACAGCTTGTGGTTCTTCTAATAGAATGATTTTATCAAGGCCTGCCAGTTTTGCCGCTTGGATAGTAAATGAGCGAGCACTTTCATCAAACGAAGCGGGGACAGTAACAACGACCTCTTGAAGCTCCATAGGGGCATCAGGGTGATGGTAATTCCAAGACTGACGAACGTGGTTTAAATAACTGGCACTCGCAACAATAGGGGAGACTTTTTCAACATCTTCTGCACCTGCCCAAGGCAGAATATCAGAGGTGCGATCCACTTTAGTGTGAGATAACCAACTCTTAGCACTGACGACTTGGCGGCCTTCTACTTTTGAGCCTAATTCACGGGCCCATTCACCAATGATGGCGTTTTTTATCTCACCCTCAATCGCTTTTACATTCCAAGGAAGCGTTAGATCATTTTCGGTGACTTGGCTTTTTGATGCATGGTAGCGAAACGAAGGGAGTAGGGGTTTACGAGCCACTTCACCTGGTCCAATTAATTGGTCGATATTGAAAATTTCAATAGGACTGGTTTCGATACCAAGTGAAATATCTGTATAAGCTACAACGGTGTGAGTAGTACCAAGATCGATACCAATTAAATAACGATTAGAAGAACTCATAAAAACTCCAATGAAGCTGCAATAAACGAGAAGGCGGCAGCAATAAAATATAGGGGCATATAATAAAAGAGTTCAGCCCCTATAACGGTGACTGAACTCTTAAGATGCGTAACTAGCGAAGAATAATACCCAAATTATGCTTCACGAACATCAAACTCAACATGCCATTTCTCACCGCTGTCAGCAGCAATGGCTTCAAGATAAAGAGTCCCAAGTTCCGTCACTTTAGACGCTAAACGAACAGGAACCACTTCACCTGCAGAGCGACCTTCAGTAACAGGAAGCGTTACTTGAATCGTTGGAAGTTCTTCTAGCTCTTCTGGCATCCAGAAATCAAGATGAGTACCTGCTTGATCGTCACGACGAGTTGTTGAACCGTAGAATTTAAATTGTACAGGTTGGCCAATCACTAAACCAAATTGTTGACTAGGTACATCAGCATGCGAGCCTTCTTCCATACCAAATGGCGCAACACATAAAGCTTCCATTGGTGGTTCCATTCCAGGGATCGCAGGCATAGAGCTTTCGATACCAACATAGTAGCTTGATGCGATACCACCGCGGATACGAACGCCTTTACCGGTACGAACAGAGCCGTAGTAAGAAGCACCAGCCGCAACAGCTAAATCAAGGTCTAAACCTTCAAGCAGCTTTGCATCTTCTGCTTCTGCGTCAATTAACCAATCATTAATAATGCCAAGTAAACGCTCAGCGAGAAGATTTGATTTTAGAACACCACCGTTTAAAAGGATCGCAGTTGGCTTAATAAAATCAGCGTCATTTTGTTGACCAAAAACGTCATCAGTTGCTGCTTGTTGACGAGTTAAGAAGCTAGCTAGATGACGAGTTACCGCCGCATCCTGTGCATAAGGTAGGCCGATTTGAGTCAATGCGCCACGAGCAGATTGAACTGGGTGTTCAGTAACAGGAACAGCTGGGAAGAAACCTTCTACCAATGTTTGTTGTACTTCTTCTTGAGTTAGTTCAGTCTGCAGTGTGCCACCTAACAATTTAGACCCGCGGCTAGGAACCACAATTGGAACTGCACGTAACTCTGAATCGTTAAGAAGCGCTTCTTTTGCATCTCGGCAAGCGTGAGTCATTACTTGGATTTGCCAAGGTTGCAGTTGCTTACCTTCTTGTGCCAGTTTCATCTTTAGACGATAAGCCAGAGCTAAATCCATATTGTCGCCACCAAGAAGAATATGATCACCCACCGCAACACGGTTTAGGCTCAAGTTCCCTTCTTCTTCAGTTACAGCAACTAATGATAAATCGGTAGTACCGCCACCGATATCAATCACTAAAATCACATCACCAACAGAAACTTGATCACGCCAAGCGTCACCGTTGTTTTTAATCCAGCTATAAACTGCAGCCTGTGGCTCTTCTAATAACGTAAGATTACGGAAGCCAAGATTATTTGCCGCTTCAGCCGTTAAATCACGAGCAGCAGGGTCAAATGATGCAGGAACGGTAATCGTAATGTCTTGTTCATTTAGAGGGTGCTCAGGGTTTTGAAAATCCCACGCATTTTGAAGGTGCTCTAAATAACGTTTAGTCACTTCAAGTGGTGATGCTTTGCTCACTTCTTCAGGACTATTTAATGGTAAAAAAGCATCACGACGGTTTACGCCACCATGACATAACCAGCTTTTTGCACTCGCAATTAAGCGAATTGGAGTTTTGCTACCAAGATTACGAGCAATATTACCTACAATAGCATTTGGTTTAGTTGTCCAAGGAAGGCTTGTATCACCCTCTAATAGCTCAGCGTCATGTGCTTGATACATGAATGATGGCAGTTGTGATTTTTCTTCAACTTGACCAGGTGCAGTTAGTTGAGGAATTGGCATCACTTGAACACTTGCCTCTTCATTATGTAAATCAACATAAGAAAGCACGCAGTGAGTTGTGCCTAAATCGATACCGATACTGAATTTAGCTTGTTCCATTACAGTTCAACCTCTGCTGGAGCAACAATTGTTGCATCATAACCGTCAGCCAATTTTGGTAGCTTCACTTCTGCTACTTTCCAACCACGGTGGATAAGTGTGCCGTTAAACGGAGCTTCACCAACCACATTACCTGTTAGGCGAACTTCTGATGGGTTAAAACCAGCAGGGATTGATAAACGAGACTCTTCTTCTTCAGTGCGAACAGGTGTAAGTGTGAAGTATTCTGATAATACTTTTTGGCCGCCTTCATGAATCACTCGTGCTGCAGCGCCAACTTCTGCATCTGCAAAGCCTTTAAGATCTTCTTGCATAAAGTCGATAAAACGCGCTTCTTTTTGTAAAAGAGACAATAATTGCAGAGCTGATTCTGGAGTCGTTGCTTTTACTTTTGGCTCAACTTCAATGATTTTTTCAATGATCTTTTCTACTTCAACTACTTTTTCGATTTCGACAATCTTCTCAACTGGTTTTTCAACGATCTTTTCTTTTTCAATTTCAACAATCTTTTCAACTTCTACAGTTTTGCCTTTTTTCATAGCATAAAGTAATACGAATAAGGCAGAAGTTCCGAATAGGACGATGTGACCTAAATCGAAGGTAGAAGGAATAGCATTTACGTCAAAATTCATAATTCATTCTCTATATTTTTGGGTGCAATGCACCAAACATTTTTAACTAAATTGTGGCCAAGTGTAGCATATTCAAGGGATAAGAGATAAAAGAAGCGTTTTAAAAATGGATAACAGATGCCGTTTGGTGCTATTTTAAACAGAATGCAGTGAATATAATAAAATTTTAGTTTTGTTGGGTATTTAGTTTCGTTCGCTCTTAATAAGGATTAGAATTAAAAAACAGATCAATTATTTGAGGGAAGAATGTGCTTAAAAATAGTTATTTCTATGTCATAGCCAGCTTTGTCTTAGCTCTTTTTTTTAGCCTACTTTCAATGAGGGTTGTCTATAAATCAGACTTAGACAATAACAGAGAAAGTTTCGTTAAAGAGGCTGATCGCCAATCGATATTGCTCTCTCTTCTTATTGAAAAAGATATTGATTTTATTGGTGCTGGGGCTAACTTTTATCAATCCGGTTCTAAACAAGATTGGTTGCAATTCCCACTATTTGCTAGCTCATTACTCTCTAGTTCAGAAGGGCTGATGTCATTGCAATGGATGCAAAAAGTTCAAGAAGATGAAATTGAGCAACATACTAAAAGTGTTCAGAAAGTGTTCCCCTCATTTAAGCTTTATACGGTTCCTAAAGATCAGCCCAAAACATTTGGTTATGTAATGAAAGATCATCAACCAATTTATGTTGCAACCGATATTTATCCAAGAGATGAAGTAAATATACCACTATTAGGCTTCTATTCGTCTCGTGAGCGTTTTCAATTGGTTCTTGATGAATTTATAAAAACAGGGCGTCCAAGCGTGTCAGATAAAGTTCGATTATTGCAAGATAGCCTAAAACAGAATGCACCAAAAACAGGAATGCTTGTTTACCACCCTGTGTTTACTACTGATAAGCAAAATATAAAAGGTGTAATGATTGGTGTACTTCGTATTTCTAATTATTTTGAGCGTTTGATTTCATCAACATCATTAGGTAAGTCTTTAGTTGTTCGTATTATTGATACGGGTTTTGACGCTGAAGATGATCCAGTCATGTTTCAAAGTAAACTCTGGGATGACTTTAGTGGGTTTATTTATACAAATAGTATAAACATTGAAAATCGTATATGGCAAATTGAATATAAAACTAATGAGAAACTGACTGATTATCAACGGTTAACTCTGTTTTTGATGTTTATTGGTTCTTTGGCGATCTCTGTTTTAATTGCAGCACTTATTTTTATGGTTACTCGTGATAAATATAGGATAGAAAAGCAACTGGCAATAAGAACTAAAGAGTTACACTATTTAGCCATGCATGATGACCTTTCTGGATTATTAAATCGAAGAGCGATCAGAGACATAATTAGAGATAATATAGAAGAGAAAACCTCATTTGCATTATTGTGTTTTGATATTGATAACTTTAAACAGATTAATGATACTTATGGTCACCCTGAAGGGCATAAGGTGCTGTGCCATATTAGCCAATTAGTGTCTGAATATTTAGATGAATCGGCTTCATTTTCTCGACTTGGTGGAGATGAGTTTTCGGTAGTGGTTAAGATCGAGACAATAGAAGCGTTAACTAAAATATCTAATGATATTCATCATGTAGTTGCTAAATCGCCAACTCAGTTTGATGGATTTGATATTAAACAAACTATCAGTCTTGGTGCTGCTTTATGGAAAGGCGAAACAACAGAAGGTTTAATTAAAGTGACCGACCAAGCGCTATATCAAAGTAAGATGAAAGGTCGAAATCAAGTTACAATCCACGATTGAATTTTCAACAGTTAGTTAGCATAGTATCGCGCTTAGTCTTTTGTTTAGGTAGAATAGCGCTCCTATTTTTTTTGAGTACCAAGGATCTCCATGAACTTTAATCGTATCGTCTGTTTTGATTTAGAAATGTGCTGTTGGAATGTTGATGGCAAAGGAACAACAGGGGAGATTATTGAAGTGGGGTTAGCTGAGATCGACTTGACTAAAGGTGAGGTCGTTAAGCGTGCACAATATTATGTTAGACCTGAACACGATGAGATTTCAAAGTTTTGTGTTGAGCTGACAGGGATCTCTCCTCGAAAAATAGAAAAGCAAGGTCGCCCATTAGCTGATGTATTGAAGTCCATGATTAAGAACTTCGGTGGAACCAATAAAATATATGCAGCATGGGGACATGATGAGCAGATACTTGACGCAGAATGTAAAGCAAAAGGTATTGATATTCCATTTAGTGAGTTTTTGAATTTAGCGACCATTTATCGCATTAAATCACGTAAGAAAAATGAACGTATGGGGCAACGAAAAGCGATGGAAGAGCTGGGAATAGAGTGGGAAGGCAGACAGCATTCAGGCTATGTTGATGCTTACAATCTTGCACAGTTAGCATTGAAAATATTGTAGAAATTTTTATTCTAGATAATAAAAAAGGAGCTAATTAGCTCCTTTTTTATATCTCTGTACAAGAGATTATTTATTATCACGCTTGTATAGTTCAACAAATGAACGCTGATAAGCAATTGCGATTGTAGTTATGATTTTCTTAGCCATAGCAGCGTCACCTTTTAATTTAATAATAGGACGAGGTATTTCGTCTCTGTATGGCGCGCATTATAGAGCTAAATTATATTATTTCTAGCAAGTAAAATTGTTTTATAAGATTAGTTTTTCTAATGTGATATTTAGTGTTAAAAACGATAATTTTGTATTAATTCTTTCTGTTGTGACGCGATGCCAGCAACTTCTTCAGTTGACTCGACAAAGGCACTAAGCTGTAATTCCATCTCTTCACCTTGGCGATTTATGTGACCAATATTGCAGCTTACCTCTGTAGCGGCCTGAGCTTGTTCTTCAGTCGCGATTGAGACTTGGGAGATCCGGTCACTGACTAGGGTGACAGCGTCTGATATATGTTCAAAGGTTTTACTTACGTCCATACTTGATGCTAAAGCAAGTGACATTTCAGTCTGGCTAATAGCAATGGACGACTTTGCTTCATTTGCAGCATCCAATAACGCAGACATTGTGTCTCTAATATTACGGGTTTGGGCTGACGTACTGCCAGCTAACTGTCTTACTTCGTCAGCAACGACTGCAAATCCTCGGCCTTGCTCTCCTGCACGAGCTGCTTCTATCGCGGCATTTAATGCCAGTAGGTTAGTATTATCTGCCAAACCTGCAATTACACCAACCATCGATTGTATTTTATCCACTTCACGATCTAGGGTTTCCATCGCGATTACGTTTTTACTTAACGCCTCATTTAATTGAGTTAATCGGCTGTTATTACTGCCAATGACGGTTACGCCATTCGCCGCCGCTTGCGTCGCATTATGAGTTTCTTGATGAGATTCTTGGGTTAACTGGGCAATTTCACTAATAGATAAATCTAACTGACTCACAATAGAAGCCATTGATATTAATGCTTCATTTTGTTGTGTTAGTCCTGCTTCAATATCATTAGAAACACTACTTGTGATTTCAGAGGTTTGGTACAGTACATCACAATTGTTTGAGATATTAACGATAGAGTGTGTGGTAGAGGCAATCACTTTGTTCAAATTTTTAGCTATTATTTGCATTTCTGCAGGACCCACCTCGGGAATCTTGTGTTTATAATTATGGTCTGAAAGCTGCTTTAAATGGTGGGTGATATTTTTTAATCCAACCGATATCCATGAGCGGATCCCGGTAGCTGCTATCCAAAGAGCGGTGATTAAAAAGCAACTGCTGATTAAAATTATTTTCTTAAAAACATCAATGGAATTGTCGACGAGTTCAGTTCGTTGGGCTAACGATTTCTCCATTGAAAGAGCAATCTTACTGAGTTGAGTCGTTGCAAGAAAGGAAGCCTCTGAAGCCGCAGAGATTAACTCTTTTTGTTCTTTTACTAATGACAAAAAGGTAAGTCGTTGATTGGGGATGGACTCATCTTGACGTATTTCATCCATCACTATCTCTAAGGGGGCGCTTAAGCTCATGTAAGTAATAATCTCTGGGTACTCGATTGATAAATCATCATAAGCCAACTCTAATGCCGCTATTCGATTATAAATTTCACGATACCATTTATCTGCCGTTACGATATCATCTTCAGCCATTAAGGTTAAAAATGTAGTTTCTAAAGCCATAGCACTAGATACAAAGCGGGTTGATGCATCATCAGCGTTAGCATTATCATTAATTAGGAATGCACTGATACGATTCATTTCAGGTCCAATCGAACTTAATCCATAACGCAAGGACGGGATCTTTTCTTTGATTTTTGAAGAGAGTAAAAGCGTGTTTTTTTGAATGGATAAGATGCGTGATGATTGCATGTTTAATGTTTGTATATGCGCTTTTAATTGATGAATTTGATTTATCGTTAACTCTCCATTTTGATGTAATGAACGTTGTTGTAATTGACGGATTTCTGTTATTGATTGTTGATGAAGCTCGGTAATCATACTTTGTATTTTAGTTAACTCATTTGAGTTTTTAACATGCAAACCGTCATTCATGAATTTTACTTGTTGAAGTACATTTTTTGTTAGTTCAGCATTAGATAAAGCAGAGGGCAACATCGTTTGGCTGAGTTGAGAGAACTGCTGGCCAACACGATCAATGCCTCGGCTACTAATTAAAGAGAGAAGGATAAAACAGATAACAATACTGGTTAATAATAGGGTGAAGACGTGAAGCAATGAAATGGGGGATTTCTGAAAGGGTTTCATCTATAACCTAAACAAATAGAACAAGAAATTATGCATTAGATAGTAAATAGGATGAATGACGTTAGGGTTACAAAAAGATGTCAGTTTTATGAATCAAAAAAGGAAGCCAAATGACTTCCTTTTTGTTTTATAAGTAGTTAATTACTGATAGAAGATTACGCTTGTGCACTTTCTACTTGTTCATCAGTACTTTTTTCACCAAGAACTCGGCTTGTAATTGTACCCGCTGTCATTGCACCACTGACGTTAAGAGCAGTACGAGCCATATCAATAAGAGGTTCGATAGAAATAAGTAGAGCTGCAATTGTTACAGGCAATCCCATTGCAGGAAGAACGATTAATGCTGCGAATGTTGCGCCGCCGCCGACACCTGCAATACCAAATGAACTTACTGTGATAATGGCAACTAAAGACAGAATAAAGTGCGCATCAATTGGGATCCCCATTGTTGGAGCAACCATTACCGCTAGCATTGCAGGGTAGATACCCGCACACCCATTTTGACCAATAGTGGCCCCAAATGTGGCAGATAAATTCGCAATCGCCGGTGGAACACGTAGCTTAGTAATTTGAGCTTCAACGTTTAGTGGGATTGTTGCTGCTGAGCTACGAGAGCTGAATGCAAACGTCAATACAGGCCAAATTTTCTTGAAGTAATCAACAGGGTTTACACCAACAAATGAAACCAATAAACCGTGAACAACAAACATCAGAAGAATTGCGACATAAGAAGCAACAATGAAACCAAGTAGATTTAAGATATCGGCAGCATTGGATGTAGCAACAACTTTAGTTAATAGCGCTAAGATACCATAAGGGGTTAGTGCCATTATCATTTTAACTAAACGCATAACAATTGATTGAGCTACGTCTACAAAAGTATTAATTGGAGCGGCTAACTCTTCTTTTTCTTGGCTTACTTTACGAGCTGCGATACCAGAAAGAATAGCGAAGATAACGACAGCAATAATAGAGGTTGAACGGGTACCCGTTAAATCAGCAAATGGATTGGTTGGAATAAAGCTGATTAGCATTTGAGGAATTGTTAGGTCACTAACACGACCAATGCGAGACTCTAATACCGCAACTCGAGCCGTTTCACGAGCACCTTCAGTCAAACCATCAGCAGTTAAACCAAAAGTGTGAGTTACTGCAATACCAATTAAGGCAGAGATCATTGTAGTGACTAACAGTACACTAATAGTAACGCCACTAATCTTTCCTAAAGAGCCTGACTTATCGAGTTTTACTACAGCTGAAAACATAGAGACTAATACTAATGGCATGATAACCATTTTTAGTAACCCAACATAACCGCTACCAACAATATTGATCCAATCAAGCGTCGTCTTAATTACAGTACTGCCTTCTCCATGAATTACATGAAGGCCTAAACCATAGAGGCTACCAGAAATTAAGCCAATAAGAACAAGGCGAGACAGCGTATATTCTTTACGTTGTTGGGTATTAAGAAAGAAGATAAGACCGATAAAGACGATCAAATTGATGATAACGGCTAATGACATACTGCTTTTCCTGCTTATTTAGTGCGCTCGTTATGTGTCGATTTGAAACAAGCCCTTTGTATTTATAAGCATAATAACGGTAAGCCTGACGGTAAGGTAAGTGATAAAAGTTATCATATATAACCAAATGGAATATACATTGATTTTTTGGTTATGGTTAAAGCAGTAAGGGGATAAATTGAGTATTTGTAGAACAGAATAGGGGGATGAGGTACCATTTCTAAATAATAAAAAGTGAGTGGAAGGAAAAGTAAATGGAACATGAATTCTGGGAAAGTAAGTGGGCAAGTAATGTAATTGGTTTTCACCTACCAGATATAAACCCAATTTTGACCCAATATTGGTCAACCTTAAAGCCGCAACGTAGTGATACGGTATTTGTTCCTTTATGTGGTAAGTCGATGGATCTCGATTGGCTTGCTGAAAAACATAACTCAGTAACGGGTGTTGAGCTAAGTAAAATAGCCGTGCGTGCTTTCTTTGCTGAGCGCTTATATACACCAACGGTTACTGCATTAACTAGCACTCTTGAGCTATATGAATTTGATGAGTTAACTATTTATTCTGGTGATTATTTTACGGCACCAATTGAAGCGACTGATCTGATTTATGATCGTGCAGCATTAGTTGCTCTACCGAAAGAGATGCGTGAAGAATATGTACAAGTATTACGCTCTCGCTTAAAAGAAGGCGGGCGTATCTTATTAGTAACATTAGATTATGATCAAACAGAAATGGCAGGACCTCCATTCTCTGTTCCTGAAGACGAAGTTCGTTCACTATTTTCTGGTATGACTATCACTCGCTTGCAGCGTGATGAAGCTGATGCGAACCATCCTAAAATTAAAAAAGGATTATCACGCTTTGCAGAAGAAGTGTGGTTGATTGAGAGTTAGAAAAGTAGCTTAAATAGAAAACGGCTTAATACAATGAATGCACGAATCCATCGTGATATGGTAATTACAAAAGCGTTGAATTAATTTCTTTATAAACTAAAAAGGTGACCATGTTGATTGGTCACCTTTTGTTTATTTATTATATAGAAAGTGCGCTTCATGATGATCCCAACTGTAATACAAAAAAACTTATTCTATGCCCTATAAAATGAAGGTGTTATGAATAATATCGTGTTTCTTTTGTATACTTCTTAATATTTATAAAGTGTGAACGAACATCGCAACTACTTTTTAAAACGGCATATATATAATGGAAATTTACTTTTATAGCATTGTTAATATTTAATTTTTTATATAAATACCTGCAATTTATGAACTTGCCAAACTGATCACAGAATTATCGCTCTTAGAAAAGCACAATGCTCCCGCTTTCGAACGAAGCTTTTTTATTTCTCGTTCGAGCTTTTCTATTGATACCATCGCAAAATAATAATGGAGTTAACTATGTTTGGTATATTTAAACCCCAAGCGCATATAGCACGCCTCGCATCTAATCAGATAGATGGCACTTATACGCGTTTACGTTGGCAATTGTTTATCAGTATTTTTGTTGGTTATGCTGGTTACTATTTAGTTCGTAAGAACTTTAGCTTAGCCATGCCATATTTAATCGAACAAGGCTTTAGTCGTGGTGATTTAGGTGTTGCATTAGCTGCGGTATCTATTGCTTATGGTCTTTCAAAGTTCTTAATGGGCAGTGTGTCTGACCGTTCGAATCCGCGCTATTTTTTAAGTGCTGGTTTGTTAATGTCTGCGGCCGTTATGTTTTGTTTTGGTTTTATGCCATGGGCAACAAATAGCATTACAGCCATGTTTATTCTATTGTTCTTAAATGGCTGGTTCCAAGGTATGGGGTGGCCAGCTTGTGGTCGAACGATGGTGCATTGGTGGTCGCGTAAAGAGCGTGGTGAGCTGGTATCGGTATGGAACGTTGCACATAATGTGGGGGGCGGTTTGATTGGTCCTCTTTTCTTATTAGGTCTTTGGGCTTTTAACGATGATTGGCGCTCAGCATTTTATGTTCCTGCAATTTTTGCCACGTTAGTTGCTGTATTTGTGTGGATGACTCTGCGCGATACTCCTCAATCTTGTGGTCTTCCTGCGATTGAAGAGTACAAAAATGATTACCCAGATGATTATGATAAGTCTCATGAAACAGAGATGACGGCAAAAGAAATCTTCTTTAAGTACGTATTTAATAATAAGTTACTTTGGTCGATTGCAATTGCTAATGCCTTTGTGTACCTAATTCGTTATGGTGTTCTTGATTGGGCTCCAGTGTATTTAAAAGAAGCAAAAGACTTCACGGTAGATAAATCATCGTGGGCGTATTTCTTATATGAGTGGGCAGGTATTCCTGGAACGTTATTGTGTGGCTGGATCTCAGATAAAGTATTTAAAGGGCGTCGTGCTCCTGCTGGTATTCTATTCATGGCTCTTGTGACTATTGCGGTGTTGGTTTATTGGTTTAACCCAGCAGGTAATCCAACAATTGATATGATTGCTTTGGTGGCTATTGGTTTCTTGATTTATGGTCCTGTTATGCTTATTGGTCTTTATGCCCTTGAGCTTGTTCCTAAAAAAGCGGCAGGTACAGCAGCTGGCTTAACCGGGTTATTTGGTTACCTTGGTGGGGCGGTAACGGCAAACATTATCTTAGGATATACCGTTGACCATTTTGGTTGGGATGGTGGCTTCATGATCCTAGTCGCTTCTTGTATTCTGTCTATTATATGTTTACTTTATGCTTTCATCGGTGAAAAAGCACACCATAAAGCGAAAGAACAAGCAGCAATGTAATTAGCAAAGACAAAAAAAGGGCTGTAATAATTACAGCCCTTACTATTTCGTATTTAAGATGACATCTTATAGATAAAGTTTTACAAGCTCAGTAGCTTCAACTTCTTTACCTTCAAGTTGCTGGTTCCAGTTTGTACCAACTAAAACACCATCTTCAGATAAAGTAACTAACCAATCTTCAGCGAAGATATCTAGTGGAATTTCTGTTACTTCGAAATCAGCCCACTCTTCGACATTGTGAAATGCTGCATCTTCTTTATTAGACCAAAACGGCATTACTTCAGAGTTTTCGAATTCAGTAGACTCAACAGAGATCCAACCTTCTTCATTATAAAGACTCCAAACTAGCTGCGTTTCTTTCGTTTCAGCGATGAAAAGGTCTAGGTTTGCTTGGGTATCTGACGTTAATTTGCTCATGATGATGTCTCGATTAAAATAAACATCACAAATAATAAAGGATTATGAGATTTTTGATACTTAAATTTAGTAAAAATTATGTTATAAAACTAACAAGTAATAAGTTTATAACAATAAATTAACCATTGTGGATTTGCGCTTTTAATAATTAGTATCCTATGATTAAGGTACTAAAGTGAAAATTAATTTGTTGATGTGGTTAAATGAATTTTAGGTGGTCATATGAAAGAGACACTCATTCCTTCCCTGGTAGAAATAAAAACAATTGAAGGCGATGCTTATTCGTTAAATAAATCAGGGGTTCCAACAAAAGTGAATGTTGGACAAAACCTTGCACAAGACTCAGTCTTGTTTACTGATTATGAAGCTAAAGTTACTGTGCAAATTCACGGTAAACTAGTCACGATTGACAAAAACTGCTTGAGCTGCCTTGATGAAACGAAACCAGAAGATCCTCTTCAAATACAACCTATTGATGGAAAGGTTGAACTTGACCCTACACAATCCACAAATGGTATAGATATTACCGCAATTCAGGCTGCAATCTTAGCAGGGGAAGATCCGACTGAAATTTTGGAAGCAACAGCGGCAGGTGAAGGTAGTAATTCAGCGAATAACGGTTTTGTGGTTATTGATTATGATTATCATGCTAGTATTGCGACCACTGACTTTATAACATCAAATACATTTTCGTATGATAATCAAGAGTATATTGATAACTTAAGTGGTGGAGATGGAAGCCCCCCTCCTGCAATACCTATTATTACCCCTAATAATGAAGGGATAACAAAAGAAGACGAAGTTTTAGAATCTTCTGGTCAATTAGCAGTAACAAACCCTCAAAGTAACCTTTCTTATACTTGGTCAATCACAGGTAGCCCAACAAGTGAATTCGGTACGCTTTCTCTAAATCCAGCAACAGGCCAATGGGAATATACACTAAATAATAGCGCATCGTCTGTTCAGTCTTTAGCTAATGGTCAGATAATTACCGATGTATTTGAAATATTGGTATCTGCTGGTGGAAATCTAACATCAACTCAGCAAGTAACCGTAACCATTGTGGGTACTAATGATGAGCCTATTATCTCTGGAATTTCTGTAGGTGAGTTAACGGAAGGGGATGTAGATGATGCAGATCCAACTGTTAGTGAAACATTAACGGTTGCAGATGTAGATACACTTGATGCTCATACTTGGACTATTTTAGAAGGTGGTAATGCAACGTATGGTGTACTAACCATTAATAATGGTGTGTGGGAATATGCGCTAGATAATTCTCGTGATGAGACTCAAGCGCTTGGTGTCGGCGACAAGGTTACTGAAACATTTACCATTCAAGTTGATGACGGTAATGGTGGCATCGCTAAACAAGAAGTGGTTATCACGATTAATGGTACTAATGATGAACCTGTAATTAGTGGCACAAGCACAGGTCGTGTTGTTGAAGATTTACTTGATTCTGCTGATGGGCAATTAATAGCTATTGATGCTGATGAAGGCGACTCGGTATCGTGGTCGGTGGCAGCTCCAAATCTAGGTACGTACGGTACGCTTGCTATTGATGGCACTGGTAAATGGACTTATAGCATTGATAATAATTTATCGTCTACGCAATCATTATCACTTGGTGAAACTCAAACTGAAACATTTGAAGTTGTCGCTGATGATGGTAATGGAGGACAAGTCACACACATTATTACTATTGATGTAACAGGTACCAATGATCATCCTAAAATTACTGACACCTCTGTTATTTCAGGAGCTGTAGAGCATCGTGGGACAGAAAGCTCAACGGGCGATCTGGTTTTTGAAGACGTAGATACTCTGGATACTCATACATGGGCGATTCAACCAAATTCAAACAGTGAATTAGGTAGCTTTTCGGTTGATACTTCTGGTAAATGGACATTTGATCTTAATTCAATGTCAACCGCGGTTATTGAACTCGGCATAGGGGAAACGCTTGATATCGTATATCGAGTTGAAGTTACTGATAATAACGGCGCTACAGATTTTCAAGACGTTACGATTACGATTACCGGCTCAAATGACGGGCCTGTAATTAGTGGGTCAGACACGGGTTCTGTTGTTGAAGACGTCTTGGCAAGTGTATCAGGGGAGCTTATTGCAACAGATGCTGATCAAAATGATTCAGTTTCATGGTCTGTTACTGATGGTGCAGGAGCGTTTGGTTCTCTAAGTGTAGATAGCGATGGTAAGTGGACGTATGTACTTGATGATAGTTTAAATGTTACCCAAGCTATTTCTAAAGATGAAATTAAAACGGAGACATTTGAAATTGTTGCCGATGATGGGAAAGGTGGCTTAATTACTCATACAGTAACGGTAGAAGTTACGGGCACCAATGATCTGCCGGAAATTACCAACACATCCGTTATAGCTGGTGTGGTTGAGCATCGCGTAACAGAAAGCGCTACAGGTGATTTAGTGGTCGATGATGTCGATGGGCTAGATACTCATACGTGGACAGTTCAACCTAATTCTAATGCTGATTTAGGCACCTTCTCTGTTGATAGTGATGGTAAATGGACGTTTGATTTAAACAGTGCATCAGCAAGTGTAATTGCTCTGGGAGTGGGTGAAACTCTTGATATCGTCTATGCGGTTCAAGTTGAAGATAATCACGGTGGCATTGATACTCAAGAAGTCACCATTACGGTCACAGGTTCAAATGATGGCCCAACCATCAGTGGTACAGACACCGGCTCAGTTGTTGAAGATTCAGTAGCCATTGCAGAAGGCCAACTTGAAGTAACCGATACTGATGCCACAGATACCCATACATGGTCTGTTACTGATAGTGCAGGTAGTTTTGGTGTACTGACTGTAGACGGCACTGGTAAATGGACATACACCCTTGATAATACAAAAGCAGACACTCAAGCGATCTCACAAGGTGAATTGAAAACCGAAACATTTGAAGTTGTTGTCAATGATGGGAAAGGTGGAACTGAAACTCATACGATCACGGTAGAAGTAACCGGCACTAATGATCTGCCGAGTGTTGCAGGATCATCAGTGATCTCTGGAGGCGTAACCGAAGAGACCGCGTTAAGTGCAAGTGGTGATCTATTTGCTGATGATGTTGATACTTTAGACTCACATACATGGACATTACTGACCTCTAATACAGATCCATACGGTTCAATTGCGGTAACAACGAATCCCGATGGTTCAGGGAAATGGGAATACACTCTTAATAACACTGCGGCACAAGTTCAAGCATTAGCGAATGGTGAAACGCATACTGTTGAATATCAAATTCAAGTCGATGATGGTCAAGGTGGGTTAACTACAGAGACTGTATCTATTGAAATAACAGGTACTAATGATGACCCTGTAGTGTCTGGTCAAGCTACAGGCTTAGTAAAAGAAGATGCGGTTACCCAGGCAGAAGCAGAAGGTCAATTGACCGTTGATGATGTTGATTTAATCGATGTTCACGCTTGGAGTGTAGACAGTAATAGCGGTACTTATGGCTCGATTACGATTGATCCTGTAACCGGTAAATGGGTGTACACCATAGATAATACATTATCGACCACCCAAGGATTAACCGAAGGTCAAAGTGTAGAAGATAAGTTTACGGTAACGGTTGATGATAACCAAGGAGGAACCGATACCATTGAAATAGTGATCACTGTGGTTGGTACAAATGGTGTTCCTGTAATCGGTGGCGATACTGTTGGTGATGTAACTGAAGATATTACACTCACGACAACAGGAACATTAACGGCAACAGATGAAGATGCAACAAGTTCATTTAATTGGAATATCGTCGGTTCAGATACGGGTACATACGGTAAGTTTACGCTTGATACAGCTACTGGTGTTTGGTTATACACCCTAGATAATGATGCGGCACAATCTCTTGGTGCTGGAGATGATCCAATAAAAGAATACTACACCGTCGAATTAAGTGATGGCGCAGGTGGTGTGATTACTGAAACGGTTGAAATTACTATTAATGGAACCAATGATTTACCTGAATTATCAGGTCAAGCTACAGGTTCAGTAAAAGAAGATTCAATTGAAACCACAGAAGGCCAATTAATTGTTGATGATGTTGATTTAAGTGACACTCATACATGGGATGTTCAACCAGTCAGTGGTACCTATGGGTCTATTACTGTCGATGCAAACGGCAAATGGGTTTACACCATCAATAACGGGTTAGACGCAACTCAACATCTTGCCGAGGGAGAATCTGGAGAAGATAAATTCATCGTTACCGTTAATGATGGTCAAGGTGGAACCGTACAAAAAGAAATTGTTATTTCACTAGAAGGGACTAACGATTTACCTACCGTTGTAGATAGTAATGATACAGGTGCCGTCGTTGAAGATGGCGTTCAAACGATTTCAGATACCTTAATAGTGGAAGATGTCGATGATTTAGATACACATAACTGGTTTGTTATTGGAGCGTCAGAATCGAAATTAGGCAGTTTTTCTATTGATGCTACGACGGGTAAGTGGACTTATGTTCTTAAAAATGATGAAGCTCAGCTATTAGCAAAAGATGAAAAGGTAGTTGAAAGTTTTGTCGTTGTTGTTGGTGATGGAAATAATGGATATGCACAGCATACGGTTGAAGTATCTATTGTTGGTACTAACGACACTCCAGATATAACAGGCCGAACTACAGGAACAGCAGTAGAAGATATCATACCAACCGCAACGGGCTCATTAACGGCAGTTGATGTTGATTTTACTGATACTCATACTTGGGTAGTACAAGGTGGTGGTACAGGTCAATATGGTAACATGACTGTTGATACTGATGGTAATTGGTTATATAGCTTAGACCCTACAAATCCTAATACACAAGCGATCGCAGAAAATCAGCAAAAATTTGAGACTTTTACTATCAATGTAGATGACGGTAATGGTGGAACAAATGCGATTCAAATTCAAGTTGAAGTATTGGGTACTAATGATGCTCCTATCATAGGAGGTAAAACTGAGAGAATAATTACCGAGGATGATAAACCGTCCGTATCAGGACAACTAACAGATGGCGATGTAGATACAATTGATATTCATACTTGGACATTATTAACTGATGCTCAAGGTGAATATGGCTCATTATCATTAAGTGCGGATGGGAAATGGACCTATACGATTGACAACACATTAGCATCAACTCAAGGGTTACTTGCTAACCAAAAAGAGACAGAGCAATACATTATTCAAGTTGAAGACCAATATGGTGCCATTGATACAGTTACAGTTACAGTCACTGTTAAGGGTACCAATGATATTCCAGAATTATCAGGTGAGTTGACAGGAAAAATTGAAGAAGACTCAGTAATTACTGAAATTGAAGGACAGTTAGCTCCCGATGATGCCGATATTGGAGATTCACATACTTGGTCATTGAGTTCAGAAACCGGTTCTTTTGGTACTCTTTCAATTGATGGTTCCGGTAAATGGGTTTATATCTTAAGTAATGATAAAGACTCTGTGCAACAATTGTCTGAAGGTGAAGAAGCGACAGATACCTTTACCGTTACCGTAAAAGATGGCAGTGGAGCAAGCACTGAAAAAGACATTATTATTACCATTGTTGGTGATAATGACCAGCCTTCTATAGTGGGTGCAACAACGGGAAGTACGATTGAAGGTACAGCAGGAAAAGATGTTGCAACCGGTGAGTTGACAGCCGTTGATATCGATCATCTTGACACTCATTCATGGTCAATTATGACTCCTGAAGGTGTATACGGTGCCTTAAGTATTGATTCAAATACAGGTGAATGGACTTATCAGCTTGATAATTCAAAACCGGCCACTATTGGGATTGCATCTGGTCAAATAGTACAAGATAAATTTGTTGTTGAAGTTGATGATGGGCACGGCGGTACAAACCAAATAGAAGTGATTATTGATATTGCAGGTACAAACAGTTCACCTGGCATTATTGGTGATACTACTGGTGAAATTAAAGAAGACGCTGCAAATAATGAAATCACAGGAGAATTGAAGTCTGGGGATCTAGATTTAACGGATGTTCTCGAGTGGGAAATTATCGGAGCAGCAGGCCAGTATGGCCAATTTAGTATTGATCAAGACGGTAATTGGACTTATGTGCTAAATAACAGCAATGGTTCTGTTAATGGCCTAAAAGAAGGCGCAGAACTTGTCGATTCAATCATGGTAAAAGTTACGGATTCATTTGGTGAAGTATCAGAAGTTGAAGTGAAAATTACCATCGAGGGTACAAATGATGCGCCAGTATTAAGTGGCGCATTAACTGGTACAGTAATTGAAGATCAAACAACAGTAATAGAAGGGCAATTACAGACATCCGATCCAGATATAGGTGATGTCCACGGTTGGAACCTTGATAATGGTGTCGGTCAGTATGGTTCGCTAACCATGAATTCAAGTGGTAAATGGACTTACTCTTTAACTAATTCATTACTGGCAGTTCAGGCGCTTGGTCCTAACGATACTCTTACCGAAACATTTACAGTAACAGTGACTGATTCACAAGGTGTCGCATCAACGGATGATGTCGTCATTACGATTCAAGGAACAAATGATCTACCTGAAATTATAGATGGAGCAACAGGTGAGTATATAGAAGATACATCGCCTGATACAGTTACAGGTCAGCTTGTAGCAACCGATGTGGATAACGGAGATAGTACCTCTTTTGAAGTGAGAACCTATGTTGGTAACTATGGTACTTTTTATCTTGAAAGCGATGGTTCATGGCGTTATGAAATAGATAAAACGTCTGCTGCGATTCAATCTTTAAATGAAGGGGATACAATATCAGAGACCTTCACAGCCGTTGCCCATGATACGAATGGCGGCTTTGTTACAGAACAAATTGATTTCACTATTGTAGGTACGAATGATTTACCTGTGGTATCCGGAGATAATTCAGCAACAGTTATCGAAGATGCACAAGAGTTTGTCGCTGGAACATTTGCTAACCAATTTACTAAAGTTACAGGTAATGTAATTGCTGATGATGTTGATCTTGGCGATGAAGTGGTTAGCTGGCAGGTTATTGATGGCGGAGGCATTTATGGTGTATTAACTATTGATGCTAATGGGCAATGGACTTATCTGTTAGATAATGGCGACGAAGATACAAATGCATTAAATTTTGATGATATTGAATTTGATAAGTTTTTAGTGACAGCAACAGATAAGGATGGTGGTGTTTCTGAACCATTTGAAGTCGTGATTACCGTTCAAGGTAATAACGACTCTGGTAGCGGTGGCGGTGGCGGTGGCGATTCATATGATGAAGAGATAGACATTATAGCCGAAGAAGAAGGTGTTGATGACGATGGACACTCAATTGGTGGTGACGGGAGCGGGACAATAGTACTTGATCCTGGTTGTGCTATCACTAGTGTATCGGGTATTTCTCCTATTGATGGAGGATTATTTGGGGATCTTGTTGTTAACCCCGATGGCACATGGACTTACGATGTTGATGACTCACAGCCTTATGTTGATTCACTATGTGAAGGTGAGACGGTTAATGAAAAATGGACAGTAACAGTAACGGATGATTGTGGGAAAACATCGAAAGTACTGATTAATGTAACCATCGTTGGTACCAATGATGCACCCAAAATTATTACTGATACTCCGCTATTAGGAGAGTTAGGTGAAGTTATTGAGGATGAAAGCATTGAAGTTTCTGGGCAGTTAGATCTCAGTGATCCTGATTCATGTGATACTCATACTTGGTATTTAACCGATGGAAACGGTAATAAAGTCGCCGATGAAGATGGTGATGCCACAAATGGAACTATCACCGTTCAAGGTACCTATGGACTGCTAATTTTAAACGAATTAACAGGCGCGTGGACTTACCAATTAGACAATAATAATCCTTTAGTTCAAGCACTAACGCCAGATCAAATTGAACGAGATTTTTTTAATGTTGTTGTTCAAGATGATAAAGGTGCAAAAAGCACAGATGCTTCAATTACTATTAAGATAACTGGTGTCGCAGATGATGTTGAAACGGTTCTTATTGTCGAAGAAATTGATTTTGCAGAAGACGGTAGTCCACTTAGTCAAACTGGCACATTGGATGATGTTGATGGGCTAACGCCTGATTTAACGTGGAACCTTGTTTCAGGCTCTGGAACCTACGGAACGCTAACTTTAGATAATAACGGTAACTGGGAATATGTACTTGATAATAATTCATCAGCCGTTCAACAATTAAATAAAGATGATCTAGTTACAGATACTTTCAGTGTTACCGTTGTCGATAAGTTTGGTAAAACGGTAGTTGATGAGCATGGTGAACCTGTAATGATGATCTTTAAAGTTGATGTTACAGGCACCAATGATGCACCAGACATTTCAGGTACACTTACTGGCTCAATGTTAAATACCGATGATGATGGTAAAATTTCGGGTAATTTGAATGACGGAGATGTAGATTCTAGTGATAGCCATACTTGGGATATAACCGATACGTCAGGTATGTATGGTGAGCTTTCTATTAATAATTCTGGTCAGTGGACCTACACATTAGATAAAACAATCCCAGAAGTTATTGCTCTTGGCGAAGGTGATACA
>NZ_JARACO010000139.1 GCF_028765575.1 Aliivibrio sp. S3MY1 | reverse complement strand
ACTGAACAATTCGCATTAATAGATAAACTCAGGCAGAGCCACAGTATAAGCATTCTTTGTGAAACCTTTGGTATTCATCGGAGTAGTTATAAGTATTGGAAGGCAAAGCCAAGAAACGTTGACGGTGAGTTATTAGAGTTATACTCAGAAGTTAAAGAAGTACATAGCATTAGTAATGGCTCTGCTGGAGCGAGAAGTATAGCAAAAATGGTATCTCAGAGAGGAATACCACTTAGCCGCTACCGTGCCACTAAGTTAATGAAATTACTTAATTTAGTAAGTACACAAATACCGAAGCATACTTATAAGAAAG
>NZ_JARACO010000138.1 GCF_028765575.1 Aliivibrio sp. S3MY1 | reverse complement strand
TCTGAACAATTCGCATTAATAGATAAACTCAGGCAGAGCCACAGTATAAGCATTCTTTGTGAAACCTTTGGTATTCATCGGAGTAGTTATAAGTATTGGAAGGCAAAACCAAGAAACGTTGACGGTGAGTTATTAGAGTTATACTCAGAAGTTAAAGAAGTACATAGCATTAGTAATGGCTCTGCTGGGGCGAGAAGTATAGCAAAAATGGTATCCCAGAGAGGGATACCACTTAGCCGCTACCGTGCCACTAAGTTAATGAAATTACTTAATTTAGTAAGTACGCAAATACCGAAGCATACTTATAAGAAAA
>NZ_JARACO010000137.1 GCF_028765575.1 Aliivibrio sp. S3MY1 | reverse complement strand
GCAATTATACCTAAAATTGACGCCTTAAAACGAGAAACACCCGGCAAACGAGATTGCCGAGTGTAGTAAATCGTGTTGATGCATTTGTTATATTATTTGATTACACCACAAACTAAACGAGCGCCTCCGCCCCCTAATGCTTTAGGATGATCAGAATGATTGTCGCCACCTGCATGGATCATTAAAGATCGACCAGATAGGTTTGGGAGTGTAATTCGAGGAGCTAATACAGGCTGAACTGCATTCCCATCCATATTAATATACAGCGGTGGTAAGTCACCTAAGTGATTATCCTTAGACCATGGGAAACCATGCTGACCT
>NZ_JARACO010000136.1 GCF_028765575.1 Aliivibrio sp. S3MY1 | reverse complement strand
ACTACTATACAATTATACTCAAAATTGACGCCTTAAAACGAGAAACACCCGACAACCTGAGATGCCGAGTGTAGTAAATCGTGTTGATGCATTTGTTATATTATTTGATTACACCACAAACTAAACGAGCGCCTCCGCCCCCTAATGCTTTAGGATGATCAGAATGATTGTCGCTACCTGCATGGATCATTAAAGATCGACCAGATAGGTTTGGAAGTGTAATTCGAGGAGCTAATACAGGCTGAACTGCATTCCCATCCATATTAATATACAACGGTGGTAAGTCACCTAAGTGATTATCGTTAGACCATGGAAAACCATGTTGGCCA
>NZ_JARACO010000135.1 GCF_028765575.1 Aliivibrio sp. S3MY1 | reverse complement strand
GTGCGTACTGAGTCCGAAATTTTTTGCACGGTTCATCAATAGGATCGCAGCTTTCGTAGTTTCGGCTTAGTAAGCGTAAATTTCTTCTTTGTTTCCTTTTTGTTTTCATTTCATCAGGTTCGGCAAATTAGCCCTTATTTCCCTAAGTTCAGGCGTTTCAGAAGCTATTTTACGCTTCAATTGTTCTTTGGTTATGCCTCATTTTAGTCAGCATCAGTGTTTTTCTCGCAGCATTTCCAATCCCAATTGTGGCGAGTGTATTTAGTTTTTCAGTTCCAAACTTGCTGAAACTAAGTCGTTCAAATGGTGTAAAAAATGTATCTGTTTTCCATTT
>NZ_JARACO010000134.1 GCF_028765575.1 Aliivibrio sp. S3MY1 | reverse complement strand
GTAAGCGCTTAACTAACCACACATATCAATATTAAGCAGGCTTTGTCATAGTATCTTTTTAATCGGAGGTATTATGAATCAGCAAAGTAAGCGCGATCATTGGGCTAATATTTTAGAGCAGCAGAAAGAGAGTAACCTATCTATCAAGCAATTTTGTATTGATAACGAAATCAGCTACCAAACCCTTTATTACTGGTCCAAGAAACTCAGCGAGTCAGAAGTCACAACAAAAATTCACCCCATTATCGTGACAGAGCCAACACAAGAGCAGTCTAATATTGTGGTGCTGACATGTAATAATGGCCTTCGTGCCGAGTTACCAGCAAATCTTAATTCCAAACAAAT
>NZ_JARACO010000133.1 GCF_028765575.1 Aliivibrio sp. S3MY1 | reverse complement strand
ACTTCAACGACAATAACTGTGAAACGAAACAATCCCTTTTTCTTACACCATTTGTACGATTTGGTTTCAGCAAGTTTGGAACTGATAAACCAAATATCCTAACCACAATTGGGATTGAAAATGCTAAGAGGAAAACACTGACGCAGGCTAAAATGAGGCATAACCAAAGAACAATTGAAGCGTAAATAAGCCGCTGAAACGCCTGAATTTGGGGCAATAATAGTTCAATGCCGAACCTGATAAAACGAACACCAAAAGGCAACAAAGAAAAAGATAAACCACCCTACTTTCACACCTAAAAAACTAATGGTTCAATCGCTGGACTGAACCAAAAAACTGCATTCTCAGAGTTCGTATAACGC
>NZ_JARACO010000132.1 GCF_028765575.1 Aliivibrio sp. S3MY1 | reverse complement strand
TAGTGGCATAGTGAATTTGGCCACCTAGTTAGAAATGATATAATCATTTCAGAATTAAATAGGTGTACATAATGACAAGACGTCCAAGAAAGAACTATAGCGCAACATACAAGCTAGAAGCTGCCCAATTAGTAATTGAGCAAGGGTACTCAATTACTGAAGCATCCCAGGTTATGAACGTAAGTAAATCAGCCATGACTAAGTGGGTTCAGCAGCTAAAAGATGAGTTAAGTGGAGTGATGCCAACGGCATCTCCGATAACTCCCGAACAAATAGAAATTCGTGAGTTAAAAAAGAAGCTTGCTCGTCTCGAGGAGCATAATGAAATACTAAAAAAGGCTACGGCTCTGTTGATGTCAGACTC
>NZ_JARACO010000131.1 GCF_028765575.1 Aliivibrio sp. S3MY1 | reverse complement strand
ACTGGTTTTGTAGTAGAAAACGAATCTCGTATTGGTTTCCGTGCACATAAAGAGATGTTTGAAAACGTATTGATCACAATGCAAATTGAATCTGGTTATGTTGATAGTACTGACTGGCCACACGGCGGTGTTTCTGGTGGTGTGCTAGGTTTCCGTGATACGTTTATTGGTGCATCTGGTGATTGGGGTAACGTACGTGTCGGTCGCGTTCTTACTCCACTATACGAACTGGTTGATTGGCCTTTCTCTAACCCAGGTTTAGGCTCTGTATTCGATTGGGGCGGTATTGCTGGTCACTACGATCGTCAATCAAACCAAGTTCGTTATGATTCTCCTAAGTTTGGTGGTTTCTCATTTGCCACGTCAGTGGGTCGTGATGAT
>NZ_JARACO010000130.1 GCF_028765575.1 Aliivibrio sp. S3MY1 | reverse complement strand
AACGAAAGCTCTTTCAATAGCGTATGAGTTACGAGGAAAACCATCAAATGTCATGTTCCATAGCGATCAAGGCTGCCACTATACAAGCTTAAAGTTCAGGCAAAAATTATGGCAATATCAAATAACTCAAAGCATGAGTCGTCGTGGTAATTGCTGGGATAATAGTCCAATGGAAAGATTCTTTAGAAGTTTAAAGAGTGAATGGGTTCCTAAGAATGGATATAAAAGTTTTGCTGAAGCAAAACATTCAATAACCAAGTATATAATTGGTTACTTCAGCAATATCAGGCCTCATCAGCATAATGATGGATTACCACCGAACCTTGCAGAACAACAATACTGGTTAGAATATAAAACGGTGGCCAGTTTTACTTGACCACTACA
>NZ_JARACO010000013.1 GCF_028765575.1 Aliivibrio sp. S3MY1 | reverse complement strand
GCCCTTGTTGCCATTACCAGTAACGTTATAATTAACTAGTGAGATAGCCGCAACACCATAAGCTTCTACAGTAAAGTCAGAGTTAATACCCACTTCTTTTGCTGTAACACCTGCAGATGCCAAAGCAACCGCAGCCCCTAATAACGTTGTTTTAAAAAATTTGTTTTCCATGGAATAAAACTCCTAAAAATGGATATCGCTGTATTGGTTATTTATTGGCTTTAAGTTGGCCGCCGAAAGCAATAAATAACTCTCCTAATTCACACAATTTTTAAATAAGAAAAATTCAAAAATCGTAATTACCTTATATTTTTCCCTGCATACACCAAGTGCATCCATGTAATTAAGACTAAACAGATCAAAAAAAACATAAAACAAAAACTTAATTTTCTATAAAAAAAATATGAGCGAGCGCAAACTTCTTTCGTGTTAGTGATTAAGATCAAATTAAACAGATTAATAATCATAAAAAAACATCTTTAAAAGCTAAATCAATACGTTATAAATATAAAAAAAGACTCAATGCGACGAGAATCTCGTTATTTTGAAAACGGTTGATTATCCTCTATAAATAGTTACAACCAGTATCGGTACAAAGATTTAAGTTATACCGACCAATAAAAACCATTAGTTTCAGAGATAAAAAAAAGGAGCTCTACGCTCCTTTTTTATTTAATGAATGGCTGTTTTATTGTTAATTTAGTAACTCAATTAACTGTTCTTCATTCATTACTTCTACTCCAAGCTCTTCCGCTTTGGTTAATTTAGACCCTGCAGCCTCACCCGCAAAAAGAATGTCGGTCTTTTTAGATACGCTGCCTGTTACTTTTGCACCTAATTCCTGTAGTGCTGCTTTAGCCTCATTACGTTTTAATTTATGAAGTGTCCCTGTAAGCACCACCACTTTTCCTGCTAATGGTTGCGGAACAGATTCATCAAGCGCTTTAATTTCAGGCCAGTGAATGCCCATTGCTTGTAAATCGTCAATAACTGTTTGGTTGTGTGGTTCTGCAAAGAAGTTTAAAACATGTTTGGCAACAACATCACCGACATCACTTACTTCGATTAATTGCTCAAGTGTCGCCGCCTGAACCGCCTCTAACGTGGCGAAATGTAGAGCTAAATTTGCAGCAGTGGCTTCACCCACTTCTCTGATACCTAAAGAGTATAAAAATCGAGGTAAGGTCGTTGCTTTGGCTTTATTTAAGGCATCAACCACATTTTGAGCTGATTTAGGTCCCATACGCTCTAGTACGGTTAAAATACCTGCTGATAATTTAAATAAATCAGCGGGAGTTTCGACCATTTCTTTATCAACTAACTGCTCGACTACCTTGTCGCCTAAACCATCAACATCAAGCGCTTTACGAGAGACAAAATGCTTTAGTGCTTCTTTACGTTGAGCAGGACAGACTAAACCTGCACCACAGCGAGTAACCACTTCGCCTTCGACTCTTTCAAGCTTAGAATCACAGGCTGGGCAGTTTGTAGGATAAATAATGGCTTTACTGTCTTCTGGGCGACGAGCTTCAACAACCGAAACAATTTGTGGGATCACATCCCCCGCTCGACGAATGATAACAGTATCGCCAATATGGACACCTAAGCGTGCGATTTCATCTGCATTATGCAGTGTTGCATTACTTACTGTGACGCCACCTACGAATACAGGTTCAAGTTTTGCGACCGGAGTAATAGCCCCGGTACGCCCTACTTGAAACTCGACATCATTAAGAACCGTCAGCTCTTCTTGTGCTGGAAACTTATAAGCAATCGCCCAGCGAGGTGCTCTCGCTACAAAACCTAGTTGTTCTTGAAGCTCAATATCATCAACTTTAATTACCACGCCGTCGATTTCGTATTTCAATGCATCTCGGCGCTCAAGAATGTCTTTATAGTAAGCTTTTACTTCTGCTAAAGAGCCGCATTGTTTGGTCTCTTCACACATAGGTAATCCCCAGCCTTTAAGCTGAACAAAACGCTGATAATGGCTTGCCTCTAATTCACCGCCTTCAATCACACCGACGCTATAAGCATAAAAACTCAGTGGACGTGTTGCGGTGATCTTTGAATCTAATTGACGTAAACTGCCTGCCGCCGCATTTCGTGGGTTAGCAAATGGCTTTTCTCCGCGTTTTAACGCTCGTTCATTTAAAGCATCAAAGCCCGCTTTTGGCATAAAGACTTCACCACGCACTTCTAATCGTGTTGGCCAACCTTCTCCTTGCAGCGTTAACGGAATACAACGGATCGTTCTTACGTTTTCAGTGATATTCTCTCCCGTTGAACCATCACCACGAGTTCCTGCTTGTATTAATTTACCATTTACATAGAGCAGACTAACCGCAAGACCATCCAACTTAGGCTCACAACAGAATAGAGAAACAGGTTTAGCAATAAGACGATCGTTCATTCTTTTTTCAAAGGCTTCTAACTCTTCGTCACTAAATGCATTATCAAGAGAAAGCATTGGGATCTCATGCTGAACTTGAGTAAAACCATTCAACGCCTCCCCACCCACACGTTGACTAGGTGAGTCAACGCTCACCAACTCTGGATGTTCAGACTCTATAGATAGCAATTGCTGCATCATGCGGTCATATTCTGCATCAGGCAGCTCAGGGCTATCTTCTACATAATAACGATAAGCGTGGTAATTCAGTTGTTGTTTTAGCTCATCTAAGGTCTGTTCAATACTCATGATTCATCAACTTCTTGTTCTGTTTTCTAAAAATAAAAAAAAGGCTCAAAAAGAGCCTTTCTCATTAATACTAATTCTATAGTAGATAATCTATTTACGGCAAAAAACTTTCGCTCTTCCCTTATATTCATCTATTTTATTTGGTGTCAGCATGGCTCTTTTTTCATCGAGAACATTACCACCAAGCTCTGAGCTTACTAACTGAGCCGTCTGTAACATCAGTTTAAAGTTATGTTCAGCATCACCAAAACACGGTAATGGTAAGAAGAATGAAATACCTGGTGTTGAAAACGCTTCACCTTCTGGTACTTGAAAATGCCCAGGCGAAACCATATTCGCAGCACTAAATAACACTTTTCCAGTTCCTGAAAGATCCGAATGGCGATGATAGATCCCCATATCACCAAACACTAATCCATTTTGCTCAAGACTATTGAACAAACGATTTCCGTTAAAGCGCTCTGTTCCCATTCCATGAACATTAATTACAATAACGTCTTCTTTCGGCTCAGGCTCAGATTCTGGTTCTGGCTTTGTTTCTATAATAGGCGCAACCACCGGCTCTTCTACTATTATTGGCTTTTCAATATGCAGTTCTGGCTGAGGCTGTTTTTCTTGAACGATAACGGTATCATCAATTGCCGAAAAGGAGATCATTGGCTCTTCTTCGATGATTATCTGTTCTTTTACCGGTATCTCATTAACGACGGCCTCTTGTATTTCAACAGGCTGCTCTTTAATCACTGCAATAGGCTCTTCAAGCGTATTTTCTTTATGCTCAAAATCAAAAAGAGGATCCGTTGAAAAAGCCGGTTCTTCACGTGTAAATGCAGGCTCTTTTCTCTCTGTTTGCGTATTAGCTTCTTCTTTTGCTTGATCAAAACCACGCATAGGAGCGACTTCGTCATCATCAATGTCTGAATCAAAATCGATGTCTACTTTTTTCCCAAATTTTGAGTTTGTTTCTTTTCGACTTGTCCATAAGCCATGAAACAATAACGCCGCAATGGCCAATGCCCCAACAAGTATCAACACTAATCGCAATTCTTGCATCGCTAACTCTCTGCTCTTCTGCTTTATTGAGCTTCCCTCTCTTATTGATTAAAAGAAAGAAGCTAACTTTAACTACTATATTAAAGTAGTTTAACTAATCACGTTAATCTACCACTACTTCCTGATAATGTACCAAATAATAGCCCCATTGTTGAATAACAAAATGAAAGTGGTGACATAAATCTTACATTTGAACAATTTAGACCGACTTTATTTACTCTAATTCCATTTATTTGTGCTTATTTTTGAGTATAGTGAATACATGATACACAACCGTAAATTTTGATTATGAATTCATTGAAACAAACTCAATCTGGTGTTCAGTACTTTTTTACTGGCATATCACTCGCTATGACGCCGGGTATTCGTCGCTTTGTGTTTATCCCTCTACTGATAAATTTTGTACTTTTAGGGGGATCGTTCTTTTATCTCTTCAATCAAATTGGCGGTTGGATTGAACAGATATTAGCTCAAATTCCAAGTTGGTTAAATTGGCTCTCTTATATACTCTGGCCACTTATTGTTATCAGTATTCTTGCCGTCTTTTCTTACTTCTTTAGTACCATTGCAAACTGGATAGCAGCCCCATTCAATGGGTTATTAGCGGAGCACTTAGAAGCAAAATTAACCAATCAACCAGCTCCGAATGGCGGAGTTCTTGATGCACTGAAAGACTTGCCACGGATCTTTACAAGAGAATGGCAAAAACTAAAATATTACCTACCAAAAGCATTAGGGTTATTTATTTTATTTTTTATTCCTGCGATTGGTCAAAGTATCGCTCCTGTTTTATGGTTTTTGTTTACCGCCTGGATGATGGCCATTCAATATTGCGATTATCCATTTGATAATCACAAAGTTCCATTTGAAACCATGCGAGACGATTTAAAAACTAATCGTGGAAAATGCTTATCTTTTGGTTCTTTAGTTACTCTGTTTACTATGACTCCAATTTTAAACCTATTTGTAATGCCTATTGCTGTTTGTGGTGCGACCGCTATGTGGGTCGACGTGTATCGTAATAAGCATACAAACCGTTAATCCATAACTTATAACCTTTTGATCCTTTCTCATTTGAGTAACTCTTCGTATTCTAAATAGGTAGAGTGACTCAAAAGAGTACAGACATCATAACCCATACAATCACGCTTACCGTGTAATGAAGGAACAGATCATGACAAAGATTTACGAAGATAATTCTCAAACGATTGGTAACACACCGCTAGTTCGCCTTAATCGTGTAAGTAAAGGGAACGTATTAGCAAAAGTTGAAGCTCGTAACCCAAGCTTTAGTGTTAAGTGTCGTATTGGCGCTAACATGATTTGGGAAGCAGAAAAAGCAGGCACGTTAAAAGAAGGTATTGAGCTTGTTGAGCCAACGTCAGGTAACACTGGTATTGCACTTGCTTTTGTTGCTGCTGCTCGTGGTTATAAACTGACACTAACAATGCCTGCATCAATGAGCCTTGAGCGCCGTAAACTGCTTAAAGCACTAGGCGCAAACCTAGTATTAACAGAAGCACCTAAAGGTATGGGTGGCGCGATAGCAAAAGCGGAAGAAATTGTAGCAAGTGACCCAAGTAAGTACCTTCTGCTTCAACAGTTTAATAACCCAGCAAACCCTGAGATCCATGAAAAAACAACAGGTCCAGAGATCTGGGAAGCAACAGAAGGTAATATTGACGTATTCGTTGCAGGTGTTGGTACTGGTGGTACATTAACGGGAACAAGTCGTTTCCTTAAACACACCAAGAATAAAGCCGTACTTTCAGTTGCGGTAGAACCCGCTGAGTCTCCAGTAATCGCACAGGCGCTTGCTGGTGAAGAAATAAAACCAGCGCCACATAAGATCCAAGGTATTGGTGCAGGCTTTATTCCAGGAAACCTAGATTTAGCATTAATCGATCGTGTTGAAGCCGTCACTTCAGAAGATGCTATTGAAATGGCTCGTCGACTGATGGAAGAAGAAGGCATTTTAGCTGGTATCTCTTCTGGTGCTGCTGTGGTTGCAGCGAACCGTATTGCTGAACTTCCAGAATTTTCAGGCAAACAAATTGTGGTGGTATTACCAAGTTCAGGAGAGCGCTACCTAAGTACTGCTCTTTTTGCTGGTTTGTTTACAGAACAAGAAAACGAACAATAAATCTACGTTTTTCATGTGTTCAAATCAATTTTTCCTCCAAAAAAGCCCCTTAAGGGGTTTTTTTGTTGATTTCATTTCACTCCTTAGTAATAATCTAGCCACTTTATTTTTAGGTATAAAATAATTACAATCCAAGATAAAGTATCAACATTAGACTCGTTTAATGTTACAAAATAAGAAAGAATATATAAATTACTGTCGTTAGCCTATTTACTCTTAGATGGATTGTTTCTAAGGCTGTGATGTGCGAAAGTACATTCATAAACAGAATTGGTTAACGACATTAATTCAACATAAAATATAAATCGGGGTATACACAATGTATTCACAAGACGTAGTAATCACTGCAGAAAATGGCCTTCACACTCGTCCAGCGGCTCAGTTCGTTAAAGAAGCAAAAGGTTTTGATGCAAAAATCACAGTTACTTCTAACGGCAAAAGTGCAAGTGCTACTAGCCTTTTCAAACTTCAAACTTTAGGTCTAACTAAAGGTACTAACGTAACTATCTCTGCTGAAGGCGCTCAAGAGAAAGAAGCGGTAGATCACCTAGTTAAACTAATGGACGAGCTGCACTAATCAGCTTTTTCTTTATTATTCTCATTCTCTAATTTGATCAATGTTAAGGTAAAGCTATGATTTCAGGCATTCTAGCATCTCCAGGTATTGCTTTTGGTAAAGCATTATTACTTCAGGAAGATGAAATTGTCCTAAACAAAACTCCAATCTCTGAATCTCAAGTAGAAGCAGAAGTTAAATGTTTCTTTGACGCTAGAGCTAAGTCTTCTGAGCAATTAGAAGCGGTTAAAGCGAAAGCGCTAGCAACATTTGGCGAAGAAAAAGAAGCTATTTTTGAGGGGCATATAATGCTTCTTGAAGATGAAGAGCTAGAAGAAGAAATCTTAGCCCTTATCAAAGACGACAAGCTTGCTGCTGATTTTGCAATTTACTCTGTAATTGAAGAACAAGCGTGTGCTCTTGAATCTTTAGATGATGATTATCTAAAAGAGCGTGCTACAGATATCCGTGATATCGGTAGCCGCTTTATTAAAAATGCACTAGGCATCAACATTGTTTCGCTAAGTAATATCAATGAAGAAGTTATCCTAGTTGCTAACGATTTAACGCCTTCTGAAACAGCGCAAATCAACCTAGACTACGTTCTTGGTTTTGCTTGTGACATCGGCGGACGTACTTCTCATACTTCTATCATGGCGCGTTCTCTTGAACTTCCTGCTATCGTTGGTACTAACGATATCACTAAGCAAGTGAAAAATGGCGACATACTGATTCTTGATGCAGTTAACAACAAGATTGTTATCAACCCATCAGAAGCAGAACTAGCAGAAGCTAAGCAAATTCGTGACGCACAAATTGCAGAAAAAGAAGAGCTAGCAAAACTTAAAGACCTACCAGCTATCACTCTTGATGGCCACCAAGTTGAAGTTTGCGGTAACATCGGTACAGTTAAAGACTGTGACGGTATCATCCGTAACGGCGGTGAAGGTGTTGGTCTGTATCGTACAGAATTCCTATTCATGGATCGTGATGCACTTCCTACTGAAGAAGAGCAATATGTTGCTTATAAAGAAGTAGCAGAAGCGATGCATGGTGAGCCAGTGATCATCCGTACTATGGATATCGGTGGTGATAAAGATCTACCATACATGGATCTTCCTGAAGAGATGAACCCATTCTTAGGATGGCGTGCAATCCGTATCAGTTTAGACCGTCGTGAAATTCTACGTGACCAATTACGTGGTATTTTACGTGCATCTGCACACGGTAAACTGCGTATCATGTTCCCAATGATCATTTCTGTTGAAGAAATCCGTGAGCTGAAAAAAGCAATCGAAGAATACAAAGTAGAACTTCGAGCTGAAGGCCTAGCATTTGACGAAAGCATCGAAATCGGTGTAATGGTTGAAACGCCAGCAGCTGCTGCAATTGCACACCACTTAGCGAAAGAAGTTAGCTTCTTCTCTATCGGTACTAACGATTTAACACAATATACTCTTGCTGTTGACCGTGGTAACGAAATGATTTCTCACCTATACAATCCACTATCTCCAGCGGTTCTGCTTGTAATCAAGCAAGTAATCGACGCTTCTCACAAAGAAGGTAAATGGACGGGTATGTGTGGCGAGCTAGCGGGTGATGAGCGTGCAAGTTTACTTCTTTTAGGTATGGGTTTAGACGAATTCAGCATGAGTGGTATTTCTATCCCTCTTGTTAAGAAAATCGTTCGTAACACAAACTTTGCAGCAGTAAAAGCAATGGCAGATGAAGCTCTTCAAATGCCTACCGCAGCAGAAATTGAAGCACACGTTGAAAAATTTATCGCAGAAAATACTAAGTAATAGTATAGTTGCAAAGAATTAAATATAGCCACTAAGTTTTAGTGGCTATTTAATATAAACTTTAGGGAGCTACACAATGGGTCTGTTTGACAAAATTAAAAACGCATTTTCTTCTGAACGCGCTGACGCTGGTGCTATCGACATCATCGCACCTCTTTCTGGTGAAATTGTAAACATTGAAGATGTGCCAGACGTAGTGTTCGCTGAAAAAATCGTTGGTGACGGTATTGCTATCAAACCTGCTGGCAATAAAATGGTTGCTCCAGTAAACGGTACGATCGGTAAAATCTTTGAAACTAACCACGCTTTCTCTATCGAATCTAACGACGGCATCGAGCTTTTCGTTCACTTCGGTATCGATACTGTTGAACTTAAAGGTCAAGGCTTTACTCGTATCGCTGAAGAAGGCCAAGAAGTTAAAGCTGGCGACACTGTAATCGAATTTGACCTTGCGTACCTAGAAGAGCACGCTAAATCAACGCTTACTCCAGTTGTTATCTCTAACATGGATGAAATCAAAGAGCTTACTAAGCTTTCTGGTGCTGTTACTGTTGGTGAATCTCCAGTTCTTAAAGTAACTAAATAATCTTTCCTAATCGACTGATTTAGTTTACACAAGACATGAAAAAGGCCGCTGTTATCTCTAAGAGAAAACAGCGGCCTTTTTGTATCTACTCTAATATAAAAAATTAAGTAAATACCATTATATCTAATGGTACCTACTTTAGTTTTAACTTTAGAACAGAATTATTTAACTTTTAGCTCAGCGAACATTTCTTGTGATGGCGCGAAGAAATAACCACCAGTAACCGCGTCTGTAAAACGCAATAGTTGATCTGTTTTCCCATCGATTTCACCGTACATGCTATCCAACATAACCTGGAAGTTATGTACTGAATGACAATAAGCAATAAACAGTAAACCATGCTCGCCTGAAACCGAGCCGTATGGCAAGCTATGACGTAAAATCTTAACGCCCTTACCATCTTCTTTAATATCTACTCGACCTACGTGAGAAGCTGCAGGAACGTCTTCTAGCTCTATTGAATCAGGCTTAGTTCGACCGATAACTTTTTCTTGTGCAGATACAGATAAACGGTTCCATGCCGGGAGCTTGTGAATGAATCGTTGGCACATCATGTAACTGCCACCCGCGAATTCACCATCAGCAATTAATGCCACTTCTGCACGCGCTTCATCTTTTGGATTTTCAGTACCATCAATAAAGTCGGTCATATCACGAGAATCTAAAAAACGATAGCCCGACACTTCTTCTTTGATTTCAACATGCTCAGAGAGCACATTCATCAATTTACGCAAAATATAGAAGTGTAGATCATGGCGGTTTGAGTGGATATGAATATAAACATCGCCATGGGTTGCTGGCGCGATAATCTCACCTTTACCTAATTGCTTAAATTTAGCCAATTCAGAAGGCATAGGTGCAGATAATGTAGACCAGAAATCTGCGCCAAAAGAGATAGCGCTACTTAAATTTGCGTCTGGTTGTTCTTCATTTAGTTCAGAGATTAAAGATGGCAGTGATTGTAACTGCTCAAGAACAAGCTGAGGATTACTGTTAATATTCATCGTTACATATAATGCAAAGCGATCAGGTTCTGGCAGTAATGCGGTTTGAGGTGTATAAGACATGAACTCAGTTCCTTTCTTAGATTGGATTAACTGAGCTCATTATATGAAATAAATTTTGAAATTGTTTGATAATAAATAAGAGTTCACGAAGAAATCACTTCAACAGACAGCTTAACCGTTTCATTTGCCGAAGAATCAGAGACCATATAAGATTCTTGATTGTTTAATTTAGCAATGATAGTCGGTGCACATAATACTCTCACCCTACCTTCACTTTCTTCTTCGACAACACGAAAGGCAATTTCTACATTTTCAGCATCTATGTTCTTGATCTCAGCCCAAGCTTTAACTTGAGACTGCTTATCAATCGAATTAAACACCAATGTTTCTTCCCCCAATACCAGTGAGGAGGATGAATTTGTCATATACTGTAAATTAGGGCGATTGATCTCTAACCCAACATCCAATTGCCAATCCGCCATTGCTAGCGGACTTAGTAAAGCACTAAATAATAACGCGCTTGTTGATAAATCCATCTTTGACTCCTCTTTAAGCCAAACTAAAACATATTTTTACTCTCTTACTACGAAGTAAAAAAATTAAAAACCAACTAAGCAATAAAATAAGCATTGCGCTACTTAATTGGAACTCTCCTCGATTAACTACCACCGATTTAATTAACATTATGAGATCTATTAATACCATCATAATGGTTAGCCATCGACCTTGCTTCCAAAGGGTTAGCATAAAAGGGCGTGTGGGCTTTTTAAAGCTACTTAACCACATAAAAAACACTATGGGTAAGCTTAAATATAAACTGGTATACAAGCTTGAATGACTTGGATAAAACAGAGCCAGTAAATCTGCACCTTGCTCACGACTTGCTCCTGCCATTACAAAAACAACTACAGAGCGAATTAATAGTGCCCAACCGAACCATAACCAAACTGGTGGCTTTAACCAGCCATGTTCATCATATGCATCAAACGAGTACAGCATTTATCTACCTTTGAACATTAAACAGACGAAAGAATTAACTAATAATCTTCTCAGTAGACTTGTCCAGATTACTGAAATGATTAAAAATAACGATTGAATAAAATAAAAACTTTGAGCTAGATACATCTTTAAATTCAAAATCTATATTGCCGTCACACTTTGTATCGTTTACATTTCAACGACGTATAAAGATAAAATTAAATATGAAAAATTAAGAATGCCGTATGAAAAATAACAATAAAGCACAGATATCTATAGAATCTCAACAAGAAGCAATGGCGATAGCTAAAGCTACACAAAAACCAGCACAAACAAAAGAACAAACTAAATTGATTGCGCAAGGTATCGAAAAAGGCATTGCGCTTTACAAGAAACAGCAAAAAGAAAAATCACGAGAAGCAGATAAGCTAAAGAAAAAGACACAGCGTCAAAAACAAAGTAAACACAACCACTCTGATGCAGAAGATAAACAAGCTCAGCAAGATCACATTAATAAAGAATCAAGCAAAAATTTACCATGGATTTTACTTGCGGTAAGCTGGGCTGCCTTTATTTACTACACATTTTTAGGTATGTAATACCATTCTGGATCAGTTGTTGTTCAGATAATTGCGTAGGATACGTCGATTTTAACTTGGCACGACAAACAAGCAGATACAAAAAAAGAGATGAGTTATAAATACCCATCTCTTTTTGTTATCTACTTAGATTAAGCTAAATTATTTATTCTTTATCTGCTTTTAATGACAGTATCCAAATTGATAGCACTGCAACCGCAGCAAAACCGCCAAGGATAATGCTCGGCATTGCGATGTAACCCAACGTATGCCAAATAACAGATTCTAATGTACTCATGCTATCTCCTTACCAACCTTCAATACCAGACATGTCAGGTAGCTTATGTGCAATACCTTTATGGCAATCTACACAGGTTTTATCACCTGATGCTAATGCCGTTGAGTGTTGTTTCGCACTACGAGGCCCTTGCTCCGAGAAATCCATGTAGTTAAATTCATGACAATTACGACACTCTTGAGAGTTATTCTCTTTCATTCGATGCCATTCTCGTTCAGCTAAATGACCACGACGCTCTTTGAATTTCTCTTCAGTATCAATTGTTTTCGTTACGTAATGCGCAAACAATTCTTTTGATGCTTGAACTTTACGTACAATTTTATCTGTCCAGTTATGAGGTACATGACAATCAGAACAGATTGCACGAACCCCAGAACGGTTTGAGTAGTGAATTGTTTCTTGGATCTCTTTAACGATAGGTGCGTGACAGCCAGAACAGAATTCTTCTGTATTGGTTGCTTCCATACCGGTGTTAAATGCGCCCCAGAAAAGCAAGCCACCGATAAAGCCCATAAATAGGACGATACCTACCGCGGCTTTACTTGGTGAAGAAAAACGCTTCCAAAATGCTTTTAATAGTTTCATGTATAGCCTCTCTTAACGGTACTGGCTAGCAACTAGCGCAATGAGTCCACACGTTCAAATTCATTCTCAACTAACGGCTTAGCATCAGCTTGAGGGACGTGACATTGTAGACAGAAGTAACGGCGAGGAGACACATCTGAAAGTACAGCATCTTCACGGTTTACGTAATGAGTTACACTGATCTTAGTCGCCCCCATTTCTTTTGCGTTTTTCCAACTATGGCATGATAAACACTTATTTGCGTTTAATGACACTTCATAGTTGCGAATAGTATGAGGGACTAATGGTGGTTGGTATACGTAATCACTGTCTAATGCGTGATCACGAGGAAAACGTTTAAAATCATCCGCTGGACGCGTTGTTTCTAATTCCGATGCACCACGTAGTGACTCAACTCCACCGATGCCACCTGGATTATGAAGTTCCGCTGTTTGTTCAGTTTCCGCTTGTACTGCTCCAGCAAACAAAAACCCTGCTGACATAAGCGCTATAATGAATTTTTTCATTCTAATTTCTCCGCCTTAAGGCAAACTCTTTGAAATAGGTTATTCACTTCTTAGCCAGTAACCTATCTATTATTAATTAAGCAATTTTAGTGATCTTAACTGGACACTTCTTATAATCTGTCTGTTTAGACAGAGGATCGGTTGCATCCAAAATCAATTTGTTAATTAAGATGCGAGCATCAAAGAATGGAACAAACACTAATCCCTCTGGCGGGCGGTTACGACCACGAGTTTCAACACGAACACGTACTTCACCACGTTTATTCGAAATTAACACTTCATCACCACGGCGTAGGTTACGTTTTTTTGCATCTGCTGGGTGAATATAACAAAGCGCATCAGGAACCGCTTTATAAAGCTCAGGAACACGACGCGTCATAGTACCTGTATGCCAATGCTCAAGAACACGCCCCGTACATAACCACATATCAAACTCATCACCAGGAACTTCTGGTGGCGCTTCATATGGGGCAGAGATAATTAATGCTTTACCATCAGGTTTTCCATAGAAGTCCCAATCTGACCCTTTTTTAGCGTATGGATCTGAACCTTCTTTAAAGCGCCATAATGTTTCTTTGCCATCAACAACAGGCCAACGCAAACCACGTACATTATGGTATGTATCATATGGTGCTAAATCGTGACCATGACCACGACCAAATGCGGCATACTCTTCAAACAGACCTTTTTGAACGTAGAAACCTTGAGCTTTGGCATCATCATTCAGCTCTTGAGCTTCTGACAATGGGAAGGCATCAACATTACCGTTTTTGTAAAGTACGTCATACATTGTTTTTCCACGAAATTCAGGTGCTTTTGCAAGCAGCTCTTCGCCCCACACTTCTTCTACTGTGAAGCGTTTTGAGAATTCCATGATTTGCCATAAATCAGATTTCGCTTCGCCTTTTGCTTGTACTTGTTGGTACCAAGCTTGAGTACGACGTTCAGCATTACCATAAGCACCTTCTTTTTCTACCCACATTGCTGTTGGAAGAATAAGATCCGATGCTTGCGCTGTTGCGGTTGGGTATGGATCAGAGCATACAATGAAGTTTTCTGGGTTACGGTAACCAGGTAAACGTTCAGTGTTAATGTTTGGGCCCGCTTGCATGTTGTTATTACACATTACCCAATAAGCGTTAATCTTGCCGTCTTTAAGCATGCGGTCTTGAACAACGGCGTGTGCGCCAGGCTTGCCGTTCAATGTGCCTTCTGGTAGTTTCCAGATTTTTTCTGAAATTGCACGGTGCTTAGGATTAGCAACAACCATGTCTGCAGGTAGGCGATGTGAGAATGTACCAACTTCACGAGCCGTACCACATGCTGAAGGTTGACCTGTCAATGAGAATGGGCTGTTACCCGGCGTTGAAATTTTACCGGTTAACAAGTGAATGTTATAAACAAGGCTATTCATCCAAACACCACGAGTGTGTTGGTTCATGCCCATTGTCCATAAAGACATTACCTTTGTTTTTGGATCGGCGTATTGCTTAGCTAAAGTGATCAAGTCTTCTTCTGATACACCTGACATTTCAGAGGCTTTCTTCGCCGTATATGGAGCAACAGAGGCTTTATATTCCTCAAAACTGATTGAGCTCATCGCTCCAGAGTTGGGGTTTTCCGCTTTCATTTGTAGCGGATCTGTATCGCGAAGACCATAGCCAATGTCTGTTGTTGCTTGCTTGAAGTTCGTGTGTTTATTTACGAAGTCCCAGTTTACTGCATCGTTTTGAATGATGTAGTTAGCAATAAAGTTAGCAATGGCAAGGTCAGATTGAGGCTCAAAAATGTACCCTTTATCTGCTAATTCAAATGAACGGTGATAATAAGTAGATAATACGTTCACTTTAACGTGTGGATTACTTAAACGACGATCTGAAATACGAGTCCACAGTACAGGGTGCATTTCAGCCATGTTTGAGCCCCACAGAACAAAAGAGTCTGCGTGTTCAAAGTCATCATAACAGCCCATTGGCTCATCGATACCGAATGTACGCATAAACGCACCTACCGCTGAAGCCATACAGTGACGAGCATTTGGATCGATGTTATTTGAACGGAAACCCGCTTTCATCAGTTTAACTGCAGCATAGCCTTCCATTACAGTCCACTGACCTGAACCAAACATACCAACACCTGTTGGACCATGTTTTTTCAGAGCTGCTTTCCATTTCTCTGCCATGGTATCAAACGCGACATCCCAAGAAACAGGAGAAAAATCACCGTTCTTATCGTATTGGCCATCAGTCATACGCAGCATTGGTGTTTGAAGACGATCTTTTCCATACATGATTTTAGATAGAAAATAACCCTTAATGCAGTTAAGACCTTTATTTACAGGCGCTTCTGGATCGCCTTGAGTCGCAACTACGCGACCATTCTGTGTTCCTACAAGAACGGAACACCCAGTTCCACAAAAACGACAAGGCGCTTTATCCCATTTAATTTTTGTTTGGTCAGAACTAACGATTAAATTCGTTGCCGATGCTGGTAAAGTAATACCTGCTACGGCTGCAGCTGATGCTGCGGCGTTTGCTTTAACAAACGCACGTCTTGTCATTTTCATGATTCATCCTCACATTGCGGATCAAAGTGCTCGATTTGGTGGAAAACTAAAGCGACATTTAGAATTCCTTCGAAGTCATTTATTTTATCTATTGAATCGGTGATGTACCCTTGGTTTTCTGTTTCAAGAACAACAATCAATTTGCCCTCTTCACTTTCTCCATGGATCTCTGTATTCGGTAGCGCCAGTATTTTTTCTTTTGTTTGTTCTAAAAATTCAGGTTTAACATGAACCACTAAACTTGAAATATGAACTTCATTTTCAGGCAAATTTTCTAACATTATTTTGCGTCTTCCAGGATCATGCTAATAGCCGATGTTGGACAAGCTGCTACACAGCCACCACATCCATTACAAGCATCAAAATTAATTTTAGGTTGAGCAACACTGCCCAACGTTAATTGAAAGCGAATGGCTTGTGTTTCACACATATCGCTACAACTACGACATTCAACAGATTGCTTTGCTAAACAGCTTTCATTTATTGATATTTGATGAGAGAAAGCTGGGGCAACAGTTAAATCAAATAAGTTTTCAGGGCAACTTTGAGCACATCCTTCACAGAAAGTACACTCCCCCTTTGTAAAGTCGACAATGGGAAAACCACCATCACCTTTAACAATTATGCTCTCTTCACAAGCAGCAATACATTTTTCACATTGAGTACATTGAGAAACAAAGCTTGTTTCATTACCCACCCAAGGGAGTCGCTGCTGTATTAAAGGATGTATCTTTTTCTTATTAGAGAAACGACTAAAAAGACTACGTTTAGAATGGTCAATTGCATTTTCTTGACTCATCTATTCACATCCCCCCTATCTATTCATATTTTTATATTTATATTTAGCATATTAAGTTTTGTCATATTTATTGATATACCTCATAATGGTTAAACAATAGGTATACTTGTTCTGGATCAATTTTTAAAACAATTAAAAACAACAGAATAGGCCTAACTTGCCTTTTATTAACCATAGGCCACCTACAACAAATATGAAACATAAGAAGACCTCAATTCTAACAAAAACCATTGCTCAAGTGATGTTATGGATTGTAATAATATCAATTGTGACAACTAGCCTAGCTTTGATGACATTATCCTCCAGTATAAAAGATGCTGAGGCCGTTAATATTGCGGGGTCTTTACGTATGCAAAGCTACCGATTAGCTTTTGATATTGAAACCAACTCACCAGAACTTATAGATCATTTAGAGAAATTTTCTGAATCGATAGAATCACCATCTTTTAAAACACTAGATCAATGGTTTGTTCCTGATGATATTAAAGGTTATTACGAAGATATTCGATTACAGTGGCATTCGTTACATCCCTCGCTACTTAGTGATAATAAACAGATATACCTTAATAAAGTCTCTAACTTTGTTGATGAAATAGACCGATTTGTATTTCGTCTACAAGAATTCTCAGAACGAAAATTGCAGCTTTTATCATTCATCGGTGCACTCGGTTTATCGTTAATCGTCTGTTTAAGTGTTTTTATTATCTTTTTTACGCAACGAAAAATCGTGAGTCCACTTCATCATTTAGTTGCTGCCAGTAAAGCAATGACCAACGGCAACTACTCCGTTCAAGTCAATTTAAAAAGTGACAATGAATTAGGCCAATTAAGTGATTCATTCAACCACATGGCAAAGCAAATTGATCTTAGCTATAGAGAGCTAGAAAGCAGAGTTGAAGATAAAACCAAGAAACTGAGCCAAGCCAACCGTTCATTAACCAC
This sequence comes from Aliivibrio sp. S3MY1, assembly GCF_028765575.1. Lineage (GTDB taxonomy): Bacteria > Pseudomonadota > Gammaproteobacteria > Enterobacterales > Vibrionaceae > Aliivibrio. Next base: position 87,974 of record NZ_JARACO010000013.1, on the reverse strand, counting down.
GCTCTATCAATGCTCTCAACAACTATCAGCGTCTCAACTTGACGAACAAGTATTTAAAAATATTTTAGATACCTTTGTAAATATCGAAGGGATTACCAGTGCTCGATTAATTGTTGAAGAAGAATCTGGTGGGGACTGGGAAATTACCAGCGGTAAATCAAACACCTCCCCCTGGAGCTTGCAAGAGCTTTCGATTGATGGAGAACAACTTGGTTATTTACTGTGGCAATTTTCTCTTCCTTGCCCAGATCAAAAACTGATCATTAATATCGCGAATATTCTTGCTCGTGGCGTTTTTTATAATCAAGTACAAAAACAAACCCACCAATTAATTCTTTTAGAAGAGCGATCAGCCATTGCTCGTGAACTTCATGACTCATTAGCGCAATCTTTATCTTATTTAAAGATTCAAACCACCTTATTGAAACGACAATTATCAGCATGCGATTGCAAAAATACAGGCAATACATTAATAGAATTAGATGAGGGACTTAAAAGTGCCTATACTCAATTAAGAGAGTTGCTTAATACCTTTAGGCTAACGATTAATAAAGCCCACTTTGGTGAGGCATTACAAGAAATAACCACCACATTATCTGCTCAAACCGATATCAATATTAGAATAAATAATGAGCTTCCATCATTGCCAATAAATGCTCAACAACATGTTCATTTATTACAATTAATTCGTGAAGCGACATTAAATGCCATCAAACACTCAAAAGCTGATAATATTATCATTACGTGTTTTCAAGAAGGTGAGCAAGGCTACATTAACATTGAAGACGATGGGGTAGGATTTGACCCTAGTAAAGAAAAAATAAATCATTATGGATTAAGAATAATGCAAGAACGCGCTACCTGTGTTCGTGGTACTTTGTCCATATCCTCTGAATTAGAACACGGTTGTACAGTGAACGTTACGTTTCCACTTAACCAATAAAAATAGAAGGTATAAATTATGTGGAATGTTGTAATCGTTGATGATCACCCGTTAATGCGTCGTGGTATTGGCCAACTACTCTCTTTTGAAGAAGAGTTTACTTTAACAGGTGAAGCAAGTAATGGTACCGATGCTGTTGCACTAATCTCTCAAGATGAACCTGACTTAGTTTTACTTGATTTAAACATGAAAGGAATGTCAGGTTTAGATACCCTTCATGCATTAAGAAATGAAGGCGTTACTTGTCCAATCGTTATCTTAACGGTTTCAGACAATAAACAAGACATCAAAACCCTAGTTAAAGCAGGTGCTGATGGCTACCTATTGAAAGACAGTGAGCCCGATGAGCTAATTTCATTATTAAAAGATGCGATGAAAGGCGGAAAAGCTTACTCTGAACAAGTAAAAGCATGTTTGGAACAAGAAAATAACGGCGATGATAAATTAGCGAATCTAACCGCTCGTGAATTAGAGATCTTACAAAATGTAGCGAAAGGAATGCGTAACAAACAAGTTGCAGACAAACTCTTTATCTCTGAAGCTACCGTTAAAGTTCACATGAAAAGTTTATTGAAAAAACTGAATGTAAAGTCACGAGTTGCCGCGACATTAATTTACTTAGACTCATAATATGAAATTACTGATGGCAGGACTGTTAAGTCTCTTCTTATTGAGTGGTTGCCAGCTTACAACTCAACCAATGAACGATAAATCCGAAACCATTGCACTTCATTACCATGATAGTGTCGCTCAAGGTTGCACGGAAGTAGGTACAGTGACAGGAAGTGAAGGTCATTGGTATACCTTCTTCTTTATATCAAATAAAGACTTAATGATCGCCGCTGTCAATGACATGAAAAACGAAGCTCAGACGTTAGGAGCCAACACCGTAGTGCTTCAAGACCCAATGGCATTTAATACATCAGTCACCTTACTAGGCTCTGCTTATACTTGCCCATAGAACTAAATCTCATTCATAGAAAGCAAAAACGCCAACAATTATGTTGGCGTTTTTATTCAATCCTCAGCACAGAGCTAATGATATAATGTTGATGCGATCTCATCTTCTCGTGAGCATACCCAATCTGGATCATACGGCCCCCAATCTGAAAGACGATAATAACCATCATTATGACGACGACCATCTTGCACAAACATTAACTCGATACCAATCCCAGGCAAAGCTTTCAATACATCTTGAATTGTACGACGAGGCCAACCTGTTAACTCAACAAGCTTAGGCACATTTGGTCTTTCTAAATTATGTACCAACAACGCTAAATATAAGCGTCTGGCAAATACTGGATTCAACTCCATTGATACCTCCTGATTTAATAAGAGTAATTATTAATCATTCAGTATTAATGATGTTGAGATTGATCAATTAATTACGAAAATATACTTACAAATCTACCAATAAATACATAATCCCGCATTTATTGTAATTAATTTTCATAAACATCATTAACTATCACCCTATAATTAACCAATATTAACTTTATCTCCTTCTTCAACTGTGCCTCCATAATCAATAGCATCCCCACTTTTTACTGTAGGATCCCATCGTCATATTCCGTTTCAATTCATCTAATAAAGTTGTAGATTTTCTCTACAAAAATAGAAATTATGGCAAAGAAAAAGACGAGTCACTTAAAATTATAACCAATAGAATACTAAATAACGCACAGCTCTGGCGTATTTGCTCAAATCTCGTTATAAATAGACCATAATTAATAAGATAATGAAGAAAGTCATGACTGCAATTTACGGAATTAAAAACTGCGATACCATTAAAAAATGCAAAAAATGGTTAGAAGCAAACGACATCGATTTTACCTATCATGATTACCGCACTGACGGTATTGATAAAGAAATGGTTACCACTTTTGTTCAACAATTAGGGTGGGAAAACGTAGTAAATAAGCGTGGCACCACTTATCGTCAACTGAGTGACGAACAAAAAAACACGTTAAATGAAGAGAATGCGATTGAACTATTATTAGAAATGCCAGCTATGATCAAACGCCCTGTTCTTATTCATAATGATACGTACCATTTAGGCTTTAAGCCTGCGCAATACGAAGCGCTATTTACCATTTAGTTTACTGTGCCATTTAACTCTATGGCCAATTTAAAAGAAGTAAAGGAATACATAATGTCAGATACCCCAACATTAGCGCTTGCTAAAGATCTATTGAGTCGCCAATCCGTCACCCCTGAAGATGCCGGCTGCCAAGAATTAATGATTAAACGCTTAGAAGCACTTGGTTTTAGCATTGAAATCATGGTTTTTGAAGACACGACCAATTTTTGGGCTCGTCGTGGCACAGAAGCGCCGCTATTTACTTTTGCAGGCCATACCGATGTAGTACCAACCGGATCACTAGATCATTGGAATACCAAGCCATTTGAGCCAACCGTTATTGATGGTATGTTGTACGCACGCGGAGCCGCTGACATGAAGGGCTCGCTGGCTTGTATGGTTGTTGCCGTTGAGCGTTTTGTTGCTGAACATCCTGATCATAAAGGGTCAATTTCTTTTTTAATCACATCCGATGAAGAAGGCCCATTCATTAATGGAACCACTCGTGTAGTAGATACACTACAAGAGCGTAATGAAATTATTGATATGTGTATTGTGGGTGAGCCTTCCAGTACTGATCATGTGGGTGATGTGGTTAAAAATGGCCGTCGTGGCTCTCTTACTGGCAACTTAACCGTTAAAGGTATTCAGGGACACGTTGCTTACCCTCACATCGCTCGAAACCCGATTCATCAAGCAATGCCTGCATTAACTGAATTAGTCATGACTGAGTGGGATAAAGGTAATGATTACTTTCCCCCAACCAGTTTTCAAATTCCAAATATGAATGGCGGTACAGGAGCATCTAATGTTATACCAGGGGATCTTGAAGTCATGTTTAACTTTCGATTCAGCACAGAATCCACCGTTGAAAGCTTACAGCAACGTGTTATTGATACATTAAATAAACACGATGTAGAGTATGACTTAAATTGGATCATCAATGGCCTGCCATTCTTAACCGATACTGGCGATCTACTCACTGCCGTTGTCGATGCTGTTGATACGGTTAATCAGCAAAAACCTCAACTATTAACCACCGGTGGCACATCTGATGGTCGTTTCATTGCACAAATGGGAGCTCAGGTTATTGAACTTGGTCCGGTTAATGCCACTATCCATAAGGTAAATGAGTGCGTAAAAGTTGATGATTTAGAAAAACTGACTGATATGTATCAAGAAGTCTTAAATAATCTACTCGCGTAATCATCGATTAGCGCTATGATGGGAGGACGCTCCTCTCATCATAGCATTGGTACTTTATGACTTATCAAGAACTGACAGGCTTATCAAGCCAACACCTTTCTTTTATTACCCCTCACCGTCAACTTCATCATGATTGTGTTTCTTCATTTAATTCATTAGAAAAAGCAGCACTGGAGGCAGGATTTTCTCTGACTATTGCCAGTAGCTTTCGTGATTTTGAACGTCAACTTATGATTTGGAATAATAAATTTAATGGTATTCGCCCTATTTCTGGCAATGATGGACTACCACTAGATACCAGCAGCATGAGTGATATAGAGAAAATTCACGCCATTATGCGTTGGTCTGCCCTTCCCGGCTCTAGCCGTCACCACTGGGGAACCGATCTTGATATCTATGCTGAGAATACGCTTCCAGAGGGCGTAAATCTTCAACTTGAACCTTGGGAGTACAATACCGGTCACCAAGCTCAATTTAGTGAGTGGTTACAAGAGAATGCCTCACAATATGGCTTCTTTTTCCCTTATAACGCAGATAGAAAAGGCGTAGCTATCGAACCTTGGCATATTAGCCATAAAGAAAAAGGGACAGAATTAATGGCAATGTTAACGCCCGATATTCTGTTGCAAGCGTGGAAAGACGTCGACTTAGCAGGAAAAGACACTATCATTAAACATATTGATACACTATTTGTACGCTACGTTACTAATATCAATAAGGAGTGAATATGGAATGGTTAATGAACCCTTGGGTTATCATCGTGATTGTTTTAAGTGTGGTCATTGGTAATCTTGCTGCTTTAAAAGCAACGGCAAATATGAAATTTAAGCACACAAAAAAAACAGCCACTCCTCAAGAAAAAGAGGGGAAATCAGAGCAAGAAGCGACCATTCAGCATAAGATAAAAGATGAAAAAAAAGACGCCCAGTAAAATGAGCGCCTTTTGCTGATAACTTAACGGGTAAATTTACTCTTCAGACTTTTCTTCTTTCGGCATCTTATTTGATTTTTCAATCATAGCCGCTAGAACAGGAACCACGGAATCAAGGGTAGCTTCATCTACAGGTTTTCCTCCTGCATCTGTTACGTTAATTGAAGTACGGTTGCCTAAGTCACCTAATAAAAGATTATAAGTACGGCCTTCAAAAGAAAGTGGTTTTGTACCAATTTCTTCCCAGAACTCATCATCAGGCTCTTTATATTTAACTTCAATCGTACCTTGAGAGCGGTTTCTGTCTTCAATGGTTAATCCCATCATAGGCAATAGCTCACCTAGGCGCTCCCAGAAGATATTATATGGTGCACGAGCAATAATGATTGGTAAACCACTGCGATCAAGGCCCATAGAAATAGGAATTCGCTTCACTAACTCTTCCGCACGAATACGGGCTTCTTCTCGTAACTGCTCATCATAAGCTGATGTCACTAAATTGGTCATTAGAATATTATAACGAGCTTTATTAGCTTGAGTAACATCCATCGTCTTGCCATCTACTTGCCAATCAATCAGAGAAATTTGGAAACCAAAACTGTTATTCTGCTTTAACTTAACAATTTTATAGCGCGCACCAAATTCATGATCTTCATCTTCTGAATTCCATTTTAGCCAATTGGTTTCTAATTCAGAGTCATTTTGTGTAATTAAACCAATATCACGCTTCTCAATTAAAGTTAACACGGTTTGCCAAAGCTTATCGACGTCTTCTTTTTTTACAAGCCATACTGTCACCTCACCCTTTAGCTCTTCAATACGAGCGCCAGGGATCAATTCAAGAACTTGTTGAGGCGGTCGAATATCGACATCCTTGCCAATACCACCAACATATTCCCCTTTAGGGATATCATATTGAGGATAAAATTCAGGTTTGGCTTCTGCTGGTTGCTGCCACTCTTTTAAAGGTGGTGTTTCCAAGTACTTAAAATCTTGTTTAGCTTGGCGACGCTCTGTTGGACTGCTTGAGCATGCAGATAAAACCGCAATCATCAATGATCCAACCACAAAGCGAGTGTTCACTTTCATTTTCAATCCTATTACTTCAACACACCTGAACGGATCAAAGCTTGCTCAACAATTGGTTGTGCTGACAGGCTTAATTCCGTAAGTGGTAAACGAATATCTGGGTGAGTAATCATACCTAAGCGATGCGCAGCCCATTTTACAGGCATTGGATTCGCTTCAATGAATAAATCTTTGTGTAATGGCATTAAACGCTGGTTAATTATTTCTGCTTCTTCAAACTTACCTTGAGCCGCTAATGCGAACATGGTTGCCATCTCTTTTGCAGCAATATTTGCAGTAACTGAAATAACACCGTGGCCGCCTAATTTTACAAAATCAAGCGCCGTCGCATCATCACCACTCAGTTGGATAATATTGTCACCGCAAAGTTCACGAGTAATTGCAACTCTTTCTAGATCTGCTGTCGCATCTTTTAATGCAACAATATTGTCAAATTCAGATAAACGAGCCACTGTTTCTGGTAATAAATCAACCGCAGTACGACCAGGAACATTATAAAGAATTTGAGGGATTTCTGTTGCTTCAGAGATCGCTTTATAATGCAGGAATAACCCTTCTTGTGTTGGCTTATTATAATAAGGTGTCACACTTAAACAGCCAGCAACGCCTGAGTCATGAAAAAGCTTACTAAACGTCACCGCTTCATGTGTTGCATTTGCGCCAGTTCCTGCAATTACAGGAATACGGCCATCAGCAAACTCAAGAGTCTTCATTACAAGCTTGACATGCTCTTCTACACTTAATGTCGCTGACTCACCTGTTGTACCAACAGCAACGATGCCATTTGTACCAGCATCAATGTGGTAATCAACAAGATTTTTTAAACTAGTGTAATCGACTTCACCATCGGTATCGAGTGGTGTAACTAATGCGACAATGCTACCTGAGAACATATCCTTCTCCCTTTTTTCTTAGCCTGAATGTACGAATTGATTCTGTTATTCATTAATTTCACAACAAAGAGTCATCGTCCTTGACCACACGAAACACACTATGGTTTTCGTCTTCTATGTTATGAGCAGAATCATTCAATCAATATACCTCAAGGATATTACATAAAAGCCTCTGTTGTAGAGTCTTTTTTTTGACGATTGTCCACTATTGCTTGCTTATCACACAATCACTTGCGTGTTAGTATTAGGTTATCTTTTTCAATAACGAGTTTTTTATGCCTCAACACCTTGTAATTACCGCTGTCGGCACTGACAGACCTGGTATCTCTAATAAGGTGACTCGTCTTGTCACCGAATCAAGCTGCAATATTGTTGATAGCCGTATAGCGTCATTTGGTAATGAATTTACGCTTATCATGCTGCTCTCTGGTACTGCAAATGCGATTTCTCGTATTGAAAATACCTTACCTTTACTTGGGCAACAGCACGATTTAATCACCATGATGAAGCGAACATCACCTCATCAAGAGAAAGATATTTTTTATACTATTGACGCTTTTGTTGAATCTGAAGATCGCCCCGGCTTAACAGAGAAATTTACTGATTTTTTAGCCAATCGCGATATCGATTTAAAAACGCTTAGTGCTCAAACGCTTAAAAAGGGCGAAAACCAAAACACATTTCAAATTCACATTACCGCAGAAATTTTTAAAGAGTGCCACATCATTGAGATACAAGAACAATTTGAAACCTTATGTGCATCACTCAATGTAAACGGTAAGATAAATTTTTATAAAACTAATTAGAAAAAACACAGTTAAAAGGAAATAGTATGATCACGCCATTAGCAGCAGGCTCACCTGCACCCGACGTATCACTTATTGATCAAAATGGAGAATCAATTTCTCTTTCTGATTTAAAAGGAAAGAAAGTTCTATTTTATTTCTACCCAAAAGCAATGACGCCAGGGTGTACCGTTCAAGCTCAAGGTCTTCGTGACAGTAAAGCGGAGTTAGATGCCCATAACGTCGTTACACTCGGTGTCAGTATTGATCCGGTGAAACGCTTAGGTAAATTCATCGAGCGTGATGACTTGAACTTTACGTTATTATCAGATGAAGATCATGCTGCTGCAGATGCCTTTGGCGTATGGGGTGAGAAGAAATTCATGGGTAAAGTATACGATGGATTACATCGCATTAGCTTTCTGATTAACGAAGAAGGCGTGATTGAACACGTGTTCAATAAATTCAAAACCAAGACTCACCATGAAGTGGTATTGGACTATTTAAACAATAAATAAGTGAAACGAGAAAGCATCGTTTTAAAAGCTCAAAATAAAAAAGGCGGTGCTCATCAAAAGTACCGCCTTTCTTTTATTTATTTACTTTATGATGCTTTATTAAATACTTCATCTGTCGCAGGCAACGCCTTCCAAACCGCTTTAACCAATGTTGCTAACGGAATAGCAAAGAAGACGCCCCAAAACCCCCACAAACCACCAAATACAAGCACCGATACAATGATCGCCACTGGGTGCAGGTTAACCGCCTCAGAGAATAAGACGGGTACTAACACATTGCCATCTAATGCCTGAATGATCCCATAAGCAAGTATTAACCAGTAAAAATCAGGGGTTAATCCCCATTGAAATAACGCCACAATCGCAATCGGCACAGTAACCGCGGCTGCACCAATATATGGGATAAGTACTGAGAATCCGACCATAACAGCTAACAGCAATGAATAGCGTAAATCCATAATGAAAAAGGTTATGTAGCTGACACCACCAACAATGATAATTTCAACGACTTTTCCGCGAATATAATTACTGATCTGCTCATTCATCTCTACCCATACTTTAGTCGCTAAACGACGATTTTGAGGAAGGATATGGCTCATGGTTGCCACCATCTCTTCTTTATCTTTTAATAAGAAGAAAACAAGCAGCGGAACAAGGATTAAATATACCCCTAATGCAGCAATACTAACTAATGATGCCAATGAACCTTTAACCATGCTTTCACCCATGCCAAGTACTTTGCCACGTAATGTATCTAATAACGTGTCAATCAATTGAGGCTGAATGAACTCAGGGTAACGCTCAGGAAGGCTTGATAAAAAATTATGTAAACCATTAAACATTGACGGCATGTCATTTATTAAATTACCGATTTGATTCCAAATGTTTGGCACCAACCCGAAAACCGCCATCAACATCACACTGATAAACAGAATAATCACTAATATGACAGAAAGGGTTCTTGGTATGCCAAGTTTAGTGAGCTTAACCACTGGCCATTCAAGTAAATACGCTAAAACAATGGCGACTAGAAGGGGGGCAATAAGATGACCAAAGAAATAAATAGTAATAAAGCCGACAATAAGAATCGCAACCAAGCTCACCGCGTGTGGATCTGAAAAGCGGCGCTTATACCACTTTGTTACCATATCTAACATATTATATTCTACTTCCTAGTAACGGTTAAAAACGAACATGAGTCTGTTTTTTCTAAATGAATATCAAATGAGTGTTGTTCAAAGTACTTCATGATATCGGCTAACGATGTTTTGTCGACGACTTTGAGGTGTAATTGTTCATCTCCACCCAAAGAGTGACTTTCTCGTTTTGCTAATAGTAATGACATTGGGCAACGATGTTGTGATAAATCTACGCTTCTGGTTTCCATTCAACGACTCTATAGATATGATAGATTCCAATTAAAAGAGTATAAATCACATAATTAAAACAAAAAAGAAACCAATTTCAAATGTGATACTCTTACTACAGCTCAATTAGGTTATTATTTTCTCTACAACTTATCCAGATTAGTATTGTTAAAAGGATTTGCAAAAACAACATGTTCAAACTAAAAAAAATGGCCAGCGCTTTATTGATCACATCAATACTGACAAGCACGCTTCCTGTTTATGCAAATAACGACCTTAATCTCCCTGATATTGGTACGACGGCAGCATCAACGCTGACCATAGACCAAGAACTTATTTATGGCGATGCCTATATGCGCATGCTTCGCGCAAGCCAACCCGTTATTAATGACCCCGTTTTAGCGGAATATGTTCAAGATCTTGGCCATCGATTAGTTGCTAATGCCAGTGATGTCAAAACACCTTTTCATTTTTTTCTAATAAATAACAGAGAGATCAACGCCTTTGCCTTTTTTGGTGGTTATGTCGCGCTCCATTCTGGTTTATTTTTACACGCACAATCAGAAAGTGAACTTGCGTCGGTGGTTGCTCACGAAATCGCCCATATAACTCAACGTCACCTTGCTCGAAGTATGGAAGATCAGGCAAGACGCTCACCTGCAACCATGGCGGCTCTTATTGGGTCATTACTGCTCGCTATTGCCGCCCCAGAAGCAGGGATAGCCGCGATTCATGCCACTACTGCTGGTGCAATGCAAAGTTCAATTAACTACACTCGCAGTAATGAAAAAGAAGCTGACCGATTTGGTATCGATACCTTGGCAAAATCTGGTTTTGATGTTTCCGCGATGCCGCGTTTTTTCTCTCGCTTAGCGGATCAATATCGTTATGCAAGCACACCACCACCCATGCTGCTGACTCACCCATTACCAACTTCTCGTATTACAGACAGTCGTGAAAGAGCGCAACAATACCCAATGCGTAGAGTGAACACTTCATTACACTATCAACTAGCTCGTTCACGTATTGTGGCTCGCTACGCAGGAATTGATAGTAATGCCGCTTTAGATTGGTTTTCACGTAAATCAAAAACACATAATAGCGAGATTAAAAATGCCTTACATTACGGCAAAGCATTAGTCTATATTGATTCAAAGCAATACGCGAAAGCACAACCATTACTTAGTGATTTATTAAAAAATGACCCTCTCAATGTTTTTTATATTGATGCGGCAACCGATTTAGATCTGTACACAAAAAAGAATGTGCAAGCCATTACGCGATTAGAAAACGGCTTAGTTCAGCTACCAAACAACCCGGTATTAACCATTAACTATGCTCACGCTTTATCTGAAAGCAATAAGCCAGCAGAAGCGGTTCGTGTATTGCAGCGTTATACTCATGATAATCCAGACGACCCAACAGGATGGCAATTGTTAGCCAAGGCTTATCATGATAATGGCAGTGCCAATGGTGAATTAGCAGCAAGAGCTGAAGTCTACGCCCTTAAAGGAATGTGGAACAAAGCATTAAATAATTACACTCAAGCAAGTCAACTGGTTGAGTATGGAAGTTTAGATCAAGCAAGATACGACGCCAGAATCGATCAGCTTCGTCTATCACGAGAGCGTTTCAGCACTTTATAATCAAAAGGAAAAAGTATGTCTGTTATTATTTATCATAACCCTCGTTGCTCAAAAAGCCGTGAAACATTAGCGCTATTAGAAGCTCAAGGCGTAACCCCAAGCGTTGTGAAATACCTAGAAGAAACACCAAGTGTCGATGCCTTAAAAACACTATTCTCTCAATTAGGATTCGATTCTGTTCGTGACATGATGAGAGTAAAAGAAGCTGAATATAAAGAACAAAATCTAGGAGATAGCTCAGTGACAGACGAGCAACTCTTTGAAGCGATGGTACAAACACCAAAACTGATTGAACGCCCTATTGTGGTTAACAACAACCAAGCAAAAATAGGTCGTCCACCAGAGCAAGTTTTAGAGATTTTATAGTATTAAGCGGGAAACTAAACATGGATCACGTTGAAATGAGCGCAGAAACAAAGCGCTATCGTTTTCTTGCACTATTTTGTAACTTAGCACTACTTGTGTTTGTCGCTCTTTGGCATAGCACTCTCTCCCCTCATTCATTGATTAACCCATATGGCATTATGGTGGCATGGATTATTCCAATGCTTTTTCCACTAAAGGGGATCATTCAAGGTAAGCCTTACACACACGCATGGGCTAATTTTATTTTAATGTTCTACTTTTTACATGGTTTAACCATTCTCTGGCTTGATGAAGGAGAGCGTTATTTAGCACTAATTGAAGTCATCCTCACCTCTGGAGCATTTATTGGTAATATTTATTACGCTCGCTTACGAGGCAAAGAGTTAGGATTAAAACTAAAACGTTTGTCTGAAGTCGAGAAAATAGAAAAAGCCAAATATACCGAAAGTAAATAAAACAACTCTAATTAAGGTTGAACTTACAGACACAAAAAAGGTGACTATATTTTATAGTCACCTTTTTTATTTATACTTATCAATAGGATGTATATTTTAACTTGCGCTCAATTTATACTTATGAACAACTGGCTGTACTTTTTCAGCTCCAACTTGCATCTCTTCGCTCACGATAGGCATACCGTCGTCTAATACTTCCTCTGTCATAACATCACTTTTAATTTCATCATCTACAGCGACAGCAACTGGCTCTTCTAGAATGAGTGAAATACGAGAATTCTTACTTAAAAGTTCATCATTAAATTGTTGATAGTCACCTAGCAAGCTTAATGCGTAAGTCACTTTATCGCCTTGGATCGTATTTATCTGCACACTGGCTACTGAGTTCATTTGCTTTAATTGCTTCTCAATAGTGAAAAAAGAACGTGCCGTATGAATCCCTTCAATCGATACCGTTTCTAATTCACTCGCCACTGCACCTAGTTTTTTAGTGTATGTTTTAGCAAAATAATCGCTCACTTCATTGATCATATCAGCTAACTGAACAGAGCCGGATACTTGACCTTCAATCGACTTTTTCGATGTCTTCACTAGGTTCTGAGGCGTCGAATCAAATAACGTCCATGTAGATCTATTACCACGTACTTTTACGACTAAAATCGCTTGCGGATTATAGCGTTCACTCGCATCAGCAATTGGTTTTTTAAAGTTACCCCATAAATCTGGAATTTCTATTGAAGTTACATCATCGAAGTCCCCTACAGGGAACATAACAGGTAAGCCTCTTTCATTCGCAGCATCTTTAATTCGAGTAATTAAGCTGTTATTTGATTGCTCCCAAATAATACTTCTTTGGTAATTGTATTCATTCACAATCCAAACCAGTACCGATTTTCGAGGAGTCTCCCAAATACTGGTTTCAGTTTGAGTTAATAAACTCAATACCATTTTAGAGTTGTACCCTAATTTAATTGCGCGCGGAGCATTATCATAATCAACAAAGCTCATTTGCGTTACGTAGCGATCACTCTGCGTTAATGCTTTTTTTATCACTTCATTATCAGCGATCGTTTGTTGCCCTGATACTTTAACTAATACATTAACTAAGCCTTCTTTTTTCGCTAAGCTTTCTGCTTTTTCAGAGCCCGTTAATTGTACTTCGGTATGATAAAGATCACTTTGTTGCTGTGCAAAAACAGGTCCTGCAATCAGACAAACAACTAAACATAAAATACGTAACATCAAACAACCTATAAATACTTTTATAATTGTCGCTGATAATAAGGGCTATCCCATTATTCAGCAAGGATTCGAATTGACTCAGATCTAACTTTCAAGCTATTAGTGTAATACTTTCTTAAGAATTTTTATTTTTTCACGAGATAAATCAAGATATTTATTAAAAAAATAGTGATAGAATCCCTCAAATTCATTACTGGACATGAAAATGCTATACAATTTGTTCCAAGGCTTTCAAATGCTATTCGTTGCATTTGGTGCTCTCGTTCTTGTTCCCCTCTTGACGGGTTTAGATCCTAATGTTGCTCTATTTGGTGCTGGTGTTGGTACCCTTCTCTTTCAATTAGTTACTCGTCGCTCTGTCCCTATTTTTCTTGCTTCGTCTTTTGCTTTTATTGCTCCTATTATTTATGGCACCCAAACGTGGGGCATTCCCGCAACAATGGGTGGATTAATGGTTGCAGGCTTAGTGTACGTTGTATTAGGAGCCGTCATTAAAGTTAGAGGTGTCGCATTTATTCATAAATTATTGCCTCCAGTGGTCGTTGGTCCTGTGATCATGGTAATTGGTCTAGGTTTAGCCCCAACCGCCGTTAACATGGCGTTAGGTAAAACCGGTGATGGTGGATTTCAGCTTGTCGATGGACAGGTTGCATTTTGGATTGCTGCAGCGTCATTATTTACTACCATTGGTGTCAGTGTTTTATCTAAAGGATTTTTCAAATTACTGCCTATCCTTTCAGGTATTATTGTTGGCTATTCATTAAGCTTACTTTGCGGTATCGTCGATTTTACGCCAGTACATCAAGCCGCTTGGTTCGCTCTACCTAACTTTACTTACCCTGAATTTAATATCAATGCGATCTTATTTATGATCCCAGTGGCTATTGCGCCAGCAGTTGAGCACGTGGGTGATATGCTAGCGATTTCAAACGTTACCGGTAAAGACTACCTTAAAAAGCCAGGCTTACATCGCACAATTACAGGTGATGGCATTGCAACAATGGCAGCCTCTCTTATCGGTGCGCCACCAAATACAACTTACAGTGAGGTTACCGGTGCGGTAATGCTAACCAAAGCATTCAATCCAGTCATCATGACATGGGCTGCTGTATGCGCCATTGTTCTTGCTCTGGTTGGTAAGCTTGGCGCAATACTACTAACGATCCCTGTTCCTGTAATGGGGGGCATTATGATCTTGTTGTTTGGTTCTATCGCAACGGTTGGCCTAAATACCCTGATTAAAAACCAAGTAGATCTTCATAAAGCACGTAATCTAACAATTGTTGGTGTGACTTTAGTATTTGGTATCGGTGGTATGGCGGTAGGTATCGGTGACTTTAACTTACAAGGCGTAAGTCTTTGCGGCATCGTTGCTATTGCACTTAATTTAATTCTTCCTGATGACCTAGGTGAAAGCCATATTGTCGACAATGCACAAATGGAAGAAGACAAATAAATCTTGGTTTTAAAATCTAGATAAAGAAAAAGGCTTGATGAGTATAATTCATCAAGCCTTTTTAAATTCTTAATTTTTAATGTTCTAAACTAGAAGATTATAAATTATTTAGTACCGAAGATCTTATCGCCAGCATCGCCAAGACCCGGAACAATGTAGCCCTTGTCATTTAACTTCTCATCGATAGCTGCCGTGTAAAGCTCAACATCTGGATGTGCTTTTTCTAACGCTTCAATACCTTCTGGAGCAGCAACAAGTACAAGTACTTTAAAGTGCTTACAACCTTTCTCTTTTAGAAGATCTAACGTTGCGATCATAGAACCACCAGTCGCAAGCATTGGATCAACAACAAGAGCAATACGCTCATCGATATTAGACGCTAACTTGTTAAAGTATGGTACTGGTTCTAGTGTTTCTTCATCACGGTAAACACCAACAACACTAATACGTGCACTTGGGATATGCTCAAGAACACCATCCATCATGCCAAGACCTGCACGAAGAATTGGTACTACTGTTACTTTTTTACCTTTAATCTGATCTACTTCAACAGGGCCGTTCCAACCGTTGATGGTTACTTTTTCTGTTTCAAAATCTGATGTTGCTTCATAAGTCAGTAGGCTACCTACTTCAGTTGCTAATTCGCGAAAACGCTTAGTACTGATCTCACCTTCACGCATTAAACCGATTTTATGTTTTATTAGCGGATGTTTTACTTCAACAACTTTCATTTCTGACTCCAGATATATTAATCAAACCTTTCAATTATACATGCTTTTTTCATTAAGAATAATTTCTAATAACAAAAAAAGTGTCCACCTGACTAAAATAACTTACTTGCTTATTTTTAATTACAAAGTTTCTTCAATTTTCCTTACGCAAACGTTTCCCTTTTTACATTGTGCTGTTAGAATGGCGCGGATTTTTGAAATCCAACCTATGGCGAGGACACCTCCGTGAGCGACAACAAAACTTCTCTTAGCTACAAAGATGCTGGTGTAGACATTGATGCTGGTAATGCACTTGTTGATCGAATTAAAGGCGTAGTAAAACGTACTCGTCGCCCTGAAGTAATGGGTGGCATTGGTGGTTTTGGTGCGTTATGTGAACTTCCAACTAAATATAAACACCCTGTTTTAGTTTCTGGTACTGACGGTGTTGGTACTAAGTTACGTTTAGCGCTTGACCTAAATAAGCACGATACTATCGGTATCGACTTAGTGGCAATGTGTGTTAATGACCTAATTGTACAAGGTGGCGAACCTCTGTTCTTCCTTGACTACTATGCTACTGGCAAACTTGATATTGATGTTGCAGCTCAAGTAGTCACCGGTATCGGTGAAGGTTGTATTCAAGCAGGTTGTGCATTAATCGGTGGTGAAACTGCTGAGATGCCTGGCATGTACGAAGGCGAAGATTACGACGTTGCTGGCTTCTGTGTTGGTGTTGTTGAAAAAGAAGATATCATTGATGGCACAAAAGTCGCTGCTGGTGATGCACTAATTGCAGTAGGTTCAAGCGGTCCACACTCAAATGGTTATTCATTAATTCGTAAGATCCTTGAAGTTTCAAACGCGGACCTTAGCGAAGAGCTAAACGGAAAAACCGTTGCTGACCATCTTATTGAACCAACAAAGATCTACATCAAATCAGCACTTAAAATGATTGCAGAGCATGACATTCATGCTATCTCTCATATTACCGGTGGTGGTTTCTGGGAAAATATCCCACGAGTGCTTCCTGAAGGCACAAAAGCCGTTGTTGATGGGAAGAGTTGGGAGTGGCCTGCTATTTTTAACTGGCTACAAGAAAAAGGCAATGTAGAAACCTACGAAATGTACCGTACCTTTAACTGTGGTGTGGGCCTTATTATTGCACTTCCAAAAGAACAAGCTGAACAAGCGGTTGCGCTACTAAATGCCGAAGGTGAAAACGCTTGGGTTATTGGTGAAATCGCTGCTGCTGAACAAGGTGAAGAGCAAGTAGAGATCCGTTAATCGGTTGCCAAAAACTTTGAACTAGTTCATAAAGCATAAATAGAAAGGTGATCAATTATTCGATCACCTTTTTTATATCTGTCATTTGTGCTCGAATGGTTATCATTACTTAGTATTAAACAAAATAAGATCATTATAATGAAGAATATTGTTGTATTAGTCTCAGGAAGTGGCAGTAATCTGCAAGCGTTTATTGATGCTTGTGGTAATAACATTCCAAATGCCCGTATTGCTGCGGTCATTTCAAATAAAAGTGACGCTTATGGATTACAGCGAGCATTAAATGCAGGGATTAATGCCCATTGTCTAAGTGCTGTTGGTTATGAAAGTCGTGAACAGTATGATGAAGCATTAATGACACTCATTGATATCCATAAACCAGATGTGATAATCCTTGCTGGGTTCATGCGTATTTTAAGTGAAGACTTTGTTTTGCGTTATCAAGGTAAAATGCTAAATATCCACCCTTCTCTTTTACCAAAGTACACAGGATTACATACGCACCAACGTGCGATTGATGCTGGAGATAAAGAGCATGGCACAAGTGTTCATTTTGTCACCCCAGAATTAGATGGTGGTCCGGTTATACTTCAAGCAAAAGTACCTATTTTTGATAATGACACCGCAGATGAAGTCGCATCTCGCGTGCAAGCTCAAGAGCACCTTATCTACCCGATGGTTGCCAATTGGTTAATTGAAGAGCGATTAATCATGCAGGATGGTAAAGCGATACTTGATGGTAATGTCTTAGGTTTATCAGGATTAGAAACTGAATAATAAAAATGCCCATCAAGATGATATTGATGGGTATTTTTATGCATAGCGTTTACGCATTAATTGGGCATTCTGATGGCGGTGGCGCCATTTCTGGCACCGTATCATGATTACCCGCAGTTAATTCACCAAAATGAAACAGCGCATATTCGCCGACTTTCATTTTATGCCACTCTTCATTATCGGTTAATGGGCGAGTTACCACGACTGAAACCACATCATTCGGTGTCGTTTCTTGATGGAAATCTATCGTCACATCTTCATCAATCAATGACGCTTGACCAAATGGTGCACGCCTTGTAATCCAATGTAAGTTGTTTGAACAGTAAGTCATCAGGTACTCACCGTCACTCAAGAGCATATTAAACACCCCTAAACTTCGAAGATGATCACTGCATTCAGAGACAAATTTGAACATCAGCATCATATCTTGAGGTGGTTCAGGATATTTATCTTCAAGTTGATTCAGCAACCAACAAAAAGCACGTTCACTGTCAGTTTCTCCAACTGGTCGAAAACGCCCTGTCGATAATTCATTAAAACCCGTTAATTGACCATTATGGGCAAACGTCCAATACTTTCCCCATAACTCTCGTGTAAATGGGTGGGTATTCTCGAGATTAACATCCCCACGATTTGCTTGGCGAATATGACTTATTACCGCTTTACTTTTTATTGGGTAATCTTGAACTAACTCAGCTATTTTTGAGCGGCAGCTTGGCTTTGGGTCTTTAAATGTGCGAAATCCTTTCCCTTCATAAAAAGTAATTCCCCAGCCATCACGATGAGGGCCGGTATTGCCACCACGTTGAACTAAGCCTTTAAAGCTAAAACAAATATCGGTTGGTACATTGGCACTCATTCCGAGCAATTCACACATATTTGCGCGACTCCTTTATTCGCAATCAAACGGTTCACAATGACTAGAAATCATTGTGAACCGTTTCAGATGAGCTATTTTTCCATTTCTTTTTCAATTAATTGAATCACAATATGGATAATTTTAATGTGGATCTCTTGAATACGATCAGCGTATCCAAAATGAGGTACGCGGATCTCGACATCTGCAAGACCTGCCATTTTTCCACCATCTTTGCCCGTTAGAGCGATGGTTTTCATGCCTTTCTCTTTTGCCGCTTCAATAGCATTTAAGATATTGCCTGAATTACCTGAAGTCGATAAACCAAATAATACATCTCCTTTAGAGCCAACAGCTTGAGTGTAACGAGAAAAAACATGCTCATAACCAAAATCATTACTAACACAAGATAAGTGGCTAGGATCAGAAATAGCAATACCTGGGTAACCTGGACGGTTTTCACGGTAACGACCTGTTAGCTCTTCAGCAAAATGCATCGCATCACAGTGAGATCCACCGTTACCACAAGACAATACTTTACCGCCTTGTTTAAATGAATCTGCAATCGTTTTAGCCGCTAACTCAATTTGAGCAAGGTTTTTATCGTCAGCTAAAAAGTCATTCAGTACTTGAGCGGCTTCTGTTAATTCAGAACGGATCAGATCTTGATAAGACATAGGATACTCTCTTTTATTATTTTCCCTAACTGGGGTTAATCTCAGTGTACCTACCCAGCTAAATCTTTAAAAGAGATTCACCTTATATTTCTTCTTTCTAGCGCATAAATTCTGCAATTCATCCCTGATTAAATTAGATATCGCGCACTCAAAAACAAATATTGTTTATTAATTACTCAAGCCAGATCACTTTTTAAGTATTGAGGTTATTTACTTTTCATTAACATTGGATCTACACTTAACATAACTGGTTAGACCTGTTGTTAAGTTGAACTCAAAAATAACATTACGACCGAGTATCGTAATCACCTCTGTTCCTACAAACAGAGCAGCGCCGGAAAAGGAGAATCACATGGCCCTGACATTTTTAGCGACATTCATTGCACTTGCTGCATTAAGTTATCATAGACAATCCCTGCGAACCGCTACATTGGTCATCGCAAGTATTCTAGCGGTTAGTTCAGGATTGGGTTATGCAGGCTTTGCTACTTGGGGGGTCTTCTTAGTCATTGCAGCACCATTGAACACCCCTTCAATTCGACGATCTATTTTCAGTAATAAAGCACTCGCTATGTTTAAAGGCGTAATGCCTGAAATGTCGCAAACTGAAAAAGACGCGATTGAAGCCGGTACAGTATGGTGGGAAGCGGAGTTATTTAAAGGTAATCCAGATTGGAAGTTTCTACATAACATTCCCAAAAATACGTTATCCGCTGAAGAACAAGCCTTTATGGATGGTCCAGTAGCTGAAGTGTGTCGCATGGTAAATGATTATGAAGTAACGCATGAGCTTGCCGACCTACCCCCTGAAGTTTGGCAGTATTTGAAAGACCATAAGTTCTTCGCCATGATCATTAAGAAAAAATACGGCGGTTTAGAGTTTTCAGCGTATGCACAATCTTCTGTTCTACAAAAACTAACTAGTGTATCTGGTGTTCTTTCTATTACTGTTGGAGTGCCTAACTCATTAGGTCCTGGTGAGTTACTGCAACATTATGGTACAGAAGCTCAAAAGGACTACTACTTACCTCGTCTAGCTGAAGGTAAAGAGATCCCATGTTTTGCGTTAACAAGCCCAGAAGCGGGTTCTGATGCGGGATCAATTCCTGATTTTGGCATCGTAACTAAGGGAATGTGGCAAGGAAAAGAAGTTATCGGTATGCGCCTGACTTGGAATAAGCGTTACATTACCCTAGCCCCTGTCGCTACCGTTTTAGGTTTGGCATTTAAATTACAAGATCCTGATGGCTTATTAGGTGATAAGAAAAACCTCGGCATTACTTGTGCCCTTATCCCTACTGATTTAGAAGGCGTTAACATTGGCCGTCGTCATTTCCCATTAAATGTGCCATTCCAAAATGGCCCAACACAAGGTGACGATCTTTTTGTTCCATTAGACTACATCATTGGTGGACAAGAAATGGCGGGGCACGGCTGGCGTATGTTGGTTGAATGCCTATCTGTTGGTCGTGGTATCACTCTACCATCAAATGCCACTGGTGGGGCTAAAATGGCCGCGCTTGCAACAGGTGCTTATGCTCGAATCCGCCGCCAATTCAAACTTCCAATTGGTAAAATGGAAGGGATTGAAGAGCCATTAGCACGTATGGCAGGTAATGCTTACATGATGGATGCTGCAAGTGCACTTACTGTTGCTGGTATCGTTCAAGGTGAAAAACCATCAGTTATCTCTGCGATTGTTAAATACCACTGTACTCACCGAGCACAACGTATTGCTATTGATGGCATGGACATCGCTGGCGGTAAAGGGATCTGTTTAGGTAGCTCAAACTTCTTAGCGCGTAGTTACCAAGGCTCACCAATTGCGATTACCGTAGAAGGGGCAAACATACTGACTCGCTCAATGATCATTTATGGTCAAGGGGCTATCCGTTGTCATCCTTATGTTCTTGAAGAGATGGATGCCGCTTACTTAGAAGATAAACAAGCGTCTCTTGAAAAATTTGATGCTGCAATCTTTGGTCACATTGGTTTTGGTATTAGTAACTTTGTACGCTCACTATGGTTCGGTTTTACCGATGGCCGTGGTTCTAAAACACCATTTAGTGATGAAACAAAACGTTATTACCAACAAGTAAACCGCTACAGTACAAACCTTGCATTATTATCAGATATTTCAATGGCAGTTCTAGGTGGTAGCTTAAAACGTCGCGAACGTATGTCAGCTCGTCTTGGTGATATTTTAAGTCAACTTTACTTAACGACATCGGTTCTAAAACGTTTTGATGACGAAGGTCGCCAGAAAGAAGATTTAGCATTAGTTCACTGGAGTGTTCAAGATTCACTGCACCAAGCAGAGCAAGCGATTGATGGGTTACTAGCAAACTTCCCAAACCGATTTGTGGCAGGTGCAATGCGTTTGATCCTATTACCAACAGGTCTACGTCGCCAGCGCCCAAGTGATAAACTTGACCATAAACTGGCTCGTATTCTCCAAGAGCCATCGGGTGTACGTAGCCGAATCGGCCGCGGATTATTCTTAGAAGCAAGCCGATTTAATCCAGTAGGAAAAATGGAAGAAGCGTTAATTGATATCTTAACTGCCGAACCAATTTATGACCGAGTATGTAAAGAGTCAAAACAACGCTTACCGTTCATGCAATTAGATCGCGTCGCTAAAGTGGGATTAGCGCTAAATATCATCTCTGATAAAGAAGCACTGTTGCTTCGCAAAGCAGAGAAGAGCCGCTTAGCGACCATCAGTGTTGAGGACTTTGATCCAAGTGAGCTTATCGTAAAACCGCAAACTAATGATTTTGAGCAGAGTAAAATAGCTTAATATAGCCAGAAATAGATAGCAAAAGGCCAGAGTAAAATACTCTGGCCTTTTTAATTGAGATAATTAAGAGGGTTATTTATGTAGGTTTACTATTAACTTTAAATAAATAATTTCTTCAATGGATAAATAATCAATACTGTTGTTGTTCATTCCTAATGAGCCACAACTGAGTAAAGAGCTTATTTTCATGCCTTTATTTTTTGTGAGCATTTCGCTAAAAGCAGCTTCTAGTATTAATTTTTGTTTATCCAAAACATCCACCCTCATTAACAGTTGATAGGAGTATATTTAATAAGCAGCCTCGGTGCAAACTTTATAAAAAAGCAAATGATAAACCAGAAATAAATGTAATAAAATAAAGATTTAATAATAAAA
This sequence comes from Aliivibrio sp. S3MY1, assembly GCF_028765575.1. Lineage (GTDB taxonomy): Bacteria > Pseudomonadota > Gammaproteobacteria > Enterobacterales > Vibrionaceae > Aliivibrio. The sequence continues at coordinate 65,512 of NZ_JARACO010000013.1, read as the reverse complement.
AATCGCAATTAAGCGATTTTTATTCATTTTATTTACTCTAAATATTTACCTTTACACTTTCGGAGGAGGAGGCATCGACAATTTTTCAGATTTAGGCGACGCTGCTTTTTGCGCTTTAATCGCTTTTACTTTTTTCCATCCAAAGATCCCTGCAAAAATAAGAAGAATAATGAACACATTTCCAACGACGACATAAATCCAAACCCATTTACGCGCCTCAGCTCGCTCGATTTCTAATTTTTTCTGCTCTTCAATTTTACGTTGCGCCGCTTCTTCTTTAATTCTTGCTTCATAGGCCGCTTTTAAATCAATCGGTTCAGTAACACCATAGTTATGCTTTCCAAGGTAAAACTGAAGCGGACGATTTGTCGCTAAGTCCGTTGTATATACCCAGCCAGACCACGTATTTTTACCTGGTAAATAGCTATTAGGTAAATCAAAATAAAGTTTACTCTCTTCTTTCTCTGCTTGAGATTGAGTCACTGTTACTGCTTTATTTGGATCAATTTGTTCAATATGAGCGGCGAGTGAGCCCGCTTTAATTAATCCGCCTTCAGTATCAATAGTCATCGAATGGCTGCGACTTTCATTACGAGCCTGAGTAAAACTGGCACGAATAGGGGTTGGATAAACTAATACATCTTGCTCTACAGTTCTAAGAAAAACGCCATTGCGAGATTGAATTCGAACCCTGTATTTACCCGGTTTAATGTTTATTGGTAGATTAACAGTAAATACACCATCTGCAGCAACTTCATCAAGATCTTGACCATCATCTTCAAAAGTCCCTAGAACCTCAGCTAAAGGGCGTGCCTCTTTCACTAACTCTTTTTCATTTGCAAGATAAGGTGTAAACGTCACATTCAATTTTATTCGGTTTAAAAAGTCTCGTAATACTAATGGCTTGCCATCTTGTAATAATCGAGCGGTAAACTTTAAACTTTCAGATTGGTAAAGTTTTTTCGGTAGCGTATCTACATTAAGGGTCAAATTAGATAATATTTTTATTTTATTATCTGGTGTGATCTTACCTATCGCTTGCCATGGACCGGGCATTGGGTTTTCAATGGAAATGATGTCCATACCACTTTCTTCATACCAAGCAACATATTCAGGGTGCTCCCACGCATAATACTTAGCACCATCCGGACGAACGAGTGTTACTGCTTGAGATGCTTTCTCTCTATACACTAAAAAAGAGACTTGTTTTATGGTTGGATCAACTCGAAAACGGTTATCCAACCACGACATTTCAGAACTCTTTGCCCAAGAAACCATTGGGACAAACAGCACTATCATCAATAACCGCCACATATTACACTCCTAACTACGCCACAAACAGGCATCACCAACTATATCCAAACGCTTTTCATGCGCTTCTATTTCATCGGCCGTTGCACGTAAAACCTTTAATCCTTTTCTTCCTGAATTCAATCTTTTAATACTTTCTTCAGAAGAATCTGATTGGTTTTCTGCATTAAAACTCAAACTGGTTTGCCCACCGGTCATTAGCAGATAAACATCAGCCAAAATCTCTGCATCGAGTAAAGCGCCGTGAAGTGTTCGGTGTGAATTGTCTATTCCATAGCGGTCACAAAGAATATCCAGATTATTACGCTTACCAGGGAAGATTTTCTTCGCCATGGCCAAGGTATCGGTAATTTTACAATACTGATCAGTCGTACCTATCAGTTTGTTTAATTTACTGAACTCATAATCCATAAAGCCAACATCGAAGGGCGCGTTATGAGCGACTAACTCTGCCCCTTTGATGAACGCTAAAAACTCATCATGAACGTCTTTATATTCAGGTTTGTCATACAAAAATTCATCGGTAATACCATGAACATCAATCGCTTCAAGATCAATTAATCGATCAGGCTTGATATATACATGGAAGTGATTACCAGTTAACTTTCGGTTGATGATCTCGACCGCACCAATTTCAACAATACGGTGACCTTCATAAACTGGGCCACCAGTAAAGTTCATACCGGTGGTTTCTGTATCGAGAACAATAATTCGATTCGGGGAATTGTCGCTAGTATTCATAGGCTCATTTGTGTCAGACTATTTCTAAATTCTTCTAATGATAACAGAGATAATGAAGCAGGTTGAAATTTTCACAGATGGTTCTTGTTTAGGCAATCCAGGTCCTGGTGGTTACGGTATTGTGATGCGCTATAAAGGCACAGAAAAAACCTTTGCCAAAGGGTTTAATCAAACGACCAATAATCGCATGGAAATGTTAGCAGCCGTAATTGCTCTACGTAATTTAAAAGAGCCATGCTCTGTGGTATTAACGACAGACAGCCAATACGTTCGCCAAGGGATCACTCAATGGATCCATGGTTGGAAAAAACGCGGTTGGATAAAAGCGGATAAAAAACCAGTAGTAAATGCTGATCTTTGGAAGCAATTAGACACAGAAGCAGAACGACACACGATTGACTGGCGCTGGGTTAAAGGCCATGCCGGACATCGTGAAAATGAAATGTGTGATGACCTAGCAAGAACAGCGGCTGAAAACCCGACTCAAGATGATACGGGTTATCCTGGTTAATTTGATTTAATCTTACCCTGACGTGTTTGAGCGACTGAAATAGGAGCCAATTTCGGCTTCTTTTTCCAAGGCGATTTAATTGGGCGCAATGGATAAGTGCGCTTTCTGGCAACAATAAAATAGATACCACTGATCGGTTTAACGGAATCCCCACCTAAATTTTCAAACCATGTCCACATTGTGCGATAGCGAGTTAAAGGCGCTAAAGCAAAGCAGTCACTGTATACCACCTCAAAATTTAATACGCTAAGCCAATCTTTAATTCGGTGAGGAGTAAACATACGCCCACTCCATGGCAAATTATTTTTCCGCCAAGGGAATAAGCTCGCAATTCCTATGGCACTCATAGGATTAAAGCCCGTTAAAATAATATAGCCATCATTAATTAAAACTCGATCGACTTCCCTTAATAACTGGTGTGGATCAGAGGAATAATCAAGCTGATGAGCAAGCACACACGCATCAATACTTTTTTCTAAAAAAGGCAATTGAGGAAGCTCAGAGCTAATATTCTTTAATGAATTTTTGTTATCTAGGTTTACTTGGTGTTTAATATTACAAAAGCGACTATCAAGCTCAGCACTTAACCCACCAATTTTAAGCATGTGGTAACCAAACAGTTTAGGGCTCCATTCATCAAGACGAGACTGAATTAGCTCACCGATCCACTCACCGTGAGGAATGTCTGACCATGAATGCGGCCTTTCAATCTTTTTATCAAGCAGTGCTGGCTTAATCAATATCGTTACCTATAACTATTTATGACACAAAATTTGGAGATAAGGTTAATGCTATCAATAAAAAGCATACCTGCATTTAATGATAATTACATTTGGCTAATTCACAACACTGATAATCATTGTGTTGTGGTAGATCCAGGAGATGCAGCTCCTGTATTAGCATGTATTAAAGCACACAATTTTATTTTAGATGCTATTTTGATTACTCACCACCATCATGATCATATTGGCGGTGTTCCTGAGCTTGTTCATCAATTTCCTAATATAAATGTGGTTGGCCCAGAAAATGAACCGATCCCAACCTTAACTCATCCCGTTCGTGACGGTGACTTCGTTGAAATATTTGACGAAAAGTTCATGGTACTTGGTGTTGAAGGTCACACCAATGGCCATATTGCTTATGTCGGTGATGAAAAACTTTTTTGTGGTGATACGCTTTTTTCTGCTGGCTGCGGTCGTTTATTTGAAGGCACCGCACAACAAATGTTTCACTCTTTACAAAAATTAGCGGCACTACCCGATGAGACAGAAGTGTACTGTGCTCATGAATATACCGCTTCAAACTTAGCGTTTGCTCTCACCGTTGAGCCTGATAATGATTATTTACAACAATACAGAGAAAAAGTACTTAAGCTTCGCGCCAATGGAAAATCAACCATTCCATCAACATTACAACGTGAAAAATTAATCAATCCATTTTTAAGAACCAATGAAACCAGTGTGAAACAGGCAGTGGCGAGTAAAGTGCTTAACAATACAGACGTTGAGACTTTTGCCGCATTAAGAAGATGGAAAGATGAGTTTTAAGTAGGAAACTTGTCTGAAGTGTGGTTGCAACGTATTATCCGTGTCCAAATAAAAAATATGAATGCCAATATCATCAATTTAATGTTGGCATAAGCACACTGAAGGCACTACACAATGAAATTTAAACTCCATTGGATTGGATTAGCATTACTCGCTGGCTGTCAAACAGCTCCCCTACCTGAAGAGACGCCATCTGACAATAATTCAGGGAATTCATCAGCAGTAGTTGCCCCTTCAAAAACGGATTCCACTCCTGCTAAAGTAACCCCTATTGAAAAACCAGCACCAACCCCTCAAGAGCAGGAAGACGTCTGGCAGCGTATCGCTATGCAATTGGATATGCCCATTCCTGAGCATGAATCGGTTGATTACTATCGTAACTGGTACATCAAACATCCAAGTCATTTACGTACAGTAGCAAAGCGAGCAAAACCTTTTCTATACATGATCACGGTTGAGACCGAAAAGCGCGGTTTACCAATGGAATTAGTATTACTTCCTATTGTAGAAAGTGCGTTTGACCCATTTGCTTACTCTCATGGCAGTGCGGCTGGTTTGTGGCAATTTGTACCTGGTACTGCGGACCGTTTCAAATTAGAGCGCAACTGGTGGTATGACGGTCGTCGTGATGTTCCTGCGGCAACAAACGCCGCCTTAGATTATATGGAATATTTTGACCGCCGTTTTGATGGTAACTGGCAGCATTCAATTGCTTCGTACAACAGTGGCGCTGGTCGAGTCTCTCGCTCAATCACTAAGAACAAAAAGCTTGGTAAACCAACTGACTTTTTCTCATTAGATTTACCAAAAGAAACCAGTGGTTATGTACCGAAGCTACTGGCTTTGGCTGATATAATTAAAAACCATGAAAAATATGGTGTTGAACTACCGCCAATTGCAAATAAACCCGTATTAGAAATGGTTAACCCAGAACAACAACTCGATCTTGCTATCGCCGCTGAGTTTGCTGGAATTACCATTACTGAATTACAAGGCTACAACCCAGCTTATAATCAATGGGCGACCTCGCCTGATGGGCCATATCATTTACTTTTACCAATTGAGCACGTCGCGCAATTTAAGGTAAATTTAAAGAAAAATGGCGATAAAACCATGAAAGTTGTACGTTACAAAGTACAACCAGGCGACACCATTAGCCAGTTAGCAGTAAAACATAACACAACAACTAATATCATCGAACAAACCAATGATTTAAATGGCTCGAGTATTCGTGTCGGACAATATTTGTTAATCCCAACCGCTTCTCAAGGCAACAAAACGTACGCATTAAGTGCCCCACAACGCTTAAAGAAAACCCAAGAAAAAGCGAAGGGTAAATATAAACTGAGCCATAAAGTAAAAGATGGCGAAAGTTTGTGGGGCATCGCGCGAGATAACTCGATTTCATACCGTGATTTAGCTAAATGGAATGGCATGGCACCAAAAGATTCTTTACGTGTTGGCCAAAGCTTAGTGATTTGGAAAAACAGTTCAGATGGCGCAATCATTCGAACTGTACATTATCAAATCAGACAAGGTGACAACCTAAGCTCTATCGCACAGAAATTCAGTGTCTCTGTGACAGATATTATGAAATGGAATAACATCGAACGTGGCTCTTACATTAAGCCAGGACAAAAATTAAAACTTTACGTTGATGTTACTAAGGTAAACGTATGACACCTTCTTCAAATCCATTAATTTTATTGGTCGATATTTTTCGCTCTCCCGCCGATTGCTTTGCTGCATTATATGAACGTGGGAAATGGGCTTGGCTGCCTTATGTTTTATTGATATTCGCACCATTCATGTTTTGGGGTACCTATTTTGATCTTGTCAATTTTCAATGGGTTACCACTAACTTAACCACACAAATAGAAAGTATTGGCGGGCAAGTTCAAGGCGAATGGCTAACCAAAGAAATTTTATTAGCCGGTGAAGTGATTAATGATGTGATGGGCCGAACGGCAACTATTTTATTATTAGCACTATGGTTTAAGCTTGCAACCAAGCAGAGCCAATATCAACACGGTTACTTCAAATGGGTTGCTGGCAGCACTATCGTGATATTCCCTGCGTTAATTGGCGATATTGCAAGTTATGCTAGCCTGCTGCTTAATCACGCTAACATCATGCCTTACGCTGCCGATTTAAATAGCTTAAATGGGTTAATAAAGCTCCCAATGACTGATCATTGGTCAGCTTATGCGAGCTCTTTCCCACTGCTTATGCCTTGGTATATTGCTTTAAGTTATGCCGCATTAGGTGCATGGACAGATTTAGATCGTTCAAAAGCGCTTATCATAGCAATCCTTCCTTGGGTTAGTTGCTTTACGCTTTGGGGTTTTGTTACTGCTTTTTCAAGCTAAAACTGACCAATAGTGGATTATGATCAGAAGCGTTACTCTTTATTGAGTGCGCTTCTTTTATTTCTAAACCACGATAAAAAATATGATCCAAAGGCAGCCCGGTAATAAAGCGCATTCTTTCATCTGGGATAAAGACCACTTCTTGTAAGCCCAGTAACTGCACTTGTTTTGTTAATTCAGTTAAGCGAGCATCACTCCAAGTATTAAAGTCTCCTGCGACAATTAAAGGACCTTGATGCCCTTCCACTTCTTTAGAAAGTCCTTCAATTTGATTTTTATAATCTTCGGTTCCTAACGTAAAGTTAATCGCGTGAATGTTGATTACCATCAGGGCTTCACCATTTGACAGTCGATATTCAGATAACAGTGCCGATTTAGGTAAACGAAGCCAAGGCTCTATGGCGGTATGCGCACACACTTTGGTCGCTGGCGCTTTTGCTAACGTTAATACGCCTGCGCTGGTATCAAAAATATCAAACGCACGTACTAGCTCTGCTGAATACGATTTATCAATAACAAATTGCTTTAGTTCTGGGATTAAACTGGCTTCTTGTAATAACACTAAGTCGGATTGAACTGATAATTTATTAAGTGCTGCTTTCCAATTGTCTTCTTGTTGTTTGTAAATATTCCACACCAATACATTCAGTTGACCATTACGATCAATGGGTTCAGAAACATCAAACTGATCGCAGCCTGATTTATATTGCAGAGGTGTTTGTGAGGAGGCAGTAGAAAGCTCGATAAACTCAGGCGCTACTGGCACGGTGAAAATAATAGCCTTTGCTGCTAGTGTTAAACCAACAACCACTGCGGTACATAATAGTAAGAGTGTTTTCTTTCTCATAAACAAAAAAAGGAGTGAATCATCACTCCTTCCTTAAATAGTAATAATGCTAACTAGACTAGCAGATACTTTTGAGCATTGACATTACGATTAAATGGCGTCTTCGTCTTCTTCACCCGTACGGATACGGATAACTCGACTAACATCAGTGATAAAAATTTTACCATCACCAATTTTACCCGTTTGTGCCGTTTCAATAATCGCATCAACACATTGATCAACGACATCATCAGTAACGACGATTTCTAATTTCACTTTAGGTAAAAAATCAACCATGTACTCTGCACCGCGGTATAGTTCAGTATGGCCTTTTTGACGGCCAAACCCTTTCACTTCAGATACCGTCATGCCTGTGATACCAACATCAGCAAGGCTTTCTCGTACATCATCAAGTTTAAATGGCTTAATAATGGCTTCGATCTTTTTCATATTAGTCCCTTAACATTCATATTTAATATCAGCCTATTATCGTTGAGCCAAAGCGAACATACAACCTAGGAATCACATTACTTAATTGATGCTTACTTCATTGTCGAGTAATACGCCGCTAAATTAGCCATATCAGCATCACTTAACATTGCTGCCATCGGTTGCATTACCGCTGCATTACCACCACTACGTTGTTTGTTTTTATACGCTTTTAATGATGATTCAATATATTGAGCATTTTGCCCTTTTAGATTTGGGTAACCTGGGATAACTGCAATACCATCAGCGCCATGGCATGATGCGCAAATAGCCGACTTTGCTTGGCCAGCGGCGGCGTCTCCCGCGGCAAATGTCGGTGCTGAGGCCAGTAATGCGATAACTGCCAATCCAATTGTTTTTTTCATTATATTGCTCCATTTATATTTTCAGTTATTTTGACAAGTTGGTCTCAAATGTCTATTTCAAGCCTGATTTCTTCCAGATCAGCTCACACTCTTTGCCTGAAAAGGTGCGACAGACAAACAATCCAGCAATAGCGGCAAGCTCTTCATTATAAAAAATCATCGGTAATCTACTTCTTTGCCAACTCGGGATCCCATACTCTTGATACAGTTTTTTCATTTTACGACTGCGTTCCCGTGTCTCAGGATGAACTGTCAGCCCTAAAACATTGAAGCGCACTTCTATTTTTTCATCTTGATTTGGTGCTCTTAACAATAAGCTTTGCTGATCATTTTTATTGTTTAACCCTCTCTCTTCCACTCCCATAGAAAAAATTAATCTACCAAGATCATCTGGTAACTCTAAGCTAGAGTTCAGCTCTTTTTTCCAAGCTGAAAGATCTTGGTATTGAGGTAAACAATATAGGTTATCTTGAAAACGCCTTAGTTGAATAGCGCCTAATTCCAATTGTGGATTAGCGTCTTCTTTGGCTTTTGCTACTTCATTCCACAATATTTGTAATTGCACTTGGCTTGGTAAAGGGATAGCAAACTGCTTTAACCACAGTCTTAATAACATATTACGAGCTAATTCCGATTCACCATTTAACTGTGAAATAGACATGCCTTGATACGCATTTTGAAACGCCATTAATTTAGGGTGAAGTAACTCACTTAACAGACTTTCTTGCTCGGCACATAATTGAGCACTGCGTGACACAGCAGATGCAAAACTTGGCCAACGTTGTATCAAATTAGGAACAATCTCATGACGCAAAAAATTGCGATCAAATCGAATGTCCTTATTACTTTCATCTTCAACCCATTCAAGCTCATTACCTTGCGCGTATAGCTCAATTTCAGTTCGAGAAACCGTGAGTAATGGTCGGCACTTATAGCCATTAGATAAAGGAATTACCGCAGGCATAGAAGATAAGCCTGCTGGCCCACTGCCTCTTTTCAATGCCAGAAAAAAGGTTTCAACCTGATCATCTTGATGCTGACCTGTGAGTAATAAACTATTGGCTTGCATATGTTTTTCTAAGGCTTGATAACGAGCTTTTCTTGCAACCTCTTCTAAACTGTCTTGCGCACTAACAACAAGTTGTACTCGCTCAATATGAAGCGGAATAGACAATAAATCACAATGTGTTTGGCATACCGCTTCCCAATCAAAGGCATGTTGACTTAATCCATGATTTACATGAACTGCAATGCATTCCAATTGTTTCTCTTTCGCATAAATAGAGGCAAGATGAAGCAAGACCATAGAATCAATACCACCACTTAAAGCGATGACTAGATGCGGTTTGGCTACAGGATAAGAATCCAATTGGAATGAGAATTGAGAGTTAAGCATAACAGTATGTCCAGATAATAAAAAAGCGAGCACTTAGGCTCGCTTTCACTTTACTCTATCTGACAGAAATTATCAGCAGTAACCGTAGCTCATTAGGCGTTGGTAGCGACGATCAAGCAAGGCTTCTTTATCAAAACCGTCAAGTTCATTTAATTGTTCAATCAAACGAGCCTTAATATTTTCAGCGGTTGCCTTATGGTTACGATGCGCACCACCTAATGGCTCATCAATGATCGTATCAATCAACTCAAGCTCTTTTAGACGAGGAGCAATAAGACCCATCGCTTCAGCAGCTTGTGGCGCTTTGTCTGAATCACGCCATAAGATTGAAGCACACCCTTCTGGTGAAATTACTGAGTAAGTAGAATACTGAAGCATGTTAACGTAATCACCGACACCGATAGCCAATGCGCCACCAGAACCACCTTCACCAACCACGTTACAAATCACAGGAACACTTAGTTCTGACATGATTTTTAAGTTCATCGCGATCGCTTCAGATTGTCCACGCTCTTCTGCTCCAACACCTGGATAGGCACCCGCGGTATCGATAAACGTAATGATAGGCATGTTAAAACGCTCCGCCATTTGCATTAAACGTTTTGCTTTACGGTAGCCTTCAGGTTTTGGCATGCCAAAGTTACGCAGTACTTTTTCTTTTGTACCACGGCCCTTTTGATGACCAATAATCATCACAGGACGACCATCTAAACGCGCCATACCACCAACTAATGCTTTATCATCAGCAAAAGCACGATCACCCGCTAATTCATCAAACTCGGTAAACATATGTTCGATATAGTCTAGTACATATGGGCGCTCTGGGTGACGAGCAAGCTGTGCCACTTCCCATGCGCCTAAGTCACTAAATGTTTTCTTTTTAAGCTCTAAACATTTATCTTCTAATTGCTTAATTTCTTTTTCTAGATCAAGCGTATTATCTCCACCACGACGAGAAATATCACGCAGTGCTTCAATTTTAGCTTCTAGTTCTGCAATCGGTTTTTCAAATTCAAGAAAATTTAGGCTCATCAAAGAATCCTTGTTAGTTCAAGGCCGCTCAAATTAGCAGCCTTAGTTATTCTAGTTAAATTCAAGCTCGACTTGCTGTTCGCCAAGCAACGACTTCAAATCATCCATCAGTTGGTCTGTTGGTGTAACTCGCCACTCTGTCCCTAAGACCAACTTAACACGAGCATCAGCTCGCTGATAATATACATTTACCGGAACCGTCCCTGCCCGATTAGGCTCTAGTATTTGACTAAAGCGCTCAAAAAATTGGTTATTAATTTGTGTTTCAGTAACAGAAACGGACAATCCACGAGCGTATTTTTCTCGTGCGTCTCCCAATGACATCACTTCACGGGCAGACATTTTAAGCCCACCATTGAAATCATCAAAGCTGACCTGTCCAGAAACGAGCACTATTTTGTCAGTTTCTAGCAAATCGGCGTATCGATCAAGTGCATCAGAGAATAACATGACCTCCATTCGACCCGATCTGTCATCCAAAGTCATCAAACCAATACGACTGCCTCGTTTTGTTGTCATTACTCTAGCAGCAATAACTAAACCTGCAACCGTTACCGTTTGATCGCGCCTCGTAACGTGAGCATCATTCAAACGCCATGTTGTATATCGAGACAGTTCTTTAATATACGCATTAACAGGGTGTCCCGTTAAGTAGAGCCCTAAGGTTTCTCTTTCCCCTTCAAGCCAGACTTTTTCAGGCCATCTTGGTACATGGATATACGCTTGCTCAACTTCTTCTGGTGCTTGAGTTAATACCCCAAACATGTCCGATTGACCAAATGATTCTGCTTGATGGTGCTGTCCTGCCGCTTTCATTGCATCATCTAAAGAGGCCATTAATGCAGCACGGTGTGGACCTAATCGGTCTAATGCACCAGAACGGATCAGCTTTTCAACCACTCGTTTATTGGCTTTCTTGGTATCAATTCGAGCACAAAAGTCGAATAAATCACGGAAATGTCCGCCTTTATTTCGTGCTTCAATAATGCTTGCTATTGGGCCTTCACCAACCCCTTTGATTGCACCGATACCATACACAATCGCACCACTCTCATCGACATTAAAACGATAAAGCCCCGCATTAACATCAGGTGGTAACACTTTTAATTTCATACGGAAACATTCATCAACAAGACCAATGATCTTATCGGTGTTATCCATATCTGCGGTCATTACTGCCGCCATAAACTCTGCTGGGTAGTGTGTTTTTAACCATAATGTTTGGTAAGAAACTAAGGCATAAGCGGCTGAGTGAGATTTGTTAAAACCGTAGCCGGCAAACTTTTCCACCAAGTCGAAGATTTTCATCGACAACTCACCATCGACACCATTGGCAATCGCACCTTCTTTAAAGGTACCACGCTGCTTTGCCATCTCTTCAGATTTTTTCTTACCCATTGCACGACGAAGCATATCTGCGCCACCTAGCGTGTAACCCGCTAAGATCTGTGCGATTTGCATTACTTGTTCTTGATACAAAATAATGCCGTAAGTTGGCTCTAGTGTTTCTTTTAATGATTCATGTTGCCATGTGGCATCAGGGTAAGATACCTCTTCTCGACCATGTTTACGGTCAATAAAGTTATCTACCATGCCTGATTGCAAAGGACCAGGACGGAAAAGTGCTACGAGTGCGATAATATCTTCAAAGCTGTCCGGTTGCAGACGCTTAATAAGATCTTTCATACCACGGGATTCTAGCTGGAATACTGCTGTTGTTTCTGAATTTTGAAGTAACTTAAATGACGCTTGATCATCTAATGGGATCGATTCGATGCGTACTGGGTCTTTACCTTCTTTTTTCAGACGAGGGTTAACAAGACCCAATGCCCAATCAATAATGGTTAATGTTCTTAGTCCCAAGAAATCGAACTTAACTAGACCTGCAGTTTCAACGTCATTTTTATCAAATTGCGTTACTGGAAAATTACCATCAGCATCACAATATAGTGGCGCGAAATCAGTAATGGTCGTGGGTGATATAACAACACCACCAGCATGTTTACCGGCATTTCGAGTACAGCCTTCCAAGATACGACACATATCAATCAAGGCTTTAACTTCTTCATCGGCCTCGTATAATTCTGGAAGTTGAGGTTCCGCTTCAAACGCCTTAGTCAGCGTCATCCCAGGATCTGGTGGTATTAATTTAGATAGGCGGTCAACAAAACCATAAGGGTGGCCAAGAACACGGCCAACATCACGAATTACTGCTTTTGCAGCCATAGTACCAAAGGTAATGATCTGAGATACCGCATCACGGCCATACATTTCAGCAACGTGTTCAATAACTTGATCACGTTTATCCATACAGAAATCGATATCGAAATCGGGCATAGATACACGTTCTGGGTTCAAGAATCGTTCAAATAGAAGATCGTATTCAAGGGGATCGAGATCGGTAATATCTAATGCATAGGCAACTAATGAACCCGCACCTGATCCTCGACCTGGACCTACCGGAATATCATTATCTTTAGACCATTGGATAAACTCCATTACGATCAAGAAATAACCAGGGAAACCCATTTGGTTCACAACGTCTAATTCGACTTGCAGACGTTCATCATATTCTGGACGGCGCTCTAAGCGTACTTTTTCATCTGGGAATAAAAAGGCTAGACGTCTTTCTAGACCTTCTTGAGACTTCTTGACTAAAAAGTCTTCAATCGTCATCCCTTCGGTTGGAAAGTTCGGTAAGAAGTACTCCCCCAAGCGAACGGTAACATTACAGCGCTTTGCTATTTCAACACTGTTTTCTAACGCTTCAGGAATGTCAGCAAAAAGTTCACACATCTCTTCTTCTGAGCGTAAATACTGCTGTTCACTATAAAGCCTTGGTCGACGAGGATCGACAAGAGTAAAGCCGTCATGAATCGCCACACGAATTTCATGGGCATCAAAATCATCCGCTTTAATAAAGCGAACATCATTGGTTGCGACTACTGGCAATCCTTCTTTTTCAGCTAGCTCGACAGCAAAGTGAAGATAACTCTCTTCATCAGGACGACCCGTTCGAGTTAGCTCTAAATAATAATGTTCCGAAAAATGAGTTTGATAAAAAGCAACACACTCATTAGCTAGCTCTTTGTTACCTTTAAGTAAGGCTTTGCCGACATCACCACTTTTACCACCAGAAAGAAGTATTAACCCTTCTTTATGCTCAACTAACCACTCTTTATCCATCACGGGAGTATGTTGAACATGGCCTCGTAAATAAGCTTTAGATATTAATAAGGTAAGATTTTTATAACCTTCATTATTTTTAGCTAAAACCGTTAAATTAAACAGTTCATTACCAAACTCTGTTGACTGAACTTTAAAGTCAGCACCAATGATCGGTTTAACCCCTGCTCCATGCGCTGCGTAATAATACTTAACCAAACCACATAGGTTAGTAAAGTCAGTTAAGCCCATGGCTGGCATGTTCATTTCAGCCACTTTCTTCACTAATGGTGGAACTTTAGAAAGTCCATCCACTAATGAGAAGTCACTGTGTACTCTTAGGTGTACAAATTTAGGTTCTGACATTACTCAATTCCTAACACACGTTTTACAGGCTTAAAGCTGCGTCGATGCTCTGAAATAACCCCATGCTCTTCAATTGCAGCAAAATGCGCTTTTGTTGGGTAGCCTTTATGCTTGGCAAAACCATATTGAGGAAATTCTTTATCTAGCTCTTCCATTTCTCTGTCACGAGTTACTTTTGCAATAATGGATGCCGCACTGATCTCTTGAACTCGTAAATCACCTTTTACTACCGCTAGAGCGTCCATAGGTAGAGCGGGTATTTTATTGCCATCAATTAAGGCAAAATCTGGGGTTATCTTTAATCCCGCAATGGCTCTTTGCATCGCAACCATCGTAGCTTGTAAGATATTCAACTCATCAATTTCATGAGCCTCACAGCGACCTAATGACCATGCTAATGCTTTTTCTTGGATTTCAGGAAACAGTAAATCACGTTTTTTATCTGTTAATTTTTTAGAATCCGTTAATCCTTCAATAGGGTTATTAGGATCTAAAATAACGGCAGCAGTCACAACAGCACCGACAAGCGGGCCTCGGCCTACTTCATCAACCCCTGCAAATAATTGATAACCTTCAGGATATTCAAATGGTGGTAATTCTTTAGTGTCTGTTTTTTTTGTCATGTGATTATTCTGCTGTTTCTTTATTGATTAGACGTAATACGGCGTGAGCGGCTTGCTTATCCGCGTCTTTTTTAATCCACTGATGCATTTCAGTGAACTTTTCAATCAGTTCGTGATTATCGTTATTTAATACTTTTTCCATTGCAGGATAAAGAAAATCTGGATGACACTCTTCTTGAATAAACTCTTGTACCAACTCTTTTCCTGCCAATACGTTAGGCAAAGAAACGAACTCTGTAATAGACAGCTTTTGAGCGATCCAACCCGTTAGTTTGTTTACTTGATACCCAACAACCATTGGTCGCTTAACTAACATACATTCTAGAGCAACTGTGCCAGAAGCAAGCAATACGGCATCTGCTGCTGTCATTACATTACGAGCTGTATCTTGAATAATAGTAAAGTCTAATTCTGGTGCCGTTTCTTTCCAGATGACTTCAAATTGTTCACGTCGTTTTTCATTAACCGCAGCAACAACAAAGCCTATCTCTGGATGTTGTTTATGAATGCGCTGACAGGTTTCAATGAAGGGTTTAGCGATTAATGCCACTTCACCACCACGGCTGCCCGGTAAAACAGCAAGCCATTGACGATCTTGCTCCAATCCAAGCAGCTCTCTTGCCGCGGCTTTATCACTTTGCATTGGAATCGCATCAGCAAGCGTATGACCAATAAATTCACAGGCCACATTATATTTATCATAAAATGCTTTTTCAAAAGGCAAGAACGCCAATACTAAATCAGTAGCTGCATCAATTTTAAAGATGCGTTTTGGTCGCCAAGCCCATACAGAAGGACTCACATAATGAACCGTTTTAATGCCTTTTTGTTTTAATGTTTTTTCTAAGCGTAAGTTAAAATCTGGAGCATCAATACCAATAAAAACATCCGGTGGATTTTGCGTAAAGTAACGCACAAGCTCCGCTTTAACTTTTAATAAGCGCGGCAAACGACCTAATACTTCTACCAATCCCATTACCGCCAGTTCTTCCATATCAAATAATGACTCACAGCCTTGAGCTATCATTTTTGGTCCACCGATCCCAACAAACTCTGCATTAGGATATTGCGCTTTAACTGACTTAATAAAGCCTTCACCTAGCGTGTCACCTGAAAGTTCGCCAGCGACAATGCCGATTCGTAATGGTTTGGTCATTTTTGCTCCAAAATAAAAAAGGCCTACATCAAGAGGCCTTTATAATATGCTTATATATTTTCTAAACGCCGTGATTAACGAATAATACCGCGCGTTGATTTCTCAAACAAATCTAAGAAGCCTTGAAGCACTGGAAATTCATCAATTTCTTTATTTATTTCTGCTTTTGCCTCTTCTAGCGTATTACCATTACGATAAAGGGCTTTATAAGCACGGCGAATTGCATGAATTTCAGGTCGCTCAAAACCACGACGCTTTAGGCCTTCGATGTTGATACCAAAAGGTTTACAGTGGTTACCTTGTGCCATAACAAACGGAGGTACGTCTTGAACAACAACAGAAGCGCCACCAATAAAGCTATGTGCGCCAACTGTACAGAACTGGTGAACAGGTGATAATGCAGAAACAATCGCATAATCTTCAACTGTTACATGCCCTGCTAACGTGGCGTTATTACCCATGATGATATTGTCACCAAGGATACAATCGTGTGCGATATGAACATTTACACAAAGTAGGTTATCACTACCAACAGTAGTCACACCACGATCTTGAATCGTACCACGGTGAATCTGAACACTTTCACGGATAACATTACGATCGCCAATAACAACGGTAGTAGCCTCACCATTGTATTTTTTATCTTGGCTTTCTTCACCAATAATTGCAAAAGCAAAAATACGGTTGCCTTTACCTATCGTCGTATCGCCCTTGATGACAACGTGCGACATAACTTCGGTGTCTTCTCCGATCGTCACATTACCTGAAATATAAGTAAACGGACCAACAGAAGCATTAGCTCCAATAGTTACGTTTCCTTCAATCACCGCTGATGGGTGAATTTTAGCAGTTTCATGAATCATAATTAAAACTCTCGTCTTGCACACTTAAGTTCAGCAGAACAAACGACATCACCGTCAACTTTAGCCACACCATTAAATAATGCGATGCCACGACGGTCTTTAATAAATTCAACTTCAAGAACTAATTGGTCACCTGGTACTACTGGTTTGCGGAATTTTGCTTTATCGATACTTGCAAAGTAATACAGTTCATTTTCAGCAGGAGCACCAAATGATTTAAACGCCAATAAACCGGTTGCTTGAGCCATCGCTTCAAGAATTAATACACCAGGAAAGATAGGCATTTGAGGGAAGTGACCAGTAAATTGAGGTTCATTCACTGACACATTCTTGATCGCGTGTAAGTATTTCTCTTCTTCGAAATCAGTTACTCGGTCAACCAATAGAAATGGGTAACGATGAGGTAGTAACTCTTGGATTTCAGTAATATTTAATGTTTTATTTTCACGAGTCAAAATAGTATTCCTGTAAAACAATATCGTATCTGAACAATAGTGTAGCTCAAATAGAGTAATAATAGATAGAAAAAGGTCTGCAAAATGCAGACCAATACTTATTAATTAGAATGTAGTAAAGCCAATATTAATCAACTAGCTTTTTCTCAACGGCTTTTAGTCGCTTGTTCATTTCATCAATTTTATGAACTCGAGCCGCTGTTTTACGCCATTCTTTATTGGTTTGTAGTGGAATGCCTGATGAATACATACCTTTTTCATCAATACCTCTCATCACCATGCCCATACCAGTGATAGTCACACCATCAGTAATTTCGATATGACCATTAATTACCGAGCCACCGCCAATAATACAGTGCTTACCAATTTTAGTACTGCCAGCAACTATAGTACCACCAGCCATCGCAGAACCAGATCCGATTTGTACGTTATGCGCAATTTGAATTTGGTTATCAATGATTACATTGCTTTCAATAACCGTATTATCAATCGCACCACGGTCAATTGCCGTATTAGCGCCGATCTCAACATTATCACCAATAATCACAGAACCTAACTGTGGGATTTTAACCCAAGTACCACGATCATTCGCATAGCCAAAGCCATCAGAACCAATCACGGTTCCTGATTGTACGAGACACGATTCACCAAGTTCAACACGGTGGTAAATAGAGACATTTGCCCACAATTTAGTATTTTTACCAATTTTGGCTTCTTGTCCAATAAAGCAACCTGCACCGATAATTGCACCATCAGCAATAACGGCTTTTGATTCAATAACTGCATTATGTCCAATAGCAACACCTTCACCAATCACTGCATCGTCAGCAATGAATGCTGACGCCGCGATGTCTTTTGCTGGTGCAGGTGTTGTATCTAACGCTTGTGCCGCTAATGCAAACCCTAGGTATGGGTCCTTCATTATTAATGCGTTTGATTGGCAAAATTCAATATCTGCTTCTTTTACTATCACCGCAGACGCTTTACATTCTGCTAAGTGCTTACGGTATTTAGCGTCTGAAAGAAAAGTAATATCTCCTTCAGAAGCTTTACTCATCGAAGCGATAGAGTGAACAACAACATCTCCATTTCCATGAACTGTTGCACCAAGTTTTTCTGCCAATTCAGCAAGCGTAATACGTATCATGATGAACCTTATTTAATTGCTTTAATTACTTTTTCAGATAGGTTGTCTTCTGGTTTTGCCCAAAGCAGTGTCGCTGCATCAACAACCATATCGTAACCTTCTTTGTTTGCTACTTTTTCAACAGTTTGTTGAACTTGCATAATCAGTTTCTGACGCTCTTCACCTTGACGACGACGGTTATCTTCATCCAATGCTTGTGCTTTTAATTTGTAATCTGATTGTAGAGATGCAATTTCACGCTCTAGTTTCGTTTTACCAGATGCACCTAGTAGCTCACCGTCACGTTTGATTGTTTCTACTTTATCTTTGATTTTTGATTCTAAGCTGCGTAGTTCATCAATACGATCTTTAAATTCAGCACGAAGTTTTTCTGAAATAGCTTCACGCTGTGGCATCTGTTGAACGATTTGAGCCATGTTCACATAACCAATTTTAGTTGCTGCTTCTGCTGCATTAGCAAAAAAAGAACCACTTAACATTACTGCGCCTAAAGCGGCTACTTTTACTAATTTTTTCAAAATCATATCCTTACTTGATTATTATTGACCTAAATAGGTTTGTTTTACATTAACACTTTTCTATTAGAGCTATCAATACTTAGAAAGTTCGACCGATGGTGAAACTGAAGAATTCTTCATCATCACCTTCATAAATTTTCACAGGTTTCGCTACTGAGAATACTAATGGCCCCATCGGTGACATCCATTGCACAGCGGCACCATATGAAGAACGGAAGTTGGCTGGATCAGAATAGTCGTAATAATATTGATTACCACTTGCGATTTTACCGTCATATTTTGCTTCGGTATCCCACACACTTGCCATATCAAAGAACACACTGGTTCGGATCTGGTTTTGAGTTTCTTCACTAGCAAATGGAGTTGGGACAATCAATTCTACACTGGCTAGCGCTGTCGCATTACCACCAGTTGAATCATCCGTAACGATATATTCAGGATTGTTTCCTCCAGCAGAACCAGAACCTTGAGCATATACTGCCCTAGGTCCTACTGAGTTTGAACCAAAACCACGTAAGGTTGTAAAACCACCTGCATAAAAGTTCTCATAGAATGGATACAGGTTATCATTGCCATCGGTTTCTCCATAACCGTTACCATAACCCGCCTTACCACGCATCAATAGAGCAAACTCATGCTTTTTAGTTAATGGGAAGTATTGGCGTACTTCATATTGTGCTTTAAAGTACTTAGCATCTGAATTTGGTGTTGATATTTTATATGATGCACGTTGATAGTTACCTGCGGTTGGGAAGTATCCTTTGTTCAGGTTATTACGTGTCCACGATAAAGTAATATCAAAATCGTTTAAATTTAACTCATTATTTTTATCATCATAAGCATCACCAACCGATTTTTTAAACTTACTTACTTGTTCGTTCTCATCCAAGTTACCGATCTTATTATGAGTATAACCAACACCAATCTCAAAATAGTTAAGCTCATCAAATGGAAAGCCCCAGGTTAAACTTGTACCGTAACTTTGGTTGGTATAATCAACAATACCTGCATCGGACGCTTCAAATTCGTTATAGAAAACCTTACCACCCAAGCTGACACCATCAAGGTTCCAGTAAGGGTCTCGGTAGTCTAAGCTGATGTTCTTTTGATAATCATTCATCATGGCATTGATACCGACACGGTTACCAGAACCAATGAAGTTATCTTGCTGAAGACCGATTTGGAAACTGATGCCGGATTCAGAACCATAACCAACACCAAAGTTTACGCTGCCCGAGTTTGCTTCTTTTACAGAATAAACCAGATCAACTTGATCATCTGAACCAGGAACACGGATTGTTTGTACATCTACCGTTTCAAAGAAACCAAGACGATTAAGACGGTTTTTACCTGTTTCAATTGATTTTGAGTTTAACCACGCACTTTCCATTTGGCGCATTTCACGACGTAATACTTCATCTTTAGTCGAGGTGTTACCGACAAATTTAATATCACGGACGTACATACGATTGCCCGCTTCAACATTAATCACTAAAGATACGGTTTGGTTCTCATCATCAAATTCAGGCATGGTACGAACTTGAGGGTAAGCGTAACCCGCTTCACCTAAGATTCGCTTTACGTTTTCTTCTAAGCGAGTAACGGCAGAACCGTTATAAATATCGCCATCTTCAAAAGTAACCAGCTTTTTAAATTCGTCTTCTTTACCGATTAGCTCGCCTTGAAATTTTATACCATTAACCGTGTAAGGAGCACCTTCTTCAATCGTCAATGCAATATAAACGCCTTTTTTATCTGGCGATATTGATACTTGAGTTGAATCTACTTGGAACTTCAAATACCCACGGTCTAAGTAATATGAACGTAAAGCTTCAATATCACCTGCCAATACTTGTTTTTGGTATTTTTCATCCGCTAAAAAGTTCCACCAAGCAACATCAACACTTAGATTAAAGCGGCCAAGCAATTCTTCATCAGTAAAAACGTCATTACCAATAAAGTTAATTTGTTGAATTTTAGCTGATACACCTTCAGTAAATACAAATTTCAAATCCGCTCGATTTCGAGGAAGTGGAGTAACAACCGCGTGTACCGTCGCATTGTATTTACCGACACTGAAATAGAAATCCTCTAAGCCTTTTTCAATATTACTTAGTGTCGTTCTATCTAAAGCTTCACCGACACGAATAGAAGAGGCTTCTAAGTTCTGCTGCATCTGCTCTTCTTTAATGGCTTTATTACCAGAAAAAGAGATGTTTGCAATCGTTGGTCGTTCAGTAACCTTGATCAGTAATGCATTACCATCACGGTATACTTTAACATCTTCAAAGTTACCAGAAGCAAACAGTGCTTGAATGACTTGTGATACATCCTGCTGGCTCATGGAATCGCCAACTCGAACTGGAGTTTTAAGTAATGCAGCACCTAATGCTACACGCTGTAATCCCTCAAAGCGTATATCATCAACCACAAAAGTTTCTGCGCTCTGCGCTGCTACACTGCTAAAAAGCAGCGAAGCAATCAACAATTTTTTCATCGCCATAATACGTTTTATAATTCCCTTGCTACTACTTAAAGGCGCATAAAGTCGTTAAATAAAGCGACAGCCATTAATGACATGATCATTGCTGTACCTACTTTATAACCAATTTCCTGAATTCTTTCCGATACGGGTTTACGAGTAATACCTTCAATAGCAAAAAAGAGTAAATGTCCGCCATCCAATACCGGGAGAGGCAATAAATTAATAATACCTAAATTAACACTAATTAAAGCTAAAAATCCTAAAAATGATACTAAACCATACTCAGCGGTAGTTCCTGCTCCTTTTGCTATGGAGATCGGGCCACTTAAGTTATTTAAAGCAACATCACCTGTGAACAATTTTTTAGTCATCGTTAATGTTAAATCAATAATACTGCCTGTTTTTTCAATCGCTTTTCCAAACGCAATAATTGGGCTGTACTGTTTTTCATAACGATAGCCTTCAGGCCATTGCTCAAATACAGGAGAAACACCTGCGAAACCGATCACATCACCTTTCGCATTTTCTTTACTATCTGGCGTTAATGCCAGAGTAATTTCAATCCCATCACGAAGAACCGTGACTTCAATCGTTTTATTTGGGTTAGCTTGAATGGCGTTCACCATATCTTGCCACTTCGTTACCTGAATTTCATTGACTGAAACTAAGCTATCTCCAACAAGTAACCCTGATTTTTCAGCGGCACTGTTCGCACTAACGTTAGCTATATTAAGTGTCAATTCAGGGCGGTAAGGTAAAAAACCTAATGACAGCATCGGTGAATCTTTTTCTGGGTCAAATGCCCACTCAGATAAATCAAGATTTTTAGTAATATCTACACCAATATTATTTTTATCGCTGTAGGTTACCGTCATTGATTCATCACCAATATGAGAAACAATCGCCATGTTTACCGCTTCCCAATCGGAAGTTTCGATTCCTGAAATGGCTTTTAGTTCCACTCCAGATTCAATTCCTGCTTGAGAAAAAATAGAATTATTATCAATATGACCAACAACAGGCTTAAGTGCTGTCACTCCGATCATAAAAGCAAGCCAGCATGCTATCACGGCAAAAATAAAGTTTGCGATAGGACCTGCAGCAACAATCGCACTTCTCTGCCATAGAGGTCGATTATTAAAGGCGTGTTTTTTTAGCTCTTCAGGCACATCATCAACACGCTCATCCAACATTTTCACATAACCCCCAAGAGGGATCATTGAAATGCTGTACTCGGTGCCATCTTTGCCTTTTTTACTCCAAAGCGCTTTACCGAAACCAATTGAAAACTTCTCAACAATTACACCACAACGGCGCGCAACCCAAAAGTGGCCGTATTCATGCACAGCAACAAGAATGCCTAGTGCAATAATAAATGATGCTAAATTCCATAGAAGTTCTGACATAGTTAAACCTTTTTAATTGCCTCATTGGCATAATGACGCGCCATTCTATCTAGGTCAATCAGGCTTTCCAAGCTATCTAGCTCAAGGTTTTGGAAGTTTGCACATACTTTGTTCAAAACCAGCTCATTAATTCGAGCGATATCGGTAAATTTAATCTCACCGTTCAAAAAAGCGGCTACCGACTGTTCGTTTGCCGCATTTAAACCCGTTGTGGCATGTTGGCCTAAATAACACGCATCAATAGCCAATTTTAAACATGGGTATCGAGAAAAGTCAGGCGATATAAAACTAAATTCACCCACTTTAGTAAAATCTAGAGGCTCCACCCCTGCATTGACTCTCTGAGGATACGACATAGTGCAAGCGATTGGTGTTCTCATATCAGGAAGTCCCATCTGAGCTAGCACAGAACCATCTTTATATTGCACCATAGAGTGAATGACAGATTGTGGATGAATAACCACTTTCAATTGTTCTTTGCTCGCATTAAATAGCCAACGAGCTTCAATATACTCTAAGCCTTTATTCATCATGGTCGCTGAATCAACCGAAATTTTAGGTCCCATTGACCAGTTTGGATGGGCAATTGCCATCTCAGGAGTCACCGTTTCAAGTTCACTTACATCGGTATAACGAAAAGGACCACCAGAGCCTGTTAATAAAATAGAGCTAATACCATTAGCATCTAAATCACAACGACCAAGTTTGTCTTGAATTGATTGAGGGAGGCATTGGAATATTGCATTATGTTCACTATCAACCGGAAGCAATTCAGCACCATACTGCTCAACGGCATCAATAAACAGTTGACCAGACATCACTAAAGCTTCTTTATTTGCTAACAGAATACGTTTACCCGCTTTAACTGCTGACATCGTTGGTAATAGACCGGCTGCACCAACAATAGCGGCCATCACGGTATCAACTTCATCAAGCTGAGCTATATGACACAAGCCCTCTTCACCAGAGAATACTTCCGTCGTTATGTTATGCTCTTTTAGCTGCAGTTTTAGATTATCAGCAGCCGTCTGGCACGCCATCGCAACGTATTTAGGCTGCCATTCACAGCAAAGTTCTAGCATTTTATCGACATTAGAACCCGCACCCAGAGCCACAATTTCAAATTGATCCACGTTCTGTTTTGCGACTGAAAGTGTACTACTGCCAATTGAGCCCGTAGCGCCTAAAATAGTTAACTTGCGCATAATAAAATTGCCATGATGAGTAAAAGATAGAAAAACGGTAGATAATAATATCTACCGTATAACTTAAAATGAATTAGGTGACATTCATTGCCGAATATCAACCGCCTGCTTAAAAGAAATATAAGAAAGCAAAAACAGGGAATGCCGCAGTTAAACTATCGATGCGATCTAAAATACCACCATGACCAGGAATGATGGTGCCGCTGTCTTTAATATCAGATGCACGCTTAAACATGCTTTCTACTAAATCGCCCAATACTGAGATGATTATAGTCGCTATAAATATTCCCATCATTGTTGCTGTGCTTTCAAAACGAATATCAAAAGCTCTTGCTGCAAACCAGCCAATGATAATAGCGGTGATAATACCACCAATTAAACCTTCAATCGTTTTGTTTGGGCTTACCGCTGGTGACATTTTACGTTTACCAAAGGTTTTACCCGCAAAATAAGCACCACTATCAGCGGCCCACACGAGTAAACAAACTAATAATACTAATTTCGCACCATAGAAGTTATCTAATGCATAACTGTCTGCACGAAGTAATAGAATACTCCACAAAAATGGGATCATGGTTAGCCAACCAAAAAGGTGCTTTAAAAGGGAGTTGTTTTGCCATAATTTCTTACTACTTGGAAACGTAAGAACAAGCCCTGATGCGACTAACCACCAAACCGTACCTATCAATAATATCGCTTGATGCCCATCACTTGGGATCATCAATTCAAATGTTGATGTAGGAAGTAAGATTAAAGAGGCAGCAAGGGCTGCTACAGAAGGGATTAAAGCGACATATCGTGATTTTGATTCAGTAAACTGAGTCCACTCCCAAAAACCAACCAGAGTAATTGCGGTAATCGCAATTAAGAAGCCTTGCATTGGCAACATAAAAATGCCAGCAATGACTAGAGGTGCTAAGATAAGAGCAGTAATAATGCGCTGTTTCAAATTTTATCGATCCTTTTCGTTCATTAGAGCTTGGATTTGCTCACCGGTACAACCAAATCGTCTTTCTCGACTTACAAACCAAGCTACAGCATCCGCTAAGCTTTGTTCATTAAAGTCAGGCCAATATTGGTCGGTGAAATAAAACTCAGCATACGCCATTTGCCACAACATAAAGTTGCTAATACGACATTCGCCACTGGTTCTTATCATCAAATCCACATCAGGCAAATCTGACATTGTCAGCTTAGAAGAAATCATTGCTTCATCTATATTATCTGCCTGTAAATTACCTTGCTCTACTTGATAAGCAAGGTGTTTAACTGCTTGGGTAATATCCCACTTGCCACCATAATTGGCTGCAATATTTAACACTAAGCCTGAATTCTCACAAGTTAATGCTTCAGCATCCACAATCTTCTTTTGAAGACGAGCGCTAAATTGAGAAGTATCACCTATCACACGTAACTGAATATTATTCTTATGAATGCGTTTTACCTCACGAGAAAGTACCGTGATAAACAACTCCATAAGAACGCTAACTTCTTCTTCGGGACGGCGCCAATTTTCACTACTAAAAGCAAAAAGTGTAATCGCATTGATGCCTAATTTACTCGCCGCTGATATGGTTTTTCTCACCGCATCAACACCGGCTTTATGACCAAAGACACGAGGTTTCCCCTGAGCTTTCGCCCAACGCCCATTACCATCCATAATTACCGCAATATGTTTTGGTAATACATCAAATGATAAAAACTCGTTGCTAGTTGGACTGGTCATATAACTCCCTTAAAAATAAAAGCGCTGATGTCTTCACACAGCGCTTCTTATCGTGTTCATCGCCAATATCATATCATTAATTCAATGAAAACATCAGTCTGAACAATGAGTAATAAAAGTAAATTATACTTCCATTAACTCTTTTTCTTTAACTGCAAGTACTTCATCAATGCTCTTCACTGCAATATCAGTTAGCTTTTGGATGTCGTCTTGTGTTCTGCGATCGTCATCTTCAGAGATTTCTTTATCTTTAAGAAGACCTTTAACATCACCGTTTGCATCACGACGAATATTACGAACAGCCACACGAGCACCTTCAGCTTCGCCACGTACAATCTTAACAAGATCTTTACGACGTTCTTCTGTTAGCGGTGGAAGTGGTACACGAATCACGGTACCAGCAGACATTGGATTTAAACCAAGATCTGACATCATGATCGCTTTTTCAACAAGCCCAGCAAGCTCTTTATCAAAAACAGTAATTGCAAGAGTACGTGAATCTTCAGCAATAATATTAGCTACTTGATTGATTGGCGTTCTTGCACCGTAATACTCAACACTAAGACCAGATAGTAGGCTTGGGTGAGCACGGCCTGTACGAATTTTTAACAGGTTATTTTTAAGTGCTTCAACACTTTTTTCCATACGCTCTTGAGCGTCTTTTTTGATTTCGTTAATCACAACTTCACCTTAATTGTTATTTTTATTTCGGACGATTATTTAGCGCTACTGATTAATGTACCTTCAGCTTCACCCATAACAACGCGACGTAATGCACCTGGTTTGTTCATATTGAACACACGGATAGGCATTTCATGGTCACGAGCAAGAGTAAATGCAGCTAAGTCCATAACTTTTAATTCTTTTTCAAGAACAGTGTTGTAATCCAGTTTATCATATAATTCTGCATCAGGGTTAGATACTGGATCTGCCGTAAACACACCATCTACTTTGGTTGCTTTTAATACTACGTCTGCTTCGATTTCAATACCACGTAAACACGCAGCTGAATCTGTCGTAAAGAACGGATTACCAGTACCGGCAGAGAAGATCACTACACGACCTTGACGAAGTTGAGCGATAGCATCAGCCCAGTTGTAATCGTCACACACACCTTTAAGAGGAATTGCTGACATTACACGAGCATTAACATAAGCACGGTGAAGTGCATCACGCATAGCAAGGCCATTCATTACGGTTGCTAGCATACCCATGTGGTCACCTACAACACGGTTCATACCTGCTTCTGCAAGACCTGCACCACGGAAAAGGTTACCACCACCGATTACAACACCAACTTGTACGCCAAGTTCAATCAGTTCTTTTACTTCTTGAGCCATACGCTCAAGTGTTGCAGGGTCAATACCAAAACCCTCTTCGCCTTGAAGTGCTTCACCACTAAGTTTTAATAGAATACGCTGATATACTGGTTTCGGGTTCGTCGTCATGGTTCTTACCTTTTCACTAAGAGTTGTCGAAATAACTGTAGCCATTTGATATTACTTCACGGTTGTAAAGCAAATGGTTACAACTATCACTGATATTATGCTAATTACACAATTATCAAATTAATTCTTTATTCACAAAAAGACCGCAGCATAGCCACGGTCTTTTTTATCAACAATACGAAAGGATTAACCTTTTTGTACTGCAGCTACTTCGTCAGCAAAGCTCATTTCAGCCGCTTTCTCGATACCTTCACCAACTTCTAAACGTACGAAGTTAGATACTGATGCGCCTTTTTCTTTAAGAATTTCAGCAACAGTTTTCTTAGGTTCCATGATGAAAGCTTGACCTGTTAGAGAAACTTCGCCCGTGAATTTCTTCATACGGCCGATAACCATTTTCTCAGCGATTTCTTGAGGTTTGCCTTCGTTCATAGCGATTTCAACTTGAACAGCTTGCTCTTTTGCTACTACTTCAGCAGGTACGTCAGATGGGTTAACGTACTCAGGTTTAGAAGCAGCAACGTGCATAGCGATGTGCTTAAGCGTATCAGCATCACCTTCACCAGCAACAACAACACCAATTTTCTCGCCGTGACGGTAAGAAGCTAGTGCAACACCTTCAACAAGTTGAACGCGACGGATGCTGATGTTTTCGCCAATTTTAGTAACTAGAGCGATACGAGCGTCTTCAAATTTAGCTTGAAGAGCTTCGATGTCTAGACGCTCTGCTAGAGCTGCTTCAGCAACTTCGTTAGCAAATGCTAGGAAGCCGCCATCTTTAGCTACGAAGTCAGTTTGACAGTTAACTTCAAGAAGAACGGCAACGCCAGCTTCTTCTTTAATAATGATTGTGCCTTCAGCAGCGATGTTTCCTGCTTTTTTAGCCGCTTTTGCTGCGCCAGATTTACGCATGTTTTCGATTGCTAGCTCGATGTCGCCTTCAGCTTCAACAAGTGCTTTCTTACATTCCATCATACCAGCAGCAGTACGTTCACGAAGTTCTTTAACTAGAGCAGCAGTTACAGTTGCCATTCTCAATTCCTCAATATAAATAGGTATAAAAGTTAAAAATCAGGGGCCAAATTGGGCCCCTGCTAACTATATTTAGTTTACTACGAAACTAAAAGACTCACTAGGAGCAAATAATAATTCGACGAGTCGAAAAAATTACTCAGCTTCTACGAAACCGTCTTTTTCAGCTACAGCTGCAACGTCTTGGTTACGACCAGACTTTACAGAATCAGCAGCAGCGTTCAGGTAAAGTTGGATAGCGCGGATTGCGTCATCGTTACCTGGGATAATGTAGTCAACGCCATCTGGGTTTGAGTTAGTATCAACAACAGCAAATACTGGGATACCTAGGTTGTTTGCTTCTTTAACTGCAATGTGCTCATGGTCAGCATCGATAACAAATAACGCGTCTGGAAGACCGTTCATGTTTTTGATACCACCTAGAGATTTCTCTAGTTTTTCCATGCTACGTGTACGCATAAGCGCTTCTTTCTTAGTGATTTGCTCGAAAGTACCGTCTTGAGATTGAACTTCAAACTCTTTTAAACGCTTGATAGACTGACGAACAGTTTTAAAGTTAGTAAGCATGCCGCCTAACCAACGGTTGTTCACGTAGTACTGGTCACTGTTGATTGCAGCTTCTTTAACAGCTTCAGATGCAGCGCGCTTAGTACCAACGAAAAGAACTTTACCTTTTTTGCTACCGATTTTAGCAAGTTCTGCTAAAGCTTCGTTGAACATAGGTACAGTTTTTTCTAAGTTGATGATATGAACTTTGTTACGAGCACCAAAGATGAATGGCTTCATTTTTGGGTTCCAGTAACGAGTTTGGTGACCGAAGTGAACACCAGCTTTAAGCATATCGCGCATTGATACAGTTGCCATTTGAGAATTCCTCTATTAAATGGGGTTAAGCCTCCACATACCCCGCTTATAATCCGACCCTAACAACTTGATTGAAACAATCAAAAAATTGAGCACCCCGGACAGCGTGACGGTATGTGTGTGATTTAAAATTAAAGTATAGTCGGTATTGAGAACAAATTGTTCATCAATCCGGCGCGCTTTATACCATAAAAACGCCGCTAAAATCTACTATTTTCAAAAAAATCATTCCACTCACCTTCTAAACAAGAATTATTTTTCATTCTTCTTCATGTTGAAAGATAAACACAGCCTAGGTAAACTAAGAACAATTATCGTTTAACCAGAACGATTTATTTCTAGATAGAGAAAAGCCCATGTCAGTAAATATTAAAAGCGCTGCAGAAATTGAAAAAATGCGCGTTGCCGGCCAATTAGCCGCAGAAGTACTTGAAATGATTGAACCCTTCGTAAAAGCTGGGGTAACAACAGAAGAACTTGATCAAATTTGCCACAAGCATATTACTGAAGTACAAGGTGCTATTCCTGCTCCCCTGAACTACCATGGTTTTCCTAAATCTATTTGTACTTCAATCAATCACATTGTGTGTCACGGTATTCCAGCAACACAAGATGAGCAATACAATGGTTTTACTAAACCAGCAGTACTAAAAGATGGCGATATACTTAATATCGACATCACAGTAATCAAAGATGGTTACCACGGCGATACTTCAAAAATGTTTTTGATTGGTGACGTTAGCGCAACCGATAAACGCTTATGCTTAATTGCACAAGAAAGTTTGTATGTAGGTATGCGCAAAGTAAAACCTGGTGTAAAACTGGGTGAAATTGGTACTGCTATTCAAAAGTACATCAAGGGCACAACACCAAAATGCTCTATCGTTCGTGATTATTGTGGCCACGGTATTGGTGCAAAATTCCATGAAGAACCACAAGTTGTTCACTACAAAAACAGCGATCGTACTGTATTAAAAGCAGGCATGACCTTCACTATTGAACCAATGATTAACCTAGGTAAATTTGGTTGTCTTCAAGATGATAACGATGGTTGGACGGTTTATACTGGTGACGGTAAAAATACCGCTCAGTGGGAACATACTATTTTAGTCACTGAAACTGGTTGCGAAGTATTAACCCTTCGCGCAGAGGAAACGATTCCTCGCCACATGAAAAACAAATAATAAACATAAACAGAAGGCTTTGGTCTTCTGTTTTTTTATCAGCAGGGATTGCTATGAAATACACATCGCCTCTTGCTTTATCTGATCAGCAACTCACCATTACTGAATTAAAACAGCAACTCACTCTTTTTTTTCAACATCAAACGGATTGCTTTCATCAAAACCAACTTGTTTCAGAGTTGGTTCTTCAGCGTGCAGCCTATTTCGATCAATTACTCTCGCGTTTATGGCTATTTTTTAAATTTAATGACTCACCTAATGCCTCACTGATTGCTGTTGGTGGTTATGGCCGAAGTGAACTTCATCCATTATCTGATATTGATATACTAATCTTAACCAGTGATGCCACTAGTGACGAATTTTGTCAAAAAATCAGTAACTTCGTCACGTTATTGTGGGATTTAAAACTAGAAGTAGGCCACAGCGTTCGCTCATTAACAGAATGTATCGAGATTGGTAAAAATGATTTAACTGTCGCAACCAATCTGCAGGAAGCTCGTTTAATCTGTGGCAATGAAGATCTTTCCCACCAATTAAAATTAAACATCCATTCTGATAGCTTTTGGCCGAGCGAAGCGTTTTACCAAGCCAAAATTGAAGAACAAAAAAAACGTCACAGTCGCTATCACGACACCACCTATAATTTAGAACCAGATATAAAATCAAGCCCTGGTGGATTGCGAGATATTCACACCCTAAGTTGGATTGCTCGACGTCATTTTGGTGCGACGTCTCTACTTGAAATGAGCCAAGCAGGGTTTTTAACCGACGCTGAATATCGAGAATTATTAGAATGCCAAGAGTTTTTATGGCGTATAAGGTTTGCTCTGCATATTGAACTGAAACGATATGACAATCGCCTTACTTTTGGTCATCAGCCACAAGTCGCTGAACATTTAGGTTTTATTGGTGAGGGTAATCGCGGTGTTGAGCGCATGATGAAGGAATTTTATCGAACCCTACGTCGCGTCGCAGAGCTCAATAGTATGCTGTTGAAAATTTTTGACCTTGCTATTATTAACCAAGGCGAACAAGAAAAAGCCATTATAATTAATGATGATTTTCAGCGTCGAGGTCGATTTATTGAAGCAAGAAAACCCGCCTTATTTCAAGCTCGACCTGATACTATTCTTGATATGTTCTTGCTCATGGCAAATGACTCATCTATTGAAGGCGTTGCTCCACCAACAATGCGACAACTGCGTACCGCTCGCCGACGATTAAATCGTTTTTTATGTGATATCCCTGAAGCTCGTGACAAGTTCATTCAACTAACACAGCACCCTAACGCTCTTCATAAGGCCTTTAGCTCTATGCATAAGTTAGGTGTACTTTCAGCCTACTTACCTCAATGGAGTCACATTGTAGGACAGATGCAATTTGATTTATTCCATGCTTATACCGTTGATGAGCACAGTATCCGTTTACTAAAGCATATTAATACATTTTTGGATTCAGAAAATAGACAAAAACACCCAATTTGCTGTGAAGTTTATCCAAAGATAATTAAAAAAGAATTATTGATTATTGCCGCCATTTTTCATGATATAGCAAAAGGGCGAGGAGGAGATCACTCTGAATTAGGCGCTGTTGATGCTTATGAATTCTGTATTACTCACGGATTATCGAAACCTGAAGCTAATTTAGTCTCTTGGTTAGTTAAGAGTCACTTACTGATGTCTGTTACCGCTCAACGCCGTGATATTTATGATCCCGATGTTATTACAGAGTTCGCTAAACAGGTTCGAGATGAAGAGCGCTTAGATTACTTAGTCTGCCTGACGGTTGCTGATATTTGTGCAACTAACCCTGATCTTTGGAACAGCTGGAAACGTTCTCTCATTGCCGATTTATACAATGCGACTCAAAGAGCATTACGTCGAGGATTAGAGAATCCACCCGACATGCGTGATCGTATTCGCCATAACCAATACATGGCTTCAGCACAATTACGTAGTGAAGGATTTACTCAATGGGAAATTGAAGATTTATGGCGTCGCTTTAAAGCTGATTATTTTTTACGTCATACTCACCAACAAATTGCGTGGCACAGCAATAATTTGCTTCGCCACTTAGATAAAGAGTCATCACTCATATTAGTCAGTAAAAATGCAATTCGTGGTGGTACTGAAATTTTCATTTACAGTAAAGACCAAGCCCACCTATTTGCAACCGTTGCTGCTGAGCTAGATAGACGTAGTATTACCATCTATGACGCTCAAATCATGTCGAGTAAAGATGGCTACGCGCTAGATACCTTCATGGTTCTGGATCAACACGATGAACCAATAGATGAAGAGAGACAACAGCGCTTAATTGAACAATTGTATGCGGTTGAGCTTGAAACCCAAGAAAGTCACATTAAAACCCGTCGACCACCACGTCAATTACAACATTTTACGGTAAAAACTCGCATGGAGTTCCTGCCAACAAAAACAGGTAAACGCACCTTGATGGAATTTGTTGCCTTAGACACTCCAGGATTATTGGCAACCGTTGGAGCGACTTTTGCTCAGCTAGGCGTGAACCTTCATGCTGCAAAAATTACAACTATCGGGGAAAGAGCAGAGGATTTATTTATTCTTACCTCAGATATAGGTGGTCGATTAGATGATGAAAAGCAAGCTGAACTAAAGGCCGCATTAATTGAAAACGTCGATAATCTAATTAATTGATATTTATAAATGAAAGTGAGAAGTTCAACTAAACGGACCCACGCCACAAGTTTGCCGTTCACTATTTGTGCTCATCCTTATCTTAGATAAAGATTGAAGCAACAACATAATAATGGAGTAAATTATGTACCCACACCTAGTTAGCCTTGGAATTTCAGAACCTGAAAAAATAGACCGTTACTCTCTACGACAAGAAGCCCAAAAAGATGTATTAAAAATTTACTTTGGCAAACAAAAAGGCGAATTATTCGCTAAAAGCGTAAAGTTTAAATACCCGCGCCAAGTAAAAAATGTCTTAGTTGATGGTGGTAGTCATCGTTATAAAGAAACCACTGAAATTAATCGCAACCTAACCCTCATTATTGATGAGCTTAATAACATCACACGCCCAGAAAAAGAAACACCTGCGGACGTGAAAAAGAAAATCCTTAAAGATCTTCGTCACTTAGAAAAAGTAGTGGCAAGTAAAATTGAAGAAATAGAGCGTGATCTAGATAAGCTTTAAAGCGTTTTTTATATAAAAAAATGGACCAATTAAGGTCCATTTTTTATAAGTAGAATATGCACATTACCTATTAAGGCATTTGCTCAAATTCTTCCTCACCCTCTTTATCTACAGGTGTTGGCATTAAGTGCTCACGAGTAATACCTAATTTCAGAGCCAGTGCTGATGCTACATAGATAGAAGAGTAAGTACCTATCGTGATACCTAATAGCAATGCAAGTGCAAAGCCGTGTATCATCGCCCCCCCTTGAGTGAACAATGCGATAACTACAAATAGCGTCGTTGCCGAGGTTATCAAAGTACGGCTTAATGTTTGCGTAATCGCATCATTAATAATGTCGTTAGAATCACCCTTGCGCATTTTCAAGAAGTTTTCACGAATACGGTCAAACACAACAATGGTATCATTCAAGGAATAACCCACTACCGTTAATAACGCTGCGATAATCGTCAAATCGACTTCAATTTGTAGGAATGAAAAAATACCCAGTGTAATGATAATATCGTGAGCCAGTGCTAATACGGCACCTGCTGCAAGACGCCATTGGAAGCGCATCGAAACGTAAGCCAAGATACACAATAAAGAAACAAGAATAGCTAAACCACCCGCTTCAGTTAGTTCGTCCCCTACATTAGGGCCAACAAACTCAATACGACGCATCTCAACTTGATCACCTGTGCCTTCTTTAATAGCACTGATAATCTGGTTGCCTAATTCTTCCCCTTTAATCCCTTCTCGAGGCTGAAGGCGAACAATAACATCACGTGCAGTACCAAAGTTTTGAACCGTTGCATCGCCAAAACCCTTTGCTTCTAATGCACTTCGGATATCAGGTAGTTGCGCAGGCTGTTCAAAGCCGACTTCAATCAGTGTTCCACCCGTGAAGTCTAAGCCCCAGTTTAACCACTTTGTCGATAATGTTGCGATAGAAGCAACAATCATCAACATTGAGAAAAGAAAGGCAGCTTTAGACCAACGCATGAAGTCGATCGTTTTCTCTGCTTTCATTAATTGAAACATAATAATGAGTCCTTAGATCGACAGCTTGTCTACGCGCTTACCGCCGTAAACCAAGTTAATCACACAACGAGTACCAACAATCGCAGTAAACATTGACGTTAAAATACCGATAGATAACGTAACAGCAAAACCTTTAATTGCGCCAGTACCTACAGCAAATAGGATGATAGCCGTAATTAACGTTGTGATGTTCGCATCGGCAATCGTACTAAACGCATTAGCATAACCTTGATGAATCGCTTGTTGTGGATTACGCCCATCACGCAGCTCTTCTCGAATACGCTCGAAAATAAGTACGTTAGCATCAACCGCCATACCTACCGTCAATACGATACCGGCAATACCAGGAAGCGTCATCGTCGCACCAGGGATCATCGACATAACACCAATGATTAATACCAAGTTTGCCATTAAGGCTAAGTTCGCAACCAGACCAAAACCACGGTAATAAACCAAAGTGAAGATCATTACTGCAACCATACCCCAAATACACGCCTGAATACCCATATCGATATTCTGTTGCCCCATTGATGGACCAATCGTACGTTCTTCAACAATCGAGATAGGTGCAATCAGAGCACCAGCACGAAGTAGCAGTGCTAGGTTGTGAGCTTCAGCTTGTGAGTCGATACCTGTAATACGGAAGCTACGACCAAGTGCAGACTGAATCGTCGCTTGGTTAATCACTTCTTCCGTTTTAGAAAGAATAACGCGACCTTCTGGCGTACGACGACCACTGTCTTTGTACTCTGTAAATACCGTTGCCATTAGCTTACCGATATTTTTACGAGAGAACGCAGTCATCTTGCTACCACCTTCACTATCTAGTGAGATATTAACCTGAGGACGGCCATACTCATCAGCGCTTGAACTTGCATCTGTAATGCTTTCACCGCCAAGAATAATGCGCTTTTTAAGAACAACAGGGCGACCATTACGATCTTCTTTAATCTCGCTACCTGCTGGCGCTCGACCATTTGCTGCTGCCGCAAGATCCGCCCTATCATCCACTTCTCTGAATTCAAGCGTTGCTGTTGCACCTAGAATTTCTTTTGCTCGCGCTGTATCTTGTACACCCGGCAGCTCAACTACGATACGGCTTGCACCTTGACGTTGAACAAGCGGTTCAGCAACACCTAATTCGTTCACACGGTTACGAATAATCGTAATGTTTTGCTCAACCGCATAGTTACGAATTTCTTGTAGACGCTGATCTGTAAATCTTGCTGTTAATTTGAATTGACCATTTGATTCTGATTCTACAAAGGTCATATCACGATGAACATCAGACAATACTTTTTTGGCTTCCGCTAATTGCTCTTGATCACGAAGTACGACTTCAATCGCATCTTTTCCAGAATCACGAATCGCACGGTAACGGATCTTAGCTTCACGAAGATCAGTACGGAAAGATTCTTCTTGTTGACCAATTAGCTTAGTCATTGCGGCATCCATGTCGACTTCCATTAAGAAGTGAACACCACCACGTAAATCAAGACCTAGCTTCATTGGTGCAGCACCAATAGATGTCAACCAGTCAGGAGTAAGCGGAGCAAGGTTTAATGCAACAATGTAATCTTTACCTAACGATTCATTGATAATATCTCGAGCACTGATTTGGGAATCAGTATCGTTAAAGCGAACAAGAACACTGCCATTTTCGAATGCAATAGACTTATACGCAATGTCATTATTTTTTAAATTTTCAGCAACAACATCCAGCGTTGAGGTTTGAACCTCTGTACCACGACTACCCGTGATTTGAACTGCTGGATCTTCACCATAGAGGTTTGGAAGAGCATAGAGAGCTGAGATAAGTAGCACTGAAACTACCATCAAATACTTCCATAAAGGGAAACGGTTTAACACAGCGATGTCCTTAACGAAAAATACCCCCTAACCGAAATTAGAGGGTACAGTTTTTATAGTGATTTCAGGGTGCCTTTTGGCAGAACCGCTGAAACAAAATCCTTTTTAATTGTCACTTCGTTATTCGCATTTAGCTCAATTACGATGTAATCATTTTCTTCAGATGCTTTAGTAATTTTACCTACTAAACCACCTGCAGTAAGAACTTCATCGCCCTTACCCATAGAAGACATTAGGTTTTTGTGTTCTTTTTGACGTTTCGCTTGTGGGCGATAAATCATAAAGTAGAAGATAACGGCAAACATACCAAGCATGATAAACATTTGCATACCACCGCCTTGTGGCGCTGCTTCACCAGCTGCATGAGCCTGAGAGAAAAAATTCATTTAATAACGTCCTCGTTAATCTAGTTTCTAATTTCCGGTTTCTAAAATGTGACCATACACATATCCTTTAGATATATGGGTGATAACTCTGTTTTTAAAGGTCTTTTAATGGTGGAACTTCACGATCGCGGCGTGCGTAGAATTCCTCTACAAACTGCTCAAAACGTTCTTCTTCCAGTGCCTTACGGATGCTCGCCATAATACGTTGGTAATAACGTAAGTTATGAATTGTATTTAGACGCGCACCTAAAATTTCATTACAACGATCTAAGTGATGTAAATAAGACTTGCTGTAATTCTGACAAGTATAACAATCACACTCAGGATCTAGTGGTGTTGTATCTGTTTTATGTTTCGCATTACGGATCTTGATCACACCGCCAGTCACAAATAGGTGACCATTACGTGCATTTCGCGTTGGCATAACACAGTCAAACATATCAATACCGCGACGAACACCTTCAACCAAGTCTTCTGGTTTACCAACACCCATTAGGTATCGTGGCTTATCTTCTGGTAATTGTGGACATGTGTGCTCTAAAATGCGGTGCATGTCTTCTTTTGGTTCACCGACTGCTAGGCCACCAACAGCATAACCATCAAAACCAATTTTCGTTAGTGCTTCAACAGACACATCACGTAAATCTTCATATACACCACCTTGAACAATACCAAATAGTGCATTCGGGTTTTCTTGGCGATCAAATTCATTGCGGCTACGATCAGCCCAACGGATTGAACGTTCCATTGAAATACGCGCTTCATCATGCGTTGCAGGATATGGCGTACATTCATCAAAAATCATAACGACGTCAGAACCAAGATCGTACT
Organism: Aliivibrio sp. S3MY1; assembly: GCF_028765575.1. Taxonomy (GTDB): domain Bacteria; phylum Pseudomonadota; class Gammaproteobacteria; order Enterobacterales; family Vibrionaceae; genus Aliivibrio. The sequence goes on along the minus strand of NZ_JARACO010000013.1, from coordinate 27,995 downwards.
GGATTTGCATTGATTTCTCTGCATCCATAAAGATCTTGTCACCATTTACAGGGCTACGGAAATGTACACCTTCTTCAGTGATTTTACGTGTTTTACCAAGACTGAATACTTGGAAACCGCCTGAATCAGTTAAGATCGGGCCTTTCCAGTTCATGAAATCATGTAAATCACCGTGCAGTTTCATGATCTCTTGACCAGGACGCAACCATAAATGGAATGTGTTACCCAGTAAGATCTCAGCACCAGTGCCTTTTACTTCTTCAGGTGTCATGCCTTTAACAGTACCGTACGTACCTACTGGCATAAATGCTGGAGTCTCAACCGTACCACGGTCAAATTGTAATTGACCACGACGTGCGCGACCTTGTTTTTTAAGTAGTTCGTATTTCACGAAACCTCCAATAAGCCAGAGAAACAATCTGACAATTTGTTTAATTTGCTCACATTAAAAGGGTAATGTAGCACCTCTGTATTTCCACCTTACGATTATAAAGAATAATGGCTAATACAGTCGAAAACATCCTGTTTTCTATTTCACTGGCTCCGTGAGCGAAATCTAAATTGATCTTTGCGTTTAACGTGTATTAATTACACCGTTTTTTTCGTAATGAACATCGCATCACCGTAACTAAAGAAACGGTATTTATTATTTACCGCTTGATCATACGCCTTCATGGTATTTTCATAGCCCGCAAAAGCACTTACCAGCATAATCAGAGTAGACTCAGGCAGATGGAAGTTTGTTACCAATGCATCCACGACTTGAAATTCATACCCTGGGTAAATAAATATTTCAGTGTCATCAAAAAATGGCGCTAACTCTGTACCTTGTTTTAACGCATGTTGCGCCGCACTTTCAAGTGAGCGAACCGAAGTCGTACCAACAGAAATAACACGACCACCACGAGCTTTAGTTGCTTTAATGGCATCAACCACTTCTTGAGAGACTTCTGCATACTCTGAATGCATGTGGTGTTCTAAAATATTATCAACACGAACAGGTTGGAATGTACCCGCGCCAACATGAAGCGTAACGTAGGCAAATTCTACGCCTTTTGCGTTCATTTTTTCTAGAATCTCTGTATCAAAGTGTAAACCAGCTGTTGGGGCTGCAACCGCTCCCGGTTTTTCATTATAAACCGTTTGGTAACGCTCTTTATCTGCATCTTCATCTGGACGGTCGATATAAGGCGGTAACGGCATGTGACCGATTTCATCTAAAATATCTAATACTTTCTTTTCAGAAGTAAAACGAATTTCAAATAAAGTATCATGGCGGGCGACCATTTCTGCTTCATACTCTTGATTCTCACCTAACCACAGTTGATTACCAGGCTTTGGTGATTTAGAGCAACGTACATGTGCTAACACTGAGTGCTCATCAAGAACACGCTCAACCAACACTTCTAACTTACCGCCAGAGGCTTTAACGCCAAACATACGAGCAGGGATAACACGCGTATTGTTGAATACAACAAGATCACCACTTTGTACTAAATCAAGTACATCAGTAAACTGACCATCATGTAATTCACCACTATTACCATTCATTTGTAATAGGCGACTTGCCGTACGCTCAGGTTGAGGGTAACGCGCAATAAGTTCATCGGGTAATTCAAAATGGAAATCGGATACTTGCATGGTTTACTTCTTCATCAAAAATGGCAGACAGAGTAGTATATTCACGCGAAGAGCAATAGCAAGGAATGAAGCAATATACCTCTCAAATTTTCAATAAATATACACTTTGCAGATTGAAATTGACTTTAAACAGAGAAAGTCCCATCAATATTTTTGTCTCTTCAAAAAATCTAGCTAGCTCGCACTTTTTTCTTTCATCTGCCTCTATATTTACTAAAGGATACATAAATCAGCAGGAGCAATTATGTTTACCATTAACGACTTGATGACAACTCATCCTCACACCCTGCTTCGTTCGAATTCTTTAGAAGATGCCAAAGCATTAATGGACGAACACGGTATTAGGCACATACCTATTGTAGATACAGATCACTCATTGGTTGGATTAGTCACTCAACGAGATTTATTAGCCGCTCAGACATCATGTTTAGAAAAGCCAACTTTCGAAGATATCTCCACTCTAGATATTCCACTCAATGCAATCATGCATGAAAATATCATGAGTATTTCTCGACACGGAGGATTAAAATCAGCGGCAGTATTCATGCAAAAACACAAAGTGGGTTGCTTGCCCGTTGTTGATCATGGGAAGTTGGTAGGAATAATTACAGACTCAGATTTTGTTACCATTGCGATTAATCTATTAGAGTTGCAAGAGGAAGTCGATCCGATGGAGATCGATGAATAACGATAATTAGCAGGCAAAAAGAAAGGGAGACTCCATTCTCCCTAAAACGTGATAATACGACTCTTTTTTTATTATGTGGATATAAGATTAGCGATACCAATATAATTTATGCCATTGGTATTAATTAAGCATTGGTTTTAAATTGCTCTTCTTCTGTTGAGCCTGTTAGCGCAGTCACTGATGAATTTCCACCTTGAATGGTATTGGTCATAATATCAAAATAACCCGTACCTACTTCTTGTTGGTGTGCAACAAACGTATAGCCCTTGTCTGCGGCTTCAAACTCTTTACGTTGAACCATTTCAACATAATGACGCATTCCCTCACCTTGTGCATAAGAGTGCGCCAGTTCAAACATGTTAAACCACATGTTATGAATACCCGCAAGCGTAATGAACTGGTATTTATACCCCATATCTGCCAGCTCTTGTTGGAACTTAGCAATGGTTTCTGAATCCAGATTTTGTTCCCAGTTAAACGATGGTGAACAGTTATAAGCTAATAGCTGATCTGGATACTCAGCATGAATCGCCTCTGCAAATTTACGCGCTTCTTCTAAACATGGCGTTGCGGTTTCGCACCATACCAAATCAGCATAAGGTGAATACGCCAGACCACGAGAGATAGCTTGGTCAATACCTGCGGTTACTTTGTAGAAACCTTCTGCCGAACGCTCGCCTTCAATAAATTCTTGATCGTACGGGTCACAATCAGAGGTCAGCAGATCGGCGGCATTAGCATCGGTTCTTGCAATAACCAATGTTGTTGTGCCTGCCACATCAGCAGCGAGTCGTGCTGCTACCAGTTTTTGAACCGCTTCTTGAGTTGGTACTAATACTTTCCCCCCCATGTGACCACATTTTTTCACTGACGCTAGCTGATCTTCAAAGTGAACCCCAGCAGCACCCGATTCAATCATATTACGCATCAACTCATAACCATTTAACACGCCACCAAAACCGGCTTCTGCATCGGCAACAATCGGTAGGAAGTAATCAATCCCTTCCTCTGGAGTTGAGCCATTTGACCATTGGATCTGATCTGCTCGACGAAAGGCATTATTAATACGTTTAACTACCGAAGGTACTGAATCTACAGGATAAAGAGATTGGTCAGGGTACATGGTCGATGCGGTGTTGTTATCTGCGGCAACCTGCCAACCAGAAAGATAAATAGCTTCAATTCCTGCTTTTGCTTGTTGGACTGCTTGGCCACCCGTTAGCGCACCAAGACAGTTCACATAGCCTTTTTTAGACGTGCCATTCACGAGTTCCCATAATCTATCTGCCCCTTTTTGTGCAATGGTATTTTCTGGTGCAAATGAACCTCGAAGGTTGATCACCTCTTCAGCCGTGTAAGGACGAGTTACGCCATCCCAACGTGGGTTTTCTGCCCAATCTTTTTCTAGTGCATCAATTTGTTGTTGGCGAGTTTGCGGTTTAAATGTCGTCATAATCGTTCCCTCTCTTATAAGTATTCATAGCCAGGTAGTGTTAAAAAGTCCGTGAGTTGATCACTGGTGGTTAGTTGCTCCATCAGTTTTGCAGCTTGGGCAAATTGTCCCGAGTCAAAACGCTCAGTTCCCAATTCACCCTCAATTACTTTTATCTCTTCCAATAACAGGGTTCTAAACAAATCAGCCGTTACAACAGCACCAGTGTCTAATGTTTTTCCATGTTGTATCCATTGCCAAATAGACGTTCGTGATATTTCTGCTGTTGCAGCATCTTCCATTAATCCATAAATAGGGACACATCCATTACCTGTGATCCACGCTTCAATGTATTGAACTGCGACACGAATGTTATGACGCATGCCCTCTTCTGTTCTTTCACCTTCACAAGGTGCTAATAACTCTTCGGCGGTAATGGGCTTGTCATTTTCTCGACTGATATTTAGCTGATTGGTTCGCTCGCCTAATACCTTATCGAACTCTGCTCTCGCAGTGTCTGCTAATCCTGGATGAGCAACCCAAGTGCCATCATGTCCATTATTGGCTTCCAGTGATTTATCGGTTTGAATTTTATTCAACACCCAATCATTTTTTACCGGATCTTTCGATGGGATAAAGGCGGCCATTCCTCCCATCGCAAACGCTCCTCTTCGGTGACACGTTCTGATCAGTAATCGTGAATAGGCATTTAAAAACGGTTTTTCCATTGTCACTACTTGGCGATCAGGTAGCACGCGATCCGGATGATTTCTTAAGGTTTTAATGTAGCTAAAAATGTAATCCCACCGGCCACAATTTAACCCTACAATGTGCTCTTTCAAGCTGTATAAAATTTCATCCATTTCAAATACCGCAGGCAGGGTTTCTATCAATACCGTCGCTTTAATCGTGCCTTGCTTTAAACCAAACTCACGCTCTGAAAAAGTAAATACATCACTCCACCACGCCGCTTCTTGATAGGCTTGTAGTTTAGGAAGGTAGAAGTATGGAGCACTGCCTTTTTTTAATGACGTCTGGTAGTTGTGATAGAAATAAAGCGCGAAATCAAACAAAGCTCCAGGAATAGCGACACCATTAAATAGCACGTGTTTTTCAGGAAGATGCAGTCCTCTAACTCGACAAATCAATACCGCTGGATTTTGTTTTAGTTGATATACCTTTTGCGTTTTAGGATTGGTGTATTGGATCGTGCCATTCATTGCATCTCTAAGGTTAATCTGTCCGTTTAATACCGCTTCCCATGAAGGTGCCAGTGAATCTTCAAAATCGGCCATAAATACTTTTACATTGGCATTTAATGCATTAATCACCATTTTTCTGTCCGTAGGCCCTGTGATCTCAACGCGTCTGTCTTGAAGATCACTTGGAATCCCTTGAATACTCCACTCAGACTCTCGAATAGATCGTGTCTCTGTCAAAAAGTCAGGTAGCTCTCCTGCGTCTATTTTTCGCTGCCTTACTTGACGTGTTTCTAAAAGTTCAGGCACTCGATGCGCAAACTTTTCGACAAGATGGGTAAGAAAGCGAATCGCTCCTGCACTTAATACTTCATTAACTTGAGGAAGACTCGGCCCAATAATGGATAATTCTTGTTCTTTCGTCGTCATGGTATCTGTCATGGTTTGCGCCTCCGGCAAAATTACATTTGTAACTAAAACACTACGAATCAGTATTCATGTTTCATCCTATTTATCGTTCTTGCTGTTTACGTCTATTACATTCTCGAAAGAGCGAATGAATTACAACCCCTACCAAAGGCTAATATCACCTTGAATTTTCAATGAGATGTCGACATAAAACAGAAAGTTGAGTTATGAGTAAATGATCTACAACCATAATTGTCAAAGATTAAATTTTACATTTACTTAACACAAGAAGGGCGTAACGTTCTTAAAATTACGTTATAAAATTACATAAATTAAAGTTGTAAAATTGAACATGTAAAATTCACAGTTTTAATTTCACAAAGAAAACAGCCGGATAGAATAAAAAAGGCGCTATAGGTAAGCTTGTTTAGAGAGGAATAAAAAGAAAGTGGCGATATACAACAAGAAGAAAAGAAATTAACTGGTCAGATCTGTTTGGGAATAAATATAGAGAAGTGAGAATCCGGTCACTAATTACCCTATTATTCAAAAGTAGAAAAGCGCTTATTTAAACAATAAATAAGCGCCATAAATATGAAAATAAAATTATAAAATATGTTTAACAACATCTGCAAGTTGGTGAAAAGCTTGTAAGCGAGATGAACTTGGACGCCAAACCAGTCCAATTTCTCGTGACGCTTCTTGACCTGGCGGTTCAACGACAACAAGGTTTTGATTATCTAATAAACCATGCTTGATAGCCATTTGAGGAATAAATGTCGTCCCTAACCCATTAGCCACCATTTGCACTAATGTATGTAAACTGGTTGCCGTAAACGGATTTATTTTTTCTTTTTTCGTTAATTTACAAGCAGATACCGCATGATCTGTTAAGCAATGCTCTTTCTCTAGTAAAAATACATATTCATCAGGTAGCTCATCATAACGGATCGGGGTAGAAATTGAGCGAGCCTGATCTTTACTTATGACCATTTTAAACGGGTCATTCCCAACAACCAGGCTGTCCATTCCTCCAATATCAACAGGCAAGGCAAGAATAAGAACGTCTAACTGCCCCTGACGCAACGCGGCTAATAAATTAGTCGTGGTATCTTCTCTTAATAGTAGCGTTAATTGTGGGTAGGTTTTATTCACCTCTTGCACTAAATCACACAGTAGAAAAGGAGCAATCGTAGGAATACAACCGACACGAAGCTGACCTTGCATTGCATCACCTTGGCATAAAGAGCCGAGCTCAATTAAATCTTGCCCTTTTGCTAGCAACTCACGTCCTTGAGCTACGACTTTCTCGCCTATTGGAGTAAAAACCAATGTTTTTTTATCACGCTCGTATAAAGGACAACCAATTAACTCTTCAAGGTTTTGTATCCCTTTACTTAATGTTGATTGGCTGACAAAACATTTTTCTGCCGCGTCACCAAAATGGCGAGTCTCATGCAGGGTAATAAAGTAGTGTAACTGTTTTAATGATGGCCATTTGTTCATCGTTTTTCTCGATTACATTAATCTATTTAATTCGCTTTTTTCAATCATACCTTTTGTACTATAGTTTGTCCTGTTGAAACAATTTATTGTTTTCAAAAACAAAGCCAAACACGAAGTTTGGAAAATCTAATTTTTAGGAGATTCAAAAATGGTACTAGTAGGTCGTCAAGCACCAGACTTTACTGCTGCAGCTGTTCTAGGTAATGGCGAAATCGTTGATAACTTCAACTTCAAAGAATTCACTAAAGGTAAGAAAGCGGTAGTATTTTTCTACCCTCTAGACTTCACTTTTGTTTGTCCTTCAGAGCTAATCGCTTTTGATAACCGTCTAGCTGATTTCCAAGCTAAAGGCGCGGAAGTAATCGGTATCTCAATCGATTCTCAATTCTCTCACAACGCATGGCGTAACACTGCTATTGAAGATGGTGGTATTGGCCAAGTTAAGTACCCACTAGTTGCTGACGTTAAGCACGAAATCTGTAAAGCATACGATGTTGAGCACCCAGAAGCTGGTGTTGCTTTCCGTGGTTCTTTCCTAATCGATGCTGACGGCCTTGTTCGTCACCAAGTAGTTAACGATCTTCCACTAGGTCGTAACATCGACGAAATGCTACGTATGGTTGACGCACTAAACTTCCACGAGAAAAATGGTGAAGTTTGTCCAGCGCAATGGGAAGAAGGCAAAGCAGGTATGGACGCATCTCCAAAAGGCGTTGCAGCATTCCTATCTGAACACGCTGACGACCTAAGCAAGTAATTGCTAACCTAGAGTATTTACATCAAATACTCGACTGCACCTAAGCTCAACGGTGCATGTGGCTAGAATATTAAAAGCGTATAAACGCAGTAGCCTAAAATCAGAAAGTTTGCCTAATATTAAAGCCCTGAAGTTATCTTCAGGGCTTTTTCTTTTCTATTCATAAAACTGAGAAGTTGGCTCTTTGTTCTAGCGCGTAATTCTGACGCCCGCTTCACACATCTAAAGTTAAATATCCCTTACACTACCCTATTCCCCATTATTTTTTATTTATCCATCATGTCTATTAAAATTGAAGTCTGTATCGATAACTTAGAGTCACTGCATAATGCGATAAGTGGTGGCGCAGATCGCATTGAGCTTTGCTCTTCACTTGCTTTAGGTGGATTAACACCAAGTTTTGGTTTCATGAAAAAAGCAGCGGCTATCTCTTCTATTCCTGTTTATGCCATGATCCGTCCTCGCCAAGGCGATTTTTTGTATGACAACGATGATATCTCAGCCATGATTGAGGATATTCATGCTGCAAAATTAGCTGGCTTACAGGGGGTTGTCTTTGGGGTATTAAAAGCCAATGGCGATATTGATATGCCATTATCTGCACGGCTAATGAAAATCGCTAATGACAATGACTTAGGTGTTACCTTCCATCGCGCCGTTGACCAATGTTCTAATTATAAAAAAGCGATTGAAAACATTGCAGAGCTTGGATGTGAACGCATTCTGACCTCAGGTCTTGCAGCTAATGCCTACGATGGTATTAACGTTTTGACTGAAATGGTTAAATTAGCAAATGGGCGATTTGAAATATTAGCAGGCGCTGGTGTCACTGCTGAAAATGCAAAAGAGATCATTGAAAAGACAGGCATAACTGAAATTCATTTATCGGGTAGATCGTCTCGCCCAAGTAAAATGAAATTAGTATTAAATGGTGTAAAAATGGGGGGTGGTGATTTAGATGATTTTATTATTCCGGTTACTGATGCTAAAAAAATTGATGCCGTAATACAAAAAATTAGTTAATACGCTTATGCTAATGAAAAAATGCCAGAGACTTGATCTCTGGCATTTTTATTATCAGATAACTGCGTTTTTCTATTTTGCTAACTGAACAAAGTTAACGTCGATCGTCGTCTCAGTCCACTCTTTATCTACTTCACCATGAATAACTAGTTTCGTTTCTGGCGTTGCTTTAATTCCATTCCAATCTTGATTATCAATCTCAATTCTTACTTCACCAGTTTCATCTTTAAATTGGTACTCTTCATTACCTAATGAAGAGGTGATGTAACCCGTCAATACTACCGCTGCATCATCTGCTGAATCTAACGCTGAACGCACAGTACTTACTGAAACAGAGCTAGGTCCATTAAATCCACCAGTAACAGGTGCGTTTTGTGCAGCAAAAACAGTTGAAGATGCGAATACTAATGCGCTTGCTAAGATAATTTTTTTCATTTTATGGTGTCCGAAATTTATAATTAAATACTAAGTAACGCTATATTAGAAGTAGTAAGCTGAACTCAACATGAACGACGTTGAATTAGTTACGCTATCCGCTTGATAACTTGCTGAAGCGCCTAACGCTAGGTTTGGGATCACCATGTATTCAAGACCCACGCTTGCGATACCGCCTAGTGCTGTTTCTGATTTTGATGCCCCAAGAACGTAACTGCCGGGTACAATAATCTCCATGTCGGTAAGATCATTTTCGCTTTCAGTGTAAGCGGATGAATCGAAATTGTATTTTGTAACCGTTAAACCTAAGCCAGTCTTTAGTTGTAACCTTTCATTAATATTGTAGAAGTATACTGGCTTAAAGGTAAATTGGCTCGCATCTAAATCAGCATCCCATTCACGTTCAGTTTTAACTGGGAAAACATAGCTTAAAAACTTACTTCGAGAATCATCACTCTCAAATTTCTTATAACCTAATTCTAGACCAAAATCGTTAAGACGATAGCCAACAAAGCCACCGAATGCAGAACTTGAATCTTCAGGTGTTAGTGTGACGTTATCTTGTGAAAAAGTAGATGAATAATCATGACTCATGTTTGTTACGCCATATTCTAAGCCAACGTATGGAGCAGCAACCGTTGCTGTTGAAGTTGCAGCCATTAGCAAAAATACATACTTTTTCATTATAAATTCAATCCTATCGTTATGGGGTTAAGCTTGGTCTTAGTTCGTTATGTAGGTACTATAGAGGGTAGATCGTGAAGGAAGCGTGAAGAGTGATTAAATAATTTAAATTTATAAGGAAATAATTCACTATGGCAAAAGATCTATTCGCTACATTAGATTTAAATTTATTGAGAACTTTTTTAATTCTTTCTCAAGAGTTAAATATGCGTAAAGCCTCTGAGCGCTTATTTGTTTCTCAACCGGCAATCAGCCAAGCATTGCAAAAGCTGCGCAATCATTTTGATGATGAACTCTTTATTAAAGTTCGCCACGGTCTGAAACCAACTCCTTTTTCTGAAGAGTTAGCCGAAAACATTCAACCCTACCTTGATGGTTTATCTTCTATTTTAAATTCATCTCAAGAATTTCAGCCAGCAAATTTAAATAAAATGCTAAAAATAGCCCTAGCGCCTCAAGTATTAACCTGCTTATCTGGTGCGTTATTTCATGAAATAAAAGAAAAAGCGCCCAATGCTGATCTGCAACTTGTAAATTGGTCAGAATCAACTTTTGATGATCTTGCCAAGGGAAAATTAGATATGGCTATCAATTACGAGTATGACAAAGTTCCGAAAGAATTGCTTTCAAAAAAACTAATGACAATAACAGGTTGCGTAATAATTAGAAAAGATCACCCAATAGAGAAAACTATCGCTACCCCTTATGATTTTGAAGGATATGAACTTGCATCATTAATTATCCCAGGCTGGAACGATAATAAAAGCTTAGCGAGTGAAGTTTTAACCAATATGGATATTGAGCACAAAATAGGGTTTCGCTCAGAGCTTCCAATGGCACTAATAGATGTTGTTCAGCATACAGATATGTACTTCCCATCCACCTCACTTTTCCCTATACATCAACATTCAGGCTTAAGACGTATTGACCTCTGTTTTGATGACATTCCATTAAACTACCCTATTTATAGTTACTACCATCAAAGGCATAAAAAAAATGCTCTACATCATTGGATAAATCAATTGATTACAGATTTATTATCGCAAGCTAACATTAAATAATCGTTATAACTGACGCACTAAAAAAGTAAAAGAAATAAGCAAAACTTATAATCAATATAATTACAGGTGATTAGAAAACAACCACCGAACTCAATATTATTCATTCCATCAAACGGAAACAGATTTATCGGTAAGCAAGGATGCTCATTACTGATCTAACTTATGATTAATATTGAGAGTTATAAAATGAAAAAATCTATCTTAGCACTATCCCTAACTGCCATCTTTTCTTCTTCTGTTATGGCTGAAACCATTCAGAACCCAGCAGAGCTTCCTGGAATTGACAACTCTGTACCATCTGTATCAGAGCGACCAAGCCCTGATTTTGGAAACACGCCCAACTGGGGATTAGGCCCTACTCAACCACCAATGGTAACAGAGCCTGAATGGCAAGTTCCTTCAACTCCAGTTGAACGTCCGCAGCCAGATGCTCCTGTAGATCGACCACAACCGACAGACCCAGATTTTGGTATCTCAGTTCCAACGCAACCACCAGTAGATGACAATACACCAAGCCGTCCAACCCCTGACTATGGTGATACACCTCACTGGGGAGTTGGTCCAGATAAACCTGTCGATCGTCCGGAACCTGTAGACCCTGATTTTGGACAAGCGGTTCCTGAGCAGCCACCAATGGATAATTCTCCAGAAAGGCCACAACCTCAGAAACCAACGCAACCGCCAGTTGATGATAATTCACCTGAACGTCCTCAACCTCAAGTTCCAGTGCAGCCGCCAATGGATGACTCTCCTGAATGGGGGATCCCACATGCAACAGAAGTTGAGCGAATCACTGCTTTAGAAAATGATTTCAAAGTAATGGCTGAAGAGAATAATCGTCGCTTCAATGAGCAAGATGAGAAGATTGATGGCGTTAGAGCGGGTTTACATGCTGTAGCCAATGCGCGTCCATTTGTAACCAGTGGTGAGTTTGCTATTGGTGCAGGTGTTGGTTTCTCTGGCTCAAAAGAGGCATTGGCACTTGGTGGGGCTTACGGTATTAATGAACAATTAAGTGTTTCTGGTACTTTCCACTATGAATCATCTGGTAGCTACTCATCTTCAGATGTTGCAGGTGGTGTCGGTATTCAATACAGCTTTAAATAAATAACTCTCGCCCCACCAAGGATTGGTAGGGCTCTTTATTCTATCTATAATTTGATCTTATTTTAACTACACAATATTTTGTCTTTGACGCGTTATCTTATGATAGCCCTTGCCTCTGCCTCTCATACAGAGGCTTTTTTTGTACATTTCATATACTTCTCACCAATGGCACGAATCTGTTTTTTCTGATTGGCTAGATAGAACCAGAACCGAAAACGTCTATCCTCATTAATAAGCTCTGGTTATGAATGAGATAAACACTAGTGATTAGCGATGTATACAAAGATTTCTTACTATAGCTCTATCAAAACAATTAAAGATAAAACAAAGCACGGATGCTGTTTTAAATGATTATGAGAGAGTATCCAATATGAAAAAATCACACCTAGTTCTTGCTATCGCAACTCTATTTAGCGCAAACACTTTTGCTAATGACTTCCATTTTTCACCTGAAATTAAAATCGGTCCTTATGGTGGCTTTGGTATTCAAGCTGGTGTTACCGATGCTTTAGGCTTTGATGCGGCTTTTATTAGCTACGGGCGTACGGTTTATAGTAGCTCAATGTATGATGAAACTATCGATTCATATCGCTTTGGTGTTCAGCATATGTTTGGTGCATCTAAAATTCACGGTATGCAACTTGAGATAGGTATTGCCGATTATGATGGTAAGAAAACCAAAAGTGGAGAAACAACAAAAGAAAGCGCATTAGGATCAAGCATTGGCGCATCTTATGTTTTCCAAGCTACTGACCACCTAGGACTAAGAGCAGGGGTTGATTTGAACTACTTCCCAATGAGCGATACTTATATACCCTATGAGCTATCAACTAACGTCAATATTGGTATGACATTCACTTTTTAATTATACCAATCACATTACGTTGAGATACAAAAATGGCGCTGTTTTAGAAACAGCGCCATTTTTATTTAATTAAATTTCAAATCAAATTACATCGCAAAGTTTACGATTGGGAAACAAGGTAAGAAACCATTTTCAGCACAGTTAATCAAACCAACCTGAACACCTTTGATGTCAGATGTCATGTTGAAAAAACCAACTTGAACATGAGAGTCATTTGAAAGGTTAGCAACACCAACATCAACCATGGTGTAACCTTCAGAGTAGTTCACTGCAGATACGTTTGCACCTTTAACATTATTAGTAAGGTTTACAAAACCTAAGTTAGCACCTAAGTCATCGCCCATATGCCAGTTAAACAGACCAAAAGATGCCCCGGTCATGTTGCCATTAACTTTGTTTGCACCGATAAATAGTGGCAAGTTAACACCTGTTAGGTTATCACTTTCTGACATACCAAGAGCAAAATCAACACCGGTTACATCACCAGTTTTACCATGAAGAGCCGCTAAACGAACGCCTTTTACTTCACTTGCTGCTGGAGCGTTAAACCCATTCAATGATGAAAACATCACAGGTGTACTATCCGCCATAGCGAATGATGAAACCATAGATAACGCCGCGCAAGTACCAACTAAAATCTTCTTCATAAGATATTCCTTTATTGCTTTAATTTATGATTATTAACTGAATCTATTTTTGTATCATTCGTCGTACAATAAGTACGACAGTTCATAATATACGCATTAATTCTAATAAATACAGCATAGTTCAAAAAGTAACACTATGATTATTATTTTTAAGTCAGATCCTTACTTGATCACATCATCTATATTTTGATCACCAATATGGCGCACATCTTTTCCTTTTACAAAATAAATAATGTACTCACAAATATTCTGGCAACGATCTCCCACTCGCTCAATTGCACGAGCCGCCCACATCACTTTCATCACGCTTGGGATTGAACTTGGATCTTCCATCATATAGTTCATTAACTGCCGAATAACAGCATCATATTCCGCGTCTATTTTATCATCAAATTTATACGCTTCTGTAGCTGCTTTTACATCCATTCGAGCATAAGCATCCAACACTGAATGCATCATTTTAACGGATTGGCGACCTAGAGACTCAAGAGAAACCAATAACGACTGGTGTTTATTCGAGAAGTTTTCTAGTGATACTTTTGCTATTTGAGAAGCGACGTCACCAATTCGCTCTAAATCGGTAATGGTTTTGATTATCGCCATAACCAAACGCAGATCACTGGCCGTCGGCTGTCGCTTAGCAATAATGCGAGTGCACGCTTCATCGATTGCAACTTCCATCGCATTTACTTTATGATCTTCATGCATTACTCGTTTTGCTAAATCAGCATCGTGATTGTGCAATGCCTCTAATGCATAGGTAAGCTGCTGCTCCACCATCCCGCCCATGGTTAATACATGAGTTCTAATGGCTTCAAGCTCTGTGTTAAATTGGCCTGAAATATGTCGACCAAGCTGCATGGTATGTCCTTATTTTATTATTGGCCTATCGTAGGATAGTTACCCATAACGGCCTGTAATGTAGTCTTCTGTTTGCTTATGTACTGGCGATGTGAAAATCGTATTTGCATTACCGTATTCAACCAATTTACCTTGATTGATAAAAGCGGTGTGATCACTTACTCGTGCCGCTTGTTGCATATTATGCGTCACAATAACAACGGTATATTTACTTTTTAGCTCATAGATAAGCTCTTCAATCGTCAGAGTAGAAATAGGATCCAATGCTGACGTTGGCTCATCGAGTAATAATACTTCTGGTTCAATAGCGATAGCTCTAGCAATCACTAAACGTTGCTGCTGACCGCCTGATAACCCAAAGGCATTTTCATGTAATCGATGTTTGACTTCATCCCATAATGCAGCGGCTTTCAACGCATCTTCAACCGCTTCATCTAATACTCGCGCTTCTTTTATCCCTTGTAAACGTAAACCGTAAACCACATTCTCATAAATTGATTTAGGAAACGGATTTGGCCTTTGGAATACCATTCCTACACGGCGACGCAGCGAAGGTATGTCAGTATTAGGTTGATAAATATCATCACCAAACAACTTAATTGACCCTTTAATTTTGCAGTTATCAACCAAGTCGTTCATGCGATTAATGCAACGCAATAAGGTAGATTTACCACAACCGGACGGCCCAATAAACGCCGTTACTTGCCCTTTAGGGATCCGCATCTCTATATTTGATAATGCTGATGTCTTCGCATAATTTAAACTAAGATTATTAATCTCTATGGCAGTATTTTCATCCGATAAATTATTTACGTCTATTGGCGATAGAAAAGAGAGATCCGGTGATAATGAATACATACAGTTATAACTCCAATGTTCTATATTTCTCTCGTAAATTATTACGAATCGCGATAGCCGTTAAATTTAATCCGATGATAACAGTGACTAATAAAAAGGCCGTTGCATACACAATCGGTCTTGCCGCTTCAACATTGGGGCTCTGAAAACCAACATCATAAATATGATAACCAAGGTGCATAAATTTTCTGTCTAAATGTAAATAAGGCGCAACACTATCAACGGGTAAAGAAGGAGCCAGTTTAACGACACCAACTAACATAAGAGGCGCGACCTCTCCCGCGGCTCTTGCTACCGCTAAAATAAATCCCGTCATGATAGCAGGGCTTGCCATAGGCAAAACGATCTTCCATAAGGTTTCAAACTGAGTTGCACCTAACGCTAAAGAGCCATGACGCACTGAGTTTGGAATACGACTGAGCCCTTCCTCTGTTGCAACAATGACGACGGGTAATGTTAAAATAGCCAAGGTTAATGCTGACCATAACAGACCTGGTGTTCCAAATGTAGGGGTCGGCAACTCATTAGAATAGAACAACTGGTCGAGTGTTCCACCCACCACATAAACAAAGAACCCCAAACCAAATACGCCATAAACAATAGATGGTACACCTGCAAGATTTATCACCGCGATTCGAACTAACCTCGTTAGCATATTTGGTTTCGCGTATTCATGAAGATAAATCGCAGCAATAACCCCTAATGGCATCACAATAACAGACATAAGAAGAACTAATAAAATAGTACCAAAAATAGCAGGAAAAACGCCTCCTTCTGAATTCGCTTCTCGCGGACTATCAGAAACAAAGTTATACAACTCATCAAACCAATGGCCTATTTTTTCTTGCAGTGACATCGCATTAGGAAACCAGATATCAACCACATTATCACTGCTTAATTTATAGCTATTTCCCTGACTGTCTTTTAAGGTTAAATAGCTGTAACTCAATTGATTTAAAATTCTTTTAGCTTGGTCATTGAGCGCATTTTCTTGTTGCTTACGCTCACTACTAGATAACGCTAAACTTGGTAATGCATCAAGTTGACGATAGAGCTTATATTGTTCTTGTTCTAATAAATCAATTTTTGCTTTTTCACTTCGAACCCATGACTCTACCTGCTGTCGGTTAAGCTCAAGACCATTCGATGTTTTAATAATAGTGCCAAAATATTTACCGTGTTGAAGTCTATCGACCACAACAAGATCTTTAGGTTTAGTAACCGATTGGATCTTATCCTGATTAATATTAATAAAATCGAATCCATTAACATCTCGGTTTCCAACTTTTATTATTAAACGCTCTTGGTTCTCTGAGCTTTTCCCATGAAACTTTTCAACATCATACAATTGCCCGATAATCACTTGTCCGTCTGTTGTGTGCCACTCTTGCAATGCCGTAGGCCAAAAATAAGATAAGCCCTTCCAACCAATTAATAGCAGAATACCAAGCACGGCAATCATACTAATGCTCACTGAGCCCGCCGTGAGCCATATCCAAGGCGAACCTGATTTAATCCAATGCTTCATTTATTTACCTTCATTAAGATCAAACCTATAAGCTACGATACTTTTCACGTAACCCTTGGCGTATCCATTCAGCCAAAGAGTTCACAAAAAAAGTAAACACAAACAGTAAAAATGCGGCTAAGAAAAGCATTCTAAAGTGAGTGCTTCCTATCTCAGATTCTGGCATTTCAATCGCAATATTTGCAGCAAGGGTTCTCATCCCCTCTAAAATATTACCATCCATAATCGGGGTATTTCCGGTCGCCATTAATACAATCATGGTTTCACCCACCGCTCGCCCTAATCCCATCATTACCGCAGAAAAAATCCCCGGACTCGCCGTTAGCAGCACCACTTTGGTTAGTGTTTGCCATTGCGTTGCCCCTAACGCTAATGAGCCTTCAGATAAATGTTTTGGTACTGAGAAAATGGCGTCTTCAGCAATGGTATAAATCGTCGGAATAATCGCGGCTCCCATCGCTATCCCTACGACTAAGGCATTACGCTGGTCGTAACCGACGCCGTTATCACCAAGGTAGCTACGCAAATCACCATTAAACAACCAATTTTCGATAACGTACCCATATTGAAAAGTCAGATACCCAACCCCTATTAAAGCTGGGATCAATAATATTGCATGCTGCCCTCGCGGGAGCTTTCGCATGATATGTGCGGGTAATATGTGCCAGATAAACGCAATAATAATCATACTTAAGGGAAAGAGCACAAATAGGCTAAATACTGCGACTAAATTATTTTCAACAATAGGGGCTAACCAAATACCCGCTAATAAACCAATGATCACCGTCGGCAGGGCTTCCATTATCTCAATCGTCGGTTTTACATATCGGCGAACATTAGAGGACATAAAGTAAGCGGTATAAATGGCACTACCAATGGCTATTGGTCCTGCGAAAATAAGCGCATAAAACGCCGCTTTTAAGGTTCCAAAAGCCAATGGCATTAAACTGAATTTAGATTCAAAGTCATCGTTCGCCGCTGTCGATTGCCAAATATACGCAGGCTCTGGGTAGCCTTCATACCATATTTTTCCAAATACTGATTGAACACTGACTTCAGGGTGGGTGTTGGTTACCTCAAAGCATTGCCACCCTTTTTGAGTTAATACAATAAGCCTCTCTGCATTGGGAGGCTGAGTTGCCGCCAATACTTCTTCATTAAACAGATGCTGGCTATACAACGCTTTTTCTGTTGTCGTATGGACTAAAGATACATTGCCTTTAGCATCAATAATAGTCACTCCTTTACGGTAAACCTCTGGTGCTAATTGCTTAATCGGAGCATCTACATTAAAAGTTCGAATTAAGGTTAGTTGACGCTTTTCATCCTTAATCGTATCAAACCACTGCGATAAACTGCCATTCTCACTCTGTACTAATACCGAATGAGCACCAGACAATAACGTCAATTTTTGAGCTGATTCTTTTAATTCAATACGCTCTCGTAAATTGGCTTTATGATCTTTTAATGTCCAAACTTGTAGCTCATGTTGATATAAGAAATACAAAAAATCATTATTTGGGGTGATCACCATGGATAATAATTTTTTTGTCTTGTCTAGTACATCCCCTTCAAACTCAATCGGGATCGCTTTCCAAATGGACTCCCCCGTCATTTGGTTAATCACACTATCAAGTTCAACTCCTAATAATCGCTTATCTTTAGTTTGTGCTAAAACAACCCCTTCGGTTGCCGTTAAGCTAAGCGCAACTTGTGTAAGCTCCTTCTTTTGTTCATCAATTTGAATCAGAGGGAATGGAGTGAAGCTTTCAACATAAGGAATAAGTTGGCGAAGTCCTTGTTTGTAATTAGTTTGAAAGCCAATTTGAGCGAATTGTACTTGACCCTTTGCATCCCCAAAAGCGAACCAATCTTGGCTTTCAATGGTGGCAGCAAAAGCCGTTGGATTCGTGATAATTTGTGTTTCACTGATCTGCTTTTTGTTAACAAGATCAATAAACTGAACTCGACCATTATCATCAATTCGGTAGGCCATTTTTCCTTGCTCATCAGAGCCAATAGCAAGGGTGGCATTATCATAAGATGCTGAATATTGAGATAAAGGCTCAACCGTTGCAGAAGTAAAAATAGGAGCAATAACCGCCAATAAATAAAAACAAATGAGCATAAGGGCTGCGATGATCCCTATGCCACTGGATTTAACCCAAATACGCATAATCAGATCGACAACATAGCGTTGTCTGTCTCGAATACTCTGATTAGGTTTGGCGTATGCCATGATGAGATAACCTCTGTATTTATTAAATGATTGTTTACGTATTTTTCAGTATAGGAATGACACTATAATGACAACTTAATGGAGTTCTAATTTAGAAAGCTCTTGTAAGACAAAACGTTCCGATAATGCGATATAGCCATCCTGCTCTACTCTTTTCTGCCCTTCTAATGACAGCATATAACGAATAAATTCAGTTTCTAAAGGCTGAAGTTTGGCCGTTGGTGGCTTATTGATGTAAATATATAAAAAACGAGCTAAAGGATATTGACCACTAATAATAGTGTCAGTGCTTGGTTCAATATAATCCGTCCCTTCCCTTGTAATTGGCAACAACTTCACACCCGACATTTGATAACCAACACCAGAGTAACCAATCCCATTTAATGATGCGGAAACACCTTGAACCACGGATGCCGACCCAGGTTGTTCGTTAACATTCACTTTAAAATCACCGTTACACAAGGCGTTCTTTTTAAAATAGCCATAAGTACCAGAGACTGAGTTTCGACCAAATAATTGGATTCGGTGTTTAGACCAGCTGCTATTAACCCCTAAATCTTGCCAACGATTAATGGGGCTTACAGAACCACATCGTAATGTTGCCGAAAAAATAGCATCGAGCTGACGAAAGTTCAGTCCTTTTATTGGGTTATCTTGATGCACAAAAATTCCGAGCGCATCAATAGCAACTCGAATTTCAGTTGGTGGATAACCAAATTGTCGTTCAAATGCGGCTTTTTCACTTTGCCGCATTCGCCGACTCATAGGGCCAAATTGGGCCGTACTTTCAATTAATGCTGGCGGCGCCGTTGACGATCCTGATGCTTGAATTTGAATATTTACATTAGGATAAATTCGTTGAAAATCTTCAGCCCATAAGGTCATCATATTCGCTAACGTATCTGAGCCTATTGAGGATAAGTTACCCGAAATTCCGGCAACTCTTTCATAGGGGGCGAGTTTTCCATCATAAGAAAACGCATTTGATATAAACCCAAGCCAAAGTAATCCCACGGGGATCAATACCCTAAACCATCGCTGCTGTTTATACTGCGTCTTCTTCATTATTCCATTACTTTAAAATCAATTTTTTAGGGAGAACAAACGAGAAAATACTTCCTTTACCCAATTGGCTCTGTATTTCTAACTGCGAGTCATGATGACTAAGTGCATGTTTTACAATTGCAAGCCCAAGTCCGCTACCACCAGTATCTCTTGAACGCGCCTTATCTACACGATAAAAACGCTCTGTTAAGCGAGGAATGTGCTGTGGTTCAATTCCTTGTCCACCATCCTTTACGCTTAATTTAGCGCCGAGGTTCGTAACCTGCCATTCAACAACAATATCTGCACCATCAGTCGTATGTTTTACCGCGTTATAAACCAAGTTAGAAATCGCACTGCGTAGCTGATCTTCATCCCCCAATACTTTAAGACGAGGATCGACATCAAAGCGAATACTGTGGTTACGCTCACCACTTAATGCGATGGCCTCTTTCTCTAAAATATCTAACATAGAAGGCACATCAACATGATCTTCTAATTGAGACGTCGCTGCGGCTTCTATTTTTGACAGCGTCAGTAATTGTTCAACCAAGCCTTCCATACGTGATAATTGTTCCGTCATTACCCCATGTGCTCGGTTCCACATTGGGCCAACCAGCATTTCTGGGTCTTCCGACATCTCTAAATAACCACGAAGAACGGTCATTGGTGTACGTAATTCATGAGAAACGTTAGCAAAAAAGTTGCGGCGCATGCCTTCTAATTGTTTAACTTGTGTGACATCTCGAACCACCATTAAAAACTCACCATCGCTATACGGCACAATACGTATCTCAAGTGTCTTATCCGTGTTAATTGGCGATGGCATATCTAATGGCATATCAAACTGTTGAGCCATTAAATATTGAACAAAATCAGGGGTTCTAATTAAGTTGGTAATAGGATGCCCTGAATCGTCAGGCCAACGAAATCCCAGCAGTGATTGCGCTAGGCTATTACACCATACGATATTACCTTCATGACGAAATACCACTACAGCATCAGGCAGTGCTTCTGCCCCTTGTCGAAAGCGACGAATTAACGTAGACAGCTCTTTACGACGTTTTTTATGGCGCTTTTGTAAGCGATAAGTCTCATCAAAAATCGGCTCCCAACTCCCTGAGGCTGACGGCGGTGTTGCTTTTCGTCCCTCATGCAGCCAGCGCGACATTTTAATTTGATTATGTAAATGCCAAATTAATAAAATAAATGAAGCAAGAAATAATAGTGGCCATAGCGCATCAAATAAATACCCAACAATCACCCAAGGTACGTAAAAAAACGCCAGTTCTCCAACGAGCTTTTTCCATGAGAGACGTTCAACCATGTATTTTACCTTTTGCTTCTATTTATATTTAAAAATTAAGACGTTTGAACAGAGAAACGATAACCCGCTCCACGAACGGTTTGCACTAAGCGATCATGACCATCCATTTCTAATGCCTTGCGTAAACGACGAATATGAACATCAACGGTACGATCTTCTACGTATACATTCGTACCCCAAACGTTATTCAATAATTGTTCACGGCTGTATACACGCTCTTGGTGAGTCATAAAGAAATGCAGCATTTTAAATTCTGTCGGGCCCATATCTAATGCTTTGTCATTGGCTGTAACACGGTGTGATACTGGGTCTAATTTTAACCCTTGAACCTCAATCAACTCTTCAACAGAGGTTGGGGATACTCGACGAATAACGGCCTTTAAACGCGCCATTAACTCTTTTGGTGAGAATGGTTTGGTAATGTAATCATCTGCGCCGACTTCAAGACCGCGAACTTTGTCTTCTTCTTCGCCGCGAGCCGTTAGCATGACTACTGGGATTTTTTTGGTAAATTCATCGCGCTTAAGATGTTTGATTAAATTGATGCCTGAGCCACCTGGCAACATCCAATCCAACAAAATTAAATCAGGGTAAGGTTCGCAGAGTAAACCCAGTGCAGTGTCATAATCTTCTGCTTCTATCGGTTCATATCCTTTCTGCTCTAATACAAAACACAGCATCTCACGGATTGGCGCTTCATCTTCTACTACAAGTATCCTTCTCGACATTCTTTTACCTAAATTAGCCAACAAAATTTATAACGCTATTATTAAAGCTAATTATGACACTTTTGTGACTATTGAAAAGAAAAGTTCATATTCTTCTTATTGATATCTCTACCTGAGTGTCATTTATCCAAGATCCTGAAATCTATACAAGCAATATTCAACAAAATCTCCTATCATAAGCGCACTTAAAAAAGACAGGAATTCAGCAGCATGATGTGGTTTAAAAATTGTTTAATTTATCGTTTTACTAAAGAAGTTGATCTCAACCCTGAGCAACTTGAAAAACAACTGAACGATTTTCGTTTCACACCTTGTGGTAGCCAAGATATGCAAAAGTTTGGCTGGGTAACTGCAATGGGCCGTCATGGTGATATGCTGACTCACGTAGCAAGCAAAAATATTCTTATCTGTGCAAAAAAAGAAGAAAAAATGTTACCCGCGTCAGTGATTAAAGAATCAATGAACGCAAAAATTGATGCTATGGAACTTGAGCAAGGTCGCCCTCTTAAGAAAAAAGAGAAGGACTCAATCAAAGATGACATCGTTATTGATCTTCTTCCACGAGCATTCAGCAAGCATCAACAAACCTATGCATTAATTCTTCCAGAAGCGGGGTTTATTATTGTTGATGCAGGCAGTTACAAAAAAGCAGAAGACGTATTAGCGTTGCTTCGTAAGTCCATCGGCAGCTTACCTGTTGTTCCTCTTACGTCAACGCAACCGATTGAGAATGCCTTAACTGAGTGGGTGAAAACAGGCACGACTCCTCAAGGTTTTGAGATGGGTGAAGAAGCGGAACTAAAAGCAATTTTAGAAGATGGCGGTGTGATCCGTTGTAAGCAGCAAGAATTAGTCTGCGATGAAATCCATGCTCATATTGATGCCAACAAAGTGGTCACTAAGTTAGCACTAACTTGGCAAGACCGTTTAGAGTTTATCCTTGCAGATGACCTATCGCTAAAGCGCCTAAAATTCAGCGATGAAATTAAAGACCAAAATGAAGATATTGGTTTTGAAGATAAAGCAGCACGTTTTGATGCTGATTTTTCTCTAATGAGTTCAGAGCTTGATGCTCTGCTACCTGATCTATTCAAAGCACTTGGTGGCATTGAAGAGAAAGAGTAAGACGATACGCTTCGCTAACTATAACGCTTCGCGTCTAGAAACTATAAAAGCTGTGTGCGTCCGCTCTTATCGTTTCTAGGTAGCGTAGCGTATAGTCTCTATGCCTATGACTCTGGTTAAATACAAATCCCCGCCCTCAACCCTAGCACTTCTCTCACTTTCCATGTAAAATCCGGCCTCCTTCATATCCTTGTGATATGACCTGACCTGAGATCAGAATACAACATTGGGAAGCAATCATGTTTAAGCCAGAACTACTTTCGCCTGCGGGCAGCCTTAAAAATATGCGTTATGCGTTTGCCTACGGTGCAGATGCCGTTTATGCCGGCCAGCCACGTTACAGCCTTCGTGTTCGTAACAACGAATTCAACCATGAAAACCTTGAAATAGGCATTAACGAAGCACACGCGCAAGGTAAAAAACTGTATGTGGTATGTAATATCCAACCACATAACTCAAAGTTAAAAACCTTCATTCGTGATTTAGAGCCAATTGTTGCAATGGGCCCTGACGCATTAATCATGTCGGATCCTGGTTTAATCATGATGGTTCGTGAAGCTTTCCCTGAAGTAGTTATTCACCTGTCAGTTCAAGCCAATGCGGTTAACTGGGCAACCGTGAAATTCTGGGCAACTCAAGGTGTTGAGCGTGTGATCTTATCTCGTGAATTATCACTAGAAGAAATTGAAGAGATCCGTGAGCACTGTCCTGATACAGAACTCGAAATTTTTGTACACGGTGCATTATGCATGGCGTACTCTGGTCGCTGCTTGTTATCTGGTTACATGAACAAGCGTGATCCAAACCAAGGCACATGTACTAATGCATGTCGTTGGGAATACAAAGCTGAAGAAGCTAAAGAAGATGAAAACGGCCAAATCGTTGAAGCGAATCCTACCGGTGTTGAGATCCAAGATGTGGAAGTTCAAAACGAGCGTCCAGACAACACACTAGGTTTAGGTAAACCAACAGACGAAGTGGTCCTTCTTTCTGAATCTCACCGTCCTGAAGAAAAAATGGCTGCATTTGAAGATGAGCATGGTACTTACATCATGAACTCTAAAGATCTTCGTGCTATCCAACACGTAGAACGACTAACTAAGATGGGGGTTCACTCTCTTAAAATTGAAGGTCGTACTAAGTCTTTCTACTACTGTGCTCGTACTGCTCAAGTTTACCGTAAAGCGATTGATGATGCGGTTGCAGGTAAGCCATTCGATGAAAGCCTAATGGGTACGCTAGAAAGCCTAGCTCACCGTGGTTACACAGAAGGTTTCCTACGTCGCCATACACATGATACGTACCAAAACTACGATTACGGCTACTCTATCTCTGATTCTCAACAGTTTGTTGGTGAGTTCACAGGTAAACGCCGTGGTGATCTAGCAGAAGTTGATGTTAAAAATAAATTCCTTGTAGGTGACTCTGTTGAGATCATGACACCGCAAGGTAACCTGACACTGACTCTAGATGTAATGGAAAACCGTAAGAGCGAAGCTGTTGAAGAAGCAAAGGGCAATGGCCACTTTGTCTTCATTCCAGTTCCTGCAAATGTGGATCTAGAGTACGGTCTTCTAATGCGTAACTTACACACGGGTGAAGATACTCGTAACCCACACGGCAAGTAAGTAATGGCGTTATTGATCAATAAAAAATGCATCAACTGTGATATGTGCGATCCTGAGTGTCCCAACGAAGCGATTAGCATGGGCGATAAGATCTACGAAATTAATCCAGATCTTTGTACTGAATGTAAGGGGCATTACGATGTTCCTACTTGTCAATCAGTTTGCCCAATCAACAATTGTGTCGTTTCAGATCCAAACAACATAGAAACAGAAGAAGAGTTATTAGAAAAATTCGTTAAGCTTCAAGGCCTAGCATAATAATCTCTAATAACCAGATCTGATCCAAATAAAAACGCCCAGCGATATCACTATCTCTGGGCGTTTTTGTATCTGATTTACAAAGTAAGTAGCTAACAATACAAAAATACTCGTTTATTTTTTCACCAGACCATATGGCTTACTTTTGAATATCTTTGGTTCATTTTGAATCGTCGGTGCAGCATGTGGTGTTTGCCAATCAAGTAGCATAATCGCTAATACATTACGGTGCTCACCCTCGGTTAAGTCAGTACTATTTGATGTTGATGGCACCATATTCTTCTCACGGTTAATCTCATTTTGAATGTATTTTTGTGTTTTATAGACTACAGGGTCGTCTTCTAACCCTGCCAGTAAGAAGGTAATTCCTACTTCTGAAATAATATCTGCTTTTGTTCTCTTTAAGATAGTGTCGATGTTATTTCGCAGATAATCGTATACCCATTGGTGATCAGATTCTTTTAATGGGTATTGATAATATTGAGAATCAGCCAATAAAATATGCGTTAATCCGTAGATCTTATTACCGTATTGCTGCTTAGAAAGTGCTGTATCTTTCTTATCTGGATAGGTTAATTTAAATGCTTCTATAAAGTCATCAACCACATCTTGCTCACCCAACTGTCGTAACCAATAAACTTGATTCGCTAGTTGAGCCGCCCATGCTTTGATCATCGCCTCATCCGTCGCGTATTTTTTAAAATCATAACGACGGATTATTTCTCGCAGCTGTTTGTCATTACGATGCTTCAAACCGTATTCATTAGCACGAGCCATTGAGCCAAGTAAGTCAACACCAAAATAGAGGTACTCTGGCATAGTTTTGGTGGCTTGATAGCGTAAAATACTACGGATATCAGTCTCATCTACATAGATGCTTAGCCGTTTATTGGAATACGCTTCAATCTTTTTTGGTGTATGTACTTCAGAAGAAAATTGATTAAGTCGACTTGCCACTCGTGCCATATCAGACCAAACGGCCGCTGAGTATTTAGGATCCATCGTTTGGCGATACATACGTAATCCGTAATGACCCGCTTTAAATGCCGACAGTGTATAGAGCTGAGTTTCATAGGTATGACGAATTGAAGCGGCATCTTGCTTAAAGCTTGGGAGCGCTTTTCCACCCTCGATCATTTCTGCATTGGCAATAGCTGAACTAAGCAGAAAAACAATAAATAGCGATAACGTCCGTTTAAATAACCCCATACGCACTCTCTTCTACAGTAAGAAACTAAAAACACTACTGGTTACATAATAAACGAGAAGAATAGAAAATAGTCAGCAATATGTAAATAAACAGAGTCTGATCATTTGTTGGCGGCATAAAAAAACCTAATGATATAAAATGAACATCATTAGGTTTAAGTTTATTGGCTGATGGATTAACTTATTTAGTTAAATCATCAAAGAAGTTCTTAACGCCTGATAAGAATCCTTCTGATTTAGGGTTGTGCTTCATCGCATCTTTCCCATCAAATGATTCTTGGAACTCTTTAAGCAACTCTCTTTGGCGTTTGGTTAATTTAACTGGAGTTTCAACAATCAATTTAACGATTAAGTCACCAGTGCTGTGTGTACGAACGCCTTTAACACCTTTGCCACGCATACGGAACATACGCCCCGTTTGAGTTTCTAGAGGCACTTTCAAGCTTACACGACCATCAAGAGTAGGGACTTCAACTTCACCACCCAGTGCTGCCATAGTAAAACTTACAGGCACTTCACAGTATAAGTTGTTACCGTCACGCTCAAAAATATTATGATCTTTTACATGTACTTGTACGTATAGATCGCCTGCTGGTGCGCCATGCTCTCCCGCTTCACCTTCATTAGATAAGCGAATACGGTCACCAGTATCAACACCGGCTGGGATCTTAACATTAAGCGTTTTAGTCTTTTGAACTCGACCTTCACCATGACAAGAGTTACATGGGTCTTTAATGATCTTACCTTTACCATGACAGGTAGGACAAGCCTGCTGTACAGCAAAGAAACCTTGACGCATTTGAACTTGGCCATGACCGTGACAAGTGCTACAAGTTGATGAAGAGGTGCCTTTCTTAGCGCCTGTACCTTCACATGGATCACAAGAGACTAATGTTGGTACTTCAATCTCTTTATCACAACCACGAACCGCTTCTTCTAGCGTAAGTTCCATGTTGTAACGTAAATCTGAACCGCGTTGTGCACGTTGTTGACCACCGCCACGACGGCCGCCACCAAAGATGTCACCAAACACATCGCCAAAGATATCGCCAAAGTCACCTTGACCGCCACCGAAGCCGCCACCGCCCATACCACCTTGTTCAAAGGCTGCATGACCGTATTGATCATAAGCTGAACGTTTTTGAGCATTCGTTAAGATCTCATACGCTACTTTTACTTCTTTAAACTTTTCTGGTGCGGTTTCATCGCCCTGATTACGGTCAGGGTGGAATTTCATCGCTAGACGTTTATAGGCTTTCTTAATATCACGCTCTGAAGCATCGCGGCTTACGCCCAATACTTCATAAAAATCACGTTTAGACATGCTTTGGTCACCAATTCTTTTGATACTGCTGGCAGTGACACCATTAGTATGAGTTCAATCTAGATAATCAGGTTCAACGTTCGAGAATGATTATCTAGATTGACCTATTAATTACGAATTTGCGGGCGCTAGAGAAAACTCCAACGCCCGCAATATATTTTTTCATTCGAAGCATTTAAGATATAGGGCTTTTGCTCTTTTCTTAAATGACTAAGGCAATGATTTCTTTAAGCTAGAAGTATTAAGTCCAAGGCAAAAGCACGCCATTTCTTGGCAAACAAAAGCGCGAACGCAAATGAGTACTTTCGACGCAGGAATCACCCCTTCTAGCGACAAGAAATTACTTGTCTTTTACTTCTTCGAATTCAGCGTCAACAACATCATCTTCTTGCTTAGGTTGCTCACCCGCTTCA
>NZ_JARACO010000129.1 GCF_028765575.1 Aliivibrio sp. S3MY1 | reverse complement strand
GGCGAAAGCTCTTTCAATAGCGTATGAGTTACGAGGAAAACCATCAAATGTTATGTTCCATAGCGATCAAGGCTGCCACTATACAAGCTTAAAGTTCAGGCAAAAATTATGGCAATATCAAATAACTCAAAGCATGAGTCGTCGTGGTAATTGCTGGGATAATAGTCCAATGGAAAGGTTCTTTAGAAGTTTAAAAAGTGAATGGATTCCTAAGAATGGTTATAAAAGTTTTGCTGAAGCAAAACATTCAATAACCAAGTATATAATTGGTTACTTCAGTAATATCAGGCCTCATCAGCATAATGATGGATTACCACCGAACCTTGCAGAGCAACAATATTGGTTAGAATATAAAACGGTGGCCAGTTTTACTTGACCACTACA
>NZ_JARACO010000128.1 GCF_028765575.1 Aliivibrio sp. S3MY1 | reverse complement strand
TGTTCTTTGGTTATGCCTCATTTTAGTCTGCATTAGTGTTTTCCTCGCAGCATTTTCAATCCCAATTGTTGTTAGGATATTTAGTTTATCAGTTCCAAACTAGCTGAAACCAAATCGTTCAAATGGTGTGAAAAGTGTATCTGTTTTTCATTTACTTCATCTCGCAATTTAAGAACATTTTGTTCGCTTAATTACTACCGGTAAATTAGAATCAGGGCTTAGAAAATCTTGGCAGAGCAGTTCTTTACCAAGTAGGCCAAGCCGAAAGTAAGCACGCACAACAATCGCATCAACACGATTTATTACACTCGGCGTTCTGGGTTTGCCTTGGGTTTTGTGATTAAGGCGGTTAATTCAGGTTGGTTTGCATGGTAATAAACGTGTTATGCAA
>NZ_JARACO010000127.1 GCF_028765575.1 Aliivibrio sp. S3MY1 | reverse complement strand
GAGTTAAGAACGATTGATATTTCAAAAGGAAATACACGTTTCTGTAATGTAGCTAGGATTGAAAAAGAAGCAAATAATCTATTTTCAATGTTAGAAAAAGATAAGTATTTAGTAGATCTACCATACGATGAATTTCTTATTAAATTAGCAGAGTATTATTGCGATATTAATGTCTTACACCCATTCCGTGAAGGAAATGGTCGTGCCCAACGTTTGTTGTTTGAGCATATTGCGATCAACTGTGGTTACAATATTAACTTTTCTGGTATTACGTCTGAGCAGTGGGTTGCCGCAAATATCCATGGTTATCATTGTAATTATGTACCAATGAAAGAGCTGTTTTCTGTTTGTGTAACTAAAGCTGAAAAGCGCAGTTAACAAATGCATCAACACGATTTGCTACA
>NZ_JARACO010000126.1 GCF_028765575.1 Aliivibrio sp. S3MY1 | reverse complement strand
CACGGCTAGAGCATTTTAATTCCAGCATCCAAAAGAACTGAACGGTATTCATCATCAAGTGCTGCTATCTTCTTTTTTCTCACCATGCTGATATTTTTAGTTGTATCTTGCTTGAAAAGGCTCAGTGCTATTTTCCTCAATACATTGAAAGCTAATGCTCCTGTGCCTCTACGGATGCGAGATTCATCTTCTCTAAACGTCATATCTAACACCCAATGCATACTTTCTACCTGCCAGTGACTTCTTACTGCATGTAATGCTTGTCGCGCATTGAGTGGTAACGAACTGATATACCAACGAATTTCTTCAGACTTCCTACCACTTAATTTTTCTTCAACCTTAGCGGTCACTTTCACTATGCTGTGTATACCATCCCAACGGTACTCCTTGCCTAACCAGCCTTTATCAATG
>NZ_JARACO010000125.1 GCF_028765575.1 Aliivibrio sp. S3MY1 | reverse complement strand
ACGAACTCTGAGAATGCAGTTTTTTGGTTCAGTTCAGCGATAGAACCATTAGCTTTTTAGGTGTGAAAGTAGGGTGGTTTTCCTTTTTCTTTGTTGCCTTTTAGTTTCCATTTCATCAGGTTCGGCATTGAACTATTATTGCCCTAAGTTCAGGCGTTTCAGCGGCTAGTTTACGCTTCAATTGTTCTTTGGTTATGCCTCATTTTAGCCTGCATCAGTGTTTTATTCTCAGCATTTTCAATCCCAGTTGTGGTTAGGATATTTGGTTTATAAGCACCAAATTGGCTGAAACCAAGTCGTACAAATAGTGTAAGAAAAAGGGATTGTTTCGTTTCACAGTTATTGCCGTTGAAGTGATATTTTGCTCGCTTAATTGAGCCAGTCTAATTAAAATCGTTTTACAGCAAATCTC
>NZ_JARACO010000124.1 GCF_028765575.1 Aliivibrio sp. S3MY1 | reverse complement strand
AGCGACACGTAGGTAAGGTACGAAACCGTTGTGAACGGCCATTAACTGACCAGAAATGGTGTTGCTATCAGAGTTTTTATCTGTCTTACCGTTAGTTTCTGATTCTAAGTTAGCTGCGTAACCCAGTTTGAAACCAATTGGGCCATTCCAGTATTGTCCGATGATAGAGTATGAGCCTTGATCTACATCAGTTCCAGCAATACCACCTTCGTTATCTAGTGCTTCCATTTTATATGCACCAGCGATACCAAAGCCAGCAGGTAGAGATGCTTCAAAACCAACTAAATAGGTTTGGTTATCTTGGTTTTTAACACCATTAAAGTTAGAACCAGATTCTACCCCACCCATTAATGTTACTTTTTCAAAGCTGTATTTTGCGTTTGCACTTGCGAATGTTGAATGACGAGTAGCAACACCACCACCGTTCGCATT
>NZ_JARACO010000123.1 GCF_028765575.1 Aliivibrio sp. S3MY1 | reverse complement strand
CGCTACACGTAGGTAAGGTACGAAGCCGTTGTGAACAGCCATTAACTGACCAGAAATGGTGTTGCTATCAGAATCTTTTACTGTGTTGTCATTAAGCTCTGCTTCTAAGTTAGCAGCGTAACCCAGTTTGAAACCAATTGGGCCATTCCAGTATTGTCCGATGATAGAGTAAGACCCTTGATCTACATTAGCGCCAGCCACACCTGCAAAATTATCTAGTGCTTCCATTTTATATGCACCAGCGATACCAAAGCCAGCAGGTAGAGATGCTTCAAAACCAACTAAATAGGTTTGGTTATCTTGATTTTTAACACCATTAAAGTTAGAACCAGATTCTACCCCACCCATTAATGTTACTTTTTCAAAGCTGTATTTTGCATTTGCACTTGCGAATGTTGAATGACGAGTAGCAGCACCACCACCATTTTTATC
>NZ_JARACO010000122.1 GCF_028765575.1 Aliivibrio sp. S3MY1 | reverse complement strand
AATGTAAATAGCATCGTGTTGATTGCTTTGTTATACGAGCCTTGCTTTCGCTCCAATTAACTTGATAAAGAACTGATTTACCAAGATTTGCTGTAAAACGATTTTAATTAGAGTGGCTCAATTAAGCGAGCAAAATATCCAATCAACGACAATAACTGTGAAACGAAACAATCCCTTTTTCTTACACCATTTGTACGAATTGATTTCAGCCAGTTTGGAACTGATAAACCAAATATCCTAACCACAATTGGGATTGAAAATGCTAAGAGGAAAACACTGATGCAGGCTAAAATGAGGCATAACCAAAGAACAATTGAAGCGTAAATTGGTTTCTGAAACGCCTGAATTTGGGGCACTAATAGTTCAATGCCGAACCTGATGAAATGGAAACCAAAAGGCAGCAATGAAAAAGGAAAACCACCCTACATTCACACCTAAAAAACTAATGGTTCAATCGCTGAACT
>NZ_JARACO010000121.1 GCF_028765575.1 Aliivibrio sp. S3MY1 | reverse complement strand
AAGTTTGGAGCTGATAAACCAAATACCCTCGCCACAATTGGGATTGAAATGCTAAGAGGAAAACACTGATGCAGACTAAAATGAGGCAAGGCCATGAACAATTGAAGCGTTAATTGGTTTCTGAAATCCATGAACTTTTGGCAATAATAGTAAATTGCCGAACCTGATAAAACGAATATTAAAAGGCAACAAAGAAAAAGGAAATCCACCTTACTTTCACGACTAAAAAACTAATGGCTCAATCACTGAACTGAGTCAAAAAACTGCGATCTTAGAGTTCGTGTAACGCTGGCATAACACGTTTATTACTATGCAAACCAACCTGAATTAACCGCCTTAATCACAAAACTAAAGGCAAACCCAGAACGCCGAATGTAATAAATCGTGTTGATGCGATTGTTGTGCGTGCTTATTTTCGGCTTGACCAGCTTGGTAAAGAACTGCCCTGCCAAGATTTTCTAAGCCTAGATTCTAATTTACCGATGCCAATTAAGCGAACAAAA
>NZ_JARACO010000120.1 GCF_028765575.1 Aliivibrio sp. S3MY1 | reverse complement strand
CAACCTTCCGTTTTTCTATTAATAGCTGGGGTGTTTTTGAATCAGGGAAAGCGATCCAGTCTCAACTTAATGATATTGATTTAGTTATGCCAAGTAATTCAATGCTTTCTTCTTACGAAGAAAAGCATGCCTATTTCGAGCAAGTAAAAATGGATAACTTTAAAGAAAGTATGCGTTTAGAGGGGCATGATGTTGCTAGTAATTTCGATTTATCACTCGACAGAGAGCAACAACGTCAAATTTTGTTAAACAAATACTCAAACGTAAATTCGTTAGAGGCGCTCAATGGCTGATAAATATGGCACAACACAAGATCCTTATACTTACGAAAATAGTACGGTTCTTGTTAATAAGCTCAATATCAACAATGAAGCGGTATTAGAGGCTGCAGAACGTGATTTAACAACGTTAGCTGCAATGTATGTAGAGTTTCAATTGCCTCCTTACGATTTCAGCTATCTGCGTTCAATTCATCATATGTTATTCTCCGATCTATTTGAATGGGCTGGC
>NZ_JARACO010000012.1 GCF_028765575.1 Aliivibrio sp. S3MY1 | reverse complement strand
CTAAAAGTAAAATGATGCAGACTAGACACCGCGGAGTGGCAGTTCAGTTGGTTAGGCTTTCTATTGGAGAGCTTAGCGGCCAGTCACGCCGGGGGACGTGTCGCTTTCAAGGTTGATAGAAAGTCCCGTTAACGTAGCCACTATTTAAAAAAAGCCCTAATCGAAAGATTAGGGCTTTTTTACGTCTGTATAAAAGTAAAATGATGCAGACTAAACACTGCGAAGTGGCAGTTCAGTTGGTTAGGCTTTCTATTGGAGAGCTTAGCGGCCAGTCACGCCGGAGGACGTGTCGCTTTCAAGGTTGATAGAAAGTCCCGTCCACTCCGCCACTATTTAAAAAAGCCCTAATCGAAAGATTAGGGCTTTTTTACGTCTGTCTAAAAGAAAAATGATGCAGATTAGACACCGCGGAGTGGCAGTTCAGTTGGTTAGGCTTTCTATTGGAGAGCTTAGCGGCCAGTCACGCCGGGGGACGTGTCGCTTTCAAGGTTGATAGAAAGTCCCGTTAACGTAACCACTATTTAAAAAAAGCCCTAATCGAAAGATTAGGGCTTTTTTACGTCTGTCTACAAGTAAAATGATGCAGAATAGACACTGCGAAATGGCAGTTCAGTTGGTTAGGCTTTTTATGACTGGTCTTTTTATTGAGAAATTATCTCTTTCTCTAGTAGCATTGTTCTTAATTTTTCTACACGCTTCCTATTTACACCAAAGTCAGAGTGTCCAGTACGAGACTCAGAACGAACAATAAGATTGCTCCCTTCTATTCTAAGCTCTAAATCATCAACAAAGCGAAAAACAGTGCTTGTCGATTCTATTCTGGCGTAGTTTTCGCTCATCACTGCAATCTTTGCACCTTTAAGCTGCTCGGCTATTTGAGCGATAGACTCTATTTTTGTATCGGAGTTATTTAGAGTGAAAGGGGAAGCGCTGAAATCCGTTCTAGTTTCTAATGTCGAGATGCAGTTAGGTTTATCAGCACACATCATTTTTGATTTATCAGGCATATTATCGACTCCTTTACTGCAGGCGGTAAGTGTTAGCAATATTGAAAATATGGTGAGTATTTTTATCATAGGTAAGTTCATTATTTTGAATAGGCGTTGTCAGTATAGAATAAAAAAGGCCAACATCGAAATGTTGGCCAAAGGTTTGGAAGGAAACCTGAATTAATCTATTTCAAAAACTATGATGCTGATAGCATTAGCGAATCCGCTTTTGCTTCTAGATTCGAGTTACCCATAAGGTAAGCATCAATTTCTCTAGAACATTCACGGCCTTCATTAATACAACGTACAATCAGGGATTGACCTGTACGCATATCACCAGCAGCAAATACACCTTTTTGATTGGTTGCATAGCCATTTGTTGCTACGTTACCACGGTCATCCAGTTTAATATCTAGTTGAGCTAATACACCTGTAGGTTCAGGATGTAAGAAGCCCATCGCTAAGAATGCTTGATCACAAGGGATCACTCGTTCACTACCCGCGACTTCATCAAATCCTGGACGTTCACCTGGCTTCGCATCTTGCCAAACGATATCAGCAATACGAAGACCTGTGACATTACCAGCATCATCAGAGATAAACTCTTTGGTTAAGATATTCCAATGACGTTCACAGCCTTCTTCGTGAGAAGTTGTTGTTTTCATTATCATTGGGTATTGAGGCCAAGGCATATTTGCAGGGCGTTTCTCTGGTGGGATCGGCATGATCTCAACCTGAGTAATGCTTGCAGCACCATGACGATTCGACGTGCCTACACAGTCAGAACCCGTATCGCCACCGCCAATAACAACAACATGCTTACCTTTAGCATGGATCTCTTTAGTTTTAAGATCCATATTATTAGCACGGCGGTTGTTTTGACCTAAGAATTCCATAGCAAAGTGAACGCCATTAAGTTCACGCCCTGGGATAGGAAGATCTCTTGGTACTGTAGAGCCGCCAGTGAGTAGAACGACATCGAAGTCTTGGCGTAACTGCTGTGCATTAATATCGACACCAATATGAGCATTAACTTCAAACTTGATGCCGGCATCAGCCATTAAGTTGATTTTACGATCAATGATGTCCATGCCTAACTTAAAGTCAGGAATACCAAAGCGCAGTAGACCACCAACTTTTTCATCTCGCTCATAAACAGTGACAGAGTGGCCTGCACTGTTTAATTGTTCAGCCGCGGCTAAACCTGCAGGACCGGAACCGATAATAGCGACAGTTTTTCCTGTTCGAGAACGAGGTTTTTTAGGTTGCGCGTACCCTTCACGGTACGCGGTTTCTACAATTGTTTTTTCGATATTACAGATGGTGATTGGGTCTTGATTAATACCAAGAACACAAGCACTCTCACAAGGAGCAGGGCACACTCGACCTGTAAACTCTGGGAAGTTATTGGTTGAGCTTAAGATCTTCCAGGCTTCTTCCCAGCTATCACGATATACCGCATCATTAAACTCAGGAATGATGTTACCAATAGGGCAACCGTTATGACAAAACGGAACACCGCAATCCATACAACGTGATGCTTGTGTACCAATCTTATCGCCAAATTCTTCGTTTAAAACAAATTCTTTATTGTCTTGAATTCGAACTATTGGGGCGAGTTTCTTTGGTAGCTCACGACCATGTTCTAAAAATCCAGTAGGCTTACCCATTATACTGCCTCCACTTCTTCCGTTTGTGCCTGTTGTGCTTCAGCTTTACGCTTTTGAAGAACCGCTTTGTAATCACGCGGCATCACTTTAGCCAGAGTGGTCAAGTTTGCTTCAAAGTTATCTAGGAAAGACTGAGCAACTTCACTTCCTGTGAATTCAACATGCTTAGTTAGCATTTCTAATAGAAGATCTTTATCTTCTTGTTCTATAGGGTCTAGGTCAACAAGTTCAGGGTTTAGTTTGCTTTCGAAATCACCAGACTTATCCCAAACATAGGCAACACCACCGCTCATTCCTGCCGCAAAGTTACGACCGGTAGAGCCAAGGATTAGTGCAACACCGCCAGTCATGTATTCACAACCGTGGTCACCAACGCCTTCTACAACGACTTTTGCGCCTGAGTTACGTACACAGAAACGCTCACCAGCCATACCACGAATATAAGATTCACCAGAAGTCGCACCGTAGAAACAAACGTTACCTACAACAATGTTATCTTCAGCGACAATCGTTGATTTTAGGTTTGGATAAAGTACTAGCGTACCGCCAGATAAGCCTTTACCCCAATAATCATTCGCATCGCCTTCGACTTCAAATTTCACGCCTTTGGCAAGGAAAGCACCTAGACTTTGACCCGCAGAACCGTTGAACTTCACGTTCATTGGTTGCGGCAAGCCTTGGTCTTTATAGACTTTTGAAATCTCATTCGACAGCATAGTACCGACACTTCGGTCAGTATTTAGGATATCGAATTCAGCAGTAACGGCTTCACCTTTTTCAAGTGCAGGAGTAGCGACTTGAATAAGTTTACGATCCAATACGTCTTCTAGATTATGCTGCTGTTTAATTTGGTTATAGATACCATCTTCAGCACGAGGTTGTTCAACGTGTAGTACTGGTGATAAGTCTAAGTTTTTGTATTTCCAGTGGCCGATATCATCACGAACTTTCAGTTTATGAGATTGACCAACCATTTCATCAATAGAGCGGAAACCAAGTTCTGCCATTACTTCACGTAGACCTTCAGCCATATACTGGAAGAAAGTAACTACATCTTCTACGCGACCGTCAAAGCGTTCACGAAGTGTTTTGTTTTGTGTTGCGATACCAACAGGACAAGTATTCTTATGACACTTACGCATCATGATACAGCCTTCAACAACAAGAGCTGCTGTTGCAACGCCCCATTCTTCAGCACCAAGAAGTGTTGCTACAGCAAGATCTCGAGGTGTTTTCATTTGGCCATCAGACTGAACAACGATACGGTTACGTAACCCATTTTTCAGTAGTGTTTGGTGTGTCTCAGCCAGACCTAGTTCCCACGGAAGACCAGTATGACGGATAGAAGACATTGGGGATGCACCCGTACCACCATCAAAACCTGCGATAAGAACCACATCTGCTTTTGCTTTGGCTACACCAGAGGCGATAGTACCAACCCCCGCTTCAGATACTAACTTAACGTTAACGCGGCCTTTACGGTTGGCGTTTTTCAGATCGTAAATAAGCTGTGCTAAATCTTCGATAGAGTAAATATCATGATGTGGTGGTGGTGAAATCAGACCAACTCCAGGAGTTGAGTGACGTGTTGCACCGATCCAATCATCGACTTTATCACCCGGTAGCTGACCACCTTCGCCAGGTTTCGCCCCTTGAGCCATCTTAATTTGTAGCTCATCAGCGTTAGTTAGATAGTAAGACGTAACACCAAAACGACCAGAAGCCACTTGTTTAATTGCTGAACGTTCCCAGTCACCATTATCTTTTTTCTCAAAACGAATCGGGTCTTCACCACCTTCACCTGAGTTAGATTTAGCGCCGATACGGTTCATTGCAACAGCAAGTGTTGAGTGAGCTTCGTGTGAGATAGAACCAAACGACATTGCACCAGTCGCAAAACGTTTTAGGATTTTCTCAATAGGCTCTACTTCTTCTAAAGGAATCGATCCTGCTGGATTTTTGATGAAATCTAATTGGCTACGCAGTGTTGCTGCATTATCACCTTGGTCATCAACCGCTTTCGCGTATTTCTTAAATTGACCGTAATCTTTATTACGAGTTGACTCTTGCAGTAGAGAAATTGTTTCAGGGTTAAACAGGTGCTTCTCACCACGTTGTTTCCACTGATATACACCACCCACATCAAGTACTTGAACTGGGATCTCACGAGTTGGATAGCCAACACGGTGACGGATTAGCACTTCTTTTGCGATATCATCAATCGTTAGACCTTGGATACGAGAAACGGTCCCAGTGAAGTATTTATCAACCACTGATTTACTGATACCAAGCGCTTCAAAGATTTGAGCGCCATGGTATGACTGCAGTGTTGAAATACCCATCTTAGAGAAGATCTTAAGCAGTCCGCCGTTAACCCCTTTACGGTAGTTATCAAACAATACTTTTGGATGTACTGTTGGGTCTAGCTTCTTAACTCGTTGAAGCTCAACAATTGTTTCTATTACTAAATATGGGTTAACTGCGTTTGCGCCGTAACCAACCAATGTAGCAAAGTGATGCGTTTCACGAGCATCGCCCGTTTCAATTACGATGTCACACTTAGCACGTAACCCTTTACGAATTAGGTGGTGATGAACCGCACCAACAGCAAGCATTGCTGGAATTGCTGCATGGTTTGAGTTTACTGCGCGGTCTGTTAGTAGAATGATAGAGTAACCATCAACGACGGCATCTTCTGCATACTGACAGATTCGTTTCAGTGCACGCTCAAGTTTACCTGCATCTTCATTAGCTTGGAAAACGATATCCAGTGTTTTTGCTTGTAGATGTTCGTTATCAATAGCACGCAGTTTTTCTAGCTCAGAATTTGAAAGAACCGGTGATTCAAGCTCAACCTTCTGACAGTGCTCAGGCGTTTCAGTAAGTAAGTTTTGGTCTTTACCTAAGTAGGTGTTTAGCGACATAACCATACGCTCACGGATCGGGTCGATCGGTGGGTTAGTTACTTGGGCAAACAACTGCTTAAAATAGTTAGATAAATGCTGAGATTGATGAGAAAGGATCGCTAGTGGCCAATCGGCACCCATAGCAGTTAATGGCTCATAAGCCGTCTTCGCTAATGGTAGGATGATCTCATTCACTTCTTCAGAGGTAACACCAAACGCTTGTTGACGGTTAAGTAGCCGTTCAGGAGAAGGTTGGCTGTATTGGTTTGTTGCTTCAGGCAGCTTATTTAAGTTTAGGAGATTCTCTTCAACCCATTTTTCATAAGGTTGTGATTTCGCAATACTATCTTTTACTTCCTCATCAGAAATAATACGACCTTGTTCTAAATCAGCAACAAAGATACGACCTGGTTGTAGGCGACCACGGAACTCAATGTTTTCTGGTGCTATTTTTACAACGCCAGATTCTGATGCCATTACAAGGAAATCATCTTTAGTCACAGTATAACGAGAAGGACGAAGACCGTTACGGTCAAGTGTTGCACCTACTTGAACACCATCAGTGAAACAAACAGACGCAGGACCATCCCAAGGTTCCATTACATTGGCGTGGTATTGATAGAACGCGCGACGGGTAGGATCCATGTTTTTATTTTCTTGCCACGCTTCAGGGATCATCATCATTAATGCGTGTGGCAAGCTACGGCCAGAAAGAACCAGCAGTTCTAACGCCATATCGAAGTTTGATGAATCTGAGCTGCCTTCCTGACAAATAGGAAGTAGCATATCCATTTCTTGTTGGCTAAAGAGATCGGATTCGATGATAGCTTCACGTGCTTTCATCCAGTTTAAATTACCACGAACAGTGTTGATCTCACCATTATGAGCAATGTAACGGAATGGTTGAGCTAGACGCCAGCGAGGGAAGGTATTCGTCGAGAAACGAGAGTGAACTAGCGCTAATGCCGTTACCATCGTTGGATTTTGTAAATCTAGGAAGTACTGTGGAACTTGCTCAGTCGTTAATTGGCCTTTATAAACAAGTGTTTTGTACGATAGAGAGTTGATGTAGAAATCATCACCAATATTAGAAATACTTTCTAAGCACACTCGAACGGTGTAATTACGTAGAACATACAATTTACGCTCAAGCTCTTCTGGGGTCATTGATGGACCACCAGAAATAAATACGTGTTCAAATTGAGGCTCTGTACTTAGGGGATCGTCACCTAGCATAGAGTTATCTACAGGGAGAGCACGATAGCCAATGATTTCCAAATCAAGACGTTGAGCATTACGCTCTAAAATATCTCTACATTGTTGACGTTTGTATTCATCTTTAGGGAATAAGACAACGCCAACACCGTATTTCTCAAAAGATGGCAGTTTAATACCAAGTTTTACGGCTTCTTCTAATAAAAATTCATGAGGTTTTTGTAACAGAATACCCGCGCCGTCACCACTGCATGGATCACAGCCTTGACCACCACGGTGTTCCATACGAGCAAGCATATCAAGTGCTTGAGTAACCACATCATGAGATTTACGGTTTTTGAGGTGAGCGACAAAACCGATACCACACGCATCATGCTCCAACTCGGGAGTATACATGCCTTGTGTATTCTGCTCTCTATCTACCATAGATACATCCTTCCAGTATTATGCAGACACAACTTCTCTACGTAAGTTTCTGTCTAGTCCTTTGCTAAATTTTAATCGAACTTGCTGTGAGTTAGTCTCAAGAAGTAGCAAGTTTGAATCCATTCTGGTGTTTGCTGGCATCACTTAATATGACGTGCAAACGAACCCAATCCATTGTGATATCTATCAAATACATTTTATCCATTGTATTTGTTGTTTGAGAGTAGATACCACTATCGAAAAGCCACAACATTCGTGTTGGTGGCAAATTAAACTATTTTACGATGTAACTATCCTACATTTTTGTCATATTAAATACCAACGAAAGTTGCACGTAATTTTCACTTTTTTTATTTAAAATGAATAAGTATTTATAATAATACGGCTTTTTTCGCGTTTAATTGCCACTTTATGCGTCTTTTATTGATATAAATTACAATTGCGAGTGACGATTTTCGCTATTATTTACGGTCTTTTTTTACAAACGAGTTAGCAACTTTCACAAATAGAATTGAGACTTCTTTTTATTTGTGAAGTAAGTACTTGATTTATTTAATTGGTTATCGCGATGCAACTTCATGAACTAGCAAATACCTTTGGGCAGGATTTACAACGCCGTTATGGTGAAAAAGTACATAAGCTTACTCTTCATGGTGGATTTAGTTGTCCAAACAGGGATGGAACGATAGGAAAAGGAGGCTGTACTTTTTGCAATGTAGCCTCATTTTCTGATGAACAAGAGCAGTTCAAATCGATTCATGATCAGTTGGTAGATAGAGCTGGAGAAGTGCAGCGTGCTAAAAAGTATCTTGCTTATTTTCAGGCTTATACTAATACCTTTGCTGAAGTCCAAGTTCTTAAAAATATGTACGAAGAAGCGCTTAAATCTGCAAATATTGTTGGTCTATGCGTTGGAACTCGTCCTGATTGTGTGCCTGATGCCGTATTAGACCTATTGAAGGGTTATGTTGATGATGGCTACGAAGTTTGGCTAGAGCTTGGGTTGCAAACGGCCAATGATAAAACCCTAAAGCGTATCAATCGAGGTCATGACTTTGCTTGTTATGATGCGATTACTCGTAAAGCAAGAGCGCTTGGGATTAAGGTGTGTACTCACTTAATTATTGGTTTACCCGGCGATACCCAGGAAGACTACCGCACTACATTAGCTAAAGTACTTGAAACAGGAACGGATGGACTTAAATTACATCCTTTACATATTGTTGAAGGCAGTACCATGGCCAAAGCGTGGCGAGCGGGAAAAATAGAAGCGCCAGAGATGGATGATTATGTCGATGTTGCTTGTGAGTTAATCAGATTAACCCCACCAGAGATTGTGTATCATCGAGTGTCAGCAACAGCACGACGACCTACTTTACTTTCGCCATTGTGGTGTGAGCCTCGCTGGTTAGGGTTAACTAACGTAGGTATGGCCCTTAATAAAAAAGGGGCGCAAGGTTCTCTGATAAACCAACCCTTCAAATATACAACGCCAATATTGAAAAAATAACTCAAATAGAACTAACCCTGATATTATTTAGTTGAATACTATCAGGGTGTGTTTATGAAGCAGTTAAAAATTCTCGCGCAATTTTATGTCGATCTCATGGTGAGACTTGGCATCATTCGTTTTAGTCTCCTACTTGCCATTGCTTTAGTTGCATTGGCCGTTATCGTTCAAGTTGGCGTTACGCTTGTATTAAGTGGTGAAGTTAATGATTTGGATATTGTTCGTTCGGTGTTTTTTGGGTTATTAATTACGCCATGGGCTGTCTTTTTCTTATCCGTCGTCGTTGAACATTTAGAAGACTCTCGTCAAAGACTTTCTAAATTAGTCAGTAAGATGGAAGAGATGCGCACTCGTGATTTAGAGTTAAATAAAAAATTACAAGGCAACATAAAGAAACTAAATCAAGAAATTGAAGAGCGTGAAAAAGCAGAAGATGCTCGACAAGAAGCGATGGAAGATCTTGAAAATGAAGTCTTTCAACGAGAAAAAGCGCAATTAGAATTAGCAGAGCAAACCGCATTACTTAGATCTTACTTAGATACCTCACCAGACATTATCTATTACCGAAATGACCTTGGTCTTTTTTCTGGCTGTAATAAAGCGATGGAAGAGCTGACGGGTAAAACAGAAAAAGAATTAATTGGTTTGTCTCCTAAAGACGTTTATAACGCAGAGGTTGCAGCAAAAGTTATTGATACCGATAGACAGGTACTGCAAGATAATAAACCATTAACTTATGAACAATGGCTAGATTACCCTGATGGGCGAAAAGCATGTTATGAGCTCAGTAAGATCCCATTCTATAGTAAGTCAGGGCGTCATCTTGGTTTGGTTGGT
This sequence comes from Aliivibrio sp. S3MY1, assembly GCF_028765575.1. GTDB lineage: Bacteria > Pseudomonadota > Gammaproteobacteria > Enterobacterales > Vibrionaceae > Aliivibrio. The sequence continues at coordinate 98,731 of NZ_JARACO010000012.1, read as the reverse complement.
TTTGGACGAGACATTACCGAGCGTAAAGAATATGAAGAGGCATTACAAAAAGCCAGTCGTGATAAAACCACCTTCATTTCTACCATAAGCCATGAGTTACGCACGCCACTAAATGGCATTGTTGGTTTAAGCCGTATGTTGTTAGATACCCGCCTTGATGATGAACAACATAACTACATGAGAACCATTAATGTCAGTGCGATCACGCTTGGTAATATCTTTAACGATATTATCGATATGGATAAGTTTGATCGTCGTAAATTAGAATTACTTCCAAAACCTCTTGATTTTATAAGCTTTGTTACTGAGATGGAAAACATTTCAGGTTTGATGGCTGAGCAGAAAGGATTGCGCTTTGATCTTGAGCGATTAACCGACTTACCGGCAAATATTAGTGTTGATAGTACACGTTTGCGGCAGGTACTTTGGAATCTAGTTGGTAATGCCACTAAATTTACCAAAGAAGGCAGTGTTGTAATGTCGGTTGGTGCTGAAATTTATTCAGACAGTGCTGAGATTACTTTTGAAGTTGAAGATACAGGGATCGGGATCCCTGAATCAGAATTAGATAATGTTTTCGCCATGTATTATCAAGTTAAGCAAGGCAAAGATAATCTGCATGCCGTCGGAACAGGGATTGGCTTAGCGGTATCTAAAGAGCTTATAAATCTTATGGATGGAGACATTACCGTAAACAGTGAACTAGGCTTTGGCAGTACATTTACAGTAACCATTAATGTGCCATTAGTTGATTCTGTAGAAGAAGAAGAGGCGATGCCAGAAAAGAAAAGTGCTAAGTCATTACGGATCTTCATGTTGGAAGATATTGAGCTGAATGTGACAGTTGCTCGCTCGCTACTTGAAAGCCTTGGCCACACTGTTGATGTAGCCATGTGCGGTGAAGACGCTCTTAATCAATTTGAGCCAACTAATTATGATTTAGCTTTGCTTGATATTCAATTACCAGATATGACAGGGTTTGATGTTGCTCAGGCATTGAGAGATAAGTTCGATGAGTTACCGCCACTCGTCGCATTAACGGCTAACCTATTAAAAGAGAAAGATGAATACTTTGAAAAGGGCATGGATGAGGCGATAAGCAAACCTCTTAGTGTGAAAGCATTAACTGAGGTGCTTGAGTTATTTTCTATGTCAGATAAAAAAACGGTTCAACAGAAATTACAACAGCCAGTAAAAACGGCGGAACAATTAGAGAATGAGCAGCTGATTGAGCGTTTATTGGATATAGAGATGCTAGAGTCATACATTGATATTGTAGGAACTAAACCTGTTTATGCCAGTATAGAAATGTTTGAAAAAAGCATGAAAGAATACATTCAAATTCTAGATACAAATATGACAGCAAGAGATCAAGACGGTATTGTGTTTGAAACACATAAAATGAAAGGGGCAGCTGGCTCTATTGGATTGAAGCATATTCAACAAGTCGCTCAAAAAGCACAATCGCCAGATTTACCTGCATGGTGGGAAAACATTGATGATTGGGTTGAAGAAATTAAAAATGAATATGAAAATGATATTCAAATATTAAAAAACTGGCTAGAGCTGCAAGATAAATAAGGAATATTATGAGAAGGGTACTATTAGCTTCTGTAATGATGGTTGCGTTATCAGGCTGCCAAATGACATCTCAGTCACAAGCTGATTGGAAGCAGGATAATAAAATTGAAGTAATGAATGCTCAAATCCAGCTTAATTCAGCGATATGGGTTGATCAGATGCCTACCATTGGTGAAGAAAGAGATGAGAGTAAAGTCAATTTTGCTCTGACGTTAACATCAGAACAGGTAATCGCTCCAGAGCTAGTGATTGATAAAGTGATTATTCGCCAAGGTGAGAACTCATGGCCGTTAACAGAAGATGAATTTGAAGTTCGAGTGCATGATAACCATACATGGGAAATTGCAGGACAATCCTTCTACGATATAGATGCTGCACAAGCAGTTGATATCGCAATTGAAGCAAATAATGAGTGGATTGTTGAAACTGACGTTCAGATCGACACGGTTTATTAGTCAACCTCAACTAGAAGTTAGTCGCTTTATATAAACTAAAAATGCCCAGCTATTACTAGCTGGGCATTTTTTATTGGATAAATTAAAAGAGGCCTATAGCTCTTCTAAATCACCACAAAAACGGTAGCCTTCACCGTGAATCGTAGCAATGATCTCTGGAGTATCAGTTACTGATTCAAAGTGCTTGCGGATACGACGAATTGTCACATCAACCGTACGATCGTGTGGCTTAAGCTCACGACCTGTCATTTTTTTCAGAAGATCTGCACGAGTCTGGATCTTGCCTGGGTTTTCACAGAAGTGAAGAAGCGCACGGAACTCTGAACGAGGAAGCTTATAGCTTTCACCGCTTGGGCTTACAAGAGAACGGCTATTGATTTCAACTGTCCAACCATTGAACGTATAGCGCTCAACCGTTTTCTTATCTTCAACGGTTGTGCTTTGGTTCATTGAGCGAGTTAATAAGTTACGCGCACGAATAGTTAATTCGCGAGGGTTAAACGGCTTAGTGATGTAATCATCAGCGCCAATTTCTAGACCTAAAATCTTATCAACTTCATTGTCTCGACCTGTTAGGAACATTAGAGCCATATCGCCACGCTCACGAAGTTCACGAGCAAGAAGAAGGCCATTTTTACCTGGTAGGTTGATATCCATAATCACAAGGTTAAGTTGTTGCTCAGAAAGCACACTGTGCATCTCTTCGCCGTCACTCGCTTCAAAAACATTATAGCCTTCGGCTTCAAAAATGCTTTTTAGTGTATTACGAGTTACGTGTTCATCTTCAACGATTAGGATCTGAGGGGTTTGCATGGGCGGTACCTAACTAACTGATTAAAGTCAAAAGTAGAATTAAGGGTGTTAATTCTATAATAAAAAATTTACAAAATAGGAATAGATTCTTCAATACTCAACTAAAATGTTAAGAGAAGAATAGAATCCTAAACGGTACGCCATCCTTGGTGGTTGTTATTGAATATATACTCAATAACATGATAAAGCTCTAATTTCGTGAGCTACTCGCTGAAACTCCATTAGAAAGGGGATTTTAATCCCTTAACACCACTCTAACAATAAGCGGTTTTTATTTCCATACATTTTATTGATTTAGGTCAATAGTAATCGATATCAATACCGTGTAGCAATAAATATAGAGACATATTCATGTTAGCTTTGTAAATAATCATGCTAATAATCGCAAGGTATTTTAACGAATGTTGTTATTGTAGAGTCAGTTTTACAAACAAGGAGAAAATAAAATGGATTTATTACCCGATATTTGTGACCAATTTGAAGATAAAGTACAGCTCATTGATGTTGAGTTTAAAAATTATGGTGGAAAAGTGTGCTTTTATGGTGAAATTGTAACGGTACGTTGCTACCAAGATAATTCGTTAGTGAGAGAAGTACTACAAACCAACGGCAAAGGCAAAGTATTAGTGATTGACGGCAATGGTTCTTGCCAGAAAGCGTTATTAGGTGATCAAGTTGCAACACTTGCGGTCAATAACCAATGGGAAGGAGTCATCGTTTATGGTGCGGTACGCGATGTTGGTGCTATACAGAATATGCGATTAGGATTAAAGGCGTTAAGTACCTCCCCTTTTAAAACAGAGAAAAGAGGGGCAGGAGAGCAGCAGGTGTCTGTCACCATTAATACACAGATCATCTCTCCCGGCGATTATATTTATGCCGATCTCAATGGCGTTTTGATGAGTAAAGAATTACTGATTTAACGGTAAATATTAAAATTATAAAATCTTATTTTATAGATGAGACTCAATGACTTGAGGCGATATATTCTTTTTTTGTTAAAATAATGAATAATTTTTTCATTGACTTGTAAGAGGAAAGTAAGGTAATTATTGTATATCGCAATCATTTATTTTAGAGTTTTTATTATATGTTTACTATCAGCTCAATGATTATCACCACAACAATTACCGGCACCATGGTTGCTGGGGTGGGCTGATACGCGTAAGTATTTTAAAAAAGCCCGCCCTGATTAATCAGAGCGGGCTTTTTTTTTGCAATTTAGTTACTAATTTTTAACTGTATTCTTTCATTCTTTACCGAAATGGTTATTATGCTAAGAGCAGTAAGGATACTGCAGTAACACTCGTTTTTAGGGAGGATAGAAATGCGAGTATTAAAGTTTGGTGGTTCGTCATTAGCCGATGCAGATCGTTTTTTACGTGCCGCAGATATCATTGCCAATAATGCACAGCAGCAAGACGTTTCAGTTGTTTTATCGGCACCAGGAAAAGTAACCAATAAATTAGTCTCAGTGGTGGATAACGTTCTTACCAATGGGGAAGCTGAATTACAGATTTTAGAACTGGAATCTGCTTTTGTTCAGTTATTTAATGGAATTGCTACCGCTTTTCCACAAGTTGATCTTAAAACGCTTGAAAATAAGCTAAAAGATTCGCTTTCTCAACTTCGTCAGTATGTTCATGGCATCACCCTGTTAGGTATGTGTCCTGATAACGTATATGCAAAAATCATCAGTAAAGGTGAACGCATATCCATCGTTACGATGAAAGCCGTTCTTGAGGCTAAAGGCCAGCCGGCAAGTCTGATTGACCCTGTTAAATATCTCTATGCTCGCGGTGACTTCCTTGAAGGTGCTGTTGATGTTGATATCTCAACGCTCAACTTTAAAAACGAACCTTTACCTTCTGGGCATGTAAACATTATGCCGGGTTTTACTGCGGGTAATGCTAAGGGTGAGCTGGTGACATTAGGCCGTAATGGTTCTGATTATTCAGCAGCGGTACTTGCGGCTTGCCTTCGTGCTGAATGTTGTGAGATTTGGACTGACGTTGATGGTGTGTATAATTGTGACCCTCGATTAGTTGATGATGCACGTTTATTAAAATCATTAAGCTATCAAGAAGCCATGGAACTCTCTTATTTTGGCGCCTCTGTTCTACATCCAAAAACCATCGCACCTATCGCGCAATTCCATATCCCTTGTTTAATTAAAAACAGCTTTAACCCTCAAGGCCCTGGTACTTTAATTGGACAGGATACAGGCGAAGATAATCTTGCCATTAAAGGAATCACAACACTAAATAACTTAACAATGGTTAATGTTAGCGGTCCGGGCATGAAGGGCATGGTTGGGATGGCAAGCCGTGTATTTGGTGCAATGTCTACTTCTGGTATCTCTATTGTTCTTATTACGCAGTCCTCTTCAGAGTACAGCATTAGTTTCTGTATTGAAGCTGAAGACAAAGCTCAAGCAGAGCAAGTTTTAAGAGAGGCATTTGAACTTGAATTAAAAGATGGCTTATTAGAGCCGGTAGAGTTCACTGATAACGTAGCAATTGTGACCTTAGTTGGTGACGGTATGCGTACATCTAAAGGTGTGGCATCTCAATTCTTTACTTCATTGACAGAAGTAAACGTTAATATTATTGCCATTGCACAAGGTTCATCTGAGCGTGCAATTTCAGCTGTTATTCCAGAAGATAAAATTTCAGAATCAATCAAAGCGTGTCATGAAAACTTATTTAACAGTAAGCACTTCTTAGATGTATTTGTGGTTGGTGTCGGTGGTGTTGGTGGTGAGCTAGTTGATCAAATTCAACGTCAGCAACCAAAACTTGCAGAGAAAGGCATTGAAATCCGTGTTTGCGGTTTAGCAAATAGCCGTGGTTTATTGCTGGATAGTAAAGGCATTCCGCTAGATACTTGGCGTGATCGTATGAGTAATACGTCAGAAGAATTTAGTTTAGCTCGACTGATTGCTTTGGTGCAACGCAACCATATTATTAATCCTGTGATTATTGATTGTACGTCAGATCATGGCATTGCTGCTCAATATGTCGATTTCTTATCTGCGGGTTTCCATGTAATTACTCCAAACAAGAAAGCCAATACAGATTCAATGGCGTATTACCATCAGTTACGTAATGCTGCTCGTAGTACTCGTCGTAAGTTTATGTATGAGACAACAGTAGGCGCAGGTCTACCAGTAATTGAAAATCTTCAGAATTTGATTGCTGCTGGTGATGAACTGGTGAAGTTTAATGGTATTTTATCTGGTTCTTTATCATATATTTTCGGTAAGTTAGATGAAGGTATGTCATTAAGTGATGCGACTAATGTTGCGAAACAAAATGGCTTTACTGAGCCAGATCCTCGCGATGATCTTTCTGGTATGGATGTCGCTCGTAAGCTGCTTATTCTTGCTCGTGAATCTGGTCTTGAAATTGAACTAGATGATGTTGAAGTTGAACAAGCTCTACCACCAGGTTTTGATGATTCGGGGACTGTTGATGAATTTATGGCTCGGCTTCCTGAAGCGGATGCTTATTTTGCACAAGAATCTGCAAAAGCAGCAGCAGAGGGGAAGGTACTGCGTTATGTCGGTGAGATCCTAGAAGGAAAATGTAAGGTTCGTATCGCGGCTGTTGATGGCGATGATCCTATGTTTAAAATCAAAGATGGTGAAAATGCCCTAGCTTTCTATAGTCGTTACTATCAACCGATTCCATTGGTACTACGTGGTTACGGTGCCGGTACTGAAGTAACTGCGGCTGGCGTATTCTCGGACTTAATGCGTACCCTTGGTTGGAAATTAGGAGTATAAAAATGAGTGTGGTTGTTTATGCTCCAGCATCAATTGGTAATGTAAGTGTTGGCTTTGATGTATTAGGTGCCGCAGTTTCTCCTATTGATGGCACATTACTGGGTGATCGTGTTTTAGTTGAATTAGGAACAGAAGCTTTCACCTTAGCAACGGCGGGTAGCTTTGTAGATAAGTTACCTGAGAACCCAAAAGAAAATATTGTTTATGATTGCTGGCGTGTATTTGCAAGAGAGCTTGTAAAAAAAGGCACTGAACTTAAACCGATTCATATGGTACTTGAAAAGAACATGCCAATTGGCTCCGGACTTGGTTCTAGCGCCTGTTCAATTGTAGCCGCATTAGATGCGTTGAATTTATTTCATGATAAACCATTAACAGACATGGAAGTGTTAGCATTAATGGGTGAGATGGAAGGGCAGATATCAGGTGGTATTCATTATGATAATGTTGCTCCTTGTTATCTTGGTGGTCTGCAATTAATGGTTGAAGAGTTAGGTATTATCAGCCAAGAAGTCCCGTGTTTTGATGAATGGTATTGGGTGATGGCATACCCAGGAATTAAAGTATCAACAGCAGAAGCTCGTGAGATTTTACCTTCTCAATATCGCCGTCAAGATGTGATAGCTCATGGTCGTAATTTAGCAGGCTTTATTCATGCATGTTATTCAAAGCAGCCTGAATTAGCGGCGAAAATGATCAAAGATGTGGTGGCTGAACCCTATCGTGAACGCTTATTACCTAACTTTGCGAAAGCGCGTGAATATGCTGCCTCAGCAGGAGCGCTGACAACGGGGATCTCAGGTTCTGGTCCAACGCTGTTTAGCGTCTGTAAAGATAAAGACGTCGCTGAGCGAGTATCTCGTTGGCTACAAGAAAACTACGTACAAAATGATGAAGGATTTGTCCATGTTTGTTGTTTGGATAAGCAAGGCTCACAAGTAACAGGAAGTAAACTATGAAGCTGTATAACATAAAAGAAAATGATGAACAGGTCTCTTTTGGTCAAGCGGTTCGTCAAGGTTTAGGTCGTAATCAAGGACTGTTTTTTCCATCAGAATTGCCTAAGTTTGATGATGTTGATGCGCTTCTAGCTGAAGATTTTATTCCACGTAGTACTAAGATCTTATCTGCGTTTATTGGTGATGAATTATCACAAGATACAGTGAAAAGCATGGTCGAAAATGCGTTTCAATTCCCTGCACCAATTCATGCAGTAAAAGAGGGGGTTTATGCGCTTGAGCTATTTCATGGTCCGACATTAGCGTTTAAAGATTTTGGTGGTCGTTTTATGGCGCAATCTTTAGCTGCGGTAACAGAAGGCAATGAACAAATTACTATTTTAACAGCGACATCAGGTGATACTGGTGCAGCCGTTGCTCACGCATTCTATGGGATGGATAACATTAACGTTGTTATCCTTTATCCAAAAGGAAAGATCAGCCCGCTGCAAGAGAAGTTATTTTGTACACTAGGTAAGAATATTCATACTGTCGCTGTCGATGGTGACTTTGATGACTGTCAGGCATTAGTTAAACAATCGTTTGATGATGCTGAGCTACGTAAAGAAGTTGGATTGAATTCAGCGAACTCAATCAATATTAGCCGCTTAATGGCGCAAATTTGTTACTACTTTGAAGCCGTGTCTCAGCTGCCAAAAGAAAAACGTAATGAGGTCGTGATCTCTGTACCAAGTGGTAACTTCGGTAATTTAACCGCAGGCCTGTTAGCTAAATCATTAGGCTTACCAGTTAAGCGCTTTATTGCTGCAACTAACGTTAATGATACCGTTCCGCGCTATCTTGAAACAGGTAAGTGGGAGCCAAAAACGACGATCCCAACAATTTCCAATGCAATGGATGTGAGCCAACCAAACAACTGGCCTCGAATCGAAGAGCTATGTCAGCGTTTAGGTTGGGGGCTAGAAACGCTTGGTAAAGGAGCGGTAACGGATGAGCAAAGTGCTGAAACACTAAAAGCGATGCACGCTGAAGGGTATCTATGTGAGCCTCACGGTGCGATTGCTTATCGCATTCTTGAAGAACAGCTTAATGAAGGTGAGACAGGACTTTTCTTATGTACAGCACATCCTGCGAAATTTAAAGAAGTCGTGGATGATATCTTAGGTGGTGATCTGGAATTGCCAGCACCATTAGCGAAACATAATGCAATGGATCTATTATCTGAAGATCTTGATAACGATTTTGATGGATTAAAAGCAGTACTTCGTAAAGTTCAGTAACTAAAAGTATTAATAATATAACTCAAGTAGCACATCATAATTAATTGATGTGCTATTTATGAAAAAGCCTCTTAAATACAGACTAAATAAGTCATTATTTAAGAGGCTTTTAAGTATAAAAAACGGCACTCATGAGCAATGAGTGCCGTTTTTATTGAATTCAATGCACTCTAAAATTATAGAGTTTCAGTGAATGTACGTGCGATAACGTCTTTTTGTTGTTCAGTTGTTAGAGAGTTAAAACGCACAGCATAACCAGAAACACGGATAGTCAATTGTGGGTAGTTCTCTGGGTGCTTAACCGCATCTTCTAATGTATCACGTTGTAGAACGTTCACATTTAGGTGCTGACCACCTTCGATTTTTGGTGCTTTTTCAATGGCAACGTCACGGCTTTCGTATTCGCCTAGTTCATTTGCAGCAATTACTTGGTCAGCTTCAAAGCCTGAAGTTGCAACAACACAACGAGCTTCATTTTTCTCGCTATCTAGTAGCCAGATAGAGTTAAGAAGATCGTCATTTGCAGCTTTAGTAATTTGGATACCTGTGATCATTTTACTTTCTCCTAGTCCACTTTGTGGTTATTTTGTAAATATATTGTGGGTCACATTATATACATGATACCCTTACTTTGTATATTGATATAGGTCAAAAAACCACAAAAAGTGCTAATTATTTCGTCTTATAAACTTTGCTTTAAATCAATAAAGTACCATATAGCTAGCTTGTAGCACGAAAAACACAGTCTACCACTTTGTTGTTACATGTTTATTTTGTGGTAATATTACTACAAAATGGGTGTTTTATGTAATCAGTGAAATGGAAGGAAATCGTTAGGCAAAACAAGAGAACTACTGACAAATAAAGTGTTTACCGCAATAATAGTGTGACGTTAATTTTGAAAGGAAAGTACAGAGATGAAATATATTGGGGCTCACGTATCGGCGGCGGGTGGTGTTGATCAAGCACCTAAACGTGCTTATCAAATTGGAGCTAATGCATTTGCATTATTTACTAAAAACCAACGTCAATGGATAGCAAAACCACTGACAAGAAAAATCATCTCTGATTTTAAGGCAAACTGTAAGCGTTTTGGCTTTTCTAGTGATCAAATTTTACCTCATGATTCTTACTTAATTAATTTAGGTTCTCCAGAAGAAGAGAAGTTAGAGAAATCTCGAGCAGCATTTATTGATGAGATGGAGCGTTGTAATCAACTTGGTCTAACGTTACTTAATTTCCATCCCGGAAGTCATTTAAAGAAAATTTCAGAAGATGAATGTTTAGCCTTGATTGCCGAGTCAATTAATTTGGCGCATCAAGCGGTTCCTGATGTGGTTGCTGTTATTGAGAATACAGCAGGACAAGGCACCAATTTAGGTTGGAAGTTTGAACATTTAGCGCAAATTATCGATCAAGTGGAAGACAAAACACGAGTAGGGATTTGTCTTGATACTTGTCATACTTTTGCTGCGGGTTACGATCTAAGTAGCAAAGAAGCGTGTGAGCATACTTTTGCTGAATTTGAGCGCATTGTTGGTTTTCAATATTTACGTGGCATGCATATTAATGACGCAAAAATTGAATTAGGCAGCCGAGTTGACCGTCATCAGTCGTTAGGCGAAGGGAACATTGGTTGGGATTGCTTTGAGTATATTATGCAAGATGAGCGATTTAATAATATCCCTCTTGTTTTGGAAACCATTGATCCTGAAATTTGGAAAGATGAAATAGCCCAACTCAGAGCATTAAGCGAGAAAAAGTAATGACGACCTGGAATTCAATTTTATCAGCTGAAAAAGAAAAAGCCTATTACCAATCTATGATCGCAAAAATAGAGGCAGAAAGAGCGCTTGGTAAAATAATTTTCCCTGAAGAAAAGGATATTTTTACGGCATTTGATTTAACCGCTTTTGATGATGTGAAAGTAGTGATCCTGGGTCAAGACCCTTACCATGGAGCAGGTCAAGCTCATGGCCTCTCTTTTTCAGTTTTGCCTGAGACTAAAATTCCACCTTCTTTGCGTAATATGTATAAAGAGTTAGCGCAAGATATTGAAGGTTTTGTTATTCCAGAACACGGATATTTAGATAGCTGGGCTAAACAAGGGGTTTTATTGCTCAATACGGTGTTAACTGTAGAAGAAGGAAAGGCCCACTCTCATGCTAAATTAGGTTGGGAGACCTTTACTGACAGTATTATTGAGCAGCTTAATAAGAAAAAAGAAAATATTATCTTCTTACTATGGGGAGCCCATGCCCAAAAGAAAGGGGCCAATATTGATGTTATTCGCCACTCTATTCTAAAAGCGCCACATCCTTCTCCGCTTTCTGCACATCGAGGCTTTTTTGGCTGTAAACATTTCTCACAAGTCAATGAGCTATTAAAGTCGAAAAATTTATCAGAGATCAATTGGACGCCAATCGCATAACTTTTTTGTATAAATTTCGAACTGGTGAGTAAAGTAAGATAAGAGTCTATTTAATAAAAAGGAGAGCATTTAGTCTCTCCTTTTTATTTGTTTTAACGTTAAAAAACTACTTAAAAAAAGCGGCGTCAATGCTGCCTTTAAATGAGGGATCCAGTTCTTTTAGTTCGTGTAACAATTGGCGACGATCTTGAATTTCTTCTATCTCACGCCAAAGGCGCTTTTTTTGTTTTTTTTTGGTTGTTGTTTTTGTAGCTAATAAATCATTTAGTGTGTACCCATCCATAAGCACCTCATTTTATAAATTAGTTAATTATTACAAAGAGTAAAAGTATTTATTTAGCGTGTTATTAAATACCACAGAGTGAGAATTATGACCTTGAAGTGTTTCGCATTTGTTTGTTTTTAATGAATTTTATGTGAGATGGTGATCACTAAAATGATCTTAATTTAGAATTATGAACTACAATTTGCCCCATCTTTATTATTTAGCTAGAAAAAATGGACGGCTTTTTTGTTTGATTTTTGTTAATCAATGGAGCTATTTATATCTATTCGTTATTTGGTTGTTTTATAAACTATTTTTAGCTGTGATGAATGACTAAGAAAAAATAAAGGGAGAAAATAAGCTTGATATCCTACTGTTTTCTATTATTCATGATTAGGGTTTTATCGGCTGAGATAAGGTTAATGACTATTTGTTGATATTTTTTTATTGATTTAAATGTCGGTAATGTGTTTTTTTTATGTTAGTCAAATAAGTGTTAAGTCTAAGGTTGTAGAAAAAGTGTCATAAGCTCAACGTCTGTTTTTTTATTGATTTTTTAGTAAATACTGAGCATCATTCAGCGCGCTAATCTTATTGGGTGAGTAAATATTTAGATTTACTGTAAATAAGTGAATAGAGTTGCAATGTATGACGGTAACTCTCCACTATACCCAAATAATTAATCGACAATAACAATGAAGATTAGTGGGAGCGCTTTATATTATAAGCGTATGCAATCATTACTATTAATGTAACTGAGAGGGAAATGTGACAAGTCTTATTAATTTACTGAATGACCTATTGTGGGGTTCGGTACTTGTATATCTATTAGTTGCCATTGGTATCTACTTTACTATTCGATTAGGTTTTATTCAGTTTCGCCATTTTGGTCATATGTTTTCGGTACTGAAAAACAGCAGAAAATCAGATCCATCAGGAATATCCTCATTTCAAGCGTTATGTACCAGTCTTGCCGCTCGTGTTGGTACTGGTAATATGGCAGGGGTTGCAGTTGCATTAACTGCTGGTGGTCCTGGTGCTATTTTTTGGATGTGGCTGATAGCAATGCTAGGTATGGCGACTGCCTTTGCTGAGAGTACATTAGCGCAGTTATATAAAACCAAAGATGATGAAGGGAACTACCGTGGTGGTCCTGCATATTATATGGAAAAAGGATTAGGGATGCGCTGGATGGGCGTATTGTTCTCTGTCTTTTTGATCATCGCTTTTGGTTTGGTATTTAACGCAGTACAAGCAAACTCTATTGTAGGAGCAATGCAAACCGCTTTTGGTTGGGAGCCTCTATATGTAGGTATCGTAATTGTAATTATCTCTGCGGTGGTTATTTTTGGTGGCTTCAGAACGATCGCTCGTACGGCAGAAATAGTCGTACCAGTAATGGCTCTTGCTTACTTAGCTATTGCTTTATTTATCATGGTTACCAATATAGAAAAACTACCGGGCGTGATTACCTTAATATTTAAGAGTGCCTTTGGTCTGCAAGAAGCGGCAGCTGGTGGTTTAGGTTATGCGATAGCCCAAGCGATGATTAATGGTATTAAGCGTGGTTTGTTCTCTAATGAAGCGGGTATGGGCTCTGCGCCAAACGCTGCTGCTTCAGCGACACCATACCCACCACACCCAGCATCTCAAGGTTATGTACAAATGCTAGGCGTATTTATGGATACTATTGTTATTTGTTCTTCAACGGTAGCTATTATCTTAATGTCTGGTGAGTACGTGCCGCATGGTGAAGTGACGGGGATTGAATTAACACAATTAGCATTGAGCAGCCAAGTGGGTCATTGGGGTGGTATTTTTGTAGCTGTAGCGATTTTCTTCTTTGCGTTTACTTCAATTATTGCTAATTATTCTTATGCAGAAACCAACTTGATTTTCCTAGAGCACAATCATAAGGCTGGTATCGGTATTTTCCGTGTCGTTGTATTGGGTATGGTAATGTTCGGTGCATTATCTTCATTACCGACAGTATGGGCCTTGGCGGATGTTTCAATGGGATTAATGGCAATAGTTAACTTAATTGCTATTTCTCTATTATCAGGTACCGTTATTAAGCTTGCGAAAGATTATAATAAGCAGCTGAGTGAGGGGAAAGTTCCTACGTTTGATAGTAAAGAGTATCCAGAACTGCATTCTCAGCTTGAAGAAGGCATTTGGGATAACACGAAAGAGCAAAAATAATCATTGCGTTCACCCATTGAATAAATAGATAAAGCCACGCAACCGAACGTGGCTTTTTTATACCTGAATAGTTACTATCTTAATATATAAAAATATATAGGATATCTTGCTCATGCTTATTGTCGTTTCTCCAGCTAAAACTCTTGATTATAAAACGCCACTACCAACTACAATTCATACTCAGCCTGATTTTATTACAGATTCAGCGGAGCTTATTGACGTTTGTAAGCAGTTAACGCCATTAGATATTTCGAGTTTAATGAAGGTGAGTGATAAGATTGCAAGCTTGAATGCCGTGCGATTTGAAGAGTGGACAACGAATGTCACTCAAAAAAATGCTCGTCAGGCTTTATTTGCTTTTAAAGGTGATGTGTATACCGGCCTAGACGCAAACAGCTTAACCAGTAGTGACATTGATTATGCTCAAACCCATTTACGTATGCTTTCAGGGTTATATGGTTTATTAAAGCCATTGGATCTGATGCAGCCTTATCGTTTAGAGATGGGAACCAAGCTTGCTAATAAGCGAGGAACAAACTTATACCAATTCTGGGGCAGTTCAATTACTCAAAAATTAAATCAAGTTATTGCAGAGCAAGGTGATGATATCTTGATTAACTTAGCATCAAATGAGTATTTTAAAGCGGTTAAACCAAAAGAGCTCACGGCTAAGGTGATAACACCTGTTTTCAAAGATTGTAAAAATGGACAATACAAAATCATTAGCTTTTATGCAAAAAAAGCCAGAGGTTTAATGGCTCGTTTTATGATTGAAAATAGAATATCAACGATAGAAGAACTAAAAAGTTTTACCGTTGATGGTTACTACTTTGTGGATGCAGAGTCATCAAGCAGCGAACTTGTATTCAAAAGAGAAGAGCAGAAGAAATAATAGTGGTTAGATAAATAAATGTATCTTTTATGTAATTAAATTGTGTTAGCAATTATTCTTATCTGATAGTATTGGGTAGGTTATTGTAATTAAGGTTGTTTTTCTTTTCTTATTGAAGATAATGAGAGCAAATACGTGTGTTTAAAAAAGGATTTTACATCAAGCTGACGCTCGGAGTGTTAGAATTGGTATAAATCGTCAACATAATGGCAATCATCTCAGTTTATGCTGAGAATAACTATAAAGGACAAAGCAAATGGCAGATCAAGGCGCTGTAACTGATTTAGCTACTAGTGGAGTAGCAAATTTAGAACATTGGCTAACAGATAATTCAGAATTATTTATCACTTATGGGGTAAATATTATTTCAGCACTCGCTATTCTTTTTATCGGTAATATTATCGTTAAGAAAATCGCAGGTGGTGTAGGCAAGGCTCTTGAGAAAAAGAAAATGGATAAAGCGGTTGTCGACTTTGTTCATACTCTAGTTCGTTACCTTCTATTCATTATCGTATTAATTGCAGCTTTAGGTAAAGTAGGCGTTCAAACGGCTTCTGTGGTTGCTGTTATTGGTGCCGCTGGTTTAGCGGTGGGGCTTGCACTTCAAGGTTCTTTATCAAACTTTGCAGCAGGTGTATTAATTGTTGCTTTCCGTCCATTTAAATCTGGCGATTACGTTGAAATTGGTGGTGTTGCAGGTTCTGTTGATTCAATTCAGATCTTCCAAACTATTCTAAATACTCCTGATAACAAAATGGTTGTCGTTCCAAATGGTGGTGTTATTGGTAGCCCAATCACAAACTACTCACGTCATGCGACTCGCCGTATAGATCATGTAATTGGTGTTTCTTACAGTGCAGATCTGAAGAAAACAAAAGAAGTGATCACTAAGGTACTTGAGTCAGACGAGCGAGTTCTAAAAACACCGGCACCAAAAGTAGGTGTTGTTGCTCTTGCTGATTCATCGGTAAACTTTGTTGTTCGCCCTTGGTGTAAAACTGAGCAATATTGGGATGTTTACTTTGATACGCTTCAAGCGATTAAAGAAGGTCTGGATAACGAAGGTATCGAGATCCCATTCCCACAAATGGATGTTCATTTAAATAAAGTGGATTAAGTTTTATTTAAATCAAAACATGAAATGCTGCCCTCGGGTAGCATTTTTTTTGCTAGGTATTTAATGCATATCAATATATAAAGTACCTAAGGGAATTATTTATAACAACGACAGTCATAACTATATGATGTCACTTTGAGAAATTTAAAATGAAAAAAATAATCAGCGCTTTATGTTTATCGGCTTGTTTAACTCCGGCTGCTTTTGCGTCATCACCTGATTTCCCTCATCTTGAAGTGTCGGGAAAAGGTGAGGTATTTGTTGTTCCTGATATGGCTCAGTTTTCCGTTGATGTCGTTGAAAGTAAAGCAACGGCAGAGAAAGCGAAACAAGCAACAGATAAAGCAGTGACTAGTTTTCTGGCTCGTTTAGAAGTTCAAGGCGTTAAGCGTGAAAATATTAACAGTGGCAATATTCGTTTAACGCCAGAGTATCGTTATCCAAAAGGAAAAAAGCCAGAGCTTGTAGGGTATAAAGCGATTCGCAATATTACGGTTACGGTTATGGATTTAAATAAGTTAAATAGCTATCTAGACAAAGCCCTAGGTGATGGTATTAATCGCATTAACCAGATTGAGCTACAAACCAGTAAAGAAAAAGAATACATTGAAGCGGCGCGCTTAGAGGCGATTAAAGATGCCAATGAAAAAGCCAATTCATTAGCAAAAGGGTTTGGAACGCAGGTTAAAGGTGTTTGGAAAGTCTCTTATCATAATAACTACAGCCAACCTATTATGATGAAAAGTATGAGAATGGATGCGGCATCTAATGTGGCTGAAAGTTATCAAGACAGTCAAATGGTCATTTCTGATTCGGTATCAGTTGTTTATCGTCTTGAAGATTAAAGAGATATAGTGACAGAAAAAGGGTTACCGTAATGGTAACCCTTTTTATATCAAAAATAATAAACCCGGTTAATTAGTGCAGGATGCGAGCTCGGATTGTGCCTTCTATTGCTTTTAGTTGAACTAGAGCTTCTTCTGAACGAGCCGTTTCAACATCAATGACTACATAACCCATCTCAGCAGAGGTTTGTAAATATTGTGCTGCAATGTTAATGCCTTCATCAGCAAAAATACGGTTAATGCTTGTTAGAATACCAGGGCGGTTTTCATGAATATGAAGTAGACGTGAGGTATCTGTATGCAATGGAAGAGAGACTTCAGGAAAGTTAACTGATGATAAAGTTGAACCGTTATCTGAGTATTTTGTTAATTTGCCAGCAACTTCAACACCGATATTTTCTTGAGCTTCTTGAGTTGAACCACCAACATGCGGTGTAAGAATAACATTATCAAACTTCTGCAATGGAGACTCAAATGGTTCCGCATTTGTTTTTGGCTCTGTAGGGAATACATCGATAGCTGCGCCTCCTAAATGCCCAGATTCAAGAGCGTCACATAAATCAGGGATCTTCACTACCGTGCCACGAGCGGCATTAATAAAGATAGCACCAGGCTTCATACGAGCAAACTCCTCAGCGCCCATCATGTCTTTTGTGCCAGCGGTTTCTGGTACGTGAAGAGAGATAACATCACACTTATTTAGTAATTCACTCATGGTTTGGATTTGAGTAGCATTACCTAGAGATAATTTGTTTTCAATATCATAGTAATAAACACGCATACCTAGGTTTTCAGCTAAGATCCCCAATTGTGTGCCGATATGTCCATAACCTACAATACCCAAACGTTTGCCTCTCGCCTCAAAAGAAGAGTCAGCGCTTTTTTTCCAAACACCACGGTGAGCTTGTGCATTTTTTTCAGGGATGCCTCGAAGTAGTAATAAAATTTGTCCTAGTACTAATTCAGCGACACTACGTGTGTTTGAGAATGGGGCGTTAAAGACAGGAATACCGCGTCTTGCTGCTGCGGTTAAGTCAACTTGGTTTGTACCAATACAGAAACAACCAACAGCCACTAATTTGTTTGCAGCATCGAATACTTCTTGAGTTAATTGAGTGCGTGAGCGTAAACCGATGAAGTGAACATCTTTTACTGCTTCAAGAAGTTCTTCTTCTGACAATGAACCTTTGTGGTATTCAATATTGGTATAGCCATCAGCTTGGAAGACTTCAACACAAGATGGGTGCAATCCTTCTAAAAGAAGAACTTTAATTTTTTCTTTTTCCAGAGATACTTTTGCCATGGTGTTCTTATCCTTAAAAACAAATTTAAATGGAGAGTTTATGTTCAATGATTATAAAGTATCAAAAAATAATCAGTTTGGGTAAGAAAATTACGGAATAGTTAATAAAAAACGGTGCTAATGAGCACCGTTTGTAATCAAATGACATTTTTATCTCTCAATAATAAGAGATAAGAAAGGAGATTTATGTCTTAATCGAATTTTTTCACACCGTCAGGTGAACCAACTAGAAGTACGTCTGCGCCACGGTGAGCGAATAAACCGACAGTGACAACACCTGCAAGGCTATTGATTTTATCTTCTAATTCTTTAGCGTTAGTGATCTGCATATTATGAACGTCTAAGATCATATTGCCATTATCGGTGATTACGCCTTCACGGTATGCAGGATCCCCCCCAAGCTTAACTAGTTCACGAGCTACATAAGAGCGAGCCATTGGGATAACTTCAACTGGCAGAGGGAATTGACCGAGTACGTCGACTTGTTTCGTATCATCAACAATACAAATGAATTTTTCAGAAATAGCAGCAACGATTTTTTCACGAGTAAGAGCTGCGCCACCGCCTTTAATCATTTCGTTTTTAGCGTTGATTTCATCTGCGCCATCAACATAAACATCAAGACTGAAAACATCATTACACTCGAAAACGGGAATACCTAACTCTTTCAGCTTTTCAGTTGATGCGACAGAGCTTGATACTGCACCTTTAATTTCTTTTTTCATGGTCGCAAGTGCGTCGATGAAATGATTTACAGTTGATCCTGTACCAACACCAACAATGCTACCAGCTTGTACGTATTCTAACGCTGCCCAACCGGCTGCTTTTTTCATCTCGTCTTGAGTCATGACATTCTCCTAATGAAATAATAGTGTTTATACCAATTTAACTAAGCCGTTGATTAAAGGTTTAGTTAAATTGGCATTAAATGGAATCGGCGTGATTATAACGCACTGTTTTTTCTTCGTCAGGAAAAAGAAGTCAATAAACGGAGAAAACAGAGAATAAATGCAAACGTTTTCGTTGCTGGTTGATTTGACTGTAATATCGAGAATGGGAGGGGGGTAATTAGATCCTTACCAATGCCAGATCTGTTTTGGTGTAATTATCCGTGGTAGAGGAACATCCCAAGATTCAATGGGTAATACATCAACTTGCTGGCAAGCATGAGCAATACCAATAGGCATTGGCCCTGTTTGATTTTGCGCCCAATTAACAAGAGTGCGATCGTAATAGCCTCCTCCCATGCCTAAGCGATTACCCAAATGGTCAAAAGCCACAAGCGGCGTGATGATCACATCTAACCGGTTGACTGGAACGACCTGAGTTTTATTTAGTTTAGGTTCTAAAATTTGGTATTTATTTAAAATAAGAGGGGTGTCTTTGGTATATTCAAGAAACAGTAAATGCCCTTTACAAAAAGGGTGGATCACCGGCAGAGTGACGGATTTACCTTGTTTCCAGAGCCAGTCAATGAGAAGTGAGGTATTGATTTCACCATCAACAGAGAGATAAATAGCGACCGATTTGGCTTTTTGAATATAAGGATCATTAGCGCACTGTAAGACAAGGTCTGTGGCTGCTTGATGTTGTTCTTGAGGAGTTAATGAATTACGAGTGTGGCGAATGGATTGTCGAATGTGTCGACGAGATGTCATGGAATACCCCAAAGTGCCGTAGTGGTCGTAGCCCTTGAACCCTAGGTTCAAGGCGGATCAGCAAAATTTACCGTAGGCTTCTCAGTACAAGCCGAGCATGCTCAATAGTAAATAAATACTAACCCTAATTTGTGCTTATCGGCTCAGGGACATAGATCCGCCTACAAACACTCCAGGGTAAATTTTATTCTTTTGCTATCCTTAGCGAGAGCTCTATTCTGCCGTATTTTCTTCTATTTGGCTAGGCTTTACGGTAGAAATTGCCGCTTCTAATGCGTTAGCAAGTAATCCCATTCGCTCATAAACATCTGAAGAATGCTTATTTGCTTCTTTTTTCGCCATATGCAGTTCATAGCAGATATTTAACGAGGTAATAGTTAATAGTTGCTCTGTATTGGTTACTTTCGTTCGTTCAGATAATTCATTTACACGGTTATCTAAATCTTTAGCGGCCTCTTTTAATGCAGCTTCTTGGCCAGCAGGGCAGTTAACCTTGATGGCTCGTCCTAAAATTTGGACTTGCACGGCTTGGCTTGTCATCACAATACATTACTCATCGTTAAACTATGGGATTACACTGATAGGAAAGCATCCTCAGTGATAAGTAAATGAAACTATAAGAAATGCAGTAATAAGATTCAAGCATTTCCCTTATCTTTGTTGATAGTGGTTAACTATATTCTTAATAAAACAACAATATGATGAAAAGATACGCAATTGCGAGAGATAGTGAGTTTTCTGAGTATGCTCAAAGTGGTAGCATTGCGCTATCAATTATAAATACAGAGATCGTCTAATTATGAGCGAAATTAAAATACCTGAATTCCTGGCTGTAGAGTCAGTTCTAAAAGACAGCGGACTGGCTGTTACGCCATCAGAATTACATGGCTTACTGACAGGAATGATCAGCGGTGGATTATCGTTAGACGATCAAAGCTGGAAACCGCTCATTTATGACTACACTAACGATGGGATGGGATGGCCAGACAGTGCTATTCAAGTTGGTACTCAGGCTTTCCAATCAACAGTGGAAGAACTGATGTCGGAAAAAATAGCGTTATCACTATTAATTCCTGATGAAAAAGAAACGCTAATGAATCGCGCAGATGGGTTAAGTGAGTGGGTTAATCACTTCATTTCAGGGCTTGGGTTAGTCGGTCTAAAAATGGATAACGCCTCTGATTCACTTAAAGAAGCCCTTTTAGATTTAGAAGAGATTGCACGCTTAGGTATTGATGAAGATGATGATCTTGAAGAGCAAGAAAACTTATTTGAACAAGTATTAGAGCATGTTCGTATTTGTGTATTAACCATTCATGCCGAGTTAGGGCAGAAAGTACATAAAGACGCATCGAAAACAGTACATTAATGGGTAATGCTATGACACATTATGATGTAGTGATCGTGGGTGGAGCAATGGCTGGGGCAACTTTGGCTTTAGCTTTGGAAAAAATGAATCAAGAGACATTATCGATAGCGGTAATTGAAGCGTTAGAGCCAAACTTGGATCAACATCCAGGTTATGACTCAAGAAGTATTGCCTTATCAAATGGCACTGCTCAATTATTACAAGATATTGGTCTTTGGTCAGAGATGGAATCATTTTCAACGGCCATTCATCATATTCATGTGTCAGATCGGCAGCATATGGGATTAACAGAATTAACCTCTAAAGAGCTTAATGTTGATGGTCTAGGCTATGTTGTTGAGTTAGCTGATGTTGGTCGTTTTTATCATCAAAAATTAGCCAGTTCTAAAAATATTGAGCTGCTTTGTCCAGCCTCCGTCGTTCATATCGAACGCGAAATAGCAGTATCTACCTTAACGTTATCTACGGGCGAGGTGATTTCTACATCATTAGTGATTGCGGCTGATGGCGCGGAATCTAAAACGTGTAAGAGTATGAATATTGAGAGTCAGAATGATGATTTTCAGCAAGTTGCGATTATTGCAAATATCACGACCAATATTCATCCTCAAGGTAAAGCATTTGAACGTTTTACTGAGCACGGGCCATTAGCTTTACTTCCTATGTCCAAAGGACGCAGCTCTTTAGTTTGGTGCGTAAGCCCTGAAGAGTCACAACAGATACTAGCTTATGATGATGCTGTGTTTTTAGAGCATCTGCAGCGTGCTTTTGGATGGCGTTTAGGTCAGTTGATTAAAGCAGGTAAGCGTGCTCATTACCCACTATGGTTACGTCGTCAAACGCAGCATGTATCGCATCGTTTTGCTGCCGTAGGTAATGCCGCTCAAACGCTTCACCCGATTGCGGGACAAGGTTTTAATCTGGGCATTAGAGATGTTTTTTCTTTAGCTGAATGTATCTCTCAAGCCAATCAGTTAGGTCGTGATGTTGGTGAATATGCTGTACTTTCAGCGTATCAAAAACGTCGCCAACCTGATCAGCAACAAACAATAGGCATGACAGCGGGGCTGATCTCTATTTTTGCAAATAATGCGTTTCCCATGATTATAGGAAGAAATGTAAGTTTGTGTGCTGTTGATACTTTCCGTGCTTTTTTAAAGCCCTTAACATTACGAGCTATGGGCAGAGTGAATAGATAATTATGATGCAAAGTGTAGATATTGCGATTATTGGTGGTGGCATGGTTGGTTTGACTGTTGCTGCTGCATTAGAAAATAGTGGATTACGAATCGCCATCATTGAAAGTAAATTACCTGACACTGAGTTGGCCAATTTACCGGATGTGCGAGTTTCTGCGATTAGCCGAGCAAGTGAAAATATTTTAGAGCATGTTGGCGCATGGCAAGGGATTGTTGCTCGAAGAGCTTCTCCTTATTCTTCAATGAAGGTATGGGAACAAGACAGTTTTGCTCGTATTGAATTTGAAGCAGAGCAGATAGCTCAGCGTAATTTAGGACATATTGTTGAAAATCGAGTTATTCAACTTTCACTACTTGAGAAAGTCTCAAAACAAGAAAACGTAACGCTATTAGCACCAGAGCGTTGCCATAATATTATGTTTGGTGAAAGCGAAGCGTGGCTTAATTTAGAATCAGGGAAAGCGGTTACCGCTAAGCTTGTTGTTGGTGCTGATGGTGCTAATTCATGGCTACGCCAGCAGGTTGATATCCCTCTGACTCATTGGGATTACGGGCACAGTGCGTTAGTTGCCAATATTAGAACCGTAGAGTCTCATGATAAAACAGCCCGCCAAATATTTAGACCGGAAGGACCATTAGCTTTCCTTCCATTAGGTGAAGATAATTTAAACTCAATAGTCTGGTCATTAGATCCTCTTCATGCAGAGAATTTAGTTTCAATGCCAGAAGAAGAGTTTAATAAACAGTTAACCGCCGCATTTGATAATCAATTAGGTTTATGTAAAGTTGAAGGTGAGCGACAAGCATTTCCTTTAAAAATGCGCTATGCCAAAGATTTCGTTAAAGAGCGCGTTGTACTTGTTGGTGATGCGGCGCACACCATTCATCCATTAGCTGGGCAAGGTGTGAATCTAGGTTTAGCGGATGCTGCAGCGTTGGCTGAGACTATTAATGAGTTGCATCAAGAAGGCAAAGATATCGGGCTAAAAACGAATCTACGTCCTTTTGAACGTTGGAGAAAAACAGAAGCGGCACAGATGATTGCCTCAATGCAGGGATTTAAAGAATTGTTTTCAGGTTCTAATCCGATTAAAAAGTTAGTTAGAGGGATCGGTATGTATCTGACGAATGAAGTCACCCCTGTTAAAGATGAATGCTTAAAACGAGCATTAGGAGTATCTGGCCGATTACCAAAAATAGCTCAGAATAAAGCATAATTTACATTGTTATAGATATAAAAAAGGTAGCGTTAGCTACCTTTTTTATTTGTATCGATTTTACATATGGGTCTAGTAAGAAAGTCGTAATCGAGCTACTTCCAAGTTAATCTCTTTTATCATTCGATAGTGTTCACGTTCCGCTTGAGAAGGGATAATTAATTTCCCCGCCTCAAATCTAAACTCTCCAATACCATGAATATGAATCTTTCCGTTAAATAGTCGACTGATATGTTTAGCAATCATGCTTGGTGCATAGTGCTTAAAAAACCGCATCACATTATCCTTTAGTGATTAATACAACAAAGCGCTTTATGTGCTTTTGCAATAGTATAAATCAGAACAGATGAAGGTTGTGTTACAAATGTAGGATAGGGTGATGATGAAGTCAGTTTTTGTATTTTTATGTTCTTAAATTTGATCTTTATCTAATATTAAATACTACCCATTAACGGATTAAGATAAAAAAAAGCCCGAATAAATTCGGGCAAACAGTCACAGATGCATTTCCAACATATAGATATATTGGAATAAATTGTTTGGAGTTAAACAATTTATGCGTTCTTTTGTAAAAAGAACACAGTAAAGATAGCTAAAGAACAATTAACTTGCTACTTATTCATAAAAAATAAATAACAATGCATGTTTATTGGCTGAGATCTGCGTTTAAGATCAATAATAAAATGCAATAGTGCAAATTAATCTTATTTTTGATACGAAAATAATCGTTTTATTCGTCATCAAGAGAGTATGGAAGGGACATTTTCTCCCAAATAGACTCTTGAAGCTTGAATTGAGTATCGTCATCAAGATCATTTGGAAGAATAGCTAAGGCAAGGGTATAACCATCTTCGTGACGGAAAGCAGAAACAATCGTTCCGCCTTTACGCCAGTTGTCACCCACACTACGCTCAATGGCATCACCAGCAACTGGAACTTGTTCTGATTGACCTGAAACAAGATACATTGCTCGTTTATTTATACCTCGATACTTAGCTCTTGCGACTGTTTCTTGACCGGTGTAACAGCCTTTTTTAAAGCTAATTCCACCAATAGCCTGTAAGTTCATTGCTTGAGGAATATGCTCATTAACGAGTGCCTTATCAAGCAGAGGAAGAGCTTGTTGAATGGTATAAAGCTCCCACAATGATTCATCACATAAGGTGGCTTGAGTTAATGATGATAGCAGGGCTTCTTTATGTTCATTTGTTGTTACTAATAACCATTGTGACTCACCTGTTTTCGCAAAAGTACCAAATAGAGAAGTACGAACAGAGCTCTGTGAATCTGTATTTTTATTAATCCAGTCTTCTGCTTCTTGTCCAGTAAAGCCAAGTAATACATCGTCAGATACCGCGATATCAACTTTAGAGAATACTGAATATTTTTTGATTTCAGTTAATTCAGTTTCAATTGCACTTTTACGTTGAAATAAGGCATAACCTTCGTTGTGATGGAAAAGTTGAAAGATACTCCATAACTTACCTTTAGCATCACAGTGGCCACCAAACGTTATCTCATCTTGAGCTAACGCCACGACATCACAAGTAATTTGGCCATGTAGATAGGATTTTTTATCGTTACCCACCATGGTAATTAATGCCCAATTATTCAATTCTGAAATAGCAAAGCTTGGTAAGGTAGCGTCTTTTTTAATGGATAATACAGGGAATAAAGTGCTCATCATTACATTCTTATTTGGTTAGGTTATTTCCCTTATAGTAAATGTCTGCATTTTAAATGTCAGTAAAAAGAAACAAGTAGTTTTATGTCTCATCTTCTTCATCTTGTGACTTTAGATCATGGTTGTCGTAGAAAGAGACTGGTAGACTCCAGTGAGTTATTTCTATTTTTAAACTAGGTACAGTATGTATAGTGTCGAAGAGAAAGCACGAGTAAAGTGGGCTTGCCGTCGTGGAATGCTGGAATTAGATGTGGTAGTGATGCCATTTTTTGACGAATGTTTTGAGGAGCTAACAGAAGCTGAACAGCAACACTTTGTTTCATTATTAGAGTGTGATGATCCTGATTTATTTACATGGATCATGGGGCACGGACGCAGCGATAATCTTGCTCATGCATCTATGATTGATAAGATCGTTGAGCATAACCTCAGTAAGCTCCGTTAAGGTCACTCTTAACTTTTCATCTATCGCCTACCTTACATTGCATGGTTGTTATTTTTGCATCGGGTGGGTGATGGTATTGATGGATGTCATTCTGTTTCCTTTGATCCCCCTTCTGTTTTATTTTATACATCAACATATCACTTCTATTTACCATCAATTACTAGAACGACAAGGCCATTATACGTTTGTAAGAAAGCCTTCTGATGATCATCGAGATTGGATTGTTACGCGTGTTTTTTGGGTGAGTAAAAATATAATCATTATTCATGCGCATAATGATTATGTAGGGCAGTATTTTTATCTATTTCAGGATTCGATGGGGATAAATGAACAGCATCAGTTCAGTGTGCTTTTAAGATAGACCACACCCTAGCAATACGTAGAGTGTGGTATTTAAAGAGATGATTAGTTGAAGCTTTTAGGCGTTAGAATGGTAGGACCTGATTCTTCAAGTGCTTCAGGGTAATCTAGCGTGTAATGTAAACCACAGCTTTCTTTACGCTCCATCGCGCAGCGTACCATTAATTCAGACACATCAAGCAGATTTCGCAATTCGATCAAGTTATTAGACACGCGGAAATTACTATAGTAATCATGGGTTTCTTGCTTCAATAATTGAATACGACGAAGAGCGCGCTCTAAACGTTTATCAGTACGAACAATTCCCATGTAATCCCACATAAATAAACGCAATTCATGCCAGTTGTGTTGAATCACAACTTCTTCATCAGAGCATTCAACCTGGCTTTCATCCCACGCAGGCAATGATGGCGGAAGCTCTCGGTTATTGATGTCTTTAATAATATTTTCTGCAGCAGACCATGCATAAACAACGCACTCTAACAGAGAGTTCGACGCTAAACGGTTTGCGCCATGAAGGCCTGTATAACTCACCTCACCAATCGCAAATAAACCATCAATATCTGTTTGGCCTTGTTTATCAACCATAACACCACCGCAGGTATAGTGAGCCGCAGGTACGATTGGGATAGGCTCTTTAGTCATATCAATACCAAATGAAAGCAGTTTTTCATTAATGGTAGGGAAGTGGTGGTGAATAAAGTCTTCTGGTTTATGGCTAATGTCTAAGTACATGCAATCAGCACCTAAACGTTTCATTTCAAAGTCGATAGCACGAGCCACGACATCACGAGGAGCAAGCTCACCACGCTCATCAAAGTCAGGCATAAAACGCGTACCATCTGGACGACGTAGATAAGCGCCTTCACCGCGAAGTGCTTCTGTCATTAGGAAATTGCGAGCATCTGGATGGAATAGGCACGTAGGGTGAAATTGGTTGAACTCTAAGTTTGCTACACGACAACCTGCACGCCAAGCCATCGCAATCCCATCTCCTGAAGAGACATCAGGATTAGAAGTGTACTGGTAAACTTTAGAAGCGCCGCCTGTTGCTAAAACCACAAATTTAGCGCGAACGGTTTCCACATGCTCAGCATCACGGTTCCAAATATAAGCACCAACAACTTTATCAGCTTCTCCGCCGATTTTATCTTCAGTGATTAAATCCAGCGCATTATGACGCTCAAATATGGTGATGTTAGGATGATTAAGGACGTTATTTTGCAGCGAGTTTTGCATCGCTTTACCCGTAGCATCAGCGGCATGCAAAATACGGCGGTGACTGTGACCACCTTCGCGAGTTAAGTGAAATTTTGGGTCGGTAATATCCGTTTCTTTTTCATCATCATGATCAAAAGGAACACCACCATCGATCAACCATTGAACGCAGTGCTTCGCATTTTCAGCAATAAAAGTAACAACATCTTTATCGCAAATATGAGCGCCAGCAATAAGGGTGTCATCTACATGAGACTCTACGGTATCACTTTCATCAAATACGGCAGCGATGCCACCCTGAGCGTAGTAGGTAGAGCCTTCATTTCGAGGGCCTTTACTTAAAACGATCACCTTTCCATGTGGTGCGACTCTAAGTGCAAGTGAAAGACCAGCAGCACCACTGCCTATGACTAAAACGTCGCAACTGTGTTCATTGGTTATGTTCATATATTCATCATTTTCCTGTGATAATCCGATCATTTTATCAGAATCTAGACAATAGCGTCATATTTTGAGGTGGAATCTTAAATATCAAGAATAAAAAATAGAAAGTGAGAGGTTAAAACGAGGTAAAAATATCCTTAAATCAATCATTGAACTATTAAATTGATAAAAAAATGTAATAATAAAGGAACTTTCTAAAGATTAGAAACTCATACATAGTGCTCAAGTTAATCGTGGTATAGCTGATTTACTGTCAGTTATTTGCGTAATCTAAACTTTATGCGCATCTAAGAAGAATAACATGGGAGTACCCGCTCCAATGAGTGAGCAGTTAACAGATCAAGTTTTAATTGAGCGTGTTCAGCGTGGTGATAAGCAAGCCTTTAATCATTTGGTAATTAAATACCAAAACAAAGTATGTAGTCTTGTTGCTCGTTATGTAAAAAACAGTGGTGATGTACCTGATGTCGCACAAGAGGCGTTTATTAAAGCGTATCGTGCGTTACCGACTTTTCGTGGTGACAGTGCTTTTTACACCTGGTTGTATCGCATCGCAGTGAATACAGCAAAGAACTACCTTGTTGCTCAAGGACGCAGACCACCAGCATCGGATGTTGATGCTGAAGACGCTGAATATTATGAAGGAGCTAGTGCCTTAAAAGAGGTGACTAATCCAGAAAATTTATCATTAACTGAAGAATTACGACAAATTGTATTTTCGACAATTGATGGTTTACCTGAAGATTTAAAAACAGCAATTACACTGCGAGAGCTGGAAGGCTTAAGTTATGAAGATATTGCTGCTGTAATGGAGTGTCCGGTTGGTACGGTTCGTTCACGTATTTTCCGAGCTCGTGAAGTTGTTGAGAAAAAGATCCAACCGCTGATGCAGCGTTAATTATTTTCCAACGGTCAAACGGTGAAGACAATGACTGATAAAGAAAAAATTTCTGCGTTTATTGATAATGAAGAGATGGACAATGCGTTCATTGAATCATTATCGCGTGAAGAAAATACAGAAACCTGGAAACATTACCATCTAATTGGTGATGTGATGAGAGGCGAAGCTCCAAAAACTAAAGCGT
Source organism: Aliivibrio sp. S3MY1 (assembly GCF_028765575.1). GTDB lineage: Bacteria > Pseudomonadota > Gammaproteobacteria > Enterobacterales > Vibrionaceae > Aliivibrio. The sequence continues at coordinate 70,122 of NZ_JARACO010000012.1, read as the reverse complement.
GGGATATTTCAGCTAGTGTTGCGCTTGCGCTTGAGGATGAACCCGTTCATCAAATGAATGATACGGTGACGGACTTTATGCCTTCGCAGCCGGCACCTAATGAGGCAAAGAAAACATTGCCAAGTTGGTTAACACAGTTTAGCCAAGTTGCGATGGCGGCATGTTTTTCATTGGTCGTTATTGTTGGTGTACAGCAATATAATGGGGCAGATCCGAGTATTATTCCATCAAGTGGAGATATACAGGTTCTTGACACTATCCCATTTAGTGGAACGGCTGAGCCTGTAAGCTTAACTCGAGATTCTTTGGTTAAGAAAACATCAACAGAGGCGGATATTATGGAGCAACGTAAACGTATTAATGCGATGCTGCAAGATTATGAATTACAACTTCGTCTAAATGCTCACGATGGTTCTATTGACCGTAATTTATTAGAGACAAATATAACATTGGCAGAATAATGAAACATATCCTGATCAGCTTTATCGCTTTGATCAGCTTCTTTCCAATAACAGCCTCAGCCGAAGAAACGCCTTCTGCTGAGGCTTTGTTGCATCAAATGGGAGAGGCGAGTCATAAGTTAAACTATGAACTTTCTTATATTCTAGTTAAGAAAAATAGCATTGAACCTTATATGTATCGCCATTCTCATACTGAAAAGATGACGTTATCTCATTTGGTTTATTTAAGTGGTTCGATGCGTGAAGTGATTCGCCGTAATGATGAGATTTCTTATTTAGAGCAAGGCAGTAAACCTTTTTCAATCCAATCAGAGTCCATTGTTGCTCCAATTATTCCTTTGTTACATAAGGATATTGTTCCTCTTAATCAATATTATGATTTTGTATCAATGGGAAGGGCAAGGGAGGCGGGTTCACCTGCGCAAGTGATTCGAATCGTGTCAAAGGACGGAACACGTTACTCGTATATTGTATGGATTGACGAGCGTAGTCAATTACCATTACGCACTGACTTGGTAAGCCGTGATGGGGACATCATTGAGCAATACCGCGTAGTATCATATACCGTCAATGATCAAATTTCAGATTATATGAAGCAACGTTTAGGTGATGTTGAGTTACCTAAAATTGTATCGCCATTACCGACAACGCAAGACCAAGCGATGTGGAGTGTCCGTTGGGTGCCAAATGGCTTTAAAGAAAGCGATTTTAAACGCTATCGTTTGGCTATGAATCAACGTTCAGTTGAGAGCCAAATGTATTCTGATGGTTTATTTAATTTTTCGGTCTATATTTCAGAAGCAGATAAACTTAGCCATAAAGAGCAATCGATTCAACAAGGTCGACGTTCGTTATATAGCTATGTTCAAGGGGACTATGAGATTAGTGTCGTTGGAGATATTCCTGAGGTAACGGCAAAGCGTATTGCTAAATCCATTATATTTAGTGCATCAGAAACAGATCGTGAGGCGAAGTAATTATAATGATGACTGCATTAGCAACGGTACTTGAAATCCAAGATAATATAGTCGTTGTCGGCTGCCAGCAGAAGAGTAGCTGTAATCATTGTTCCTCTAAAGATTCTTGTGGTACTGGCATTGTATCAAAAGTGCTTCCGGGAAAAGTTCATCATTGGGCTTTTCATACAGATAAGAAACTGACAGTAGGGCAAATGGTTGAGATCGGATTGCCAGAAAAGAATTTACTGCAATCTGCCACTATTGTTTATTTGGTACCATTATTTTTTCTTCTGTTTGGTGCTCTATTTTCGGAGTGGTTACTCTCTCCATTAATAGGTATTGGTGAAATTACGACTATTGCCGTATCTGCACTTTCAGCGTGGGGAGGATATTTTATTGCGAAACGCCTTTCTCATCGGATTGAACAGAACACAGAACAACAAGTTAGCCTAGTTCGTATCCTTGGCGAGCCTATTTCTGACACTATCTCAGTAAATGCTGCAGGATAAGATAGCGACTTGCGATGAAATTGGGTAGAATCCCATTACTTGATCTCACGATCCAATCCCATTAACTAATTGAGTTTGTCACGTCATTCATGAAGCATATTCGTAATTTTTCTATTATTGCCCATATCGATCACGGTAAATCAACACTATCTGACCGCCTAATCCAAGTTTGTGGTGGCCTGTCAGACCGTGAAATGGCAGCACAAGTTCTTGATTCAATGGATCTAGAACGTGAACGTGGTATTACCATTAAAGCCCAGAGTGTTACTCTAGACTATACGGCGAAAGATGGTGAAACCTATCAACTAAACTTCATCGATACTCCAGGACACGTTGACTTCTCTTATGAAGTATCGCGTTCACTTGCCGCTTGTGAAGGCGCATTATTGGTAGTCGATGCAGGTCAAGGTGTAGAAGCACAGACTTTAGCAAACTGTTACACCGCAATTGAAATGGATTTAGAAGTAGTTCCAATCTTAAATAAGATTGATTTACCTGCGGCTGATCCAGAGCGTGTTGCAGAAGAAATTGAAGAAATCGTAGGCATTGACGCGATGGAAGCAACGCGTTGTTCTGCAAAAACAGGCTTAGGTGTTGATGAAGTTCTTGAAACTATCGTTAAATCGATTCCGGCACCAGAAGGTGATCCTGAAGGACCAACACAAGCCCTAATTATTGATTCATGGTTTGATAACTACTTAGGTGTTGTTTCTTTAGTTCGAGTTAAACATGGCTCACTTAAGAAAAATGACAAAATCAAAGTAATGAGTACAGGCCAAGTTTGGGGTATTGATCGCATTGGTATCTTTACACCAAAACAAATTGATACAGATGGATTAAATACCGGTGAAGTTGGCTGGGTTGTTTGTGGTATTAAAGACATCCTAGGCGCACCTGTAGGTGATACGCTAACCCACGCTAAAGGCGGTTGTGAAGAACGTCTACCAGGTTTCAAAAAAGTGAAACCACAGGTATATGCAGGTCTGTTCCCAGTATCTTCTGATGATTACGAAAACTTCCGTGATGCACTAGGCAAGTTAAGTCTAAATGATGCATCGCTTTTCTATGAACCAGAAAGTTCTGCAGCGCTTGGGTTTGGTTTCCGTTGTGGCTTCCTTGGAATGCTGCACATGGAGATTATTCAAGAGCGTTTAGAGCGTGAATATGATCTTGATCTAATCACAACAGCACCGACAGTAGTTTATGAAGTCGTATTGAATAATGGTAATTTACTGTATGTAGATAGCCCATCAAAACTGCCTGCTGTAAACGACTTAGAAGAGATTCGTGAACCTATCGCTCGTTGTAATATTTTAGTTCCAGCTGAGTATTTAGGTAATGTAATTACGCTATGTGTTGAAAAACGTGGTATTCAAGTTGATATGGTTTATCACGGTAACCAAGTTGCACTGACGTACGATGTACCTATGTCTGAAGTTGTTCTGGATTTCTTTGACCGTTTGAAGTCAACCTCTCGTGGCTACGCGTCACTGGATTACAACTTCCAACGTTATGAAGTATCTAACATGGTACGTGTAGATGTATTAATCAATGGTGACAGAGTTGACGCATTAGCGATCATTACTCACCATGAGAATGCACAAAGCCGAGGTCGTTTATTGGTTGAGAAGATGAAAGAATTCATCCCTCGTCAAATGTTTGATATTGCTATTCAAGCGGCGATTGGTGCTCACATTATTGCGCGTTCAACAGTGAAGCAATTGCGTAAAAACGTAATCGCAAAATGTTACGGTGGTGATATCAGCCGTAAGAAAAAACTGTTGAAGAAGCAAAAAGAAGGTAAGAAACGTATGAAGCAGATTGGTAATGTTGAATTACCTCAAGAAGCTTTCCTTGCGATTCTTCATGTAGGTAAAGATTAATTTTTTATTTCTGAGCATTCAGAGTGATATAAATTAAACTTTATTACAGCTCAAAGAAAGCGATGATCAATGGTCTTCGCTTTCTTTGTTATTGCAACACTTAACTTAAGGGAATGAAATGGCTAACACTTTTTCACTTATATTAGTTCTAGTAACACTATTTACGGGTGTTGTTTGGGCTATTGATAAATTCGTATGGGCACCAAAGCGCAAACTAAAAATTGCAGCAGCACGTGAGCAAGCGAATGGACAAGTTGATGAAGCAACGCTCGCAAAAGTTGCCCCACAACCTGCATGGATAGAGCAATCTGTTTCTATTTTTCCAGTGATTGGCCTTGTTTTAGTGTTGCGCTCATTTATTTATGAGCCGTTCCAGATCCCATCCGGTTCGATGATGCCGACGCTTTTAGTCGGAGATTTTATCTTGGTCGAAAAATTCTCTTATGGAATTAAAGATCCCGTTTGGCGTTCACAACTTGTAGAGACGGGTAAGCCTGAGCGTGGTGATGTTGTTGTTTTTAAATATCCACCACAACCAAATATAGACTATATTAAACGTGTAGTCGGCAAACCAGGAGATACTGTTATTTACAGTTCTTCAAAACAGTTGTGTATTAAGCCAAAAGGCGAGAGCAAGTGTAATATCATCCCGTTAACGAACATGAAAGACAGTGAATTCATGCAAGAACGTACTAACTTAGTTCAATATACTGAGCAGTTAGCAAAAGAGACTACGCATGATATTTTGGTTAACCCTATGAGAGCTGATCGTGTATCTATGTACCAACCACGACCAGGTTACAATGAATGGGTTGTACCAGAAGGTAACTACTTTGTGATGGGCGATAATCGTGACAACAGTGCCGACAGTCGTTATTGGGGTTTTGTTCCTGAAGCGAATTTAGTGGGTAAAGCGGTCGGGATCTGGATCAGCTTTGAATTTGAACGTGGTAGCGATAGTGTGCTGCCTTCCTTTATTCCTACTGGTGTGCGTTTTAACCGCATCGGTGGCATAGACTGATTGAACGATTATGAATTCTTCATTACAACGCTTAGAAAAGAAAATTGGCTATCAATTTAAAGATGAAAACTTTTTAAAATTAGCGTTAACACACCGTAGTGCAAACGGCACTCATAATGAACGCCTAGAATTTCTTGGTGATTCAATCTTGAGTTTTGTTATTGCTGATGAGTTGTATCATCGATTCCCTAAAGTGGACGAAGGTGATATGAGTCGTATGCGTGCAACCTTAGTTCGCGGCCATACGTTAGCTGAACTAGGACGTGAATTCCAGTTGGGTGATTACCTATTTTTAGGCCCTGGTGAATTGAAAAGTGGTGGCTTCCGTCGTGATTCGATTTTAGCGGATGCGGTTGAGGCGATTATTGGTGGCATCTACTTAGATAGCGACACTGAAGTGATACGTGGAATTATTTTGGCGTGGTACAAGACTCGTTTAGATTCTATTGAACCTGGCGTATCACAAAAAGATCCAAAAACACGTCTTCAAGAGTACCTGCAAGGTCGTCGTAAGCCGTTACCAACGTACACAGTAACAAAAATTAAAGGTGAAGCTCATAACCAAGAGTTCACTATTGAATGTATCGTAGCTGGCTTGGATGAGCCAGTTATCGGCAAAGGAAGTAGCCGCCGCAAGGCAGAACAGTCGGCTGCTGACATAGCATTAGGACAAGTAAACTAATGTCAGATGAAAAAGAATTTGATCTAGATGCGTACTTCTCATCAGAAGCTAAAACAGAATCTAGTGACAACCAACATTGTGGTTTTATTGCTATCGTTGGTCGTCCAAACGTAGGTAAATCAACACTTTTAAACCAAATTTTGGGACAGAAGATTTCGATTACTTCACGTAAACCTCAAACAACTCGTCACCGTATTATGGGTGTTGACACGGATGGAGACTATCAAGCTATTTACGTTGATACTCCAGGTCTTCATATTGAAGAGAAACGTGCAATTAACCGCTTAATGAACCGTGCGGCAAGCTCATCATTGAGTGATGTTAACCTAGTTCTATTTTTGGTTGATGGTACTCACTGGACTCCTGATGATGAAATGGTATTGAACAAGCTGAGAAAAGCGGAATTCCCTACGGTTTTATTAGTCAATAAAGTTGATAACGTTAAAGATAAAAATGACGTTATGCAGCATCTTCAAACCATGACTGAAAAAATGGACTTTGTTGATGTTGTGCCAATCTCTGCTAAATCAGGTTCAAACGTTGATGTTGTGCAAAAGTTGGTTCGTCAGTATTTACCAAAAGCGGTACATCACTTTCCTGAAGAGTATGTAACAGATCGTTCTCAACGTTTCATGGCGTCTGAAATTATTCGTGAAAAGCTGATGCGCTTTACGGGTGAGGAATTACCATATTCAGTAACTGTTGAAATCGAACGATTTGATTACAATCCGAAAATGGATGGCTTTCATATTAATGGTCTTATTCTTGTTGAGCGTTTAGGTCAAAAGAAAATGGTTGTTGGTAAGAATGGTGAGAAGATCAAGATTATTGGTCGTGAAGCTCGTATTGATATGGAAGGTTTGTTTGACCGTAAAGTGTATTTAGAGCTTTGGGTTAAAGTTAAATCTGGTTGGGCTGATGATGAGCGAGCACTTCGTTCTCTAGGTTACATCGACGATTTATAATTTCTAGAAACTAGAAACTAGAAACGATAAGATCTAGAACAAGATCCCGAATAACTTAATCAAATTATTTTAAGTTGTTTGGGATTTTTTATTATAGCGAAATACATCTTTTATAGTCTCTAGAAGCGAAGCGTTTATAGTTAGCGAAGCGCATAGTGCATTCTTTTTTATAGGTAAGAAACGTGGAAGAAGGCTTACAACGTTGTTTTGTCCTGCACCGAAGACCATACAGTGAAAGCAGTCTAATTTTAGATGTGTTTAGCGAAGAGTATGGCCGTTTATCTATTATCTCAAAAGGGGCGCGAAGCAAGCGCTCTAATCTAAAAGGCGTATTACAAGCGTTTACCCCATTATTAATGAAATGGTCAGGCAAGGGCTCTATGCGTACACTGCGACAAGCTGAAACCATTAGCTTGGGCATTCCACTCTCTGGTATAAATCTTTACTCAGCTATGTACATCAATGAATTAGTCGTTCGAGTAATAGAGCAAGAAACGCCGTATCCAGCCCTTTTTTTAGATTACCTTACCGCTCTTACCGAGCTTGCTCAAAGTTCAAATCCTGAACCAGCACTAAGGCGTTTTGAGTTGGCGCTTTTATCTTCATTAGGTTATGGCGTTGATTTTTTACATTGCGCAGGCAGTGGCGAAATGGTTTCTCCAGAGATGACGTATCGTTATCGTGAGCAACAAGGCTTTATGGCATCCATCCGTCACGACCCTTTAATGAGCTTCAAAGGTAATGAGTTAATTGCGATTAGTGAGCGTCGATTTACTACCTCAGAGCAATTAAAAGCAGCAAAACGCTTTACACGCATAGCATTAAAGCCGTATCTTGGCGGCAAGCCTCTAAAAAGTAGGGAGCTGTTTCTTCCAAGAACAAGGAGTATTCTAAAATGAGTTCAATTTTACTTGGCGTTAATATCGATCACGTAGCCACCCTTCGAAATGCAAGAGGGACTAAATACCCTGATCCTGTTCATGCGGCAGAAATCGCAGAGCGGGCTGGTGCGGCGGGCATTACGATCCACCTACGTGAAGATCGTCGTCATATTAACGATCGTGATGTGCGTATCTTACGTGAAACGTTACAAACACGAATGAACTTAGAGATGGCAGTCACGGATGAAATGGTAGGCATTGCGCTTAAAACACAGCCAGAGTTTGTTTGTTTAGTACCAGAAAAACGTGAAGAGCTAACCACTGAAGGTGGCTTGAATGTATTAGGTCAGCTTGAAAAAGTAAAAGCAGCAACGAAAATATTGTCTGATGCAGGGATTAACGTTTCTCTATTTATCGATGCAGATAAAGAACAAATAGATGCTGCTGTTGAATGTGGTGCGCCATATATTGAACTTCACACCGGTGCTTACGCGGATGCAGAAACAGAAGAAGCGCAGCAAGATGAGTTGAAAAAAATCGCAGCAGGCGCAAGTTATGCCGCTTCAAAAGGCCTCATTGTGAATGCTGGCCATGGCTTGACGTACCATAATGTTGAAGCGATTGCGGCTCTGCCAGAAATTTACGAATTAAACATTGGCCACTCAATTATGGGACGTGCAGTGTTTGATGGCTTAGAAAAAGCGGTCGCGGATATGCACCGTATTATGCTTGGTGCTCGTAACTAATGGCAATTGTTGGTCTAGGGACTGATATCGCTGAAATAGAAAGGGTTGAAAAAGCCCTTTCTCGTTCAGGAGATGCATTTGCAGAGCGCATCTTAAGTGTATCTGAATTTAATAAATATCAATCATTAAAGCAAAAAGGACGTTTCTTAGCTAAACGTTTTGCAGCAAAAGAAGCCGCTTCTAAAGCGTTAGGTACCGGTATTGCTCATGGTGTTACCTTTCATGATTTTAGTGTCTCTAATGATGAGAACGGTAAACCCATCTTAGAACTCATGGGTAAAGCTCTTGAGTTATCTCAAAAAATGAATGTTTCTCATATTCATCTTACAATATCCGACGAGCGCCATTACGCGGTCGCAACGGTAATTTTTGAATCCTAACTACTTATCCATAATGGTATAAGCTAGTTTAACCATTGAGTGGCATCTTTTGTCACTTTATACATTTCATCTTGCAGCTCAAATAATTCAGGTTCAATTTCTTCAATCGATTGCTGCTGTCTTAGCGCCGTTTCAATTAAATTACATAACTGCTTTAGTCTAGGTACGCCACAATATGAGCTACTTCCATGAAGTTTATGTATGTAATGACAGAGTTCTTCAGTTGATAAGTTCCCCTCTAGGGCTTTTTCTATCCAGCTATCAACTTCCGGAATAAACTCTATCAGCATTGCAAGCATCTCTTTTGCGAGATTATCTTTTCCTGCTGATTGCTTTAATGCCGCTTCCCAATCAATGCTGCTACTCTTATCACAACTTGCTTCTGCCACATGAAGTTCAGGGATCGCGTCGGCTAAAATTTCAATTTTTTCCACATCAGATTTATCCGTTAAGGGGCTCCAGTGAATGATGACTTGTTGAAGGACATGTTCTTCAATTGGTTTGGTTAAGTAATCATCCATGCCTTCACTGATTAATCGTTCTCGTTCGCCGGCCATGGCGTGGGCTGTTACAGCCACTACAGGCGTTTGTGCATTTAAGACTGTTTTACGGATTTCTTTACATGCCATCACGCCATCCATTTTTGGCATTTGAATATCCATTAAGATGATATCAAACTTTTGCTCAGTGGCTTGTTGTACCGCATCGATACCATTTTTACAGGTAACAACAGTCTCTACTTGTTCGTGTAATAAAGCAGAAATAAGTTTGAGATTTGCAGGATTATCATCAACCGCCATCACTTTAATCGGTAAGCGCTGAGGTCCTTTATGTGAAGCCATTAAATCAGGTAAAACAGGTACTTGCTCTAATTGCTTGTGGTTGAGTAAAGCATCAAGCAATTTTTTCTTAGCGAATGGCTTCGATAAACAAGTAATATGAGTCTGTTCATTTAACTCCTCAGTAAGAGCAAGCTCTGTACTTGGTAAACCGATAATCACGGTAGGGCAATAAGGGACGAGTTTATCTGAAATTTTTTGTAATGATTGCGCTGTCGGCTTAGCGGTAGAGCTTAAGCTGATTAAAGCGAAATCATGGGGTTCAATATGATTAGGCAGTGTTGTTCGGTAAGTGACAAGGACACCGTGATTGATCAATTGCTGCTGTAAAATAGAAGCTGACTGCATATTTGGTTCTATTAATAACAGTTTTTTCTTATCTAATTGAGCAATATCCCGCTCATCAATCATAGGCAGATCTGTTGAACTCATTTTTATCGTAAACCAGAAGGTCGACCCCTGGTGAAGGCGGCTACTAAGACCAATTTCCCCTCCCATTTGAGCGACTAATTTTTGAGTAATAACCAGACCTAAGCCAGTACCACCATAACGTCGTGAAATACTGGCATCTGCTTGACTAAATGCTTGGAATAATTGAGCTTGTTGGCGCTCTGAAATACCAATACCGGTATCACGAACAATAAATTGAAGATCAATGCTGTCGCTATGTAAGTGCTTTAGTTCAACAGAAATATCAATGTTGCCTTTTTCGGTAAATTTAATTGAATTACCAACTAAATTATTAAGAACTTGTTGAATACGAAGTGGATCACCGATAAGTCCTGAAGATAGGCGTTGATCAATTTTTAATGTGATTTCTAAGCCTTTTTCATGCGCACTTGGAGCAAGTAGGCTAACCACTTCATCTAGACTGTCTTGGAGGTTGAATGGTAGATTTTCAAGTAATAATTTACCCGCCTCCAGTTTTGAGAAATCCAGAATATCGTTGATGATGGTTAATAAGTTGTTTGCTGAACGTTCAATGGTTTGCAGATAATCTTGTTGGTTATCAGATAGTGATGTTTTTAGCATTTGACGGGTAAAGCCAATCACACCATTGAGGGGGGTTCTTAACTCGTGGGACATATTCGCTAAAAATTCTGACTTAACACGCGCCGCTTCTTGAGCTCGTTTTTTAGCAATATCTAATTCAACGTTTTGAATTTCTAATTGTTCTAAGGTTTCACGTAAATCTGAAGTCGCTTGATCGATACTTTGCTGCATCTCGACATGATATTCAGACAAGGAGATGGCCATGGCATTGATACCGTTTTTGAGGGTATCTAGCTCGCCATGCAATTTATTCTCAATTCGAACATTCAAATGGCCACGACGAATACGGTCAACCACGCTGACCATGTGTGAAATAGGTTGAGTGACATCCTGCATTAAACGATAGGCAAAGACACCAGACAGGCTCAATCCAAGCATCAAAACAACCAAGGCAGAGAATATTTCTTGGTATTGCTGTAATCGTAAACTGGATAAGTCTAATTCAATGGCGATGTAACCTAAGGGGTCATTGATATAAGAGGGGTCAAAATTGGTAGAGAACTGTCCTTCAGGAAGAATAGGCGTTCGTAATATTAAAGACTCTTCTTGAAAAGAAATATCAAGTAATAATGGAATAGGTTTATCTTTGGGAAACGTTAAGCTTTCAAAATTAGGATGGAAATTAGAAGTAACGAACAGTTCGTGATGTTCATCAAATACAGCAATACTGCGAACGATTTTAGAGTGCTTTCGATGCGCGTAGCTAATTAGACGACGAACGGCTTCACGGTTTTGTCTCGTCATGCCATATTCACTTGAGATGGCTAGGGGTTCAATAATACTGGTGCCGCTCGAAATGAGCTGAGCTTCCAAATCATTGTATCGATTCATTGTAAAGAAGCCACTAAGTAGCAAACCGATAATTAATGTTGGCGCTAGTGTCAGGGTAATAACACGTGCGCGTAAACCGTATTTTCTCATATTGATTCGTTCTTATTAACATCCTTGAGCGCGTAGCTTAATCAAGTTAACGAGTAAGCTCAAATATTCTATGTAGAAATCGTAAATTGAAACATAAATCAATGCCCATTCTGCACTACATCTTAATATTGTTTGGGTATAATGGCGCTAATTTCTAATTTTGGTAAATCAGGCAATAATCATGGCGCAATTCTTCAAACCTAAAAAGAAAGCTTCAGTAAACACAAAGCATCAATCTGTTGATGTGGTTCGATTAGATCACAATGGTGCCGGTGTTGCTTTTGTAGATAAGAGACCGGTATTTATTGACGGTGCTTTACCTGAAGAAAAAGCGATTATTCAATTTATCGAACAGAAAAAACAATACTCTCGAGCTAAGCTTATCAAGCTGACAGAAAAAAGCCCAAAGCGTCAAGATGCGATTTGTGAGTATTATCATGAGTGTGGTGGCTGTAATTTACAGCACCTTCAACGCGATGAGCAAATAGTCGCAAAAAATATTAAGCTGCAAGAGCTAATGCAAAAACAAGGCGTTGAATGTTGTGAAATAATCGAGCCGATTGTTGGTGATGACAAAGGATATCGCCGTCGAGCTCGCATTAGTTTAATGTTTAATAAACAAACGAATCAGCTTGATTTTGGGTTTCGTAAGAAGCAAAGCAAAGCGATTGTAAATGTTCGCCATTGCCCAGTATTAGTGAGTGAACTTGATCAACATCTAACGTCACTTTATGAATTATTAAATTCGTTTAAATCGAAAAAGCAATTAGGGCATGTAGAGTTAGTTCAGGCAGATAATGGCAGTGTCTTGTTGATCCGTCATCTGGTTGATTTTAATCAGACCGATCATCAAGCATTACTCTCTTATTGTGAAGAGCGTGATTTAATCTTGTACCTAATGCCAGAGTCAGACGTCTTAAATCATGTGTGTGGTGAAGAACCATATTATCTTATTGATGGCGCTAAAATTTACTTTACACCAAAAGATTTTATTCAGGTTAACGGTGATGTGAATAAAAAAATGGTCCATCAAGCTCTTTCTTGGTTAGATCTAAAAGAAAATGACACCGTATTAGACCTGTTCTGTGGCTTAGGTAATTTTAGTTTGCCTCTGGCTCAAAAAGTACAAAGCGTAGTGGGTATTGAAGGTGTTGATGAAATGGTTCAACGCGCACAACAAAATGGCAAAAGAAATAAATTATCGAATGTCACATTTTATCAAGCTAATTTAGAAGAAAGTATTGATGATCAAGTGTGGTCTAGTACAAAGTTTACAAAGATTTTACTCGATCCTGCCAGAGCAGGGGCTGCAGGAGTGATGCAAACTGTGGCAAAATTGAAACCTCAAACCGTGGTTTATGTATCGTGTAACCCAGCAACACTTGCACGCGATAGCCAATTACTTATTCAGCACGGTTACAAGCTTACTAGGCTAGGTATGCTTGATATGTTCCCACATACAGGACATTTAGAATCTATGGCATTGTTTGAGCGATAATTAGCGGCAACATTAGCTACGCTTAAGCAGCCTAAAAGAATCATTATAAAATTGGATTATAGGAAACGGACATGGTCGCAGTTCGCGGAGCACATCTTAAGGAAAATGAAGAGTTCGAGTTAGGTGAATGGATCGCCAGCCTTGAACAAGATAAAAACACCTCAAAAAAATTGACTGAGGTGTATAAGCAATGTGAAGAGTTAGTCGCTTCTCATGAAGAAGGACAGCTCTTGCTATGGCGTGGTCGTGAGATGATCGAGATATTGATCACCTTAAGCATGGACAAGCCAACCCTTATTGCCGCTCAGTTATTCCCTTTAGTTTCATCTGGTGTTTTAGACAGAGAAATGCTAACTGAGCACTACAGTAAAGAAATTGAAAAACTGATTGATGGCGTTGAAGAGATGGACGCCATTGGTCAACTGAATGCATCTGTAGGTGCAGAATCAGCGTCTTCTCAAGTGGATAATATCCGTCGAATGCTGCTGGCGATGGTGGATGATTTCCGCTGTGTGATCATAAAATTAGCGGAACGTATCTGTAATTTACGTGAAGTAAAAAATGAACCGGATGACATTCGTCGTGCTGCAGCAAAAGAGTGTAATAACTTATATGCTCCACTCGCAAACCGTTTAGGTATTGGCCAATTAAAATGGGAAATTGAAGATTACTCTTTTCGTTACCAACACCCTGAGACCTATAAAAAAATAGCTAAGCAACTATCTGAACGCCGCATTGTTCGTGAGCAGTATATTCATGATTTTGTCACTGGATTAAGTGATGAAATGCAAGAGTACAACATTAATGCTGAAGTCAGTGGGCGTCCAAAGCACATCTATAGTATTTGGCGTAAGATGCAGAAAAAGAACTTGGCATTTGACGAGCTATTTGATGTGCGCGCGGTACGAATTATCGCCGATCAACTGCAAGATTGTTATGCGGCTCTTGGGGTTGTTCATACTAAATTTAAGCATTTACCTAGTGAGTTTGATGATTACGTAGCGAACCCAAAACCTAATGGCTATCAATCAATCCATACCGTTGTTCTTGGTCCTGAAGGTAAAACTATTGAGATCCAGATCCGCACTAAGGATATGCATGAAGACTCTGAACTAGGGGTTGCTGCACACTGGAAATATAAAGAAGGTTCGTCAAGCAGTAGTCGCAGTGGCTATGATGAAAAAATCACATGGCTACGTAAGCTGCTTGATTGGCAAGAAGAGATGTCTGATTCTGGCGAAATGCTGGATGAGCTACGAAGCCAAGTTTTTGATGATCGTGTGTATGCCTTTACGCCTCGTGGTGATGTGGTCGATTTACCTATGGGGGCTACACCGTTGGATTTTGCTTACCACATTCACTCTGAAGTGGGGCATCGTTGTATTGGTGCGAAAGTGGGCGGACGAATCGTTCCATTTACACATCAATTAACGATGGGTGATCAAGTTGAAATTATCACCCAAAAAGAACCTAATCCATCACGAGATTGGTTAAATCCAACACTTGGTTTTGTTAATTCAGGTCGCGCTCGCGCTAAGATCAACGCATGGTTTAGAAAGCAGAGTCGTGAGAAAAATCTTGATGCAGGTAAGGAGATTTTAGAAACTGAATTAGCGAAGATTGGTGGTACATTAAAAGACGCAGAGCGATATGCTTTAAAGCGTTTTAATGTTAATTCAACCGATGAGTTATTTGCTGGTGTGGGCAGTGGTGATCTCCGTATTAACCAAGTGATTAATCATATTAATGCGCTAATCAATAAACCAACAGCAGAGCAAGAAGATCAAAAAGCATTAGAGCAATTGCAAGAGTCTGAAGCCAAAGCACAAGCTCATGCTCAAGCGCAAAACAAGAAACGTAATGATGCCGTTGTTGTTGAAGGAGTCGATAACTTAATGACGCATCTTGCTCGTTGTTGTCAACCGATCCCTGGAGATCCAATCGCAGGTTATATTACTCAAGGGCGTGGTATCTCGGTTCACCGTAGTGATTGTGATCAACTTAATGAACTGCGTCATCATGCTGCAGAGCGTATTATAGATACGGTGTGGGGCAGTGGTTTCGAGGGGGCTTACATATTAACCCTACGTGTGACAGCAATGGATCGTTCTGGCCTATTAAAAGATCTCACAACACTTTTTGCGAATGAAAAAGTAAAAGTATCAGGAATGAAGAGCCGAAATGATCATAAAAAGCAGTTGACGATCATGGACTTTGATCTTGAAGTATTTAATGCGGATATTCTTAGTCGATTAATTACTCGTGTTGAGCAAGTGAAAGATGTAATGGAAGCAATGCGATTATCTTAATAAAGTACTTACCAATAATGCGCATCTAAGTTATTGATTAATAGTAACTATATTTTAAAGCCAAATGTTATTCATAACATTTGGTTTTTTTTTGAAAAAAAATCTCAAGTTCTGAAATATCAGGCCGTAAATATAGGTATCAACGATGAATTATAGGCTTCTATCCTATAACAATAAGTGAAGCCGACCGGAGCAAATATTATGTCAATTTCAGTAAATACAAACATCTCAGCAATGACAGCACAACGTTACATGAACAATGCAACCGCTGCTCAAACTGATTCAATGGAGAAATTGTCTTCAGGTTCAAAAATCAACAGCGCTGCTGATGATGCTTCTGGTCTGCAGATCTCAAATCGTATGACAGCACAAACTCGTGGTTTAGATGTTGCGGTTCGTAACGCTAACGACGGTATGTCAATTGCGCAAACAGCAGAAGGCGCAATGAAAGAAACGACTAACGTACTTCAACGTTTACGTGACTTATCGCTACAATCTTCAAACGGCTCAAATACTGACGCTGACCGTAAAGCGATGCAAGAAGAAGCAAGTTCACTGACTGATGAGTTGAACCGTATTGCTGAAACAACGTCTTTTGGTGGTACTCGTTTAATTAACGGTGAGTTTGGTACAAAATCTTTCCAAATTGGTGCTGATTCAGGTGAAGCAGTGGCAATGACACTAAACAGCATGCGTGCTGATGAGTCGACAATGGGTGGTAAATCGTACTTCGCAGAAGAAGGTCGTGATATCAACTGGACGGTGGGTAAAGAAAACACACAATTTAATGTGACGTATAACGATAAAAACGGCAACCCTCAAGAAATCAACATCTCAGCAAAAGCAGGTGATGATATTGAAGAGTTAGCAACTTACATTAACGGTCAAACGAACGAACTAAGCGCATCTGTAACTGAAGATGGCGTACTTCAAGTGTTCATGTCAGGCGAAACTATCTCTTCACCATTAGAGTTCAATGGCTCTCTAGCGAATGAATTAAAAATGGGTGGCGAGTCAGACGATACGGTTGCATCTATGGACCTAACAACCGTTGGTGGCGCACAGCGTTCAATTGATGTGATTGATGCTGCTCTAGAATACGTTGATGGTAATCGTGCTTCATTAGGTGCATTCCAAAACCGTTTTGAAAGTGCCGTTAAAAACTTAACTAACATTAACGAAAATATCACTGATTCAAATAGCCAAATTAAAGACACTGATTTTGCTAAAGAGACAACAAACTTAACGAAGACGCAAATTTTAAGTCAATCAAGTTCGTCAATTTTAGCACAAGCAAAACAAGCGCCAAGCATGGCAATGAGCTTATTAGGTTAAGTTAACAGAAAGCCTTCTTAATTTAAGGCGAATGTATTTTTAAAAAAGCGGTGACTATAATGGTCACCGCTTTTTTGTTTTTAAATCGTAGGGAATAGAAATGACAACCAAAAATAATATTGAACAATTACTTTCAATAATGGCTCAATTAAGAGATGAAGAATCCGGTTGTCCGTGGGATAGAAAGCAAACTTTTGATTCTATTATTCCACATACTATAGAAGAGACTTATGAAGTGGTGGATGCGATTCATAAGAAGGACTGGGAGAACTTAAAAGAAGAGTTAGGAGATTTACTATTCCAGGTTATTTTCTACGCTCAAATGGCAAGAGAGGACGGTTTGTTTGATTTTAGCGATGTGGTTGATACGTTAAATGAAAAATTGGTTCGTCGTCATCCGCATGTCTTTGGTGATGATGAATTTGCATCAGAAGAAGAGATCACAGCGAATTGGGATAAAGTTAAGCAACAAGAACGTTTGGATAAAGCATCATCGGAGCAAGACTTATCTTCTCAACAGAGTATTTTAGATTCTATCCCAAGCGCTTTGCCAGGATTACTACGAGCAAATAAGCTTCAGAAGCAGTGTGCAAAGGTCGGTTTTGATTGGGATGACTTACAACCGGTTGCCGATAAGGTAAATGAAGAGGTTGCAGAGGTTCTCGAAGAGGCTCTTAAAAAACCGAGAAATGAAGCCAAACTTGAAGAAGAGTTAGGAGATTTACTTTTTGCTACAGTAAATTTTTCTCGTCATTTAGGAAAAAATCCGGAGCAAGCGTTATGCAAAGCAAATGATAAGTTTGAGCGCCGATTTCGACAAATTGAGGCGAACGTCGCCAAAAAGAATAAAAAAATAGAGCAATGTGATTTAAATGAACTAGACTCTGAATGGGAAAATGTGAAGCGAAGTGAGCGGAATTGATTTGGAGCAAAAAATAAATCAATTAACTGTGATACTTTTCACGTTGTGGCGATAAAGCGGTTCTGGTATATTCACTTCCCGTCCAGATGAAATCCATTTTTATTCCTCATTTACACCAATTTCAGGTAACGTATGACGACGAATTACATTTTTGTAACTGGCGGGGTTGTATCCTCACTAGGTAAAGGTATTGCAGCAGCATCATTAGCAGCTATTCTTGAAGCTCGTGGCTTAAAAGTCACTATGATGAAGCTTGACCCATACATCAACGTTGATCCAGGCACTATGAGCCCAACTCAACACGGTGAAGTATTCGTCACGGAAGACGGCGCAGAAACAGATCTAGACTTAGGTCACTACGAGCGCTTCATCCGCACCAAAATGACTAAGCGTAACAACTTTACTGCTGGTCGAGTATACGCAGATGTTCTACGTAAAGAACGTCGCGGTGACTACTTAGGTGCAACAATCCAAGTTATCCCTCATATTACTAATGCGATTAAAGAACGTGTTATTTCTGGCGCTAAAGGCCACGATATCGCAATCGTAGAAGTTGGTGGTACCGTTGGTGATATCGAATCTCTACCATTCATGGAAGCGATCCGTCAGCTAGCAGTAGAGTTAGGCCGTGAGCGTGCTATGTTTATGCACTTAACACTGGTTCCTTACTTAGGCGCTGCAGGTGAGCTTAAAACTAAGCCAACTCAACACTCAGTAAAAGAACTACTATCTATCGGTATCCAACCAGATATCCTAGTTTGTCGTTCTGATCGTGTTATCCCAGCGAACGAACGTAAGAAAATTGCTCTTTTCTGTAATGTTCAAGAAAAAGCAGTTATCTCAATGAAAGACGTAGATTCAATCTACAAAATCCCACAACTTATCAAAGCACAAGGTACTGATGAATTAGTATGTCAACGCTTTGGTATTACCGCTCCTGAAGCTGATCTTTCTGAGTGGGAACAAGTAATTTATGAAGAAGCGAACCCAACTGGTGAAGTTACTATCGGTATGGTTGGTAAATACATTGAATTACCAGACGCTTACAAGTCAGTAAACGAAGCATTAAAACATGCGGGCTTGAAAAACCGTCTAAACGTCACTATTAAATATGTAGATTCACAAGATGTAGAATCTAAAGGTACTGAAATCCTAGAAGGTCTAGACGCAATTCTAGTTCCTGGAGGTTTCGGTGATCGCGGTATTGAAGGTAAGATCCTTGCTGCTCAATACGCTCGTGAAAATGAAGTACCATATTTAGGGATCTGTCTTGGTATGCAAGTTGCGCTGATTGAATATGCGCGTAACGTTGCTAATATGGAAGGGGCTCACTCTTCTGAATTCTCTAAAGACACGAAGTTCCCTGTAGTAGGTTTAATCACTGAGTGGATTGATGGCGACGGCAATGTTGAAGAGCGTACTGAGAAATCAGATCTAGGCGGTACAATGCGTCTTGGTTCTCAACTATGTCACCTTGCTAAAGGTTCAAAAGCTCGTGAACTTTACGGTAACGCAACTGTTGAAGAGCGTCACCGTCACCGTTATGAAGTAAATAATAATTTACTTCCTCAGCTTGAAAAAGCCGGTCTTAAGATTTCAGGCCTATCAGCTGATAAGAAGCTGGTGGAAATTATTGAAATCCCTAACCACCCATGGTTTGTGGCAGCTCAATTCCACCCAGAATTCACATCAACACCTCGTGATGGTCACCCATTATTTGAAGGTTTTGTTAAAGCTGCGGGCGTAAATGCACGCGGTGAATTAGAAAAGTAATAGGATATTACGGATAGCTGCTCAATGTTGTAGCAGCTATTTTTAGCTTTTAAATTAAAGATAAAGTAGAGGAAACACAATGTCTAAGATCGTTAAAGTTCTAGGTCGTGAAATCATCGATTCTCGTGGTAACCCAACAGTTGAAGCTGAAGTTCACCTAGAAAGTGGTTTTGTAGGTATGGCTGCTGCTCCATCTGGCGCATCTACAGGTTCTCGTGAAGCTCTTGAGCTACGTGATGGCGACAAATCTCGTTTCCTAGGTAAAGGTGTTCTTAAAGCTATCGCAGCTGTAAATGGTCCAATCGCAGAAGCTCTAATCGGCAAAGACGCGAAAAACCAAGCTGAAATCGACCAAATCATGATCGATTTAGATGGTACTGAAAACAAAGCAAACTTTGGTGCTAACGCAATCCTTGCTGTTTCTCTAGCGAATGCTAAAGCAGCTGCAGCAGCTAAGTCTATGCCTCTTTACGCACACATTGCTGACCTAAACGGCACTCCAGGCGTATTCTCTATGCCTCTACCAATGATGAACATCATCAACGGTGGTGAGCACGCTGATAACAACGTTGATATCCAAGAGTTCATGATTCAACCTGTTGGCGCTAAAACGCTTAAAGAAGCTCTACGTATCGGTGCTGAAGTATTCCACAACCTAGCTAAAGTTCTTAAGTCTAAAGGCTACAGCACTGCAGTTGGTGATGAAGGCGGTTTCGCTCCTAACCTTAAATCTAACGCTGAAGCGCTAGAAGTTATCGCAGAAGCTGTTGCCGCTGCTGGTTACGAGCTAGGTAAAGACGTTACTCTTGCTATGGACTGTGCTGCTTCTGAGTTCTTTAACAAAGAAGACGGTATCTACGACCTTAAAGGCGAAGGTAAGAAATTTACGGCTGAAGAGTTCAACCATTACCTAGCTGGTCTTGTTGAGCAATTCCCAATCGTATCTATCGAAGATGGTCTTGATGAGTCTGATTGGACTGGTTTCAAACACCAAACTGAACTTCTAGGCGACAAAATCCAACTAGTTGGTGACGATCTATTCGTTACAAACACTAAGATTCTTGCTCGTGGTATCGAAGAAGGCATCACTAACTCAATTCTTATCAAGTTCAACCAAATCGGTTCACTTACAGAGACTCTAGCTGCAATCAAGATGGCTAAAGATGCTGGTTTCACAGCAGTTATCTCTCACCGTTCTGGCGAAACTGAAGATGCAACAATTGCTGATCTAGCAGTTGGTACAGCTGCAGGTCAAATCAAAACTGGTTCTATGAGCCGTTCTGACCGTGTTGCTAAGTACAACCAACTTATCCGTATCGAAGAAGCTCTAGGTGAACTAGCACCATTCAACGGCCTTAAAGAAGTTAAAGGTCAATAATCTCAATTTTTGAGAGTATGACTTAATTCTTTAATCGTTCGATTAGAATTTTGATACAAAAACCGTCTCATTTGAGGCGGTTTTTTTTATTTCCGCTAGACAGCTAGTGAAGTTCTAATGATGGATTGATATAGTTAGCTTTCTTTTATCATTACCAATTTTGTGGAGCAATCATGCGCGCTTTTGCCCTTTTATTACTGTTCACCTTAGGCTGGCTTCAATCGACGTTATGGTTTGGTAAGAATGGACTGTCGGATTATGCAACAGTGTCTGATGATGTCATCTTACAAGAAGAGGTTAATCAAGGATTACGAAACCGTAATGAGCAGATGTTTGCTGAGATTGATGACTTAAAAAAAGGCTCAGAAGCGATAGAAGAACGAGCTCGGCATGAGTTGGGAATGATAAAAAAAGGCGAAACCTTTTATCGAATTATTGATGAAGACAGTGAGGGGTAATTGATGTCTATAAGTTCTGATTTTTCAATTAGTGTTATAGTTCCTGCTGCTGGAGTGGGGAGCCGTATGAAAGCGGATCGGCCAAAACAGTATTTATTACTTGATGGAAAAACCATTTTAGAACATACCATTGATCAATTACTGGCTTTTCCTAGTATTGATAAAGTGATAGTCGCTATTAGCGACATCGACCCTTACTTTAATGAATTGCCAATATCAAAGAATAAGCGGGTAATACGTGTCTCAGGAGGCGTAGAACGAGCCGATTCTGTGCTTTCAGGCCTAGTGTATTTAAAAGAGCATCAACTCAGTGAGTGGGTAATGGTGCATGATGCTGCGCGTCCTTGCATTCGACATGATGACATTGAAAAATTGATCGCTGAAGTTATTCCTCATCATATTGGTGGCATTTTGGCTTCTCCCGTACGAGATACAATGAAACAAGCCAATCAAGAGTCGATCATTGAAAACACCATTGATCGCAGTGTGTTATGGCATGCATTAACTCCGCAACTTTTCACAACAGAGCTGTTGTATTCGGCATTAAAAATAGGATTAGAAAAAGGCGTATCGATAACCGATGAATCTTCTGCTATCGAATTAATGGGGTATCAGCCTAAACTCGTTCATGGGCGTGCCGATAACTTAAAAGTCACGCAACCGGAAGATCTTGATTTAGCTGAGTTCTATCTTCACAAAATGAAAAAGGAAACCAAATAATGAGAATTGGACACGGATTTGATGTACATAAATTTGGTGGCGAAGGCCCCGTCATTATTGGTGGTGTCAGTGTTCCTTATGAGCAAGGGTTAATTGCGCATTCAGATGGTGATGTCGCACTTCATGCATTGTGTGATGCATTACTTGGCGCAATAGCAGAAGGCGATATCGGACGACACTTTCCTGATACCGATGATAAGTGGAAAGGGGCAGATAGCCGAGCTTTATTGAGAGATGTATACCGTAGAGTAAAAGAAAAAGGATTAGTCTTAGGTAATGCAGATGTGACTATCATCGCTCAAGCTCCTAAAATGGCACCACATATAGAAGCAATGTGCAGTGCAATTGCTGAAGATTTAGAAACCAGTTTAGATAATGTAAACGTGAAAGCAACCACATCAGAGCGTTTAGGTTTTACTGGAAGAAAAGAAGGCATCGCTTGTGAAGCGGTGGTGCTGTTAGTTAAAACATCTTATTAATTAGAGACACATTCTATGTCAGACATCATGTCTAATTTTTCGTGGTTATACGGAAAACCAGTAGCAACAGGTAAATTAAAGCAACTACCAGAGCATTTCATTGTAAAAGAAGTGCTAGGATTTTCGTTCACTGGTAAAGGTGAACACCTAATGGTTAAGATCCGTAAAACGGGTGAAAATACCAAATATGTTGCTAATGAATTAGCTAAATTTTGTGGTGTAAAATCAAAAGACATCAGCTGGGCTGGCTTAAAAGATCGTCATGCCGTGACAGAGCAATGGTTAAGTGTTCACTTACCAAAAAGCGATCATCTTAAATTTGCCTTATTTGAAGCGACACACCCAGGTGTTGAAATTTTAGAAATGACACGTCACAACAAAAAATTACGTCCGGGTGATCTTCTAGGAAACCGCTTTCAGTTAATTGCAACTGAAGTGACTGACATGGAAGATGTATTGGCTCGTTTAGAAAAAGTGAAGTTAACTGGTGTGCCAAACTATTTTGGTGCTCAACGTTTTGGCCATGAAGGTAATAACGTAACAGAAGCACGCCGTTGGGGTCGTGAAAATGTGCGTACTCGTGATAATACTAAGCGTAGCTTCTATCTGTCTGCTGCTCGCTCTTGGATTTTCAATCATATTGTTTCTCAAAGAATAACAGAGGGTTACTTCTCTCAACCTGTTGATGGTGATATTCTATTAGATCAAAATGATCGTATTGTAAATGAGAATGTGACATCACAAGAGAGCATTCAAAAAATTCAAAATGGTGAATTGTCTATCTCTGCTGCGCTAGCAGGTGATAATCAGCTTCCTACGAAAGATAAAGCACTTACGTTTGAGCAACCTCAATTGGATGCTGAACCTGATTTAATGGCGTTGATCTGTGGTAACCGTATGCGTCATGAGCGTCGCAGTGTTGAATTACATCCAGAGAATTTAACGTGGTCTTCTGAAGGCGATACGTTAACGCTGAGTTTCTCTTTAACATCAGGCAGTTTTGCAACTGTGATTGTGCGTGAATTACTGCAAGAAATCGAAGTAGAGCGTACATACGATTAGTACCGTTTAGAATGAGAAGTGGAGAGTTGAGTGAGTAAATTGCGTATATTGCTAAGTAATGATGATGGGGTATTTGCTGAGGGAATAAACATACTTGCAAATGTGCTTTCGGATATTGCCGATATTACCATTGTAGCGCCTGATCGTAATCGTTCTGGAGCATCAAATTCTCTGACTCTGGAATCACCACTTCGAGTTCGTCAAATAGCAGGCAATATTCATTCCGTGCAAGGAACGCCAACCGATTGTGTGCACTTTGCATTGAATGAATTAATGAAAGATAACTTACCTGATCTAATCATTGCTGGCATTAATCATGGTGCGAATTTAGGTGATGACACCCTCTATTCAGGTACAGTTGCAGCGGCAACAGAAGGGCATTTTCTAGGGTTACCCGCAATAGCGATATCTTTAGTTGGACGCACACATTTCGATACGGCAGCTCAAGTTGCTTTAGCATTGGTTAAGAAGCATTTAGAAAAACCGTTAACAACAAAAAGAGTACTCAACGTTAATGTCCCTGACTGTGAATATGTTCAACTCTCTTCTTGGGAAGTGACTCGTTTAGGGGCAAGGCATCACTCAGAAAGTATGATTAAAGACACCGATCCCCGGGGAGAAACTATTTATTGGTTAGGTCCTCCTGGCAAAAAGCAAGACGCTGGTAAAGGAACTGATTTTTATGCTGTTAAGCATAATCATGTATCAATAACGCCGTTACAAGTTGATTTAACCGCTCATGACTCATTAACTATGATGGTAGATTGGTTATCAATAGAGAGTGATAAATAATGACGAATTCACGAGCTGAATTACTTGAACAGTTTTTACGCCAGCAAGGTATCCAAGATGAACACGTTTTGGCTGCGATTCGAGCTTTGCCGCGAGAGCGTTTTATTCCAGAGGCATTAGGACATCAAGCGTATCAAAATAACGCACTGCCTATTGGTGAGGGACAAACAATATCTCAGCCTTATATCGTTGCGAAAATGACTGAGCTATTAGAACTACAGCGTGACTCTCATGTATTAGAAATTGGTACCGGCTCTGGTTATCAAACCGCAGTATTGGCGCAATTACTTGATCATATAAACTCCGTTGAACGGATCAAGTTGCTTCAATGGAATGCCAAGCGCCTATTAAAGCAATTGGATATTTATAACGTATCGACTAAGCACGCAGATGGGTGGCAAGGTTGGGCAAACAAAGGCCCTTTTGATGCTATTATTGTTACCGCTGCTGCTAAATCAATTCCCAATGATTTATTGTGGCAATTAAAAGAGGGTGGCCGACTTGTGATCCCTATTGGCGAAGAAACACAATATTTATATCGTATTGTTCGTCAGGGTGATGAGTTTTACTCAGAAGTCATCGAAGAGGTGCGTTTTGTGCCATTAGTAGCAGGCGAATTAGCATAATAATAATGAATAAAATGACAGTGTTCTCTTCTCGTTTGTGGTTAATAACCACACTATTTAGCTTGTTGCTTTCTGGTTGCTCTATGGGACCACATCGCCCCGCGCCTGTATCTAGTGTAAATAACTCTTCTTCTTCATACGGAGGAGCAGAACGTGGCAGCTATAGGGGCAGTTATTATCGAGTTGAAAAAGGGGATACGTTATATTTCATTTCTTATGTTACTAATAAAGATGTTAAAGAACTGATAGCTTATAACGAGCTAAAAGCACCTTATTTAATCCACCCAGGACAAAAAATCAAATTATGGGGACCTAAATATGTAGCCCCTGCTTATGGTGATGGCGGTCACCTCGTAAATGAAAAGAACAGTACCCCAAAGACCACTGCAACAGCTGTTGCGGTTGTTCCTTTTGTTGCTGATAAACCAGTAAGTAGTTCTAAACCAACAATAGTTAAGAGCTCTCCTCCCCCTTTAGCACAAAAAACAAGCACGAAAAAGGTTGAAAAGCCGAAACCTAAGGAGTATGTTGGTAGTAACAAACCAGTAACATCTTCTAAGCCGAAGCCGGTTGTTAAACCAAAACCAAAACCTGTTCCTAAGCCAAAACCAGTACCGCAAAAATCAGAGAAAGTAGATTCATGGTTATGGCCAACTAAGGGGCGAATTATTGCTAAGTTTTCGACAGGAGAACAAGGAAATAAAGGGATCGATATTGCAGGTCAACGAGGCCAAGACATCATCTCAACAGCAAAAGGAAAAGTGGTTTATGCAGGTAATGCACTACGAGGTTATGGCAATTTAATAATTATTAAACATAACGACGACTATTTAAGTGCTTATGCTCATAATGAATCACTGTTTGTAAAGGAAGGTCAAAGTGTGAGTGCAGGACAAAAAATTGCATCAATGGGCAGCTCAAGTACAAGCAGCGTTCGTTTACATTTTGAGATCCGTTTTAGAGGGAAATCGGTAAATCCACAACGGTATTTACCTTAACAGGGATGACATAGCTGAGTTGTAATGTCTTGCTGGCTCGCCATGGGGAGGCGCTATGAGTAAAAGCAATGCAGTAACTAAAAAAGTTGAAGAGTTCGATTTAGAGACAATCAATGATAATGAATCAGCGAGTGTAGTAGAAAAATCGGAACGCCTTGAGGTAAGTCGCTCACAAAAAGTAATGGATGCGACGCAACTGTACTTGGGTGAGATAGGTTTCTCACCGCTACTAACGGCAGAAGAAGAAGTGTACTTTAGTCGCCTAGCATTAAAAGGTGACGAAGCCGCTCGTTCTCGAATGATCGAGAGTAACCTTAGATTAGTGGTAAAAATAGCTCGTCGTTATAATCATCGTGGCCTCGCCTTATTAGATTTGGTGGAGGAAGGAAATCTTGGATTAATTCGAGCCGTTGAAAAGTTTGACCCAGAAAGAGGCTTTCGTTTCTCAACTTATGCCACATGGTGGATCCGTCAAACGATTGAGCGTGCCATCATGAATCAAACTCGAACCATACGTTTACCGATCCATGTTGTAAAAGAATTGAATGTATATCTACGCGCCGCTCGTGAGTTATCACAAAAGCTTGATCATGAGCCAACACCAGAAGAGATTGCAGAGAAACTCGACAAACCCGTTAGTGATGTAAGTCGAATGCTACGTTTGAATGAACGAGTGGCCTCTGTTGATTCAATGGTTGCGGGTGAATCAGATAAAGCACTACTTGATATCCTACCTGACACTAAGCATGCTGATCCTGAAGCTGAAACTCAGACAGAGGATATTAATGCGTCACTTGTTGGTTGGCTTGGTCAATTAAACCCTAAGCAGAAAGAAGTAGTAGCACGACGCTTTGGGCTATTGGGTTATGAGACAGCGACACTAGAGCAAGTAGGTAAAGAAATTGGATTAACTCGTGAGCGAGTAAGACAGATCCAAGTCGAAGGGCTGCGTCGTTTAAGAGAAATCATGACGCAGCAAGGCCTGAACATGGAAACGTTATTCGCGGTTGAAGAATATTAACCACGATTAGTATCAACCTAGATTGATATACATCATGAAATAATAAGAAAGCCACAGTACATAATGTCCTGTGGCTTTTTCTATTTTTGGCTTTAGTTAATTCTGATAATACGCTTTATTGCCAATATCAAAATGAAGTGGCATTCGCCATTTTTGTATTGATAGGAAAAGAAAAATCATTCCGCAGAGAGCAAAGCAAATTATAGGAATAATCCAGACTTCAAGCGCGAGCATAAAGGTAGATACGCACAAGAGAATAGGAACTAATTTTAATCCCATCACTTTAAAGCAGAATGATTCTTTTAACGCAATTCCCGAAAAAGTCACAAAAAGAAAACCTAGTGGTAGCCAAAGCAGTTGAGAGTTATCAAGTTGAATTAATAACACTAACCCTATCCAAGCAGACCAAGTAATGATCATTCTGATTTTCTTGTCGTAAACATGTAAATTAGCAGCGCTCATTGCTGAGGATAGGGCAATAAAAATAAGCGCGAGTTCTTCTATTGGCTCATTAAGTAAAATGAGTGAAATATCATCAGCAATAGCGATGCTACTTAGAAATAGAGCCAAGGAAAATAAAGTAATACCAGCTCGATAAGTGATCACGCTGAGTTTATCAAGAAGATCAAGTTTCTCTATATGTTCTGGATTTGCCATTTTTAGGGCCTAATGGAAGTTACTTGCTTATGATTTTAGCACGTCTAATAAAGTAGGCCTTGTTTGAATTTAGTTTTGAATGTGTCATTTCAGTACGTGAGTTGATATTTGGTTTCTTATTTGCTACAAAGTTTTTTATTATAAGTAAAATTTGTGATTTAATTCACATATTTCGTGATTTTAAATTTGCTCTATGTATACTCCTACTCCCAATACAAGCCGTCACATGGAACAGTGAATGACCCCAAGGACTTGGACCAGCTACTGTTAAACAGCTTGTAAGGGTAAACAATGAACATACTTATTTCTATTATTACTTCCTCTTGGTGCAGTCACTTCTCACCGATCTCGTCATCTACGATGGCAGGCCCTTTTGTTTCTTCTTTTAATTCTAAAATTTTATAGGCGTAATGATGACTATTTTATTTAGCCTATTAGGCATGTGTGCACTTATTTTTTGTGCATGGGTATTCTCTGAGAAACGTTCAGCAATTAATTGGAAAACCGTATCTAGAGCCCTTTTATTACAACTTTCTTTTGCCGCTCTGGTGCTTTATTTTCCATGGGGACAAGCTGCGCTGGCTGGATTAAGTAATGGGGTGGCCAGTTTGCTTGGTTTCGCTGATGAAGGTATTGCCTTCTTATTTGGTGATTTAGCTTCAAGTGGTTTTATTTTTGCAATTCGCGTTCTCCCTATTATTATTTTCTTCAGTGCTCTTATCTCTGCTCTATATTATTTAGGTATCATGCAAAAAGTCATCGCTATTCTTGGTGGTGTAATTCAAAAATTCCTCGGTACAAGTAAAGTAGAATCTCTCGTCGCAACTGGTAACATCTTCCTTTCTCAAGGTGAATCTCCTCTTCTTATTCGTCCATTCCTAGCTCAAATGACCCGTTCAGAACTGTTTGCTGTAATGGCAGGTGGTATGGCATCGGTTGCTGGTAGTGTACTTGGTGGTTATGCTGGTTTAGGGGTAGAGCTTAAATACCTCATCGCGGCAAGTTTCATGGCGGCTCCAGGTAGTTTATTAATGGCGAAGATCCTCGTTCCTGAGCAATCAACACCGGTTGACCAACACGAACTAACGATTGATAAAAGCGAACAAAGTAATGTGGTGGATGCGCTAGCAAGTGGTGCAATGAACGGCATGAAAGTAGCTGTTGCTGTAGGTACTATGCTAATTGCGTTTGTAAGTGTTATCGCAATGCTAAACAGTGGTTTAGAAATGGTTGGCGAGTGGTTTGGTTTTGCGGGCATTACACTGCAAACGCTATTTGGTTACTTATTTGCACCAGTGGCTTGGGTTATCGGTGTACCTAAGCATGAGATGATCATGGCAGGGTCTTACATTGGACAAAAAATCGTGTTGAATGAGTTTGTTGCTTTCATCGACTTTGTTCAGCATAAAGACCAATTATCTGCTTACACTCAAGTGATTATTACTTTTGCTTTATGTGGTTTTGCTAATATCGGTTCTATTGCTATTCAATTAGGTTCTATTGGTGTGATGGCTCCAGAGCGTCGTGCTGAAGTAGCGAATATGGGCTTTAAAGCGGTACTAGCTGGTACGTTAGCTAACTTGATGAGCGCATGTTTAGCGGGTCTATTCTTTAGTTTATCGATGTAATAATCTTAAGCAAAAATAAAGCCCATGCAGTATGAAAATACGCATGGGCTTTTTTATTTTTGTTTTTAAATGGCGAGACTTTAATTAACCTATCACGATTTGACCTAATACATAGCCAAGCATACAGGCAGAAATTACCCCGATTAAACCGACTGACATAAATGAGTGGTTAAAGTAGTACTTACCAATTTTGGTTGTGCCTGAGCTATCAAAGTTAACCGTTGCAATATCTGATGGGTAATTTGGAATGAAGAAATAACCATATACCGCAGGCATCAAGCCTATCACCAAGGCCGGCTCTAATCCTAAAGCCAGACCAACAGGTAACATCATACGAGCCGTTGCGGCTTGTGAGTTAACCACAACAGATACAATGAATAATGCTAAAGCAAACGTCCATGGATGAAGTGTAACCATGTCTACAATGCCCGCTCTAAACTGAGGCATAGCGTATTGGAAGTACGTATCTGACATCCACGCGATACCGAAGATAGCAATTGCCGCAACCATACCAGATTTAAAGACCACACCATTAGGAACATCACGAGGATCGGTTTTCGTTGCTAATAGAATGACACCACCAAACGCTAGCATCATCATTTGAATAACAACAGACATTTTGATTGGTGCGCCACCTTCGGTGATCGTTCTCACCTCTGGCCACATTGCGATAACAACGATAGAAACAATAGCTCCTAAAAAGATAAGTACCGCGTTACGTGCTGTTGTTGGTAGTTTCTCATCTAAAGAAGTGGATGTTGTATTTAAGATTTTTTCACGCCAAACAGGATCTTTTAAGCGTGCTTGGTATTCTTCGTCATCTTCTAATTCTTTACCACGACGTAAGCTGTAAAGTGATAACATTAATGTACCGAATAGCGTTGCAGGCACGGTTACCATTAAGATAGACATTAGAGTAATAGAAGCGTCAATATCGACTAATTGTGCCAGATAATACACAACAGCAGCAGAAAGAGGTGAGGCTGTAATAGCGATTTGAGAAGCAACAGAAGCCGCAGCCATTGGTCGTTCAGGACGAATACCATTCTTAAGAGCGACATCACCAATGATTGGCATAATGGAGTACACCGCATGGCCAGTACCGAGTAAAAAGGTCATCGCATAAGTGACAAATGGCGCAATAATGGTAACGCGTTTAGGGTTCTTTCTTAAGATCCGTTCAGCCACTTGCAACATGTATTTTAGCCCTCCGGCAGCTTCTAATATCGAAGCACAGGTCACTACGGCTAAAATGATCAACATAACGGTGACAGGCGGAGAGGTTGGTGGCATTTTGAAGATAAAGACTTCAATCACCAAACCAATACCAGAAACTACCCCTAAACCTATCCCACCAAATCGAGAGCCGATATAGAGTACGAGTAATAAAAAGAGAAATTCAAAATACAACATAGATCCACCTGCATAAGTGCAATTTATAATTAAGATTAACTACAGGCATTAATAGCTTATATTTCATAGGGTTTTATTGAGCACGTTCTCATTTCGATTGTTGTTGGTTTTATAAATAGAGGCTTGATTGATCTGAATTAAATGAAAGGGCAGTATCTATTAAAAAAGTGAAAAATGGGTTGCATCTATCAGATTTCAGAGACTATTTTGTGCTTATAGAGGAGCATTAACTATGTGCTAATGCCCAAATTAACGTTAATCACGTGTGAAGTTTTGCTCTGAGAAGTGGTCAAGATCGTACGGTGTTTGTTGGTAAACACAGTAATTAAGCCAGTTAGAAAACAGCAAATGCCCATGACTGCGCCATGTCGCTTTAGGTGGGATCTCGGGGTTATTATCTGGGTAATAATTGAGAGGAATAGTCGGTTCCATTCCTTCGCCTAAATCACGAATGTACTCATGATGTAGAGTGAATGAATCATATTCAGGGTGCCCTGTGACAAATACATTCCGCTTATCTTTTGTTGAAGCAAGGTACACACCTGCTTGTTCAGATGTTGCTAGAATATCTAGATCCGTGTGTTCATTCAGGTAATCTGCCGAGAAATCAGCATAACGAGAATGAGGAGCTAAAAACTGATCATCAAAACCTCGTAAAATAGGGTGGTGCTGATCGAGATTATCATGATTATACACGCCGGATAATTTCTCTTTACGTGTACGTTTTGGTAAATCATAAAGCAGTTTTAAGCCAGCTTGTGCAGCCCAGCAAACATAGAGGCTTGAAGTCACATGATCTTTTGCCCATGTCATAATGGTTTGTAGGTGATCCCAATAAATCACATCTTCAAATTGCACTAAACCTAATGGAGCACCTGTGATGATCAATCCATCAAAGTTACGATTCTTAATGCCTTCAAATTGGCGATAAAAGGTATCTAAATGCTCTGTAGGAGTATTTTTACTGGTGCGATTATCAATACGTAATAGCTCAACATCCACTT
The DNA here is from genome assembly GCF_028765575.1 of Aliivibrio sp. S3MY1. Taxonomy (GTDB): domain Bacteria; phylum Pseudomonadota; class Gammaproteobacteria; order Enterobacterales; family Vibrionaceae; genus Aliivibrio. The sequence continues at coordinate 38,749 of NZ_JARACO010000012.1, read as the reverse complement.
GTAATGGGCTATTAGAGAGTAAGCGTAAAAATTGAGTTTCTGTTTCGATCTTTTTTGGCATCAAATTTAAAATGATGACTTTAAGAGGTCGAATGGCTTGTGTGGTGGCCCGGGATTCTTGCATGATAAAGATATTCTCTTCACGCAATACTTCAGCAGCAGGGAGTTGGTCTGGTATTTTTATTGGCACAACTTATCCTTAAGTTATTTTGATTTCTAGCGTTCTATACGTCTATACCCCTAAGCTACCTTATTATGAATAGAGTGTCGAGACTGTGTCTAATTCATTTTCTATATTTCTACCATTATAAATTTAGATAAAACTAATGTTTGTTTATCTAAATAAGTATTGACTAATATATTGGTCGTGCGTACTCTTATCAATGTGTTTAAAAAATAAACGAATGGGTAAGAATGATGACTATTCCATGGAACTCTTTATTTGGCGGTATGTTATTAGGTATATCTGCAACGTTATTACTTTTATTCAATGGTAAAATTGCGGGTATTAGCGGGGTACTTACCGGGTTAATAACACCGAAAAAACGCGATTATGCATGGCGATGGTTATTTGTTATTGGCATGGTAAGTGGTGGGCTAGTTGGGGTTTATTTTTTAGGTGCAGAAGTGCCAAAGGAATATCAAACTTCAATTAGTATGCTTATTGTTGCTGGTTTACTGGTGGGTATTGGCACTCGTTTAGGCAATGGTTGCACAAGTGGTCATGGTATTTGTGGTATTGGGCGTTTATCCGTTCGCTCAATGGTTGCCACTGCAGTCTTTATGTTGGTGGCTGCAGTAACTGTGTTTGTTCGATTGCATGTACTTTACTAAGGAATGGGTATGAATAATCTATTGTTTCGTTTAGTTGCTCTTATCTCTGGCCTTCTATTTGGTTTAGGTATGGCAATCTCTGGCATGGTAGATCCTGCAAAGGTGATTGGCTTTCTAGATGTTGCTGGCCACTGGGATCCAAGTTTAATGTTTGTAATGGCAGGTGCACTATTAGTATTTATGCCTGCCTATTTCTTGTTAATTAAACCCAAAACAACCCCATTTAATGCTGATCAGTTTTGCTTATCTAGCAACAAAAAAATTGATACGAAATTACTATCAGGTGCAGCTATCTTTGGGATAGGCTGGGGAATGTCTGGAGTTTGTCCAGGGCCTGCGGTATCGAGTCTGGCTTTAGGTAATAATGATGTCGTTATATTCATCTTTGCTATGATGTTAGGGTTAGGAAGTACTCATTTTATTCTGAATAGAAACACATAACATCAAACAGTCATAGGAAGGTGCTAATCTTAGTATTGGCTTATTTTATGTATAAAGCGATTAAGCCAAGTAATATTCGATTAATCTAGTAATAGATAGATGAAGAAAAGGCCCGTCGAACTAAGTTTGACAGGCCTTTTTGTTTTTAGCTAAGAGTAATGTGAGCTAGAAAAAGATTATGCTTTCTTTTTCTTCGGGTGCCATGCACCGTCTAAATCATCCAATTCAGGGAACTTAGTTCTATCAAACTCTGGTGTTTTACCGGCTTTAAGTTGAACTTCGTAATCTTTAATGATTTTGATAGCCAGCTTAGAAAGAAGGATTAATGCAATAATATTGATTAATGCCATCATACCCATAGAGGCATCAGCTAGATTCCATACCACAGGTAGTGAAGCAACAGAGCCAAACATAACCATAGCTAGAACACACAGACGGAAACCAAATAGGCCTTTCTTAGAGTTACCATTCAAGAACATTACGTTTGTTTCAGCGTAGCTGTAGTTCGCAATGATAGATGTAAAACAGAACAGAAGAATCGCTAGTGCCATAAAGTAGCTTGTCCAGCCGCCTAACTCATTGGTTAGCGCTTGTTGAAGCAGGCTAATACCTGTTGTAGCATCAGGTTGGTCCATTACGCCAGAAAGCATAATCATTGCAGCAGAAGCCGTACAGATAACTAGTGTATCAACAAATACGCCTAGCATTTGCACAAAACCTTGTGATGCTGGGTGGTTAGGGTTTGGTGTAGCACTTGCTGCGATGTTAGCCGCAGAGCCCATCCCCGCTTCGTTTGAGAATAGACCACGAGCGATACCTGATTGCATAGCTTGAGCGATAGTATAAGCAACACCACCTGCCGCCGCTTCTTGCCAGCCGAATGCGCTCTTAACAATAAGCGTTAATACTGCAGGTACTTCAGTAATATTCATTACAACAATAATTAAGGCAATCGCAAGGTAACCAATCGCCATAACAGGGACGATTTTTGATGATGCACTAGCAACACGACGTAAACCACCCATGATAAAGAAGCCAGAAACCGCAACAATAACCAGACCCATGATAGTTTTATCAAAACCAAATGAGTGATTTAGAGCGTCAGTAATTGTATTTGCTTGAACCGCGTTGAACACTAAACCAAAAGCGATGATTAAGAAGATAGAGAAAAGCGTTCCCATCCAGCGTTGACCAAGGCCTTTTTCCATGTAGTAAGCAGGGCCGCCGCGGTATTGACCATCAACGTCTTTCACTTTGTATACTTGAGCCAGTGTCGATTCAATGAATGCTGTCGCCATACCAAATAGAGCAATAACCCACATCCAGAAAATAGCACCAGGGCCACCAACGGTTAAAGCGACTGCCACACCTGCCATGTTACCCGTTCCCACGCGAGCTGCCATAGAGGTGCAAAATACTTGATAAGAGCTGAGACCATTTTCGATCTCTTGGCCATTGCGTAAAATTTTAACTGAATGACCAAGTTGACGAAGCTGAATAAAGCCAAGACGTACTGTGAAGTAGATGCCTACACCAACAAGAAGATAAACGAGGACTTGTCCCCAAAGAAGGCCATTGATAGTGCCAATGACAGACATTAACGCCTCGTTCATTGACTCAATTAGCGTTGAATCTGTGTTTGTCATGAAATTTCCTTATTTTAAATCGTTAATTTATTTTTCCTAAAAAATGGATAACGAAACACCAATCTTTAAGAAATACAAGTAACTTTGTTATAAATTTGTATGAAATATCGTTTACTAAGGATTTGCGGCGATTAATATAGTTCAGTCGACTTTAGCTAGTCAATCATAATGAAACAATATGTCGTACTTTTTTTACGTGTAACTATAAATATTTACAATTTTTTAATTGAAATTTTCTCACTCAATGAACCATGAAAGTAATCTGGGCTTTAGTTGCTGAGTATTTTTATAACGAAGAGATAAAGGTCATAAATAATCCCTTATTATTATCAGTGTTAGAGGTTTATATTTTTGTTTTTTAATTAAGGCTAACACTTAAATTGTTGAAAATATTCGTTATTTTATTTTTATTATCTTAACTCATCAGCTCTTTTCTTTATTTTTTATCATTTTTTTATTGATAATTTTATCCTTATTTTTTTCGATTCATTGGGCGTAATCTTCATCTCAACATTCGAGCAGGATGTTGTGTATTTACCCCAACAGAGTTTGCATGCTCTGTCTAAATAACCTCCCGCCCTCTTAAATAAAATTTTGCATAACGGGCCAATAATAAAGCCCATTTGATAATTCCTGGAGATATATGGAATCGAATACAAAAAATTGGCTTGCCTGTACGGGTGTTGTTGCTGGCAACATGATGGGGAGTGGTATTGCACTATTACCTTCAGATGCTCCACTACCTCACCATCAAAAAAGATGAGCTTCCAGGTGAAATGGTGACAACAGAGTCTCGTCCTGTTCTTGATTTCTTAGATATGCTATGTGCTATCGGCGCACATTACCCTGGCTTTGAAACGGATATTCATGGTGTATATGCTCAAAAAGATGGCAGTTACACAGTGAAAGTTCTAAAACAAAATTAAGCCCTAGGGTTTTGAAGGAATATCGTTTATTTTAGGGCACGGAAGCCCTTACTCTATTTAAAATTATGGTGATGTTATGAAACGTATTCTTTCCATTCAGTCTCATGTGGTATTTGGTTGCGCAGGCAACAGTGCTGCGGTTTTTCCAATGCGAAGAATGGGAATGGAAGTATGGCCTATCAATACGGTACAGTTTTCAAATCACACACAATATCAACAAGGTTGGAAAGGCATTGCCATGCCTGCTGGCCACATTTCAGAATTGGTTGATGGTCTATCAGCGATTGAAGCGACTTATGGTTGTGATGCGGTGTTAAGTGGTTACTTAGGATCTGCAGCGCAAGGTCAAGAGATCATCACAGCGGTTCAGAAAATAAAACAAGACAATCCAAACGCAATTTACTTCTGTGATCCAGTGATGGGGCATCCTGAGAAAGGCTGCATTGTTGCACCAGAAGTGACCACTTTTTTTAAAGAGTCCGCACTTGCATCTGCAGATATTATTGCGCCTAATTTATTAGAGTTAGAAAGTTTAACCGGTATGACGATCAACACCTTAGATCAAGTGATTGAAGCGAATAATCAACTGCTTGAAAAAGGCGTTAAGATGGTAGTGGTAAAACACTTAAGTCGTGCGGGGATTAAAAAAGATCGTTTTGAAATGCTATTAACCACCAAAGAAGGGAGCTACCACATTTCTCGTCCTTTATATGACTTTGATGCAAAGCGTCAGCCAGTAGGGGCTGGGGATTTAATCAGTGGTGTAATGCTTGCTAACTTAATGGCGGGTTACTCTCCAATTGATGCGTTGGAACGTACTAATGCTGCGGTTGATTCAGTAATGAAAGAAACCTTCAATCGTGGAGCGTATGAACTGCAACTTATTGCATCACAAGAACATTTCAATACTCCAGAGATCACTGAGAAAGCAGAAAAAGTCGCTTAGTGAAGTTCTAGTCACTAAAACTAGAACTGAAAAAAAGAGATTATTTAATCTAATTGATAGAAAGTGCGCAGCCCGTTCGTAGTTAATATGAGCGGGCTTTTTTATGTTTATCATCTGAAATTAAGATTTATAAAATTGATCTAAAACAAGAAATTAGCGGCTAGTAATTTAACAAAAAACACACAAACAAAAGTCGAGAGTCCCTTATCATTATGAAAAGTAAGGTTATTTGATGTTATCAGGTTGGAGTATCGATTAAATCGATGATTCTGATGATATTTCTTCCTTGGAAAGCGTTTTTTTTTCACTCTATCGTGTGCGCATATTCAGATTGCAGGAGAGAATGATGAAAAAAATAGGATTAATTATAGGGCTTGGCGTCATTGCCTATCTTGGTACTGTCTATGCTGTTGACTCATCAGATGATGCTCGGAGTCAAAAAAAGCTAGCAAATTCACAAATTAAAGATGACCCTATATCCTCAGCTGCGTTTCAAGTATTAACAGAAAATGGGTGTGGCTATTGCCATACTGAAAATAGCGAAATGCCTTTTTATGCCAATTTTCCTATCGCTAAACAATTAATGAAAAAAGATGTAGAAAGAGGATTACGTCATTTTGAATTTGATGAAGTACTAAGTAGCTTTGAAGAGGGAAATCAAATTTCAGACGTCGCATTGGCTAAGATAAGTGGTGTGTTGAATGATAACTCTATGCCCCCAAAAGCCTACCTATCAATGCATTGGCGTTCAAGTTTATCTAATGATGAAAAACAAACGTTACGAACGTGGATAAAACAAGAACAAAAGAATAAACACTCATTAGCAAGCTCAGAGTTTAAATATGAAGCTGTTCAACCGATTAATGCTGACATAACGGTAGATGAGAAAAAAGTGACACTAGGTGATGCGCTATATCATGATAAACGTCTTTCTGGTGATAACACGGTAGCCTGCTCTAGCTGTCATTCATTATCAACGGGTGGGGTAGATAGGCTGACGACATCAACTGGTATTAATGGTGCCAAAGGTCCAATTAATGCACCAACAGTGTTTAACTCCTCTTACAATATTCATCAGTTCTGGGATGGTCGTGCAAATGATTTACAAGAACAAGCGGGTGGGCCACCGATGAACCCAATTGAAATGGGATCAACCTCATGGGAGCAAATCACAGCTAAACTTGAGCTTGATGAAGAGATGAAAGCGACTTTTGCTGCGATTTATCCTGATGGGATCACAGGTGACAACATTACAGATGCGATTGCTGAATTTGAGAAAACCTTGGTGACACCTAATAGTCGATTTGACCAATTCTTAAAAGGTGATGCGTTAGCGTTGAACGCGCAAGAGCAACACGGTTATGAATTATTTAAGCAAAATAAATGCTCAACGTGTCATGCTGGTCAAGCTATGGGTGGACAAACATTTGAAGTGATGGGCTTAAAAGCGGATTACTTTGGTGAGCGAGGCAATGTATCTGAGGTGGATAATGGCCGCTTTAATGTGACAAATAAAGCACATGACATGAATCGTTTTAAAGTGCCTACCTTACGAAATATTGCACTAACTGCACCGTATTTCCACGATGGCAGTGCAGAAACATTAGATGATGCAGTTGCATCGATGGCGCAATATCAAGTGGGTGTAACTTTATCTCAAACTGAAGTTGCAGATATCAGTGCTTACTTAAAAACCTTAACCGGTGAATATAATGGTGAAATGCTGAATTAGAATAAACACAGATAATCAAAAGGAGATCATATGATCTCCTTTTATTTTATTGGTGAGTCAGTTTTCTTAGTTATTATAAGTATAAGCGTGAAAGAAATTTCATCAGAGTTAGCTCTTTTTAAGCAATTACCTTTGTAAGGTAATTACTCAACTGTTATTTCGTAAATAGAAGTATTAATTGCGTTCTCATTTATGACCTATGTAAGTAGTTCGCCTATGGTAGGCAAATTGCTTGCATTAACTAGCTTTTTGCTATGCCTTCAAGTTGTAACACAGGAGCAGCATCAATATCTTCTGCGTTCATCATCGAAGAGACGCGTTGCATTGAAGACAGTATTAGGCTTTGTTCCCAAGATTCTAAATTATGAAATTTATTCACAAAATTGTCTTGTAAAGAAAGAGGCGCTTTACTGAGTAATTCTTTGCCTTTTTCTGTCAAATTAGCATGTACTTTTCGTCGGTCAGATTCACTACGAATACGTTGAACATAGCCGTTATGTTCTAAGCGATCGATAATAGTGGTGGTGGTTGCTTGGCTTACACTTGTGTGTTTTGATAGCTCTTTGATCGTTACATTATGCATACTTTGAATAGCACGCATTAGAATAAGTTGAGGACCAGTTAATCCATATTCTTTGCTCAGTTTTTTCGATTGTAAATCGATAGCTCGAATTATCTGACGAATAGCAACCAGAACTTCTTCATGTTTATCCACGTAACAGACCTTTGTATAAATGCAAAATTGAATAATTTACAACGTTGTTGATTTCCGCATTGTACTGATGTTCAGATGATTCACAATCTTTTCTGCATAAGATTGTGAATACAAAAAAGCCCAACCTCTTTCGAAGTTGGGCTTTTCCAAACGTTTGGTGGAGCTGGGGGGATTTGAACTGATTTCTCATTTTAAATAAATACAAAGACTTAAAATGGTGTTACTAATTTGGTGTAGCATCAAATGTTACATGAATTTCCTACTCCAAAAGGAATTGAACGCCCGTCCAAATAGCACTTTTTGTTATTAAAATCCTTTTTCTCATAGCAAAACAATCTTAAAACTAGCTGCAACCGTTATTCATCAATAGGCGATTTATTACTGTTGAGCAATGAGTTTAGCATACTCGATGAGGATGGTATTAGACCAACTTTTAGACCAAAAGGTTTGAAGACACGGCAAGATCATTATAAATGAAACTTTTGAGTAGCGAAGCGATCAGAGCAGTAAATAATCATTTATTGTAGTGTTTAAAACATGACTGACTCTTTTCTCCAACACTTTGAAGCTATTGAAGACCCACGTATTGACCGATGTAAGCGACATGAGCTTCTCGATATTATCCTTTTAGCCGTCAGTGCTGTCCTATCAGGAGCCGAAGGCTGGGAGCAAATTGAAGATTTTGGTATTCCACGCCATGACACCATCGCTCGCGTTATATGCCGTCTTAAGCCAGAAGAAATAGAGACAGCGTTTCAACGCTGGATGAGCTCTCTTATTGAAGCTACTGGAAGCGATGTTATTGCTATCGATGGTAAAACAGCTAGGCGTTCATTTGATACTCGTGAGAGGCAAAATCCCCTCCATGCTGTCAGCGCTTGGAGTTGTCAACATCAACTCGTTCTTGGGCAGGTTGCGGTTGATGAGAAAAGCAACGAGATAACAGCTATTCCAAGGCTGCTCACGCTACTTGATATTGAAAACTGTATTATCACATTAGATGCAATGGGGTGCCAGAAAGAAATAGCTAAGCAGATTATTAAAGAAAAAGCAGATTACGTATTAGCTTTAAAAGGTAATCATTCTGGGATGAAAGCAGAGCTTGAAGCTTGGTGGCACAAATCAATGCGAGAAGGTACAACGTCTAATACTTACGACGAATTTAGTGAAGTGAGTGCTGGTCATGGACGTATTGAAGTCCGTCATTGCGAGCAATTAATCATTGATAAAGGCTGGTTAGGCAAGGAGTACCGTTGGGATGGTATACACAGCATAGTGAAAGTGACCGCTAAGGTTGAAGAAAAATTAAGTGGTAGGAAGTCTGAAGAAATTCGTTGGTATATCAGTTCGTTACCACTCAATGCGCGACAAGCATTACATGCAGTAAGAAGTCACTGGCAGGTAGAAAGTATGCATTGGGTGTTAGATATGACGTTTAGAGAAGATGAATCTCGCATCCGTAGAGGCACAGGAGCATTAGCTTTCAATGTATTGAGGAAAATAGCACTGAGCCTTTTCAAGCAAGATACAACTAAAAATATCAGCATGGTGAGAAAAAAGAAGATAGCAGCACTTGATGATGAATACCGTTCAGTTCTTTTGGATGCTGGAATTAAAATGCTCTAGCCGTGGGTTTGAAGACTTTATCCAATATGTCTGTTTTGTAATTACCACGGTCATTCTCTATATCAGAGAGTGTTTTTCGGGATACATCTACGAGCTTTGCGTAAATATCTTGCTTTAAACCTAGTACATTGATTCGAAGCTCTTTTAATGCCTGACCTTGAGTTAGTTCGCCAAACAATAATTGTTTAGATATCTGATTTATCGCTCTAGTTCGCTCGATAGCTTTTGCTGGTGTGATCTTCTTTGAAACTCTTTGAGGGTATCGAACTTTGAGACTAATGTTTTCAGCTTTCGAGTCATGATTGTTGTCTTCGTCATTATGGTCGGAGATGCTTTTTCGATTATCCCTGAGACGGTTAATGACATCACTTACAGACTCTTTGGACGATTTTCGACTATTACTCATAATGCTCTTCTTTATTTAAATGAGTAGTATAATGCTCATAAACCTAGTTATACATAATTAATGTGTACTATATTACTCGTTAGTTGGTAAGGAAGCCTGTGATGGCTCCTAATTATCAACTGTTGTTATTTAAGATCTACATAGTTCCAGAACTATAGGTAATAGACCTTGATCTTTAAGCCTCCTGACTTGATGAGATCTCGCTAGCGTATAGGTGGTTATGGCATTTAGGGCAGATTGGTTTATTCGGTAATATAACTTGCCACTGACATTGGCACATGATGCATTCAAATTGAGCATGACGTGACGGGATAGAATTTGTTGATGGGTGCAACGAATCGGAATGGTGAAGTTCGAAATTTTTCGGGTTACGATGACGGTGTTGGTCATTGTGAACACTTGAAGTCGGTGTAGGAGTGTACTGAGATGCCTTTAAGGATAATCGTTCAGTTGCTTCTTGCTCTAATTGAGCGTAGCGCGGGTGAAATACCCACATTTTAGATTCGACATCATGTTGAATATAATCTTTTAGCTTATCTAGTTGTCGCGTTCCTGGTGCTTTATTGTATGTAAATAGGTGGTGTGTATCATCAAGCTTGATTTCGAGTATACCGCATTGTCTGTGATGTGGGGTAAGTAGTCCACTTGGAAGTGGACGGTTTGGATGGGTAAAATAAATCACAAAGATGAAGTCACCGACTCTGCTCATTACATCTACAACACATTTCTCAAATGAAGCTTCTTTATCTACGTTATCAAGTAAGATTGTTGATGATTTAGCAACTAAAAAATCTTCTTTGAAGCACTTTCCTTTCGCTTGTTTTGTTAGAGAACACTTATATTCAGGAAGAGTAATATAAATACCAGTTTCTATTATTTGTCTCGCCATCATGCGAACAGAAACAAAAAAGAAAAATCACATTCTTTATCAGTTTCTTCAACTTTACGGCTCGCATGAGCAAAGTGCCATTGCTTTTCTTCACCTTGCCTCGCGATCAGTGGTGTATGACAAGAAGGGCATATACAGCCACAGTTTTTCCCTCGCATAACATCTGCGACATCAACGAATGTGTGATCTTGGGTTCTTAAGCCGAAAGGCACATGCTGAAGCATTATCAAAACGTGTATAACTCTAAATTTAGCAGCGTATGTACTGATTTTAGGCAAGAAGGCTTAATAAATATGTGAGATAGGTTATGAATTATACCTTTGTTTTCGTATTGTCTTTTATATAATCGATTATTAACTGCATGAAAGCATCTGTCGAGGCTAGATATGGATGAGCTTGAGCGAATAGAACAAAAGATCCTTGAGTTGAAAAAGGCGCTGACTCAACTTGAACGACAGAAGCAGCGTCTATTGACGCAGGATGCGATTAACACAGGTCCTGCATGTGAAATATCACCCCAACAAAAACTTTCTATCTTTCAAAGTTATTTTAAAGGAAGCATTCAATGCTATGCACATCGCTGGCAGAATAAACAAGGCCGAAGTGGTTATGCTATCGCTTGTCATAATGAATGGCACCAAGGGCTATGTAACAAACCCAAAGTAAAGTGCTTAGAGTGTCCTAATCAAGCGTTTAAGCCATTAGGTGATGATGCCATATATGCTCATCTTACAGGGAAAGAAGTGGTTGGTCTTTATCCGATGCTTGCGAATAACACTTGTTGGTTGCTCGCGATTGATTTTGATAAGAGTGATTGGCAAGAAGCATCGTTAGCTTACGTTGAAGCATGTAAACAAGAAGGTATTAATTGTTTGCTAGAGCGTTCACGTTCTGGGCAAGGATCACATGTCTGGATTTTTTTTGAGCAAGCAATTGATGCGAAATTAGCTCGCCAATTGGGTTTTTACTTACTTGATAAGGCCATGAAAATTCATGGTGCACTATCATTTGAATCTTACGATCGACTGTTTCCAAATCAAGATATATTACCAGTTGGTGGTATTGGTAATTTAATTGCTTTGCCATTACAGAAGCAAGCGCGTGTGTCTGGGAATTCGATGTTTGTTGATTTGTCGTTTACTCCTTATTCTGATCAATGGTCAATCCTAAGATCAATGGAACGTTTATCTGTTGCAAAAATAGAAACGCTTTTAGAGGGTAAAATATATAACGAAAACAAAGTTGGTCATACTAGCGCAATCAAACCTTGGGAGCGCTCATTGATTGTTCTAGATGTAATCCAAGACTGCCCTAAAGAACTAGATATTATTTTAGCGAATCGTCTTTATCTACCAATATCTCAGTTATCGAATCCTTTGATTGCACAATTGAAAAAATTAGCCTCATTTTCTAATCCGAAGTTTTTTAAAGCCCAGGGACTACGTTTGTCTACCAATGGAATAGCACGTTTTATTTGTTTGGCTGAAATAGATAATGGCTATTTGAGTTTACCAAGAGGGTGTATGGATGATGTTAATGACATTTGCTCTAAGTTTGGAATTAATCTTAAAATAAAAGATAAGCGTTTTGAGGGGCAGGAACTCAAAGAGGTTGTATTTGTTGGTTCTTTGCGTTCAGCGCAAAGTAAAGCTATCGATAAACTGCTGCAACATGATAATGGGGTACTTCATGCACCAACGGCATTTGGTAAAACCGTTACAGCTATTGGGTTAATCTGTCGACGAAACATAAATACTTTGGTTCTAGTTCACAACAAACAGCTTGTGGATCAATGGCAAGAGCGAGTGAAAGCTTTTACTGAGGGAATTGATGTTGGAGTGTATACGGGAAGTAAGAAAAAACGAACAAGACAAGTCGATATTGCAACGTATCAAAGTTTGATTAATAAGAGTGATAATAGCGTTAATCCACTTGTTCTAGAGTATGGACAAGTCATCATAGATGAATGCCATCACCTTTCTGCTCCTCAGTATGAGAGAGTCCTTTCTGAAGTACATGCGAAGTTTATTATTGGAATCAGTGCTACTTTAGAAAGACGAGATGGACATCAACCAATAATATTTATGCAGGCTGGTAAGATCAGGCATACCATTAAATTAGATAGAAATCATCAATTCATCCAAACATTAGAGCGAAAAGTTCTAGAGTTAGACGTTCCTTTGCATTTGATTACCGATGATATTAAACCTCATATTTCTGATATTTATCGTTGGTTAATGCTTTCTTCAATACGTAATACAGCAATTATCGAAGATATTAAGGCAGAAGTATCTAAAGGTAGAGTTCCAATCGTTCTGACTGAACGTAGGGAGCATGCTCGTATAATTTCTGGCTTACTAGATGATGCAGGAGTAACTCATCAAATGCTAGTTGGAGCGATGAAGAAAAAACAGCAGATTGAAGTTGTTTCAAACTTGGAGACGACACAAGTTCTTGTTGCGACAGGACGTTTTATTGGAGAAGGTTTTGACTTACCTCGTTTAGATACGTTGATATTGGCGTTGCCTGTTTCTTGGAAAGGCTCTTTAATCCAATATGTGGGGCGAATACAACGTGAGTTCAAAGGAAAAAACGAAGTTAAAGTGATCGACTATGTGGATATTAAAGTTCCAATGCTAGCAAGGATGTATAAGAAACGTGAGAAAGGATATCGAGCGCTAGGCTTCTTCGAAAATGACCAGAAAGCGTGGCAAAATAGCCTTATTTAGCTCTACTATAGTTCTTCTGTATGGTTCACCATTTTTAAAATAACGGAGAAAAAAGTGTATGGATAGTTATCATGAAGTAAAAAAAGCAGCGTTGAAGCTATTTAAAAAAGAAGAGCTGACTGAAGAATGGTTAAATACGCCTAAATGGTTTTTTGATGGACTAACTCCAATGGCAATGCTAGATAAAGTAGAAGGGAAGGAGGCTGTTTTATCCATACTGAGTCGAATTAGTAATGGGGATTTTTCATAGTGACAGGTTGCAAGTTTCCATTTTTATTTGCCAATAGAAGCCCGAATAAGATAAGTTTTTGTGAAATTAATATCTCGATATAGTAAGTAGAGAATAATTACTAGTATAAAAAACTAGCAAAACCCTATAGAACTGTTTAATCTTATCTCAATATTTGCACTTTTTGAGATGAAATCAATGTCAGGGAAGTATTTATCACCACCAAAATGCCCATTTAACACAATTGGTGACATTTTGTTTGAGATTGGTAATCAGGGTCTTGATCCTAACGAATATACTTATTATACCACTCCATTTATTGATGATTATCATTCATTCAATGAGTTTAGACGTAGGGTAAAGACTGGCTTAGATGCTAAATATTGCTGGTGGTTAACTCGCTTGTATCGAGATAGTACCTTGATAGATCTAACACCATTAGAAGATAAACTATTACCCCCAAACTTACCTGAGCAAGTTAATCAAGCTTTACTAAATTCCCCTGACTATATAAAAAGTTGCAGATTTAATAACTTATACGAGTTTAGTCGAGTGCTATCACAGATTGATCGTTACACCACACATAGCGCAATGCTTGGCATTTTAGAGCAAATTGGGGAACGAGCACATTTTGAACATTTAGCGAATAATTTAGTTGATGACGAAGCAATATCGAGTAGTCAATTAGAAGGTGCAGCCACAACGACAATTCTTGCGAAAGAGATGATTCGGAAAAAAAGGAAACCTCGTACTGACGATGAGCGTATGATTTTTGGAAATTTTGACTTAATGCAAACAGCTTGGGAGCTTAAAGATGAGCCTTTTAGCATTGAGTTGATAAGAGATTTGCATAGGGCAGGTACGAAAACGTTAGAGCAGGAAAAATATACGTCAGGAGCATTTAGAACAACTGATGATATTGCAGTTGTTAATGCTGAAGGAGAGATTGTTCATCAGCCCCCTAAGCATGATGATATTGAGAGATTACTAAGTCGTGTCGTGAAGTGGTTAAATTCTCATGGTAGTGATCTTCATCCTGTTATTCAGGCTATAACACTTCATTTTGTCATTGGTTATGTTCACCCGTTTCGAGATGGTAATGGAAGAGTCGCAAGAGCTTTGTTTTATTGGTATATGTTTAAATGTGGTTATACTGGTTTTCGCTATATTGCAATATCAGCATTACTTAAAAAAGCACCAATTCAATACGGTGTAAGCTATTTAGATACTGAGCATGATAATTTAGATCTAACATACTTTATTAAGCATCAACTAAAAGTAATTAGTCGCGCTATTGATGAATTTATTTCCGTTTACGAACGAGCAGCTCATCAAATGCAGGAATTAGAAGAGCGATATTCTGGCTTAGAAGATATCGAGAAAAAGATTATAGGATTTGTTTCTGGAGAGCCTCGTTACCGTAAAAAGCCAACTGTTACAGCAAGAGAGGTTGAGAGTTTGTTAGGTATTAGCTATAACAGCGCGAAACAAAAACTTGATGACATGGTTACGGGTGGAATATTAACATGTGAAAAAGTTGGTAAATCAACCGAATATTTCTTAGGTTGAAAATTGTTTATCCGATTAAGTAATCGCGTTCGTTGCTTATAAATTACAAGCTGGCTAATTTGTTGATATTAGCAGCGAACACGCTGTTTTCAGGGTTCAAATATCGAGGTCTAAATGATGAAGTCATATTGGTTAATGATCTAGGTTAACTTGTACTGTTTTTACTGAGTATTACACAAAAATCAGTTCAGGTTTTTGGTCATCTTCGAACCAACGCCATCCGATACAAGCAAGGTCTTCGCCTTCTTTGTCAATATATGGCTCAATCCAGTCAATAAACTTATCAATGTTATCATGGACCATTTTTATGTCACATCGACTAAAAAGGTGTCTATTATTTAGGTAGCTAATTGTTTTGAATGAAGAGTCATTGCATCTTCCAAACATGTGCCAGTTGTAACAACCAAAGAAGACATGATCTGGTAGTAAGGTTGGCTCACTTCCATTGTTAAACAAAAAGTTCAACACACTTTCTGTGTTACTGTCTAATTCAGCCTTTAGCGTTGTGCGTAAAAGTATCTCTGTGTACAGTCCCATATGCTGTAATATGGTTAATCTAAAAGAGGTTCAGTTTTAGATTGCTGGTTAAGTTTTGCACAGCATGAGTGCGATGTAAAAACAGGTTAGATTTTTGGTCACACTATACCTTTGCCAGACTTGGCACTGAATGTGCCAAAGTTGACAGTTGATGTGCCAAGTTTGGCAGAAGAAATTTATCTAGATTGGCGGCAGATTACCGTAATGGTATGAATTTTTTAATTCACTCCTTATATTTAATTATAACATTATAATAGTTACAACAGTTATAATAGTTATAACATGAAAATTTAATAATTAATAGAGAGTGATATTTGTCTTATCTTTTAGATTATGCAGTTAAGTAATATAGATCCAGATAAGTTACTTTATTTTTTATTAGTTTGAAGGTTTTTATTTATGATAAATTAAAAAATAAACTTATATGATAAATGTGAAGTTTGTGATGTTTTAATTTTTAGTTGATGATTTATTTAATTGTAATTGTCGCCACTTTTTAATTTGTGTTTTACTTGATTAAAGTAAAGTTAAAATATACTTTACTATTATTCGTTAGTCTGATATTAATTTGTTTGTATTATTTCATGTATATAAAGAGTAATTATGTCATTAGTAAATATAGCTTATAAGAAGTCTCGTTCGATGTTATCAATAAATGGTAAGAAACAATGTCAGCCTCAGCCTCAGCCTCAGCCTGATAGCGAAGTTACTATTATTCCTGACTCTTCATCGAACAAGCATAAGAATACAGGTGTTAGGTTTGATTTAGAGCATTCTACAGGCATTAAGGATAACAATGTTCCTGGTCTTTACGGATGTAATCGCTATAAATCAAAAAGAAACTTGAATTCATAAAATAGTAGATTGTAATTAAGAAAACTTTATTTTTTTCTTGATTTAAACTAAGAGTTTCATTCGATATGGGTATCAATAAACATCCATTTTACGATACTAGTTATAATGAGCTTAACTCGGTATCAATAAGTACCTATTTATTGTTATTGATACCTTTCCTGTTTTTGATACCACCAGTGATACCAATATAAGAGGTTTTAATGTCAGAAGGACGTACTTTTGCTTATTGTCGCGTTTCGACAAGCGAACAAACTGTAGCGAACCAGATCTTAGCGATTAGGAACGCGGGCTATGACATAGAGGAACATCGAATGATTTCTGAGACAGTATCTGGAAGTATCCCAGCGACAGAACGGAATGAATTTAAAATGCTGATTGATCATAAGTTAGAGGCAGGTGACAAACTTGTTGTACTAAAACTAGATCGGTTAGGTAGAGACAATATTGATGTTCAGCATACGATTAGTATGCTGTTAGATAAAGGCATCACTCCAATCTCGTTAGATTTGCCGACCGCTGATCTAAGCTCAGCGGAGGGGCGATTAATGCTCCAGATGTTTTCAGCATTTGCAGAGTTTGAACGTAATCGTATTCGAGAGCGTACGGTAGAAGGACAAGTGAGAGCAAAGGCTGAGGGGAAGGTTATTGGTAGGCCTGAAGCTATTAGTACAACAATTAAAGTACAAGAATGTCGAATGAAAGGCTTAAGCCAGTCCAAGACTGTAAAACAATTGGGGCTTTCTCTTCCAACGATAAAAAGACATTGGAATAAATGCGTGTGCTGATCAGCACGCGCAATCAGTTATTACTTAATAGCGGATCTTTATCTAAGAACAGTGTTCTGGCGCTTTTTATTCATAGTATAAAGGCTATGATCAGAATGCTTACATATCAGAATTGATTGCGTGTGCTGACCAGCACGCGCAATGAGCTATCACTCAATAGCAGCTCTTTACCTCAGAACAGTGTTCTGGCGCTTTTCATTCATAGTATAAAGGCTATGGCCAGAATGCTTACATATCAGAATTGATTGCGTGTGCTGACCAGCACGCGCAATGAGTTATTACTCAATAACAAATCTTTACCTAAGAACAGTGTTCTGGCGCTTTTTATTCATAGTATAAAGACTATGTTAAGAATGCTTATATTAGAATTGATAGTGGTTATTGGGTGGCATACTGGATTGATTTTTAATCAATAATGCAAGATGATATTGATTGTTATTTTCTAAATTTTAGGTAGCTAATAATATCAATAATAAAAGCTAAAATAATTAGTTTATTATTAATGTATGGAAGGTGATGTTTTAAAATGAAACTTGAAAATTTAAGTTTTTAATGGTGATTTATAGCAATAATATGATTTATTATAAGTAATAAAAAAGCCGAGATAAACTCGGCTATTTTATCCAACGCTTAACCGCTTGTTGGCGCGGAAACGTAACCATCTATTAGTGGATAGGATAATGATTTATTATAACTAATGGTATATCTTTAAGCCACCAGTTAGGTGGATATATTACGTAGCCTTTTAATAAAGGTAAGTAATGTTAGTTGTAAATTAAATCTTTAAGCCACTTTCTAGATTTAAGCTAAGCTTCTTGGGTACGAGGTTTAATATATGTAATTATTTTGATGTAATCAAGAGTTATTTTAACTTGACTGAAAAGTATTTTATGTATAATGATGATAAAAATGAAAGTTTTAAATTAATTAATGAATTTGAGCCAATAGATAATAGGAAAATATTGTTAGCCTCAAAGGCTTTATTATAAATCCATACCTAAATGTTCGACTTCATCATGTAATTCTTTCCAATCAGGACAAAATTTAGTAATAAGTTTCCAAAAAAGTTTATTATGACTCTTTTCAATGGTATGACATAGTTCATGAATAATGACATAGTCCATCGCCTTATTTGAGAAAGTCATACAGCGAGGATGAAATTCCAGAACATTGTTCTCAGTACAATTTGCCCATCGAGCATCAAATTTTTTTATGCGAAATGTAGTAGCTTCTAGACCTGTTTCTTTCTGCCAATAACGTAGACGGGATCCAATTTTTTCATGTGCTTTTTGCTTATAGAAGCGTTCTAGTGCCGCTTTAAATATGTCGCGACTTACATAGTGACCTTCAGGAGAAAGTATCTTAAATCGGCTCTGATTAAAGCTAACTTCAGCGATTGAAAGTTCAGGGGCTGGAATAACCTCACAATAGAATGAGCGGCCACGGTAGGGAGCACGGCTACCTGTTAAAATTTCGTCTTTAAGCGGTTGATTAACCTCAACTAGACGTAGTTTTATCCAACGTGCTCTATAACGAATTAACTCTTGTTGTTCTTTTACTGAAATATTAGGTCCACGTAAAAGCACCTTTTTACCACGCTCAACAGTGACATAATGATGAGATAATTTTGAGTCTAGTTTGAACTCCCACTCAATCTCAGTCGTTCCATATTGAAAAATTGGCATAAATGATTAGCTCGTTATTTTAGATATTGGATTACAGCATATTCGCTGTAATAAAGAGGAAGAACAATGTTCTTTGTCTCTAATGCCGATGAACCTTGAGTACCCGTTAATTTAATGGTTTTTACTGGTTGGCACTTAGTTATGTACGATTGAAGTGATTTTGCTCTTGTGCGTTTCCCACTTTTTACCTCGATAGGCAGTACATTTCCTTGCTTGTCTGTGGCTACAAATTCAATTTCAGCTCGGGCATCGCCCCATGAAAATGTTGGGTCAACCCCTTGTGCGGCAAACTCTTGTTGAACAAAGTTTTCTGCAATATAACCTTTGTATTCATAGCCTTGTTGTTTGATCTCTTTGTAGTTAATCCCAAGCATATGATTGAGTAAGCCAACATCGAATAAAAATAATTTTACGATATTTTCTTTACGATAAGCAGCTAATGGGCTTTTCGGAGTTCCATCAATGGGATGATTCTTCAGAACTAGTCGGCATTTTTCTAACCAAGATATTGCACTTTCAAATTCACCATATCGAGATTTTCTCTCATGTACCCCTTTGAATTTAAATCGTTTTACTGATTCGTCTAACACAGAAGATAGCTGTGATGGAACGTTATTAAATACGGCTTCAATTAGGCCAGCATCCACTTTTCCTGAGTATTTTCCAAAATCACGTTGATAGCCAGATATTAAGTTACGGTGAATATCGGAAACGGCTTGAATACGTTCTAAAATGCTCGATTCTTTCATTGAGAACCATGTTCCAACCGCTTCAGGCATACCACCAGTAAAGTAGTAATCAGTCAGTTTTTCGAACAGTTTAGTATGTGCAGGTGCAGAATTAGTTTGGTTGTTAAATGCATTAATTAACGCCGTTTCCTTAGATGCGATAAGAAACTCACGAAAGGTTAAAGGGCGTAGATTGTGTTGCTCGACCTTTCCAACAGGAAATGAATTCAGTAGACCAATATTAGATCCACTTGCAGCTATATACATATGAGGCGCTTTTTCTGCAAAGTACTTTAATGATGTTACCGCTTTAGAGCATTCCCCAATTTCATCTAAGATGAGTAAATCAGTGGATGGATTAAAGATACATTCAGTCAGTAGCTCTAAGTTAGCAATGATATCCTCAGGAGAGAGCGAGCCTTCAAAGGCTTCAGCCATCTGTGGTGACTCTAAAAAATCAATGCGTAAAACATTATCAAACGTATCGCCAAATAAGGTTTGAAGTAAATAGGTTTTACCCGTTTGACGGGCACCATCAATTAACAGGGGTTTTCGCTGCTTCTTCTCTTTCCAGTCTAGTAACTTACCTAGGATTATTCTTTCCATCATTTATCTATAACCTAATCTATACCTATGGGCATTACACTTTAATGCGCATAAAAAAGCAAGTATTTACACTTTAACGCGCATAAAAATGTCAGTTCTTTTGTTTTTATGCGCGTTAAATGGTGATCAGTTATTTTTCATAATACTAAAAATCTCAGAAGAATGCTGGCGAGCAACCGTCATATCCCACCCCCCAAGACCTCGTAAGATAGTTCTTATCGTCTTCTTAATCTCATTATGAATATCGGTTTGTTTTTTCCAGATTGGAGATAGCATAACTTCAGCGATATCAGGGTGTTTGAAAATACCTTTTGTCCATGCTAACGCTGCTTCTTCTTCTACTTGTTTTACTAAGTAGTTGAAAACAGATCGTTCGGTAGTTGTGCTTAACCCCATTCCTGATGGTTTTGCATCTCTATCACGCACGCGTTGAGTAAATAATTCTAATTGCTCTAAGAAGAGAGCTTGCTCAATACGGCCATCACGCTCATCTTGGATCAGCTTTTCTAACTCTTCTTCTAGATCACCAAAGAATGCTGGATCTTTGCCTTTGCCTGTCTTAATTGTGTGCTTGAGCTTATTTTTCATAACCAAAGCAGCACTGCCTGCACTTTTCTGCTTGCGAAGTAAGTCCATATCGGCAGCATCTAAAATTGATATTTCACGACCGAGTAAGCTTTTAACTTCACTTGCTTCGATATGTTTATCTAGCATATTTTTTAAAAGTTCAGATTCAGAAGCTGTAATACGCACCGCATCGGCAGTGTCTGGCATTTTATTGCGTAATTGCAGTTTAATTTCATTGAATACTTTGAAATAGGGCTGATAAGGTGCCCCTCGCTCATCTGGAAGAACCATATCTAAACGGCTATTGAATTCAGTTAGAGCGACGAGAAAGTCCTCAACAATATCTAAACGAATGCCTGGGTCTAAGTAGAGATCTGCATCCTCTTTATACGGCTCAGGCTGTTTTACTGGGTGATGTTTTTTAGGCAGAATATCTGAAACTTTAGTAAGAGCCGCTTGGAGTCTCGGTAACTCAGCTTCTACATCTGTCCATACTTGGTCGGGTTGTACATCACCGCTGTAAACTTTTAGAGCGTCATCAAGATATTCAACAACGCCAAAATAATCGACGATATAGCCAGCATTCTTACCTTTACGAGTACGGTTAACACGGGCTATAGCTTGGAGTAGAGTGTGCTCCTTTAATGGTTTATCAAGATAGAGAGTGCTGACAATAGGAGCATCCCAGCCAGTTAACAGCATGTCAGAAACAATGATTAACCCGATATTATTGAATTTGGTTTCTTCTTGTGTGTTTGCTGATTCATTACTGTAAGAGAGCTTAAACTCATCGTTAACCAAACTTGGAATATTTTCTGATGGTACAGCGACAGGTATTTTACCTTCTTTCACTTCTCGTTTGACGCGCTCTTCAATGGTTTCAAGTTTTGTTGTCGAGCCTGTTGTGTAATGAGCTTGTTGTTCACTAATGCCTGTACGCTTATCTGTCATACTACCAAGAGAGATAACCACTCGGCTTTCAAAGGTCGGTAGACCTTTGTCTTTACGTTCTTGCATGATTTTGTTCAGGACATCTTTATAGCGAACGGCCATATCACGCCCATCACATACCAGCATCGCTTTAAAGCCACGAGGACGTACGCTAGATAAGAAGTGTTTGACTAAGTGAAGGGCGTTCTCTTCAATACGGCTAATGGCACCACGACGTTTTTTAAGTAACTCTTGTTTGAGTTTTTTCTTACGAGCGAGAGGCTCTTTCCCGAACTGATCTTCAAACGCTTGTTTTAGCTTACCGTCACTGCCCCATTGCGCCATGCCCTCAAGATACTTGATCGGAAGTGTTGCGCCATCGGCAACCGCCTCGTCGAGTCGGTAGGTGTCAATGTAGTCTTTACCACCGAACGTACCTAAGGTTTCTTTGTCATCTTTGAATAGGGGAGTACCAGTAAATGCAATGAATTTTGCATTAGGTAAAGAGGCACGCATAAACGCCGCTAAGAACCCATATTGGCTGCGATGAGCTTCATCAACCATAACAAAAAAGTTTGGTTTGGTACTTAATACTCGAAAGTCGACTTTTTCTTCGCTGACGAGTTCCCATTGTGCTTTTTTAGGGGAACCATCAGCCGCTAATTGGCTATGAAGAACATTGTTTTCTTTTAATATCCAGCATTGATCATTACCTGCATTATCTTTACGTAATACTCGTCTTACGCGGCTTTTTGAGTCGGTTTCTGCATCATCAAGTTCTGATTCTTTAGCGGCTTTAATTTGCTTACCGTCGCTTTCCTGAAACTTTTGTACCGTAGAAGTAAAGATAGCGCCGTAGTCATTGCTGAGTAACGCCTCTAAGCCTGCGACTGAATTTGCTTTTGCTGATTCAAGCCCTATATTGGTGAAAGTGTTGTGAATTTGGCGATCGAGATCAGTACGGTCGGTAAGAACCAGAATACTAGGGTTATTAAAGCCTGAAATTTCCGCACGCATTAAGCGAGCAAGAAGTGCCATCGTGAGCGATTTACCGCTGCCTTGGGTATGCCAAACCACACCACCAATTTCTTTACCTAATAATTCAGGATCGCGGCCTTGTAAACGAAGTAAGGTTTTTTCTACTGCACGCCATTGCTGGTAGCGCGGTAGCTTTTTAATCATGATGCCTTTTTCAACTTCATACATCGGGTAGAAGCAAACAAGACGAACAAAACGAGATGGTTCAAACAGTGCCCACAGGAGCTTGTCTTGCTCGGACGGTGTTTTACCTAGTAGATTTTCTAATGTTTCTAGAACAGTGTTCTCGTCAGGTTTTTTCGGGTCAAGTTTGTATGTGAGATAGAACTGTTCAGGCGCACAAATTGCCCCGTATTTGGCTTGGCTACGGTTAATGGCGGCACATACCATGTTAAACGCGAAATGCTGGGTAAAAGAGCCTTGATAGCCATCGATTTGTGCGATGCCTTTACTGAGCTTAACAGCGCTACTTTTACATTCGATAAGGCCAAGTGGTAAGCCATTAATGAACAACAGCAGATCAGGCTTGAATTGATCCTCATTGGCATTTTTGCCAATGTATTGGTCGACCACATGGAATGCATTACTTTCAGTATCTGTTTGATTAATAAAGCGGATGCTGCGTGGTTGACCGTGTTTATCTTTTTGTTGTAGGTTGGATTGAAAGAGTGCATCTCTCCAAAAGGCGTGGTTAGCGAGCATCAAGTCATTACTATGTTCAAACCAAATGTCACGCAGTTGTTTGATTGCCTTATTTGCACCGTTAGGCACTTCGATAAGCCAAGGGTTTAGTGCATGTAGCCTGTCAGTCAGTACCTCTTCTAAAATCACAGGCTCGGTTTTGTGTGCCTGTTCAACTTGGCTTCCCTTGATATGGGTATAGCCGAGCTGTTTTAGCCATTCAATCGCAGGGCGTTCTACTCCGACGAGTTCTGGTTTCGATGATTCAGCCTGATCTGACATGGTGCGTTCCTTTCTTTATTATTATTGATTTTTTATTGTTTTTATTAATTCGGTTTGTTAATAAGATGCCTTCTGATGAAGGCATCATTACTCGAATGGTTAAGCTGTGTCTGTACTATCTAACGGTACTCGCCATTCGCCAGTTAACAGTTTTTGCATTAAGCCTTTTTTTAATTGCTGTGTTTCGGATTTTTGTGTTTCGAGAAGATTTAGTTTATCGCTTACGGTAGAAAGAATTTCTACGATAGAACACTGTTCTTCAATAGAAAAGACAGGAATCTTAAAGCTTCTTATCTGCTGAAAATTTAAGCCTTCACGATTACCGCCAGCTTGTAGGTTCCATATCTGTTTTTGACCAAGGTTTGAGTTTAAGAACCAGCCACAAAAATCTGGATCTATAGATTCAGACGTTCTTATGATGCAGACATGCTGATTAACATTACCTTCGTCAAAGTCTTCAGGCAAAACGGCACAGCGGCCAATAGAAGCTCCTGTTATGTTTAACAACACATCTTTTGGCTGTAGCTTTGAGCCTTTCATCTTGTCGTGTTGTTGTTCCGTAATGAACGCAACATCATCAAGCTTAAATTTACCAAATAGGACGTTTTGGCTTCGAATTAAAGGTATACCTGAGTCAACATAGGCTTTGCTGCCGCCTTTTGGTGTTACTCCGCTACCGACTTTGATTGTGTGTTCTCCAAGGGTTTCAACTTCCCAACACTTAGGCATTTTACCAAGCGGAGAATCTTGAAACTCACTATGCGGCAGCCAGCTACCATCTGAATCTTGAACACCAACGCCTTGTGAAAACAGTTTTTGCATTAATCCCGTTTTGAGTTTTTCGGTTTCAACTATCTTTTGGTTGATAAGGTCAATCTTCTTATCAACGGTTGATAGGACTTCTGCGATTTTTTGTTGTTCTTTGAGTGGTGGAACCAACATCTTTAGTTTTTTTATATTTTCAGCGTTTATATTGATATTCGCGTTACCTTGACTAATTGCTTTAATTTGAGCTTGCGTTAGTTCCGATTCATAAACTTGACCAACATAGTAACTATTAACCTGTTCATTAAATCTAAAGCGAATTAAATAAGATGCGAAAATGGTTCTCGGTGGTTCAATTTTCACAATTCCATATCGACCAATGGCTCCGCTTCGTGCGAAAAGAAAATCACCTTTGCACACTTTGAATGCTTGGTAGTCTTTTTCTGAAACATCTAATTTAGGCATTGAGCAAAAATTTACTTTCGGATTACCTAAGTCAGTAATGCGAGCTAGTAATACTCCTTTGCTTTCGTATTGCTGCTTAGTGTAGTAACCTTGTTTATGCTCTACAGTAAAATCACCAATCGACATTATTTTCCAGCCATTTGGAACTGAAGCAGTTAACATACCTTCCTCCTACAATCCCAATAACTTCAAGTGATTTTGTAACTCTTTATCGGTATTCACTAGTTTTTCATTTATCTCGTCTAGTCTTTCAAGTGTTGAAGTAATACATACAGTTTCTTCTTTTTCTGAAGTATCGATATATCGACTGATATTGAGGTTAAAGTCGTTTTTCTTAATCTCTTTAATGTCGACCACTCGTAGGTATTTATCTACTGCGACGGAATCAAGTAGTTCGGAAAGTTTATCTTCCGTTTGCTCCCCAGCCTCTACGAGTGTTTGCTTCGCCTTATTGTATTCAGTCGTAATGCGTTTAATATCGACTTCACGAAGAAAGTTCATCGCTTTACCTTCGCCAAATTCAGCAGAGGCATCAACGAAGATAACCTTGTTCTTCAATGCTGTAGGCTTGTTTTTATTGATAATCAGTACTGCCGCCGCGATACCTGTATTGAAGAAAAGCGCAGGCGGCAAGCCAACTACACCTTCAATCAAGTCGCCTTTAAACTTATCTTTACCAACGAGCATGCCTTTACGAATTTTACCTTCATCGCCTTCACGGAAAAGTACACCGTGAGGAACAACAACACCTATTCGACCATCATCTTTAGTCGAGGCTATCATATGTTGAAGGAAGGCGAGATCGGCCTTAGTTCGTGGTGCTGTGCCAAGGCTAAAACGACCAAACTTATCTTTAAGGTCTGTGCTGTATTTTATGTTTCTCTCTTTGCCGTTATCACCAATAATCTTCCCACCATTTAACTCTAATGGCTCCCACCAATTTTTGATTGAAAATGGCGGGTTTGCGATTACTCGGTCAAACGTTTGTAAGCCTTCACCACTTTTGTGCAGCGGGTTAACCAAGGTATCACCACGTTTGATGTCACCATCTAGGTTGTGCAAGAACATGTTTAGCTTGGCAATCGCCCAAGTCCCTAGATTTTTCTCTTGGCCGTATAATTTACAGTTGGGTTTCCCCATCACTGTGCCATTTTCTTTATAGTTGTCTTTGATATGACGAGCAGATTCAACCAACATGCCGCCACAGCCGCAAGTTAGATCATAAATTTCATGCCCTGGTTGTGGGTCAATCAGTTTTACTATCAGTTCTACCACTTCATGCGGGGTATAGAATTCGCCCCCTTTTTTCCCAGCATCATCAGCAAACTTGCCAATCAAATATTCATAGGCATCACCTAATAAATCCGCTTTATAAAGGTTATCGTTGCCCAATTTATATTGATTGAAATGGCGTAATAGACGCATTAAAAGTTCATTGCTGAGCTTTTCTTTATCGCCGAATTGAATCGCTGTTAGCACTTTTTCTAACGTTGGGTTTTGTGTTTCAATCTTAGCGAAGGCTTCATCAATAGATTCACCAATATTTTCTGATTTATTCGTTAAGCTTTCCCAACGAGCTTCTTCAGGCACAAATTGTTCTGGGTTGTCTTCTTGGATGATGTCCATCGCTTCATCAGCATTACACGCTTCTTCTTCGATAATGGCTTGTACACGCTCGTCAAACACGTCAGAGAGGCGTTTAAGGAAAATAAGACCAAAGATATAGTTTTTGAAATCTGAGCTGTCTACGGTGCCACGCATGATGTTAGCGCTGCCCCAAAGCCATGTTTTAAGTTCTTCAAGGCTGATTGTTTCGACTGTTTTTGTTGTCGTTGTATTCGTTGTCATAATAATCTCTATGTCGCTCACGGCTCGCCCTGTTGATTGCTGGGCAAAGAACAAAATTTGTGGGCATTATAACGCAATGTTTGGTCTTATATGTGTTTATTAAATCATGAAATTGAAGCGAGACTTGCGGGAAGGTACGACTCCTATGACGTAGGGCATCACAGGAGAAGAGGGTTAGGCAGCTTTATCTAAATTATCGCGTTGTTCGGTATCTATGCGTGCATAGTGGAGGGCGTATGAGCTTAAAAACACTTTGGCTTTTCCTGTTCCTCCGCTGAAAGGGGTTATTTCTAAGCCAAGCGATGTAAGTAAGTTTTTAATATAAGTTGTCGCTTTATTGGTTTTTTGAGCTTTGTGTAGTGGTTGAATAATGTGATAACTCTTATCTAACGCCCAGTTGAGTACATCTTTATTCTTATAACAGAGCGCCACTATCTGACGCACTTCATCTCTGTGTATGCAAAAACTAGGCTTTTCTTTAGAGAAACAGTGTTCTTTTAATATGTACTTAAAGATAAAGTCAGCGGCTCGCTGATGTCTTGTTTCTCTTCTAGTTTCTGCTTTTTCAGATTGAACAAAAGGCAGCAAATTAAAAATGGCTCTGTTTTTTAGAAATTCGAAATGAAAAAGAACATCTTTCTCTGATATCTCATCCAGTTGGTAGTTATTCTGAATACTATACTTAGTTAGTGCAGCCATATCAGAAGCGCTTCGTTTGTCTGTGGACAGCAGCATCGCAGCTTGTGAAGACGCTAAAGACGGAGATGTAACAATCGTTTTTACCATTAGCTTTCGATAGGATTTTGACTCATTACTTACGCTTTTCGATGACATGATTTGTGAAAGAAAACTGGATGGTGCTGAATTCGTTTTGAAACCTAGTTCTTGCAATGTTAGATGTAAGTTTAAAGCGAGTGGACTATTAAAGCGATTTTTCACATTGCTAAATTCTATTTCTAGTGCGTCAGTTGGTTGGGTGTGAATATGAATGTTGTATTCAGTATCTTTACTTTTTTGACAGATAAAATCTTGATAAGCATCAACGGCAAACCAAATTTGCTTTGCTGCTCGGAATCGTCGTGCGAAGTTGACTAGTTCTAGTGGCATTAAGGTTTTATCGCAGAAAACGACGACTCTTTTAGTAAAATCAGTAGTGATCGAAAAGCCAGAACCCAAACAAGGAGAGGCAAGTATAGCTCTATATTTATTGATTTCTTTATTTGGGTTAGCAAGGAAAGCACTTTGTTCTGGCAATCCTTTATTGTCACCGTGAACAATGAGTACACCATCTTTAAGTGCTGCTTTTTCACAATCAAGACCGTTTGAATCTTCGTAACCCAGAGCTTTAGTTACTTGACGTAATGTTACCAATGAATCAAATAGAAAAACTTTATCACTCAGTAGTTGATCTTTTAAGTTAGTATTTGAAATATATTGGTTTTTATCCGTGATCACAGCGTCAATCGTTGTGTAAGGATTTTGTGAGCACTTTAGAAGAGTAACATCACCTCGTAGTCGACGCAGATAACCAAGGCTAATATCAGATAGGTCTGCATCACCCACAATCAGTTGTGGAATCGTTTTAATTATCTGAGATAAACAAGCAAATACGCGCTGTTTAGGCAGTTGTTTACTCTCTTTTGAGCATACAATGGTACTTAGCACTTTTTCAAACTCATCAATGATAAGAATGTCTGCTTGAGCAATAAAGCTACGGATATGTTCTTTCCAAATACTATTTACGACAACGCCCATTGCAGAAGATTGTTCAATATGATCAAGATTAGGATTGTTATAGCTAACAGCCTGATTGTCATCGCAGTATTGCTGAACTAAGGCCATTAGATATGAAAGGTATACTACTTTCTTATTGTTTTCTCTTGCCGATTTGATTATAGGCCCAAAGATGTATTTTGTTTTACCTGTCCCTGTGGCAGATCTGATGGCTAACGTCGGAGTATTATCGATAATCTGTTTACAAATAGGAGAGTGTAAGCTGTTAATTTCGATAGTATTTGTTTGCATTGACGGAGACATGAATGTTCGAACATTTACTAAGTTAAGAGTAAGTTGTTGATTGAGTGCATGCATTAGGTCATCAGAAATGTTTGATTGTTCCAAATTGGCATGATAGCTATTTAAGCATGACTGAGCGGTTCCATGAATTAGAGGTATCATACGAATCACTTTTTCTGCCAACCACTGAAGTACCTCCGAACATGGTTCTATTTGATGGCATAGAGTTAGGTAGCTAATGGTGTCTTGGAAATTATTAAGAAGGTAATGGGTATTTGTTGCGTTATCGTACAGTGAAACTCTCGCCTTACTGCGGTAATTATCTTTCATAATGCTAGCTGTAAGGGATGGGAATGTTTTTGAATCGATGACTAGTGTGATTGAGTAGCCAGCATCACGATAATAGTTGACGACGTAAGTAAGATTGTTCTTGTTGTTGCTAAGAGCAACAACTCGATGATTTTCAGGCTGGTATGTAATTTTTGATGTAGCAAGAATCACAACAGATGTTTTTGCTGATGCTCGGATTAGTGTGTGTTCAGTGATTTGAGATTGTGCGATAACGTTCATTTTATTTTAATTTCCTGATTGAACGTAAAAGTGCAAAGTTACTAGGTTATATATATAACTAAAAAACTTTGCACTTTTACCAGCATGCTAAAGCATGCAATAAACAATATTTTGATTTGTGAGTTAAACGTTATGCAGCAAGTGCAAAGAAGCTGTTATCTAACAGTGATTGACGCTGTTCGATAAGTTGAGACACGACATGTTGTAGGTTCTTACCTAGCACCATGCTAGCGATGATGGTATCGATTTCGTGTGATAAAAATCCAACAGAATTCGCACCGAGTGGGATCGATGGTGGAAAGGTGCCGTCGTTGATTTTGCGATGTAGGGTAGCGCGAGAGAATGGAACGCGTTTTAGGACATCAGATTTGCGTTCGATTTTGATTTGAGTGTTCATAACAGATATTACCTTCTACAGATATGATCTGCACTAATGCTATGCAAGCCTATTAATAGAAATAGGGTAACTCATCTTAATTTTCAGATGAATTTATGCGCAATGACCCAATGCTTTTGATACTTATCAAAATAAAGTGGATTACTGTAATTACCTCAAGACCTTAAATAATTAGTAATGAGTTGGTTAATAGGTGTTAGTGCTAAATCTAAAATAAATAACTAAATAAATTTTCTGTAGTCTGCCTTTGTGGCAGGAGACCGTTTAGGTCGGTAAATATCTGTTCTCCTTAAGGATTTATTTTAATTTCTTGAACGAGTAATGTTTTATTCGAGATCCTTTTTTTAGTCAATATTAATTTATTTAAATTGAATGCTTTATGTGATGCAGGTCTCAATATTTGTAGTGGGTGAGTAAGAACTGTACAGGTGGTTAGTCGGCTTCTTATGTCTTTGATAGGTAGGTGATTTTGGCTATATTCGCTCTCATAGTTAATGAAAACGAAAAAATACGTCGTTTGCGTAACACAAACGGCGTACTCGATTTTTTATTTATTAATATTATTGTGTTATTGAATTGCGCAAAATACGTAATTTAGAACATTAACTATTTTTACAGAAAGTCTATTTGGGTTTTGCGATCGTATTTACATTTCTAGATGCATTGAAAATGAATTCGCTCCACCATTCCATAATGGTTCGTCGTTCTTCAAGGTATTCAGCATTATTGTATATGTCGCGTATCGTATTTGAATCAACGTGTGCTAGACAGAGTTCAATTGCGTCTTTATTGAAGCCATTTTCATTAAGTGCTGTACTACCAATAGATCGCATGCCGTGACTTACTAAAACCCCTGACATTCCAGCTCTTTTAAGAGCCATATTGATACTTTGACTGTTTATATGTTTACCAGTAGGTTTATCACTTGGGAATACATATTTTTGCCCAAATGAAATAGGCTTCATGAAATTCAATAACTGAATTGCAGCATATGAGAGAGGTATTTTATGATCTCGCTTCATCTTCATTTTATCTCGACTAATCACCCATAAACGGTTCTCAAAGTCTATTTCAGCCCACTCAGCGCGAGCGCATTCAACGGGGCGAGTTAGAGTATGAAGTTGAAACTCAAAAGCACAGCGAGTTATGTGTTTGATGTTTGCTAAGGACATCTTTTGCATTAAGACATT
The DNA here is from genome assembly GCF_028765575.1 of Aliivibrio sp. S3MY1. Classification (GTDB taxonomy): domain Bacteria; phylum Pseudomonadota; class Gammaproteobacteria; order Enterobacterales; family Vibrionaceae; genus Aliivibrio. The sequence continues at coordinate 8,116 of NZ_JARACO010000012.1, read as the reverse complement.
TAGATCATCAGGTTTAATGGTCAGCATATGCTCGGCTTTGGGTTTTTTGAATGCATGCCTAATGCCTGACAGCGGATTAGATTGAATTTTTCCACAATTAACCGCGTAGTTCATGATTTCATTAAGTCGCTGGCAAACGCGTTTAACTGTTTCTAATGTGCCTTTGGCTTCTATAGGTCTTAAAATCTGAATAACAATCGGCGCTGTGATTTCATTGATTGGTAGGTTGCCGATATTTGGAAATGCATGAAGCTCTAGAGAGCGCCAAATATCATCAGCGTAATTATCTGATACATCATGCTTCTTAACTTCAAACCATTCTTGCCCGACGGATTTTAATGTGGAAGACAGAGCTATTTGAGCGCTGATTTGTTGATTGTCGCGGTATGTTTTAGGATCTATCCCTTCAGCGACGTGTTGACGCATTGATCTCGTTTTCTCTCTTGCTGAGGCAAGAGTTATATCAGGAAAAGCACCTAAGCCAATATTTTTACGTTTTTTAGTAATGGGATGAATGTAATTGAAAATCCAAAGCTTTGCGCCATTAGGTTTAATTCTAAGGTATAAACCATTCCCATCAGCAAGCGAATATTCTTTTTCTTTTGGTTTTGATTTATTGACTTGGGTTGTAGATAAGGGTTTGATTTGTCTAGCCATTTATTACTATCCTTTGCAATGTAACAACAGAATTGGATTTAATCCTGTGATGTTGCAAAGAATGTTACTAAAGAAGTGAGATTAAGTGAATCTTAATGATACTTGGTGAGACGCTTAAAGCTAGATATTACAAGGCGTTAGAATAGAAAACGGGACGTCCTGAGACGTCCCGTTACTAGTGATTGGTGGAGCTGGGGGGATTTGAACCCCCGTCCGAAAACCGTTCACCGTTGGCGCTACATGTTTAGTCGATCTTTAATTTCACCGTAAAACTGCGAACCGACACGCTATCTTATGGCTAACCTGAATTATAATTCGAACTTCATCTCTCAGGTGGGAGAATCCATTCTAGTTCGTTTGGGTTTGATCCCCTGTTATTCCCCGTCTTACAAACGGAAGCTAGGGCAGGAGAGCTCTGAGCAGGTTATTAAGCTGCTAGTGCGTAGTTTTCGTCGTTTGCGACTATTTTTTTGCGGCTTTTTACGTGGCCAACCGCCCCACGACATGCTCCTCGGGTTTCAAAATTCCCGTCGAATCCTGAATCAGCCCCAAAGTTGTTACCAGATGATACTAACAGAAAAACAGCGTCTGTCTAGCTAGTATCAGTCTAACTGGTTGAAATTAACGCAAACTACTCTTCATAATTCGTGCTTTATCTCTATTCCAGTCTTTTTCTTTTGAATCTGTACGTTTATCGTGCAGTTTTTTACCTTTAGCTACGCCAACTTTGATCTTGGCCCAAGAGCGAACCCAGTACATTGTTGTTGCAACGAGTGTCATACCTTCACGGTTTACACGACCAATAAGGTTATCAATTTCTTTACGGCTCATTAGTAATTTACGAACACGTGTTGGATTCGCTATAACATGAGTCGATGCGGCTTGCAGTGGTGTGATGTTCATACCACTAATAAAAATTTCACCATCGCGAACATACACGTAGCTTTCCGCGATATTAACTTTACCAGAACGAAGAGATTTAACTTCCCAGCCTTGGAGTTCAACCCCTGCTTCGATTTCATCTTCAATGAAATATTCGTGGCGAGCTTGCTTGTTCATAGCAATGGTATTACTGCCCGCTTTATCTTTTGATTTTTTCTTTGCCATAATGCCCACATTATACGTTATTAGTTGAGAATAGGGGAAGTAGTTTGGCTCTTAACATCAAGATGGTATGATGCAACCCTCTATTATGTAAAGGAGAATTTATGCCTCAGGTTAGCCGTTCTGCATTAGTACCGTTTAGCGCAAAGCAAATGTATGATTTAGTCAATGATGTTGCCTCTTATCCTCAGTTTTTACCTGGCTGTTCTGGCTCTAAGGTAATCGAAGAGACAGAAAGTTCAATGGTAGCGTCAGTTGATGTAGCAAAAGCAGGCATAAAAAAGACGTTTACGACTAAAAATACTCTAATTGATGCGCAATTGATTGGGATGAATTTAGTTGATGGACCATTTAAATCATTAACTGGTGGCTGGCACTTTACTGCTTTGGATGAAACGGCATGTAAAGTGGAGTTAACGTTAGATTTTGAATTTACAAATGCCTTAGTAGCAATGGCGTTTGGTAAAGTATTTCAAGAGCTTACTAATAATATGGTCAATTCATTTACCCAAAGAGCGAAGCAGGTTTATGTCAATAATTAATGAGATGATCCATGTGGAAGTGGTCTACGCATTACCAACAGAGCAGGTGGTTTTTAAACTTGCGGTTAAAGCTGAACAGACAGTACAAGAGATTATCCAACAATCTGGCGTATTAGAGCGATACCCTGATATCGATTTAGACGTAAATAAAGTTGGCGTATTTAGTCGTAATATAAAATTGGATGCAACGATTAGAGATAAAGATCGTATTGAAATTTATCGCCCTTTACTTGCTGATCCAAAAGAAATTAGACGAAAAAGAGCCGAACAAGCGAAGAAAGAAGCGGCGAAAAAGTAGTTTATTTACTTAATTGTAGATAATAAAAAACCGGAGATCGTAAAACGATGTCCGGTTTTTTGTGTTTTAACGTCTTAAAGAAAACTAGATTTTCTCAAAGAAACTGTCACTCATTGGGAATACACCATCAAGGCTGGTTAAGTTACCATTGTCATCAAAGTGAACAATTAAGTTCTTTTGAATCGACTCTTCGTGGCCATGAGTGAAGAGGTAGACGTAATACCAGGTATTTGGGTAGCCTGATTCAACAAGCATTGGAGAACCCATAACATACTGTACTTGTTTCTTTGTCATGCCAAATCGCAGTTTATCGACGGCTTCCTGTTCGACGTAGTTACCTTGGGCAATATCGATTCGATATACCAAAGGTTCTAATAGCGAGCAACCACCCAGAAGCCCAATAGCAAGGGGTAGAGCAATGATCCATTTTTTGAATTGCATAGTTCGTACAGCTTAGCCTTTAAAATAATTAAACAGATGATAAACAAGCTAGACTAATAAGTAAAAAGGTTAAGCCTGTTATGCTGTGTTTTGACCCTAAATTTTGAATCAAGTTGCATTCTATTCATAATTTAAAAGATGGCTGGCATAAAAACGCCAATATCAAGGGGACATTGGCGTTAATTTAAAGATGAAGTCAGTGGTTATTGGTTGCTAAGCTGCGCTTAATAGCTCTTTTGCATTAGCAAGTGTATGGTCTGTTATTTGCGTCCCACCGAGTAAACGTGCTAACTCTTCAATGCGCTCTTCTGTACTTAAGGCTCGCATTTGGGTTTCTGTTTTTCCTGAACTCGTGTTTTTTTCGACAAATAACTGGTTGTGTCCACAGCCAGCAACTTGAGGTAAGTGAGTCACACATAGCACTTGGGTTGATTCACCTAAAGTACGTAGCATTTTTCCCACGACAGCAGCGGTTGGCCCACTAATACCTACATCAACTTCATCAAAAATCAAACTTGGCGTATCGACTTTCTGAGCCGTAATAACCTGAATTGCCAAAGAAATACGAGATAGCTCACCACCAGAGGCAACTTTTGCAATTGGGTGCAATGGCTGACCTGGGTTGGTTGATACTTTAAAGCACAGGGTATCAATCCCAAGTGGTGAAATTTTATTAACACCATCACTTTCAATCTGAATATCAAATACGGCTTTTTCCATACTCAATGTTTGCATGCTTTCGGTGATCTTATTATTTAACTCTTTAGCATAACGTTGGCGACTCTTTGTGAGCTTATGGGCTGCTTCTAAGAAATGCTGTTTTAATTCTTCAACTTCTTGCTCGCGTTGTTCGCGTTTTTCATCTGAACAATCAAGGCGCTCGTATTCTGCTAATAGCTGTTGATGGTGTACATACAATTCATCAGCAAGTACGTGGTGTTTTTTTGCCATTGACATAACTTTGCTGAATCGTTCCTCAACAAAGGCAATTTGTGCGGGATCAACATCAATGCAATCTAAATAGTTTTTAATTTCATGATTTGCTTCTTCTACTTGGATCATCGCTTCATTAAGCATTTCTGATAACGGAGCAAGCTGTGGATCAAGTTGTCCAAGTTGTTGAATATGATTGTTTGCATGTTGCAGCAACTGAAGGGCATTAACCTCATCGTTTTCATAAAGAAGTGACACGGCTTGTTGACAGTATTCAACCAAGTCACCAGAGTTTGATAAACGTTTATGATCTTCTTCTAGTTGAGCAAACTCTTCTTCACCTAGTGCTAAATCATTTAACTCTTTTATTTGATATTCGATCAGCTGCTTTTGAGCTTCATTCTGCTGAGCGTTTTTGATTAACTGCTTAAGAGAGTTATCAGCTTGACGCCACGCTTGGTAACGGCTGCGTGTCTTATTTAGTAAAGATACATGACCTGCGTATTGATCCAACATATTTAGTTGGTATTCAGGTCTCATTAATTCGTGGTGGGCATGTTGACCGTGAATATTGATCAGTAAATGGCCTAGTGTTTTTAATTGAGCAACAGGAACTGTGCTGCCATTAATAAAACCACGAGAACGACCTTCTTTGGTGATTACACGGCGTAAAATACACTCATTGCCATCATAGAGTTCATTGTCTTCTAACCAACGTTTGGCGTTAAGATTATTTTCTAATGTGAAGAGTACGGTGATCTCTGCTTTTTCTTCTCCTTGACGAACCATAGAAGCTTCAGCGCGATCGCCTAAACATAAACCTAGAGCATCAATTGCAATAGATTTACCAGCGCCGGTCTCTCCGGTAATGGTGGTCATGCCTTTGGTTAAATCAAGCTCTAATGATTTTACAATTGCGAAATGAGTAATTTTGATATGTGCCAACATAAGCCATTCTCTGTGAAATTTAAACACTAAAAACACTGTATAAAGAAACAGTATATACTGTTTCTTTATACAGTAAAGTTTAAATTAACTTTTTGTGAGGGGCTTATCTTTGTTTGTATTTAAAGATTTAGAAGAGTTTGCTTGACCAGCCAAGCTTATTTCTAAGTACATGATAATAGCTATAATCTTTAGGGTGGATGAGTTTTAATCGACTAGGGCTTTGGAATATATGCACTTCATCACCAGGGCTGACAGGTAATGAGACCTGCCCATCACAACTCACTTCTAATGCACTACGATTTTCTGGTGAAATGAATAATTTTATATGACGCTTACCTTCAACAACCAAAGGACGGCTTGAAAGGGTATGTGGAAACATGGGTACAATTGAAATCGCATTCAGGTTAGGTGAAAGGATTGGACCTCCACCAGATAAAGAATATGCAGTTGAGCCTGTTGGTGTAGAGATGATTAATCCATCAGAACGTTGAGAGAAAGCAAAGCTGTCATCAATATAGACTTCAAATTCGATCATGTGGGCAACCTGACCCGGATGAAGAACCACCTCATTAAAAGCGGAGTTGTGGCTTTTTATTTGCCCATGGCGGTGAACTTCAGTTTCTAATAAAAAGCGTTCTTCTTTAACAAAGTCACCATTTAATACCGCTTGCAGTGGCTCTTTAAAATTATCAGGGTCAAGATCGGTTAAAAAACCAAGATTGCCTCTATTAACGCCAATGACTGAAATATCGAAACGAGATAAAACACGAGCTGCGCCAAGCATATTACCATCACCACCAACGACAATAGCGAGATCGGCTTGCTCTCCTAATGTTAATAGGTGATTAAATCGATCATCAGGAATGTCAGGTAAAGCTTCACGTAAGCGATCATCGAGTAATACCGAATAATTAAGCTGCGTTAACCAATTATAAAGAGCTAAATGGGTTTTTACGGCGCTTGGATCTCTTGGCTTACCAATGATTGCGATAACGTTAAAGGCGGTTTTCATATCAATCATCCATCATTAAATGGGGAACAAATTTTACAATTAGCACTATTATGCTTGAATCGCTTTATTTAGTCCCCATAATAATGACAAAGTTTTAATTTGCGTATAGAGCGGTGCCTTGGTTTATATTAAGATCGTTTTATAGCTAGTCATCAGCATTCTGGAGAAGCAGTAATGAGTAACGAAGAGAAAAAAGTAAACGAAGAAGTTGTAGTTGAAGATCACATTGAAGCGGTTGGCACTGAAGGTGATGTTGAGTGGAATGAATCTACTGAAGATAACCAAGATGCAAAAGTTGCAGAATTAGAAGCGGCATTACTTGCAACTCAAGCACAACTTAAAGATCAGCAAGATGCGGTATTACGAGCAAAAGCAGAAGAACAAAACGTACGTCGTCGTGCGGAAGGCGATATCGATAAAGCGCGTAAATATGCGTTGAAAAAATTCGCTGGTGAATTACTTCCTGTTATTGATAACCTAGAGCGTGCTCTTGAGAATGGCGATAAAGAAAATGAAGCAGCAAAAGGGTTGCTTGAAGGTGTTGAATTAACACTACAAACGTTTATTTCAACGGTTGAAAAGTTTGGTCTTACTGTCATTAATCCAGTTGGCGAAGCATTTAATCCTGAACTTCATCAAGCTATTGGTATGCAAGCAAGCCCAGATCATGAGTCAAACACCGTAATGATTGTGATGCAAAAAGGCTACTCATTAAATGAGCAAGTACTTCGCCCTGCAATGGTAATGGTTGCTCAATAATCACTATTTTTAATTAAATTAAGTGACGATAAATGAAGCGAATTCAGCAATGGGTTCGCTTTTTTTTGTCTTTCTTTTAAGATAAGTCGTCTTCTTTTTTAGAAAGTGTGTTGTAAATAAGCAATGAGATTCAAGTTTTTAAATGTAATCACTTTTTTATCGTTATTTATTTTGTTTTTTACTACATTTTACACATCATGGATGAATGATTAGGAACGAATAAATGGAAAGAAAATTGAATATTAAATCTCTTTTAGTTGGTGTGCTTTGTCTTTACACACCGTTAAGTTTTGCTGAGCATGTAGTGGCGTCTGAGACTTATACCTCAATGGCATTAGCAAATGATGCCAAGTTATATAATGCACCAGAGACTTCAGCTTGGGCTCGTGGAGCCACTATTGTTCAAGGTATACCTCGTGGAGATGCTGCACCGTCATATTGGATTGATGAGATCATTGATAAAAGTATGACAACTTCTGATGCGTGGACGGGAATGACACAATGGTTCACTGTCTTTGAAGCGCAAGATAATACAGCAAATAATGTTCGAGTTGTTATTGGCGATGCTGACATGTGGTTACTTCAATCGACTGATGGAAGCAGGAATCCACTAACTGCAAAATGGGTTAATGCGACTGTCAATAGAGCATCCGTCTCTTGGGCTGCTTATTATTCACACAACATTATTAAATACATTGAAGATGTACCATATCGCCGTTCTGGTGATGGTTTAAAGGAGTATCAATTACACCCAGAACATTATCCATTGCATGGTGGAACGAATAAGGTTGCTATTGATGGCGAAAATGTCCTTGCTGCGTTTGTTCGAATGAAAGCATGGTTGGTTCCAGATAAATCACAAGGCAAGCAAGATATTAGTACGGCTAAAGTGTTAATCAGTACAGGAGCAGATTATTACCCAACGGTGAATACGTCGGTTTCTCATGGTGATTTATCTAATGCCAATTATTTACCCGGAGCTGGTGGTAGTCGTTTTCAATATTTAACCACGACACCAAAATGGTATTACATGGGAACCGTTGCGTCGGATGATTTACTGATTGTCGATGATAATAGTCCATACATTAAATCGGGTGGTAAAACCTTTTTAACCAAAGAAGAGTGGCAGAAAAACCCACCGCCAATTGATGTTGAAGAACTTAATTGTAAAAGTTTTGATTAAGTGGATATCGATTCATAATATTTTGAATGACAAGCCTGACATGATTGTTAGGCTTTTTTTTGTTCTGTTGAAAATAAAATTGATTTTTTTTTATTGTTTCCCTTGAATTGTGATTTAGCGCCCTTATTAATTAGTCATAGAATGAATTATGGGATTTAGTCCCAACCCTTATTCAAGTTGTTTTGGATAAGTTTAAATAGATAATTGGAGAGAACCTGATGGGTAAGATCATTGGTATT
>NZ_JARACO010000119.1 GCF_028765575.1 Aliivibrio sp. S3MY1 | reverse complement strand
TACTCCAAACCGCGAATGCCGAATGTAAATAGCATCGTGTTGATTGCTTTGTTATACGAGCCTTGCTTTCGCTCCAATTAACTTGGTAAAGAACTGATTTACCAAGATTTGCTGTTAACTGAGTTTAATTAGACTAGCTCAATTAAGCGAGCAAAATATCCAATCAACGGCAATAACTGTGAAACGAAACAATCCCTTTTTCTTACACCATTTGTACGACTGCGTTTCAGAAACCTTGGGACTGATAAACCAAATATCCTAACCACAATTGGGATTGAAAATTCTACGAGGAAAACACTGATGCTGGCTAAAATGAGGCATAACCAAAGAACAATTGAAGCGTAAATTAGCCTCTGAAACGCCTGAATTTAGGGCAATAATAGTTCAATGCCGAACCAAATGAAATGAAAGCTAAAAGGAAACAAAGAAGAAGAGAAACCACCCGACTTTCACATCTAAAAATCGAATGGTTCTATCGCCGAACTGAGCCAAAAAACTGCAATCTTAGAGTTCGTG
>NZ_JARACO010000118.1 GCF_028765575.1 Aliivibrio sp. S3MY1 | reverse complement strand
CAAACCAATTACACTCCAAACCGCGAATGCCGAATGTAAATAGCATCGTGTTGATTGCTTTGTTATACGAGCCTTGCTTTCGCTCCGCTTAAATTGGTAAAGAACTGATTTACCAAGATTTACTGTAAAACGATTTTAATTAGACTAGCTCAATTAAGCGAGCAAAATATCATTTCAACGACAATAACTGTGAAACGAAACAATCCCTTTTTCTTACACCATTTGTACGAATTGGTTTCAACAAGTTTGGGACTTATAAACCAAATATCCCAACAACAATTGGGATTGAAAATGCTAAGAGGAAAACACTGATACAGACTAAAATGAGGCAAGGCCATGAACAATTGAAGCCTGAATTGGTTTCTGAAATCCATGAACTTTTGGCAATAATGGTCAATTGCCGAACCTGATAATACGAATATTAAAAGACAACAAAGAAAAAGGAAAACCACCCTACTTTCGCGCCTAAAAAACTAATGGTTCAATCGCTGAGCTGAACCAAAAAACTGCATTCTCAGAGTTCGTA
>NZ_JARACO010000117.1 GCF_028765575.1 Aliivibrio sp. S3MY1 | reverse complement strand
GATCGCGGCTTTCGTAGTTTCGGCTTAGTAAGCGTAAATTTCTTCTTTGTTGCCTTTTGGTTTTCGTATTATCAGGTTCGGCAAATTAACCTTTATTCCCCTAAGTTCAGGCGTTTCAGAGGCTGATTTACGCTTCAATTGTTCTTTGGTTATGCCTCATTTTATTCTGCATCAGTGTTTTACCCGCAGCATTTTCAATCCCAATTGTTGTTAGAATATTTGGTTTATCAGTTCCAAATCTGCTGAAACCAAGTCGTTCAAATGACGTAAAAAATGTATTTGTTTTCCATTCACTTTATCTCGCAATTTAAGAACATTTTGTTCGCTTAATTGCTATTGGTAAATTAAAATCAAGGCATTAAAAAATGTTGGCAGGGCAGTTCTTTACCAAGCTGACCAAGCCGAAAGTAAGCACGCACAACAATCGCATCAACACGATTTATTACATTCGGCGTTCTGGGTTTGCCTTTAGTTTTGTGATTAAGGCGGTTAATTCAGGTCGGTTTGCATAGTAATAAACGTGTTATGCCA
>NZ_JARACO010000116.1 GCF_028765575.1 Aliivibrio sp. S3MY1 | reverse complement strand
AAACTGAGATTGCCGAGTGTAGTAAATCGTGTTGATGCATTTGTTATGCTGCTGATTTTAGAATAAATAACGAGCACCTAAGTAAATACCAGTTAAAGTTACGTTAACGTCTTCTATTTCTGTAAATGCAGCTCGATATCCTAAATTTAAATCTAAACCATATGGTAATCGAGTACCAATTTCAGCACCCAACTGATAACCCATTTCTTTTTTGGAATAGTTTGGACCAGCACTATCTTTAACGTCAATATCTATCTGACCAAGCCCTACCATTGGGGCGAAATAAATATTACCAAAATCATAGAGAACAAATAGTTTAGCCTTTGCATTAATGAAAAATGCATCTCCGTCAGAGCTTAACGATCCAGTGTTATCTATTCCACCAAATGTTCGATACTCAGCTTCAATGCTAGTTTTTACCACTCGATGCGTATCAAATTCATAACCTGCGACAAGGTTGTAACCTAAATCAGTTTGTTCTTCTGCTGATAAACTCCCCACTTTAAGCTCAATATTGTTAGCCACCGACAAAT
>NZ_JARACO010000115.1 GCF_028765575.1 Aliivibrio sp. S3MY1 | reverse complement strand
TCGCAGTTTTTTGGCTCAGTTCAGCGATTGAGCCGTAAATTTTTTAGGCGTGAAAGTAGGGTGGATTTCCTTTTTCTTTGTTGCCTTTTAGCTTTCATTTCATCAGGTTCGGCAATTGACTATTATTGCCAAAAGTTCATGGGTTTCAGAAACCAATTCAGGCTTCAATTGTTCTTTGTTTTGCCTCATTTTAGTCTGCATCAGTGTTTTGCTCGCGGCATTTTCAATCCCAATTGTTGTTGGGATATTTGGTTTATCAGCTTAAAACTTGCTGAAACCAGATCGTACAAATGGCGTAAGAAAAAGGGATTGTTTCGTTTCACAGTTATTGGCGGTGATTGGATATTTTGCTCGCTTAATTGAGATAGTCTAATTAAACTGAATTTACAGTAAATCTTGGTAAATCAATTCTTTACCAATTGAAGCGAAGCGTTGACAAAGATCGTGTAACAAATGCATCAACACGATTTGCTACACTCGGCGTTGTCAGTTTGCCTTTAGTTTCAGTGATTAAGGCAGTAAAATTCAGCTAGGTCTGTATCGTAGCAAACGTGTTATGCAGGCGTTA
>NZ_JARACO010000114.1 GCF_028765575.1 Aliivibrio sp. S3MY1 | reverse complement strand
AACGCCGCAATAACACGTGCGAAAGACTGACTTACCAAACCAATTACACTCCAAACCGCGAATGCCGAATGTAAATAGCATCGTGTTGATTGCTTTGTTATACGAGCCTTGCTTTCGCTCCAATTAACTTGGTAAAGAACTGATTTACCAAGATTTGCTGTTAACTGATTTTAATTAGACTGACTCAATTAAGCGAGCAAAATATCCAATCAACGACAATAACTGTGAAACGAAACAATCCTTTTTTCTTGCACTATTTGTACGACTTGGTTTCAGCCAATTTGGTGCTTATAAACCAAATATCCTAACCACAACTGGGATTGAAAGTGCTGAGAATAAAACACTGATGCAGGCTAAAATGAGGCATAACCAAAGAACAATTGAAGCGTAAATTAGCTTCTGAAACGCCTGAATTTGGAGCAATAATAGTTCAATGCCGAACCTGATGAAATGGAAACCAAAAGGCAACAAAGAAAAAGGAAAACCACCCTACTTTCACACCTAAAAAACTAATGGTTCAATCGCTGAACTGAACCAAAAAACTGCATTCTCAGAGTTCGTATAACGC
>NZ_JARACO010000113.1 GCF_028765575.1 Aliivibrio sp. S3MY1 | reverse complement strand
ACCCTTGTTGCCATTACCAGTAACGTTATAATTAACTAGTGAAATAGCCGCAACACCGTAAACATCAACATTAAAGTCAGAGTTAACACCCACTTCTTTTGCTGTAACACCAGTAGCAACTAATGCCATTGCTGCACCTAAAAGCGTCTTTTTGAACATAGTCATAATTCCTTCATTTAACTTATGTAGTAATGCATGGATATTTAAGTTGGTCGCCGAAATGAACCATGCACTAGATTTGTTGTCTGGGGCAGACTATGACAATGTTTTTTCACAAAGAAAATATAGTTATGTTTTTTGAGTGACGAGCTTCAAAACTCAGAACTTATAAAAAAACATAACACTTAAAAATCAAAAACTTAATGAAAATAAAAAGCAAAACCTACTGCTTAAAAATAAAACAAAAGAGACAAAAACCCCAAAAAAGCATATGCAAGACTAAAATACTTGAACTTAGATCACTCTGATTTTAGTATTAATTAGATCTATTTACTTTAATTAAAAAAAAAGCGTGAACTAAGTCACACTTAATGTTTTGCAAAAATTAATAAATCATTGAAAACTATGCCCG
>NZ_JARACO010000112.1 GCF_028765575.1 Aliivibrio sp. S3MY1 | reverse complement strand
CATTAATCTTAATATTAAAACCTGAGTAATTAGGATTCTTGAACAAACCGTTCATGATAAAATCTTTGGCAACTTTGCTTTCTTTTCGTATTATTTGATTCCAAAACTGGCTTTTAAAACTATATAAATGAGTATAGATACTAGGACAGTAGATAATTAAATCCGACTTTATAGATACATCAACCTCTTTGTTTGTAATTTCGAGAAGAGCATGAGATGTTGCCAATATTGCATCTATATAAACTTCTTTATTTGAACCAGATTTAAGCTTTTCGATATTAGGTAACTCAAAACCTAACCCATAAAAAACAGCCTCATTAGGATTTGTCACAGCATGAGAAAATGAAGGTATTTCAAGTCTTTGAATGTGTTTTTCCCTTTTTTTTCTTTTTTTAAAAAACTCTAAGGCCTTGTCTGGAAAAGTAGCATCTAATATTGCGCGTTCTAACCTATTTGATATTGAATCATCAAGAAAAAAGGCATTGAATTCATCCTTGAGTATTACTTCATTTTGTTCTTCAAATCCGACGGTAACTGGGGGGTATTTAAAATCTTTACATACCTCATTAACTAAACAGACTTCTTCTTTACCAATGCAAT
>NZ_JARACO010000111.1 GCF_028765575.1 Aliivibrio sp. S3MY1 | reverse complement strand
CAACTATGTATTACAATGTGTAACTTATTAAGGTGTAATTATGAGAAATGAAATGCTAAGTACCCGCATAGACCATGATACTAAACTTGCTTTCACTAGCATCTGCGGTGAAGTTGGCCTAAGCACATCACAAGCAATTAAACTGTTTGCTAAAGCTGTCATTAACCATGGTGGTATTCCATTTGATCTACGAGTTCCGCAACCAAATGAAGTTTCTGCGGCTGCGATGAAAGAACTTGTTGAAAATAAAGGACATAAAGTTAACTCTATAGATGAGATGTTTTCTGAGCTCACTGAAGGCAAAGTGACAAATGTATAACCTAGAATACTCAACCCAATTTAAAAAGGATTTTAAGAAGATAACTAAAATGCCAATCTCCGATATCATCGAAGTTGGCAATATCATCTCTAAATTACAAAGAAATGAAACATTAGACCCTAAAAATGTAGACCATTCTTTAACAGGAAATTGGAGTGGTTTTCGCGACTGCCATATAAAACCAGACTTAGTTCTCATTTATCGTATATTTGGTGAGCAACTACAACTAGCAAGAATTGGGTCACATAGCGATCTATTTTGAACCTGATACTGCATATAACGCC
>NZ_JARACO010000110.1 GCF_028765575.1 Aliivibrio sp. S3MY1 | reverse complement strand
ATGCAATCATACTTAAAATTGACACCTTAAAACGAGAAACACCCGACAACCTGAGTCGCCGAGTGTAGTAAATCGTGTTGATGCATTTGTTATGTTCTTAATTCACCATATCATTACAATAAACGCAATTACAGCAATAACCGTAATGTAAAAAGAAAAGCTGTTACCAAAGGTGCTTACTGTTGCTGCACAGTAAGGACAAACAGATTTATCTGGCTCCCCCTTATATGTAATCATTCTTGGGACTATCTTTTTTTTGCAGCTTGGACAATTAATCCTATCATCAGTTTGATTGTGATTTCTAACTGACTTCGGCAATTTGGCTGTAATTCGAATGTTATTAGCACGAGGACCTTTAGCTCCTGGCTTCGATTCAAATTCAACTTTATCACCAATATCAGGCAAGGAAGCACCTACGATACTTTGGACATTAAAGTAATGATCTTCATTTGAATTTGAAGTAATAAAACCATATCCTTTTTCACTGCTAAACCATTTAACAGTTCCTTCCATGTGAAACTCCTTATTATTACGTAATTGTATTTATTGTCTAAATAATTATGTTATTACAACTAGATAAAAAGCCTACTCTAGAACATAACGC
>NZ_JARACO010000011.1 GCF_028765575.1 Aliivibrio sp. S3MY1 | reverse complement strand
ACAATTGAGCCCATCAAGACGCTTATTTTGAAACGTATTCAACCACATTAAGGCCAAAGCCTGATAATGAATGGTAACGCTTTGAAGATGATGATAACAGACGCATATCAGAAATCCCCATGTCCGCTAAGATTTGAGATCCAACACCGACACGGCGCGACGTGCCTTGTTTCTTCGCCATCGTAGGTGCTTCACCACTATCTTGACGTTCTAATACTTTGATTTTATGTATAATACTATCGGTTGATTCTTCATTCCCTAAGATCACAAGCACACCACCTTCATTGGCAATTCGTTGCATTGCCATTGGTAATGTCCAGCTGCGTTCAGCACAGCGATCAGAATGAAGAATATCAGTAAACGTATCTTGAAGATGCACACGAACTAATGGCGCAGTACCTGATGTATTTTCTTTCTTCATTGCATAATGAAGTTGATTATCAATTGTGTCACGGTAAGTCACTAAATCAAAATCACCAAATTCTGTTGGTAATTTACACTCAGCAACACGCTCAATCGTGGTTTCATTATCATTACGGTATTCAATTAAGTCTGCAATTGTGCCTAACTTAATATCATGCTTTTCAGCAAATACTTCTAAATCAGGACGGCGAGCCATTGTGCCGTCATCATTTAGGATCTCAACAATCACGCCTGCAGGCTCAAAACCAGCTAAACGCGCTAAGTCACAACCGGCTTCAGTGTGTCCAGCACGAGTTAGTACGCCGCCTTCTTGGGCTGCAAGAGGGAAGATATGGCCAGGTTGAACTAAATCTGCCGCCACTGCGTTTTTTGCTACTGCTGCCTCAACGGTACGAGAACGGTCAGCTGCTGAAATCCCCGTAGTTACGCCTTCTGCAGCTTCAATAGATACCGTAAAGTTAGTTGTAAACTGGGCATTATTGTCTTGCACCATTGGTGGAAGACCTAGCTTTTCACAACGATCTTTCGTCATCGTAAGACAAATTAAACCACGACCGTGTGTTGCCATGAAGTTGATTGCTTCTGGCGTGATTTTTTCTGCTGCAATGATTAAATCGCCTTCATTCTCTCGATCTTCGTCATCCATTAAGATAACCATCTTACCTAAACGAATATCTTCAATAATGTCTTTTGCTGAGCTAATTGCCATGTGAAATACCTTTAATATATTAGTTAGGTTAAGTGGTTAATTTAAGAAACCAGATTTTGCCAAAAGATCCATCGTAACAGAAGACTCAGGTTGCTCTTCTTTCTGTCCGATCACAAGTCTTTCTAAATATCGAGCAATGACATCCACTTCTAGGTTCACTTTTTGACCTACAGAGAAATTGTCCATTGTTGTTTCAGCTGCCGTATGAGGTACAATCGTCAGCTTAAATGCATTTTTACGTAAATCATTAACCGTTAGACTTATGCCATCAACCGTTATAGATCCTTTTTCCACAACATACTTGGCTAGATTCTGTGGTAACTGAATCCAAAACTCAACCGCTCGGCCTGTTTGATGGCGTTCAATAATTTCACCAACCGCATCAACATGACCAGAGACAATATGACCACCAAAGCGAGTGGTTGGTAACATGGCTTTTTCAAGATTCACTTTATCGCCCGCTTTGTAATCAACAAAACCGGTACGCTTTAAAGTCTCTAATGATAAATCAGCAGTATAGGTATGCTCAGTCATCGCAACAACCGTTAAGCACACACCGTTGGTGGCAATGCTATCTCCAAGCCTTACATCGCCCATATCTAATTTACCAACATTGACGGTAACACTAATGTCTTCACCTTTTGGAGTGATAGCCTGAAGTGTTCCTATTGACTCAATAATTCCTGTAAACATCTGTTACCTTACTATTTTTGCTGTAATACGAATGTCTTTTCCGACCATTCGAACATCCGTTATATCTAAATCTATCGCTTCAGACATTGCTTTTAATCCAACTAGATTTAATAAACTGCGTCCATCAGCTCCCATTAACTTAGGTGCAAGATAAATAATCAGTTCGTCCACAAGATCCGCTTTTATCATGCTTGCTGCTAATGTTGCACCCGCTTCAACCCAGATATGATTAACATTGTAAGCCTTTGCTACTTTATCAATAATTTCAGATAAGTTGAGTTGACCCTCTTCAGTAACATTACAATGCAAATGATTCTCTTGTGGTGTTATAGAGTGAGTATATTGAGAAGAAGCAGTAACAACCTCTCCCTCTGTCATAAATAACTTAAGTTCAGGAGTTAACTGGTGTTGGCGATCTAATATGATACGTAAAGGCTGTCTTACTGCGTCTTCTTGGTAGGATTTTTGTATCGAGGTAGGGAAGTCTTCCCAACGAACATTCAACGAAGCATTATCTTCCATCACCGTTTTCGATGTAGATAAAATCGCTCCCGATTGAGCGCGATAACGTTGAACATCTTGTCTCGCTTCTTTTGAGGTTATCCATTGACTCACCCCATTTTCTAAGGCGGTTTTTCCATCAAGGCTGGCTGCCATTTTTAGCTGAACAAACGGTTTTCCGGTTTCCATTCGTTGTAAAAATGAAGGGTTTAGGGCTCTAGAGTCTGCTTCTAATAAACCTGATGCGGTTTCAATGCCAGCAGCATTTAACATGGCTAAACCTCGTCCTGCGACTTGAGGGTTTGGATCGACCATGGCGCAAATAACTTTACTTACTCCTGCGTTAATTAACCCTTCAGCACAAGGCGGAGTTCTTCCATAATGAGAACAAGGTTCTAACGTAACATACGCAGTAGAACCTTTAGCCTTACCACCCGCTTGACGCAATGCATGAACTTCCGCATGCGGGTCGCCCGCTTTTAAATGTGCCCCCTCTCCAATAATCTGCCCATCTTTAACCAACACACAACCAACATTTGGGTTTGGGGCGGTGGTATAAATACCTTGCTTTGCCAATAAAATGGCCTTTTGCATCATTTGGTGATCTTGGGAGGTAAATTTCATGTTATTTCTCTAATTTTGCGATTTCTTCACCGAACTCTTTGATATCTTCAAAACTACGATAAACCGAAGCAAAACGTATATATGCCACTTTATCAAGTTCTTTCAATTGGTCCATAACCAGATTACCAATCATATCTGATGGTACTTCTCGCTCACCCGTTGCTCGTAATTGAGATTTAATGGTATTTAATGCTAACTCAACTAAATCGGCGCTAACAGGACGCTTCTCTAATGAACGATATAACCCACCTGACAGTTTATCTTCATTAAACGGTTCACGATTACCATTTGATTTTATCACTTTTGGCATGACTAACTCGGCGGATTCAAAGGTAGTAAATCGCTCATTACACGCCAAACATTGTCGACGACGACGAACTTGATGGCCATCAGAAACCAATCGCGAGTCAATGACTTTCGTATCTGTTGCGCTGCAAAATGGACAATGCATAGTTGCCTCCTCTATTTTTTATTTAGTGTACAAGAAAAGCAGAACGGTGCCTATGCTCAAGTGCTTAAGCAACGATATATGTTAGTATTATGTCAATAAAAAAACACTAAGTAACTAAAGTATCAATATATATTGCCTATGTGATTAAACACATCTATTTTTATTATAAGGCTACCTATTGCATTATCTATTTTAAAAAACATCAAATACCGATGATTAGTTATATCGTGATTACCTAACCAGCTCTCGGAGAATTTATTAATGGAACGTATTTCATTACCACTTCAAACGGCTGATACCATGCTCTCTCAAACTCTTAACGTATCTGAAATTTTAGATACGATTACTGCGGTATCTGAGCAAACAATGGCTGAGTTAACCTCTCAAATTAACACCATTAAGGTTTCGCTCTGATTTATTAGATTGAAACTCGCATTCAGTAGATATACACGATATATTTATAAGATAATGTAACTTAGAGGAATGATCATAATGAAAAAAATCAGTTTAGCCTGTGTATTTGCACTCGTTTTAGCCGGCTGTAGCAGTGCACCAAAGCAACAAGACAATTATCAAGATGCTTCTTTTGAGCTATGTAATACTGAGGTAAAAGTCTATTCAGTTAGTGATGATGGACGTGTTCGTATCATTTGTAGCGATGGTTCTAAATTCCAACTAAATAATGAAAAAACACTCGATGTCATGCGTGATATTAACGTTGATTACTGTACAGGTGAAGGTCTAGGTAAGTTTAATGAAACAAGCCGTTACTATACTTTCCAATGTAAATCTGGCGCGTTGATTAATATTAATAAGTAAGTCTTTATTTAATTTACTTACTGATAGTAAAAAGCCCTCGATCTATATTAGAACGAGGGCTTTTTTATTTCGCTTACTTATTAATGAAAGTATGGAACTTGAGGTAACATTACTTCTTTTGATTTAGTCGCATTGATTGTTAATGGCGATGTTTTCGCTGTGACGATAACACCTTGATTACGCATATCTTTCATAACAGCTAAAGCTGATCCAGAAATACCTACAGAATATTTATCACCGCTTTGCAGTGTCACTTTCGATTCACCAAACTTCCATGTAGTAAAGAACGTTTCAATATCCTTACCCGTTAAGAAAGATGAACAGATCATCATCATATCTTGATTAGATAATGACTTTGACTGAGCAAACTCTGATGAGCAATAATTCGTTTGACCTTTTTTAGGACCATCGACAAAAAACGCTGGCATACGAGCGGCACGGTGTAAGTATTTATAAAAGTTCCAACCTTGATCGTATTGACCAGATTCATTTTTATTATAAATGCTACGCTCTTCTGCTAACTTAGCTTCAGATTCCCATAGAGCAATATCAAAGCTATCTTCTGCCCAAACCTTTAGCTGACCAAAGAAATTTAAACGATCGGCATTGGTGCCATCAGCCCACGGATGCTCTCCATTTGCCCACTCTGTTGCATTCTTAATTGATACTTTAATACGTGGCATATCACCAGTATTACGATCTTGAGTATAAAGTGCTAATACATTATTAGCCGTTTCACCAGCCCCTGCAACATTTAACCAATTTGTCGCTTGGTTATGACCGATTTCATGGCCTAACATCCAATTATCAGTTGCTTTAAATAACGATGATTTTTGACGAGGGAAACTCGTACTCATTACTGGATAGCCAGAGTGTGCAGAACCAATTGAGATTTGAATATCATCTACCAAACGCATATTTTGATATTCCAATCCTGATGCAGCATCAGTAAACATAGAGTGAATACCAGAGACTTCATCACGACCATAAAACTCATTAACCCCAATGGTAAACAGATCAAATTGTTTGGTCATCTCTAAAACATCCGCCTCTGAGTGTCCTTTAATACCTG
The DNA here is from genome assembly GCF_028765575.1 of Aliivibrio sp. S3MY1. Lineage (GTDB taxonomy): Bacteria > Pseudomonadota > Gammaproteobacteria > Enterobacterales > Vibrionaceae > Aliivibrio. The sequence goes on along the minus strand of NZ_JARACO010000011.1, from coordinate 114,566 downwards.
CCGTTGTAGTTGTATAGCTGAAACGATTACCAACAATCTCAGTAATAGGTGCATCACTTTCACTTGGTGATGTAATCCATGAACCTTCTGTTGCTGATGTCATTGTAAACATTGGCGCCGCTATAGCTGAACCACTAAAGTTAACCTCTACTGATTCAGCAGAATTAACCGTAATATAAACCGAACCACCATAAGGCACTTTAAATCCGGCTTCAGCTTCCACATCATTAAAACTCATGCTCACTCGAGGTGGACGGTTAAGCGCCATTTCATGATTTATACGGCCTGTTAAGTTATCCGCCATAGCAACCATAACAGAATCACTTACACTTAAACCGCTTATATAAGCAACTTCACGAGCAGGGATCCACACACCAGCTGATTGACGAGAACCTTTATGAACAGTAATCGTTTTAGCTGGCGTTGTTACTGTTGCTACGCCTGGATAATTACGTACATCAACCTGAACGCCACGATCTTCAGCTGCTCCATTCTTCGCATCGACATCAAAATATGAGCGTCCTAGCATCATTCGTGTTAGTGGTTTTTCCATATAGTTTAATGGGTAAGATGGGTTTAATTTATTTACTCCATCAACCGTTACTAAGAACCCTTTTGCTAACATTTCAGCCTTTAGCGCTTCAGGACAAACAATTACATTATCTGAACTTGGATTACCATAAGTATCATGTGAATAACAATTTAAGAACTCAACCACCGTTTTATGGCCAAACTCGTCCTTAGTTGAGCTATCGTAACGATATTGCTCGTTATTCCACATCCAAGCAGATAAATTGTTATAAATACGGTCTACATCAATACCACTCAAACGAACACCGTTTATACCACCAGAACGATAATACAGCTCATGCTGATAAAGTTCCGTTAGATTAGTGCCCATATTCGCAGCTTCAATCATCGCATTTGATACCTCTTTACTCATTGGTAAACGAGCATAAGCTTGCACCATATCATTAGCGCCAGGATACGTTGTTTTAGAAATAGGGATGCCATTACCTTCACGGCGTTCGATACAATCTAACTGATATTGATAATCACTATTTGTACACATAGGCACGCCATAAATAGTTTGAACATCAGATGTCCATTTATCTAATCCGTCTTGAGCTAGCTTGTTTAACTTAGTATCAATACAAGCCTGTACAGCATCATCAACTAAATCAGGTTGTTGTTGACATTCTTTAGTTGCATTATGACGATTTTCGTCTCTCACTTGCTGAGGGCGATATAATGCACGAAGAATCGCTTTATTATTAATAGATTTATCACCCCAAGAATACGTATTTGTGTCTTCATTGTACTTATATCCTTTCTCAGGGATATTGTTAGCATCGACTGAAGTTGCTTCAAATGCTAGGCCTTCTAATACATACACTTCTTCGGTATAAACAGGACGAAGTGACGTACTACCTTTACCCACTTCTGCAATAAAGTTACTTGGTAGTTTTCCTGCAAACTTCACGACATTATTACGACCAATAGAGCTGATCCCTGCCGTATCTAAAAATCGACCTAACATAGGTAAATCACGATTATATAGACTCTCCATAATCAACACGCTACCGCCTTGATTAACATAATCAATTAATGCATTTACGTCATTATCATCGATTAATGGTGCCTCATAATCTGGACGGTCTGGATTTCGATCTCTTACTGGGTAGGCTTGTAGAATATAAATAGGATTGGTATCTACATTTAGACTTTGAGGTGAAATACCCGATTCCATCGTCATGCCTAAATCCGTAAATTTAGAATTTAACTCAAATGAATAACTATTGAATCCGTGTATTTGAGAAAAATAACCATCAACACGATTGGTCGCAATATTAATACCTCTGTTATCTGTATCTAACCAGCCTAGTGCATTAACAAAGAAATTAAACATATCAAGACTGTCTGTGGTGCCATTCCCATTAGCACAAACTCCATCGTTACTGATTGAATTATAACTATAATTTTCAGGGCAAACTAAAATAGAGTTATATAAGGAATTACCAAGTACTAAAACTTTACCTTCTCCAATTTTTCCTGAAACCACAAATGGTAATTCAAACGTTGCTGTTTCCTTATTCATCTTATATGAACTTTCAACAGAATCAGCTGCAACTGATTGGCCTTTTAAATTCCAATGCGTCTTATTTTTCGCATCAATGTAGGTCGGTGTAGTTAATGAGTTATCCGTTAAATCAAAAAATGGTCGGCTAAATTTATCGGTTACCGCTAATTGACCAAATGGAATATAAGCATTTAGATCACTGCGAGGCATGACTACCGGTGCTGCATTATTATCAATATTAATGAAGGTAGCTGCGTGAGGACTCGGCAAGCGATAACCATCATTTTGATTACCAAAAACATGGAAATGAGTTACGTCATTCTTAACGTCCGCATCATTTTGCCCCATCATGGTTAATAGTGCTTGAGAGGCTGTTTCAGCACGACTCATACTACGCATACTTACATAAGGTGAGAACGTATAACTATCAGCATTAATCGGCGTCAATTCTAATGAAGAAACGATATCAAATGCACTACCACCATCATTAAATTGAGCGATAAATTCATCTTCAATCTTTGGAGGCGTGCCAAAACTTGGATCAAAACTTGATGTATCAGCATTCACCAAGTTCATGTTAATTAACTCAACAATATTATTCGACTCTAAAGCAAAACGATTATGTACGTCTTCTTCTATAGTCCAAGGTGCTGAATGGCTTTTATCAAATTGTTTAATCAGGTTTTCAACATTCTTTGATTTACTTGGATCAGCAGCTAAAGCACCAAGTTGAATATCTAACCCTTTAGCTTTAATTGAACCCAATGTTAATGCTTGAATACCAAAAGTAACGTCATCACCCCAGTTATATTCAAATAAACCATTCTTGTCTGTTTTACCACGATATGTCGGACCATAATATTCCACACCAGCAACAGGCTGACCATCAAACACTAATTTTGATACTTCTGGAATAGCCACTTCTGGTACATAAGCATATTGTTTTTCTGCATTTGAACTCACAATACCACTACTACCAGTAACATCATCAGATCCAGGAGTGATTTCCGGTTCGACATCAGTTCCATGCCCAGGCTCTACACCTACGGGTTTATCGTCTTTTAGATAACTAATATTTTGCATTAAAAAATCATTTTCATTTTTCGTTAATGCTTCAGTCTGGTGCTTAGCAAAATTTATTGTGCTCTCTTCACCATCAATAAACTGATAACCATTCGAGTCAACACCATCAGCATCGACGGTGCTTAATAATGACTGAATATTTGCTAAGGCATCATTATTATTTTCTTTTTTAAGAGAAGAGGTATCACCACTTAATTCAAGAGGTAGACTGATTATATTTGATCTTGTTGCAGAAAGGTCAAATGTAGATAAAGGAGTATTACCAATAAAACACGCAATATTTAATGGTAGTGAGTCATCTTTATACTCAAGAGCAACAAGTCCGGCATTATCAGATTTAATCCCGTCACACGTAGCACCAACTATAGGTTTCGAACCGCTAGTTAATGTAAAACGGTATGGGATACTTTCTGGTTCTGGTTCTGGTGTTGTTGTTGGAGGAGTAATTCCACCGTCACCACCAATATCTGGAGTCGTTCCATTTATACTTATATCTTCTTGATTACAGCCAGCAAGCAGCATTGATATTAACGATGCTAACAATAATTTTTTACTCATGATCCAACCTTTTAAAAGTGCCGAAACAAACGTTCAGTTCACTGAGATCGAAACATATCACAACTTTTTTACTTATTCTCAAAAATAATACAGAAATAGAATTAAAATCATGAACCTGAAATATTTTTCTACAGACATGGTAAATTACCTGTACTTTATTTCACTCTTAATGTTCTAAATTTCCAATAAAAAAGGCTAGCCCATAATAGGCTAGCCTTTTAAAGTTAATCTCGAGAAAAAGTATTAAGCGTATACAGGTAGACGCTTACAGATCTCTAACACTTTTGCTTTTGTTGCTTCGATAACAGACTCATCACCCATGTTGTCTAGAATGTCACACATCCAGCCAGCAAGTTCTTTCGCATCAGCTTCAGAGAAACCACGACGAGTGATAGATGGAGAACCTACACGGATACCAGAAGTAACAAACGGGCTACGCGGATCGTTTGGTACAGAGTTCTTGTTAACGGTAATGTTAGCTGAACCTAGTGCCGCATCTGCTTCTTTACCAGTGATGTCTTTGTCGATTAAATCAACTAGGAACAAGTGGTTTTCAGTAGAGCCTGAAACGATGTTGTAACCGCGAGCAAGGAACTCTGCAACCATCGCTTTTGCGTTAGCAACAACACGTGTTTGGTATTCTTTAAACTCAGGCTCCAGTGCTTCTTTAAATGCAACCGCTTTACCAGCGATAACGTGCATTAGAGGGCCACCTTGACCACCAGGGAATACTGCTGAGTTTAGTTTCTTGTAAAGATCTTCGCCTTCATTAGAAAGGATAAGACCACCACGAGGACCAGCCAGTGTTTTATGAGTCGTTGTTGTCACTACGTGTGCGTGTGGTACTGGGTTAGGGTAAACACCAGCGGCAATAAGACCCGCTACGTGAGCCATATCTACAAAGAAGTAAGCGCCAACTTTGTCTGCGATTTCACGCATACGTGCCCAATCACATACTTGAGAATAAGCAGAGAAACCACCGATGATCATCTTAGGTTTATGTTCTACTGCTAGTGCTTCCATTTCTTCGTAATCAATTTGGCCAGCTTCATCAATACCGTAAGGAATGATATTATAAAGCTTACCAGAGAAGTTTACTGGCGAACCGTGAGTTAAATGGCCACCGTGAGCAAGGCTCATACCTAGCACTGTATCACCAGCATTTAGTAGTGCCATATAAACAGCGTTGTTCGCTTGAGAACCAGAATGTGGTTGTACGTTTGCGTATTCTGCACCAAACAATTCACATGCACGGTTGATAGCTAATGTTTCAACTTTATCAACAAACTCACAGCCACCATAGTAACGCTTGCCAGGATAACCTTCTGCGTACTTATTTGTTAATTGTGAACCTTGAGCTTCCATCACTCGTGGACTAGTGTAGTTTTCAGAAGCAATCAGCTCGATATGCTCTTCTTGACGTACTGTTTCTTCCTGGATTGCTGCAAACAAGTCTGCATCGTAATCGGCAATGTTCATATCACGCTTAAGCATCTGTATCTCCTGACTCAGATAAATATAAAACCCAAAAATAGCCCAACAACGCAAACGATTACGTCACTAGTCTTAACTGCAATGTATTCTACATAATTTGATCTGGATCAGATACCCTAAATTGTATGTTTCTTTGTTATTTTTGTTGCGAATTACTCATTATCAACATGAATGATACTCAATAAGTGTCAATTTTTGACTTTACACGATGTAAAGACTTTATTACAAAAGCAATGCTATATTTACTCTCTAGTAATTGCATAAATTCAAATTCCAACTATTCTTGCGTCCATTATTTTATTGGTATTAAATAAATTTATCATTATGGAAAAAATAAAACACACACACAAGGAAGATGTTATTGCCATACTTACTGGCACCTTCTTAGTTTCTCAAGGTATCTTTTTTTTACAAGCCGCGAATCTACTAACTGGTGGTACAACAGGACTTGCGTTGTTAATTAGCCAAATGAGTAACATCAGTTTTGGTGTTCTTTACTTTTTATGTAATCTGCCTTTTTATGCACTTGCTTGGCAGCGCTTTGGGAAACGTTTTGCAGTAACCAGTTTAATCTCCGGCGCTCTTGTTTCTATCATGACTGACCATTTAAATATGGTAATTTCTGTCGACCATATCAATGATATTTACTGTGCTATTGCTGGTGGATTGTTGATGGGGTTAGGCATGCTGATTCTATTTAGACACCGCTCAAGCCTAGGTGGCTTCAATGTCTTATGTTTATTCATTCAAAAGAAGTTTGGTATCTCTGTCGGTAAAGTTCAAATGGCCATTGACTGTTGTATTTTAACTGCCTCATTCTTCTTTGTTACACCATGGCTACTTTTGGTTTCTATCTTAGGCGCTATTATTCTTAATATTGTATTAGAAATGAACCACAAACCAACTCGTTATATTGTTACTTACGGTTCTTAAATAGATTCTCTCTGATACAAAAATGCCCACGTATTATTTACATGGGCATTGTTACTAATTACTTTACAACAACACAATTGTTGAAAACAACAGGGCCAAGTTCTAACGTAGCTTCGTAACCTTTTCCAAGGAACTCAACTGCAGTACCAGAGTCCTCTATTAACTCAGAAGATACGTATCTCATTCCTGACGCTGTAACAGCATTTTTTAAAAGATATTCTTCCTTAGCTAAAGTTAACAGTGCGTCATCATTATTAAATGTAATATCAAAGTTTCTTCCAGCGTCACATTCATAATGTATTGGTTTTGCAGTCCCCATATCTGTCACGGTTGCTGATGAGCACCCACCAAGCACACCAAAAATAGCCAATACTAATAATCTCTTCATTACTCTTCAACCTGCTTTAATTTTAACTTTGTACCTATAGGATACAACAGAGACACGCAGGTGTTTCAAAAAAGATATTTATTTATATAAATGGCAAGCCACTTCATGCCCATTATCAGAAAGTTCGTGCCTTATCGGTTCTTTAGTGAAGCATTTTGCCTCTGCTTTTGGGCAACGAGTTGAAAAACGACATCCTTTGGGTGGATTAATCGGCGAAGGTACGTCTCCTTTTAAAAGGATCCGCTCCTTTCCTCTAAATTTAGGATGAGTCACAGGTATTGCTGAAAGTAAGGCTTCTGTATAAGGGTGCTTTGGCGAGTGATATAAGGTTTCCGAATCACCATATTCAACAATTTTACCTAAGTACATGACTGCTACTTTGTCAGAGATGTGCTTCACAACCGATAAATCATGAGCAATAAATATCAACGCTAAGTTCATCTCTTTTTGTAAATCGAGTAATAAATTCACTATCTGAGCTTGAACTGACACATCCAATGCAGACACTGATTCATCACACACGATTAATTTTGGTTTTAATGCGATGGCTCTTGCGATACCAATTCTTTGCTTTTGACCGCCCGAGAACTCATGAGGATAGCGCGTTGCTGCGCTCGCAGGTAAACCAACTTTAATCAGCAAGTCTTCCACCCATTGTTTGCGCTCCTCAACTGTCCCCACTCCATGAATAACAAAAGGCTCTTCTAGAATCATCTCTATTGTGTGTCTAGGATTCAGCGACTCGGTCGGATCTTGAAAAATAATCTGCATGTCTTGGCGAAGTGATCGCATCTCTTTATTATTAAGATGAGTAATATCCTGACCTTCAAAAAATATACGCCCTGCAGTTGGTTCAAATAACTTCAGAAGACTACGACCTAATGTACTTTTCCCACAACCAGATTCCCCCACAAGCCCAAGCGTTTCGCCTTTATTAACACTCAATGAAACCCCATCAACCGCATGAACTACATATCCCTTATTAAAGATCCCTTTTCCTGAATAAAAATACTGCTTAAGACCATCAATTTTTAATAATTCATTCATTTAACCACCTCATTATTGGCAATTAATTGATGAGTAAAATGGCAACTTACCTGATGTAATAAACCTACTTCACTTATGATTGGCACCTCAGTGTTACATATGTCTTGCTTGTATTTACAGCGTGTTGAAAATCGACAGCCTGCGGGCATTTCATGCAATGAAGGGACGGTTCCCTGAATGGTTTCAAGCTCTGTTTTTGGCTGTAAATTTAAACTCGGCATAGAAGACATCAGACCTTGTGTGTATGGGTGCTTGGGATTATCAAACAATTCAAAAATACCCGCTTGTTCTGCCACTCTCCCTGCATACATCACGACAACTTCATCACAAATCTCAGCCACCACGCCAAGATCATGAGTAATAAAAATAATCGACATACCCGTTTCATCTTGCAGCGTTTTCATTAACTCTAAAATCTGCGCCTGAATGGTGACATCTAATGCTGTCGTTGGCTCATCACAAATTAAAATGTCAGGTTCACATGCGAGGGCAATGGCGATCATGACACGCTGACGCATACCACCAGACAAATTATGGGGGTACTCATGAATCCGAGATCCCGGTGATGGGATGCCTACTTTTTCTAACATCTCTAAAGAATAGGCGAGACGCTGTTTTTTACCTAAATCAGGACGGTGAAGTTCTAATACTTCGTTAATCTGCTTTCCTATGGTATGCACGGGGTTAAGTGCCGTCATTGGATCTTGGAAGATCATGGAGATACGATTACCACGCATTTCATATAATTTATCAGGACTTAGCTGAACTAAATCCGTCTCATTATATAAAATTCGTCCCCCAACGACATTGCCATACGGCTTAGGTAATAAGCCCATAATAGACATCGATGTGACACTTTTCCCACAGCCTGATTCACCAACAATGCCAATGGTTTTTCCTTTTGGTATTTGAAAGCTAACACCATCTAACACTCTTACTGTGCCATCATCAGTTTGAAACTCCGTCACTAGATTTTCTACTGATAAAACAATCTTTCTATCCATATGCATCTTCACTGTTTTTATTAGTATGTTGTCACTAGGAGATCCCTCTCCTAGCCTTTACGTTACTTCGTTAAACTTATAGTTTGTAAGTGTCATCAATGATGGTCACAGGCTCAAAGGTTTTGCCTGATTTCATTGCTGCTTTGGTTTCTTTCTTCGCGCCGTCATCAATCCAGAAGGTGCTGAATGTTTGAGAGAATCCCCAACCGTGGAATAAATACCCAGTCTGTTTAGTGGCCATCTTTTCTGGCAGTTTCATCCAACGCCAATAACCTGCACGTGCGTATGGCACCATATAACCCGGTACAATCACGTTAGCATCCGCAATCACTTGTTGGATTTCACGGGAAAGCGCTTGTTTTTTCTCAATATCAAATTCATTTTTGAATGAGTCGATCAAACTATCTAGCTCTGGAGAGGTGAAATTAGTGAAATGGTTAGTTTGTGGTTTATTGGCATTATCTGAGTGGAAATATTCCCAATAAGCAGGAATGTCGCCTGTGCCCATATTATGGAAAGAGATATCGTGTTTTTTCTCAAGTACATATTTAAACATACTTGAGCCATCAATAAGATTCAGCTCAAGATCCAGCCCTGCCAATTTTGCCTGCTCTTTTAATACGGCAACACGAGGGGTGAAAGATTGCTGAGAATAAGTGACGGCAAAGCTTAGTCGCTCGCCCTTATCATTAATACGAATACCATCAGGGCCGACCTTAGTGAATCCCGCTTGCTCAAAATATTCGATGGCTTTTTTAGCATCAAACTTAGGCGCTTTAATCTCTGTATTGTCATAACCAATATGACCAAATCCCATGCCATTTGGCTTACGAGAATAATCCCCACGAAGGACTTTCTCTATCATCATGTCAAAGTCAGTCGCAAACATAATGCCTTTACGAACATTAATATCATCTAACATTGGTTTTGCCGTATTCAACCATAGCCCACCCGCTCCCACTGGCGCTTGGTTAAGCACCCATGCTTTTTGAATATAGCCACTTTGATAGTTTTTGCCGGAAGATTTTTCATGCCAAAGATCGGGACGAACCAAATCAAACGAATCCAAATTGCCTTTTTCAAAATGCTTTAGCGCAATATCAGCATCGCGGATCACCTTGATATTAATTTTTTCTACGTTGTAACGATGTTGGTTATACTTATTTTCATAACCCCACCAATCTTCACCTACGTGTTTAAAGGTAATATTTTTACCCTTTTTAATTTTATCAATATAGTAAGGTCCTGTGACAGGCTCTGGCTTGAAGTTGTATTTACGAACAAATTTATCATCAATACCATCGTTGTTTTTATCCACCTTTGGCTTACCATAAAAGTGTTCAGGTCGAGGCATTAAGTTAGTGTACTGAATCAATTCATCACGGTTACGAGCTTTGGCGGACACAACAGCTATCGTATTTTTATCAAAGGTAATGATGTCTGCAATTTCATTAGTAAAAAAGTCGTTATACCAAGGGGCAACAATGTCTGTTGAACGCATTAACTTAAGCATAAACTGATAATCATCCGCGGTGACAGGCTTACCATCACTCCATGTCGCTTTTGGGTTTAACTTAAAATAAACGGTTTTATTATCATCACCAAACGCCCATGACAGAGCTAACCCTGGAAGCCACTCTCCGCTATTAGGATGCTTAATCAATGGGAGTAAATTTGCCTCTAAAATCCACGCTCTAAAAGCCCCATTAGAGTCAGGTCCAACAGTTCGAAAAGTCTGTGGGAAACTTAACGTGTAGGTTCGATACGAGCCACCAAAGGTTGCTTCAGAAGAGGCGAATGTGAGTGCGGTGTCATTGGTTTGCCACTGTAGATTATCAGGCAATTCCGCTGAAAATACATAAGAGCTAAATAACGCAGTAGTGGATAGCGCTAATCTCGTGAGCTTTTTATTCATAGTTATCGATTCCTTTCTTTTTATTATCTCTATTTTCGATATGGCCTAGATCCCTGCTTTCCATCAACCTAGGTTAATACTTAAACGTATCGAGTATGTTTCTTTGGATCAAAGGCTTCTCGTATCCCTTCTCCAATAAAGGTCACCATAATTAATACCGTCACAATCGCAGTCACAACCGAGCTTGCTATCCATGGTGAATCTAAATTTGATTTTCCTTGTTGCAATAGCTCCCCCCAGCTTGGTGTCGGTGGCATTAAACCTAGCCCCAAATAATCCAAAGCAGTAAGAGCGGTGATATTTGCGACAATAGTAAATGGCGCCAAAGTAACAATCATAACCATGGTATTTGGCAAAATATGATGGAACAAAATTCGGCTATTGGATGCGCCGAGAGCTTTGGCTGCCACCACATATTCTCGGGCTTTTTCTTTATAGGTCATGGTTCGCATGTACCATGTCATTCCCATCCAGCCAAACATGACATTAATTAAGGTAAACAATATAAAGCTGGGCTTCATAATAGATACCAATATCATGATGACGTATAAGAAAGGCACCATAGACCAAATTTCAATAAAACGTTGGAAAAACAGATCGAACTTGCCACCAAAGAACCCCATCGCACAACCAACGGATACGCCAATGACATAGGATATTGCCAAGGTAATTAAGGCAAAGCCCATGGCAATCCGAAAGCCATAAACCAATCGCGACACAATATCTCGACCAATCGTATCGGTGCCTAAATAATGTTGTCCTTCAACACTTGGCTCTGTAGGAGGAAAATCCCCTGAAAAATCTTGCTCATAAGGATTCCATGGAACAATAGGCATAATAACAAAGTTACCCTGCTCTTCTTGTTCAAACTTAATTTTCAACTCTCTGTAATTAGTTTCATGGACATAATCTAAACCAAAGATCTCTCCAGATTTTATGTCACCATAGGTTGGAAAATGCCACTCTCCTTGATAACTCACCAATAATGCTCTGCTATTAACGAACACTTCCGCAAAGATAGAAAGCATCAGTAATAAAGACAAAATAAGAAATGACCAATAACCTCGTTTTATCGCCTTAAAACGTTGAACTTTCTTTTGCGTCAGTGGACTTAACTTTAATATCGACGTCATAATTAAGCTCCAAACTTCACGCGTGGATCAACCACTGCAACACACACATCAGACAAAATATTGCCTAGCATCAGCATCATGGCATTAATGGCAAACAACCCCATAACGACTGGGTAATCTCGCTCCATAATCGCTTCGTAACCGAGCAAGCCAATGCCATCAATATTGAAAATAACCTCGATGAGAAATGAACCCGTCATAAAAAACATCAGTGAATTACCAAAGTGACTCGCAACAGGGATCAAACTATTACGTAAGGCGTGTTTACGAACGGCTTTTCTAAATGGCAAGCCTTTAGCGATGGCGGTACGAACATAATCCGCCGCTAAGTTTTCCATTAAGTTATTCTTCATGGTCATCGTAAGTAGAGCAAAATCACCGATGAGATAACAAAATAGAGGTAATACGGCATGCCACATAATGTCTTTTATTTGTTCAAAAGCGCCGAAATCATCAAAGTCATCGCCAACAAAGCCACCCATTGGAAACCATTCCAGTTGATAGCTAAACAAACTAATTAAGAACACACCAATGACGTAACCTGGCAAAGCAAAACCAACAAAAATAGCAATGGAAGAGGTGGAATCAAGAATGGAGCCATGCTTTAACGCTTTTAAATAACCGAGAGGAATGGAAATAAGATAGCTGAGTAGGAAGGTCATTCCCCCATAAAAGAGGGAAACAGGTAAGCGCTCAGCAATCATATCCCATACAGGTTCGTAATAACGGGTCGATTCACCAAGATCGAGAACCACTAATTTTGTTAACCAATCATAATAGGCTTCAAAAACAGGCTTATCTAAACCATAAAACGCATTAAGCTCGGCAATTTGATCTTCTGATAAGGCATTATTTCCATCAGTTACACTGCTTGTTCCACCCGTTTCAGCGCTTCCCTGCATTTGTAAGCTCAGAAGCATACGCTCTACAGGGCCTCCGGGAACAAAACGCGTTAACGCAAAAATAAGTAAGGTAATACCAATAAAGGTTGGGACAACCAATAAAAGTCGTCTAAGTAGGTAAGATATCATCCGTGACTATTGCTCCAAATCCAATCTGCAGACTCCGCTGCATTTGTTTTTTATAATAATTTTATTAACTTAGCTCAATAGTATGCCAACTACAATCCGCTCTATTGAGAGTGTAAGCGAGTTAACAGTTTGCAGAATAGTAAGGAGATTAGAAAGAGAAAGACAAGAATTTGACACTTTTATTAAGAAAGTGTCATAAAATAAACCTCTTTGGATTAGATTATCTACTAATATAAAAGAGAAATATTAAAGCAAGAAAATTACTGAAAAGGGATCTCACTCAAATGAGAAAGGATTTCTTGTTGTTGTTCATCCGTTAATAAATCCCATGTATTCACCGTCTCATCTACGGGCATTTTTTGATGACATAATGCCTTTGGCTGATCATTACCTAAAAGCAGATTTGAACTTTTATCAACGTTATTCATAACTACCACCTTAGTTTACAACTCTACTCATTGAGTCATTTAAAATCCATTTACATAATTAACTTTAAGTAACTTTCTATAATAAAGATACACTCTTTATCTCTTAAAAGTAAGACGGAAAGAAAAAGCCACTTTAAAACAACGTAATAACATAAAAAAACGCCTACAGACTTCTCTATAGGCGCTTAATTACATTCTATTTTCTGGCTCACTTAGTAAAAAACTAAGCAAACAGAAACTTAGGCACATCCGCAATACTATCAAGAACCGTTGTTGCTAACGCTTCGCCTTCTTCGGTTACTGGCTTACCAGTGCGAACAAGAATACGAGTACCAACACCCGCCGCTTGTGCTGCCATCATGTCTTCTTTCTTATCACCAATCATCACAGAGTTTTCCATGTCGATATCTAAGAACGTTTGAGCAGAAATAAACATGCCAGGATTTGGTTTACGGCAATCACACACTTCTTTGTATTGCTCTACTGTTGCTTCTGGGTGGTGTGGGCAGTAATAGATACCATCAAAGTCGATGTCGTTTTCAGCAAAGTTCCAATCCATCCACTCTGTTAGCGTTTCAAATTGCTCTTCTGTAAACATGCCACGAGCAATGCCTGATTGGTTTGTTACCAATACCAGTAGGTAACCCATGTCTTTGCATTTTTTAACAGCATTAAATACACCATCAATGTATTCAAAGTCATCACGCTTATGAACATAGCCACGATCAACGTTAATCACGCCGTCTCTATCAAGAAATACTGCTGGTTTAGACAAGGTGAAACCCTCTATATAATCAAATCGGTTAATAAAAAATTATCGCACGCTTTTGCTTTCTTAGCATCTTATTTATACGTTTAGCCGTCTAGACGTAAAAATACCTATTGACTTAAATCAATATCCGAAATAGCATCAGTAGAATATAAAAAATGAGAGATCGCTCAGATTTTTTAACCTTGGTTATCTTTCTATTTACACTGGCTTTCTATTTACATTAGCTCCCTATTTAAAAATGCAGTTCAAGGCGAATCATGATTGAAATAAACCGCGTTAATAAGGTGTTTTATCAAGGTGCAAAGGAAATTAATGCCCTTAAAGATATTAACCTACATATTGCCCAAGGCACCATCTTTGGTGTGATTGGCTCATCAGGTGCAGGGAAAAGCACACTGATACGCTGTGTAAACATGCTAGAGAAGCCAACAAATGGTGAAGTTATTGTTGATGGTGTTGATTTAACAAAACTCTCTTCAAGCGAATTAAGTAAAGCTCGTCGTAATATAGGGATGATCTTCCAACACTTTAACCTTCTTGCTTCACGAACTGTATTTGAAAACGTCGCTCTACCTTTAGAGTTAGCGGGTAAATCAAAACAAGATATTAAAAAGAAAGTAAGTGAGCTACTCGATCTTGTTGGCTTGTCTGACAAACACAATACCTACCCTGCGAATTTAAGTGGTGGGCAAAAACAACGTGTCGCCATTGCTCGTGCACTTTCAACGGATCCAAAAGTATTGCTTTGCGATGAGGCTACCAGTGCGCTTGATCCTGCAACAACAAAATCGATTTTAGAGCTGATTAAAGATCTAAACCGTAAATTAAACATCACGATTTTAATCATCACTCATGAAATGGAAGTGGTAAAAAGCATTTGTCATGAAGTGGCGATTATCGGTGGTGGTGAATTGGTTGAAAAAGGCATTGTAAGTGACATTTTTGCTCACCCTAAGACCAAGCTTGCACAAGAGTTTATTCGTGCAACATTAGATTTATCAATTCCTGATGATTTCAAATCTCGTCTACAAGAAACCTATGTAGATGGCAGTTACCCTCTTATTCGTTTGGAATTTACTGGTGCCAGTGTTGATGCCCCTGTTATTAGCCAAATCTCTCGCGAATTTGATATTGATATCAGCATATTAAACGCAGATATTGATTATGCAGGCGGCGTTAAATTTGGCCTTATGCTAGCGGAATTTTTTGGTAACCCTGAATCAACAGAGCAAGCAATTGCATTCTTACGCAATCACCACGTAAAAGTAGAGGTATTAGGTTATGTCATTTGATGTGATTTCTGCATGGCTTGATTTAAACAGCAAGCTGTTAGTAAACGCAACGGGCGAAACCCTTTATATGGTTGTGGTTGCTGGTATTGTTGGTTTTGCTATTGGGATCCCTCTTGGTGTTGTTTTACATATCACCAAAAAAGGCGGCTTAATGGAAAATACTGCATTTAACAGTGTGCTTGGTGCGATTGTAAACGTTGGTCGTTCAGTGCCTTTCTTGGTTCTAATGGTTGCCATTATTCCAGTAACAAAACTGATTGTGGGCAGCTTTATTGGTACGACAGCGGCAATCGTCCCACTGACTATTGGCGCAATCCCATTTGTGGCTCGTTTAATTGAAGGCGCATTAATTGAAGTACCAAGTGGCTTAGTTGAAGCGGCACAATCTATGGGCGCAACACCGCTACAAATTATTACTAAAGTATTGCTTCCTGAAGCACTACCTACAATCTTAAATACAGTAACTATCACTCTAGTAACGTTAGTTAGCTACTCGGCAATGGCAGGTACGGTTGGCGGTGGCGGCTTAGGTGATGTTGCTATTCGATATGGTTTCCACCGTTATGATTTAACCATCATGACGGTGACGGTTGTAATGCTGATTGTTTTAGTGCAAATCATTCAATCTGTAGGTGACGCTTTAGTTAAGAAAGTTGATCATCGTTAATCTAATTTTTATATATGGAATTCATTTTTAAGGAGTAAATAATGAAATTGAACCTAAAAACACTAGCAGCTGCTGCTGGCCTAGCATCAGCACTCATTCTAACTGGCTGTGGCCAAGAAGAAGTAAACACAAACCTAATTAAAGTAGGTGTAATGGCAGGTGCTGAAGCGCAAGTAGCAGAAGTAGCCGCTAAAGTTGCAAAAGAGCAATACGGTCTTGATGTTGAGCTAGTGACATTTACCGATTACGTAACACCAAACGCAGCGTTGGATGATGGTTCTATCGACCTAAATGCATTCCAACACAAGCCATACCTTGAGCAACAAGTGGCTGATCGCGGTTACAAAATTGAAATCGCTGGTAATTCATTTGTTTACCCAATTGCTGGTTACTCTAAGCAAGTAACTTCGGTTGACCAAATTGAAGACGGTGCACGTATTGCAGTACCAAACGATCCAACTAACCTTGGTCGTTCTTTACTTCTTCTTCAAGAACAAGGTCTAATCACATTACGTGATGGTTCAGGTCTTGCTGCAACGGTTCGTGATATTACAGCTAACCCTAAAAACATCACTATTGTAGAGCTAGATGCTGCACAACTTCCTCGTTCTCTTGATGACGTTGCTCTATCTGTAATCAACACAACTTACGCAAGTAGCCTGAATCTTACACCAGAGAAAGACGGCATCTTTGTTGAAGATAAAGAGTCTCCATACGTAAACTTAATTGTTGGCCGTACTGATAACGTAAATACTGATAATGTAAAAACGTTTATTAAAGCGTACCAATCAGATGAAGTTTACCAAGCTGCTCTAAAAATATTTAAAGGCGGCGTAGTTAAAGGTTGGTAATCTCTTCTTTTAGCAAGTAGCCCTATAAAAGGTTGACGTGAGAGCGTCAACCTTTTTTAATGTCTAAAGATTATTATTCATAAAGAATACTTCAATGACTTATCACATCGATCCTGTTGCTTTTATCCAATCACCTTACAAAGAAAAGTTTGCGGTTCCTCGTCAGCCTCGCTTAGCGCCTAGTGCCACATCTCGCCTAAAACTGGTGGGCGATGCTAATTCACCAGAAGCGGTTCGTGGAATTGAGCAGTTCTCTCATTTATGGCTTCTTTTCTTATTTGATCAAAATCTCGATGCGGGATGGAGACCAACGGTTCGTCCACCACGTTTAGGTGGCAACGAACGTATTGGTGTTTTTGCTTCACGAGCGACTTTTCGCCCTAATGGCATTGGTATGTCTGCGGTTGAATTAAAAGGCGTTGTTCAAGAAGGCAATCAAACCTATTTAGAATTGGGCAGCGTTGATTTGGTGGACAACACGCCAATCATAGACATTAAACCTTATATCCCCTATTCCGATTCTATTCCTGATGCTCTCGGTGGCTTTGCCGAAAAAGAACCCGATGTTCTTAATGTGTATTTATCAATAGAAGCCCAAAAATCACTTAGCTCACACCCACAAAAAACACATATTGAAACCGTGATAAAAGAAGTGCTTGGGCAAGATCCTCGTCCTGCCTACAAAAAAGGAAAAGCAGATACTAAGGAATACGCGGTAAATTTGTTTGATTTGAACGTAAAATTCACTGTAGATAGCAATTCGATCACGGTAACTGCAATTGATCGCTTTTGAGATCGCTTTTAGGCTGATATCATAGAGGGCTTAATTTTAGATTTGAGCTAATTCTTTACAAGCATACTCAAACTAAGATTAAACTCTCGATTTAACTGTTTAAATCGAGTTATTCCAATATTCATAACTAACAAATGGATGAAAACATGCGCACTAGCAAATACCTTCTTTCAACACTGAAGGAGACTCCAAACGACGCAGAAGTAGTGAGCCACCAGCTCATGCTACGTGCAGGTATGATCCGCCGTCTAGCTTCAGGTTTATATACTTGGCTACCGACAGGTCTACGTGTATTGCGTAAAGTCGAAAATATCGTTCGTCAAGAGATCGACAATGCAGGTGCAATCGAAACTTTGATGCCCGTAGTTCAACCGTTTGAGCTTTGGGAAGAGACAGGCCGTTCTGAAAAGATGGGTCCTGAACTACTTCGCTTTACTGACCGTCATGTTCGTCCGTTTGTACTTAGCCCAACAGCAGAAGAGGTTATCACTAGCCTTGTTCGTAACGAAGTTAACTCTTACAAACAACTTCCGCTAAACCTATACCAAATTCAGACTAAATTCCGTGATGAACGTCGTCCACGCTTTGGCGTAATGCGTGCACGTGAATTCTGCATGATGGATGCGTACAGCTTTGATATCGACAAAGAAGGCTTGCAAAAGTCTTACGATGCAATGCACGATGCTTACTGTAAAGCATTTGACCGTATGGGTCTTGAATACCGTCCAGTATTGGCTGACTCAGGCGCTATCGGCGGCAGTGGTTCTCAAGAGTTCCACGTACTTGCAGAAAGCGGCGAAGATTTGATCGCATTCTCAACAGACTCTGATTACGCAGCTAACATCGAAAAAGCAGAAGCTCTAGCACCGACAACTGAACGTGCTGCTCCTACTCAAGAGATGACAACGGTTGATACACCAAACGCAAAAACAATTGCTGAATTGGTTGAGCAACACGGTATCGCGATTGAAAAAACAGTAAAAACATTATTTGTTAAAGCATCTGATGAAGTTGACGCTGAGATCATCGCACTTATTATCCGTGGTGATCACGAACTTAACGAAGTTAAAGCAGAAAATCTTCCACAAGTGTTATCTCCACTAGAAATGGCAGATGAAGCACAACTTCGTGACCTAATCGGTGCTGGTGCTGGTTCTCTTGGCCCTGTTGGCCTAGAACTGCCATTCATCGTTGACCGCTCTGTTGCTGTAATGAGTGACTTTGGTACAGGTGCAAACATCGATGGTAAGCACTTCTTTGGTGTTAACTGGGATCGTGATGTACAGCTTGGTCAAGTTGAAGATCTACGTAACGTGGTTGAAGGCGATCTAAGCCCATGTGGTCAAGGTACTCTACAACTGAAACGCGGTATCGAAGTCGGTCATATCTTCCAATTAGGTACAGCCTACTCAGAAGCAATGAACTGTGGCGTGCTTGATGCTAACGGTAAAAACTCTATCCTTGAGATGGGTTGTTACGGTATCGGTGTTTCACGTGTTGTTGCCTCAGCTATTGAACAAAATAATGACGAATACGGTATTGTATGGCCAGAAGCGCTTGCACCATTTACGGTTGCTATCGTACCGATGAACATGTACAAATCTGATCGCGTTAAAGAAGCGGCAGAAAAACTGTATGCCGAATTAACAGCGATGGGTATCGACGTTCTATTTGATGATCGTAAAGAGCGCCCAGGTGTTATGTTCAAAGATATCGAACTTATCGGTATTCCACATACCGTTGTGATCGGCGATCGCAGCATGGACGAAGGTAACTTTGAATATAAGAACCGTCGTGCAAATACAAAAGAAGTAGTAGATATTGCAAACATCATTGAGCACATTAAAGCTCAATTAAGCTAATTTCAATTACCATAAATACAGATTAAGCCAAGTCCCAAGACTTGGCTTTTTTGTATCTAAATCAATAGATTTATAATTAATTTTGTTTGAGTTTGGTATTACAAATAGCTCAGTGTAAACTTCATAACAGTTATCATTTTAAAATGGAAAGTCTAATGAAAGTATATGATTGTTGTGAGATGATTCGTGAGCTATATTCATTAATTGGTAGTGGCGATCAGGGCTATATCCCTCAAGCGATTACTTGTGCAATTAAATCATTAAATGATATTGCCGCTGACGAAGCTCTTCCAAAAGCAACTCGTGAAAAAGCTGCATTTGCCGCTGCAAATTTATTAATTTCTGATTTTGAGGATGAGTAATGACACCTGAAAAGATGGCTTCAATGGATCCTGTCATGCTAATGAGCATAGTTAACATGAAGATCCGTGATGAATTTGGTGATCTAAATAGCTACGTTAAATTCTATGAATTAGATAAAGAAGCTTTAATCCAAAAGATGGCTAATGCTGGGTTTGATTACCTAGAAGAAGCAAAGCAATTTAGATAATACCTATGCATTAATGCCATTGGTATAACGCCTAATAAAGGAGAAGAGCTAACCATGCCTTCTCCTTTTTATTTCCTATGACAAAATAAATGACTAAATATTTATATCTATGAGTATAAAACCTCACTCAATCACACATCCTCCCCCTCTTTCAAACACACAAATCCATTTATTTTTATCTGTATCCTTTATTGAAAACAATCAAAGACGCCTAAATAACGGACAATGTTTTTTTGATATTAGTTCCATTATTGCTGCTCGCGTTGACTAGAAAAAAAATCGTGTAAATAAAATGATAATAAAATACGTCGTACTTGTTTGTTTCGAACAAATATCAAACACACTTAGAAAGCACTAAAATTAAACTCAGTCAAATCACTCGATCAAAAAATGAGATCTTAATTCAGGTGACAAACCGTCTTAAAATTAATGTAAAAGCTCTAAAATAATTTTTCCATTTTCCTCTTGATCATATTTATTCATTTTTAAAACCTTAACAAAAAACAATAAAAACAAACAAAATCAATAATATAACCTAACATGTATGTTTTGTGACATGCAGCAAAGCTCGGTAATAATGCATCTTTTTTTTTGATTTTTGTTTGGTTACATTTTGTTACACTTATAGTGTCACTGATTTGAGAATTCACTGGTAAATTTCACTCCATCAGCAAGGAGCTAGAAAACAAAATGTTACATTTAAGTAACATTGGTTCTGGCCTTAATTCTTTAAAGTGAATAAATAAACATGACATTACTAACAAAAAAAATAAAACTTAATGCAATCGCTTTAGCCCTATTTGGTGCAGGTTTCTCAGTTCAAGCTCAAACAAACAACGATATGGTTAACCCAGAAGGTGGTGTTGTTGTGGGTTACTGGCATAACTGGTGTGATGGCCGCGGTTATCAAGCAGGTAATGCACCATGTATGACACTAAAAGAAACCGACCCAATGTACAACGTGGTTGATGTGTCATTCATGAAAGTATATGACACAGCAGAAGGCCGCATTCCAACTTTCCGTCTTGACCCAGCAGTAGGTCTGACTGAAGCTGAATTCATCGACCAAATTAAAGAGCTAAATGCACAAGGTCGTTCAGTATTGATCGCTCTTGGTGGTGCAGATGCACACATCGAATTAAAACGTGGCGATGAAGTTGCTTTTGCTGAAGAAGTAATCCGCTTAGTAGAAGTATACGGTTTTGATGGTCTAGATATCGATTTAGAGCAAGCAGCCGTTACTGCAGCAGACAACCAATGGGTAATCCCTGAAGCATTAAAAATAGTTAAAGATCATTACCGTGCACAAGGTAAAAACTTCTTAATTACAATGGCTCCTGAGTTCCCATACCTGAAAAGTGGTGACAAATACGTTCCATACCTTGAGCGTCTAGAAGGTTACTACGACTGGATCAATCCACAATTCTACAACCAAGGTGGTGACGGTATTTGGGTTGACGAAGAAAACGCATGGATCACTCAAAACAATGATGCAATGAAAGAGAAGTTCATCTACTACATCTCTGATTCATTAATCAATGGTACTCGTGGTTTCCACAAGATCCCTCACGACAAATTAGTTTTTGGTATTCCAACAAATAACGATGCCGCTGCAACAGGTTTTGTAAAGGAGCCTCAAGCACTATATAACGCCTTTGATGCACTGAAAAAACAAGGTCAACCACTGCGCGGTGTAATGACATGGTCAATCAACTGGGATATCGGTACAGACTCAGCGGGTACACCATATAACAGCAGCTTTATCAATGCTTACGGCCCATATATTCATAGCCAAACAACACCGCCACCAGTAGCTGGTAAGCCTGTATTCACTGGTCTAACTGATGTTCGTGTTCAACACGGTACAGCATTTAACCCATTAGCTGGCGTTAAAGCAATGGATAAAGAAGACGGTGACGTATCTGCATCTATCCTTGTTGAAGGTTCAGTAAATACTCATGTTCTTGGTGATAACGTTCTTACTTACAGCGTAATTGACTCTGACGGTAACGAAACAAAACAAGCGCGTAATGTAGAAGTGTACAGCGCATTACCTGAGTTTTCTGGTGTAGCAAACACAACCGTAAAAATTGGCACAACGTTCAACGCTCTAGCAGGCGTAAAAGCAACAGATGCTGAAGATGGTGATCTAACCTCTACTATTAACCTTGAAGGTTCTGTTGACACTACGATTGCTGGTAAATACACATTAACGTACTCTGTAAAAGACAGTGCAAACCAAACAGTAACAGTAACACGCACTGTAACGGTAAATGATGGTTCACAAGTTTGTGTTACCTCTTGGAAAGCAGATCAAGTATACCTAGCTGATGAGACAACAACTCACAATGGCAAAACATGGCAAGCAGGTTGGTGGACTCAAGGTGATGAGCCGGGAAGCACTGGTGAATGGGGTGTATGGAAAAAAATCGGTGATAGCGACTGTGGCGGTGTAACACCAGAACCAGACGTTGAATTAAACGCTAAAGTGACCGATCTTAAAAACGAGTACTCTGTAGCAGATTCTTCAGCAACAGTAACGTTTACAGTAACAACAAATGAAATGGCGTCTATTAACCTTGATGTTATTGACCGTTTTGGCAGCCCAGTAACGACTTACTCTGCATCAGTTAACGGCACAGAAGCTGTATCTTTAAAACTGGCAAATATTGAAGAAGGTTATTACTCTATGCGTCTAATCGCATCAAACGATGATGATTCAGTGGAAGCGCGTTACAGCTTTAACCTTGTTGCTGAAGATACATCTACGCCAACACCACCACCAAGTGATGTTCCTGCGTACGAAGCGGGTGTAAATTACTCCGCGGGCGATAAAGTATTAGCAACAGACGGTGATGTTTACCAATGTAAGCCTTGGCCTTACACTGCATGGTGTTCAAGCTCTGCTTACGCACCAGCAGAAAGCCAATTCTGGGCTGATGCTTGGGATAAACTATAATTGTTTATCATTGGATGAATAATCCACAACAATAAAAATAAGAAGCCAGCATTAATATGCTGGCTTTTTTATGCCTGATAGAAAAGCTATCACATCATTAATTTAAAACGATGCCCATAAAACAGTGATAACTAAAATAGGACACACAAATTTCACATATAAAGGCCAAATTTTACCAAAGAAACCTTGTTGAAATTCAGGATACCCTTGCTCAAGTTCTTTAATTTTAGAATGACGACTCCATACCCAGCCACCAAACACGCAGAACAATAATGCCGCAACAGGTTGTAAATATTGAGTCGCAATCATTGCTACCAAACCAAATAGCTCACCAAAATTAAATACAATTATCACACTGAACACAGCAATCAAAGCACCTAAAACCCAACTTGTTGGCGTTCTTTTTGTTTTGAATCGCTCACTCACTAAAGAGACTGAACACTCAAGCATTGAGATTGAAGACGTTAATGCTGCAATCGTTAATAGTAAGAAGAAAACAATCGAAAACAGATCACCAAACAATCCTAAGCTATCAAACATCATTGGTAATACGGTAAATACCAAAGTATCAGAACTAATTAATGACCCATCTTCTGCATAGATTTGAACGCCCTTGTCCATTGCAACAAACATTGCAGGCATCACCACTAGTCCAGCAATAAATGCCACAGCCGTATCCACTAAAGTAACGTTCATTGCCATCTTAGGGAGGTTCTCTTTTTTACTTAAATAAGACCCATAAATCAGCATTGAACAACCACCAATGGTTAACGAGAAAAAGCCTTGTCCCATCGCAGCTAAGATCAATTTTTTATCCATTACCTTTTCAAAATCAGGGATAAGATAATGCTTTAATCCTTCAACCGCGCCTTGTTGCATCATGATATAAACAAACAATAAGCCAAATAAAACAAACAAAGCAGGCATTAAACGAGTTGACCATTTCTCAATACCGTCTTTAATTCCACCTTGTACGATTAGAATAGTTAATACATAAAAGATTATCGTACCCAGTAAATTACGTTCAATACTGAAGCCTTTAAACCATTCAGAAAGATCATGCAATCCAACAACATTTACCATTGCACCAAGCAAGAAACAAATTAACCATCCGCCAACAATGCTATAGAACATCAACACTGCACTCGGGACACTCAAACCAATCCAACCAACAAAAGCACCTACCCGCTTCCCTATTAGGTTAGAAGTTAATGAACGCATACTATCGACTGGGTTCGCTTGGCCATGACGACCAATCGCCATTTCAACAACTAGCATAGGAAAGGCCACCACAAGGATCATGATAAGATAAACCAATAAGAAAGCCCCACCGCCATTGCTAGCCGCTTGAGTAGGGAATCCCCAAATATTGCCTAACCCAACAGCCGCACCTGCCGCCGCTAATATAAAACCTATACGTGAACTAAAACTTTCTCTATTATTGGTCATCTTCTGTATCACCACACTAGTACAATGTAGGCATAATAACTTCACTAATAATTAAACACCAGTTTTAAATCTCTAATTAACTCATTTATTTACGTAACAAACAAAAAGCTACAAGCTTCTACTTTGTCACTGCAAATAAGCGATATTATATCTGTTCATTATTTATCAATAAAAGTGGCATCGAGGGGCTCTTTTTTTAAACAAAACGAACAATTTCACATAATCTATTAAAAACAAAAACCATTAGAAAAAATAATAACAAAAGCGTCAAAATTATAATCTATTTTTTATTTGACGAAATTAAAAACTACTGATAAATTCGCCCTCATTGAGTCACGGTGTACACATCCTATAACACCTCTCTACTTACTCCACCAAACTCCAGACTACTGAGTGACACACTCAGACAATTAGATGGTAGCCAAATGGGTTAGATATCCGCAGAGTATTAACTATACTTAATGTGGATTTTTTCTATTTGAGACAAATTAATGACAGATAAAATCATTGTCGGATGGCGCGAATCACTTAGCCTTCCAGAACTTGGTATTAAATTAATTAAGGCAAAAGTTGACACTGGCGCCAAAACTTCTTGCTTGCATGCTTTTAAAGTAGAGCCCTTCACAAAGGATGGTGAAGACTGGGTTCGCTTCTGGATTCATCCAGAAAAACGTAATAACGATTTCGTGCAAATTTGTGAAGCACCAATCGTCGACCGCCGAAAAGTAAAAAGCTCAAGCGGTCAAGAAGAACTACGCTACGTAATTAAAACAATGATCCGAATCTCAGGCCAAGAGTGGCCAGTTGAAATTACATTAAGTAACCGAGAAACAATGGTGTTTCGTATGTTACTGGGAAGAACAGCAATGCAAGATCGTATTGTTGTAGATCCATCGTCGTCTTACCTTGTTGATTTTGAGGAAACTGTATAATGAAAATAGGTATTTTATCGCGCAACCAATCTCTTTACTCTACTAGCCGTTTAATTGAAGCTGCTGAAAGTCGTGGACACGAAGTAAAAGTAATTGATGCGTTACGTTGTTATATGAATATCAATTCAGAAAAACCTCAGATCCACTTTAAAGGTGAAGAGCTTGTTGATTTCGATGCAATTATCCCTCGTATTGGTGCATCAGTAACGTTCTACGGAACAGCAGTATTACGTCAATTTGAAATGATGGGTGTATACCCTGTAAATGAATCAGTTGCGATCACTCGCTCTCGTGACAAACTGCGTTCAATGCAATTACTTTCTCGTAAAGGTATTGGTATGCCGATTACAGGCTTCGCAAGCAAGCCTGATGACGTTAAAGACCTATTAGACATGGTTGGTGGTGCACCAGTTGTGATCAAGCTCTTAGAAGGCACTCAAGGTATTGGTGTTGTTCTTGCAGAAACGCGTAAAGCAGCAGAAAGTGTTGTTGAAGCATTCATGGGCTTAAAAGCGAACATCATGGTTCAAGAGTTCATCAAAGAAGCTGGCGGTGCAGATATCCGTTGTTTCGTTATTGATGGCAAAGTAATTGCGGCTATGAAACGTCAAGGTGCAGAAGGCGAATTCCGCTCTAACCTACACCGTGGTGGTTCAGCATCACTGGTTAAACTGACTCCTGAAGAGCGTAAGACAGCGGTAGCTGCTGCAAATATCATGGGGCTAAATGTTGCAGGTGTAGATCTACTTCGCTCTGAGCGTGGTCCACTGGTTATGGAAGTGAACTCTTCTCCGGGCTTAGAAGGCATCGAAAAAGCAACTGGTAAAGACGTTGCTGGCCTAATTATTGATTTTATTGAAAAAACTGCAGCGACTAAAAGGACTAAAACTCGTGGCAAAGGCTAAAAGAAATCAAGCGTTTGAAATACTAACGCACTCGGTTGCACCTGGTGAAAGAAAGGTAATTGAGATTGAAGCCGCTAAGCTTTATACGCACTCACCTCTATCGATCCCAGTAGAGATCATTAATGGCCAGCATGCTGGCCCAATCCTGATGGTAAATGCTGCCATTCATGGTGATGAACTTAATGGTGTTGAAATTGTACGTCAATTAATCAATAACATTGATCCGAAGAAACTAAAAGGCACATTAATTGCTGTGCCTATTGTTAACGTCTTTGGTTTCATTCATAAATCACGCTATCTTCCGGATCGTCGTGATTTAAACCGTTGTTTCCCTGGTTCTGAAAAAGGGTCTTTGGCATCTCGCATGGCAAATACCTTCTTCACGCAGATAGCACAACGTTGTGATTACATTGTTGATTTACATACAGGTGCTATTCACCGAACGAACTTACCTCAAATTAGAGCTGATTTAAGTAATCCTGAAACGTTACGAATTGCACACGCTTTCGGCACGCCAGTGATTGTGGATTCACCTCTTCGAGATGGTTCTCTTCGTAGTGAAGCTGAAAAATGTGAGATCCCGGTATTAACGTATGAGGCAGGTGAAGCATTACGCTTTGAGCCGATCGCTATTAATGCGGGTTATGTAGGTGTACAACGAGTGATGCAAGCTATTGGTATGCTAAAAGCAAGCAGAAAACGCTTGCCTGAGGCCATCATTGCTAAATCAACAAGTTGGTTACGCGCAGAAAGCGACGGTATTTTGCGTACCGTTGTAACTCTGGGTGAACAAGTTGAGAAAGATCAAGTTTTGGCTTATATCAGCGCACCATTAGGCCACAGTGAAATCGAACTTCGTGCTCATAAAGGCGGTATCGTTATAGGTCAACAAACCTTACCTTTAGTTAATGAAGGTGATGCTGTTTTCCATCTAGCTTACTTTACCGAAGACGATGAAATGGTTGGTCAAACGGTTGAAACGTATATCGATGAAATTATCGAAGCGGATACCGACCAATTAACTAACGGTCAAATCACGACATCTACTCTTTAGTTTTTCTATTAGAGTCACTTAATAATAAGAGAGGTTCGCCTCTCTTATTTTATAACGAATTACCACTTATTACTGCACATCTATAATTTCATATTGCTGCTTCTTGCCAGCTAAATTCAATTCAAACTCATCACCAAGTTGCAGTCCTATCATGGCTTTTCCTAGCGGAGCTGACGGCGTTATTAGTGAAAATGTCATTGTATTATGAGTTACTTTTACTCCTCCTGCTGACGGACCGATAAAAAATATACTCTCAACATCATCTTGATTTACAAGCGTCACTAAAGCGCATTGGTTAATTACACTCTCTTCACTATATTCTAAACGCGGTAATTTACGATACGCTAGAATATCAGCTTCACACTCAGCAACTCGTAGCGCTTGTCCATGAGCTAAATAAGAGGCTTCTAAGCCAAAGGTTTCATACTTACTTCGTGCAATCGCTTCTTTATCTGTCGCTTGATCAATGGCTCGTTGCGTGGCTTCTAGTGCCATTTGATGAATTTGACGCAGCTCTTGAATAATGGAACTTAGTAACGCTTCTTTTTCTATCATAAGTGAGATTACTTTATTGGAAATATAAAAAATGGCAGTTACGGATAACTGCCATTTCATGATATCTATTTTTCTATCACATTACTGTGATGACAAATTACTCTTCGTCGTAATCGTATTCGTCTTCATCGTTTGCTGCATCACGAGCGGCTTCATATTCCGCTTTTTGTGCTGCTGATTTTTCTTTTTTACGCGCGATCATTTCTTCTTTTTCGCTGCGTTGTTCCGCTTTACGATCATTAC
Source organism: Aliivibrio sp. S3MY1 (assembly GCF_028765575.1). Lineage (GTDB taxonomy): Bacteria > Pseudomonadota > Gammaproteobacteria > Enterobacterales > Vibrionaceae > Aliivibrio. The sequence continues at coordinate 86,588 of NZ_JARACO010000011.1, read as the reverse complement.
GAACTGCTTGTGTTTTTGCAAATTCAACAAGCTCTTTCTCTGCCCATTCAACTGCTTCTGCTTCGCTTTCAAAACCAAGCTGACGCTTAGATACAACCGTTCTGCGAGAAGTTACTTGGCGCGTAATTTCAGCAGCCCAAGCGTTACGTTTTTCTACAATACGGTAATCAAATTTTGCCATTTTTTTTTCCTAGAATTCGATAGTTAAGGGATAGATCATTGTTAAAAAATCCATCTATAACTGCAGTACAATATCTGCATTCCCTTTAATGCCCGCTATTAAAACACATCTAGCCAAAAATGCATCAAAAAGATGTCAATCTATAAGCGCTTTAAAGGAGAAGTTGATCTTATTTTTTTACCACTAAATGATTGCGGTTGTCTCGACTACTGCGGATCAACTCATCACCTTTCACAATATCAACTGACTTTGCTAATCGATCATATAGAAGTACATTGACAGTCGCAGCTAAATTCATGCAACCAACAGTTGGAACATAAACGACATGATCTGCTCTATCTGCAACCTCTTGGGTAATTGAACCGTCTTCAGGGCCAAAAACATAAATTGCTTTATCTGGATGTTGAAACTCAGGAAGAGATATTGCTCCCTCAGCAAGTTCAACACACACCACTTTCATGTCTACTGGTAATTCATCCAATAAACAGTCAACACTGGTTAGCGGGATCTTATTGGCTACTTTTTTAGTATCCGTTTGAAATTTTGCCGCACGATCATACCTCTCACCCGTATAGCGAACATCATCAACTTGATAACAACCAGCAGCACGCATCACTGCACCGACATTCGTTGGGCTTTTCGGGTTACTCAAACCAATCGTAACGTGCGTATTTTTCATTGCTTCTTCCAACAGATAAAAATAAAGCGTTATTCTAACAAAAAAACCGCTGAAGCCTAAGCTTCAGCGGTTTTTTTTAAAAAGAGCCGTCTTTACCCAACTCTTTTGTTTATTATAGAACAGACTGTTAATTCAATTTTCAGATTTTTATCACATTTTCAAAAAATCATAATAAATAATTGATTATTAAATTAAAGATATTGATTAACACTTAATAAGCCTCAACCAAATTATGCTCTAAATTAGCCAATATTCTTACGTGCGTTTTGGAACATACGCATCCAAGCACCATTTTCACCCCAAGTCTCAGGAGCCCAAGAGTTAGCAACCGTACGGAATACACGCTCTGGGTGAGGCATCATGATCGTTACACGACCGTCCGTTGTTGTTAACCCTGTGATAGCGTTTGGTGAACCATTCGGATTATTTGGATATTGCTGTGTTGGGTTACCGTGGTTATCAACGTAACGTAAAGCAACCGTACCTGAGTTTTCAATCGCATTTAGGTGGTCGTTGTCACGTACTTCTACGCGGCCTTCACCGTGAGAAACAGCGATTGGCATACGAGAACCTTCCATGCCGTTGAAGAATACAGAATCAGACTTCTGAACTTCAACTAGGCTGAAACGCGCTTCAAAACGCTCAGATTCGTTACGAACAAAACGTGGCCAATACTCTGCACCAGGGATGAGTTCACGTAGGTTAGATAACATCTGACAACCATTACATACACCTAGAGAGAAGGTATCTTCACGCTTGAAGAAGTTTTCAAATTGGTCACGCGTAGAGTCATTAAACAGCACTGATTTAGCCCAACCTTCACCAGCACCTAGTACGTCACCGTAAGAGAATCCACCACACGCCACCAGACCGTTGTACTCTTCTAGTACCGCTTGACCCGTTAGGATGTCACTCATGTGAATATCAGTTGCTTCGAAGCCTGCACGATCAAATGCGGCTGCCATTTCAACATGAGAGTTAACCCCCTGCTCACGTAGAATTGCCATCTTAGGTTTAGCACCTAGATTGATATAAGGCGCTGCAATATCTTCGTTTACATCAAAGCTTAGGCTAACGTTTAGACCTGGGTCTGAATTGTCTTTCTTCGCTTCATGCTCCTGGTCTGCACATATAGGATTATCACGTAAACCTTGCATTTTATGCGTTGTTTCAGCCCAAATAGTACGTAATTCAGTACGATTCCGTTCTACTATAACCTGCTCACCAGACTTAATAACCACTTCGTCAGATACTTCAACAGAACCAATAATGTGTGAACATTCACCTAGCTCATTTGCTGCTAATGTTGACAACACCGAATCTAAATCGTCATTACGAACTTGGATTACCGCACCTAACTCTTCATTAAATAATGCAGCTAATGTATCTTCGCCTAATGCTTCAATGTTCGCACTCACACCACAGTGACCAGCAAATGCCATTTCAGCAAGCGTTACGAATAAACCGCCATCGCCTTTATCGTGGTAAGCCACTACTTGATCATTTGCGATTAATGTTTGAATGCCTTCGTAGAAGCCTTTTAGTTGTACTGCGTTGTCTACGTCTGCTGGCTTATCACCAAGTTGCTTGTAAACTTGCGCTAGTGCTGTCGCCCCCATACGGTTTTTACCGTTACCAAGGTCAATGAGAACTAGCGATGTTTCACCTTTGTCGGTGCGTAGTTGAGGAGTTACTGTCTTACGAACATCTTCAATACGTGCAAAAGCAGTGATAACAAGAGACAGTGGAGAAGTCACTTCTTTGTGCTCACCATTATCGATCCACTTAGTCTTCATCGACATTGAATCTTTGCCCACAGGGATAGTTAGACCAAGTGCAGGACAAAGCTCTTCACCTACCGCTTTAACCGCTTCGTAAAGACCGGCATCTTCACCAGGATGACCCGCTGGAGACATCCAGTTTGCAGATAGTTTAATGTGTTTAATATCACCAATGTTTGTTGCTGCTATGTTGGTAATTGCTTCACCAACCGCTAAACGAGCTGATGCACCAAAGTCTAAAAGAGCAACGGGGGTACGCTCACCAAGAGACATCGCTTCACCGTGGTATGTATCATAACTTGCCGCAGTTACTGCACAGTTAGCAACAGGAACCTGCCATGGTCCAACCATTTGGTCACGAGCTACAAGCCCCGTCACCGAGCGGTCACCAATCGTGATTAAGAATGTTTTCTCAGCCACTGTTGGTAAACGAAGTACACGATCTATTGCCTCATTCATTTCAATGCCTGAACGATCAATGGCTGGATTATTCGCTTTTAGTGTTTTCGCATCACGGTGCATTTTAGGGGTTTTACCTAAAAGGATGTCCATTGGCATATCAATTGGCGTATTGTCGAAATGTGAATCTTCTAATTTCAGAGTACGCTCTTCAGTTGCTTTACCAACAACCGCATATGGTGCACGTTCACGCTTACAAATCGCTTCAAATGTCGCTAAGTCTTTATCTGCAACCGCCATTACATAACGTTCTTGAGATTCATTACACCAAATTTCAAGTGGGCTCATGCCTGGTTCATCATTTGGTACATCACGTAAGTTAAAGATACCGCCACGCTCGCCATCATCAACAAGTTCAGGTAATGCGTTTGAAATACCACCCGCGCCCACATCATGGATAAATGCGATTGGGTTTGCATCACCAAGCTGCCAACAACGGTCGATAACTTCCTGACAACGACGTTCCATTTCTGGGTTTTCACGTTGTACTGAAGCGAAATCTAGATCTTCAGAAGAAGATCCAGAGTCCATTGAAGATGCTGCACCGCCGCCAAGGCCGATGTTCATCGCAGGACCACCAAGTACGATTAAGCTTGCGCCTACTGGGATCTCTTTCTTCTGAACATGATCATCACGAATATTACCTAACCCCCCTGCAAGCATGATTGGCTTGTGGTAACCACGGACTTCTTCACCATTATGAGAGTTTACTTTTTCTTCATAAGTACGGAAGTAACCTAACAGGTTTGGACGACCAAATTCATTGTTAAATGCCGCGCCACCTAGAGGGCCTTCAAGCATAATATCAAGCGCTGTAACGATACGACTTGGCTTACCAAAATCCGTTTCCCACGGTTGAACAAAATTAGGGATTTTCAAGTTAGATACAGAAAAACCAACTAAACCCGCTTTTGGTTTACCACCGATACCGGTTGCACCTTCATCACGGATTTCACCGCCAGAACCTGTTGATGCACCCGGCCAAGGAGAGATTGCTGTTGGGTGGTTATGCGTTTCAACTTTCATCAAGATGTGTGTTTTCTCTTGATGGTAACCATAGCCACGAGTTTCTGGATCTGGGAAGAAGCGACCAACTGTAGAACCCGTCATTACGGCTGCATTATCTTTATAAGCAGACAGTACGTTTTCAGGGGTTACTTCGAAGGTGTTTTTGATCATCTTGAATAATGATTTCTCTTGCTTAACCCCATCGATAGTCCAATCTGCATTGAAGATTTTGTGACGACAATGCTCTGAGTTCGCTTGTGCAAACATCATCAATTCGATATCTGTTGGATTACGACCTAGCTTTTCAGTAAAGCTTTCAAGTAAATAATCAATCTCATCTTCCGCCAAAGCAAGACCTAGGGTAACGTTTGCGTTTTCTAACGCTTTACGGCCACCGGCTAATAGATCAACTTCTGCATATGGCGCAGGTTCTGCTGCCGTAAATAATGCTGCCGCTGATTCAAAATCAGTAAAGACCACTTCCATCATGCGATCATGAAGAATGGCTTTTAGTTCAACTAATTGAAGTTCAGAAAGTGTTTCAGACGTTTCTACATAATAAGCCGTACCACGCTCTAAACGTGCGATGTTAACTAAACCACAGTTACGAGCGATATCAGTAGATTTTGAAGACCAAGGAGAAATAGTGCCCGGGCGAGGAGTAGAAAGAAGTAATAAACCTTCAGGCTCATGCTCTTCAATCGTTGGACCATAAGTCAGTAATTTTTCTAACTTAGCAACCTCAGACGCATCAAGGTCTGCCGTTACATCAGCAAAATGGGTAAATTCAGCATAAATACCAGTAACAGGTAAATTTAGCTCGCAACAAAGCTCAAGTAGCTTGTTAACACGAAATTCAGATAGAGCAGGTGAACCACGCAAAATTCTCATGTACTTAGGTCTCTTTGGCAATGAATTAAAGGTAATATTGGAATAGTTTCATGCTGTTATAAATAGTTAACTCGATTAATTATTCATAACTCATGTGGCTATGCCGATGTTACCTCTGCTATTGCGAACGCATTATAAAGGATTTTGTTTTGTGAAGTAACACCAAAAGCAACCGTTTGCGTATTTTTTTTAAAAAAAATGTAAATGCCCTCTTAATCAGATAAATTTGAATAGAAAACAAACAAACATAAAAATAAACTGCCTCAATATCTAATAATTGTTGTAATTTGTTACTGCGCTTTTGCCTCTTGATATCCCATTTGATATAACTACACCTTACTTATTTAAAAGAGCATTCTGACTTGAGCCGCATCCCTTATCATCGTCTTCTAAAATCTTTCCTTGTTATTTCTACACTGGTTTTTACTCTCACAGGGTGCCAAGTAGAATCAGAACCAAAAACAAAGCTAGAGCAGGTCAGAGAACGCGGTGTTTTGCGAGTCAGTACATTAAATAATCAGCTTTCTTATTATATTGGTTCTAATGGCCCAACAGGATTAGATTACGATCTTGCAAAAGCCTTTGCTGAAAAATTGGAAGTAAAACTCGAAATCACTCCGGCATACACTTACTCTGGCTTATTTCCTACCCTTAATCGCAATGAAGTTGATATTATTGCAGCCAATATGACCATAACTCCTGAACGTTTAGCTGAGTATAATCCAGGACCTGTTTATTACTATGTCAGCCAACAAGTCGTTTATAAGAAAGGCAGTTGGCGTCCACGTAACATTAAGAACTTAACTCAACTTGATGAAAACGTAACGATCGTTAAAGATTCAAGTTTTGAAGGCACGCTAAGCAAGTTAAAAGAGAAGCATCCTAAACTTGAGTGGCATGCCGAAGCCGATGCCGATGTGAGTGAGTTATTGAAAAAAGTCGCTAATGGAGAAATTCACTACACACTGGCTGACTCCGTTGAATTATCACTCACACAACGTATTCACCCTGAGTTAGCGGTTGCTTTTGAGCTAACCGAAGATCAACCTATCGCTTGGTTCTTACAAAAAACAGAGGACGATAGTTTACAAGCTCTGGTCATTGAATTTTTTGGCGAGCTAAAAGAAAGCGGCAAACTGGCTCTTTTAGAAGAAAAATATTTTGGTCATGTTGAATCGTTTGATTATGTTGATACACGCGCTTTCATTCGTGCATTAGAGAGCAAACTGCCTAAATGGGAACCTCTATTTAAAAAGTACGCAGGTGACTTTGATTGGCGTTTCCTTGCTGCTTTGTCATACCAAGAATCGCATTGGAACCCGTTAGCAAAATCACCAACAGGCGTACGAGGCATGATGATGTTAACGCTTCCAACAGCTCAATCTGTTGGCGTTAAAAATCGCTTGAGCCCAGAGCAAAGTATTCGTGGCGGAGCTGAATATTTACGTCGTATAGTAAAACGAGTGCCGGATTCAATAACTGAACATGAAAAGATTTGGTTTGCCCTTGCCTCTTACAATATTGGCTTTGGACACATGATGGATGCGCGCCGATTAACTAAGCGCCTTGGGGGAGATCCAGACTCTTGGACCGATGTTAAAGATAACCTGCCACTATTGCGTCAAAAGCGTTATTACAAGTACCTTCGTTATGGTTTTGCTCGTGGCGATGAAGCTCAAAATTATGTAGAGAACATTCGTCGTTATTACCAAAGTATTATTGGCTATGAACAAGAACAAGCAAACAAGTTGATCCAAGGAGAAATTACGGTTGAAGATTTAACCGTAATTGATGTTCCACTTTCTTCTGCAGCGGCGACGATTAGTAATGCCACATCCAGCAAATAAGTCTCTATTTGCTGGTAATAAAAATGGTTAAAAAACTTACTAAATGGCATATTCATATTTCGGTAACAATTAACACATACGCTGAGTTAACTTGTTCTAAAAAATATGCCCATTAAAGTTAAACGTACTTTAATTTTTATTCGTTAAATTAAGGGGGAGCCCATGCTCTCTAATAGAAGAAAACTTAAACCAAGTGCTTCACTCAAAGGCAGCACTCAACGTCGACGTAAGCTGTTAAATAACCATAAGAAAGTACTTCATCGTCAACGTACTTATGCTATGTCACTGTTTGATGAAGGCGAAGCATTCTCTTGTCGCTAATCTTTAGACAAGCGTTTTTTATTCGCACACAGTAAAAAGGCAAATTGCGATAATTCAATTTGCCCTCTCTTACATTTACTTTATCTTCTAGATTATTCCATCATCTGATTTTTCAATTCAGCTTCCCGCTGTACCTTCCGCTCTTCTTTTTTCTCTTTACGTCTGCGTTTAAAAAAAGCTTGTAGCTGTGCTCTACACTCTTCTTCCATCACTCCAGAAGCACACTCTACAAAATGAAATGCGGTTGCCGAAGTAAATAGATTAATCACACTGCCAGATGCACCTGTTTTCATATCTGTTGCACCAAAAACCACATTCTTAATACGGCTGTGTACAATTGCGCCTGCACACATAGGGCATGGCTCTAACGTAACGTATAATGTCGCATCAACTAAGCGATAATTTTCAATTTTACTTCCCGCTTGTTTGATCGCCATCATCTCTGCATGTGCGGTTGCGTCATGAGAGCCAATTGAACGGTTCCATCCCTCGCCTATGATTTCACCATCTAAGACAATCACAGCACCAACAGGAACTTCACCTTCTTCCTCTGCAATTGCGGCCAATTCCATTGCTCGCTGCATATAGACGTTGGCCTTTTTATTTTCTTCTTCAACACTCATTTATTCAGCTAACTCTTGGGCTAAAAACTCAACCAATAGACGAACCTTAGTGGAAAGGTGGCGATTATTTGGATACACCGCCCAAATCCCTTCTTTTGGTTCTCGATAAGGCACGAGTATTTCAACAAGCTCTCCTTTATCCATCGATTCCTGAACATAAAAATCAGGCAGTTGAACGATACCTAAGCCTTTTAACGCTGCATTAGTTAAGGCTGCACCGCTATTACAATGAACTGACCCTTTTACTCTTACGCTTTTTTCTTTTTTCTTTTCAATAAAACGCCAAATAGGCAAACTACCTATCAGACAGTTATGCTGAGATAATTCAGATAAGGTATGAGGCTCACCATGTTTTTCTATATAATCAGGAGAAGCGCACACTCGAACCTGTCTACTTGATAAGCGCTTTGCCATCATGGTTGAATCGGTTAAACGTCCTAATCGAATCGCCAAGTCAAAATCTTGCTCAACTAAATCTAATGTCTGATTTGATAAAACAAGTTCAAGCTCTAACTGTGGATACATCAACATAAAATCACTAAGCAGTGGCGCAATTAACTGCTCACCATACGTCACCGACGATGTAATTTTTAAGCGTCCTTGAGGTGTTGCATTAAGCTCAGTGATCGCTCTATCTGCTTGTTTTAATCCTTCAACTAAATGACGACAATGCTGATAATAAGTCTGTCCAGCTTCCGTTACCGATACTTTTCGAGTTGTTCTTATCAATAATTTAATTGAAAGACGATCTTCTAATGCCGCGACTTTACGACTAATTTGTGCCACTGATGTATCAAGAGCTCTGGCCGCTCCTGTAAAGCTTTGCGCTTCAGCAACGGCAACAAACTCAGTTACCCCTTCCCAATCAATCACAGGCTGTTCCTCACTAGTATTATTACATATTCGTAAAAATTATTTACTATTCTACCGTATTATCAATTAGCGGAAAATACTTATAATGGCACACAACAAGACGACGAGCACAAACAAAAAAGTTGAATTACACTTAAAATGAAACTGCTATTTATGTCGTCGATTAAATTATCCCAATAAGGAAAATACAATGGCTCTTGATATTAAACCAGATCAAACTCACATCAAATCTAAAGCAATGGTAGCTTGGGCTGCTGGCGAACCTCTAAAAATGGAAGAAGTTGATGTTCAACTTCCTAAAGCGGGCGAAGTTTTAGTTCGCATCGTTGCTACTGGTGTATGTCACACTGATTTATTCACTCTGTCTGGTGATGATCCAGAAGGTATCTTCCCATCAATCCTTGGCCACGAAGGTGGCGGTATTGTTGAAATGGTTGGTGAAGGCGTAACAGGTCTTGAAATTGGTGACCACGTTATCCCTCTTTACACTGCTGAGTGTGGCGAATGTAAATTCTGTAAATCAGGCAAAACTAACCTTTGCCAAGCAGTTCGTGAAACTCAAGGCCAAGGCCTTATGCCTGATGGTACTAGCCGTTTCTCTATTAACGGTGAAACTATCTTCCATTACATGGGTTGCTCTACGTTCTCTGAATACACCGTTCTTCCTGAAATCTCTCTAGCGAAAGTGTCTAAAGAAGCTCCTCTTGAAGAAGTTTGTCTTCTAGGTTGTGGCGTAACGACTGGTATGGGTGCGGTTCTTAACACGGCTAAAGTTGAAAAAGGCGATACGGTTGCTGTATTCGGCCTAGGTGGTATCGGTCTTTCAGCTATCATCGGTGCGAAAATGGCTGGTGCAAGCCGCATCATCGGTGTTGACTTAAACGAAAGCAAATACGAACTAGCTAAAAAATTAGGTGCAACTGATTGCATCAACCCTGCAAATTTCGACAAGCCAATTCAAGACGTGATTGTTGAAATGACTGACGGCGGCGTAGATTACTCTTTTGAGTGTATCGGTAACGTAAACGTTATGCGTGCAGCACTTGAGTGTTGTCATAAAGGTTGGGGTGAATCAATCATCATCGGTGTTGCTGGTGCGGGTCAAGAGATCTCAACTCGTCCATTCCAACTTGTGACTGGTCGTGTATGGCGTGGCTCTGCATTCGGTGGTGTTAAAGGCCGTACTGAGCTTCCAGGTATCGTTGACCGTTACATGCAAGGTGAGTTCGCTCTTGATGACTTCATCACTCACACTATGGGCCTTGCAGATGTAAACGCAGCGTTCGACTTAATGCACGAAGGTAAATCTATCCGTACTGTTCTACATATGGATAAATAAGTTTTAACATTTAAAACTTAACGATCATTAACTAAACGTAAAGCCCGTTAGATTCATTTCAAACGGGCTTTATTTTTTAAAGGTGCATATGTTTATTAAAGGAAAAATCCTTCAATAAACGTATAAAGCACCTTCTCCAAAATCACTGGAAATCTTTATTATGTTGACTAAATTGCGTCAATCTTTGCCTTTGCAATTACTACTAGCTGCATTACTTGCATGGTTTTTTACCCTATTTATTTCTCCGACAACTGACGTAACACAAACTTCTTGGTATCAATTAGTCATGTTAGGTAAAGTCACTTATATCGGTTTACTTAAAATGGTCGTTGGCCTCGTCGTTATGTTTTCTTTACTTCAAGGCATAACAAGTATTGGCTCCATCACTCGTCTAAAGCAAGTTGGTCGTAATACCTTACTATTTTACAGCTTTACCACTTTGCTAGCGATCTCTCTTGGTTTAGGTGCATCATTACTATTACCAGCATGGCAACCTCTGACGGAATTTGCACCTGTTGGGGATAATGTTCAGCTCATTAGCGAAGAGTCCGCAGGCGGAGCTGCCATTGCCAGTAAACTGTTAAATATGGCTTTTGTTAACCCAGTTGCCGCATTAACTCATGGTAATTTGCTCGCTATCGTTGTGTTTTCATTTATGTTGGGATTGGCTTTACTCTCCTCATTACCAGAAAAACACCCTATTTTTGATGTACTAAATGGCTTAAATAAAAGCATTAATACGATAGTAGGTTGGATAATTAAATTATCTCCATTGGCGGTATTTGCGATTGTTTTTGATTTTACTATTCGTGGTGGAGAATCTTTATTTCAACAGTTAGCTCTGTTTGCTCTACTGGTTTTTGTTCTGACGTTAATTCATGGTGCTATTGTTTTGCCAACGATTGCAAAACTAGCAACTGGCATTAAATATACAACCTTATTTAAAGCGATCTCTGCTCCTATGGCGATGGCTTTTGCTACCTCTTCTAGCTCTGCAACCTTGCCATTAGCAATGCAAAGTGCTCAAGAAAAACTGGGGGTGTCGCAAAGTACCAGCAGTATGGTGTTACCACTTGGTGCAGTAATGAATATGGATGGAACCGCATTATTTGAAGGGGTTGCTGCTATATTCTTAGCTCAGCTTTTTGGGGTTGATTTAACAACATCAGGGTTAGTTATGATTTTCATTATGGCTATGGTTTCATCCGTCGGTGCTCCCGGAATGCCATCAGGATCTATGTCAGGTATGCAACTGGTGCTTTTAGCCGCTGGGATCCCACTAGAAGCCATCGCGATCTTATTAATAATTGAACGCCCACTTGATACTTTCCGTACTGCTGTCAATGTTGAAGGCGATATGATTGCAGCTTTAGTTATCGATAAATGGCAAACACAATCAGCTGAAAAAGAAACTTTCACACAGGATATGCCTGCATAATTTCAATAATAAAAAGCCCTCATATTTAGAGGGCTTTGTTGTATCTAAAATAAATTACTTCATCTCTGAGTCAGAAAAGCGTTCATTTTATGAGAATGAGTAATTAAGCGACAGCTACCCTAATATGATCATAATTAAAAATAATACATAACAACCGTATTTATCCCTCCTTGCTTAGAATCCGTAGCATAACTGAACCACCTTTAACTATTCTCCCGAAGGCCACTCTTTTTTTCTTCAAATTTGAAGTTCTATCTCATTATTATATACATTTATATGTATAAATTGATCTCTCTTTAATAAGTTCACCCTTATTATTACGTTTACGTAAAAATCATTTTCATTTTAGGGGGATTATCAATTCTACTGAAACACCTATACTAGCCACATCAAAACGAGACAGCAGAAAATAAAAATTCAACTAGGCTTTAGTTGACTGCTCATTCGAATATATTAATAAGGAAAACACAATGGCTCTTGATATTAAACCAGATCAAACTCACATCAAATCTAAAGCAATGGTAGCTTGGGCTGCTGGCGAACCTCTAAAAATGGAAGAAGTTGATGTTCAACTTCCTAAAGCGGGCGAAGTTTTAGTTCGCATCGTTGCTACTGGTGTATGTCACACTGATTTATTCACTCTGTCTGGTGATGATCCAGAAGGTATCTTCCCATCAATCCTTGGCCACGAAGGTGGCGGTATTGTTGAAATGGTTGGTGAAGGCGTAACAGGTCTTGAAATTGGTGACCACGTTATCCCTCTTTACACTGCTGAGTGTGGCGAATGTAAATTCTGTAAATCAGGCAAAACTAACCTTTGCCAAGCAGTTCGTGAAACTCAAGGCCAAGGCCTTATGCCTGATGGTACTAGCCGTTTCTCTATTAACGGTGAAACTATCTTCCATTACATGGGTTGCTCTACGTTCTCTGAATACACCGTTCTTCCTGAAATCTCTCTAGCGAAAGTGTCTAAAGAAGCTCCTCTTGAAGAAGTTTGTCTTCTAGGTTGTGGCGTAACGACTGGTATGGGTGCGGTTCTTAACACGGCTAAAGTTGAAAAAGGCGATACGGTTGCTGTATTCGGCCTAGGTGGTATCGGTCTTTCAGCTATCATCGGTGCGAAAATGGCTGGTGCAAGCCGCATCATCGGTGTTGACTTAAACGAAAGCAAATACGAACTAGCTAAAAAATTAGGTGCAACTGATTGCATCAACCCTGCAAATTTCGACAAGCCAATTCAAGACGTGATTGTTGAAATGACTGACGGCGGCGTAGATTACTCTTTTGAGTGTATCGGTAACGTAAACGTTATGCGTGCAGCACTTGAGTGTTGTCATAAAGGTTGGGGTGAATCAATCATCATCGGTGTTGCTGGTGCGGGTCAAGAGATCTCAACTCGTCCATTCCAACTTGTGACTGGTCGTGTATGGCGTGGCTCTGCATTCGGTGGTGTTAAAGGCCGTACTGAGCTTCCAGGTATCGTTGACCGTTACATGCAAGGTGAGTTCGCTCTTGATGACTTCATCACTCACACTATGGGCCTTGCGGATGTAAACGCAGCGTTCGACTTAATGCACGAAGGTAAATCTATCCGTACTGTTCTACATATGGATAAATAAGTAAAAATGAGGGGCTAGATTCTCTAACCCCTTATTCTACTTTTGATCTCTAAGTGCTTTATATCAAGACAGTATGTTTATCTGCGTGGGTGGCGCAATCTATAGGTAAGCTTACTGAGTGTTTCATTCTTTATTTAAAGCACTTTAAAATCAACCAGTAGATTCCTATTCAATACAGTGATCTCGCTGATATGAATCAATATATAAAAGGGCTCATCATGACAATCGAAAATATCAGCCAAGCAAAAGTTGCCGGTGGTTGGCACAAACAATATACACACACATCATCAGCATTAAATTGCACTATGCGCTTTGCTATTTTTCTACCTGCAAACGCTTCTGAAACAAACCCTGTTCCTGTTTTATACTGGTTATCAGGCCTAACTTGCACTGATGAAAACTTCATGCAAAAAGCAGGCGCATTCAAAAAAGCGGCTGAATTAGGCATTGCGATTGTTGCAATGGATACAAGCCCTCGTGGTGAAGATGTTGCTGATGACGCAGAAGGTGCTTACGACTTTGGTTTAGGTGCTGGGTTCTACTTAAATGCAACTCAAGCCCCTTGGAATCGTCATTATCAAATGTATGACTATGTGACAAAAGAGCTCCCATCGTTAATCGAAGAGCACTTCCCTGTATCAGATAAAAAATCAATTTCTGGTCATAGCATGGGTGGTCATGGTGCAATTACCATTGGCTTGAAAAACCAAAATGCATATCAGTCTATCTCTGCATTTAGCCCTATATCTAGCCCAATCAATTGTCCTTGGGGTCAAAAAGCATTAGGCCTATATCTTGGTGATAATAAAGAGAGTTGGAAAGAATACGATAGCTCTGAGCTTCTGAAAAAAGGCTCTAACTTACCAATTTTAGTTGACCAAGGTGAAGCGGATGGCTTCTTAGAAGAACAACTAAAACCTGAATACCTACTTTCTTCCGCAGAGCAATCAGGTGCGGATGTAGAAGTAAGAATGCAACCTGGTTACGACCACAGCTACTTCTTTATTTCGACATTTATTGATGAGCATTTAGAGTTTCACGCAGCTCATTTAAATAAATAATACTGATTTAAGATAAGCAAAATCATAAATAGAAAAATCCCAGAGCAGGTTCTCCTTCTCTGGGATTTTTCATGTCTATATCGTAATTGTCTATAATTAGATAAACGCTAACACAGGAGAGATACAAAGAAGAATACCTGTAACAATAATTAAGTTCGTTGATAATCCTTTATATTTATGAAGCGTTGGTACTTTATGAACAAGGTAAGCTGGAATTAAACAGCCAACTAAACCAAATACAGGGCTACAAATTGATGTAAAAGAGAGAATAGGTGCATTTAATGCGACAGCAGACCAAGCCAGTAAAACTATAAAGACCGTGATAAGTTTATTAACTAACTCTTTGTTAATCGCCGACTCATCCATACGTCTTAGTAAAATATTCATCGCTAAACCACGACACGCTTCTTGGAAGGCCATAAATACACCAAAGAATGACGTTACGACAGCAAAAATATTAATCACGATGCCTGTAATAGTTGCCCAGCTTCCAGGGAAATAATGAGCAATAATAGCGAGAGCGGAGATGTTTTTATTCATCGCTTCTACGGCTTGCTCTTGACTGATAGCAAAGGTAAATGACACTGCAAAGAAGAAAACAACCACAAATAAGATAGCAAAAGCAATGTTCATCGCTCTTAGTGATTTATAACGCGCAACGTCAATTGATGTCTCACGTGAACGGTATGAGATAACCATAGGACTAAGAGATTGAATAAAAAGAATAGACGTTAGTGTAAATGGAAGCGTGATAATCGCATCTTTTAGCATTGGACCAAACGAACCAATGGCAGGAACGTTAGCAAAATCCCAGCGAGAAACCAGTAATAATCCCATAACAGCAACTAATGAAAGTACCGTTACAGCCATAAAACCAGACAGTTTAAATAGTAACTTCTCACCTTTAGATCCAATAAAAGCAAGAGCACAGATCAGCCCTAAACCATAGAAAACATTCTCATTTAAATGCCCTTCAGTAACGCCAAACGAGTGCAGATAAGAAGAACTGTCATTGGTTACTGCTAATGAGTAAACCAATACCCAAATAACCAACATAATGAAATAAAGAGCTCCTAAAGCTACACCCCAGTTTTTACCTAAATATCCAGTAATTACACCAGGATAATCGGTACACGTTTTTGCTTCAGCAAGGGTGTTGATAAAAAGTTTTTGAAACAAATACATCGCTGGATAACCAATAATTGAAGACAGAAGAAAAACCCAAATCCCCATGATCCCAACTTGAACAGGCAAGAATACGATCCCAGCCCCTATTGCCATACCAATACTGATAACAATCCAACCAATGTCAACGCTATCGAATTTGGTGGCCTTTTTCCATTCAGAATCCGTCATATCACTTTGACCACGACCAAGTCCTGCTAATGTAGCTGTGTTCATATAAAACTCCATCTTTGTAGGGTTCACTATTTTTATAATGTCAAAGCGACAAACCGCCGCCAATTTTGCAACTTTTGAAGAATTTACTCTCTAATTTAAAAATAACAATGCAATTTTATTTGAAATGATAACAAGATCTCAGTTCGTAAAACAAACAAAAAAATGCTGCAAAGTCATTGCAATCCTTTGCAAATAAGCATAAATTCAATTTCATTAATTTAATGCAATTATTTTTGCATAATTCAAAATAACACTTAAAATCAACAATAGTTGCAAAAGAAAGGGTAATACATATGAAGCAAATTATCGTGGCAAAATCAGCACCAGAAGCAATCGGTCCATACTCTCATGGCACCGCATTTAATGGTCTTATCTTTACATCAGGTCAATTACCAGTAGATGGTTCTACCGGTTCTGTTGTCGATGGGGGGATTACCGCTCAATCTGAAATGTCTCTTAAAAACCTAATTTCAGTAATCGAAGCTGCTGACGGTGATGTAAATACCGTTTTAAAAACAACCTGCTACCTTGCTAATATCACTGATTTCGCGGCATTTAATGAAGTATATAAAACCGTTTTCCATACCGACTGCCCTGCACGCTCTTGCTTTGCGGTAAAAGATCTTCCGCTTGGCGTATTAGTTGAAGTTGAAGCAATTGCGCATCAAAAATAATAATTAGATAAAGGTGAACAAAATGAACTCTACCTGGAAGCAATACATTACTATTTTAAAAAGTGTCGTAAAACCTGCTCTTGGCTGTACTGAACCTATTTGTGCAGCCTATGCAACAAGCGTAGCAACACAAATGCTAGGAGAAAAAGCAGATACGATTGATGTTTTTGTCTCTGATAATTTGTATAAAAATAGTATGGGTGTTTTTGTTCCAAGAACAGGTAGAGTTGGTCTTGCTATTGCAGCGGCTGCAGGCGCCACTGGTGGAAACCCTGAAGCAGGGTTAGAAGTACTTGCAAAACTGACAGAATCTCAAGTAAATGCAGCACAACAGCTTATTGATGCAGGGAAAGTTCAAGTAAAACGAGAAGCAACAGATGAATTTATCTATTGCCGTGTTATCGTTAAAGGCTCACAACATCACGCAGAAGTCACTATCAGTGGAGGTCATACCCTCATTGTAGAAAAACGACTTGATGGTAATGTCATTTTTTCCCTTGATTCTTCATTACCAAAAGCCTCTACCGCTTCTATTTGTGATGGCGTCGATATCACTATTTCCTCGATTTATGATTTCGCTACTCAAGCCAACTTTGATGACATTAAATTTATCCTTGAAGCTAAAGAGCTTAATATTGCTCTTGCTCAAGAAGGATTGGATAACCCATACGGCTTAGAGGTGGGCCGTACTTATCAAAAGAACATAGATACAGGGCTGCTTTCAAAAAGTTTAGACAGTGATATTTTAATCTATACCTCTGCGGCATCTGATGCTCGAATGGGCGGTGCAACCTTACCTGCGATGTCTAATTATGGCAGCGGTAATCAAGGTATCGCTGCAACAATTCCTGTCGTTAAAATGGCTGATTTTTATAATGCCGATGAAGAAGCATTAGCAAGAGCGTTTATTATGAGTCACCTTGGCGCTATTTACATCAAATCTCATTACCCACCACTATCCGCATTTTGTGGCAATGCCGTAACCTCTGCAGCAGCAGCGATGGCGATGGTATATTTGGCAGGTGGTACATTCGAACAATCTTGCTCTGCCATTCAAAACACCATTAGTGATACTAGCGGTATGATCTGTGATGGGGCGAAATCAACCTGTGCGATGAAAGTAGGCAGCAGTGCCCAATCAGCAATGAAATCATCCCTACTCGCTTTGAATAATCACTGCGTAACAAAACAGGGGGTTATTGCTGAAGATGTCGAAAAAACCATTAAAAACATCGGTAGAATGATAACCACAGGAATGCCAAATATTGATCATGAAATCATTGAAATAATGGCGTCATAATGAAAAAATGTCACTTACATGCTAAGTGACATCATCTTTTTACCAACATAAAGAAAACATATGCTACATAAACTCTCTACTGCCGATACACTCATACTGAAATCAACTTATAGTATTGTTGATGGCATTGCTGCTATGTTTGGAAAACATGTTGAAGTGGTACTGCACTCTCTTGATTCTGATAATCCATCAATCATTAAAATTGCTAATGGCCATGTCACTGGTCGCGGTATAGGTGCACCTATTACCAATCTTGCGCTAGAAAAATTGAAAACAGGATCCGATGTATCAACCCCTTATTTCACCCGAACAGAGAAAGGGGAGTTAATGCGTTCTGTTACTTCAATGATTCGAAATGAGGCAGGAGTTCCTATCGCTTTACTTTGCATTAATTCTAATCTTGATGTGCCAATGAATAGCTTCTTTATGGACCTATTCCCACAAGCAAATCAACTAGCCGCGTCACCAGAAACCTTTGCCAAAGACAGCATTGAAATGCTGACAGATTCGATAGCTAGAATACAAAGTGAAGTATTAGAAGACGAAAATATTGCAGTGTCTCGAAGAGTAAGAACCATTGTTGAGCGCTTACATCACCAAGGGGCGTTTAATATAAAAGATGCGACTCAAATAACTGCCAATATTCTTAATGTATCTAAAGACTCTGTTTATCGTTATCTAAGAAAATTTAAGTAATCCCCCCCCCTTTTTTACTCTCATAAAAAAGCCCTGAGAACTCAATATTCTCAGGGCTTTTATTTTACTAATACAAATTAACCTGGAAGGTTATATGTGTATGGCGCTTGGATACCTAGTGGAATGCCTAGAGCCCAGTATGCCAGTAAGAAGATTGTCCAACCAATTAGCATTGCGATAGAGAAAGGCATCATTAGAGAAGCCAATGTACCGATACCCGTTGATTTAACATAGCGCTGGCAGTAAACCACAACTAACGGGAAGAATACCATTAATGGTGAGATGATGTTTGAAACAGAATCACCTACACGGTATGCCGCTTGAGATAGCTCAGGAGAGATACCAACACCCATTAACATTGGCACTAATACAGGACCAATTAGAGCCCATTTCGCTGATGCCGAACCGATAAGCAAGTTAACGAATGCCGTTAGTAAGATCATACCAATAATCGTTAATTGGCCAGGAAGATCTAATGCTTTTAAGAAATCAGCACCGTACATAGCTAAAATTGTACCGATGTTTGATTGGCTAAAAGCAACTAAGAACTGCGCACAGAAGAATGACATAACCATATATGCCCCCATCGTGCCCATCGTTTCTGACATTGCTTTAATTACATCATTACTGCTTTTAAATGTACCTGATACACGTCCGTAAACAATACCTGGAATAATAAACAGAATGAAAATAAGCGGTACAATTGACTGCATTAAAGGCGCTGAGAACGACGTAATTTGACCATCAGGAGAACGCAGTGCTGAATCTTCAGGATAAATAAGTGCAATCAACAGTGCGATACCAGCAACCATTGCCCAACCTGCGAACTTAAATGCTTTTGATTCTATCTCTGTAAAAGAGCCTAAATCTGGTGCTGTTTCTGCATCTTTATCAACTGGTGTATTTGCTAAACGCGGTTCGATAATTTTATCTGTTACATACCAACCAATCACAACAATTAAAATTGAAGAAAGGCCTGTAAAGTAAATGTTTGCTAATGGGTTAACAATGTAAGTCGTATCTAGTACTTGTGCTGCTGTTTGTGTAAAGCCAGCCAGTAATGGATCGATTCCCGATGGGATAAAGTTTGCAGAGAAACCACCAGATACACCCGCAAATGCAGCGGCGATACCCGCTAATGGGTGACGACCTGCCGCGTGGAAAATAATACCACCCAGTGGAATAACTAAAACGTAACCGGCATCTGCTGCTGTGTGTGAAACGATAGCAACAAGAATAAGCATTGGCGTTAATAGTTTAGCTGGTGTGAAATTCAGCATTTTCTTTAGGCCAGTTTGAATAAAGCCTGAAGAGTCAGCAACACCAACACCTAACATCGCTACTAATACGATACCTAGTGGAGCAAAGCCTGTGAAGTTCTTCACCATAGTTGCTAAAAAGTTTGCTAAAGAGTCACCCGTTAACAGGTTTTTCACTTGAACAGCATCTTGAGTAACAGGATGAATCAAGTCAAATTGTACTTGTGATAATAGCGCTGAAAGGCCCCAAACAATTAAAAGGCCCCAGAAAAACAGTAGTGCAGGATCTGGGATCTTGTTACCTACTCGTTCGATTGTATTTAGAAAACGATCCATACCACTTGGCTTAGATGCTTTCTCTGCTGCTTGGTTACTCATCCGTAACTCCATCTATTATTAATGTTGTATTTTCAGAAAAGAATTTGGAAATTATGTGACTTCTCTTAACTTTTCTTTTGCCGAAACAGTGTAAACCACTTAAAGAATAAATAGAGTATTTAGTTGAATAATTTAGAAGTACAAACATAAATTTTGTAAGATAAGTTTTCACTGAAACATATAACTAACAACGCAACTCATTGTAATTTACAATTGAAACAAAAAAAGCGCCTTTCGGCGCTTTCTTAAATTAAATCAGAATCAGGGATTATTCCCACTCGATTGTTGCTGGTGGCTTACCAGAAATATCGTAAACAACACGAGAAATGCCACTTACTTCATTGATAATACGGTTAGATACTTTACCTAAGAAATCGTATGGTAAGTGTGCCCAATGCGCCGTCATAAAGTCGATAGTTTCTACTGCTCGTAGAGAAACAACCCAATCGTATTTACGACCATCGCCCATTACACCAACAGAACGTACTGGCAAGAACACAGTGAACGCTTGAGATACTTTGTGATAAAGATCCGCATTGTGCAACTCTTCAATGAAGATAGCATCAGCACGACGTAATAAGTCACAGTACTCTTTCTTAATCTCACCAAGAACACGAACGCCTAAGCCTGGTCCAGGAAATGGGTGACGATAAAGCATATTGTATGGAAGACCTAATTCTAAACCGATCTTACGTACTTCATCTTTAAACAGTTCACGTAATGGTTCAACAAGCCCCATTTCCATGTCATCAGGAAGACCCCCAACGTTGTGGTGGGATTTAATAACGTGCGCTTTACCTGTTTTAGATGCTGCTGACTCGATAACATCTGGGTAGATAGTACCTTGAGCTAGCCACTTAGCATTTGATAATTTCTTCGATTCTTCATCAAAAATATCTACAAATACGTGACCAATGATCTTACGTTTCGCTTCAGGATCTGATTCACCACCAAGTGCTGCTAAGAAACGCTCTTCAGCTTCAACATGAATGATCTTAAGACCAAAACCTTCGCTAAACATTTCCATAACTTGTTCAGCTTCATTTAAACGAAGCAAACCGTTATCAACAAATACACATGTTAGCTTATCGCCAATAGCGCGGTGAGCAAGCATAGCAACGACTGATGAATCAACACCACCAGAAAGACCTAGAATCACTTCATCATCGCCGACTTGCTCTTTAATACGAGCAACGGCATCTTCGATAATCGATGCTGAAGTCCACAGACCTTCACAACCACATACATTAAGAACAAAGTTCTCAAGCATTTTAAGGCCGTTTTTAGTGTGTGTTACTTCTGGGTGAAATTGAACACCGTAATATTTTTTCTCTTCATTCGCCATTGCAGCATAAGGACACGTTTCTGTCTCTGCAATTTTTACGAAATCCGCTGGAATTTCAACAACTTTATCACCGTGGCTCATCCAAACATCTTGAGTTACTTCAAGATCGTTAAACAGCGCTGATTCACCTGTTATTTGTACTGCTGCATAACCAAATTCACGCTCAGTAGATGTTGCAACTTTACCGCCAAGTTGCTCTGCCATTGTTTGCATGCCATAACACACACCAAATACAGGAACACCAGAATCAAATACATATTGAGGTGCACGTGGAGAATTTTCTTCAGTCACACTTTCAGGACCACCAGATAAGATGATGCCATCTGGATTGAAATCACGGATGTCAGATTCTTCTACATCCCAGCTCCAAAGTTCACAGTAAACACCAATCTCACGGATACGACGCGCAACAAGCTGCGTGTATTGAGAACCAAAATCTAAAATAAGAATGCGTTGATCGTGGATATTAGTCGTCATTAGTCTTTCTCAAAAAGTCATTTATTTAGTGTGGTTTCACTATAAAACCACACGCTTAAAATTGAATTTGGTACAAAGTCTTTTTCTTTATTTTTCGAAGCTGAATCATTCGAGCTCTAGGAAAAGGCACGGAGTTTACAAGTGTAAATAAGTACCTTTGACAACGAAATCGGAGGATTCTGCAAAGAAAATTAAGAAAAATTAGCCTAGGCGATAGTTTGGTGCTTCTTTCGTGATCTGAACATCATGTACGTGTGATTCTTTCATGCCCGCACCAGAGATACGAACAAATTCAGCTTTAGTACGCATGTCTTCAATCGTTGCTGAACCTGTTAGGCCCATGCTTGAACGTAAACCACCCATTTGTTGGTGAACGATCTCTTTTAAACGACCTTTATAAGCGATACGACCTTCGATACCTTCAGGAACCAGTTTGTCCGCTGCATTATCAGATTGGAAGTAACGGTCTGAAGAACCTTGAGACATAGCGCCAAGAGAGCCCATACCACGGTAAGATTTGTATGAACGACCTTGATAAAGAATAATTTCACCCGGTGCTTCTTCTGTACCAGCAAACATTGAGCCAACCATTACACATGATGCGCCAGCGGCAATTGCTTTACAGATATCACCAGAATAACGGATACCGCCATCAGCGATAACAGGGATACCATGAGCGGTTGCAACTTCTGCTGCATCTGAAATTGCGGTAATTTGAGGAACACCAACACCCGTAACGATACGAGTAGTACAGATTGAACCAGGGCCGATACCTACTTTTACTGCACTTACACCAGCATCGATTAATGCTTTAGCGCCAGCACCAGTAGCTACGTTACCGCCAATGATTTGTAGATCAGGGAATGAAGCACGAGTTTCACGAATACGTTGTAAAACGCCTTCTGAATGACCGTGAGATGAATCGATAAGTAAAACATCAACGCCAGCTTCAACAAGAGCAGCAACACGCTCTTCGTTACCAGCACCAGCACCTACAGCAGCACCTACACGTAGACGACCACGTTCATCTTTACATGCATTTGGTTTACGTTCTGCTTTATGGAAGTCTTTTGCAGTGATCATACCGGTTAGTTGGAACTCATCGTTCACTACCAATACTTTCTCTACACGCGCTTCATGCATTTTCTCTTGAACTTCTTCACGAGTTGCACCTTCTTTAACAGAAGCTAGGCGTACTTTTGGCGTCATTACAACGTCAACTTTCTTAGATAAGTCTGTTACAAAACGAACATCACGACCAGTAATGATACCAACAAGTTCGTTAGTTTCAGTTACTACAGGGAAGCCAGCAAAACCGTGTTTTTCAGTCAGTTCTTTCACATCTTGGATCGTTGCGTCAGGGCGAACGGTTACTGGAGCAGAGACAACGCCTGCTTCAAAGATTTTTACTAAGCGAACTTGTTCAGCTTGCTGTTCAATAGACATGTTCTTGTGGATAAAACCGATGCCACCCTCTTGCGCTAATGCAATAGCAAGGCGCGCTTCTGTCACTGTATCCATTGATGCTGAAATCATTGGGATATTTAGAGAGATAGTCTTCGTTAACTGAGTGCGAAGATCAGCGGTGTTAGGAAGAACTGTGGAGTGTGCTGGGACGAGTAAAACGTCATCGAAGGTTAAAGCTTCTTTTGCGATTCGTAGCATTTGCAATATCTCACAACATAAGTGTTTAAAGGAATAAATCCCACTTTATCGTTTCGCATAATAAAGTGTTTTGGATTTGATATTGCAGACGGATTATACGCACTGCGCAATCGCTTGGCTATACATTTATTTATTTTTAATTTGCATTACCCCCTTTGATATGTATTATATTGCCGCTAATTCCTATACTCATGTCTAAGGCATTTACATGTCTCTCGATTCTAATCCTCGCATCTTTACAGTCTCTAGTCTTAACTCTGAAGTCCGCTTATTATTAGAAAATGAGATGGGTATTGTTTGGCTGATTGGTGAAATATCAAATCTAACCGTTCCCGTCTCTGGGCATTGGTATCTCACCCTAAAAGACAGTCAAGCCCAAGTTAAATGTGCCATGTTTAAGGGCAATAACCGTCGCGTTACTTTTAAGCCACAAAACGGTAAACAAGTTCTTGTTAAAGCTCGCCTTTCTCTCTATGAACCTCGTGGTGACTATCAAATCATTATTGAGAGTATGCAACCTGAAGGTGACGGCCGGCTTCAACAAGAATTTGATCAATTAAAAATGTCATTGGCTGCTGAGGGCCTATTCGCCCAAACCGCAAAGAAAGCATTACCAGAACAACCAAAACGTGTCGGTATCATTACCTCGCAAACAGGGGCTGCATTGTTTGATATCTTAAATGTATTAAAACGACGCGATCCTAACCTCCCTGTGATTATCTATCCAACCTTAGTACAAGGCACAAATGCCGCCATTCAAATAGCGCAAGCCATTGGTCGAGCAAACAGCCGTAATGAATGTGATATTTTAATCGTTGGACGTGGCGGTGGCTCACTAGAGGATCTTTGGTGTTTTAATGAAGAGATCGTAGCAAGAACGATTGCGGCAAGTGAGATCCCTATCGTCAGTGCTGTTGGTCATGAGATCGACGTTACCATTGCCGATTTTGTTGCGGATGTAAGAGCACCAACGCCTTCTGCTGCTGCCGAATTAGTGAGTCGAGATTTATCTTCTCAACTGCAAATCGTAACGCATCAGAAACGTCGTTTAAATAGTGCAATGGATCGCTATTTATCAGGACAACAACGTCAATTATCAGCACTTCAACATCGTCTTGAAAAACAGCATCCACAAATGCAGTTAAACAGTCAAAGCCAGAAGCTAGATGACCTAAATCAACGTTTAATGACGTATATGCAACAACGCCTGCAGCGTCATCAACATAAAATTGAAAATCTGACTTTACGTTTAAGCAACCTATCACCTGCCAAAAAAGTCTCTCAAGATACGTTACGTATTGAAGAGTTAAAACGTCGCTTATTAGATTCAATGGATAGAAACCTACTGATGCAACGTCATCAATTAGCATTGGCCGCTGAGAAACTAGATACCGTCAGTCCATTAGCGACCTTACAGCGTGGTTACTCCATTACTCGTAATAAGAAAGGGACCGTTGTCACATCAACAAAACAAGTAGAAGCTGGTGAGAACATAACCACTCGCTTTGTCGATGGTGAAATTACATCTACCGTAATTAACTAAGACTCGTCTCTACAAATTCTGTTTTGGCACGAGATTTTGATTTCAACTCATTACAATCATGACAAAAATAGCTTGGTGCACCACACGCATTAAGCTTTTCCATCTCTTTACTGCAATCTGGGCAATAAGCCACTTTTTTAAAATCGACCTGACAAAAATCACAATGATATCCTTCTCGTTGCCAGCGTAATTCAGACTGACATTTAGGACATTCGTTTGTTTGCATCGTCTTTTCCTTCTTAATCTATTCCAAATAAAGACAGTGTCTCTGTACGCATCAAAAAGTGCAGATCTTCATGCTTATAGGGATCTGATCAGCGATCATGCCCTTTAAGAACATTTATATAACCACACCCCGAAAGCATTAGTTACATATCCTGTTTTTCAATTTTAAACGATATTAAACTTCAATTAATGCTATTTAAAATAGAAGATCCAGCACATCAATCAGTATTTTACACATCCATTTCAGTCAAAAAACGGAAATTACACAATATCCAGAATAAGAGTTACATCTTATGTAATTTCAATTTTAAGATCGTTTACTTGATCGAGTTAACATCAATAGTTCTTGTTCACCTTGTGCTTTAAGTTGAACGCTAATCTCTTGATAATCTTTAAATGAAGAGACATGAGTTCCACCACAAGGTAGTTTAGCTATTCCATCTATACCAAAATCTGCAATCCAGTAACGTGAATCAGTTAACGCTTTACCCTCACACTCGATAGAAACCTCATTTTCTAAAGCTAACCATACACTAATCTGTTGATTTACTTGCTCTTCAATTGAATCAAGCGCTGACATCATTTCTGTACTATTTAGCCCACGCTTACGCAGTGTTTTACCTAAACGATAAACATCTTCACAATGGTCCTCGGTCACAAAACTGGTTTCTTGAGCGTAACTATTAAAGTTGTAGTGGCCTAGCTCATCTTTTCTATCTGCATCTTTACGCCAATAACTTGTATGAAGTACTTTATTTAAGGCTAAATAAGCAATATGCCCCGCGCTATGGCCACGACTTAACGCATCTTGATATTCTTTATCAACCCGTAAGGTAACGATATTTTCTACTGATAAATCAACATTTTCAGATATTAAATGCGAAACCACAAACACCCATCCCGCTTCACCACGTTTAATTGGAATGTCTTTATCTATATATAATTCGCCGGTTGCCAATTCAATCGCACCCGTTTGACAAGCAAGAATTGAATATTCATTGTCGCCGATTTGTACTGTTCCTTTATCTTCTGGGTGATCTGGCCAAATATGACTGACTGGATGAAAAGGTGTTTCTTTGGTTACAAACCACTTACCTTGGTCTGTTGCTTTAATCAATTGAACAACTGACGTGTGTTGCCATGTGTTATGACAAAAAAGAATCTCTGTTGCTGATAGTACTTTCATGATTTTTACCTAAAAAAAACGCCCAACAAGGTGGGCGTTTTATTATTCAATATGTATAAATAAGTAATTACAGATTACTTTTTATTACGATTTTTCACAGCGCCAACTAGACGCTTACGTTGACGCTCTTGAGATAGAGTCAACTTGCCACCGCGATCTTCAAATGGGTTTTCACTATTCTGGAATTGAATACGAATAGGTGTGCCCATAATTTCTAATGATTTACGGAAGTAGTTCATTAAGAAACGTTTGTAAGAAGAAGGCAATTCTTTTACTTGGTTACCGTGAATAACGATAAGTGGTGGGTTATAACCACCTGCGTGAGCATATTTCAGTTTCACACGACGGCCACGAACCATTGGTGGTTGGTGATCATCTTGAGCCATCTTCATGATACGAGTAAGAACAGATGTACCTACACGCTTAGTCGCTGATACATACGCTTCTTGTACTGATTCATATAAATGACCAACACCTGTACCATGTAGAGCTGAAATGAAGTGAAGACGAGCAAAGTCAACAAAGCCTAGACGACGGTCTAGCTCTGATTTCACTTTCTCTTTAACTTCATTATCAAGACCATCCCACTTATTCACAGCAATAACTAACGAACGACCCGCGTTCAATGCAAAGCCTAATAAGCTTAGATCTTGATCTGAGATATTTTCACGAGCATCGATAACAAGCAATACTACGTTAGCATCTTCAACTGCTTTCAATGTTTTGATTACAGAGAATTTCTCAACCGTTTCATTGATACGACCACGGCGACGAACACCAGCAGTATCAATAAGCACGTATTCTTGACCTTCACGTTCCATTGGAATGTAAATAGAGTCACGAGTAGTACCTGGCATATCGTAAACAACCACACGCTCTTCGCCTAAAATACGGTTAATTAACGTTGATTTACCTACGTTAGGACGACCGATAATCGCAAGTTTGATTGGTTGATCTTGAAGACGCGCAAAATCTTTTTCTGCATCTTCTTCTGTTAGATCTTTTTCTTCTTCTTCGAAATCTTCAAATTCAGTAAGATCCATGATCTCACCGTTTTCATCTTTCAAAGATTCTTCAATTAACTCTTCCATAAAAGGAGCAAGAGCCAACTCAAGTAAAGACGTTACACCACGACCATGTGAAGCAGCAATTTGATAAACTTTGTTCATCCCTAACTGCCAGAATTCAGCACTTGCCGCATCAGCATCAATACCATCGATCTTATTTACTACTAAGAACGTTGGTTTTTCACGTGAACGTAAGTGTTTTGCAATCGCTTCATCAGATGATGTTAAACCAGCACGACCATCAACCATAAATAACACAACATCAGCTTCTTCAATCGCAGCTAATGACTGTTCTGCCATTTTAGTTTCTACACCTTCTTCTGTTCCATCAATACCGCCGGTATCAATAAGAATAAATTCAAGCTCTTCTAATTTAGCGCGGCCGTATTTACGGTCACGAGTTAAGCCTGGAAAGTCAGCAACTAATGCATCCCTTGTGCGTGTAACACGGTTAAACAGCGTCGATTTACCAACATTTGGACGCCCTACCAGAGCAACAACAGGAATCATATATACCTCTTAATTTAATCATAGGCATAGCGCGAGCTAATACCAATTTGATGATAGTTTTTTTAATATGAACGGATAAAAACCATCACCAAATTGGATTATCTTTCACTATCTAAAAACAATAAAAGGCCCCACAGTCAAAAGGACTTGGAGCCAATTCACAATTATAGCAAATAAAACTTATTTAATTCGCATTTTTTTGATATCGCCTTCGCGAGTGACAATTAAAAAGCTATCTTCAACAATAATTGGCGATACTGCGATACCATCACTGTCGATCTCTTGTTGAGAAACGAACAGTCCAGTATCTCTATCTAACCAATGTAGATAACCTTCACTATCAGCTAAAACGATATAATTATCAATAATCATCGGTGATGTAAGCTGACGGTATTCAAGCTCTTCATTGTTCCAAAGCTCAGTACCACTTCGAGCATCTACTGCCACAACGTGATCTTTCTCTGTTACTAAGAAAAGACGCTTACCATCTGATGACATATTTATCGCTGATGAGTAGTTGCGCTTCCATGCTGGTTGCCCAGTACGAAGCTCCAGTGCTATTAGCTGACCATTATAACCAATGGTATATAATCGCCCACCTAAAATAAGTGGAGAAGCATCAACATCAACGAGGCGATCTATTTCAGTTGCGCCTTTTGGTGTACCTACTGGTTGCTGCCATAACAGTTGACCTTTAGAGATCAATGCAGCGGCTAAACGACCATTAGACATTCCCCAGAACACACCACCAGAAATACTAACTGGCGCACTGTCCCCACGCAGGGTTAAGTTAGGCACTTCACTGTTGATCTGCCATTTTTCATTACCCGTCTCAGCATCAAAAGCAATTAATGCACCGCGACTCGTATGAATAATGACATAACCTTCATCAGCTAATGGCTTAGCAAGTACTTCACCATCTACATTTTTACGCCATAACTCTTCACCGGTTTCAGCATCAAGGGTGATTATCTCACCGTTTTCTGAACCGATGAAAACTTTGCCATAAGTCAGAGTTAAACCACCAGATAAACGAGCGGTATCATCTTGCTCTAAATCTTTTTCCCAAATGGTT
Organism: Aliivibrio sp. S3MY1; assembly: GCF_028765575.1. GTDB lineage: Bacteria > Pseudomonadota > Gammaproteobacteria > Enterobacterales > Vibrionaceae > Aliivibrio. The sequence goes on along the minus strand of NZ_JARACO010000011.1, from coordinate 57,667 downwards.
TTACCATTTTCAGGATCAAGCGCTTTAACAAGACCATCTCGACTTGCAACATAAACTTTTTGATAAGCATATACTGGTGTTAGGCGAGAAAAATAATGCCCAACACCATCGCCAATTGAACTTGTCCATTCCGTTGTTGGTTCAAATTGATTTTGAACCACAGGAACCGGTGCCATTACGATTGTATCTTCTTCGCTCGCACAGCCAAAAAGCATGGAGAAACCAAAGGTACATAATGCCGCTTTTTTTAACACCTTACGCATTCAGTTGTCCTTACTCTGCTAAGTCATCCAGTTTCATTTGAACGGCTTGGTTCATACCAGCTTGGAGTGCTTCTGTATAAGCAGAACGAGCCGTTGCTACATCACCTTGACGAAGAGCAATATCACCTTTTAACTCAGCAACACGAGCAGCCCAGCTCGCAGACGTAACACTCGCTAATGTCGCTAATGCTGCATCAAACTGTGCTTGTTCTGCTTGAATTCGAGCAGCACGCACTTGAGCTGTCGCAATTAATGACTCGTCTTTGCTGTTGCTTGCAATCCAGTTTAGTTGCTCAAGAGCGGCATCCAATTGACCTGCTTCTACTTGTACTTTTGCTAACTGAAGGGCAGCAAGAACTGCGTACTCACTGCTTGCATTTGCGCTAATAAACGCCTGAGTCGATTCAGCCGCTTCTGCACCAGACGCTTGCAAAGCCGTTAGGGTTTTCTCATAAGATATTGAAGCGATATCTTTCGCTTCAACTTGTGCTGATTGGTAATATTTCCAGCCTAAAATAGCACCTATACCAACAACGCCACCAACAACGACTGCCTTGCCATTTTCTTTCCACCAATTTTTAATGGCTTCAACTTGTTGTTCTTCAGTTTCGTAGGCTTCCACGTCCTATCCTCTTAAATCAAATCAGCTAATTTTGCGAATACGTCAGTTTGAGCGAACGTTTCTTGCTCACCTGTACATAAATCTTTTACGTTAACAGTCTGCTCTGCAACTTCACTCTCACCTAAAATAAGAGCAACAGCTGCACCTGCATTATCTGCACGTTTAAATTGCTTTTTAAAATTACCACCACCGAAGTGGCACATAACGCGTAAGCCAGGAACTTGTTCACGCAGTGATTCAGCTAGTTTCATACCAGCCATTAATGTACCTTCACCAGAAGTCACCATGTACACATCTACTGAGCGACGTACATTGGTTAATTCTAATGTTTCCATCAATAACACTAAACGCTCTAGGCCCATTGCAAAACCAACGGCAGGGGTTGCTTTACCACCTAGTTGTTCAACAAGACCATCGTAACGACCGCCACCACATACTGTTCCTTGAGCACCTAAACTTTCAGTGATCCACTCAAAAACAGTACGGTTATAATAATCTAATCCACGAACTAAACGTTCATTAACTTGATATTGGATGCCAGCAGCGTCAAGTAGTTCACATAATCCAGAAAAATGTGCTTTTGAATCATCATCTAAATACTCAGATAGCTTAGGTGCGTCAGCTAAAATAGCTTGTACATCTGGATTCTTCGTATCAAGAACACGCATTGGATTTGTATGCATACGACGTTTACAATCGTCATCCAGCACATCTAAATGCTGTTCTAAAAATGCAACTAATGCGATACGGTAGTTAGCTCGTGACTCTAATGAACCAATAGAGTTAAGCTCTAAACGTACATGCTTATCAATACCTAGTTCACGCCATAAACGAGCAGTCATCATGATAAGTTCAGCATCAACATCTGGACCATTTAAGCCAAAAACTTCAACACCAACTTGGTGGAATTGACGGTAACGGCCTTTCTGAGGACGCTCATGACGGAACATAGGCCCCATGTACCATAAACGTTGTTCTTGGTTATAAAGTAAACCATTCTCTATTCCTGCACGCACACAACCCGCAGTCCCTTCTGGACGTAACGTTAGGCTATCGCCATTACGGTCTTCAAACGTGTACATTTCTTTTTCAACAACGTCGGTTACTTCACCGATAGCACGCTTGAATAAGTTTGTTTGTTCAACAATCGGCATACGTACTTCGTTGTAACCATATGCACTAATTACGCGTTTTACGCTATCTTCAACTTTGTGCCACAATGGAGATTGTGTTGGAAGGCAGTCATTCATGCCTCGAATTGCTTGGATTGCTTTAGCCACGTTCACTTCCCGATGGATTTCATTTATATCTGGTTCGCTAATCAGTCAATCTGATTAACATCAATTTGGTTTTCTTTAGATAACATTGCTGCTTTCGCACGGATCTTAGCTTCTAGTTTGTCCACAATGTTGTCATTATCAAAGCGTTCTTTTTGACGAATTCCATCTTCATAGAATGCACTTTTTCGATTACTTCCGGCAATGCCTAAATGAGACACTTCTGCTTCACCAGGGCCATTAACCACACAACCAATCAAAGAAACATCCATTGGTGTGATTAAATCTTCTAGACGCTGTTCTAACTCATTAACCGTGCTAATAACATCAAACTCTTGACGAGAGCACGTTGGACACGCAATAAAGTTAATACCGCGCGAACGAATACGTAATGATTTTAGAATATCAAAACCAACTTTGATCTCTTCAATTGGATCAGCAGCTAATGATATACGCAATGTATCACCGATACCTTCAGATAGAAGTATACCTAAGCCTACCGCCGATTTCACAGAGCCTGCACGCGCACCACCCGCTTCAGTGATACCTAAATGTAATGGTTGAGAGATCTGCTTAGCCAATAGTCGATAAGAGTCTACCGCTAAAAAAACATCAGATGCTTTTACGCTGACTTTAAATTGGTCAAAGTTCATTCGATCCAAGATATCTACATGGCGCATTGCAGACTCAAGTAACGCTTCTGCTGTTGGCTCTTTGTATTTAACTTGAATGTCTTTTTCTAATGAGCCGCCATTCACCCCAATACGAATTGGAATGTTTTTATCTCTAGCACAATCAACAACAGAACGAATTCGTTGTTCATTACCAATATTACCTGGATTAATACGTAAGCAATCTACGCCATATTCTGCAACTTTTAATGCGATACGATAATCAAAATGAATATCAGCGACTAATGGCACAGATACTTGCTGTTTAATGATCTTAAACGCTTCTGCAGCATCCATCGTGGGTACTGAAACACGAACGATATCAGCACCTACTTTTTCAAGTGCTTGAATTTGAGCAACAGTTGCTGCTACGTCTGTCGTCAAGGTGTTTGTCATTGACTGCACTGCGATGGGTGCTCCATCACCAATAGGAACATTACCCACATAAATGCGAGTAGATTGGCGACGTTTAATTGGGGACTCTATATGCATGGAATCAACTCATTATTGAGGTAAGGTTAATCGTGCAACTTTACCTGCTGGATAAGCAGATAAATCAACAGGTTTGCCTTTATAAGTTAGTGTCACGGCACTTGGTGCGCCAATAATTAATTTATAAGGGGCTTTCCCTGTTAGTTTTAATGTTTGATTTGCTTTTTTTACGCCAGAATACAAACGATTGTTTGAAGCGTCTTGAACTTGTAGCCAGCAATCATGGTTAAAAGTCATCATTACATCTTCAGTAACGATAACTTTTGTCTCAACCATTTTTTCAGCTTTTTCTTCAACCGGAGAAATAAGCTTAGGATCTTCTTCGATTTGCTTTTCAAGTTCAGCAGGATCTGTTTCTAAATCAGAAATCTTAGTATCTAACTCAAGCATTTCAGCTTCTGTTAATGTTGGCTCCAGCTCTGTCGCAGTAGCATCATTTTCTGTTGGTTCAATAGCTTCTGCTGTTGGTTCAATTGCTTCTGCTGTTGGTTTAATTGCTTCTGCCGTTGCTACATCACTTATCAATGTAACATCCTGTGTACTTTCTAGTTGGGCTTGTTCTTGCCACCACCACAAAACAGACATACTTAAGATCAGAGTAAAAATAACCCATGTTAGTTTCATAATACGATTGTCATGTTTTTCTCTTTTTGTCTTACGAGAAAAACTTTGCATGTCATGCTCTTCTATTAAGGTTTTACCAAGCTGATCTAAGGCATTTAATACTTTAACTTCTGGTACGTTCACCACTTTGGCGTAAGAGCGATAATAGCCTCGAGTGAACGTGGCTAATTTCCCCATATCAAATTCGTCAGCTTCAATTTGTTGTAAAACTTCGACACGCAAACGTAAACGAGATGAAACGTCCTCAAGTGTTAGTCCTAGCTCTTCACGGGCTTCTTTCAATAATTGCCCTGGAGCAATAAGAGTCTCTTTTACTTCACTTGTTGTTTCAATATTTTCAGTAGTCATAATTTATATAGTTCTGATATTCGATGGAGTCCGGATAGTCTGTCCCAAGTATATTTGCGTACTTATTAACTAAGTGCATATTGCCTGCTTTTTTTTCTAATTCTATGAGTAAGCTTAGGCTAACGGGCTTATATCCGTACTTCTTATTAAATTTAAACAGTAAAACTCTCGGTTCTGAATAGTTGCCTTCATCAATATTCAATTTTGCTAATTGAAGAGTAGAACGAACACGATTTGGATCATGAGCCAGCGAGCGCTCAAAATACGTTTTAGCTGTCACTTTATCCCCACTACTCAATGCACACATTGCGGCATTTTCATAACTTGCAGAAACAAGATAGTAGTCAGGTAATTCGATTGCTTGAGAAAACTTTTGCTGAGCTTTCTCATATTCGCCATTTTTACAAAGAAAAACGCCGTAGTTATTTAATACATTACCATTTTTTGACGAAGAACGTAATGCTCGTTTGTAAGCCTTTTCAGCTAAAGCTGTTTCTTGGACTTGTTGGTAATAATAAGCGAGGGAGGTTTGAGTGCGGTAATAGTCAGGGGCATACTGTGCAGCTAATTCCAAATTTTCACGGGCTTTGATCATATCCCCCGCATTCAAATAGCTTAATCCAAGAGAAATTCGAGCTTCAGCCGCTCGAATTTCCTCTTCTTTGCTCATGTCATCTATTTTATTAACAGTGACACAACCAGCACTAATCAATAATCCAAACGTTATTAGTGCTGCTCGCCATTTTTTCATTCTGCCTTCCCTTGCTGTTATACACCAAGATTAAACAGTTTTAACAGGGATCCCTTCGCCTTGCTGTTTAACTTGAGTACGTTTCGTTCTATCGATTACATCACCTACCAACTGGCCACAAGCGGCATCAATATCGTCACCACGTGTTTTACGAACGGTTACCGTAAAATCATATTCCATTAGTGTTTTCATGAATCGGTCAATTCGTGAATTACTTGGTTTCTTGTATGGTGACCCAGGGTATGGGTTAAATGGAATCAAATTAATCTTTGCAGGGGTTTCTTTTAATAGTTCTGCGAGTTGTCTTGCATGGTTCATATCATCATTAACATGATCTAACAGTACATACTCAACCGTCACACGACCACGGTTAGCATTTGATGAGGCAATGTATTCACGAACACACGCTAAAAACGCTTCAATATTCCAACGGTCATTAATCGGCATAATTTCACTGCGCAATTCATCGGTTGGTGCGTGAAGAGAGATAGCTAAAGCAACATCAACTTTACCAATCATTTGCTCTAAACCTGACACAACACCTGATGTAGATACTGTTACACGACGTTTAGACAAACCAAAACCAAGATCATCAAGCATGATGTCTAGTGATGGGATCAAGTTTTTCATGTTTAGTAATGGCTCACCCATGCCCATCATTACAACATTGGTAATTGGACGGCGACCTGTTTCTTTTTCTAAACCAATTTCACGAGCTGCACGCCAAATTTGGCCTACAATTTCAGATACTTTTAAATTACGGTTAAAACCTTGTTGAGCCGTTGAACAGAATTTACATGCTAGTGCACAACCCACTTGAGAAGAGACACATAACGTTGCACGATCTCCATCTGGGATGTATACCGTTTCAACGTCTTGATCGCCAACTTTCATTGCCCACTTAATCGTACCATCAACTGAATGTTGAGCTTCAGATACGTAAGGTGCACGGATTTCACACTTGTGTTTTAGTTTTTCACGAAGCTTTTTGTTGATGTTATTCATTTGATCGAAGTCATCACAACCAAAGTGATACATCCACTTCATAATTTGATCGGCTCTGAATGCTTTCTCTCCTAATTCCTCAGAAAAAAATGCTCGAAGTCCTTTACGATCAAAGTCCAGTAGATTGATTTTAGCTGTAGTCATGTTGCCTCTCTGATAAATAACATCACCGCGAATATCGGGCGCAGAATTGTACAAGTTTTGAGAGAATATTACTAGAGGTAGAGCTATGAGGAAAAATCACAGAATAGAAACTATACGCACTTCGTGCCTAGATACTATAAGAGCAGATATGCAGACAGCATAAGCTACACTGCTCTTATAGGAAGCGAGGCGATTCGTTTCTAGTTAATCTAGAAAGCTTCGCTCACTTTTTAACATGACTTTATTCTGCTGGACGTGGGCAGATTTCATCATCAGCGAAGAAATACGCAATTTCACGCGCTGCAGATTCAGGACTGTCTGCACCATGAACTGAGTTATGACGCATGCTGATGGCATAATCTGCACGCAATGAACCACAAGCAGCTTCTGCTGGGTTAGTCTTGCCCATTAACTCACGGTAGCGAACAACCGCATTTTCCCCTTCCAATACCTGTACCATTACTGGACCAGACATCATATAAGCAACTAGATCATTAAAAAACGCTTTACCTTCATGCTCTGCGTAAAAACCTTCCGCTTGCTCTTTAGTTAAGCGCAGCATTTTAGCCGCTACAACTTGCATACCTGTTTTTTCAATACGACGATAAATAGCGCCAATTAAGTTACGTTTAACAGCGTCTGGTTTTACAATTGAAAAAGTACGTTCTATTGTCATTTTACTTTCCTTTAAAGTGTCTTTTTAGATCTTATATTAATTCCGAGCAGTACTCTTTATTCTCTTAAATCGACAATAAAAATACTGATGGGAATTATATAAAATAAAAAAGAAGACCGAGCATGACTCGATCTTCATTCTATTTATTTCGTTAAAAGGTTCGCTAATGTTCTTACACCAACCCCTGTTGCTCCTGCAGACCATTTATCTGATGGCGCAGTACGGTAAGTTGCTGAACAATCCATATGCAACCACCCTTTCTTATAATCATCAACAAAGTAAGAAAGAAAAGCTGCAGCTGTACTTGCACCTGGTGAATATGGACCAGAACCAATATTTGCTAAATCAGCAAAACTTGATGGCAACATCGTTCGGTGAAATTCCATTAACGGTAAGCGCCATAGCCCTTCATTTTCTTCCTGAGCAGAAGCTAATGCTTTTTGACTTAACTCATCATCAAAACTTAATAAAGAATGGAAGTCATTACCCACAGCCATTTTTGCAGAACCCGTTAAAGTTGCACAATCAATTATCAGTTCTGGATTTTGTGCTGAAGCAAATTGAAGACCATCAGCTAATACTAAACGACCTTCTGCATCGGTATTTAAGATCTCTACTGTTTTACCATTTTGGTAGGTAATGATATCGCCTAGCTTTAATGCTCGACCAGAAATCATATTTTCAGCACAACATAAAATCAATTTAACATGCTTGTCTAAACCACGAAGAATCGACATTGCAAGACCTGCCGTCGCTAATGCTGAGCCGCCCATGTCCGCTTTCATTGACGCCATGCCGCCAGACGGTTTAATACTGTAACCGCCAGAATCGAACGTAATGCCTTTACCAACCAAACATGCGAATACTGGTGCATTTTCGTCGCCCGTTGGATTGTAATCTAACTGCAACATGGCTGAAGTGCGTTCAGAACCGCGGCCTACGGCATAAATACCCGTCCAACCTTCAGTTAGTAAATCTTTATCTTTAACAATCTTCGCCGTAACGGTACCAGCAGGTGCCACCGATTTAATAAACTCAGCAGCCATTGTCGTTAACTGACGAGGGGCAACTTCTTCTGCCGTTTTATTGATAACTTCACGAGTCCAATTAGTCGTCAAAATACGATCATTCAACTCTTTTTCATCTGCCGCTGCAAGCGCAGTCCAAGTCACATCATTATTGCTTTTCGAATCACGGAAGCCTTGAACAAAAGACCAAATAGACTCTAAGTCCCATTCTGGACCTTCTAGTTCAACAGCAACAAGACCTTGGCCAGTTAACTTTCGAGCTGCACGTTGAATTTCGCTATAAACGTCGCTGTCAGTACAGTGGATAACAGCACCTTCAGCCGTAAATGAAAGCGGTGCGTTATCACCCCAATGAGTAGGTGCCGTAATTGATGAAAGTTGTACAGTCAACTTTTGTGACATGGTGAATCTCCTTTAAGCACGCAATAACTCCATACAATCATACAGATGAGCTCTGCCAATTATTTATATTGCGCTAATACAAAGCGGTAATAAGCGAACAGAATGTTCTTTTTAATATAATTTGCCTACTTTACCTTGGCGATACAAGAAATTTCAGCAAAATCTAAGAGATTGATCTAAGCAGTTGGTGGGAATTTAGTCGTTATAACTGAATCGATTAATTTTAGTAAACTAATCCCATTCATCCATCCAACAAAGAACTATCGCTTCCAGTACTTTCTCTCCAGAATGTTTAGGATCATCATCAAAGTCGTCTAACGCTAAAACCCATTGGCACAAATCCGTAAACCGTACTGTTTTTGGATCCGTATCCGGATACTTATCTGACAATTCAATCGCTATTTCTCTAGAATCGATCCATTTCAAACTCATTGTAAACTCCTTTTAAATTGGTCATTTTATCGCTAATAAAAAAGGCAAGCTTGAGGCGAGTAATCACTTACTTCTCAAAACTTGCCCTCTTATTAACATCTTAGGTTCTGAAGATTAATGATCTTCTGATGCTAAGTTTAGTGTATATTTTGGAATTTCTACCACTAAATCTTGTTTTGCCATTCTCGCTTGGCAACCAAGGCGAGATTCGGGTTCTAGCCCCCACGCTTTATCTAGCATGTCATCTTCAAGCTCATCACTTTCTTCAAGTGAATCAAATCCTTCACGGATAACAATATGACACGTTGTACATGCGCATGATTTCTCACACGCATGTTCAATTGCAATGCCATTTTTAAGGGCTACGTCTAAAACCGTTTCGCCTTCATTCGCTTCAAGTACTGCGCCTTCTGGGCATAACTCATCGTGTGGTAGAACAATAATCTTTGGCATTTCTATACCTCATCAATAGATTGACCGGCTAATGCGGCGCGAATAGATGCATCCATTCGACGCGCAGCAAACTCTTGGCTTGCTTCATCAGCGTGTTTAATTCCATCTTCAATTGCTTGCGTATCTGTACCTTGACGTACTGTGATCAACGCTTCAACTGCTTGTAAAATTTCTGCTTGCTCTTCTTTGGATAGTAATGTGTCACCATCATTATTAAGTGCAACAACTAACCCTTCAATCACACGGTCAGCTTCAACTTGCTGCTCTGCTAATGCACGAGCTTGCATATCTTCTTTAGCAAACGTCATTGAATCTTTCAGCATGTTCGCTACTTCATTATCACTTAAACCATAAGAAGGCTTAACTTGAATATGAGATTGAACACCGGTACTTTTTTCCATTGCCGTTACTGATAAAAGACCATCCGCATCCACTTGGTAAGTCACTCGGATATGTGCCGCACCGGCAGTCATTGGAGGTATACCTTTTAGTGAAAAACGAGCAAGAGATCGGCCATCGTCAACCATCTCACGTTCACCTTGAACAACATGAACCATCATGCCTGTTTGACCATCTTTAAAAGTGGTAAATTCTTGTGCTTTCGCTACAGGGATCGTGGTATTACGCGGAATGATTTTTTCAACCAAGCCACCCATGGTTTCTATACCTAGAGACAATGGAATAACATCAAGCAATAACATTTCAGCATCAGGTTTATTACCCACTAAAATATCCGCTTGAATGGCAGCACCAATAGCAACCACTTGATCAGGGTCGATACTGGTTAATGGCATTTTTCCAAAATAGTCACCAACAGAACTGCGCACGATAGGCGTTCTTGTCGAGCCACCAACCATAACCACTTCCATTACTTCTTCTGAAGTTATATCTGCATCTTTTAATGCTCGGCGACAAGCCATTAGTGTTTTCTTCACTAACGATTGAATTAATTGATTAAAAACATCAACCGTAATACTGCCTGACCATTCTTTAAAAGAAACAGTCACTGAATCGGCATCTGACAATGCCACTTTAGTTTCTGTTGCTAATGTCAAAAGCTCACGCTGCTCTTGATTAGAAAGTGCTGATGTAATACCTGCTTGATCTTTAATCCATTGCGCTACGGCATGGTCAAAATCATCACCACCCAGAGCAGAATCTCCACCTGTTGCTAATACTTCAAATACGCCTTTTGATAAACGTAGGATTGAAATATCAAACGTACCACCACCAAGGTCATAAACGGCAATAACACCTTCTTGGCCTGAATCCAAGCCATATGCAATTGCTGCTGCTGTTGGTTCATTCAGCAAACGTAAAACGTTTAAGCCAGCAAGTGTCGCGGCATCTTTGGTTCCTGCGCGCTGCGCATCATCAAAATATGCAGGTACTGTAATTACAACACCCTCAAGAGCACCACCTAACGTTTCTTGAGCTCGGTTAGATAATGATTTAAGGATCTCTGCTGATACTTGAACTGGGTTCACATCACCTTGAGGTGTACTAATAACAGGTAACCCATTATCACTTTCTGTAAATTGGTAAGGTAGATCAGGGTAACGTGCTTGAATGTCTTGTAACGAACGGCCCATTAAACGTTTTACCGAAATAATGGTATTTTGAGGATCTAAAGCCGCAGACTGGTAAGCGTTGGCACCCACACAAATTTTATCGTTTTGATATTGCACTACGGACGGAAGAATGACATTACCTTTTGTATCAGGTAATGTCTTTGCTTCACCACTTCGAACCGAAGCGACCAGTGAGTTAGTTGTGCCCAAATCGATGCCGACTGCTAGTTTATGTTGATGTGGTGCAGCACTTTGTCCAGGCTCAGAAATTTGTAGAAATGCCATGGGTAATATCCTTCACTTAATTAATCTAACAAAGATTAATTTAATAATTTATCTTCTAACTTTTCGACTTCTTGATTGAGCTTATCAATAAACTTTAGTTTACGTACGCTTTGTGCCGCCTCTTGCCATGCATCCGCGTCTAATTGCTGTTTCAACTCAGCCAATTGTGATTTACGCATTGCGGTAACATTTTCAGAAAAATCAAATAATGCACTTTCAGGATCAGAACTTGATGAGATATCTTCTAAATCTTCTCGTAGTTCCATTTGTTGCATTAAAAACATTGGATCTTGCATCGTCGTTTGTTCACCACGAATGTCATGACCTTGTTCTGAAAGTAGGTATTCTGCACGGGAGACTGGATTTTTTAGCGTTTGATAAGCGTCGTTAATTTGTGCCGCTTTTTGAACGGAAAGTAAACGGTCACGTTCTGACGAAGTCGCGAAGTTATCAGGGTGGAATCGTTTCTGCAATTCACGGAATTGAGCAGAAAGAAGGCCACCATCCAGTTCAAACTGGTTTGGCAGCCCAAATAATTCAAAATGATTCATAGTTAACGTTATGCTCTATACGTTGAAGCTTTCACCACACCCACATTCACTTTTTACGTTTGGATTGTTGAATTTGAAACCTTCATTTAGACCTTCTTTGGCAAAATCTAATTCTGTTCCATCCATGTAAGCTAAGCTTTTTGGATCGATGATAATCTTAACCCCAAACTCTTCAAACACTTGGTCTTCTTCGTTTAGTTCATCAACAAATTCAAGAATATACGCCATACCAGAGCAACCAGAGGTTCTTACGCCTAAACGTAGACCAATGCCTTTTCCTCGGTTTTCAAGAAATGTTTGAACACGGCTTGCTGCTGCTTCAGTTACTGAAATGGCCATACTACAACCTTTACTATATTTGTTTGTGGTCATGGGTGTCGTTAATCAATAACGACCTATATTAGGCAATAAAGCGCCGTATTTACACGATATCACGTAAACAAGACGCTTTATAATATTACTTAATCTTAGTGTTTATTACGGTAATCAGATACCGCAGCTTTAATCGCATCTTCCGCTAAGATTGAACAGTGAACTTTCACTGGTGGTAATTCTAGCTCTTCAGCAATTTCAGCATTTTTAAGCGCTGCTGCTTCGTCTAATGTTTTACCTTTAACCCACTCAGTAACTAGTGAGCTTGATGCGATTGCTGAACCGCAACCGTATGTTTTAAATTTTGCGTCTTCAATAATACCTTCTGGAGATACTTTGATTTGCAATTTCATAACATCACCACACGCTGGTGCACCAACCATACCGCTACCAACGGATGGATCATCTTTTTCAAATGAGCCAACGTTACGTGGATTTTCGTAGTGATCGATTACTTTTTCGCTATAAGCCATGATAAATACCTCTAAATTCTGGAACGTCCGTGTTAGTGGTGTGCCCACTCAACCGTGTTTAAGTCGATGCCTTCTTTATACATATCCCATAATGGAGACATATCACGCAGTTTATTTACTGCTTGGCTAATTTGTGTGATTGCATGATCAATCTCTTCTTCCGTCGTATAACGACCAAATGAGAAACGAATTGAACTGTGTGCTAACTCATCATTCAGACCTAACGCACGTAATACATACGATGGCTCAAGACTTGCTGACGTACATGCTGAACCTGAAGAAACCGCAAGATCTTTCAGTGCCATTAGCAGAGATTCACCTTCAACAAATTCGAAGCTGATGTTTAAGTTATGTGGTACACGTTGGTCTAAATCACCATTAATGTGTACTGCTTCCATATCTTTAACACCATCAAGAAGACGATCGCGCATTGCTAAACAATGATCATAATCTTTTTGCATCTCTTCTTTTGCGATACGAGATGCTTCACCCATACCAACGATTTGATGAGTTGCTAATGTACCAGAACGGAAACCACGCTCATGACCACCACCGTGCATTTGTGCTTCTAAACGAATACGCGGTTTACGACGAACGTACAATGCGCCAATTCCTTTAGGTCCATACATTTTATGAGCAGAAAGAGAGATTAAGTCCACTTTCATTTCTTGTACATCAAGAGGGATTTTACCTGCTGATTGTGCGGCATCAACATGGAAAATAATTTTACGCGAACGACAAAGTTCACCAATTGCGGTGATGTCTTGAATCACACCAATTTCGTTGTTTACATGCATAATAGAAACAAGCACGGTGTCTTCACGCATCGCTGCTTCTAATTTAGCTAGGTCAACTAAACCATTAGATTCTGGATCTAGGTAAGTAACTTCATACCCTTCACGCTCAAGCTGACGACATGGATCAAGAACAGCTTTATGCTCAGTTTTACAAGTAATTACGTGCTTGCCTTTCTTATGGTAGAAATGCGCAGCACCTTTAATTGCAAGGTTATCTGATTCTGTAGCACCTGATGTAAATACGATCTCACGAGGATCTGCATTTAGTAGGCTAGCGATGTTGTCACGAGCTGTATCAACCGCTTCTTCAGCCTGCCAGCCGTAACGGTGCGAACGTGATGCAGGGTTACCAAAGCATCCATCCATTGTCATATGTTGAACCATTTTATTCGCTACACGCTCATCAACAGGACAAGTCGCCGAATAATCAAAGTAAATTGGCAGTTTCATTTTCATCTCCGAGAATACAGACGTTTGACCGTCAAAGGCGGACATTAACACCCACAGAATTTATTATTTTAGAACCCGTTGCTAACCCATTATGTAAGGTTGCATCGATATTTTGTCTATCTGATACTTGTTGAACTTCATTATCGACCATCAGTTCACCAAGTGTAATTCCATCTAAAAAGCTACTAATACGTGAGCTTAAATCACGCCACAAGGTATGCGTTAAACAACGTGTTCCACCTTGACAGCCTTCTTTACCATGACATTTGGTTGCATCAACCGATTCATCAACAGCAGAAATAACCATTCCTACCGCAATATTATCGGCACTCAATCCCAAGCGATAACCACCACCCGGACCTCTAACACTCGCAACTAAGCCAGCTTTACGTAATTTAGAGAATAATTGCTCAAGATAAGATAATGAAATCCCTTGTCGCTCAGATATATCAGCAAGCGGTACTGGACCTTCTTTGGCATGCAGTGCAACATCAAGCATTGCTGTTACTGCATATCTTCCCTTTGAAGTTAATTTCATAAGTTACCTCATATCCACACTATTCGTATGGAATGAATCTTCCCATACTTGACTGTTTTGGTCAAGTATTTAACCCAGTATTTTAGTCAAGTATTATTTCTTGCTTATATTTTCGTCTTTCATGCTTCTTTCTACTGCAGTCAAGATCCCACGTAACGTACGTAATTCATGCGTTTCTGGACGAGCACGATTAAACATACGACGCATTTTATTCATTACTTGGCCAGGGTGAGCCTTATTAATAAAGTCAGTCTCTGTCATCACTTTTTCAAGATGCTCATAGAATAGCTCTAACTCGAAATTTAAAGGGTATTCTGCTTCTTTTGACTCCCCTTTATATGCTTGACTATCTAACCAAGCAACTCGAGCTTCATAACTGATTGTTTGTACAGCCATCGCTAAGTTTAGTGAGCTATACTCTGGATTCGCTGGGATACACACATGAAAATGACATTTCTGTAATTCTTCATTAGTCAATCCAACTCTTTCTCTTCCAAAAATAAATGCGATAGGGTGCGTTGGCGCCTCTTCAATCGCTTTAACTCCGGCTTCACGTGGTTCAAGCATTGGCCATTCAAGTGTTCTTGAGCGTGCACTAGAGCCAATAACCAAACCACAGTCTGAAATAGCTTCATCTAATGTATCAACAATACGAGCTCGATTCGCAATATCACTTGCGCCTGCTGCTAATGCAATGGCTTGACCATCAACTTCACATTCTGGTGCTACTAATACCATATTAGTTAACCCCATTACTTTCATTGCGCGAGCGGCTGAACCAATGTTTCCTGAGTGACTGGTACCAACAAGGACAATACGAATTCTATCTAACATGTTATTTTTCCATCTGATGAAAAGAGCCGCCGGATATTATCATAAAGCAATTACCCTTTCCTCTTTATATACCCGAGATTTTAACCCTGCCTCGATTTTTTGATAATAAAGCCACTAACTGAACAAAAAACAAACGCTTCCTTTTAATAACTACTTTGTGTATACTCGCCGCGATTTCGGTTCTTTAACATCTTTTGGGATATAACTATGCATCCAATGCTAAATATTGCTATACGTACTGCGCGTAAAGCCGGTGACTTTGTTGCTAAATCTTTTGAGCAAACTGACAAAATTGAAACAACAAAAAAAGGCAATAACGAGTTTATTACGAACATCGAAAACGATGCTCAATACATGCTTGTTGACATGATCAAGAAATCTTACCCTGATCACAGCATCATTTCTGAAGAGTCTGGCCTAATCGAAGGCAAAGACGCTGACGTTCAATGGATCATTGACCCATTAGATGGCACGACTAACTTCGTTAAAGGTATCCCACACTTCTCTATCTCTATTGCGGTTCGCATTAAAGGCCGTACAGAAGTGGCTTGTGTATACGATCCAATCCGTAATGAATTATTCACAGCTCAACGTGGTGCTGGTGCTCAACGCAACAACCAACGTGTTCGTGTTCAAGAATTAAAAGACATGAACGAAACAATTCTTGCGACTGGTCTTCCATACCGTCAAAAACAACACGCAGCAAGCTACTCAAAAGTATTGAGCGCAATGTTTGTTGAATGTTCTGATATCCGTAGCTCTGGTTGTCCTTCTCTAGATTTATGTTATCTAGCTGCAGCTCGCATCGATGGTTTCTTCGCTCTTGGCCTTAAGCCTTGGGAAATGGCAGCAGCAGATCTAATCGCTCGTGAATCTGGCGTTATCTGTACTGACTTCACCGGCAACACTGACTACATGAAAACTGGTAGCCTAGTAGCTGGTAGCCCACGTATCGTTAAGTCTATGCTTAAGAAAATCCGTGAAAACGGCAGCGAAGCAATGGCTAAATAATCTTAATTGATTATCAAGATTTGAATTGAAAATCTTAATTAAAAAAAGGGAAGTGAGTTTATCTCACTTCCCTTTTTTATTGTCTTTAACTCGGTATTCTATAACTCAATATCCCAATCGAACTCGACCATTAATCTCTGCCACGTTTCATCAACGTTTGCTTTTATTACGATATTTTCATTCGTGATTGGATGAGTAAAACTCAGCTCTGATGCATGTAATAACAAACGGTGACTATCCAAGTTCTCTTTAAATAATCGATTATGCTTACCATCACCATGACTCGTGTCCCCTACGATTGGATGACGCAAATGTGCCATATGGCGACGAAGCTGATGCTTTCTGCCCGTATGAGGTTTAAGCTCCATTAAGCAATAACGACTGGTTGGAAATTTACCGGTTGAATAAGGCAACTCTACCTTAGCTAATGGTTTATATTCTGTTATAGCCTCTTTGGCTTCAACTTCTTTTGAGGCCTTTTTATCGGCAATTTTATCCAACTCTTTTTTAAGAGGATAATCCAATGTATCCGCTTCTTCTATCCAGCCACGAACTATCGCATGGTAGGTTTTCTTAATTTCTCGACTCGCAAATAGCGGCGAAACTTGAGCTGCTATCTCACTTGATAATGCAAAGAAAAGTATGCCTGACGTTGGTCTGTCTAAACGGTGTAATGGAAAGACATGTTGACCAATTTGATCTCGTAATGTCTGCATCGCAAATACGGTTTCATGTTTATCAAGCCACGAGCGGTGTACTAACATTCCCGCAGGTTTATTAATCGCAATTAAGTGCTCGTCACGATAAACGATCTCAAGCTCAATTGGCTCAGCCTGCTCTTCTAATAACTCATCATGAGTTACTGCATTTTCTTCTGTATTCACTTTATTTACCTAATGCATCAATGGCGTGACATAAACGAACAATTTCAATGTAGCCATCAACATCTTTTAATGCTTCTTCAATATAAGGTGCAATCGAAAACCCTTTTGGCGTCGCTTGACCATGAGAAATTAGCTGATTCATTTTAGGAATGAAAATCCACTGTAGCCATTCAGTAGCAGATAAGGTGTCGATTGAAAAAGGTTCTGTACTTGATAAATCAGCTATCGATGGTGCTGTAATTTGCCAGTGTCCATGATAGTCCAATTGTTGAGCTAACTGCTCTAGTAACTCTGATAATACTAACGATGCTGTCATAACCGATTGAACTCGCACTCTCTGATACTTTTAATGACAAAGGATACCATCTTATCAAGGCTTGGGTATAATCACGATATTAACCATAGAATAAGACATATCATGGACCAGATTTATACGCTTAGCCAACTGATACAACAATCAGACTGTGAATACACTATTTATGATTTAGGCCGTCGTGTACAACTTATTTCAAATAAACAATTTGAATCCATAGAAGCGGCTCAGCAACCTTATCCTTACCCTCTTCAACGTCATGCTCATTTAGCGATTGCGTATTGGAATAAAAGTAAACAACCTTGGATTTGGTTTTTAAAACTTCCTTTAGATGAGCGTGGTTTATTGCAACAAGGTGATATCGGTAACTTTATTAAATATGTTGTTGAAGCTATTGGCGTATCATTAAGTGGCGATCTAAACGAAGAACAACAACAAAAGCTGTCAAGTAACCCATACACGTTTAAGCCTAAAGATGACAAGATGGCGATGTTTCACAGTGTATTACGTACCACGCTGAAACAACCAATGAGTCAGTATTACGAGCACGCTCAAACTTACCTCTCAGGTAATAATGGATGGGATAACTGGCAGTTTGTTGGGGTGCAAGGGTTAGCGGATGTCTGTGCAAATCTTGATAAAGAAAATAATGGCGTTGCATTACGTAAAGCATTACCGCATTTACCTACTACGGTTTTATATGCAACTCTTGGCTGCTTAGAGCACATTGAGCTACCAGAGAAGTTAGCGCTAAAACAACAAGAAATTATTAACGATCTTTGTGGTGATAATAGTGCTGATCTATTTTTACTATCTGCGCATATTCGTGCCCTTTCTGGTGCGGAAACAAAAATCTTATCTCAAGCATTAACTCAAATTTTATCGAGTGAACGTCTAAGCCACCCAGAAGTATTGGTCGCGATAGCTGGTCGTTGCTGGACAGGATTAGAAGATATAACGACTGCGAATTTATTTTTACTTCGTTTAGCTCAAACGGGTGATCAACAACTGTTCAACCAACTGTTTTCCGATTTAGTAATGCAACCTAAATTACGTATGTGCATGCTAAAGATCCTTCATGGTGAAGCGGATCCTAAACTAGCAGACGCATTATTAACTTTACAGCAAACCACTAAGAGCGAATGATATGGATAATCTTTTTGCGATACTTGGCTTAACTTTTTTCTGTTTTCTTTTTTGGCAACAAAGAAGACAATCAGAATACGCACATCAAGCTATCCAGCAATATTGTAAAAAAATGGAATTGCAGCTATTAAGTGTCGCAAGAGGATCATATGGCTTTCGCTTACCAAGTGGCAAGAAACGCTTATATACCATGTATGAATTTGAATTTTCTTCTGTTGGTGATGATCACTACACCGGCCAATTGATCATGATAGGCTTTAAAGCGGCAACGTTTAATTTACCCCCATATCGTATGGCTGAAGAATATTAAGATAACTTTTTAGCTTAAAAAAGAAAAACCTCATTAAGCCTTTGCCTAATGGGGTCATAACTCTACTCGCAGCGATCCGGCTACTTATGGTGCTCCATGCATCAAATCCTTGATAGTATAATGAAATCCGTCAGCGTATTCCTTTCATCGCTGTCCTAGCGGTGTCCATGACCTAATAGAGATCTCGCACATGCTAATTCCTATTTTTCCATTGACCTTTAACTATCCTATCTAAAATAGAGAGATCTAGATCACGTATTTATTCTTATAGTAGAAATGTTGATCTTTAGTTATCATGAGTTCATATGAAACATAGGACGTCATAATGAAAAACGTAACGGATGAACTGCAAAAAATATTGCAAGACTTGACCAATGAAGGAAAAAAACCAACAACGGCTCTTGTTCGCTCTCGATTAACAACTCAAGTACCAATGCCAGCCATTATTACTGCGGTTAAATCCTTTAAGTCCACTTCAAACATTCCAAAAATTGAAGTCAAAGAGACCCCATTAACAGCAGATGAACGTATTGAACAACTTGAACTTCAAGTAAAAGAGTTATCACAACGTTTAGCTGCTCTGGAGAACAAATAATGCAAATTTGGGTAGATGCTGATGCATGTCCTAAAGTCGTCAAAGAAGTACTTTGTCGCGCCGCTACACGTACTGGTATTCAACTGACTTTTGTTGCAAACCACTACATTCCAGTACCAACCGCTTTCAACATTAAATCAATACAAGTTGAATCAGGTTTTGATGTTGCAGATGATGAAATCGTAAGACGCTCAGAAGCAGGTGACTTGGTGATCAGTGGCGATATTCCTCTGGCGGCAGAGTTAATCGCAAAGAAAGTACAAGTATTAAACCCTCGTGGTGAGCTTTATACAGAAGCAACCATTAAAGCTCGACTGAACATCCGTGATTTTATGGAAACAATGCGCGCCAGTGGCATTCAAACTGGTGGCCCTGCTGCCCTATCGCAAACTGACCGACGTGAGTTTGCCAATCAGCTAGATCGTATTCTTGCTAAATTTAAAAAATAAATAGTTAAAAATAAATAGTTAAAAATAGAAAATAAAAATGGGAGCTCATTGTGAGCTCCCATTTTTTATCGCTATAATTGCTGATTAATATCAGTCTTTAAAATCCCAAGACAGATTACTGAGCAGTCGACACTCATCGCACTTAAAATCAAACACTTCATGAACGGGCTCTTCTAACGCCCACTCACCGTCACATACAGGACATTTACGAGCGAGTTCTTTTTCTTTGCTTTCGCCACCAACACGATAAATATATAGATACGTTGGGATGCGACTCAGTACTTCCATACGACGACACAAATCCCAACCACGTTTAAATAAACGGCTCTCACTTGAACTCACCTCATGTAATGCAGGGTGTTCAACAACAGAACCATTCATCTGCAATTGATCACAAGCACTCCAATCTTCCTGCCATTTAATGAACTGTTTTTGATCGCCATTAGCAACGGCTGGTAAACGATAAAGTGGGATCGGTTGAAATGTTTCACCGTGACGAATAGGCGAACAGGTATGTAAATGGGTAGTGTACAGAATTTGCCAACTCACCTTTTCACTCTCATCACTTGGATCCGAGTTCATGTCTTGACCCACAATCTTAACTTTAGGTTGTAGTAATCCAAATTCACTTAATTGTTTAAATGCTAGTTTTACTTGCGGACTATGATTATCTGGGTGAAGTGAATCTTCTTCAGGACAAACCACTCGAGCAACAAAATTGGTTCCTTTCATAACCACGGGTAACTCGCGCCCAATTACTTGTCCGTTATAACGTAAACAATCTAGACAATAATTGATGGCTTTCTCTACTGCTGCCATTGAGGTATCACAATACACTTCAAAATCTAATTCAGTTACAAACATTACCGCTTCTTTCCTAACATCTTTACAATAAAAATTCCGACAAATATATTTATCGGAATCTATTAAATAATGGCACTTTATCTAGCTATTTAACGCCAAGCTTACTCTACAACAGGTTCAAGCTTTTCTAAAAACTCAGCCATTGTTTTAGCCAATACGGTTCTTTTCTTGGTACCAACCGTATCTAAAATAATTTCACCCGTTTGATTACAAATAGAGATAACCTCCATTTCATCATCGGTAACCGCAATAAATAACGTTGGAACTAATTTTAATCGACGTTGCATGACAAGGTGACCTAGCATATTTCCTTGCAAGCGTTCTAAATCTTCATCACTCCATACTTGAAGCAACTCTATATTCATATCACCAAATTTTGCCATCATATCAGCACTGAATTGTGCGCCATAAAAAGCATGGAAATCGTCATGCAAATCAAGCTCAATACCTTGTTCAATATTAACTAAGCGAATGCTTTTATCACGATTAACTGGTTGCCATGAAATTTCTAAATCACGAGTTTCATCAATACAAGGAGAAGCTAATCCCACTAATTCTTCATTTATCGGAAGGCTATTATGTTTGGTTTTCCATGCTTCAACATAACGTTGACTAAAGTTAGCAAGCGCTTGCTCTACCGAAAGTGGCATTCGATTCTCCTAATAAGGCAAAAATTCAAGTAAACTAGGTTACATTAAATGAATAACGACTATTTACTCCGTTATTCTTATTCTAATCTACTTTTGGCATTTTCAATATGACTAAATACACCAACGCTGATGAGCTAAAATCTCTGACTCTTGGCCAAAAAACCGAATATAAACATAGCTATGAGCCTGAATTACTGCAAGCCGTCCCTCGTAGTTTAAACCGAGACGATCTTGAATTAGGTGATGAACTGCCATTTGTTGGTTGTGATGTATGGACACTTTATGAGCTATCTTGGCTAAACCAAAACGGGTTACCTCAAGTCGCTGTTGGCGATGTCACTTTGCCTGCAACCAGCCCTAATCTTGTTGAATCAAAGTCATTTAAATTATATTTAAACAGCTTTAACCAAACTAAATTTGCATCATGGGATGACGTTACTCGCACCTTAATTAAAGATTTAAGTGCCTGTGCTGGTGGTGATGTACAGGTTGAGATCCATCCAGTTCAAACTTACTCACAACAACCTATTGTTGATATGACGGGTGAGTGCATTGATAACCAAGATATCGTTATTGATAATTATGAATTTGATGCTAAATACTTACTATCAAGCACATCTGACGAGTTAGTTGAAGAAACCTTGCACAGTCATTTATTGAAATCTAACTGCTTAATTACAAACCAACCAGATTGGGGCAGTGTTGAGATTAGTTATGTAGGCAATAAAATTGATCGTGAAAAGCTACTTCGCTACTTAATCTCATTCCGCCAACATAATGAATTTCATGAGCAATGTGTTGAGCGTATCTATACTGATATTATGAAATTCTGTAAGCCTAGTTCGTTAACCGTATTTGCTCGTTATACCCGTCGTGGTGGCTTAGATATTAATCCATTCCGCAGTTCACATAGAGAGAAACCAGCTCATAACCTTCGTTTAGCTCGCCAGTAAAAAACGCTCTGTTTTGTCTACTAAGAATAGATCTTAGTAGACAAATCTCGCCACATCGCTAGTATGTAACGGTTGCTTTCTAATGGATTATTTACATGTCTTTGCGCCAATGTTTTCTGCTTATTTGTCTCTTTCTACCGCTTTCAGCTTGGGCTAAATTTTTTTCTGCGCCTATTTTAAATGACGCTTATCAATTGCTCGATACAAACCCTGAACAATCCCGCACTATTGCTAAACAATATTTAGAACAACGTCAAATCACCCCAAAACAAGACCCTAATCGCATACAAGTTAATAATGACTCAGAACGAACTATGCGTACTCCTATTAGCTCCGTAGAAGCATTTCAAATTAAAGCACTTGCAAATAAGCATCTTGGTCGTAATCGCGAATCAATAAAAGCAATTAAACAAGCAATCTCACTTGCTCAAGAGTATCGCTTACAAGCTGGCTACTTAGAGTCAAAATTGATCTATGCCGGGCTTTGGTGGAATTTAACCAATGATATCGATAAAACCAATACCATTTTGGATGTCATTAGTCGTGAGTTAAATGAGTTTGATAAGCAAATTTCGATTCATAAAAAACTCTATTTTGGGTTGGCATTAATTCATGCCGAAGTTGAATCTAAACAAAATAATAACAGCAAAGCTCAACAATATTATAAACAGGCTCTGTCTCACGGACGTTCACTTAACGACCCAAGTAGCATGATTTTTTATCACCTGTCTTATGGCCAACATTTTTTAAAAAACAAACAATTTGATCAAGCGTTGACTGAATTATTGAGCGCGTATTGGCAATCAATTGAAGCCGACCAAAGTGGTCAGTTAGCCCGTGCGAATTTTTTGCTTGGTCAACTATTTTTTCAAAGACAAGTACTGGATAAAGCATTAGAGCACTCCTCTCAATCTGCTGAGTTTTATGGTCGTTATAATAAGAGTGAGCAACTCTCTAATGTCTTAATTTTAATTGCTAAAATTCATTTGAAACAAGGGCGATTTAACTTGGCTCTAGTTCAATATTTTAATGCACTGGATCAGGAAAAAGAAAAAAACAACGTTAACAAACTCATTTCACTGCGCTTAGATATCGCTAATACCTATTTTTCACTTTATAACTATGCGTTAAGTGAGCATTACCTTAAACAAGCAAATAACCTTAATGAGTACGTTGAATTACCAAAACAAAAAGCCAATGCCGCACTACTGCAAGCCAAGCTTTACCTAGTTAAAAACAAAACAGATCTTGCCATTGAAAATATACAAGAAGCCATAAAATACGGTAAACGAGATAATGATATTTCGTTAAAATTACAATCTCAAAAATTACTTTCTACAACCTATGAGAAAATGGGTTTATATGAACTCGCGCTAAAATCCCAAAGAGAATATGAGAAATTAAACTCATCGATTCAAGCGGTTCAAAATGAAATTAACGAAGAAGTGTTTCGTCAACAAAAAAGCATTATTGAACAGTTTTTGCACTACCAAGGCTTAGAATTACAATTAAAAGATAATCACTTACAAACACGAAAAATCCAAAAAATTGCAGGCTTTCTTCTTGTATTATTAACCGTAATTTCTATCTATGCTTTCAGACAACAGCAAGTAAACCGTTTTTTGAAAAAGCGTTTACACCTGCTATTAAATAAATACTACACACACCCAAGAAGTGGATTACGTAATTTCCGCTTATTAACCGAAAGATTACCGTCATCTTTACAGCAAAGTAGTACGAATATAGAACAATGGCATTTAGGTGAGTTAATCAATGAACCGTTAAGTGATCGTCTTCGCTTTACTCTCTTTCATGTACCTATGCTACAAGAGTTGTATTTTACTCACGGTTACCAAGGTGGTTTAGCCATTGAAAAAGAGTTTGGGGACTACCTATCAACCGTAGTTACTTTACCTAGTCGCATTTATCACTTCTCTGATGCAAGTTTTCTTTACATTGAGCATAAATCCGATTCAACATGTAGTTCTCAAGAAATGGCTGAAACAATTCAACGTTGGATTAGTAATTTTGATTCTAAAGCCATGACCAACAGAATCGTAAATATAGGAATGGTTGAGTATCCTTTTTTACCACGAGCGTATACTGCTATTAATGATCGTGAACTGATCGATATTCTTCTTATGGCAACAAACAGCGCGTGTAACAATAATAAAGAAGGCACTGAAAGCCAATGGGTTCACTACCGAGCAATAGATAACGCACCAGCGGCAAGTTTTGCTAGTAATAATATACTCTCTGCGTGTGAGCAAGCGATTAATCAAGGATTGATTAAAGTGACAAGCCAAGGCATTAATGAATGATTTGGCTAACACATCACAAATTTAATAATATTCACAACTAACTGGTTATTAACTAAACAAATGTTGCGTTTTTTTAAACCTGTTACTTATAATTTTGTTATTATAAATAAATTGATCCTATCAATAGTTTAACAGTTTTTATAAATACAGGGATTGCCGCCTAGGTTATTATGATTGAAGTATCCATCGTTGCCTCTGAATTAAGTCAATTAAAGCAACAGCTAGATCAAACACGTTTATCACACCGTGATTCTACCTTGAAATCACGTCGTGAAATATTGCTATTAAAACGCATTATTTTGCGATTTTGTGCTGCGTGTAAACATCATGATAGCGAGCTAGATAAAGAGATTGTAGAACTTGCATCAAGTATCGAACAAGTAGAAAACACGTCCGATCTTACGGTACAAATCGCCACCTTTGAGCGTCTTATTAACCGCTATAAAATGACGGTACAAAGAGAACACTCAGTGATGGATGACCATATTTCATACTGCGGTGAAACTCTTCAACGTGTCGTAGGTCTTCCTGCTGGCCTTAAACGTGATTTACGAATTCTTCTGCAACACCCTTCTCAAGATAGCTGCAAGCATGTTCAGCGTATTGTCCGCTTAGTTGAGCTGTATGAACGCGCAATTAAATTTATTTCTGTCGGCAAGCTCTCTTCTGAAATCAACAGCAATGAAATTATTGATGTTGATACTCAAGAACAGTTAAGTAATGAATTACAGCATCTTATCTCAGAGCTTGATTTCAATAGTTCGTCAGGCAATAAGTTACTTGAGATCCGCAATAAACTATTAACCGGCACAGATGCGATCTCTCTTATTGATCTAGCATTGCAAACGCTGCAATTAGTTTTAGAGGGCACAAATAATGAACGTAAGGCATCACAAGTCTTCGTTGGTGATGTTAATATTCAAGTCGCTCAGATTATAAAAACCAGCGAGCAGAACCAAGCTCAGGGACAATCTTACTTAGAGCAACGTTCATTACTTAATGAAGAGTATTCGCTCTTAATTAAACAAGCTGAAGGCCTATTAGAAAGTAAAGCAAACGAGCGAGAGCATAAAGAAAAAATGGCGATACTGTTAAGTGAAATGCGAGACTTATCAGAGCGAAATAAGGCCATGCAAGAACGTGAGTCTGCATTAATTGAACGCCATGAATACACGACAAAAAAATTAAACCACTTGTATGAAGAAACGCTTGAATATCGTCGTCAGTTAGATGATCAACAGCAACGTGTATTTAAAGACCCACTAACCAAAGTATACAACCGCGCAGCTATGCATGAACGTTTAGACTTAGAGTACAAACGTTGGGTTCGTCATCAACACTCACTTGTTTTAACGATGATCGATATTGACCAATTCAAACGTATTAATGAACGTTTTGGTCACCTCGCTGGTGATAAAGCGCTATCAATTATTGCCAAAACTATTGAAAATCAAGTTGCTGATACTGACTTTGTTGCTCGTTTTAGTGGTGAAGAGTTCTTGATCTTATTTACAGAAACCGAAAAAGAAGAGAGAGAGAAAGTACTTAAAGCGATTCAATTAGCTATTTCAAAACTTCCCTTTAAGTTTAAAAACGATCATGTTCAGATCACTATCTCTATTTGCAGTTCCGAATTTACAAACAGTGATATTCCTGAAAAGGTAATCAAGCGCTCTATTGATGCTCTGTACAAACAGAAATCCAAGGGTAGTGAGCAACTCATATATTTGTAAACCTCTCATTTTTGTTGTCTTTTTCTCGCTAATCTTCCTATTGCTGTGTAAGTTAAATAACTAAACAATAATAAAAACAGCTAGGGAGACTCTATATGATCACTCATATTAGTCCTGCAGGTAGCATGGATTTGCTATCACAATTAGAAGTCGACCAATTAAAGAAAACCGCTTCTAGTGATTTATATCGAATGTACCGAAATTGTACATTAGCCGTATTGAACTCAGGCAGTCATACTGACAGTTCAAAAGAACTCCTTAATAAATACCAGTCTTTTGACGTATCTGTAACTCGTCGTGACCGAGGTATTAAGCTCGAGCTAAGTAACCCGCCAGAGCACGCCTTTGTTGATGGGCATATCATTAAGGGAATACAAGAACATCTCTTTTCTGTTTTGCGCGACATGATTTACGTTAATATGCAAATCGCAGATCACAACCGCCTAAATCTGACAAAAGATACCCACTTAACGAATCTTGTTTTCAGTATTTTACGTAATGCAAAAGCACTTCATACCGGAATTGAGCCTAACCTCGTTGTATGTTGGGGCGGGCACTCTATTAATCCTATCGAATATCAATACACACGAGAAGTGGGTCATGAGCTAGGGTTACGTGAATTAAATATCTGTACTGGTTGCGGACCAGGTGCAATGGAAGGCCCGATGAAGGGAGCCGCTATTGGCCACGCTAAACAACGTTATTCTGAAAGTCGCTTTGTTGGATTAACCGAACCTTCAATTATCGCCGCTGAACCACCAAATCCAATCGTAAATGAACTGATCATCATGCCAGACATTGAGAAACGATTAGAAGCTTTCGTTCGTATGGCTCATGGTATTGTGATCTTTCCTGGCGGCCCAGGCACTGCTGAAGAGTTGTTATATATCTTAGGTATCATGATGAACCCGGCCAACCGACAGCAACCAATGCCAATTGTATTAACTGGACCAGAAGAGAGTGAAGCTTACTTCCTTTCTATTGATACATTTATTCGTGAAACACTTGGCGAAGAAGCCACTCATTATTATGATATTGTGGTTGGTGATCCAGAGAAAGCAGCCATAATTATTAATCATGGCATCAAGAAAGTGAAAGAGTATCGTAAAGCGACTGATGATTCTTACAGCTTTAATTGGGCACTAAAAATTGAATCTGAGTTCCAGCATCCATTCGAACCGACTCATGAAGCTATGTCTTCTCTTGATTTACATTTAGATCAACCCACAGAGAATCTTGCAGCCAACCTACGCCAAGCATTTTCAGGGATTGTAGCTGGTAATGTCAAAGCGGAGGGTATCGCTGAAATAGAAGAGCATGGCGTGTTTAAATTGCACGGTGATCCTATCTTAATGAAAAAAATGGATCGTCTTCTTCAAGATTTTGTTGAGCAGGGTCGAATGAAACTGCCCGGTTCCAAATACGAGCCTTGCTATGAAATCGTTGTAGATTAGGGCTGGAATATCTCCCCTTCTGTAACGTACAATATAAAGCCTATGTTAAACCCATAGGCTTTTTCTTTTTTCTACATAGGAATGAATACGTTATGGCAATTCATCTGGTTATTATTGACGCATTAAATCTTATCCGTCGCGTTCACTCAGCTCAACCAAACCAAGATGACATTCAAGCGGTAATCACGACAACGAGCCGCACAATAAATCGTATTTTAAAAGAAACCGAACCAACCCATATCATCGCTGTATTTGACCACCACCTACAAGATAGAGGGTGGCGAGCAGAAGTGTTACCTAAATACAAAGAAGACAGAAAACCAATGCCTGAAGCACTACAAAAAGGCATGGATGATATTCAAGATGCATGGTGGAAACTCGGCATTGATTCCTTATTATCTGATGGTGATGAAGCTGATGATTTAGTCGCAACTCTTGCTAATAAAGTGGCCTCTCATAATGAACAAGTCACTATTATTTCGACAGATAAAGGGTATTGCCAATTACTGTCTCCAACGTTGCGAATTCGTGATTACTTTCAACATCGTTGGTTGGATGCCCCTTTTATTGAAAAAGAGTTTGGTCTAAAGCCTGAGCAATTAGCTGATTATTGGGGATTAGCTGGAATTAGCTCAAGTAAAATTACGGGGATCCCGGGAGTAGGACCTAAAGCTGCATTAGAAATTTTAACTCAATTTCCAACGATTGAAGCGGCAAACGAATCTGAAGAGTTAGCGAAAAAATATCGTAAGAAATTTGATGAGTATTATGAGACGGCTATTTTATGTAGAAAAGTGGCGGGATTAAGAACGGATATTGAACTTGGCTTTAATCTACAAGATATACGGTATGAAAAACCGGGACTAGGGACTAGGGACTCACAAGTATAATGAATATAATGTGCTTTTCTGCAAAAGAAAGATGGCTGTATTTGATGTGATGACCACTTCGATGACAAACAGTTTTTTTGCGCCAAAGCACACCATATTCAATATAGTATCAAAATAATCTCAACGCCGAATAACCAATCTGAAGTTAAATAAAAACGCCCGCAGAACATGACCTGCGGGCGTTTATTTTTATCTCTCAATAATTGGTATTACACCAATATTAGTGAGGAGAAATATTAGAAATCGCTTGGATATGAACCGTAATTTCTTCACGGTCATGGTACAAGTGCTTCGCTTGAAGCTTATATTGGAAGTTATTCTTCTTCAAAAACTCTTTTAAGTTTTCAATATCTTGAAGTACTTCATCGTAACGGCCTTTCATTGGTAATTTAAGGTTAAATAGTGCTTCTTTAGCCCAACCTTTAATTAACCATTCACCCATAAGGTGCGCAACTCGTGCCGGTTTTTCAATCATGTCACACACGATCCACGTTACGTTCTTTCTTGCTGGCTCAAATTTAAAGCCATCAACCATGTGGTGTTTAACTTGTCCTGTATCCATTAAGCTCTGTGCCATCATGCCGTTATCAATCGCATGAACAAACATAGAACGCTTAACTAATTGATAAGTCCAACCACCTGGACACGCCCCTAAATCAACACCCCACATGCCAGAAGCTAAGCGAGTGTCCCACTCATCACGTGGAATAAATACGTGAAACGCTTCTTCCAACTTAAGCGTTGAACGGCTTGGTGCATCAGATGGGAACTTCAGACGAGGAATACCCATGAAGAATTTTGAGTTATTGTTAGTGTAAGAGTAACCTACATAACAGTGACCCGGTGCAATAAAGCAAATATGCATAACAGGGATTCGATCTGAATCTCTTGGTGTTAGCATCTCTTTACCACGCAATGCTATGCGCATTGGTACTGTAAATTTACGACAGAATTTCAATAATTCTTTTGCTTCATTCGTATCAGGTGTTTCAATACGAATATCACCACAACAAGGTAAATTTTCAACATCAACTAATGCATTCAAAATTGGTGAGATACGGTCTTCAGAAGGTAAATCACTTAATTCAGTTGCTACCGCAAACATTTGACGAGCAAAAATCAGCTCATTAAATTTAATCTCACGGATCAATTTATCTGCATCGCCTTCCTGGTAGCATTCAAATAGCACATAGCCTGTATTATTTTTTAGGCGAGGAAAACCAAACACTTCAAGTTGAGTGGCTTTATCTTGGATCTCACCTGCACACTCTTTCTCAAAACCAGAGCGACAATAGAACATTACTTGTTTCACTTTGAAACCTCAGTCAAACGATAAGTTGAAACAGCCAGCGTTAGCCAACCGATAATAAAACAGAGTCCACCTAATGGAGTAATTGGCCCAAACCATTTTATTCCTGTGAACACTAATGCATATAAACTACCACTGAAAAGTAATATTCCAATGGTAAATAGCAAGGCGGCGTATAATACCCCTTTTGAAAATGAATTTCTCAACAAAATTCCACATCCAAACAGAGCAAGCGTATGCCACATTTGATATTGCACTGCAGTCTCATACACATCAAATAGATATGGAGATAAAACCGACTTTAAACCATGAGCCCCAAAAGCACCTAAACCAACCGTCAGTGCACCACTAAAACCCGCAATCAGTAAGCATAGGCGACTATTCATCATCAATGATCTCTTGTTCACTACGAGCTTTACTTAAGATCCACTCTCTAAAGGTCGCAATTCTGCCAGTGTCCGCCTGTTTTTCACTGCATACTAAATAAAAGGCATTTTTACTGACTAATACTTCTTCAAAAGGAGTAACCAAACGACCCGCATCTAACTCTGGTTGAGCAAGGACATTATTTCCTAATGCGATTCCTTGTCCATGTGCAGCCGCTTGTAGCACCATGGTTGAATGACTAAAAATAGGTCCATGATTAACATTCATACCTTCTAAATTGTATTGCTTTACAAACGACTTCCAATCTTTACGTGAGGTATCATGCAATAATGTATGAAAACGTAGATCATCAATCGTTGCTAACGGCTTTTCATTTAGCAACACTTGCGGTGAACACAAAGGTAATAATTGCTCTTGGTATAACAAATCGACACGTAAACCAGGCCAATTACCACGACCATAATAGATAGCAACATCCACATCTTCAGTCAAAGAGCCTTCATCCATATCAACCGCTTTAATTCGCACATCAATATCAGGCTCTTTATTATTAAAATCCGACAAACGAGGAACAAGCCATTGAATAGCAAAACTTGGAGGCAAACTAATGGTTAATGCACCCTTCGCGCTTCTTTCCAATACTTTATCTGTTGCTTCTGACAACGAAGAGAAAATTTCTTTAATATCTAAAAAGTAACTTTGTCCCTCTTCAGTAAGAAGTAAAGAACGATTACGACGTCGAAATAATTTCAAACCAAGAAATTCTTCTAACGCTTTGATTTGGTGGCTAACTGCAGCTTGAGTAACAAATAATTCTTCCGCAGATCGAGTAAAGCTTAAGTGTCTAGCTGCCGCTTCAAACACACGCAAAGAATTTAAAGGTGGTAATCTTCGAGACATAAGAACTCACATTCTGAACCATTAGTTTTTTTAATACCTAGTATTATAAATTGTCCATTGCCGAACTACCAGATAAAACCTAATATTGCTCCCGTAGTTTAGAGGAAAGACATATATTCCTCCCTGAGTATTTTTTATCCCTCTAAACTGCAATGTTGTGTTTGCATATTGGCTCGACTGTTAGAGCCCGAGTATTGATTACAACTATTTGTAAACAGTACCCAATTATTTCCTTTGTTTTTGACCTTTTGGTTAGAAAAATTATTAGCATCGTTTAATACGGTGCTTTTTTTTGTCTGTAATTTTGACTTACGAGACAGAAATCCGCATCATTCCCTCTGTTTGCTTACCCTTATTAAAGAAATCACTATGACTGCATTTACTGTTGACGCTGTTCGCTCTCAATTTCCCGCTTTAACTCAAGACGTTAATGGCCAACCTATTGCCTACTTTGATAGCGCAGCGACGACACAAAAACCATTATCGGTATTAACTGCGATTCAAGATTACTACCAAAAAAGTAATGCTAATGTCCACCGTGGCAGTCATCGTTTAACCGCCTCAGCAACACTGCAATTTGAGCAAGCTCGTGGGACCATTCAAGACTTTATTAATGCTAAAAGCTGTAAAGAAATTATTTGGACTCGCGGTGCAACCGAAGCAATTAATTTAATTGCCCAAACCTACGCTCGTAGTACATTAAAAGCGGGTGACGAAATCCTAATCAGTGAATTAGAGCATCACGCGAATATTGTGCCTTGGCAAATTGTCGCGGAGCAAACAAGTGCTCGCATTATAAAAATTCCAATGAAAACCGATTGCACATTAGATATGGATGCATTTGAGTCATTGGTAACCAAACGCACCAAGATTGTTGCCGTTGCTCAAGTAACTAATGTAACGGGCACATTAAACCCCGTCGATGACATCATTAAATTAGCCCATCAGGTAGGTGCCATTGTGGTGGTTGATGGCGCTCAAGGGATTGTTCATCATGATATTGATGTGCAAGCAATGAATGCCGATTTTTATGTTTTCTCTGGTCATAAATTATTTGCTCCTGCTGGTATTGGTGCTCTCTATGGCAAACAGCATTTATTAGAATCTATGCCTGTGTGGCATGGTGGCGGTAAAATGGTTGAAAAAGTCTCATTTGAACAAACTACCTTTGCCGAACTACCAGGGAAGTTTGAAGCCGGCACCCCAAACGTTGCTGGTGCAATTGCTTTTGCTACTGCGATTAACTGGATTAAGCAGTTCTCCCATGATGATCTAAATACTCATATTAGCGAATTACGCCAAATGGCGATTGATGGCATCAAAGATATTGAAGATTTACGATTCATCGGTTTGCAAGATAATGCGAGTCTATTTTCTTTTGTTATTGATGGCGTCCACCACCAAGATATAGCGACACTGCTTGATCAACAAGGCATTGCCGTTCGATCTGGTAATCATTGCGCCCACCCTATGTTAGATGCATTAGGGCTAACGGGGACTGTACGCGTTTCATTTGCCTTGTATAATACAAAACAAGATGTTCAACGTTTTATCGACGCGCTAAATAAAGCCGCAGATATGCTATAAGCTCAAATTTAAGGTATTTTATTTATGTCTACATTCCCATCGTCACCTTTTGGTTTTGACATTACTCACACCACGGTTCTCGATTTAATGAGTGAAGCAAAAGGGTGGGAAGATCGTTACCGTAACGTGATTCAATTAGGTAAAAAACTGCCTAAAATGCCTGAAGAACTGCAACAAGAGAACGTGACTATTTCTGGCTGTGAAAGCAAAGTATGGTTACAACATGACGTCGTTGATGGGGTTTATTTTTTCTGTGCTGATTCTGATGCAAGGATTGTTCGTGGGCTTATCGCGTTAGTAATGGCGGCGGTAAACAATAAAACGGCACAAGAGGTTAAGGCTTTTGATATGGATGGGTATTTTGCTCAATTAGGGTTAATTGAACATTTAAGCCCATCACGTGGTAATGGACTTAAAGCAATCATTGAAACAATCAATAAAACAGTATGCGCTAGCTAGAAACTATACGCTTCGCTAACTAGAGACTATAAGAGCAGAAAAGGCTGATATTGATAACAATATTTATCACACCAGCCATACACGCACTTATAGTCTCTAGTCTCTAGTCGAGTGTTTCTCAATCAACTTCTCTACAATTCTCGACACTGCAACAAAACCAAACGTCGCCGTTACCACCGTCGCTGCCCCAAAACCACTCGCACAATCCATACGTTTTGGACCGTCAGCGGTTGCTTTAGTCGCACATACAGAGCCATCCGCTTGTGGGTATTTCAAATGCTCTGTTGAGTAGACACAATCAATGCCAAATTTACGCTTTGGATTCTTGGTAAAGTTATGATGACGACGCAAGGTATCACGCAACTTTTTCGCTAATGGATCTTGAATTGTTTTGGTTAAATCAGTGATTTGAATTTGAGTTGGATCAGTTTGACCACCCGCCCCACCAGTCGTGATCACTTTAATCTTATTGCTCTTACAATAAGCCAGTAATGCCGCTTTAGGTTTCATGCTGTCGATAGCATCAAGCACGTAATCAAACTCTTTCGAAATGTATTCAGCTTGGTTTTCAGGCGTAATGAAGTCATCAATTAAATTAACTTTACACTCAGGGTTAATTAATTTAATGCGCTCAGCCATCACCTCAATCTTACTTTGGCCAATTGTGCCGGTCATTGCATGAATTTGACGATTAATATTAGTAACGCATACATCATCCATATCAATCAAGGTGATCTCACCAAGACCAGTACGAACTAACGCTTCAACCGCCCAAGAGCCAACACCACCAATACCCACAACACATACATGTGCAGCACGCATAATTTCTACTTCACTATTACCATACAAACGGCGAGTGCCACCAAAACGTTGGTCATAACTTTCAGAAGCAGGAGTGGTTAATTCGCGCATGGGGTTACCTTACTCAAAAACAAAAAAGAGCACGATTTATACGCACTCTTTTTTAGAAGATCAAGCTTTAAGAAACTCAGTATTATTTAAAGACTAATTCTTTTTTGGCATTTCCCATGGATTTTCTGTTTCGGAGTCTTTTAAACCCAACTTCCAAACACGGCCAAAATGTTTAAAGTGACCCGCAGCAATACCGGCCTCAGATCCCATTCCATAATACTGATCTAAATGATTTTCTTTTACTGCACCACCGGTATCTAACGACAATAATACTTTAAGCACATGTTTACCCGTCCACTTACCATCTTTATCTAATTGAGGTACCTCAGCAAGTATTGGGGTTCCCATCGGCAATAAAGAACGATCAGCAGCAACAGCGGCACCAGCAAGTAAAGGAATACCTGCAGTTCCTAGAACATGGTGTGCGTCTCGTGGTGAAAAGAATACATAAGATGGATTGGTTTCTAACAGTTCACGAACTGTCGCTTCATCATTCTTAGCAACCCACTCTTTAATTGCTTTTAGCGACATATCTTTACGTTCAACTTCGCCGCGTTCAATCAATACTTTACCAATACTTACGTACGGATGATTATTTTTACCACCATAGGCAAAATACTCTAGTTTGTCATCATCACCAAAATGAATAAAGCCACTGCCTTGAACTTCCATGATAAACGGATCAATCATATTGTCAGAATAACCAAGCTCTAAACCTAAACCAGATAATGCACCGGCATTAATTTCGGCACGGGTTGGACAATCAGAACCACAATCAGGTTTATCGTATACAGGGTACTTAAACGTTTCATTTGGTGTATGGCGCATTTCAATTACAGGTGAAAAATAACCAGTAAACATCACATTCCCTTGCTTATCCCCTCCCCCCATTTGAGCAAATTGAATGCCATAAGCTGAAAGTTCAGCAGGATTTGAGCTTTCATCAATCCACTTTTGCAATTGTACGTACAACTCTTCATAACGTAATGACATTGACTCTGAGCGCTTAATTACCTCTGCACTTTGTTTTTTAAAGGCACTAAAATCAGAAGGCTTATCAGAATGAATTTCACTTACTTCATTTAAGTTACTACTGAACCCACCATCTAAATATTGCTGAGCACGTTCAGTAGGGCGATCAGCACAACCCGCTAAAGCCAGAAGAACACACACAAGAGAAAATTTACGAAACACAATAAAACCTTATTGATAAATAATGCGAGAAGAATGACAAACAAATAAGAAGAGAGCAATTGCTTACACTGCAATAAATGTAAGAAAAGGATAATTTTGACAAAACTTGATACAAACTAGAAAGAAATTCTCCAAGTAAGCCACTGCAAAGCACTTACTTGGAAGGCATAACGATTACTGTTTACTAAAACTGGATTTATAATGTGTTGGTTGAATTCGAAGCAATTTTGCACCATCATTATCTTCAACCATATAGACATATGTCGCTCCACCATGATTATAGCTTAATTGACTACCATCAAAATCAAACTTGGTACTAATTAGACGGCCATGTGTATAAATCCCACCCGCACTAATAGTAAAGCTATCTCTAGCATAGCTAGGAACCCCTTGCTCAACCCAGCGACCATACAATTGAGACGCAGGCATTTGTGCAAAAACACCGGTTCTAAACATTGCCACAAGTATCGAAGCAACTAAACCCATAGCAACAAATCCAATTAATAGCATTAATCGGATTTTTCTTTTTCTCAACTCTTTTTCTTGAGCTTGATTCATTGTAATGCCTAATAAAACCAACAGATATATTAAGCATATCGGCAAATATCAAAAATATTGAGAAAAACTTGTGTGAGCTTGTACTAAACACTTGTAGATATAAAAATAAATAGTCATTATAACCACATAAAAAATCACTCATGGATGGCGTATAGTGAAATTTCGTAGTACCGCTTTAGTCAAAGGTTTTCGTCAGTCGGCTCCCTATGTCAATGCACACCGCGATAAAACGGTTGTGATTATGCTTGGTGGTGAGGCTATTGCTAATCCTAACTTTGCTAATATCGTCAATGATATTGCCCTTTTAAATTCACTCGGTTTACGTATTGTTATTGTTTACGGTACTCGACCTCAAATGCGTGAACAACTTAGATCAACCGCTCATCATGCGCCTTTCCACAAAGGAATAAGAATTACCGATGAACAAACCTTAGAGTTAGTCAAACAAATAGCAGGTCAGCTTCAACTCGACATTACCGCCCGCCTCTCAATGAGTTTAAATAATACACCTATGGCTGGTGCACAAATTAATGTCATTAGTGGTAACTTTATTATTGCTCAACCTCTTGGTGTTGATGACGGTATTGATTATTGCCACAGTGGACGTGTTCGTCGAATCGATACCCAAGGGATCAATCGAATGTTAGATCAACAATCTATTGTTCTACTTGGTCCTGTTGCGAGTTCTGTTACTGGCGAATGTTTTAATCTTTTATCAGAAGATGTCGCCACTCAGTTAGCTATCCGCCTAAATGCCGACAAACTCATTGGTTTCTGTTCAGAGCAAGGTGTCCTTAATGAAGAAGGACAGATTTTAGCGGAATTATTTCCAAGTGAAGCTGAAGAGATCCTTCAACGTCTTGAAAAAGAATTAACACAAGAAAATGGAAAACTCACGGGCACAATGCGCTTTTTAAAAGGAGCGATATCTGCATGTAAAGCTGGGGTTCCTCGTAGTCACCTAATTAGCTACAAAGAAGATGGTGCATTAATCCAAGAGTTATTTTCTTTTGATGGTATTGGTACTCAAGTGGTTATGGCGAGCTCTGAGCAAGTTCGTGATGCAGAAATTGATGACATTGGTGGCATATTAGATTTAATTCGCCCATTAGAAGAAGACGGTATTTTAGTTCGCCGCTCTCGAGAACAGTTAGAGCAAGAAATTACACAATTTACGATTATTGAAAAAGATGGACTCGTTATAGCGTGCGCCGCTTTATATCCTTTCCCAGAAGAGGGGATGGCAGAAATGGGCTGTGTTGCTGTTCATCCTGATTATCGCGATGGTGATCGTGGTGTGACCTTACTTACCCGTTTACGCACCAAAGCAAAACAGTTTAAATTGTCGCAGCTCTTTGTTCTTACTACTCGTAGCCTGCACTGGTTTAGAGAGCAAGGCTTTATTGAGGTAGAGGTTTCCCACTTACCAATGAAAAAACAAAAACTGTACAATTTTCAGAGAAAATCAAAAATTCTTGTTTTAAAAGGATTATAAAAAAGGCCGCAGAAGGAAATCCCTTTGCGGCCTATTTATTTGTTCTTACGGAATAACTTAAACTATCCAACGTTTAGATTAACGGCTAATGACCCGCCGTTTTCGATAATAAATTAACAACAAGAACACCAGACAAAATTAAGCTAATCCCAATGATCCCTGCGAGATCTAATTTCTGTCCGTAAGCAAAATATCCAATACCTGCGACTAAAACAATTCCAGCCCCACTCCATATGGCATATACAATTCCAACAGGCATGCTTTTGACTGTGATTGAAAGTAAAAAGAATGCAATAGCATAACCGACACCAACAATTAAGCTTGGCGTTAATTTGGTAAATTGTTCTGTTTTAGGAATGTAAGAGGTCGCTATCACTTCTGAAATAATAGCAATAATAAGCGCCATAGCTGGCGGCATTGAAACAAGTAATTTAAACATATAGCAGTAAAACTCTAGATCCAACCATTAATCATCTAATTAACATGGCTGGTAAAAATAGAATATCCGAGATTCCTTCCGAATTTTATTGGTGTAATTATATGCATTTAGTCACTATTTACTAGAGGCGCTGACGAAAATCATTGTTACGTATATGAAATAATACAGTGGTTGATATTTACATTATCAACCACTGTCATTCACTTAACTCATCAACGACGTTAAGCCACTATTCCTCTGAGTTTTAATCATTACCCCTCGTGCCACCACTTTTTCTGTTGCGAACAGATCGAGTTTTTTCTTCGCACGAGTTACTCCAGTATAAATTAACTCACGCGTTAAGATTGGACTAAACTCTGCGGGTAGCGCCAAGACGGTATGTTCAAATTCAGAGCCCTGAGATTTATGGATCGTCATAGCATAAACGGTTTCATGCTCAGGTAACTGGCTTGGTAACACACCACGAATCGAACCATCCGGCATATCAAAATAAACTCGTAAACGTTGATCAATAGGATCTGGCATCGCAATACCAATATCACCGTTATACAAACCAACGCCATAATCATTTTGTGTCACCATTACAGGACGACCTGAATACCAAATCTCGTCACCATGGGGAATTAAATCGGATTTTTTCAGCGCTTTTTCGATACGTTGATTTAAACCAACAACGCCGAAATCCCCTTCTCGCATCGCACATAATAATTGAATTTCACTAAATGCTTTAAGCACCGTTTCAGGGTTGTCACCCGCGTGGATATGCCCTAAATAACTACGGTAACCATTCACCATCATGGTGATCATTGCGTTATAGCTGTCATTACTTAAATCATGAAAACGAATGTCTGAGAACCCTTTAGCCCATACTGCTTCTACTTTAAATTTACTGCCTTCATTAATCGCTTTGGCAAGTTGTCCAATACCTGAACGCGCATCAAAACGGTAACTCTTTTGCAGCATGCATAAACTGTCTGCAACGGCGTTATTATGCGGCTGAGCAGGCAGATTAAAGCCAGTTAATTGAGATAATTGTTGGGCTTGATTCTGGCTGTAACCCATTTTGGTAAACTGACAAATATCACCTAACACAGCCCCCGCTTCAACCGAAGCAAGCTGATCTTTATCGCCTAATAAAATAACACGAGCATGCTCTGGTACCGCATCGAGTAGTCGTGCCATCATAGGCAAATCGACCATAGACGCTTCATCCACCACCAATACATCAAGATGTAATGGGTTGGATTTGTTATGACGAAAGTCCACTTGGTTTGGAATATAGCCAAGTAAGCGATGCAGGGTACTTGCATCCGTTGGGATAGCCTCTTTTACTTCTGGCGCTAAGCCGATAGATTGCACCGCCTGACCAATGGATTCTGTCAAACGTGCCGCCGCTTTACCGGTTGGCGCAACCAGTTTAATTGCTATGTTTTTATTGTCTTGCTGAGCTTGTGTCACTAGGGAGGCCAAAAGCTTGGTTACTGTGGTTGTTTTACCCGTTCCTGGACCACCCGAAATTACCGAAAATCGACGAGTTAACGCCACAGCTGCCGCGACTTTTTGCCAATTAACACAGTGGTTATTTGGAATTAATTGATCTAACGTTTCGAGTTCAGAGGATTTAGTCGCCGCTAACAGAACTGCATCAATTGCCTGCCAATTAAGATCATCTGATTGAACAATATCAAGCATATCGCACACCAATTGTTGGCGAGAAACTTGATTGTTATTCTCCAACTTTTTCAATGCTGAAAATAAAAAATGATACTGACGAGCAAACAACTTATCCAATGTATTCGATAACTGAGGATTTACCGCCACACTTTGCGCCGCTTTAGTAATACGGTTAGAGACACGTTGCTCAAACGCCCAGTAGCGTTGTAAATACAAGCGAGTACCATCAAAAGCTAAAGGGGTTGCTTCTGTACCATTTGATACTGTAGAGGCATTGGTTAATTCATAAATCCAGCGACTTTTTTCTGGAACTAATTCCAATAGCGCATCACGATACTTTGCAGGTAGAGTAAAAAGATCGCCCTGCTCTATCTGCTCAATATCAATACAGACGTGACCTTTTCCTAACTCATGACTTACTATCGCTGCTAGCAACATAATTAGATTTTGATTACTGTTTTTTTCTTGTTGAGAAATAAATTTGGCAAATTGAAGATCCAATGGGCGAAGTACACCATGAGCCATTAAGTGTTGTAATTGCTTAAGCATTGACTGTTTCTCCATCTACCAATTTCTCTAACTCTTCTAACAAAGCTTTGCTCGGTTTTGAATAAAATACCCCATTAGAATTTGCATCACGCCCTTCATGAGTCTCTTCAACACCACGTAAGAAAATATAATACGCACCACCAAAATGGGTATCGTAATCATAATCAGCAATGCGGCTTTTTAAAAATCGATGAAGTGCTAAGGCATATAATTGGTATTGGAAGTCATAACGATGATCTCGCATCGCCTCAACTAAGGCATCACCACCGTAACATTCTGGCGAGTCTCCTAGATGATTTGATTTCCAATCAAGAACGTAATATTTACCTTCATGCTCAAACACTAAATCGATAAAACCTTTTAGCATGCCGCTAACCGTAGAGAAACCAAGATCCCCTGCTCGTGCTGATACTTCATCATGTTTGGCGATGGTTTTATTAACCAAGCTTGAGTTCAATAACGTGATAGGAAGTAAAAACTCCATTTCAACCAAGCGTTGAGTTGGGCCTTTACTTGATAAACATAAATCTTGGCCATCCAACGGGTAATCTAACACTCGCTGCATCATGCTTTGAACGACCTCTAACCATTCAACATCGTAATTTTCTTTCTCTAACAACTTAATGATAATTTGTGTATTTTCTTCGCTGTTAATTGGCTGAGTAAATTCAACCTCTTCAAACAATGAGTGTAAAAACGTACCCGCTCTCGCACCACGAGGGAAAGTAAATATGGTGCGTTCAGGCTCTAAATCTAACTCTTTTTCGTCTTTATCTTCTGCTGAATCAATATCCAAATTAATGAGCTCTAACGAGGCATCATTGTGATGATTACCTTGTTTTACCAAACCTGAATAACTGGTCATCCACCAATTGCTTTTCACTGGCTCAATTAATTTATTAGCATGCAGCTCAATGTGATCATCTATCACTTCTTGGTATAACACGTCGGTTACCATTTGAGGTGATTGGATCACCATAGGCGAATTGCCTGCAATTAGCTTTTCAAGACACGCTTGTAGCTCGTCTACATTACATTCATCTGCTTGCTGGATTAGATAACCTAGCCCCGATAAATGCACACCTGTTGGTGATTTTTTAGAGATACCTTTGGTGATAGGTGCCATGCCGATATAACAAGCATAAACCGCACGAGTCAGGGCTACATAAATCAAACGTAAATCTTCAGCTAAACGCTCTTTTTCTGCTTTTTCGACAGAATCATCTTCTTTTAATAAATCCAATACCGAGTAACGGTTGGTTTCATCATAAAAGCTGACTTCACCTTTTTTATCTATCGCACGATAAGAACAAACAAACGGTAAAAATACTAAATCATATTCCAACCCTTTGGACTTATGGATAGTGACGATTTGCACCAGATTACGCTCTGATTCTAAGCGCACAGTCTGCTCTTCTGAATCCCCATTAGGCTCCGAGATAGACTCAGATAACCAACGCAATAAACCATAATCACTGTCTAAGGTTTGACTGGTTTGTTGCAGTAATTCACCAATATGCAGTAAATCAGTTAATTGACGCTCACCGCCATTTTCAGCTAATAAACGCTCAGAGATCCCTTGCTGGGTAATGATTTGATGCAACATCGGCATGATACCGCGCTGTAGCCAATGCTTACGGTAGGCGCGAAACTCATTAACCGCTTGCTCCCACTGCATTTCATCGATATTAAATTGATGCAGTTGATCGGCAGTATAAGCAAATAATGACGAGGCCAGCGCTGAACGAACCGCCCTTGCATCTGTCGGCGTCATGGCCGCTTGCAATAAACGCAATACATCTTTCGCTAATGGAGAAGAAAATACACTGTCGCGGTTAGATAAATAAACACTCGCAATACCTTGTTTTGATAAGGCTTCACGAACCAATTTACCTTCTTTACCAGTACGAACCAAAACCGCAATATCCCCCGCTTCGATGGCTTGTTTTTTCTCACCATTTTGTAAATACGCTGAGCCCTGTTGCGCTCCTGTCAAAATAGTTTGAATTTGTGCCGCGGTTGATTCTGCCATCACACGCTGATAGGTCGTTTTATTTACCGGATTGCCATCTTTACTCTCTTGCAACCAAAAGGTCATGGCTGGCTGAGTTTGGTTCTCTAACGCCCATGATTTTTGCTCGGCATTAATTGGATTGTATTTAACCGGATAAAACGGAATATCGTCATCGTACAAAAAAGGCTGTTTGCCATGTTCAAAAATACGGTTTACTGACGACACCATATCTGCGGTCGAGCGCCAGTTTGTATCCAAAGTATAATGATCAGCGACTTGGCGACGAGCTTGAATATAGGTAAAGATATCCGCACCACGGAAAGCATAAATCGCTTGTT
Source organism: Aliivibrio sp. S3MY1 (assembly GCF_028765575.1). Classification (GTDB taxonomy): domain Bacteria; phylum Pseudomonadota; class Gammaproteobacteria; order Enterobacterales; family Vibrionaceae; genus Aliivibrio. The sequence continues at coordinate 15,220 of NZ_JARACO010000011.1, read as the reverse complement.
TTGGATCGCCGATCATAAATAAACCACACTGTGGCTGATCTTGATAAAGCGTACTAAAAATCGAATATTGCAGCGGATCGGTATCTTGGAATTCATCGATCAAAGCGACTGGGTATTGCTCACGGATCTTTTCTAACAATAAGGCGTTTTCTTTATTTTCTGCGGCTTCTGATAACTGACTTAATAGATCATCAAACGATAACCAATTTTTTTGCTCTTTGGCTTGCTGTAAGGTTTTACGGCATTGATGGATCGCCAATGATAATAACGGCTGTTTGATCTCTAATGGCTGAGAAAGAAAATCATCAATGAGTGTAAATACAGCATGCTCTGGCGCTTCGCCTTTTTTGGTTTTTTCAATTAATAATTCTTGAGAAAACTTTTCTAGCTTATCGTGTACTTGCAATGAGGTTGTAGGGTTATTGGCCCACGATGACACTTGTTCTAACCAATTAGGTAAATTCTTTTTAGTGTAGCTGCGTTTATCTACACCTGAACCTGAAATTAGCGCTTCAAAATCGACACAATGCTCTGACCACTGTTTTTTTAATTCATCAATACGACTAATGCCTTGCTGACAAAATTCTTCTAATGAACTCTCTAGTGGCTCAACGGTTAAATGCTTTGGTACACCGGTAAGACTATTACCCATATCACCTAATAATGCCGATGGATTTGGCCAGCAATCATACACACTTTCAGCCACCATTTTTGGCAGATGATAAAAACTGCGACGCCAAAAATCGGCAGCCACTTGATGCATTAATTTGGCTTGGTCAGTAACAAATTCACTCTCAAACTGCGCACCCGATTCAAAGGCATTTTGGGTTAGCATACGCTGACAAAAACCATGAATGGTGAAAATTGAGGCTTCATCCATGCTGCGTTCTGCGTTCAATAATATGTGTGCTGCTGATTTATGGTCGCTAATAGAAGCCAGCAAAGGATCGATAACCGGATCACCACTCTTATAACCATTGTTATGCACAGCACGAGCAAAGGCTAAACGAGCATCATGTATTTTTGCTCGGATACGCTCTCTCAACTCTGCCGTTGCCGCTTCTGTAAAAGTTACTACCAATATTCTATCTACGGTTAACTCTTCACTATGACGGCTATTGTCCTCGCCATGTCCTAGCAATAAACGTAAATACAAACTGGCAATGGTAAAGGTTTTACCGGTACCGGCTGAAGCTTCAATTAAACGTGTTCCATGCAAAGGAAACGTCATTGCATTCAATTGATTTGGAGCTGCGATTGTCGTCATCGAACATCACCGTTTTAAACATCAATATCCTGTTTTTACAAGATATTTGTGTGATCCATATCGAAATTCATTAGGAACAACGATAATAAAATTAATAAAGCCATCAATGTGAGATCTTTCTCACGGTTCACTTTTTATGCTTTGTTACACTCAGCGCCACTTACAAAGAGCCCATTAAATGTGCATTTGTAATCAGGATTCGGTCAACCTCTGACCTGTGGCCGTACAGCGAACGCCCTACACTAACAATGATTTACTGGCGGCCACTCTACTCCTACCAATAACAACGCTTCTTTTGATTACAGCTTTTCTTTCTCACTATGTAATAACGCATCGTGCAATACTTTTTGAGCATTCTCAAAAATAGTCTGACCAAACTCATCATTCCATTCTGGCCACATACGCATTACATAATCATTGCTATTTTCGCCCGCATAACGAGTGCCATTGTATTCATCTGCCATTTTTTTCAGTGCTTTTTGATGTGTTTCTTCATCATCATTCCACACACCTTTTTTATCAAAATGCGCTTCAAGTCCTGCTAATGCCGCTTTAGGTAAATAAGGTAATGGTGCACAGTTACCCGAAATATAAAGACTTAAAATGGTTTCTAAATGCTGGTACGCTTTTTCTTTCTCAATCGCTTCAAAATGATAAATCGCATCGGTACCAAATAGGTGGGTAAATTGCGGCTGGCCCATGGCACATAAACAAAGATGATAGATCCAAGTAGCTAAAATTTCATGCGAGCGAATTTTACCACCACGATAACGCAACATTCCTGCCTGATAACGCTGCTTTAACCAACCTTGTAATTCCATCTCACCATGAGGAAAAGTAAAGTGTAAACGCACTTCTTGATCGTCTAATGGTGAGCTCGTTAATGGTTGAATATGAGCAACCAAATCTTTAACGGTGTTCACTTCTTTATCTGCCGCTATCTCACCAAAACTACCAATCGGTAATTTACCTTGAGCTTTTTGCTGCTGATAAAAATCACGAGAGATTTGAGATACTTGGTTAGGATCATCATAGGCCAATAAGTCCTCCAGTAGATCCGATTTCATACCATAGCCAGTACGACCATCGATAGTAAATGGCTCATCATCTTCAACTCGACTCTCTACTGTTTCAAAAAAGACTTTCAATCCACGGTTAAAGAAATACGCAACAGGTAGACGCCAAAAACGTTGTAGCTCTGTGAGATCTAATTCTTTTGTTTCTGGTGCATACACTAATGGCGCAGTCTGAAACTCAGGTGCCGCTGCCCCTTCTAATTTTGCGGTGGGTAACCACTCACTGGCATAACTGGTGTTATCACCAATAAAACTTTGTTGGCTATACGGGACTAATGGGTGAACAATGGTTAATTGTTTAACTAAACGCTCTGCTGATTCTTCAGGGTTTAATGATTCATCGCCCTTTAGGCTGTAACCTTGTTGGCAATATTCAAGTAACTCACTGACCAACACTGACGGTGCTTTTTCTGTGTTATCGCGAATTGAGCGTCCAATATAACTTAAATAAAAGGCTTTATTTGCCGATTGCAGCGCTTCTAAAAACAGATATCTATCATCATCTCGACGTGAACGGTCGCCTGGTTTCATGCGCTTTTGCATTAAATCAAAACCTTCAACAGGCATGGTTCTAGGGTAAGAACCATCCGTCATCCCAAGCAGACATACCACATCAAATGGAATAGAACGCATTGGCATTAAGGTACAGAAATTAACTTGTCCGGCTAAGAATCGTTGACTCGCTTTACCGCCAGATAAATTATTTTTTAGGTAATTATTAATAATTGGTGCAGAGATTGGTGCATCAAAACCAGCATCTTCTAGGTTCTCTTCTAGCTTTTGCAGTTGATCTCGAATGCTTTTAACCACCAACTCTCCTTCTAACTCTACGTTTAAAAAGTCATCCATTAATTGGTTAATAATGGTTCGCCATGCACTAATGGTTTGCGCTTGGCCTAGGGTGATCTGATAAGTCAAAAGCTGATCAATAAAGTGCGCCAAGTTACCAGCGATTTCGGCATTCATGCCTTGCACTTGCTCATAACTTGCCATACCTTCAAATAAGCCAATCTCTTGCTCCATGGCATAACCCAATAACATTCTCTGGATACCAAATAACCATGAATTTTGGTTGTGCTCTGGAAGATCAAAATGTGCTGAAGTACTGTTATCTAATCCCCAACGAATACCGGTCTCTTCTGCCCAGCGTTTAACTATCTCAAATTGCTCGGTCGTGAATTTAAAGCGCGACATTACGGCAGGAACTTCAAGCAAACTCAATAATTCCGAAAGGCCACAGCGATTCTCAGGCAACGCCATTAAGCTCATAAAAGCCAATAACACTGGGTTTTCTTGCTCAGCACTTTGGTCTGAAATGGCAAAAGGAATATAACGATCAAAAGCCGCATTTCCAAATACCGCTTGAATCGCTGCACTGTAGACATTGATGTCTGCCACCATCACGATAATATCGCGTGGTTTTAGTTTTGGATCGTTAGCAAACATATCTAAGAGTTGGTCATGCAATACCTCAACTTCACGCATTGGGCTATGACATGAATGCAAAAGAATCGAACGATCATCAGAACTGATTGGCTGTTTATGCTGACTGTTATCAAGCACATCATCACGACTATGCTCTTCAAGATTTAAAATATCCGATTGGATAGAGTGCAGGAGGTTATCCTTATCTACATCAACAAAAGCATCTATTTCTTGTGCTTCCATTTCTGATAACAAACAAAGATTATCTCGACCTAATTTACCCCATGATGCGAGCAGTGAATTACCCACTTCTGAAGTATGTAATTCATCCTCAAAATTTGCATCAAGCGATCCTTTTAATTGTTCTGAATCACCAATTTTCTCACTGTGATCCTCTAGCCATTTTACTTGCAGGCGATTACGCGCTTCTAGGCGGGCGAGATACTTTCTGTCTCGAATTTCACCCCAGTAATAACGGCAAGGATTGGTAAACATTAAATGCACATCAATATGTTGCCCTAGCGCCGCAAGTGCATCTAAATAACGTGGAGGCAATGAAGTAATGCCCACCACAAATAAACGCTTAGGCATCCCTTTTGGCAAGGTGCCCGTTTGTAGGTAGTTATCTAAGGTTTCAATAAAGTGCTCAAACATATTGGCACGATGATAAGGGGAGTGACCCAGTGCTAGCGTTTGATCATACAAGGCTTGCCATAAAATAGGCTGCCAAGGGTGCTCGCCTTCTAGCTCAGCGATTTCTTCACCCGCTTCCCACTTTTGGATCCACTCTGGGCGAAATACTAAATATTGGTCAAAGATATCCGCAATTTTTGCCGCTAATTGGTAGCACTTAAGTTGGTTTTCATCATTTTCTAAATAGCGCTGTAGAGGTGCAAATTCATCTTGTGTTAATAACTCAGGTAATAATGTCACTATCTTCCATGTCATTGCTTCTTTATGAAAAGCACTGCGCTTTGGCACATCATCAAGAACCTGAGTAAACAAGTCCCAAATAAAAGTAGCAGGAAGAGGAAAAGTAAGATTGGCGGCAATGCCTAGCTCTTTTGCGAGTTCTATTTTAAGCCATTGTGACATGCCCGGACTTTGAACGAGGATTTGCTCATGCTCAAATGGGTTATCTAGAGGGTTAAGACGAATTAATTCAACGACAAGTGATTTAAGAACATCAAGTTGATTTGAATGATAAACAGTAAACACACCCAGCTCGCTTATAAAGAAATGAAAGTCTCTATAGCTTAACGTAACTGGATGTGTTTTAAGAGAAAAAGATTACTAATTTAATGTGCGGGTTTAGGGTTTGCTAAACGATTAGTCATACGTGTTATTGGACGATAATGTGCTAGATAATGCGCTGCAACATAACTCACCACGCAAGTAGCAACCACTAACTCAACTGCCGCTAGTGTTCTTACTTGGTAGACATAATTAGCAGCAACCCCTTGAGATAACATCCAGTTCGCCGTTTTAAATAATGCCGTTGCACCTATCACCATTGGGAAGGTAAATGCTGCATAACCAGGGCTAAATGGAAGTCTCATGAGTTTAAAGAAAGCCATATAAATCACGCTTGTCATTAATACTGCAATACCAAATAGAAGTGCAATTATCACAGGTGATGGAGAAGCCGTCACCGTTAAATAACCTGCCAATGATAAGCTTGCTGGTGCCGCCATAATTGCGATGGTTGGTTTTGCAGCGTCAGGTACTTCATGACAAAAAATCAAACGATACATCATAACGGGTAGCATGATTGCGTAGATAACTAAACCAAACATAAGAATCCAATGTGCGACAGGGGCTAATGCTGGATTGCCAGAAAAAGACACATCAGCAACCACTAGACCTACAGGTGGAACAAACCAGCTAGGGACCATATGATGCAATTCAAAATCTTTTGCTCTGTGGTAAATAAAAGAGACCAAGAAAATAATATGAAGTGCGATGGCGGCAAGCCATAACGCATCACCTGCTACTGGATAAAAATGACCAATCGAACTTGATACCACCATTGTGCCCATAGCAAAGGTTGGAGCGACACTACCGACAACAGGATGAGCAAGTTCGCCCCATAATACCGTTGGGTGCAATAAAAATTTAATCGCTAATACCAGTAATAAAACAGAAGCAATAGCTGCTGAAATCCATTGAGCATAACCATTGAGCGGCAATGCGTTTTCCCAGCACCAACCTAAACTTGCAATCCCAAGAGCTAACCCTGCCATTGGCGTTGGAGCACCTACTACTTTTTGTTTTGTGTAATTAAGCATGACATTGTTCTCTTTACTATTTAACGATGACGCTATTTTACTTCTTACTCATCATTAATAAAATTTGAATAAACTTAAAGTTACGTTAATATAAACTAAACGACTTAAGATTGATTTATTAGGACTTCTTGTCATGAGAATTTCACTAAAACAGCTCAATGTATTTACTGCCATTGCTCAAGAAAAAACAATGACTAAAGCTGCTGAGCGACTTTTCATTACAAAGCCTGCGGTAAGCCTTTCGCTTTCTGAGCTTGAAAAAAACCTTGGCTACAAGGTCTTTGATCGGGTAAATAATCGATTGGTATTAAATAGTGAAGGACGCCAACTTCTTCCTTTAGCGGACGAATTACTAGAACGAGCAGAGGCTATCGAGCACCAATTTACGGCAGATAGTCAGCTAACCGGTTCATTAAATATTGGTGCTAGCGATACTATTGGTAATCATATCGCCCCCGTTTTACTGAGTGAGTTTCAACAACTGCACCCTTGCGATATTCAACAACTGTTTATTTCAAATACAGCACAAATTATTAATCGACTGCTAGAATTTCAACTTGATATCGGTTTGGTTGAGGGTAAAGCGCATCATCCAAAATTAAATATGATTGAATGGCAATGTGACGATATGTACATAGTGTGCGCCCCTTCTCACCCTTTAGCAACTAAGAGCCTGGTGACTCTGGATGATTTAGAACATTCAACTTGGTTACTGCGAGAAGAAGGTTCGGGTAGCCGTGAATATTTTATTAATCATATCGCCGCTAATTTAAATGATTGGCATGAATCATTACAACTTCATACCACTGAAGCTATAATTAATTGTTGTGCTGAAAATATGGGATTGGCATGTATTTCTCAACTCGCTGCACAAAATGCCATTAATGATGGGCGCCTAGTTAACATTTCTTATGAAAAACGATTAACTCGTCAATACTGGTTACTATTGCATAAAGAAAAATATCAGACTCCACTACTAAAGCGGTTTCTCTCTTATTGCAAAGATAGTTAGCTCCAATTTTACCACGACAAAGTGGACATAAATGCTCAGTTACTGTATAAAACACCAGTTAATTTTAAAGGAGAGACGACCATGGCTGTTATCGTCAAATATGTAGTTGAGCGCAACGGAGAAGAGAAGATGACTTTTACCTCTAAAACTGAAGCCGATGCTTATGACAAAATGCTGGATGTTGCAGATGAACTTTTTACTCTGCTAAATGAAAGCAATTTAATTGAAGATGAAGAGAAGCAAGAAGAGTTGTCTCTTTACCTAGCAAAACATAAAGAAGATGTATTAGTTGCTCTTGGTGCTAAACGTAAACCAGCACCAAAAAAAGCAAAGATTGAAGCGGTAAAAGACGAAGAATCTGACGCGGCTTAATTATAAAAAATACATATTAAAATAAAATAGCAGCCTAATGAGCTGCTATTTTATTTTCTGCTCCCTAACTATAGTTCCCCTTTTCTTACACTTTTTCTCCCTGCATCGTAAATATTTCTTACTTTCGCCCTTCTATATCACAGCAACTCTCTTTATGATGTGAAGTAAGATTTATTTTTAAATACTCATAATTATATGGAAATGGAGAATCATTACATGGCTCATTTTGCTCTTGCCTTTGGTACTGCAACAAAAAACCGCGACAATAAAATCATTGAAGCATTTTTCCCACATCCAGTATTAAACCCTTCTGAAGCGCTAGTTAATTCTATTGCTCAAGCAAGTGGTTATGCTGAAGGCAATCAAGCTATCGAAGTTTCTTCTGAAGTTTGTACTGAACTTGCTAATGCATTTGCAGCAAACGGGGATATTGCTAATGCTGCGTTTGCAGAAAAAGCAGTTCAATCTAAACAACCTCTTGTTCTTGTTGTTCTAGCGACTGATGAGCAACCTCAATCTGTTGCTGAAGGTTTCTTAAAGCTTCAACTTATCTCTAACCGTTTAGTTAAGCCACATGGCACTGTATTAGATGGTATTTTTGGTCTTCTGCATAACATTGCTTGGACTAATCAAGGTCCAATCGATCTACCTGAACTTGCTGATCGTCAAATCGAAGCTCGTCTAGCTGGCGAAACTCTGACTGTCGATTGTGTTGATAAATTCCCTAAAATGGTGGATTACGTGGTTCCTACTGGTATTCGTATTGCTGATACTTCACGTGTACGCCTAGGTGCTCATGTCGGTGAAGGCACTACTGTTATGCACGAAGGTTTCATCAACTTTAACGCAGGTACTACTGGCGTGAGCATGGTTGAAGGTCGTATTTCTGCGGGTGTTGTTGTTGGTAATGGCTCTGATATCGGCGGTGGTGCTTCTATCATGGGAACACTTTCTGGTGGCGGTAAGATGGTTATCTCGATTGGTGAGAATTGTCTGCTTGGTGCAAATGCTGGCCTTGGTTTCCCAATGGGTGATCGTTGTACGATTGAATCAGGCCTATATGTTACTGCTGGCACAAAAGTAAGCATGCTAGATAATCAAGGCAAAGAAGTTGAAATTGCGAAAGCTCGTGATCTTGCTGGTAAAACAGACCTTCTATTCCGTCGCAACTCTATCACTGGTCAAATCGAATGTTTAACGAATAAATCTGCGGTTGAACTAAATAGCGAATTGCACAGCAATAACTAATTTTTAGTCTAATGGCCTGAGTATATTCATGCTCTATTCATAAAGACTAAGGTAACCTTATGGTCAGTAACTTACTTGTTACTGGCCATTTTTATTAATATAGGAAAAAAAATGAGACTACTACTTGCTTTATTACTGCCTTGGTTACAATTTTTCACGATAGGTCGTCCATTTAGCGGCATCATTTGTCTTATCTTACAAATAACCTTAATCGGCTGGATACCTGCCGCTATTTGGTCGGTTTATGCGCTAAGCCAATATAAAACCGATGAAAAAATTAAAGACGCTTTTGGGCGATAACCATTAAATCCCAAACGCACAGAATTTAAGTCCTATAAGTAATCACGCTTTTTTCAATGGTTTGAATAAGTAATTCTTTGAGCCATTGATAGCGTTTATTCTCTTTATTTCTGGTTTGCCAAATCAATTGAATATCAAACTCACCGATATTAATTGGAGGCTCTGAATGCACTAATTTTTCTGAGAAAAGATCTAATTGAGCCATCAACTCAGGCACCACACAAATTAAATCTCTTTTTTTCATTAAATGTCTTATGGTTAAAAAATGTTTAGATGCCACGCTAACAGCACGATTCACACCTAACGCTTTTAACTCTTTATCTACCCCTGTTTTTAATGCGCCATCAGGACTTACTAACGCGTGAGGTAAAGATATATAATCTCCAAGTGTTATCGGCGTGTTAAAGTGATGTCGCTGACCATCCCACATACATACATGTTTTTCTGTATATAATGTTTGATATTGAAATTCTTTTTGCTCAGGTCTCATGCTACCAATCACTAAATCAAGTGGCTCAGAATCAAATCTATCTTGATAATTGGCTTTATCTACTGTGGTAAAACAGAGCTGTGAATTTGGCGCTAATTGATGAATTGCATCAAAAATATCAGCGGCAAAAAGAAGTTCTGCGTAATCTGTCATCCCGATTTTAAAGGTGCCGGAAAACTCACTCGCTTCAAACGTATCCACCTTTAAAATATCACCAGAGATTGTCTGTAATACCAGTGTGATCATTGGATAGAGCTGATTAGCTTTAGCGGTTGGGATCATTTTATGCCCTTGTCGTTCAAACAAAGGATCATTTAATAATTCACGTAAACGAGCAAGACTATGACTCATCGCTGACTGACCTACAAATAATTTATTCGCCGCTAATGAAACGCTTTTGGTTTCCATTAATGCACTAAACACGACCAATAAATTAAGATCTACCGCTTTCCAATTAATTTCATTCATAGTTAGTAGTAATTTAATCGATTTGAATAATTTGATAGTAACTCGTAATCTTTATCCCATCAAAATGGAATGTCCGAATTTGGATAATACATCAAAAGTTGAGTAGATTATGTTTGAGATATTTAAGCGATTTTTTTTATTAGGTTGGGTTAGCTTCGGTGGACCTGCCGCTCATATCGGTTACTTCCGCAATGAATTTGTACAAAAACGAGGCTGGATAAGTGAGGAAGAGTACGCTCAACTGATCGCCTTAAGTCAGTTCTTACCGGGTCCAGGTTCAAGCCAAGTCGGCTTTGCTTTGGGTTATCACAGAAAGGGGCTCTTTGGTGCTCTACTCGCATCAATTGGTTTCACATTACCTTCAATTCTTATCATGGTGTTATTAGCAAATATAAGCCATTCATTCTTTGGTAATGACATATTTGAAAGCATCATTCATGGATTAAAATTATTAGCCGTTGTTGTCGTTGCCGATGCAATCATGGGAATGTATAAGAGTTTTTGTAAGGACAAAATTACCGTACTTTTAGGTATTATGACGGCGAGCTTGTTATTAATTTTTCCTTCAATAAGCACTCAATTAATGGCCTTATTAATTGCCGCTATCGTTGGTCGAATTTATCTAAAATCAGATCAAATAACAGAAATTAAAAAGGAATCAAAAGGTATTAATTGGATACCGCTCGCTATCTTTGCTCTTTGTTTCTTTGCTTTGCCTGCTATTGTTAATCACTCACCTTTGCTTGTACTTTTTTCAGATTTTTTTCAAGCAGGTAGCTTAGTGTTTGGTGGTGGTCACGTAGTTCTTCCATTACTGCAAAATATTGTTGGTGATCAAATTAGCACTGATAGCTTTTTAACTGGCTATGCTGCTGCACAGGCGGTTCCAGGTCCAATGTTTACCTTTGCTACTTTCTTAGGTTACGAACTATGGAGCGAGCAACCTGTTCTTGGTGCTTTAATTGCAACAGTAGCTATTTTCTTACCGGGTTTTTTATTAGTACTTGGCGTATTTAGTCATTGGCAGGTTCTTGCTCAAAAACCAACATTAGCAGGGGCAATTACGGGAATTAATGCTGCTGTCGTAGGTTTGCTAATCGCTGCATTGTACGACCCTGTATTTACAAGTGCTGTAAGCTCAGGGCTAGATATGGCATTAGTCATTATTGGTTTTGCATTATTAAAAGTAGTTAAACTACCGATTGTAGGTTTGGTAAGTTTCTTCATTGCCGCTGGAGCCATGTTACCTTTCGTTGGATGATTTATAATAAATTAGGTTCAAGCAATCGTTTGAACCTAATTAAATTCACTGTACCTTGATATCATTGTTTGTAAAACCACCTCTTGAGTTTCACCCCACCGATTCTCCCACTGCGATTTTACTTGTATCTCTTTTAAATTAACGACCATCGTCCCTGAAATAATTGTTGGCAGACTATCAATAACAGACCAAGTGACATGATAGCCATTAATTAATTCTGCTGATTCTTGTGTGGTAATCGATCTAAATGAAATCGTCCTGCCTTCACCATCTATTGATCGGGTTCTAAAATACTCTAGCTTTGATTCTGCAGCATATAATGCACCAATACTGGCTGCGGCGTATTCTGACTTTTTATCAATAAATACCTGTAGCTTAATTAAGCCAATGACACCGACAGTAAGCAAAACAAACGAAATAAGAACGTCTAATAAACTAAAACCTTGTTGTTTAAAAGTCATGCCACGATCCCTCTTTCCAGCGAGGTTGAACTAGTTCAGAAATAAGGTTTTGGATGATATCGCTATTGTATTTAAAACTAGCACTAGTATAAAAAATGGCTGACTGATCTTGCGTATCAAAAAATTGTCCGCCATTTAATGTAAAGGAACCATGTTGATAAAAAGAAGCGTTAGATAAAAAAGATGATGGAAAAATAGAGTTTATAACTCCCCCGTGTGGGTATAAGTAATTATAAGCATCCGTCCCAATCCAATTTGAACCATCTTTAGGTACTTTATAATCATAGTTAAAATGGAAGATAACCCCTTTCATCTTTTTTGCAATAACACCACTTGGAGCCCCCATAACAGAAAACGAACCATCATGAATCATAATAAAACTGCCATCCGTATGCTTATTCATCGCCTCACTAAAATCTTGGTATTCCACTGAGGTGATCTCACAACTTCCTTCAACCCAAATAAATTTATTATTGGCATTTAGTTTATTTATTAATTGCGTGCCACAATTGGATAGGCGTTTTCCTGCCGGTGTTCCAGTTCCATATAGCACAGTAAACTTACCATTATCTCTTATCGTATTATGCTTACTAGGGTCTATCCCAAAGATATCTTTAAATGGCGAAATCGACACATCTTTTTGGAAATCTGATTTAAGCCCTAGACTTCCCATTGAGGTATTTGTTTTATAGTCAGTGTTACAATCTTTACCTTGGTGATTAAAGTCTCTACTAGATGTAATACTTGTTTTCACTCCTTGGTTTACAACACTGCCATTGGCACCAATCAAATTTTTATATCTCACTGCGATACACTCCCAACCATCGTTACCTAAACGGACAGGATCTGGAACATCTATTGAAATGCTGCTATGAAAATACAAATTAGACGATGATTTAATGACACCATCACCACCTGTTCCTCCTATGATAAAGGCCTTTTTTACTCTCTGAGCATTCTTCACTGATTCAATTTGATAATTAGTCTCTTTAACGATAGTTAGTGAACTTAAAGATAGCGCTTTGCACTCTTCAATATCTCCATGAGGAAGCGCCCCTAATACCATTACTTTTGCATATACACATTCAATCCCTCCTTCTGCCGCCCAATACCCCTTTCTCGCTTCAATTTCATTTTGAGCTCGTTTTATTTGATAAAAAATATGCTGATAACTGGCTAACGAAAGTATTAAAGAAGCCATTAAAATACCACTAGATACAAGTAAGGTTATTGCACCTTGTTGTTTAGTTATCATTACCAATTCCTCTGCGTAAGCTTAATTTGAGAGGAGTGTTGATGAGAGGTATTTTTAAGCTTTACTGTCGCAGAAATAGATAAGTAAGCAGAACTTACTGAATGATTAAGGGAGGTTTGAACAAGTGTAAAATCCGTCATCGTCATGATATTTGTATCTAACAAAGAATAAAAACGAGTACAAAAATGAATATCGGGTATCGATGGCAAGTTAGATTTCGTACATATTTTTAATGTGTCAGACGCATACTTTATGCTAATACCTCGCCATTGCTCAGGTAACTCAGACGTTTTATAAACGTAACTTAATTGCTCACCTGAAACGTGTATGACGTTACTTGCTCCAGAAAGTATCGCTGAATAGTGACTACTTCCATTAAAGCCTGCTCGATGACTCTCTTCTTTTATCAAGCGCAATGCATCATTAAGCTCTTGAATTAGTAGAAGGTTCTGACTTCTATCTGCATATAGCTTTTGTCCTTTTAAATAGATACTCCCAATAAGTGTTAACACTATGATCCCTATAGTAGAAGCGACAAGCAATTCAATCAAAGAAATGCCACATTGTTTTTGTCTAACACTTCTTATAACCATAGTGTTCCTCCCCTTCAGCACATATTCTGATCCGCCCCGTAATATGGTGAATTAATAGTTTCACTTTTTTATTTCTATCTTTATAAAGCAAAAAACTGGCTGGCATATGAGGAGTGGCTCTAACAGGGTTCAATACAAGCGCTGACATATTTGAGGAAAGTAATAACTGAGGGTAATTTGTTGAATGTAAATAAATAATAGCGGATATTTGAGCTTCAGAAATGGTTGTTAATACACTACCTTCAGGATTAAGAGAGAGTATCCAATCATTCGATTCCTTTATGTAAAAAATCTTAAGGGCTTTATTTTGCAATACTGATTCTGACTTTGCTTGAATTAAAAAACCTTCTAGATCACCTAATAGCCGTTTTATTTTTTGCTGTTCAAGAAGAGAAGAAAAACTCGGCACCGCTGACATCAACAAAGTGGCAAGTACAATAATAGTGATAAGTAATTCAAGTAGAGTAAAGCCGCGAGGCATTTCGCAATTTCCTTTGCAATTTTCCGATTTGGAATTTTCATCTTGCTAGGAAGAGTAGCACTGTTTAAAACTAGTGATATTACCTTTCAATGAGTTATCGGAATGATTCGAATTTTCAGTCTGTCAAAAGCTCTCAAGTTTCATAATGGCGTGACATTGGTCGAATTACTTATCGTTGTTGCCATAATGTCTATCTTAGCAAGCGTTGCTTATCCTAATTACATGGTACACGTATTAAAAAGTCATCGGATGGAAGCGGTGTCGGCATTAATCAAGACCCAACTTCATATTGAAAGTTTATATTCAACAAGAGCAGAAACTGCGGCAAAAGATCGCTATAAAGCTCTACTAGAATTAGTGATCAATAAAGAAATAGGCTCTTGTTTAATCGATAGTGTGTGTGGCATTGATAATAAAAGATACCACTTATCTTATGATCTCTTAGGATCAGGAAGTAACACCTACATTCTATCAGCCACTCCACAAAGTGCTTTAGGACAAAATAAAGATTCTTGTGGGATATTGAGCCTCAATGCAGCAGGTGTTGGCTCAGGAGAAGATACACACTGTTGGTAAATAGGATGTATCTGTTCTTATGGCGGGGGAATCCGCGACTCTTTTCTCAAACTCCAAATAGCAAAAAGTCCCATATCTTTCGATATGAGCCTTCTAAATATGGCAGGGGTGGAGAGATTCGAACTCCTAGCACGCGCGTTCTTATGGTGGGGGAATCCGCGACTCTTTTCTCAAACTCCAAACAGCAAAAAGGCTCATATCTTTCGATATGAGCCTTCTTTAATATGGCAGGGGTGGAGAGATTCGAACTCCTAGCACGCGCGTTCTTATGGTGGGGGAACCCGCGACTCTTTTCTCAAACTCCAAACAGCAAAAAGGCTCATATCTTTCGATATGAGCCTTCTTTAATATGGCAGGGGTGGAGAGATTCGAACTCCTAGCACGCGCGTTCTTATGGTGGGGGAATCCGCGACTCTTTTCTCAAACTCCAAATAGCAAAAAGGCTCATATCTTTCGATATGAGCCTTCTTTAATATGGCAGGGGTGGAGAGATTCGAACTCCCAACACGCGGATTTGGAATCCGCTGCTCTGCCAGTTGGAGCTACACCCCTGTAGTTCTTTTAAAGACTTAACTCTGTCTATAAATAAGTGGCGGAGTGGACGGGACTCGAACCCGCGACCCCCGGCGTGACAGGCCGGTATTCTA
>NZ_JARACO010000109.1 GCF_028765575.1 Aliivibrio sp. S3MY1 | reverse complement strand
GTAGCAAACGTGTTATGCAGGCGTTATAACCTCAGGAGTAAATCATGGAATTAGAGACTTTTGAACATAAGGACTATGATCAGCTTACTGCTTGGATAGATAGCGAAAAACTTTGTTATTTATGGGGCGGGCCAGCTTATAAATATCCTCTTACTCATGAACAAATTGCAATTCATTGTAAGCAGTCACAGGTGTTTCCATTTCTATTTACTGTTGAGAATAATCCTGTTGGTTTTGTGGAGCTTTATCAAGTTTCAGTTAATGAGTTTCGTATCTGCCGTGTATTTATCTCACCTGAATATCGAGGTCAGAATCTAGCTCAAACCATGCTACAGCTACTTATTGAAAAGGCTGAGGTTAATTACAAAGCTAATTTACTAACATTAGGTGTTTTCAGCCACAATAAATCAGCGATTTCATGTTACGAAAAACTGGGTTTTGTAGAATTTGAGCAGGTAACTCATAGCTTATCATTTGATGGTGAGAGTTGGGACTTGTCACGCATGGAAAAACGGTTATAACAAATGCATCAACACGATTTGCTACACTCGGCGTTGTCAGTTTGCCTTTAGTTTCAGTGATTAAGGCGGTAAAATTTAGGTAAGTCTGTATCGTAGCAAACGTGTTATGCAGGCGTTA
>NZ_JARACO010000108.1 GCF_028765575.1 Aliivibrio sp. S3MY1 | reverse complement strand
AGTAGTAAACGTGTTATGCAGGCGTTATGTGCTAAAAATAAATTTAACATTAACAATAGGTTAGCTGTGTGAGTAGAGAGCGTTTAATAATACTGGTTTTTTTATCATTAGCGGGAGGTATGATTAACCTCGTTTTTGTCTCATTTCACGAAACTCTTGATTCTGGTGTATTAGCCATTAGTTGCATATTCATTAGCTTCTTACTTGCTGTGCTAATGTATTATTTCGTTTTTGATGATAATGATTGTAACCACAAAGTACATACACTCATGTCCTTCGGGATTTTTTTGATGTTATCAACAATAGCTACAAAGTGGATAGATAGTTCATATGGTAGCCAAGACGTAAGCTCGGTTGAATTTAACATAGTTGGCATTGAGTCTACCTATGTTAAATCGACAAAATTTACATACCTCAAATTACAGAATCAAAATGGCAATATCAAATATAGCATCGACGGAGGCGAAATAAGTTCATTTAAAGTTGGGAATAAAATTTCTTTGGATGCAACCATTGGTTTTTTTGGGTATCCGACGTTTGAGTAAATATCGCACATAACAAATGCATCAACACGATTTGCTACACTCGGCGTTGTCAGTTTGCCTTTAGTTTCAGTGATTAAGGCGTTAAAATTCAGTTAAGTCTGT
>NZ_JARACO010000107.1 GCF_028765575.1 Aliivibrio sp. S3MY1 | reverse complement strand
GCTACCATACAGACCTAGCTGAATTTTACTGCTTTAATCACTGAAACTAAAGGCAAACCGACAACGCCGAGTGTAGCAAATCGTGTTGATGCATTTGTTATATGCGTTTATTCAACCCCAAAATCTTTAGATAATGACTCCATTAACTCTTTATTAACCTGTACAAGTTTATCTTTGTCATACCCACTTTCAAAGCACTCTGAAAATATTGATTCCCAATTACTTAGACTTTGATATCGTTCCACTTTAGCAATAATACCTGCATCTTTCCCATGCCCACGGTAAGCCTTAAAACAAACGCTCATAAATTGTTCATACGCCTTAAATGATTCTTTTGACCAATAAGGCTTCGTCGAGTGAAAAATTCGATCAATTTTCCTTTTGCTCTCTAATATATCGTTTGGTGTTAATTCTTTCCAATCACCAACCCTACGTATATAAGAATAGATCTTATTAAAGTCTTCTTGTATCGAAGCATAGATTGTTGCCCGTTTTTCAATAATTGAATGATCTAGTTGAAAGCGGCTTTTAACTTTTTCTAACCGTGTATTAACCCAGATACCCGTCATTATGATTACAACTAAAGGCATTATTGCTGAGATTAATGGTGCATATTTTAATAATGATTCAAGCATGAGAACTCCATTGATACTGTAAATTTTTTAAAGCATA
>NZ_JARACO010000106.1 GCF_028765575.1 Aliivibrio sp. S3MY1 | reverse complement strand
ACAGATCAAGCTGAATTTTACCGCCATAAACACCGAAACTAAAGACAAACCTACAATGCCGAATGTAGTAAATCGTGTTGATGCGATTGTTATGGCGCAACTTGCGACAACCGTAGCAATATACTACAATAATGGGAATTAACTTTAAATAGGATACTTACAATGGCTACAGCAAGCATCAGATTAGACCAAGACCTTGTGCAAAAAGCTACTATTATGGCTAAAGCATTCAGTCGCACCACACCAAAACAAATTGAGCACTGGGCTAAAATTGGTGAAATGATGGAAGATAACCCAGAACTATCATATGAGTTTGTAAAACAAGCAATTATTGCCAAAGCTGAAAAAGAAGCAGGAAAATTGGAGAGCTATAGTTTTGGCTAATATAACTCAAATTTTACAGACACCTACATTTAAGAAAGCAGTAAAAAAGTTACATAAAAATCAAAAGACGGATCTTGATAATGCAATTAAAGAATTAATAAAAGAGCCATTATTAGGAGAGCAAAAGAAAGGTGACTTGTCATTTTTACGTGTCCATAAATTCAAAATGGTTAAGCAATTAACACTGCTTGGTTACAGTTACGAAGATGGCACGGTCACCCTTGAGCTAATGGCATTAGGATCTCATGAAAATTTTTACCGTGATGTTAAAAATATCTTCTGAGCCATAACGC
>NZ_JARACO010000105.1 GCF_028765575.1 Aliivibrio sp. S3MY1 | reverse complement strand
TAACGCCTGCATAACACGTTTGCTACCATGCAGACCTAGCTGAATTTTACTGCCTTAATCACTGAAACTAAAGGCAAACTGACAACGCCGAATGTAGCAAATCGTGTTGATGCATTTGTTATGTGTTGCACGTAATTTTCGATTATTTGCGACGCTCTGCTTACTATTAAGATAACAATATATTTAGACGTCAAACTCAATGTTAGCATTTAACTAAATTAATTTTAGAGATTACCTCATGTCAAAATTACTAATGACCTTTATAGTTCTTCTTTTAACTGGATGCAGTGCGTCTCCTGTCATATATAACCCCGAAAATATACCAACTAACCAATTAGCAAAAATTGAAGTTAAACCTTTCAATAGCTGGGTCGATCTTTTTTCTACAATTATAGAAAACGTAGTTGTACCTGGAGAAGGGGTTGTTATTGATAAACGAACAACACAAATTTCAGTTCCACCTGGTCGTTATAACGTTGCTTTTGTATGCAAAAATAGTTATCAAGAAGGATACCCTAATAAATATTTCGTTTTGAAAGCTGGAAGTTCTGTAGTGGTAAAATGTGAAAAAATTTCAGGTCACTCTAAAGTCAGAATAGTTGAGCTTAGTGCTGACGAAATTTCAGAACTAAAAACCGAGTAATGATTTAGAGCCTTTTAAGTGATTAAATTAACTAAAAAAGCACATAACGCCTGCATAACACGTTTACTACTAT
>NZ_JARACO010000104.1 GCF_028765575.1 Aliivibrio sp. S3MY1 | reverse complement strand
GCAGACTTAGCTGAATTTTACTGCCTTAATCACTGAAACTAAAGGCAAACTGACAACGCCGAGTGTAGCAAATCGTGTTGATGCATTTGTTATGTGCGTAGCAAACTTTAAATGCCATATTTATTTACTTAGGATTTGATGGTTTTGATAGCCCTCTTTTCTTATATTCTTTTTCGTAAATCACTTCATTTATTATCCATCCAAAATAATTCAGGATTAGTCCAAAAACGAACAAAAAAGGAATTTGAACATATAAGTCTAATCGGTATTCTTCCCATGAATGAACTTTATCGAAAACAATAAACCCAACCAAATACCCAAAAAAAACTGCGCCACCAATGAGCAAGGTTTGTTTGAGCACATAATTTAGCTGTCCTTTTTTACGTGTAAGAGCCCAGCGTTCAAAGCGTTTATTTTTCCATTGTTTGATCATAACTCACACTCTTTGCTTAATTAATAGAAAGACTAAGGTATACCTTTCACGATAAATAAAATGTGCACTAGTTCAATAGAAAAGAAAGATCACCTATAAGTAACAAAAAAGCACATAACGCCTGCATAACACGTTTGCTACCATGCAGATTAATCCCAAATTTACCACTTAATGCGATAAACCCAAAGAAATCTAGAACGCCGAATGTAGCAAATCGTGTTGATGCATTTGTTATGTGTTTTGTTTATTGAGATATTATATTGATATAGCAAACCTAACCAGTATATAT
>NZ_JARACO010000103.1 GCF_028765575.1 Aliivibrio sp. S3MY1 | reverse complement strand
TAACGTCTGCATAACACGTTTGCTACGATACAGACCTAGCTGAATTTTAACGCCTTAATCACTGAAACTAAAGGCAAACTGACAACGCCGAGTGTAGCAAATCGTGTTGATGCATTTGTTAAATGCCTTTTTACGTTATATACTGAACCCACATACTTAATGCGCATGAGCGGTAACATTATGAGAAATCAATATAATACACAAGCGGTAAAGAAAGCGACCAATTTAACTTTAAATAGTGACCTGCTTGCTGAAGCAAAACGTTTAAAAATAAACCTTTCAGCAACAATGGAAAAAGCACTTTCACAGGAAGTGAGCAAACTAAAAAGACAAGAATGGTTAGAGCAAAACTCTGAAGCTATTGATGCTTGCAACGAACTAACCGATAAACACGGTCTTTTTTCTGATTCATACCGAGTATTTTAAATGTCTCAATTTACGCTATATAAAAACAAAGATAAAAGTTCCGCTAAAACCTACCCTTATTTTGTCGATGTTCAAAGTGATCTACTTGATAACTTAAATACTCGATTAGTCATTCCATTAACACCAATCGAATTACTTGATAAGAAAGCCCCAAGTCACCTTTGTCCTACGATTCATATTGATGAAGGTGACTTTATAATGCTGACTCAACAAATGACAAGTGTTCCAGTTAAAATCTTATCCGAACCTGTTAATGAGTTATCGACTTTCAGAAATGAGATTATTGCTGCAATTGATTTTTTAATCACTGGCATT
>NZ_JARACO010000102.1 GCF_028765575.1 Aliivibrio sp. S3MY1 | reverse complement strand
TAACGCCTGCATAACACGTTTGCTACTATGCAAACCAAGCTGAATTTTACTGCCTTAATCACCAAAACTAAAGGCAAACTGACAACGCCGAATGTAGCAAATCGTGTTGATGCATTTGTTAGCTGCGCCTTTCCAGTTTGAATAACAAACTAGCTTTTACGGCCAACCACTCACTATTAATTATCGAAAATACAACGGTATCTCGATAGCTACCATCTGCCATTTGTTGATGATTTCTAATTACACCGTCCTGCTTTGCACCTAAACGAGCTATTGCATTACGTGAAGCGTGATTATGCCAATGAGTTCTAAACTCAACAGCGATTGCTGAAAGGTTTTCAAATGCATGAGAAAGAAGAAGGAACTTACATTCGGTATTTACTGATGTTCTCTGGTAGCTTTTCGCATACCACGTATAACCTATTTCTACCCGTTTATTCACACAATCAGCGTGGCATAAACGAGTTGTACCGATTATGGTTTGAGTTTCATTATCAATGACAGAAAAAGCCAAAGAACGCCCAGCGTCTTGTTCACTTAAAGCCAATTCAATATAACCGTTTACAGTCTCTTTATTTGGTATTTTCGTATACCATAAGTCCCAAAGTTCACCATCAGAAGCCGCTTCAACAAGAGCTGACGCATGCTCTAGTTGTAATGGAATTAATGTGACTATTTTCCCTTTAAGCTCCGTACCTGAGAGCCATTTCTCATCTTGCATACTAAATTCCTTCTTTGAAGCAGC
>NZ_JARACO010000101.1 GCF_028765575.1 Aliivibrio sp. S3MY1 | reverse complement strand
CATGCAGATTAAGCCTAAACTTCCCACTTAATACGGTAAACTCAAAGAAACCTAGAATGCCGAATGTAGCAAATCGTGTTGATGCATTTGTTATAACGAATTTCTCATGTGCTGATCATAACGTTCATTATATAATTTCAATTTTTCTCTATATTCATCCAATGCGTAAACGTTACCTTCATTTCTCTTTTTGATCGCATCCCTTCGAGCTGGATAGCTATTATTTTCTTTGAACACTTCCATCGCGGTTTCTAAAGGTAATAATAACTCTTCAATTAATTCCTTATTTTTACAAAACTCCTTTTTTACTGGTAAAATTAGCCCAATTACTACGTAGAAAAAAGGAATGCACAACACAATTAAGCCCAATAGCAAAACCCAAACATTTAACTTATATTCACCAAAAAATGAACTTAAAATTAAACCAATGAAACAAATAATAAAATAGATAAAACAGATGCGACGAAATACTGAATAATTTTTATTAAGATCATATGTACTAATCAAGCTACTTTCTTCATTTGTATAATCATTCCAAATACCGTCAAGATCCTTGCAATATTTCTTAACTCGAAAAATTCGATGTCTTAGTTCACCTAAATGCATCTTTTTATAATGCATTACTATTCTCTCAAGGCTAACCCATTCTGCTACTAAATAAATTGCAGCAAAGAATTGTAGCAAACTCTGAAAATCACCTATCTTCATACTACCTCAAATCATATTCGTTATAACGCCGCAATAACACGT
>NZ_JARACO010000100.1 GCF_028765575.1 Aliivibrio sp. S3MY1 | reverse complement strand
TTACGAACACATGAAGGAATTGACTTCTTTGTATGGTTGAGAGAATTCGAAGATGAAGACTCTCGTAAACGTATTTATAAAGATACATATAATGATTGGTGGATAACTAATATCCGACCAAAAGTTTTTAAGCTAATAGAAGAAGATTCAATCAGCATAAAATTTCTGCACCCTGTCGAACTATAACCCCACTCCAACACATAACGCCTGCATAACACGTTTGCTACGATACAGACCTAGCTGAATTTTAACGCCTTAATCACTGAAACTAAAGGCAAACTGACAACGCCGAGTGTAGCAAATCGTGTTGATGCATTTGTTATATTGATTAACTGCTGTAAATTTGCTCACATGATGGACATCGAAAATCCCCCATTTTTTTAAGAAGCCCTGCGGTTTTGTTAATCCGTACTTGTTGATTCTTTGTTTCGTAACACGCAGAACAAAATGGACCGTCATCATTAGTTTTAAAATAAGCAAAGCCACGAAATTCAAGCTCCCCAACATTACTTCCTTGGGAATTTTTTAACTCATTAACTTCCATTTTTAACTGTGCGTTCTGTTCAATAACCTCCGCTAGCGCTAATTTTGTATCAGCTAATTCCAGATTAAGATCAGCAAGAACATTTTTAAACTCTGCATCTTCAATATTTTTACTTATTTCTCTCAAACGTTTAGCTAATCCAATTGCTTGGCCAATAGAACTAATTACATCACTCATTTTCTACTCCATACTTAAAAATCAATATAACGCC
>NZ_JARACO010000010.1 GCF_028765575.1 Aliivibrio sp. S3MY1 | reverse complement strand
AGCTAAATATTCTTTAATTATTGAAGTGCTAGGGAATTTGGTTTGAGCAGGCTATAATGCCTGAGTTAATTTCTATTATTTTATACAGTGTGGAGCCTTATTATGTCTCAAGAAGATGAATATCTATCGGTTGAGCAATTTCTTGAATTGCAAAAAGCGGAAACGCGCGAAATTATTGAATCACTAAAAGCCGATGGTAGTGAGCCGGATGCACTGTATGCTATCGAACACCATTTAATGGCGGAAGACTTTAAAGCATTAGAGAATGCAGTAGTAGAAGCATTTAAAATGGGTTTTGAAGTATTAGAAGCTGAAGAGCTAGAAGACGAAGATGGCTCTAAAATCTTATGTTGTGATGCCGTGATGGATTCAATATTAGATGCAGACGTTATCGATGCTCAAGTTGAAAAATTAGTTCAACTAGCTGAGAAATTCGACATTATCTATGATGGCTGGGGTACCTTCTACGAAGGCGAAGACGCTGAGTATGACGTTATCGAAGATGGCGACGAAGAATAAAAACATTGTCAAATAACGACAATTGAGAGACTGTGCCCTAGGCTTGTAATACAAGTGTAGGGCATTTTTTTAGGGATGAATATATTAATGAACTCAAGAATTATTCTTAATGGTGAAGAAGCGTTATGGCAACTTTCACCGTTAACAGACACAGCATTGCCGATTAAAGACATTCCAATTCAACAAGGTGTCACTTCTGCTTACGAAGCACTTTCTGTTGAAGAGGCGAATAATCAAGAATGGCATTTAATGCGTTTTTTTGAGGTGGATGAAACATTACTCAATTATCCTGCGATTGAATTAGTGATGAGTGGTATTTCTCGCTATGCAGAAGTGAGAATTAATGGCGTAGCTGTATTTGATTGCACTGAAAAAATGACGCGATACCGTAAAAATATCAAAGAGTTTTTACAATTAGGCGGTAATCGTTTTGAAGTTATTTTTTTAGAAGAAGATGACGATGATTGGTTGTTGGATCAAGAGATAGGCAATCAAGTATGCGAAATTAATCAAGCCTATCATCGCCGCTTTGGGGCAGTTCAAGAGAGTGATATTAAAAATGATGTTGGTGTATTTGGCGTCTGTTTCTTCCAACCAATCTCCCATCTTTCTCTAAGCCATATTAGTGTAGAGCAAATATGGCATCACGGCTGTGAGCTTAAAGTCGAGGTCTATTTTAAGACTTATAAGCCTAATTTAATTTCGGCAAGTATTAAGTTTGATGGCATGACATTAACGATCCCTGTCGATGTAAGAGGCGAGCATGTTTCTGCACTATTTCAGGTTGAAGCACCAAAGTATTGGGATGACCAAGCGAAGAACTCAAATGATTTATATGTGGTTTCTGTGATACTTGATGGGCAACTGCATGAACTTGAGATTGGATTATCAAAAACTGAAAACGTCATTCACTTTCCTTTGTAAGTAGACTCATTAATTTTAGTGAATTGATTTTTTAGCTATAAAAAGAGACAGGTAACAAAAAGGCCGATGTATTAACATCGGCCTTTTTTATGCATTACGATAATATCAACCTAATAAAGATATAAAGGCTTACTTATAGTGCAGCGATTGTTTCTTTTTGCGCTTCTAGCTTAACTAAGGTTTCTTTATAGCCTTCTAGTTTTTCACGCTCTTTAGCGATAACAACTTCAGGTGCTTTAGCAACGAAACCTTCGTTACCTAATTTACCTTCGATACGTTTAATTTCGCCTTGGATTTTAGCTACTTCTTTATCTAAACGAGCCAGCTCTGCATCTTTATCGATAAGACCCGCCATTGGGATCATCAATTCAGACTTACCAACAAGAGACGTTGCACACGCAGGTGTCTCTTCGCCTTCAGCTAGAACTTTGATGCTATCTAGTTTCGCTAGAGAAGTAAGAACAATCTCGTTAGCTTGAATACGTGCAGCGTCTTTTTCGTCTGCCACTTTAATCATCACATCTAAGCCTTTGCTTGGTGCGATATCGTATTCAGCACGTAGGTTACGAATGCTGGTAATAAAGGCTTTAACCCACTCAAGATCAGCAACCACATCAGCGTTGAAGTTTTCTTCATTAAACTGAGGTAATGCTTGAGTCATGATAGTCTCACCTTCAACACCGTTAACTAGCGGCTTAACGCTCTGCCAGATAGATTCAGTGATATAAGGAAGAACAGGGTGAGCAAGACGTAATGTCTTCTCAAGAACCGTAATTAGTGTGTAACGAGTAGCACGTTGTTGTGCTTCAGTGCCTTTCCAAAGAACCGGTTTAGTTAGCTCTAAGTACCAGTCACAGAATTGGTTCCAGATGAATTCATACAGCGTATTTGCTGCCATATCTAGACGGTAGTTATCTAGGTGTGCATTAAATTCTTTTGCTGCGATTTCAAACTGAGATGCGATCCATTGATCAGCCAGTGAGAACTCAAGTTCAGCACCTTCAGCCATACCACAATCGTGCTCTTCTGTGTTCATCAATACGTAACGGCTTGCGTTCCATAGTTTGTTACAGAAGTTACGGTAACCTTCAAGACGTTTCATATCCCAGTTGATATCACGACCTGTTGATGCCATTGCTGCAAGAGTGAAACGTAGAGCATCAGTACCGTATGGTTCGATACCGCCTTCAAACGTTTTACGCGTTGCTTTTTCGATTTTCTTAGCAAGTTGAGGTTGCATCATGTTGCCACAACGTTTTTCAACAAGCTCTTCAAGGCCGATACCATCGATCATATCGATAGGATCAAGTACGTTACCTTTAGACTTAGACATCTTGTCACCGTTCTCATCACGGATAAGGCCCGTCATGTAAACTGTCTTAAATGGTACTTGTGCATTGCCTTCTTCGTCTTTCACGAAGTGCATGGTCATCATGATCATACGAGCAACCCAGAAGAAGATAATATCAAAGCCTGATACTAGAACTTCTGATGGGTGGAATGTTTTAAGTGCGTCTGTGTTTTCAGGCCAGCCTTGTGTGCCGAACGTCCAAAGTGCAGAAGAGAACCATGTATCAAGTACATCGTCGTCTTGGCGAAGTACAACAACAGGAGCAAGGTTGTTTTTCTCACGAACTTCTTCTTCAGTACGACCAACGTAAACTTTACCGTCGTTGTCATACCATGCAGGAATACGGTGACCCCACCAAAGTTGACGAGAGATACACCAATCTTGTACGTCACGCATCCACGCAAAGTACATGTTTTCGTATTGCTTAGGAACGAATTGGATTTGACCATCTTCAACCGCTTTCACTGCAGGCGCAGCAAGAGGTGCAGTACGTACGTACCATTGGTCAGTTAGCATTGGTTCGATAACAACACCACCACGGTCACCGTAAGGTACGGTTAAATCGTGATCTTTGATCTCTTCAAGAAGACCCAGTTCATCAAACTCAGCAACGATGGCTTTACGAGCAGCAAAACGCTCCATACCATGGTATTTAGCTGGAAGTTCAGCGCTGTATACATCACTCTCTTCGCCGTTCGTTGTGAATACTTCAGCAGAATCACGGATATCAGCATTGAACGTTAAGATATTGATCATTGGTAGGCTATGACGTTTACCTACCTCGTAATCGTTAAAGTCATGAGCTGGAGTGATTTTCACACAGCCCGTGCCTTTTTCCATGTCCGCATGCTCATCGCCTACGATAGGAATTAAGCGACCAACGATAGGCAGTTCAATGTGTTGACCGATCAGATCTTTGTAACGAGGATCTTCAGGGTTTACCGCAACACCAGTATCACCAAGCATGGTTTCTGGACGAGTCGTAGCTACAACGATGTAGTCTTTGCCGTCAGAAGTTTTAACGCCATTTGCTAGTGGGTAGCGGAAGTGCCACATGAAGCCTTTTTTGTCTTTGTTTTCAACTTCAAGATCAGAAATAGCGGTGTGCAGTTTAGGATCCCAGTTTACTAGGCGCTTACCACGGTAGATAAGATCTTCTTCGTATAAACGAACAAACACTTCTTGAGTTGCAGCAGATAAACCATCATCCATTGTGAATCGTTCACGATCCCAATCAACAGAGGCACCTAGACGACGAAGTTGCTTGGTAATTGTGCCACCTGATTCTGCTTTCCATTCCCAAATTTTGTCGATGAAAGCGTCACGACCGTAATCGTGTTTTGTTTTGCCTTCTTCAGCCGCAATCTTACGCTCAACAACCATTTGAGTTGCGATACCAGCGTGATCGGTACCTACTTGCCAAAGGGTATTTTTGCCTTTCATACGCTCAGCACGGATAAGCGTATCCATGATCGTATCTTGGAAAGCGTGACCCATGTGCAGGCTACCAGTGACGTTTGGTGGCGGGATCATGATGCTATAAGCTTCTTTTGATGTATCGCCATGAGGCTTAAAGTAGCCTTTTTCTTCCCAAGTCTGGTACAGAGCTTGTTCTATTGATTGCGGGTTATATGTCTTTTCCATAGTGTTCGTCACGAATATCTCTATTAAAAAGTGGAATGCCAAATATCATAATTAATGGCTCAATCTGAAAATAGGCTTTCAGCTGAGTTACTTAGCTATGATGATTGGCACTATTTTAATGTCTCGGTTTGCATGGCTCGGCCTGCATTTCGGTATATTTTATACCTTTCTCGAGCGTGTTGTTTGCTTTTTTCTTCACAGGGTACGAAGTCTACCACTTGAGCAAAGGAAACCGCAAAAGTTGCGACCTCTTGTGCTAAATTTATTAATACATGTCGGCGGCCTGATGAGCGTAATGTTCCCCAACCAATTTCAATGGGGGAGCCAGATTGTGGCCCTTCACCAATTAAATTATGTGGTGTAAATTCAGATATCTCATTTTGCCAGAGTGCTTCATCAATGAGTAGAGCCTGCTCTTTGTCTTGAGCTAATACATACACTCGTGCATTTTGAGAATAATAATAATGAGCAAGCTGACACACAAATTTTAACAGTCCATCTGGAGTGGCTGTTGGTGATGTGGGTTCAAGAACGTAAAACAGTGCTTGGCTCATAATCTCTCTTAATTTACATAAATGGCAAAAAGACGCTAAATAGAATGTATTAAAAAAGGGCCATTTAAAGGCCCTTTATATCATAAAACGAAGTGATTTATTCTACGATTTCTTGGCCTGAACGATTCAGTAAGAATTGGACAAGTAATGAGACAGGTCGGCCGGTTGAGCCTTTATTTGCGCCCGAAACCCAAGCTGTACCCGCACTATCAATGTGAGCCCAATGATATTTCTTAGTAAAACGAGCAAGGAAGCAACCAGCAGTGATTGTACCTGCGGCTTTTCCGCCAATATTAGCCATGTCTGCAAACGGGCTGTTTAGCTGCTCGTTATATTCGTCAGCCATAGGTAAGCGCCATGCTCGGTCACCAGATTGCTCTGATGCATTAATCAGTTCATGAGCTAATGGATTATGATTCGCAATTAATCCATTGATGTGATGACCAAGAGCAACCACACATGCTCCCGTTAATGTCGCAACATCAACAACGCATTCTGGATTATAACGCTCTACGTATGTTAGGGCGTCACAAAGAACTAAGCGGCCTTCAGCATCGGTATTTAATACTTCAACAGTTTGACCTGACATGGTTGTTAAAATATCACCTGGACGATAAGAGTTGCTGCTTGGCATGTTTTCACAGCCCGCAAGAATACCAACCACATTCAGAGGAAGATTTAATTGAGCTAATGCTTTCATTGCACCAAATACAGAAGCAGCACCACACATGTCGTACTTCATCTCATCCATACCGTCACTTGGTTTGATGGAGATACCGCCTGAATCGAAAGTCAGACCTTTACCAATCAGTACAATAGGTTTTGCATCAGGATTAGGGTGACCTTTGTATTCCATCACTGACATCATAGATTCATTATGAGAACCTTGACCTACCGCTAGGTAAGAAGTCATGCCTAGTTTCTTCATCTCTTCTTCACCGATCACTTTAGTGGTAACGGTTTCGTAGTCATCGGCTAGGCGACGAGCTTGAGACGCAAGATATGCAGGGTTAGCAACATTTGGTGGCATATTGCCTAAATCTTTTGACGCTTTTACGCCAGAGGCAATAGACAAACCATGGTTAATTGCTTTTTCACCTAAGTTAAGCTCACGGCGAGTTGGTACATTAAATACTAACTTGCGTAATGGGCGACGAGTCTCAGGTTTATTACTCTTGAATTGGTTAAAGGTATATAGACTGTCTTTAGTTGATTCAACCGCTTGGCGAACTTTCCAGTAAGTGTCACGGCCTTTAACGTGAAGCTCTGTAAGAAAACATACCGCCTCCATAGAGCCCGTTTCATTTAGTGTGCTGATGGTTTTTTTGATGATCTCTTTATATTGACGCTCACCAAGTTCACGCTCTTTACCACAACCTACTAATAAAACACGCTCAGAAAGAATATTTGGTACTTGATGCAATAACAGCATTTGGCCAGGCTTACCTTCAAGGTCACCACGGCGAAGTAACGAACTAATGTAACCGTCACTGATTTTATCGAGCTGTTCTGCGATTGGAGATAAACGACGTGGCTCAAAGACACCTACAACGATACAAGCGCTGCGTTGTTTCTCTGGACTGCCACTTTTTACACTGAACTCCATGCGTACTCCTACATCCTGAAGACAAATAGAACTAAATGTTAGATAATGAGCAAAATCTAGTTAGATACTATACTATTAGTGTTCCGATTTCGCAGGCTAACATTTAGCCAAAGATTAAAAAATAAATGGTTTACACGGAAATTATAGTGATTCTGGCAAAAATACAAGTTTTCTATAGGTAGATTCGACGTGATTATTATTAGATATTTGATCAAGGAAACATTAAAGAGTCAATTTGCGATCTTTTTTGTGCTTTTTTTGATCTTTATGAGCCAAAAATTTATTAGCATTTTAGCTGAAGCCTCTGATGGAGATATCCCAGGTGGTTTGATCTTATCCTTAGTGGGTTTAAATATGCCTGCTATGGGCTTATTAATGCTACCTCTCAGTATTTTCATCGGTATTCTTCTGACTTTTGGACGTTTATACGCAGAAAGTGAAATTACCGTAATGAATGCAACAGGAATGGGTAACTCAATACTTATTCGTGCCGCACTGTATTTAGCCTTGATTACAGGTGCGGTAGCTACTTTTAACTCACTATGGCTGTCTCCTTGGAGCCAAGAGCAAAGTACCAAGCTGATGGAGACGGTAGAGTCTGATTCTGGAATCGATCTATTACAAAAAGGTCAGTTTAGAAATTCTCCCGATGGGAAGGGTGTTGTCTTTATTGATGACATTAGCGATGAAGGAGGCAAGCACCTTGTTAATATCTTCTTAGCACAACCAGTTCCTCATGATTCATTGCGCCCTAGCGTGTTAGTTGCAGATAAAGGGATAGTGAAGCAGCTTAATGATGGCCGTCAGGTATTAGTACTGGAAGATGGTACTCGTTATGAAGGTATTCCGACACGTTTAGATTACTTAGAAAGTAACTTTGAATCTTATGAAGTCCTAATTGGGCAGAAAGAGGTTAAGGCAAAACGAAGAGATTGGGATGCACTACCAACGTTAGAACTTATCAAACGAACAGAGTTAGAAGCGAAAGCAGAATTGCAATGGCGTATCTCTTTGATTCTGTGTATTCCCTTATTAACCATGGTGGTTGTTCCGTTATCTGCTGTGAATCCAAGGCAAGGGCGATTCGCGAAACTTGCACCGGCAATTTTATTGTATTTAGCTTATTTCTTATCATTAAGTGCGGGTAAATCAGCAATAGAAGAGGGGAGCTTACATCCATCCGTTGGACTGTGGGCAATTAATGCAATACTGCTTATTATCGGCATTATATTAAACTCAATGGACAGTGTTTTTGTGAGAAAATTAAAAGACAAAATGCGGAGAAAAGCAAAGCATGTTTAAGATTTTAGATTGGTATATTGGCCGTACAATCATCGCAACTTCTGCGTTATGTTTAACAACGCTAGTTGGGCTCTCTTCAATTATTAAATATGTAGAGCAGTTACGTAAAGTGGGTAAAGGAACATACGATCTTTTAGATGCTCTTTATTTTGTTATCTTAAGTATGCCACGTGATATTGAGATGTTTTTTCCAATGGCGGCCTTGCTTGGGGCATTGATTGGGTTGGGAATGTTAGCGGCAAGCTCTGAACTTGTGGTGATGCAAGCGGCAGGTTACTCAAAATTAGACATCGGTTTATCAGTATTAAAAACGGCAATTCCTTTGATGCTAATGGTGATGGCATTAGGTCAATGGGGGGCTCCTCAAGCTCAAAAAATGGCGCGAGATCTACGTGCGTTTGAAACCTCTGGCGGTAATATTGCTGCTGTAAGAGCAGGAGTGTGGGCTAAAGATGCGAACGATTTTATTTATTTAGGGCGAGTAGATAATCAAGAAAAACTGTATGGAGTGACAGTATGGCAATTTGATGCTCACCAACAGTTAAATAATATTATCTTTGCACGTAAAGCGAATTATCAATCAAAAGAGGCAGGTTGGATGCTGAGTGATGTTTCTATTACTCAAATGCAAGATGAAGCTAAAATCAGTGAAAAGAAAATGGATACCTTGAATTGGTCAACAACACTGACTCCAGATAAATTGGCGGTGGTTACCGTTAAACCTGAAGAGCAGTCTCTTTCTGGCCTGTATGATTATGTGAATTACCTGAAAGATTCAGAGCTCGATGCCGCACGTTATGAGTTGGCTTTTTGGCGTAAAGCCTTACAACCTATCTCTGTTGCTGTCATGATGTTATTGGCGCTCTCATTTGTCTTTGGGCCATTACGTAGTGTAACGATGGGAGCAAGAATTCTTTCTGGTGTGATCGCAGGATTTAGTTTCTATATTTCTAATGAGGTCTTTGGGCCAATGACTTTGGTTTATAATATACACCCCATATTTGGTGCGTTAGGGCCAAGTTTTGTGTTCTTATTGATCACCTTAGGGTTACTTAATAGAAAGCTTTAAGCACATACAGTGAAAAAAGAACAAATAAAAAGGAGATACTGCAGAGTATCTCCTTTTTCTATTCGTCGCTTTAATAATCGCTTAAATCGTTTAAACCGCTTTATCTAAAACTATAACGCGAGTCTTTGCCCAAGTATCTTGAAATGCTGCATTATCACTTGAGATGAAGACCAAAAGATTACCCAAACCAAAGGCAGAGGTAGACATACGGATAATAGCTTGAGTTAATGTGATTGGTGAGCCATCAAGTTGTTGTACTTGAAGCTTCCACGCGCGCATTCCCAAAGTTTGGCCTTTACACCAAAAGTAAGCAAAGAAGCCCGCAAACACAGATACAAGAGTCACTGGGTAAAGGTTACGCCATAATGGGTCATGATTTAAATAGCTACTGACATCAGGATACTGACCATAACTGATGATCCCTGCCCCATAAAGCATTTCAAGAGTAGCTACGATAGCCCCACCGGTTAGCATCATAATTGCGCTGATAATTAATGTATCGTAAACCCATGCACCCATGCGACGCATAAAGCCAGCTTGCTTTTCTGTTGTCATTTTATCTTCCATAAATTAAAAAACTGACAGCAGTATAACGATAGATGCAGTAAAAATGAAAATCAGATTGTAAATAACTGTTGAATATTTCAGCAAACAAATATCTTAGAGTAATAAAGAGCTTGCGCCAAGATCATCTCTGAGTATAATCAACCCCATCAAGCAGCAATGCTGATAAAGCCGGTATGGTGAAATTGGTATACACGAGGGATTCAAAATCCCTTTCCGAAAGGAGTGGCGGTTCAAGTCCGCCTACCGGTACCACATTTAAATGACAAAGCCTCGATGAAAATCGGGGCTTTGTTGTATCTAGCACAATGGAAATTACGGGCTTGTTGCAAAAAATCCATTTCTAATCGAAAGTCCCCCCTCTCTTTCAATTAAGCTACCATCTCAATGACTCAATCCGAATTTAAATGGAAACACTTTGCACCAGAAATTATCCTCTGGTCTCTTCATTGGTATGGTACGACAGCTCTTAGTTATGCGCATGTCAGTGATATGCTTGCGGAGCACGGGATTTTCGTTAATCGCTCTACCATTTACCGATGGTTTATTGAGTATTCCCCTAAACTACGTAAGAAATTACGTCGATATCAATTCATTAAGCGTTGTTTAAGACCGTATCGCTTAGACAATCAACCTAAAACGTTAAACACAGATAAACATTCCTCGTACGCCAATGCCATAACTCGCCTAAAAGAAGAAGGTTTGTTACGCGCTGATGTAAATCAACGGCAAATAAAATCCCTCAATAATTGTATTGGATCAGATCATGCCCCAATTAAGAAATTGATCGTAGCTACCGGTGGTTTCAAAGTTAGAAAACGAGCATGGTCAACCATTCAAGGATTTGAATCGTTACGAATGTTAAATAAAGGACAATTTGATTTTTGATTGCGTAACGATAGACGAAAAACAATAGTACAGGAGAGATCCGCCTTCATTAATCGTCTCTTTAATATTGAGGTTATTTAACAGTAATAATGAGCCCATTGTAGGGCTCATTTATCCATTCAGATTATTTGCAACAAGCCCAGAATATTGAGGAAGTATGCACTTTATAATAATAACATTGCCTTATCATTCATGTTTAGTTCACATTCATTATGGGATAATGCAAATATCCATTTTTCGATGATTTATTTTTATAAATGCTAATTGAATTTTTAAGAAACCCCAAAAACACAGGCTCAGTCATACCTAGTAGCCGATTTTTAGTCAACGAGATGCTTTCACATATATCAAAAGAAGACACTCTAATTGAATTAGGCGCAGGCACTGGTGTTATAACTAAAAAGTTAGCATCTATTGAGTCAGTAAAAACCATATATACCTATGAAAACAACGATATATATCACAGAGCATTGAAAAATATAGACAAGACAATTTGTCTATCTAACCTTTTTACAATGAAAGAACAACACAAAAATCAAAAAATCAAAACAATTATCTCTAGTATTCCTTTTGTTAATTTTTCAATTGAAAGTCGAAATCAAGCGCTTAATGACATTAGCAAAATATTAGACGATGATGGATTATTTATCCAATATACCTATCGTAACCGATGTCCATTTGGTGATAAATATTTATGCAAAAATAATCTAAAGATTAAAAATGTCAAAAAAATATGGCTTAACATCCCCCCCGCAACTGTTTTTGTATACGAAAAAATAAACTAATACTGAACATGACATTAGGGTAAATCCTAATGTCGCCTAGCTAAATTACTGTATATAAACTGAGAATTATTGACCTATTGAATTAGTCTGAAATTTTTAATGTTTGTTCATTTCTAGTTCATATTGACAGTGCAATAATGTTGTTACTAACTTTTAGAGAACTTATTTTATTTATGAAAAAATTAATTTTATTAGCGGCATTGGTATCATCGTCTGTTTTTGCTAACAACCAAGTAATTAACCAACCAGTAAATGCACAGCAAGGTGGTTTTTCTGGCCCTACACATGGTATTAATTCCGTGAAAGCCGTGTTAGATGCAGGTATGTTTAGCGATGATACACCAGTAATGCTTACTGGTTATTTAGTTGCATCTTTAGGCGGTGAAATTTATACGTTTAAAGATAATACAGGGACTATTCATGTGGAAATTGATCATGATAAATGGTTTGGTTTACAAGCTACCCCTACAACTAAAATTACGATCCATGGCGATATAGATAAAGAACTTAACTATACAAAGATTGATGTTGATCGTGTAAGCCTTGCACAATAATTCTAATACTATCTATTATTGAAGGTCGCCAAGTTTGGCGGCCTTTTTTGTAGCTCGTGATCACGTTTTAATTCAAATATCGCTAAAATGAGTCATAACTTCATTGTCATGTGACATTAAGGCAAACCCTAATGTCACAGGGTGGTTATGTTATTACCGATTTTCTAACCAAAAGATCTTATCTTATGATTTTTTATGGTTTCTATCGAAACCGTTAGGCTATGAAATCATGTTGTTAAAGCACCTTCTGAAAACAGTTAAAATGAAGACTATATAATTAGCGAAGCGTTAAGGACTCAAAATACCTTTCCTATTACCAACGAAAATCTCTCCTAATAAACATCCGTTATCAATCCTGAACTCTTATCCATGGTCTATCTATGGTTCATATTATGACGACTCTGTACGTAAGGGGATCTAAGTAAGTCCAACAACGGCTAGACGCTGTAATCTCGCAAGTCAGTATTGCTAAGAGGTGTGGGGTGAAAGAACCATGGTACGAGCATGGTGAATTAACAATGTTATGATCATTCATTGCCTCCTCTCCTTTACCTACCATCTCCTTAATATTGAGGTTAAGATTATTTTCCAACATAACACCGTATATTTGTGATTTCCTCTCCAATCTATTGGTATTTTTGTTGATATAACCTACTAAGACATATAGTTTTAATCGTTAAGATTGCTTTTTAGTAAAACCTTAGCATTTATGTAACCGTCCTTTATCATTCCTTGATTTTTACAACTTAAAATATCGATTTATTCTTTTGAATAAACAAATGAAGTATGCCTTATATGAAAACAAATATAACCCTCGTGTTTTTTTTAGCAACATTATTCGGATGTTCTGATGATACTCAGGGACCAGCTAAAGAAGAGTTGTTTCCACAAAAAATTGAAGTCGTTATAGATAGAAAAAATAAATATGCATTTGATATAAATACGACGTTAAGGCCTCTGGATCAATTGAATGCGACCATATCCAATATTAGTAAAAATAAAATTGATACAGTATTTCGTTTTAATGATGTTAATTTTGAAAAAGAACCTAGCGGCTATAAAATAATTAACCAAACACCAACGGATACAGATAGATTAACTGTCTCTTATAAGAATAAAGTAGCAATGCTTATATTAGATCAGGTTCTTCCATCATTCAGTACTGCCGACATAATGCTACCGGATGAAATGAATGGCACTGCGGATATCTTGAGCGTGTACCAGATGAAAATTGGTGCTCTTGATATCCACATAGGATCAGAGGAACCAGATGATTCAAGTGCATACACCTGTCCGGAGTTACCCGCAAAATGTGTCAGACCTGCGTTTAAAAATGAACAAATAGTGATGACAACGATGGCTGTAAATCTTCACAATATCATGAATAGAAGAGATTTTATTGATGACTATAAAACTATGATGGCGGAAAAATGTTTTACAGTGAAAGAGTTTGTAGAATGTAAATCATACGATGCTACCAATAAAATGCCTTATGTAGACATGGCTCTCACTAGATACTCACATTCCGGGCATGTTGTAACGTGGAGTGTGTTTTCTCAACAATACAATGCTGAAGCTTGGGGGTCAGGTTATAAATCTAATATTAATAACCTCCATTCTAATACATTTGGAAAAATTCAATTGAAAGATCGTTATGTAAATGATGAGAGTCCATACTTTGAGGATTATAGTATGCAACCTCAAAGATATAATGATGCAGCTCATGAACTTGGTCACGCTACCGCTTTTAGCCATAGTAGTGGAATGAGTTACGGTTTTGGAGATTTAGTTAGGAGCTATCTGGAAGAGCATACAACCCAAGAGTGGCGAACTCAGCGGCGAACAATGATTATTCCTAAAATAATGTTAGATGTAACATATAATGGCGATATGAGCGCTAAAGTTAAAGTATATGCTATCGATAAAACCGTAAACTATAATAATATTTCATTTGAAATACTGTCTCATAAGCCATTGAATTACAAACTTAATTATGTCTCAGGTGCTGATGAAATACTTCTACAGTTTGATGACTCTTTCCCTGAAAATGATACATTAACAGATAATAACGTTGATAAGGATATGGGGACTGTTGTTTATATTCGTGCATATAACAAAGATGACCCAGAAGCAACGGTATCTACCATAGCATTCAATAAGAAAATGCTACGAGAGAAAGAAAGTAATGTAGAGTCTATTGTTTTAAATAATCAATACTCATATATAATTCCATCAGTTGAAAATGGCGATTACCTTATTGGCGATGATGGGTGGTGGATCCGCCGAAGATGTTTCGATATGAGTGGAACACTAGCAACTGAACCTCAACAAAAAATTGTCTGGGACAAGTTAGTGAGAACCGAAGAAATTTTTAATTCTAATTTTCTTGATAGTGAATTTGTATCTATTAATGAACTTATTGGGCCTGATGGCTACACTCATCAAGCGGTGTCTATTTTTAGTTATCCTGACTATTCTAAAACAACAAAAGACATAATTTATCCTATTGGGGATACTCGAAAATTTATGTGTCAAGTCCCAACATCCCAACTTTAATATTTGATTGGACCTGAAGAGGTTAGTAGTATGATGTTGTCATCGATGAACTTCTATTTTCTATAATGAGGATATTGTAGTTAGGTGTATAGATGATTACATCTAGTAATCAATGATAGCAAGCATTATAACTAAATTTCAAAACTTGATTACGGTAGCAGTGATTCGTCACTACTACCAGAGATCATCTAGTATGGCATTGTGTGATGATTTTACGATGTCATTACCCCATGAGCATAAAGAAAAACTAAATAACAGCAATGTATTCATTGCTACAATCAGACGGTGACATTTAGCATTAACTCCCATCTATCTACATAAAAAAGCCCCAACTTAAGTCAGGGCTCTAGTTACTTATTGAAAAAATTTACTGATTCTCTTCAAGCTTTGCTTTTGCTTCTTCTACTTTAGAGAAATCTAATCCTAATTCTTCAACCGCTTCTTTAATTAAGCTTGGATTTGTCATCACTTGCATCATTAGTGGTTGTAGCTTTTCTTGTGGAATGCCTAGACTTTGAATAATAGCCATTGCCGCTAATGGGTTTTGAGTTAGCGTTTGAAATACTTCAGCAATTTTCTCATCGCTAACGTTGTGTTCTTTTAGTGTTTGAATAATAGGGTTCATTAAAATAGTCCTTATAAGTAATTAAAGATAGTTGCTGCCTAGGATCATTAACCAAGTGAAGCCAGCAAAGCACAGAGCGATAAATACAGCAGCTGAACCAATATCTTTAGCTCTACCACTTAATTCATGATGTTCAGGGCCTATACGGTCTACCACGGCTTCTATTGCTGAATTTAAAAGCTCAATCATAAAGATCAGAACAAATACGCCGATCAATAAAATCTTTTCTACTACCGTCACATCCAAAAGAAGTGCGATAGGGGCAGCAATAACTAACATTGCAAACTCTTGACGAATAGCTGCTTCATGTTTAAACGCCGCTTTAAGACCTTGAATAGAAAAGCCAGTTGCTTTGATTACACGCTTGATACCAGTATTACCTGGTTTTCCTGATGGTGTTTCAGTCATGGTTTAACTCTAAATGAAGAACTGATAAGAATGGAGGTTATGGTAGTGTCGCATTCGTTAAATGACAAGCATAAAAAAAGCCTCATCAAAAATGATGAGGCTTTTAATATGGCTCCCTTTGCTGGACTTGAACCAGCGACATACGGATTAACAGTCCGGCGTTCTACCAACTGAACTAAAAGGGAATTATATGGTGCCTCGAGGCGGAATCGAACCACCGACACGAGGATTTTCAATCCTCTGCTCTACCGACTGAGCTATCGAGGCAAAAAAATGGTGCCGACTACCGGAGTCGAACTGGTGACCTACTGATTACAAGTCAGTTGCTCTACCTACTGAGCTAAGTCGGCACACTTATTTTTTTGCTATTGCTGGATAAACCAACAACCTTGAACCTTTATAAAAACAGGCTCTTTAATATGGCTCCCTTTGCTGGACTTGAACCAGCGACATACGGATTAACAGTCCGGCGTTCTACCAACTGAACTAAAAGGGAACAGATTTTGTGTTCTTCTTACAAGGAAGAAATGGTGCCGACTACCGGAGTCGAACTGGTGACCTACTGATTACAAGTCAGTTGCTCTACCTACTGAGCTAAGTCGGCACTAATTTTTTATTAATCTTTAAAAAGATAAAGATTAAATTGTATGGCTCCCTTTGCTGGACTTGAACCAGCGACATACGGATTAACAGTCCGGCGTTCTACCAACTGAACTAAAAGGGAATTGTATGGTGCCTCGAGGCGGAATCGAACCACCGACACGAGGATTTTCAATCCTCTGCTCTACCGACTGAGCTATCGAGGCAAAAGAATGGTGCCGACTACCGGAGTCGAACTGGTGACCTACTGATTACAAGTCAGTTGCTCTACCTACTGAGCTAAGTCGGCACACTAAATTCTTTTGACTATTCGTGATCTAGCATTTAATAAATAAATCTAGAACTACACCAACAATCTTATTGTATGGTGCCCGGAGGCGGAATCGAACCACCGACACGAGGATTTTCAATCCTCTGCTCTACCGACTGAGCTATCCGGGCAACGAGCGCTATTAAACGGATTTTTGCCCCTACCGTCAACTTTTTTTTTCAAAATAGGCCGTTTTTTTGATTGTTTGATTGATAATTCATCGAATAGGCGATTTTATCGCTAAATCTTCCCTGAGTTAAACTCTTTTTTAAAGGCGGTTACCTTTTCTAAATAGCGACGAGCTTCTGCATTTTTGTGTTTTTTGGTTAAAGCCCAGTACACTTGGTTAGGATTTAGGCTATTAATTTCGTTAATTGCACGGCTGCGGTTGCTATTGAAGGTAGTCAGTACGCCGCCAGCGCCGCCATTGTAAGCTGAGATCATACTGTATTGTTTAGATACAGGGTTTCGGATGTCTTTTAAGTAGCGTGTTTTTAGAATATGAAAGTAAGCCGTTCCAGTATCAATGTTGTTATGTGGATTAAAAAGATACTCAGGTGTTGGATCACCAGATTTATTTTTTACTAACTTAAAGACATCACGGCCAGCGGTTTTAGGCACAACTTGCATCAAGCCATAAGCATTTGCCCAACTAACAGCGTAAGGATTAAAGCTACTTTCGGTTCTAATAATTGAATAAATTAGATCTTCTGGAATGTTATAGCGTTGAGAAGCACCGCGAACAATGTCGGCGTATTGGTATTCTCGTAGTTGCGTGTGGTTTTTTACCATAGGGATATCGACATAAAGGGCTTTTTTATAATCGATATTTTTTGTCTTTAAATGATTAGCAATTAAATAGTCAGCATAACGACTAGCGCGCCATGACCATTCAATCGGCTTTTTATCTTGATCGACGACTTGCTGGTATAAAAAGGGTTTGCCACCAAGAGCAACATCAGCATCAGAATAAAGGTCGACACCTGCGGGATCATCGGGGGTAAGTAGGGTGGTGATAATAGCTTGGCGTAAATGGGCTTTAGGGTCCGTTCCTGCGACAGTTTCTACGGTAACTCGGCCAGTAGAAAAATCGACTTGAGATCGACTTAAATAGCCATCGGTGTATTTTACATACGATTGTTTACTGGCGATAACGAGGTTCTTTTTACCCCAACGCTTTTCAATGTTGCCATTAAAGCTGCTAATTAACGAGTCGAGGGCTTTAATGTCTTTAGTAAATTGGCCAGGAAGAGGTGCTAAATTTTTAGCAAAACGGTTCGTGGTATCGTAGTTTACCCCAAAAGTAGATTCTATTGACTCTCGGCTACAGCTGGTAAGAAAAAGACAAGCGGAAACAATCAGGATAATTTTTTTCATAAAAACAATATAGATAAGAATTCAATAATTAGATTAACGGCAGAAGTGCATAGTACTGAAATAGATAAAAATAAAGCAGTCATTAGACTGCTTTATTTACAATAATTTATTCGCTTGGTGGGGTATAACCATCAATGATGACTTCTTTGCCATCAAATAGAAAACCTTCCATTTCTGTTTCCAGCAGTTTGCGGTGCTCTGGATCCATCATGTTCAACTTCTTTTCATTAATAAGCATAGTTTGCTTGTGTTGCCATTGGCCCCATGCTTCTTTGGAGATATTGTCAAAAATACGCTTACCTAGTTCACCTGGGTAAAGTTGAAAATCTAGGCCGTCGGCTTCTTTATTTAAAAGAACGCAAAATACAGTGCGACTCATGGTTATTCTCCATTAGAAATTTCGAACGGTAAAGCATCTAACAGTTTTTGAACTGGCGCTGCTAGTCCTACCGTCATTGGTTGGGATAAGTTATACCAAACTCCACGCGTTCCTTCCATCACCATGTTCGGTTTCTTGTTCAGAGTGATAAGTACGGGAGTTATATCTAGGTGGTAATGACTAAAAGTATGACGAAAAGCAATCAATTGTTGGCTAGATTTTACGTCCATACCATAGTGTTCGGATAAATCATTTAAGGTATTTTCTGGTTGTTCAGGAAAACAGTATAAGCCACCCCAAATTCCCGTTTGAGGTCGTTGCTCTAGCAATACATCACCATCGTGATAGTAGATAGCAAACCATGCTTTTTTAGTCGGCTTGTCTTTTTTGGGTTTTTTAGTAGGGAAGTCTAATTGACGATCTTGCGCTTTGGCTTGGCAAAGATCATTCACTGGGCAAATCTCACACTTAGGCTTAGAACGAGTACAGACCATCGCCCCCATATCCATCATGGCTTGATTGTAACGTTCAACGCCTAACTTTGGTGTATGTTCTTCTGCTATTTTCCACATGGCATTTTCGACCGATTTCTTACCTGACCACCCTTCAATAGCAAAGCTACGAGAAAGAGTGCGTTTCACATTACCATCTAAAATAGGGTGGTGTTGCTTGAGAGAAAGTGACAATACAGCACCCGCAGTAGAACGGCCAATTCCCGGAAGTGCGATGACTTCTTCAATCGTTTCAGGGAATTTACCATTATATTGTTCAGCAATGATTTGGGCTGTTTTGTGTAAATTACGAGCACGAGCGTAATAGCCAAGTCCGGTCCATAAATGAAGCACTTCATCTTGTTCTGCATTAGCTAAATCAACAACGGTTGGAAAGCGAGCCATGAAACGCTCGAAATAGGGGATAACGGTAGTGACTTGGGTTTGTTGAAGCATGATCTCTGATAACCATACTTTATAAGGCGTTTTTTCTAATTGCCAAGGTAACGTCTTACGGCCGTAATTGTCGTACCACTCTAAAATGGCGTGAGAGAAAGAAG
Organism: Aliivibrio sp. S3MY1; assembly: GCF_028765575.1. Classification (GTDB taxonomy): domain Bacteria; phylum Pseudomonadota; class Gammaproteobacteria; order Enterobacterales; family Vibrionaceae; genus Aliivibrio. Next base: position 112,238 of record NZ_JARACO010000010.1, on the reverse strand, counting down.
TCATGACATGCTCGATTACATTTTTATAATTAAGAATGGATCACATCATACTGTGATGATTTTGTACACCCGATAGAAAATAGGGTTATTAGTTCAGCTAAAGAATTGCCTTAATTAAGCTTGTTTATAGAGAAAAGCAAAGATAATACTTGAACACTGGGCTAAACTTTGGATAATGCCGGATCCACAATCCCTTGTTCAGAGAATAACCAGGTTATCCAATCATGACTGAAGTGACTAAAAACGACTTTACCGAAGAAGGTAAAATCGTTCGTAAAATTCGTAGCTTTGTACGCCGCGAAGGACGTTTAACGAAAGGCCAAGAAGGCGCTATTACTGAGTGCTGGTCTACCATGGGCATCGATTTTGTTGAGCAAATGCTTGATTGGAACGAGGTGTTTGGTAACAACAACCCTGTCGTTTTAGAAATCGGTTTTGGTATGGGTGCATCTTTGGTTGAGATGGCGCAAAAAGCACCAGAGCTTAATTTCCTTGGCATTGAGGTTCACCGTCCAGGTGTTGGCGCATGTCTTGCCGCAGCAAAAGAAGCTGGCGTAACGAACTTACGTGTAATGTGTCATGATGCGGTTGAAGTATTTGAATCAATGATCCCTGATTCATCTGTACATACCTTACAACTGTTCTTCCCTGACCCATGGCATAAAGCACGTCACCATAAGCGTCGTATCGTTAAAGCGGAGTTTGCTGAGATGATCCGTCCTAAGTTAAATCCTGATGGTGTTTTCCACATGGCAACTGACTGGGAAAATTACGCAGAACATATGATCGAAGTAATGAACGTCGCTCCGGGTTACGAGAATATCGCAACTGATGGTGATTACATTCCTCGTCCAGATGAGCGACCATTAACAAAATTTGAAGCGCGTGGTCATCGTTTAGGTCATGGCGTATGGGATATTAAATTCCGTCGCAACGCATAATCCGTTTATTTTAAAACGGGATGACAGCGTACGATAAGCGCTGCATGGCTCTGATGCCAATCTAAATAAATACTAAAGCCAACCTCTGTGTTGGCTTTTTTGTCCTTGCGATCAAAAGGGAATAAGAAATAATGAAGCCAACAAAACAGATATTAGATGATATTTTGAATGAAGTGCGTCCTCTTATTGGACAAGGAAAAGTTGCCGACTATATTCCCGCGCTTGCTTGTGTGCCAAGTGATAAATTAGGCATTGCCGTGTACACCAACGATGGTGAGATGATTACCTCTGGTGATGCAAATGAATGCTTTTCAATTCAATCGATCTCAAAAGCACTGAGTTTGACTCTTGCGATGGAGCTATATCAGCCAGAAGAATTATGGCAGCGAGTAGGAAAAGAACCGTCAGGGCAGGCATTTAACTCATTGATCCAACTTGAAATGGAGCAAGGTGTACCTCGTAATCCATTTATTAATGCCGGAGCTATTGTTATTTCAGATATGCTCTACAGCCGCTTTTCTGCTCCTAAGCATCGTTTATTGGAATTTGTGCGTAAATTATCTGGTAATAATCATATTATCTATGATCGTATTGTCGCTAATTCAGAAATGGATCACAGTGATCGAAATGCATCGATTGCCTATTTGATGCGTTCATTTGGTAACTTCGATAATGAAGTGATGCCAGTATTAAAGAACTATTTTCATGCTTGTGCACTGAATATGAGCTGTGTTGATTTAGCAAGAACGTTTGGTTATTTAGCCAATAAAGGCATTCAACCTGAGACGAATGAGTTCATAATTACGCCAATGCAGAGTAAACAAATTAATGCATTAATGGCTACTTGTGGATTATATGATGGTGCCGGAGAGTTTGCTTATCGCGTTGGTATGCCAGGAAAATCAGGTGTCGGTGGTGGGATAATAGCCATTGTTCCGGGTGAGATGACTATTGCTGTATGGTCTCCAGAATTAGACCCATCTGGTAACTCGCTAGCAGGAACTCAAGCATTAGAATTGCTTTCAGAACGTATTGGTCGTTCGATATTTTAAGATAAGAGCAGGTTTCAGGACGGTCGCAAGCTCCCTAAAGGTTTCAGGAAAAGATGTTTAAGCTCTTACTGAAACCTTTAAGCGAAGCGATCTGAACCCTGCTCTTAGTCTTCATCACTCACAAACGCTTCTAACATATCATTCAAGAACAACTTGCCGTGTTCTGTGATCTGCCAATGCGTTTCGGTTTCATCAAGATATTTCTTCTTTTTAGCCCAATCAATCGTCTCTTGAATCGACTCAAAACCTAACCCTGTTTTATCAATGAAATCTTGCTTAGGACAGGCTTCTAACAGACGGAAACGGTTCATGAAGAACTCAAAAGGCCTGTCGTGATCCGCAACCTCTTGTTCGTCAATTAAGTAAGGTTTCATTAAATCTAGAAAGCCGCGTGGGTGCTTGATTTTAGTGGTTCGAACAATGCGACCATCAGCAAAACTCAGTTTGCCATGAGCCCCACAACCAATGCCTAAATAATCCCCAAAACGCCAATAATTCAAATTATGTCGGCATTGATAACCGACTTTACTGTAGCCTGAAATCTCATATTGAACATAACCGGCGTCAGCAAGAATTTGGTGGCCTTGTTCAAAAATATCCCATAAATCATCATCGTCAGGCAATGTTGGTGGCTTATAGTAAAACACCGTGTTTGGTTCAATCGTCAGCTGATACCAAGACAAATGTGGAGGATTAAGCTCAATCGCTTGTTTTAAATCAGACAACGCATCATCAATACTTTGGTTTGGTAAACCGTGCATTAAATCAAGATTAAAGCTGTTTAATCCGGCCTCATGAGCAAGGCGAGCAGCACGAATGGCTTCATCTTTACCGTGAATACGTCCCAGTTTTTCCAATTTTTCTTGTTGGAAGCTTTGTACGCCGATGGAGATGCGGTTAACCCCCGCTTCACGGTATTCAATGAATCGACCTGCCTCTACGGTTCCAGGGTTAGCTTCCATCGTGATTTCAATATCATCAGCAAAGGGTAAGCGTTTTTCAACTTCGCTCAGTAAGCGTTTAATTTCAGGAGCAGTAATTAAGCTTGGTGTACCACCACCAATAAAAATAGAGTGCAGCTTACGGGATTCGTTTTGCATATCATAACGTGCAAGATCGGTATCAAGATCGTCAATTAACGCTGAAATGTATTGTGCTTCAGGGATTGTCGTTTTCAATGCATGAGAATTGAAATCACAATATGGGCATTTTTGAATACACCATGGAATATGAATGTATAAGCTTAGTGGTGGTGGAACTAGCATTACTTATTTACCTTCCTTTAATGCAGCAAACAGTTTTTTCAGCGCTTTACCACGGTGAGAAAGTTGTTTTTTGCGCGCAGGCTCAAGCTCTGCTGAAGAACAGTTATCTTCACTCACCCAAAAGATAGGATCATAGCCAAAGCCATTTTCACCTTGCTGTTCAGTGGTAATATGGCCTTCCCATGAACCGTGGCAAATTAACGGTGTAGGATCGTTCTCATGCTTCATTAGTACTAATACACAATGAAAGCGTGCAGTACGTTTTTCCGCAGGAATACCGTCCATTGCCGCTAGCATCTTATCGATATTCTTTTGATCGGTTGCGCTTTCGCCTGAGTAGCGTGCAGAGTAAACACCAGGTGCCCCATTTAATGCGTCGACCTCTAAGCCTGAATCATCAGCAATCGCCGGTAAGCCTGTTTCTTTAGCCGCATGACGCGCTTTAATAATGGCATTCTCAATGAAGGTTGTGCCAGTTTCTGCTACATCAGAGACGTTGAATTCACTTTGTGCAACCACATCAAACCCAAAGTCAGACAACACATCTGCCATTTCACGAACCTTACCTTGGTTGCCTGTTGCTAATACGATTTTGCTCATAATGATTCTCTTATTCTTCTACGTAAAATTTTTGATTGAATTTTAATTTACCAGCGCCTTTGGTATCGGCAGATACATTGATATCAAAGCGAAAGGTTTCTTCGTTAGTAATTGGCAGCTCAGCAATGTAGTAAATTGCATTTTGCTCTTTAATTTCACGAAAGGTTAACGTTTTTGTTTGGCCAAGTAAATTCTTAGCGCTGCCTGTGATTTTTGCAGCAATAGCCGGCTTTCCGGCTTGTGATATATCTAACACGCTAATATTAATTAAGGCGTTGTAGCCAGAGCGTTTTAGTTGATAAGTGCGAGCGACTTTAGGCGTTAGAAAGGTGGAATTAAATGCAGAGTAATGAACCTCGACATTTTTAATTTGTACAAATTGTCCTGCAAAAGTGGGTAAGCTAAAAAGAAACAGGGACAAAAGTAAGATTATTTTTTTCATAACGATCCTCATATAAAAAGATTTCCATATAAAAAAGCCGAGGGTTAACTCGGCATTCGTATTATTTTGATGGTAACAACTGCTTAATTGCTTCTGGGATAATGTCTGGTGAATGAATTCGAACTTGCTTGTGACGATTCAGTTCTCCTTTTTCTACCGCAATTTTTCCTTTAGCGACTTTAAACAGCTTGGAAAAGTACTTAATTAAATGTGCGTTTGCCTTTCCATCGACTGGAGGGGCGGTAATCGCTATTTTTAGCTCTTCACCATGTATTCCTACAATTTGATCTCGACTGGCTTTAGGTTGTAAATACAGCCGTAAGATCAAATCATCATTATCGTATTTAACTGGCATCGCTAGATTACAAGCTGTACCAAATAGGACCAATTAGATCGCCCATCAAGAAGTTAGCAAATTGAAGTACGATAAATAGCACTAATACGCTTAAGTCTAATCCACCCATTTGAGGAAGAATTTTACGAATAGGCGCTAACATTGGTTCTGTTAATTGGTGCATAACGTATTCAATTGGGCTACGACCTTGACTCACCCAGCTTAAGATTGCACGTACTAATAAGATCCAGAACAACAAACCACCCGCGGCTTTAGCAAGGGCAATCAGACCAATGAATAAAAACTCAGGGCCAAAAGCAATACCGCCTGATACGACTAATTGTAGAGCAATGAACTTCACAACACACAGTACATAAGCAAATAAAACCGTGGCTAAGTCTAAGCTACCAATTGATGGGATAACACGGCGTAAAGGAGAGACGATTGGTTGTGTCGCTTTTACGATAAATTGTGAAAATGGATTATAAAAGTCGGCGCGGGCAACTTGTAACCAAATACGTAGGATCACGACCATGATGTATAAATCAAAAACGGTCGAGATTAAAAAGCTCATTGCATTCATAGTTTATTAACCTTAAAAATCATTGGTTTTGTAAATAGAGTAATTGAGTAGAGAAGGTTATCTTAAAATAACGATTCCATCTCTTCTGCACGAGAGACCGCCGCTTGCATAGCTTTAGCGACAATATCTTTCAGGTTGTGTTCATTAAACGTGCGTAGTGCTTCTGCGGTAGTTCCACCTTTTGAAGTGACTTGTTCACGCAGTGTTGATAGTTCTGTTTCAGGGTTTGCTACTACCATTTCAGCAGCACCAAGAGCCGCTTGTTGTACTAATAGGCGAGCGGTTTCTTCATCAAAACCTTGTTTAATTGCTTCTGTTTGCATCGCTTCCATAAATAAGAAGAAATACGCTGGAGCGCTTCCTGCTGCCGCAATAACAGAGTTAATACCAGATTCTGTCTCAACCCAACAGACTTCACCGACGGCTGAAAGTAAGTTACTAGCATAGGTTTTGTCTTGTTCTGAGACATGTTCGACGGCAAACAGACCACTCATGCCTTTGCCCACTAATGCAGGAGTATTTGGCATAACTCGAACCAAATTCAACGTCGTAGCAAACATGTCATTGAGACGTTGTGCTGAAATGCCTGCAGCAATTGAGATAACTAACTTATCCGAGAAATCGACAGTTTGTAGGGGCTCTGCGGCACTGGCCATCATCTGTGGTTTTACCGCAAGAACAACGACATCTGCATTTTGAGTTGCAGTAAGGTTGTCTGTGCTGGTATTGATGCCATAACAGGTTTTCAAATGCTCAAGTTTCTCTGTACTTGGATTTGTCGCTGTAATTTTTCCTTTTGGATAACCACTGCTAATTAAACCGGCGATAATAGAGCGGGTCATGTTGCCCGCACCAATAAAAGCAATATTGCGATGTTCCATTCGTCTTCCTTACTTTATACCTATCGTTATATCGAGATTGGTATCATTCTAGTTGAGGTTATTTTTTATTTTTATAATGTTTGGCGCTAAAAAATCAGTCTCTAGTACCAAAAATAGCAGTGCCAATTCGAACCATTGTTGAGCCCGCTTCAATTGCAGCATCCATATCACTGCTCATTCCCATTGATAGGGTGTCTACTTGAGGATATTGTGCGCGTAATTGATTTTGAATGGAAGCAAGTTGTGTAAATGCAGCCAGTTGTTCATTGTAATTAGAGACATTTGCAGGGATCGACATCAATCCGCGTAATGTTAGGTTTGGCATCTCATGGATAGCAGCAGCCAGTTCCATAACTTCTTCAGAAGTAGTTCCTGATTTACTCTCTTCTGCGCTGATATTGACCTGAATAAGCACATTTAGTTCGCCAAGGTTATCTGGGCGTTGCTCATTAAGGCGTTGTGCTATTTTCAGGCGGTCAACAGAGTGAACCCAATCAAAATGTTCCGCTATTGGGCGAGTTTTGTTAGATTGAATTGGCCCAATAAAATGCCATTCTAACGGAGTGTTAGGATGGTTGTTTTGGAAGTATTGAATCTTTTCAATCCCTTCCTGAACGTAGTTTTCACCAAATGCGCGTTGACCAACATCCATTGCCTGTTCGAGTAATTCGATAGGTTTTGTTTTACTTACAGCCAGTAATTGCACTGAATCTGGGCGTCGACCACACTTTTGAACGCTATTCTCTATCTGAAGGGTGATTTGATTGATATTTTGCTTAATACTAGTCATAGAAACGATTACCGAGGAAAATTATGGATATCACAGAACTACTGGACTTTAGTGTAAAACAAAACGCGTCAGATCTACACCTATCTGCAGGAGTTCCTCCTATGGTACGTGTTGATGGGGATGTTCGTAAACTGACATTACCTGATTTTACACACGCAGAGGTTCATCGTTTAGTGACTGACATTATGAATGATGCTCAGCGCAGTGAATTTGAAGAGAAGCTTGAAGTCGATTTCTCATTTGAGTTGCCGAATGTTGGACGGTTTCGAGTGAATGCGTTTAATCAGTCTCGTGGGTGTGCGGCTGTGTTTCGAACCATTCCGGTTGAGATCCCATCATTAGAGCAACTTGCGGCACCTGATATTTTTACTAACATTGCCAACTATCAAAAAGGCTTAGTATTAATTACAGGACCAACAGGCTCAGGTAAATCAACAACGCTTGCAGCAATGGTTGATTACATCAATGAGAATCACAATAAACATGTATTGACGATTGAAGATCCGATTGAGTTTGTCCACAAAAATAAAAAGTGCTTGATTAACCAACGTGAAGTTCATCGTGATACGCACAGCTTTAAAGCGGCGCTACGTTCAGCGCTGCGTGAAGATCCTGATGTTATTTTAGTTGGTGAGCTTCGAGATCAAGAAACGATTAGTTTGGCATTAACCGCCGCAGAAACGGGACACTTAGTCTTTGGTACCTTGCACACGAGCTCTGCTGCAAAAACCATTGACCGTATTATTGATGTTTTCCCTGGTAGTGAAAAGTCGATGGTTCGTTCAATGCTTTCTGAATCACTTAAAGCCGTTGTCGCTCAAACATTATTAAAACGAACGGGTGGTGGCCGTGTTGCGTGCCATGAAGTGATGATTGCGACGCCTGCGATTCGTAACTTGATCCGTGAAGATAAAGTCGCGCAGATGTATTCGATAATTCAGACGGGATCTTCTTTTGGTATGCAGACCATGGAACAAAATGCCAAGAAAATCATGGCTCAAGGTTTGGTTGATCCTGATGAAGTGGCAAAGAAAGTTGATATCAGTAGCGTTGGGTTTTAATTATGGCGTTAGATCAACTTCTGGAGCAAATGGTTACACAAAAAGCGTCAGATATTTACTTAACGGTAGATGCGCCGTGCCTATTACGCGTTCACGGTGAATTACAGCCAGTAGGCGAAAAACAGACGTTTGATTCTATCACGGCGTTATTCACTGAAATGATGGATGATGATCGTCAAAAAGAATTTCATCAGAAGTTAGAAGCCAATTTTGCGATAGTGAAAGAGAGCGGTCGTTTTCGTGTGAGTGCATTTTGGCAGCGTGAACAGCCAGGTGCGGTGATCCGTCGCATTGAAACGAACATTCCATCAATGGATTCGTTGAATTTACCTGATGTAATGAAGGATCTTGCAACCTCTAAACGTGGTTTGGTTCTTGTCGTTGGGGCTACTGGTTCGGGGAAATCGACCTCGATGGCGGCAATGACAGGATACCGTAATGATAACCGCAGTGGTCATATTTTAACGGTGGAAGATCCAATTGAGTTTGTTCATCCGCATAATAAATGCATTGTGACTCAACGTGAAGTGGGGCTTGATACAGAAAGTTATGAAGTGGCACTGAAGAACTCGTTACGCCAAGCGCCAGATATGATTTTAATTGGTGAGATTCGTAGTCGTGAAACCATGGAATATGCAATGACATTTGCAGAAACTGGCCATTTATGTATGGCGACGTTGCATGCAAATAATGCCAACCAAGCATTAGAGCGTATTCTTCATTTAGTACCTAAAGATCGTAAAGAGCAGTTTTTGTTCGATTTATCAATGAACTTAAAAGGTATTATTGCTCAGCAACTTGTACCAGATATTAATGGTAATGGACGTCATGGTGTCTATGAGGTGCTATTAAATACTCCTCGAATTTCAGCTTTGATCCGTGGTGGTGATTTGCATCAGCTAAAATCAACCATGGCAAAATCACGAGAATTCGGTATGCAGACGTTTGATCAGTGTTTGTTTGATTTGGTTGTAGCAGAGAAAATTTCTGAGGATGAAGCGTTGCACAGTGCGGATTCAGCCAATGACTTGAGATTGATGTTAAAGACGAAGCGAGGGAGTTCATTTAGCTCGGCGGAGTTTGATAATGTGTCGATATCGTTAGACTAAAAAAGCAGGGTTCAGGACGCTTCGCGCTTAGGATTCAGAGGCGTTTGTTGTGAGTATTACACTTACAACGAGTACCTCTGAACCCTGCTCTTGTGCTTTTAGCTCCACTGATTCTCAAACCAGCTTTCTAAAATCACTACGGCTGACTGACAATCAATATTACCTTTTGATAACGCTTTATAGCCACCGAACTCAAATAAATCCGCACGAGCTTCAGCGGTTGATAAGCGTTCGTCATGAAGCTCAACTTGATTACCAAAACGACCATGTAGACGATTAGCAAACTTCTTTGCTTTTGGTGTGATGGTTTCTAGCTCTTTACCGTGAAGATCGGTTGGGAGGCCAACAACGATTAAATCGGGTTGCCATTCTTTAATCTGTTTTTCAATATCATCCCAGTTAGGGGTACCATCTTGAGCTTTAAATGCTTTTAATGGACTTGCAGTACCTGTGATTTCTTGGCCAATGGCAGAGCCAATGCTCTTGGTGCCAAAATCAAATGCCATGATGGTACGTGAACTCATGCGTGTCCAACCTCGCTAGATAGATTGGCAGGGTTAATGCCTAAAATTTCAATCGCTCTTCGCCAGCGATCAGGAATTGGGGTATCAAAAATAACAGCATGATCCGCTTCTAACACCAACCAACTGTTTTCAGAAAGCTCTTCTTCAAGCTGTCCAGCATCCCACCCTGAATACCCAAGCGCCACTAGGTATTTATGTGGCTGAGATTCAGTGCCAAGCGTGGCTAGAATGTCTTTTGATGTCGTGACTGAAAGTTCGTTAGTGACTCGGATACTTGATATATAACAGTCTTTCACTGAATGTAAGACAAAGCCTCGGTCATCAGAAACGGGCCCACCATTGAGTACTGGTTGGGTTAAGGTCTGTGGAAAAATAACCGGAGATGGCTTATCTAGTTTTATTTGGTCAAGCATACCTTCTAATGAAATAGGAACAGTTTCATTAATACGTAGGCCCATGGTCCCCTCTGAATCATGCTCACAAATGTAGATGACACTTCGGTGAAAAAATGGGTCTTTCATACTTGGCATTGCTACCAAAAAATGGTTTTTTAAATCCACAAAGCCTCCTAAAAAATTCAGTTTAATAAAGGGAACAATAGGTTCCCTTTATTATAGCTGGCTCAATTAAGCGTTAATGCGACGCTCGATTGCATCCATTAATTTACCCGTAATTGAAACATCAAATGCGGCTTCAATCTCTTTAATGCAAGTCGGGCTGGTTACGTTAATTTCTGTTAGCTTGTCACCAATAACATCCAGACCGACAAAGATTAGACCTTTTTCTTTCAATGTTGGAGCTACCGCATTAGCTATTGCCCAGTCAGTCTCACTTAATGGACGCGCTTCACCAGTACCGCCAGCGGCTAAGTTACCACGAGTTTCACCTTTAGCTGGAATACGAGCTAAGCAGTAAGGCATTGGTTCACCGTCAACAACAAGAATGCGTTTATCACCATTGCTAATATCTGGAACAAACGTTTGTGCCATACAGTAATTTTGTTCGTGATTAGTCAGTGTCTCAATGATCACAGATACGTTTGGATCGCCAGCTTTGACACGAAAGATTGACGCGCCACCCATACCATCAAGTGGTTTAAGGATAATATCGCCATGCTCTTCGCGGAATGCTTTAATTTTTTCCGCTTTACGAGTCACTAAGGTTGTAGGTGTTAGTTCAGGGAACCAAGCCGTAAATAGTTTCTCGTTACAATCACGTAAGCTTTGTGGTTTATTTACAATTAAAGCACCTTGAATTTCTGCGCGCTCTAAAATGTAAGTCGCGTAGATGTATTCAGTATCAAACGGAGGATCTTTACGCATTAATACCGCGTCAAGATCAGCAAGGTCGATGGTTTGCTCTGATTTAAATTCGTACCATCCGGTAGGGTCTTCTTTTAATTCAACGACTTTGGTATCTGCAACTGCTTTACCTTGATCTAGGTGTAGGTCAGCCATTTCCATGTAATGGATTTCCCAGCCACGTTTTTGTGCTTCAAGCATCATGGCAAAGCTAGAGTCTTTTTTGATGTTAATGGATGAGATAGGATCCATTACGATACCGAGTTTGATCATTGTGTTTCTCCAGTTAACCAAGATCGCCAAAACGAACTTGTAGGGCTGTAATTGCGGTAAGTGCTGCGGTTTCGGTTCTAAGAACACGAGGACCTAGCAACGTTTCTTCAAATTTGTATAGTTCAGTCATGTTAATTTCATCAGACGATAAACCGCCTTCTGGGCCGATTAACAAGCGTACATTTGTTACGGGTACTGGCAATGTATTGATAGAGTACTTTGCTCTTGGGTGAAGGTTTAGTTTTAGTCCTTCATACTCTTCAGCACACCACTCTTCTAATGACATGATCGGGCGAATTTCAGGAACAATATTACGTCCACACTGTTCACACGCTGCAATTGCAATTTTTTGCCATTGGTCGAGTTTCTTCTCGAAGCGTTCTTTATTTAATTTAACACCACAACGCTCTGAAATTAGAGGAGTAATGACATTAACGCCTAATTCAACCGATTTTTGAATGGTGAATTCCATTTTATCACCACGAGAAACCACTTGGCCTAAATGTAAATTTAGCGGTGATTCACTGCTACGCTCAACACGTTCGCTGATTTCAACTTCAACGCTTTTCTTAGAGGCTGATGTGATCACAGCAGGAAACTCCGCTCCACTGCCATCAAACAGTAATACCGACTCGCCTTCTTTCATTCGCATTACACGACCAACGTGGTTGGCTGCATCATCACTTAAATTAATTTTCCCTTGTGATGGAAGGGCATCTGGATGATGAATTCTTGGTATTCTCATGGTCTACTTTTCTTTAACTATCTTATATTTAAGGATGGAGGCTAAACGGTACTTTTTCAACCTCTATTTAGAGTCTATTGAGTTATTTAGTACACGCTTTGAAGACGAATTGATTGTGATTACCTTGGATCTTGGCAATACGTTTATCTCGTTCACATTCCCAAGCTGAAACTGGGTATTGTTTATCCCATGCTTCCATTAGTTGGCGCTGTGCTTTAGCTAAGTTAAAGCGATACTCTTTATTCATATACATATAGGTACGGGCAATCGCACCTCGTGATTGTGCTGGTGGCTCAGCAACGCGTCCTTTAAAATCGACTTTAAAGCTACATTGACCATAATTAGCCCCTTTACTGCCATTCCATTGTGAAAAACGAAAATTAGAACGGTCACCATTCACTTCGCCAATGGCTGGAACCAAGTTATGTAAATCGGCTTCCATCATTTTGAACTGTTTATCTTTTCGGGTGCAATTTTTACGTCCCCCCTCTTGCCAACATTGGCGTTGATGACCAAATTGCCAAGCAGGGACTACGTGTTCCCATTCTATACGGCTAGCGCGTTTTTCTTGTTTACGCACTTCATAGCCACAGCTTTCTAAGTCAGGAATGCCTTTCTTTTTATCTTTCCATGTAATGTCACAACCACAATAGAAAGAAGTAGGGTGATCAAGATAGATTTTCACGGCTAATTTTTTAGCTTTAGAAAATGAAGAAGGGGGCGCTGAAAGTACATTGAAGCTGAAAATAACAGCGATGATGCTGATAGCGAAGCGAATTAACTGCATGATAATGACCATTGATTATGTATTTATGCCGCAAGAATATCTTATTGTTAATTCGCATTATAGATAAATTAATTACTAGAGTGAGAAACGAGTCGTTTTCTATTTTTCCGTTGTTTGTAAACGACGCCTAGAAAGCTTTAATGGTGACTGGCACGCTTTACAAAGGTATTGGGTTTCTTTACGTTGAACTCGATTATGGCGGCGAACGGTAAGTTCGTGTGTTGTGCATTTACAGCGATAAGGAAAGGTTTCTCCCTTTACCGAATCAACACTAAAGCTGTGTGTGGTTCTTGCTGGTAAATTGAAAACTTGATTCATTACACCTTGCCACTCTTTTCCGTGTGGTTTTACTCGACCGTACAATTTAAATGTAATCAAATGAGCGATTTCATGAGGGATCACTTCATTAATAAAAGTGTGTTGATTCTCTTCTAATAATACGGGGTTAATTCTGATTTCCCATCCTTGAAGACGAGCGGTACCTGCAATTTTCCCACGCTGAGTAAAATTAATCGTTGGTAGGGAAAAGGGGCGATTAAAAAAGGCTGATGCTTGTTGAATACATTGTTGAGCTTTAGCTATGGAGGCTTGCTGAAGTGGGGTCATTGAATCTCTTTACTTTGAATGCCGATATCGAATCATAAATATAAAAAGTATATGGGGGTAAAAAACAAAAAAGGAAGCCGAAGGCTTCCTTTTCGTATCAGTTTAAGTAATAAACTACTTAATACCTGCGAAATCACGAAGGATTTCAGCTTTATCTGTCGCTTCCCAAGGAAACTCTTCACGACCGAAGTGACCGTATGCTGCTGTCTTCTTGTAGATTGGTTGAAGAAGGTTAAGCATTTCTTGTAGGCCGTATGGACGTAGGTCGAAGTGCTGACGAACCGCTTCAATGATGATGTCGTGAGATACTTTTTCAGTACCAAACGTTTCAACCATGATTGATGTTGGATCAGCAATACCGATAGCGTATGAAAGTTGGATTTCACAACGATCAGCCATGCCTGCGGCTACGATGTTTTTCGCTACGTAACGTGCAGCATATGCTGCTGAACGGTCAACTTTTGATGGATCTTTACCAGAGAATGCACCGCCACCATGACGAGCTGCGCCGCCGTAAGTATCAACGATGATTTTACGACCAGTTAGGCCACAGTCACCCATTGGGCCACCGATAACAAAACGACCAGTTGGGTTAATAAAGAATTTAGTCTCTTTATTTAACCATTCTGCTGGAAGTACTGGCTTGATGATCTCTTCCATTACCGCTTCACGAAGATCAGGAGTGGTTACTGAATCACAGTGTTGTGTTGAAAGAACAACGGCATCAATACCAACAATCTTACCTTGGTCGTATTGGAATGTTACTTGAGATTTTGCATCTGGACGTAAAAAGTCTAGTTTACCGCTTTTACGTACTTCTGCTTGTTTTTGAACAAGTAGGTGAGAGTAAGTAATTGGAGCTGGCATTAAAATTGGTGTTTCGTTTGTTGCGTAACCAAACATGATACCTTGGTCGCCTGCACCTTGATCTCTTGGGTCAGCTTTATCAACACCTTGGTTGATGTCAGGAGATTGCTTACCAATCGTATTTAATACGGCACAAGAGTTCGCATCAAAACCCATATCTGAATGAACATAACCGATATCACGAACGGTTTCACGAGTGATTTCTTCGATATCAACCCATGCTGAAGTCGTTACTTCACCACCGACCATAACCATGCCAGTTTTTACGTACGTTTCACAAGCAACACGAGCTTTTGGATCTTGTTCTAAGATCGCATCAAGTACTGCATCTGAAATTTGGTCGGCAATTTTATCTGGATGACCTTCTGATACTGACTCAGAGGTAAATAGGTGCTTAGCCATAAGGGAGCTCCACTTCTATAAATAATAAGTTCTAAAAATACCCACAATCTATATAAGTCTATACGTATAACAGTGTAGGTGTTTTTCCATCTAGACGGCTATAGTAGAGGAATATTGACTAATTACAACTCATTTCATAGAAGAAAATAAATATAAGACATAACCAATCGTTTGCGTCTGAGCGTGGGATTTGCTTCTGTAAATAAGGTTTTCTTTCAAAATCGTGAAAAAAAGCGTTTTATTTTATAAGTAATCGTTTGCAGTACAGATTAGCCTTTGCGACAATACGGACCTGCAAATTTAGGTTAATTCATAACGATGAATTAGCCAGTCAAGAGTTAACTAGCTCAATAAACATATAGTCCTTCGAATTCTCAGGAGTAGGCATGTCTTCACGTAAACATCTAGCAAATGCAATCCGCGCTTTAAGTATGGATGGTGTTCAACAAGCAAATTCTGGTCACCCTGGCGCACCTATGGGTATGGCAGACATCGCTGAAGTATTATGGCGTAGCCACCTAAATCACAACCCACAGAATCCAGAGTGGGCAGATCGCGACCGTTTCATTCTTTCAAATGGTCACGGTTCAATGCTGATTTACTCTCTGCTTCACCTTTCTGGTTACGACCTTTCTATCGAAGACTTAAAAAACTTCCGTCAGCTGCATTCTAAAACGCCAGGTCACCCTGAGTACGGTTATGCACCAGGTATCGAAACAACGACTGGTCCATTAGGTCAAGGCATCACAAACGGTGTTGGTATGGCAATGGCTGAGAAAGCATTGGCAGCGCAATTTAACCGTGAAGGCCATGATATCGTTGACCACAACACTTACGTGTTCATGGGCGATGGTTGTTTAATGGAAGGTATCTCTCACGAAGCGTGTTCTCTAGCTGGTACTCTTGGTCTTGGTAAGCTGGTTGCTTTCTGGGATGACAACGGTATCTCTATCGATGGTGAAGTGGAAGGTTGGTTCTCTGACGATACACCTAAACGTTTTGAAGCGTACGGCTGGCATGTAATTCAGTCTGTTGATGGTCACGATGCTGATGCAATCAACGCTGCAATTATTGCTGCTAAAGCAGATCCTCGCCCTACGTTGATCTGTACTAAAACAGTGATTGGCTTTGGTTCTCCAAACAAGCAAGGCACACACGACTGTCATGGTGCTCCACTAGGTGCAGATGAAATTGCAGCAACTAAGAAAGCATTAGGTTGGGAGTTCGGCGCATTCGAAATTCCAACAGATGTTGCTGCTGAGTGGGATGCAAAAGAAGCGGGTTCTGAAAAAGAAGCAGTTTGGAATGCTAAATTTGATGCGTATGCAGCGGCATACCCTGAGCTTGCCGCTGAATACAAGCGTCGTGTAAATGGCGATTTACCTGCAGAGTGGGAAGAAAAAGCATCGGCAATCATTGCAGATCTTCAAGCGAACCCTGCAAACATCGCTTCACGTAAAGCCTCTCAAAATGCACTAGAAGCGTTTGGTGCTATGTTACCTGAATTCATGGGTGGATCTGCTGACCTTGCGCCTTCTAACTTGACAATGTGGTCTGGTTCTAAGTCTCTAACGGCTGAAGATTTCTCTGGTAACTACATTCACTACGGTGTGCGTGAGTTTGGTATGACGGCGATCATGAACGGTATTGCTCTGCACGGTGGTTTCGTACCGTACGGCGCAACTTTCCTAATGTTCATGGAGTACGCTCGTAACGCAATGCGCATGGCTGCACTGATGAAAATTCAAAACATCCAAGTGTACACGCATGATTCAATAGGTCTTGGCGAAGATGGTCCTACTCACCAACCAGTTGAGCAGATTGCTTCTTTACGTCTAACACCAAACATGAGCACATGGCGTCCATGTGACCAAGTTGAATCTGCGGTTTCTTGGAAGCTAGCAATTGAACGTCGTGATGGTCCTTCTGCGCTCATCTTCTCTCGCCAAAACCTTGCACAACAAGATCGTAACGCTGAGCAAGTTGCTAATATCGCAAAGGGTGGTTACATCCTGAAAGATTGTGAAGGCCAACCTGAGCTTATCCTTATCGCAACAGGTTCTGAAGTTGAATTAGTGGTTGAAGCAGCAGCTCAATTAACCGCTGAAGGTAAATCAGTACGTGTTGTTTCTATGCCATCAACTGATGCATTTGATAAGCAAGACGAAGCGTACCGTGAAGCGGTTTTACCATCATCAGTAACTAAGCGTATCGCTGTTGAAGCCGGTATTGCTGATTTCTGGTACAAGTACGTTGGTTTTGGTGGCAAGATCATCGGTATGACAACATTTGGTGAGTCTGCACCTGCTGATGAGCTATTCAAAATGTTTGGGTTCACTACTGAAAATGTAGTAAACACAGCAAAAGAGCTTTTAGCTTAATCAAAAGTCATTCGCTGAATAAAAGTGAGTAACTGAATAAAAAGCGAAGTTATCGAAAGGTGGCTTCGCTTTTTTTTGATCCTTTAAGAAAAAAGCGAAAAGAGTACAATAGGTAGCAAATAAATCTGAGTGAATGGAATTATGTTAAGAGTGGCGATAAATGGATTTGGCCGAATTGGTCGCAGTGTTCTTCGTGCTTTATATGAAAGCGGAAAACGTGATCAAATAGAAATTGTTGCGGTGAATGAATTGTCACAACCAGAAGGGATGGCACACCTTCTTCAGTACGACTCTACTCATGGACGCTTTGCCCATAACATCACTCATGATCAAGAATATCTTTATATTGATTTACCAGATGGCTCTCAAGATAAGATTAGAATCGTGCATCAAGCTGATCTTTCTCTTTTGCCGTGGCAATCACTAGGTGTTGATTTGGTCTTGGACTGTTCAGGGGTCTATGGCTCTAAAGCGGATGGTGAAAAGCACATTGAAGCGGGCGCTAAAAAGGTTCTATTTTCTCATCCTGGTGGTTCGGATTTAGATAATACGATTATTTATGGTGTTAACCACGATACGCTACTGCCTGAGCATCGAATTGTTTCTAATGGTTCTTGTACTACCAATTGTATTATTCCTATTATTAAAGCCATTGATGATGCGTTTGGGATTGATTCTGGAACGATTACAACCATTCACTCATCCATGAATGACCAACAAGTTATTGATGCTTATCACCCTGATTTGCGCCGAACCCGCGCAGCAAGCCAATCTATTATTCCTGTCGATACTAAATTGCATAAAGGTATTGAACGAATTTTCCCGAAATTTTCCAACAAATTTGAAGCGATTTCCGTGCGAGTTCCGACAGTAAACGTCACAGCGATGGATTTAAGTGTAACAATTAATACAAATGTGAAAGTTAATGACATAAATCAAACCATTGTTAACGCATCTCGGTGTACATTACATAACATTGTTGATTATACTGAAGCGCCGCTTGTTTCTATCGATTTTAATCATGATCCCCACAGTGCGATTGTCGATGGTTCACAAACAAGAGTGAGTAATGGGCACTTAGTTAAAATGCTAGTCTGGTGTGATAACGAATGGGGATTCGCAAATCGAATGTTAGATACCGCATTAGTAATGAGAAAATAAAAGCGTCATTCAAGATATTTGAGATGGAAAGAGAAAAAAGATTAATTTTCACCTTGAAAAAAGTGAACTCCATCCCTATTTACTGAATAATGCAGTAAGAATTTAATCGGTTTGGCAATGATGCCGAACTTGAAAACTTTTTATTATTTAATTGAGAGGACAAAACATGTCTGTAATCAAGATGACTGACCTGGAACTTGCAGGTAAACGCGTATTTATCCGTGCTGACCTAAACGTACCAGTTAAAGATGGTAAAGTAACTTCTGATGCTCGTATTCTTGCATCTCTACCAACTATCAAGCTTTGCTTGGAAGCTGGTGCTAAAGTAATGGTTACTTCTCACCTAGGTCGTCCAACGGAAGGCGAATACAACGAAGAGTTCTCTCTAGCTCCTGTAGTTAACTACTTAAATGACGCACTAGATTGTGACGTTAAACTAGCGAAAGATTACCTAGATGGTCTTGAATTAAACGCTGGTGAGCTAGTTGTTCTTGAAAACGTTCGCTTTAACAAAGGCGAGAAGAAAAACGAAGAAGAACTTTCTAAAAAATACGCAGCATTATGTGACATCTTCGTGATGGATGCATTTGGTACTGCTCACCGTGCTCAAGCGTCAACTCACGGTGTTGGCATGAACGCTCCTGTAGCGTGTGCTGGTCCTCTTCTAGCTGCTGAACTTGAAGCACTTGGTAAAGCAATGGATAACCCAGCTCGTCCATTAGTTGCTATCGTTGGTGGCTCTAAAGTATCGACTAAGCTGACTGTTCTTGAGTCTCTATCTAAAATCGCTGACCAACTTGTTGTTGGTGGTGGTATCGCGAACACATTCATCGCTGCTGAAGGCCACAACGTAGGTAAGTCTTTGTACGAAGCTGACCTAGTTGAAACGGCTCAAAAACTAATGAAAGAGTGTGCAATCCCAGTAGCTACTGACGTTGCATGTGCAAAAGCATTTGATGAAAACGCTGAAGCTGAAATCAAGCACGTTTCTGAAGTACAAGACGACGACATGATCTTCGACCTTGGTCCAGATTCAACGGCTGCTCTTGCTGAAATTATCAGCAACGCAAAAACAATTCTTTGGAATGGCCCAGTTGGCGTATTTGAATTCAAAAACTTTGAAGCAGGTACGGCAGGTATTTCTAAAGCAATCGCTGATTCTGAAGGTTTCTCTGTAGCTGGTGGTGGTGATACGCTAGCAGCTATCGATAAGTTCGGTATTAAAGCTGACGTTTCTTACATTTCTACAGGTGGCGGTGCATTCCTTGAGTTCGTTGAAGGTAAAGTACTTCCTGCAGTAGCAATGCTTGAAGAGCGTGCTAAAGCATAATTATTTAAAAGCGGGAATCTAATCATTCCCGCTTTTTACGTTTGTTGATGACCCTGTTTATTGATACAATGGCGAGAGTTGTGAGCAAACGTTTGCAAAAATTTGAACGTAAGTTTTTTAATTTTAAAACGATAGAATAAATAGGACTATTTCCATGTCTAAGATCTTCGATTTTGTAAAACCTGGTGTTATTTCTGGCGACGACGTACAGAAAGTATTTGAAGTAGCAAAAGAAAACAAATTTGCTCTTCCTGCTGTAAACGTAGTTAACACAGATTCAATCAACGGTGTTCTAGAAGCGGCTTCTAAAGTTAAAGCGCCAGTTGTTGTTCAGTTCTCTAACGGCGGTGCTGGTTTCTTCGCTGGTAAAGGCGTTAAACTTGAAGGTCAAGGTGCACAAATCCTTGGTGCTGTAGCTGGTGCAAAATACGTACACGCTGTTGCTGAATCTTACGGTGTTCCAGTTATTCTTCACACTGACCACGCTGCTAAGAAACTTCTTCCATGGATCGACGGTCTACTAGACGCAGGTGAAGAGTTCTTCGCTCAAACTGGTAAGCCTCTATTCTCTTCTCACATGATCGACCTTTCTGAAGAGTCTCTAGAAGAAAACATCGAAATCTCTGGCCAATACCTTGCGCG
Source organism: Aliivibrio sp. S3MY1 (assembly GCF_028765575.1). Classification (GTDB taxonomy): domain Bacteria; phylum Pseudomonadota; class Gammaproteobacteria; order Enterobacterales; family Vibrionaceae; genus Aliivibrio. Next base: position 92,161 of record NZ_JARACO010000010.1, on the reverse strand, counting down.
TATGGCTAAGATGAACATGACTCTAGAAATCGAACTAGGTTGTACTGGTGGTGAAGAAGACGGCGTTGATAACTCTGATATGGACGCATCTGAGCTTTACACTTCTCCTGAAGATGTTGCATACGCATACGAGAAACTAACGGCTATCAGTCCACGTTTCACTATCGCTGCATCTTTCGGTAACGTACACGGTGTTTACCAAGCGGGTAACGTTGTACTTACTCCGACTATCCTACGTGACTCTCAAGCATACTGTTCAGAGAAGTTTGGTATTGCACCTAACGCTCTAAACTTCGTATTCCACGGTGGTTCTGGTTCTTCTGAAGCAGAAATCCAAGAGTCTATCGGTTACGGTGTTATCAAAATGAACATCGATACTGATACACAGTGGGCAACATGGGATGGTATCCGTACTTACTCTGCTGAAAACTTCGATTTCCTACAAGGTCAAATCGGTAACCCAACTGGCGAATCTGCGCCAAACAAGAAGTACTACGATCCACGCGTATGGCTACGTTCAGGTCAAGCTTCTATGGTTACTCGTCTTGAGAAAGCATTTGCAGACCTTAACGCAATCGACGTACTATAATTTTTATTATAGACCGCTCGAATTGAGTTAATAAAAAACCCGCTGATAGCGGGTTTTTTTATGTCTGAATTCTTCAAGCGAAGCGATCTGAACTCTTTCTCTTTAAAATAAAAAAGCAGCCTGTAATACAGACTGCTTTTATCGTTTCTAGCTAGCGAAGCGTATAGAAACTACTTTTTCTTTTTCTTCTTCGGTGCAAGTTTCTTCGCTAAAGCCGCTTTTTTCTTCGCGTTCTTTTTCTGTCTATTCTTAAATACCGCTTTTTTATGTTGTGGTTTTAATCCTTCAACAAAGCGTTCTTTAATGATTTCATCTTCTTCTTTAACGTAACGACCAACGCGTTCCATCATTTTTTGGTCATGCGCTTCGATTAAAGAAACCGCATTACCTTTTTTACCTGCGCGAGCAGTACGGCCGATACGGTGTAAATACACATCAGCGGTACGAGGCATATCAAAGTTAATTACATGACTAACATCTGGTAAATCAATACCACGAGCTGCTACATCGGTAGCAATCAAAACGTCAACTTTGCCATCACGGAAACGAGTAATCGCGTTATTTCGGCTCTCTTGAGGCATTTCACCTTGTAACCAAGCACATGAGATCTTAGCGGTTTCTAAGTGACCACGAAGTTCAGCAAGACGTTCACGAGTTTTTACAAACACGATAGCGCGCTCAGTTTGGTTCGTTAGAATACTTTTCAGTAGTTCTATTTTATGTGGCAAGCTATCTGCACGGTGATACCACTGAGTGATTTTTTTACGTTCACGACGAGAGGGATCTGCAATGATTTTTGCTGGCTCGTTTAATAGATCAGCAGTAAAACCATCAACGCCACGACCTTCTAATGTTGCAGAGAACAAGAAGGTTTGCTTACGCCAGCGACACTCTTTTGAAAGACGGTCAACGACAGGACCAAAGCCCATGTCTAACATGCGGTCAGCTTCATCTAGGATCAGTGTTTCAATAGCGCGGCAGTCAAAGCGTTCAGCTTCGATGTACTCCATTAAGCGCCCAGGAGTTGCGACAACAATATCTTGAGTTCTTGCAAGAATATCTGCGTGTTCTTGATAACTAATACCACCAGTAATTGTGAACACTTTGTGGTGAGTATATTTTGCTAGCTCACGAGCTTCATCTGCTACTTGAATAGCAAGCTCACGAGTTGGAGTTAGGATTAATACGCGCGCTGGACCAGGATCACGACGAGGGAAGTCATCAAGATGCTGTAGTGCTGGCAATAAGAAAGCCGCAGATTTACCAGTACCAGTTGGAGCAGAAGCAAGGATATCTTTACCTTCTAATGCTTCAGGGATAGCCATAGCCTGAACTTGAGTTGGACGTTGATAACCAATCTCCTCAAGAGCGCGCAGTAGGTTAGGGGATAGATCGAGATCAGCAAACGTTTTGATCACTGTAGATTCTCCGTTCAGGTCTAAAGAGTATAAATATGATGTTAGCCAGACATTATAATGATTTATTAGAGATGGATCACCGATCTTTTAATCCATATTGAGATAAAAGCCTCTTGTTAACTCAATAAAGGCATCACTATAACCATTTTTATTATGAATTATTAATGTATTCTCTTGAAAGTTATAAGGAAAAAGAGAAAGCTCAATCAATAAACGAGAAACTTCTTTTTTTTCTGTTGTTTTCACATTTGTCAGTTTAGTTAAGTTAAAACCGTCATTTTTAGCGATCTCAATAAATTTAGTGCCTTCAAAGAGTGGAAGAATGAAATTAGCTCTTCCTTTTGGCGAGAGTAATTTTTTACTTTGCGATAAGAGATCAGCAAACGATAAGGAGTCTGTGTGACGAGCAAAAGAACGCTCTCCTTTTTTGGACTGCTCTCCATTATTGAAATACGGCGGATTACAGATGATCGCGTCGTATTTTTTTTCAGGAAGGTACGAAAGAATATCCTGATGAAACAATTTAATTCGGTCATGCCATGGGCTGCGGTCTATGTTTGCTTGTGCGATTGTAGCGGCAGCAGGCATTAATTCAACGGCATCAATATGACTTAGAGCCTCTCTTTGAGCGCACATTAAGCTAAGTAGGCCAGTACCACTACCAATATCGATTATAGATACGCTATTTGCAATATTAGCCCATGCACCTAATAAAACGCCATCGGTACTTACTGGCATGCCGCATTCACCAATCTCGATGTGGAACTGCTTGAAAGTGAAGCTCTTATTCATAATTTCTCGTTAGATGATAACAATTGTTAATGTTGTGGATTTAATGTTAATTAGCTTGATGTTCTATTCTTGATCTTTTGTTGATTCTTTTAATGATAAGTGATCACTCTTTTATAAAAGAAATTAACAGAGGATTACACTGCTTTTAAAGCCTGTGACAACTTGATTGTGGTGTTTTTGTCTAAGCTATTGCGAATTATCGATAATTTGTTCATTATTCTGACATAAATATCAAAAAAGATATAAAACACAACATTTAATACACACAACATTATACAAGGGTTTCTTATGAAACAGTCATTAAAACTTACTGATATCATAGCCGTAGGCTTTATGCTTTTTGCCTTCTTTTTAGGCGCTGGTAATATCATTTTTCCACCAATTGCAGGTCAAATGGCTGGTGAGCACGTATATAGTGCGATGGGGGGCTTTCTAATTACAGCGGTAGGTTTACCACTATTAACTATTATAGCTATTGGTATTGCTGGCGGTTCTTGGCAGCAGCTTACTCGAGATTTACCACCCAAAGTCGCGATGATTATGGCGATCTTAATGTTTGTAATTATTGGCCCTGCATTTGCTGCACCACGTACAGGCTTAGTTGCTTATGAAATGGCTGCAAAACCATTTATGTCAGCAGAAGCTGGACAGTTATCACTAACTTTATTCTCAATTGCCTTCTTCTTAGTCGCAATGTTTTTTGCATGGTCTCAAGGTAAGCTTATCGATACGATTGGTAAGTTTTTAACACCAGCGCTATTCATTGGTTTAATCATTTTAGCAATTGCGGTATTTGTTAATCCACAAGGCGATATTGTTGCTGCAATGGGGAACTATATTGAGCAACCATTAACAACAGGTTTTTTTGAAGGTTATAACACCATGGATACGTTTGGTGCATTAATGTTTGGTATTTTAATTATTGATGCATTGAAAAAGAAAGGCATTACTGAACACAAAGCGACAACGAAGTACTTAACTGCTGCAGGTTGTATTGCTGCATTAGGACTAGCATTTGTTTATGTTTCTCTATTCTATTTAGGGGCAACTTCAAGCTCTGTTGCGCCAGGTGCGACCAACGGTGGTGCGATTCTAACGGCTTATACTCATGCATTGTTTGGTTCTTCAGGCCAAATTGTATTATCAGTTATCGTATTAATTGCATGTTTAACTACAGCAATTGGCCTTATCTCTGCGTGTGCAGATTACTTTAGCTCAATTAGCAAAGTAACATATAAAACATGGGTGATGGTTGTGGGCGCAGCTTGTGCGGTTGTTGCTAACATTGGTCTAACACAGTTAATTGCTTTATCTGTACCAGTACTATTCTTACTTTACCCAGTAGCCATTGCATTGGTTGCATTAGCATTTGTTCGTAAGATGATGCCAAACCCTCGTCTTGCATATCGTGTTGTGATTTTAGTAGCGACGTGTTTTGCAGTTCTAGATGCCGCGAAAGTGGCAGGGGCGGATATGTCAGCGTTCTCAATGCTACCATTATTTAATCATGGTATGGCTTGGGTTATCCCAACGTTTGCTTCGATGATTGCTGTACGTTTTGTTGGCAAGAAAGAAGACGAGTTAGTGACTGAAAACGCATAATTCTAGAGACTAGAGACTAGAGACTAGAGACTAGAGACTAGAGACTATAAGAGCGAGTGTAACTGTTTAAGTTTACTCGCTCTTTTCTTTTATAGAAGCGAAGCGCTCTAGTTAGCAAAGCGTATCGTTTCTAGTTTTAAAGTGAATCGTGATACTCCACTAACACCTGTTCACACCACTGCTCAATACGCTCATCACTTTTATCGTATTGGCTGTCTTCATCTAACGCCAAACCAACAAAGTGAGATTCATCTTCAGTCAACGCTTTTGATGCATCAAACTGATAGCCTTCATTCTTCCAATAGCCAATGAACTTCGCGTTTGTTGCTTTTAATTCATCGTGCAACAACCCCATCGCATCTAAGAACCATTCGCCATAGCCTTCTTGATCACCTAGACCAAATAGAGCAATAGTTTTACCTTCTAGAGAAAGGCCATCTAACTCTTCCCATACCGCAAGCCAATCTTCTTGAATTTCACCAAAGTCCCATGTTGATATCCCAAGCAATAGTAGATCGTAATCGTTCATTGTTGCTACTGGTGTCTCTTTAATATTGTAGATATCAACCAGTTCTTCACCCATGATAGATCTGATTTTTTCAGAAGCCATTTCGGTATAACAAGTGGAAGAGCCGTAAAACAGACCAATTTTCATTTTAACTACCATATTAATGAGGACGAAAGCCTAGTGTACCGCAAATGATTCTTAAAATTAAACTTGCAATGAAAGCCGTGATAATTGTTTAATACTGTAATTCTAACCAGTATTTTTGGTTTTCAGTAAATGGTGATGGCAATGAACAATGATATGGCTTTAATAGAGCGTTTTTTAGATACCATGTGGATGGAGCGTGGATTATCAGAGAATACGTTGGCTTCGTATCGAAATGATTTGGTGAAATTACTGCAATGGCTAGAAGATAATCATTATAAATGCGCTTCTATTTCAGCAATGGGTTTAAATGAATACCAAGCGTACTTGGTCGATAAAGAATATAAACAGACTTCACGAGCACGTATGTTGTCTGCACTTCGTCGATTCTTTCAGTATTTACATCGTGAGAAAGTTCGTGGTGATGATCCCACAGCGTTATTGATGAGCCCTAAGCTACCACAACGATTGCCGAAAGATTTGAGTGAGGATCAGGTGAATGATTTATTAGAAGCGCCTAATGTCGATGATCCACTAGAGCTTCGAGATCGTGCGATGTTAGAGCTGCTTTATGCAACCGGTTTACGTGTGACGGAATTAGTCAGTTTAACCATGGAAAACTTGAGCCTTCGTCAAGGTGTGGTTCGTGTTACTGGTAAGGGTGACAAAGAGCGTTTAGTGCCGATGGGTGAAAATGCGGTAGATTGGATTCAAACTTTTTTAGATCAAGGGCGTCCAGCATTACTTGGTGAAAAAAGTTCAGATGTGGTTTTTCCAAGTAAAAGAGCAAGACAGATGACAAGGCAAACCTTTTGGCATCGTATTAAGCATTATGCCGTGATTGCCGGTATTGATACGGATAAATTATCGCCACACGTCTTGCGCCATGCGTTTGCGACACATCTATTAAACTATGGTGCAGACCTACGTGTCGTACAAATGTTGCTAGGACATAGTGATCTTTCGACAACACAAATATATACTCACGTAGCAACGGAACGTTTAAAGCAGATCCATCAAGAGCATCACCCTCGTTCATAGTGAAAAGGGAACTTCTTGTTGGTTTACAACTCTAAAATTTAAACCTTCTATTTTTACTTTTTTTATAGGTACTTTTATGTCATTTATTCGCCGTACTAGCGCGATGTGTATTGCTCTATTAAGTGTTATTTCTTTTACTGCGTGTTCTGATGAGAAAGCAAAAGAAAAAGCAGTATCGCCATCAGTTGTTGAAGCATCTCAGGCTGATTCAGAGCAAGCGATTACTCAACGTTTAACTGCATTGGGTTTACCTGTAGAAGCCATTCACGACTCTGAAGTTGATGGTTTTAAACAAGTAGAAACGCCATTTGGTATTTTTTATGTTTCTGCTGATGGTAAGCATTTTATTCAGGGACGTATTTTTGAGTTTGATGAAAAAGGCAACATGAAAGACCTATTGGCAGCGCGTTTTGCCAAATTGGTTGATGGCCAAAGTGACAACATGATCGTTTTCCCTGCAAAAAATGAGAAATATGCGATTACTGTCTTCACTGATATTACGTGTGGCTACTGTACAAAGCTTCATAAAGAGATGAAAGATTATAACGATGCTGGAATTACGGTTCGTTATTTAGCTTACCCTCGCCAAGGTTACCAAGGCTCAGTTGCTAATCAAATGGCACAAATTTGGTGTGCAGATGACAAACAACAAGCGATGGACGATGCAAAATCACACCGTGCAATTAATGGTGAAAAACCAGCAACGGCTCAGTGTCAGAATATCATTAAAGAACAATATTTATTAGGTCGTAAAATGGGTGTAAATGGTACTCCTGCGATAGTACTGCCTAATGGTGATCTAGTACCTGGTTACAAACCAGCACAAGAGCTTTTGAAAGACTTAGAAAAATAATTCTTACGTCATTGAATTTAAATCCCCGCAATACTTATTTAAATTAAGTATGCTGCGGGGATTTTTTTATCTTTATAACTCTAACCTTGGGCCATTATCATGATTGAAGTGAAACGTCGTCTTATTCCTGAAATTCCAGCATTTCCAAGTTCAATTCCTTCAATCTTACAACGGATTTATGCTGCTCGTGGTATAACATCAAATGCTCAGTTAGATCGTGGTGCGAGATCGCTGCTGTCATTTCAATCTATGCATGGCATAACTAAAGCGGTTGATATTCTAGTTGAGGCTATCGCAAAACAAACTCGTATTATTGTTGTGGGTGATTTCGATGCCGATGGGGCGACGAGTTCAGCATTGTCTGTGATGGCATTTCGTTTAATGGGCAGCAGTAATGTCGATTATTTAGTGCCAAATCGCTTTGAGGATGGTTACGGATTAAGCCCTGATGTTGTCGATCAAGCGAAAGCGATGGGGGCTGAAATCATCATGACAGTAGATAATGGCGTATCATCCATCGACGGGGTATTAAAAGCCAAAGAGTATGGAATGCAAGTAGTGGTGACTGATCACCATTTACCGGGGGCTTCTTTACCTATTGCCGATTCAATAGTTAACCCTAACCTTGAGGAATGTGCGTTCCCATCAAAATCATTAGCAGGTGTTGGCGTCGCGTTTTATTTGATGTTAGCGATTCGTGCGCGTTTGCGTGAAAACAGCTGGTTTGAAACCCAAAATATCCCTATCCCTAATCTGGCCGATTTATTGGATTTAGTCGCTCTTGGTACTGTCGCTGATTTGGTGGCGTTGGATGAAAATAACCGTATTTTAGTGCATCAAGGTATTCAGCGTATTCGTGCTGGAAAATGCCGTCCTGGTATTCAAGCGTTAATCGAAGTGGCCAATAAAGTTCCTTCTCGAATTGTTGCTTCTGATTTTGGCTTTGCGCTTGGGCCGAGAATTAATGCAGCAGGGCGTTTGGATGATATGTCATTTGGTGTTGAGCTTCTGATGTCGAATAACATTCATGCAGCGCGTCGTATGGCTTCAGAGCTGGATGCCTTAAATCAAACTCGTAAAGAGATAGAGCAAGGGATGAAAGACGAAGCGATGGCCATTTGTGAGCGATTAGAATTCGGCGCACAGAGTGAATTACCCTTTGGTTTGGTCTTATTTCAACGTGATTGGCACCAAGGTGTTATTGGGATTCTCGCTTCGCGTATTAAAGAAAAATATCATCGTCCTGTGATCGCCTTTGCTGATGGTGGTGATGGCTTTATTAAAGGGTCGTGCCGCTCTATTTCTGGTTTTCATATGCGTGATGCATTGGATTTGATTGATACTCGTAATCCAGGATTAATTTTGAAATTTGGTGGCCATGCAATGGCAGCAGGCTTAACCATTAAAGAAGTGGATTATAAGAAATTCAGTCAAGCTTTTGATGATGTGGTTCGAGAATCAGTAGAGGAAGAGGCTCTTAATGGCGTTGTTTTATCTGATGGGGAACTCACGCCAGAAGAATTTACCTTAGGCACCGCTGAAATTATTCGTGCGGGTGGACCATGGGGACAAGCTTTCCCTGAACCTATTTTTGATGGTGAATTTAAAGTATTAAATCAGCGTTTGGTTGGTGAAAAACATCTTAAATTAATGTTAGAGCCAATTCATAGAGATTTCCCAACCAATAAAATGGTTGATGCCATCGCCTTTAATGTTGATATTCGTCGTTGGCCTGATGCTTCGGTACAAAAAGTGAAGCTGGCTTATCGCTTAGATATCAATGAATTTCGTGGTAATCAAACATTACAATTGATGGTTGAATACATAGACCCCATGTAAAGCGCCCCTTTTATAAAATGAAAAGGTTAATTTATACCAAGCAAGCCGTTAAGAAATACCTCATGAGATATTGTGTTCTTTTTTTGAATGAAAATAGAAAGGCTCGAATTCCGAGCTGAGGTTAAATAAAAAGAAATTTGGTGTGATTAAATTTACACCATTTTCTCAATCCTTATTGTTCTTGCCCTCAGAGGTTGAAATACCTCGATTTCTATCACACTTTTGGTTAAAATCTCTCGGTTATTTTTTATTCGGCGATGATAAACACCATGTTCGAAATTAATCCTATAAAAAACCGTCTCCAGGATGTGTCTGAACGCACAAATATCCTGAGGGGGTACCTTTGACTATGATGCTAAGAAAGAGCGTCTAGAAGAAGTCAATGCAGAGTTAGAGCAACCAGAAGTATGGAATGAACCTGAGCGTGCACAAGCGCTAGGCAAAGAACGTGCCACACTGGAAGCGATTGTTGAAACCATTGACCAATTAGATCTTGGCGGCGAAGACGTTGAAGGTTTACTTGAGTTAGCTGTGGAAGAACAAGATCAAGAAACATTTGATGAGATTGAACCTGAGCTTGCTGAGTTAGAAGCTAAACTAGCGACATTAGAATTTCGTCGTATGTTCTCAGGCGCACATGATGCATCTGATTGTTATATTGATTTGCAATCAGGCTCTGGCGGTACAGAAGCGCAAGATTGGACATCAATGATGTTGCGTATGTATTTGCGTTGGGCGGAAGCCAAAGGGTTTAAAACGGAAGTTATCGAAGTTTCTGACGGTGATGTTGCAGGCCTAAAAGGGGCAACTGTACGCATCTCTGGTGAATACGCTTATGGTTGGTTACGTACTGAAACTGGTGTACACCGTTTAGTTCGTAAGTCGCCATTTGACTCAAGTGGTCGTCGACATACCTCATTTGCTTCAGCGTTTATCTATCCTGAAATAGATGACAACATTGAGGTGGATATTAACCCTGCTGATTTACGTATTGATGTATACCGAGCTTCTGGCGCGGGTGGTCAGCACGTAAACACCACTGAATCTGCGGTACGTATTACTCACGTTCCGACAAATACAGTTGTGCAATGTCAAAATGATCGTTCTCAGCATAAAAACAAAGCACAAGCGATGAAGCAGTTGAAAGCAAAACTGTTTGAACTTGAGCTTCAGAAACAAAACGCAGAGAAACAAGTAAACGAAGATTCTAAATCCGACATTGGGTGGGGCAGTCAGATTCGCTCATACGTATTAGATGATTCGCGCATTAAAGATTTGCGTACCGGCATTGAAAATCGTAATACGCAAGCCGTATTAGACGGTGATTTAGATAAATTTATCGAAGCCAGCTTAAAATCTGGATTATAAGAAAGGGTTCATTATGACTGACCAAGTACAACTAGATGAAAACAAACTGATTGCAGAACGTCGTGGTAAATTAGACCATATCCGTCAAGCATGTAAGGCTAATGGCCACCCGAATGACTTCCGTCGTGACAGCCTTGCGAGTGACCTTCAAGCAGAGTTTGGTGAAAAGACCAAAGAAGAGCTAGAAGAACTAAACCATATCGTTGCTATCGCAGGCCGTATCATGGCTAAGCGTGGTCCTTTCTTATTGATCCAAGAAGTGTCTGGTAAGATCCAAGCTTATGCAGCAAAAGATGTGCAAAAAGAGCTTAAAGAACAATACCAAGGTTTAGATATCGGTGACATCATCGGTGTTAAAGGCGCACTACATAAATCAGGTAAAGGCGATCTTTACGTGAACATGGAAGAGTATGTATTACTAACTAAAGCATTGCGTCCATTGCCTGAAAAATTCCACGGCCTAACAGATCAAGAAATGCGTTACCGCCAGCGTTATGTTGACCTTATCGTAAACGAAGATTCTCGTACTGCATTTATTATCCGCTCTAAAGTGGTTTCTGCAATTCGTAACTTCATGGTTGATAAAGGCTTCATGGAAGTAGAAACACCAATGATGCATGTTATTCCTGGTGGCGCTTCTGCACGTCCATTCGTAACACACCATAATGCACTTGATGTTGATATGTACCTACGTATCGCCCCTGAGCTTTACCTAAAACGTCTCGTTGTTGGTGGTTTTGAGCGTGTGTTTGAAATTAACCGTAACTTCCGTAACGAAGGTCTATCTCCACGTCATAACCCAGAATTCACAATGATGGAATTCTACATGGCGTACGCTGATTACAACGATCTAATGGATCTAACTGAAGCAATGCTATCTCAAGTAGCTATCTCTGTATTAGGTAGTGATAAAATGCCTTACGGTGAGTATACCGTTGATTTTGGTGGCAAATACGCACGTATGAGCATGCTAGACGCGATTAAACTATACAACCCAGATCACGCAGAGATCCAAGCGCTAACGTATGAAGGCGTTCAAGATCGTGACCTAATGGTTTCTATCGCGAAATCAGTGCATGTTGACGTTGAAAGCTTCTGGACATGTGGTCAGCTTCTTGAGGAAATCTTTGGCGAAACTGCTGAACCTCAACTAATGCAACCAACATTCATTACAGAATACCCAGCAGATATCTCACCATTAGCACGTCGTAATGACAACAATGATTTCATTACAGACCGTTTTGAATTCTTTATTGGTGGCCGTGAAGTAGCAAATGGTTTCTCTGAGCTGAATGATGCTCAAGACCAAGACGAGCGTTTTAAAGCACAAGTTAATGCAAAAGAGTCTGGTGATGATGAAGCAATGTTCTATGATGCTGATTATATTACAGCACTTGAGCACGGTTTACCGCCAACAGCGGGTCAAGGTATTGGTATTGACCGTTTAGTGATGCTATTCACTAACACTCACACAATTCGTGACGTTATTTTATTCCCATCAATGCGCCCTCAAGCATAATTTAGAATAAAATTAGTATATTAATGAAAGAGCAGTGTTTAAAACTGCTCTTTTTTTTGACTAATTTCTGATAAAAAAGTAAATAATAAGAATTCAATAACACTTTTTAATCAATTGACTTAACTTTTACAATTCTATTGAGTCTCTTGTTATTTACTAAAAAGGAATATAGTTATTTTTTTTTATAACTAACTAACCTTTAAATCATCACTAATGAACCATTTTCTTATCTAATATGTTACTTGTTGCTTGTTGCTTATGGTGCTGTTGTCATTTTTTTGTTAAAAAGTCGACAGGCATCTCATTTATGAGACTGTGAGAGGTCTTAAAACCTGTATAGTTGCCTTTAGAAGAAAGTTTAGTTGGTTAAATAAAGAATTTAGAGGTAAGGCTATGGGTACTCAGTTTCGTATGGATTCTGTTCCAGGTTCGTTAGTGGTTGTTGGTGGAAGTTACGAACCTTGGTTAGCAGTATTAGAACAAGTTGGCTGGCGTTGTCATCGTTGTTATGACCTTCGTGCTGCGCAAGTATTGTTTGATGAAATTGGGCCATGTATTGGTATTGTTGATTTAAGCCAAGATGATTTTAGCCTTAATGGTATAGCGACATTGGTAAATAATAATAAACAAGTTCGTTGGATGGCATTTATTCGTGAATCTCAACTGAGTTCTGATACGATTTGCCAGTTTATAGTGAATTTCTGTATTGATTTCTTTACCGCTCCAATTCCTGACGCTCAGTTATTGAGTACGATTGGTCACCAACTTGGTATGCTTAAACTAGAGCGTAAAGTTTGGCCTAATATGGGCAAAAAATCAGAACTCGGCATTTTAGGCGAATCACCTATCGTGAAGCGCTTGCGTGATCAAATCCGTCGAGTAGCGCCTACAGACGTTTCTATTTTAGTCTCTGGCGAAAGTGGCGTAGGTAAAGATGCAGTAGCAAAAGCGGTGCACGACTCTTCTGGCCGTAATAAAGGCCCATTTATTTCTTTAAATTGTGGCTCGTTATCTGAATCAAAAATAGAGCAGGAGTTATTTGGTTTACCTATTTCTGAATTTGAAGACTTAAAACTATATCAAGCGAATGGTGGGACCCTATTTTTAAATGATATAAATGAGTTACCAGTGAGTCAGCAGCAGCATTTATTACGATTCCTACAGGAAGGTAATATTGAAACTTCTCAAGGTGTTATTGATCTTGATGTCCGTGTCATTGTCGCAAGTCATATTGATTTAGAGAAAGCGATTGAAGAGGGAGAATTTAAAGAAGAGCTGTATTACCGCTTAAATGTACTTCGTATTCATGTTCCTTCTTTAAAGGAAAGAAGTTCTGATATTTCGATCTTAGCGGATCACTTTCTTCAGCGCTATGCAAAAGAATATAATACTCAAGCGCGCACTTTCTCTGAAGAAGCGATACAGACTATGCTCCATTATCAATGGCCAGGAAATGTTCGTGAACTTGTGAATCAAGTAAAACGAGCGGTACTTCTTGCAGATAGTATGACGATTGATCTTGAGCATTTAGATCTTCCTCAACGTAGTGATACAAAACGTAGTTTACGTGTTATTCGTGAGGATTCTGAACGAGATGCACTATTGATGGTATTAGAGTCTCATGATGGTCAGGTTTCTTCAGCAGCAAAAGAGCTAGGTGTATCTCGCGCAACCATGTATCGTTTGCTGAATAAGCATAATTTAATTTCGGAACCAAGAAGCTATAGTTAATAAGAGACTATATTTAACAAGAAATTAGTTAAATAAAAAGTGCCAGTTAGATAGTAAAAAGAGGCTTATCTCGTTTGAGGTAAGCCTCTTTTTTACTTAAAAAATGATGTCAAAATAGAATGAGTAAAGTGGGTTTTTAAATAAAAGCCTCTAGGTAAGGTTTTAATTGGTTGACCGTTCTCTCCATAGGCCTCAGTAAGGGCTCGGCTATTTGCGGCTTTAGGTCTAAGTTGTAAGACTTCACCGTACTTTGCTGTTATAGACTCTACTTTCCCCAGTACAATAAGATCCATTAACTCCTCCCAATCCTGTTTAAGCTGTCGCTCTTCTTCTGATGACGGCTGCCATAAAACAGGATAGCCAACGTGTCGATCTCCTACTGGGATCTCTCGCTCGCCTTCTACAGGGATCCATAATACATGGGCTAATTTATGACGTACATGAGACTCTTCCCATTTTAAGCTGTGCACCCCAGTTAAAGGAGCAACAGAGACAAAAGTTGTCTCGAGGGGTTTTCCATTATGGCTAATAGGGATCGTTTTAAGTTCAATATTAAGATCAACAAAGTCAGGTAGAGGTTTACTGCCAGCTGATGCGCCTAGGTGTAATTCTAATAATTGCCCAACCCATCCTTTATCTCGTTTTAGGTTTTCAGGAACAGGAACCCCTGCCATCTCTGCAAGCTCTGATAATGTATAGCCAGCAATGGCTTCAGCTCGTGTTAATAGCTCAGTAATTGAGGTTGGAGGCAGTCGTTTCATAATGGCTCATTCATGGTATCGAGAGGGTAAGATTATCATAAAATGAATCTTTTAAGTGGTCAGAACAAGATCTAAATAAGTTATCCACATTGATGGTTGTTTTTTATACTTAGCTTATTTTTATGGATCGATATACAGTGCTTTATTTATGAATAAGTTATTGACTTTTGGTGTGTTACCTCATATTTAGGGGGGTAATTGTGGGTAACCACTAAGTTGTTTGATCTTTGACCGATCTGTATTTTTATTACTCATGCTTATTTTTTTTCGAAGATCCTTGTAAGGATTTGGCGCTTAACTTTATGTTTAATATGATTTTTATTAAGATATGTTTTTTTGATGATTCTTGGCCTAAATCGACTTTTAAGTCTCTTTTTGATTTGTTTTAATCTTCTTCACAAAGTTATGCACAGAAAAGGTGAATAAATGTGGGGTAGCTCTCATTGTTATGTTGATAACTAACCTTGTGATTAAAACTTATTCAAGAAAAGAGGTTATTTTAATAAAACGTGACAAGAAAGCGTGATCCGGTTTGCTCAAAGAGACGATCTGTGAAAAAATCAAAGGTAATATAAGTTTAATATGAGGTCATCCAGTGATAGATGGCGATGGTTTCCGCCCGAATGTCGGGATAGTGATATGTAATAGCCATGGTCAAGTATTCTGGGCGAAACGATATGGACAACATTCTTGGCAATTTCCCCAAGGTGGCATTGATGATGGCGAGACGCCAGAACAAGCAATGTACCGAGAGTTGTATGAAGAAGTTGGTCTGACAAAAAATGATGTACGTATTTTAGCGAGTAGCCGACATTGGTTGCGATATAAATTACCGAAGCGTTTAGTTAGATGGGATTCAAAACCTGTCTGTATTGGGCAAAAACAAAAGTGGTTTTTGCTACGCTTGGAATGTGACGAATCCAAGGTGAATATGCAAAGAGATCGCACGCCAGAATTTGATGGTTGGCGATGGGTGAGTTATTGGTACCCAGTTAGACAAGTGGTTTCATTTAAGCGTGATGTTTATCGTCGGGCCCTCAAAGAGTTCGCGGTAATTGCTATGCCGTTTAAGGAACGAAAATTTAAAAGGAAAGGTAAAAAAGGTTAAGCGGTCGATACCTTATAACCTTAAGGATTGCCTCTTATGCTTACTCAACTCAGGGATATAGTTGATCACGTCGCTAAAGCAGAGTCATTAGATGATGCTTTAGCGCTACTGGTTAAAAACACTCGTAATTCTATGCGTACAGAGTGTTGTTCAGTCTACTTGATGAGCAATGATAATCTGCGGTTAGAACTAATGGCAACGGAAGGCTTAAAAGCCAAACCTAATACCGTGTCATTAGGTATTGATGAAGGACTAGTAGGTCTTGTTGCTCGCAGTTGTGAGCCACTAAACCTTGCTAACGCATCGGTGCACCCATCATATAAATACATTCCAAGTATTGCTGAATACAAATTTAACTCTTTTTTGGCGACTCCGATTATATATCGTCGTCAAAATTTAGGGGTATTGGTTGTTCAGCAAAAAGAAAAACGCCAATTTACAGAAGTTGAAGAATCCTTTTTAGTTACACTATCAGCTCAGCTTGCCGTGGTATTAGCGCACGCCAAAGCCCATGAAAGTTGGTCGACTCACTTACAAACGTCTTCAACAGAGCAGAAGCAATTTAACGGTATTTCAGCCTCTAATGGGGTTGGGATTGCACCGCTATGGTTTGATGACGCGCAACCTAAAATTGAAGCTATTTTACCAAGCTCATGCCTTGATTCTGAGGCAGAAAAAGATCGCTTAGGCACTGCAATTGAACAAGCCTTAAAAGACTTTAGACGATCGAAAAAACGTTTTGAACAAGAGTTGAATACAGAAACACTTGCCATCTTTGATCTGTTTACTCACTTGTTGAATGATCCAATGCTGAAAGCTGATCTGAAAAAACAGATCGATAAAGGTGATTCTGCTGAATGGGCACTACGCCAAGTCATTGAGTCTTATGCTGGACGCTTTGAGAGAATGAGTGACTCTTATTTGAGTGAGAGAGCGAATGATGTCAGGGAGTTAGGGCAGAGGTTACTTTATTTTCTGAACTATGAAGATAATCTTGATATTGACCTTTCGCATCCGGTCATTTTGGTGACGGCTCAACTCACCGCATCAATGTTGGCAAGTATTCCAAAAAATAAACTCAAAGGCGTTATTTCTCTAGAGGGGGCTGCGAACTCTCACGCGGCAATACTCTCAAGAGCATTAGGTATTCCGGCGATTATGGGAGTCGAGTTTAACCCTGCTCATTACCATAAGTCATTAGCCATTGTTGATGGTTACAGTGGTTTGCTTTATATCAAGCCAACAGATGCTTTAACTCAAGAATATATAGAACTACAGAATGAAGAGATCGCACTCTCTGAATTGATTACACAAGATCTTGATAAGCCAACATTAACGTTAGATGGTCATCTAATGAAGATCCATCTTAATGCCGGATTAAGTGCCGATTCAAGTATTGCGGTTAACCAAGGGGTTGATGGCGTTGGTTTGTATCGAACAGAAATACCGTTTTTATTGCATCAACGATTTCCTTCTGAAGAAGAGCAATATTTGCAATATAAGGCAATTTTAGAAACCTATCCTCAAAAACCAGTCATCATGAGAACATTGGATATTGGTGGGGATAAACCGTTACCTTATTTACCAATAGAAGAAGATAATCCATTTTTAGGTTGGCGTGGTATTCGATTTACTTTAGACCACCCTGATATCTTTTTATTGCAATTAAAAGCGATGGTAAGAGCCAATATTGGCAATGAAAATTTGTCTATTATGTTACCTATGATTTCAGGGATCCCAGAATTAAAGCAAGCAAGAGCTTTTATCAATCAAGCTTATGAAGAAGTGCTGAGTGAGGCTGAAACACACTTTGTAAAACCGCGCATTGGTATGATGGTAGAAGTGCCTTCGATGCTTTATCTCTTACCAAGAGTCGCAGGGTTAGTTGATTTCATTTCGGTAGGGACGAACGATTTAACTCAGTATTTATTAGCCGTCGATAGGAATAACTCACGAGTATCTCATGTTTATGAGTCTTACCATCCTGCGGTATTGTTAGCATTAAAACAGATTATCGATACGGCAAATCAGCATAATTTACCTGTCAGTGTTTGCGGTGAATTGGCAGGTGATCCTATTGGTTGTTTATTATTAATGGGGCTTGGTTATCACAGTTTAAGCATGAACACCTCTAACGTTGCAAAAGTTAAGTACATTATTAGGCAAGTCACACTGACTGAAATGGAAGCGACAATAGAAAAACTTTTACACCATGATGATGCAGAGCAAATTTTAGCTGATATGATGACGTTTTTTGAAGCGAAAGAACTCTCCGGATTTATTCGAGCAGGTAAATAAATGTCAGTGGATTTTTGGTCTATTTTTGCACTATATCTTGCATTAGGTAGTGTTGTTGGTGTTATGGCTGGTCTACTAGGGATTGGTGGTGGTTTACTTGTTGTACCTGCATTGCTGTGGTTACTTCCACAAGCGGGTATTGATGCGAGTATAGCAATGCAAATGGCACTTGGTACATCACTCGCAACCATTATATTTACCTCAAGCTCATCGGCATTGAACCATTTACGCTTAGGTAATGTCGAAGTGGGGTTAATTAAAAGTTTAGCACCAGGTGTTGTCATTGGTGGATTTATTGGTAGTTATCTTACTGAATTAATACCGACCCAATATTTACCTAAAGTCTTTGGTATTATCGTGCTTTTATTGGCTCTACAGATGTTATTAGCTCTTAAATTTACAGTAACAAGAACAATGCCATCGCCCCTTAAAGCAGCGGCCTCTGGTGGGGCTATAGGTGTTGTATCCAGTTTAGCGGGTATTGGTGGTGGTTCACTTACGGTACCTTATTTAAGTTTTCATGGTATTGAAATGAGAAAGGCCATTGGCAGTTCCTCATTATGTGGCACATTAATCGCGATAGCAGGCATGATAGGGTTTATCATACATGGCGTGAATGTAGAAAGTTTGCCAGCGATGAGTTTCGGTTATGTTTATTTACCGGCGTTATGTGGCATAAGTGTCACTTCTATTTTAACCACTAGAATAGGCGCTAAGTTAGCCTCGCATTTACCAACACAAACATTGAAAAAAATCTTTGCCGTATTTCTAGTATTTATTGGCAGTAAAATGTTCTTAGGATAAGAGAGTAGTCATGAGTCAGGGGTATTTAAACTTCCCACATATCGATCCGATATTATTTGAAATTGGTCCATTAGCAGTACGTTGGTATGGATTAATGTATCTATTTGGTTTTATGTTTGCCTTATGGCTTGCAAATAAACGCGCAGATAAGCCGAACAGTGGCTGGACTAGAGATCAAGTTAGTGATCTTCTGTTTGCTGGCTTTTTAGGGGTAGTGATAGGTGGCCGAGTTGGTTATGTATTGTTTTATAACTTCGGTTATTTCTTAGATAACCCACTGTATTTATTTGAAGTATGGACAGGCGGAATGTCTTTCCATGGTGGATTACTTGGTGTGATCACCGCAATGCTTTGGTACGGCTATAAGAATAATCGCAGTTTCTTTACTATTGCTGACTTTGTCGCACCATTAGTCCCGTTTGGCTTAGGCGCTGGTCGTCTTGGTAACTTCATGAATGGTGAACTATGGGGCCGTGTTACTGACGTGCCGTGGGCAATGGTATTCCCAACAGGTGGGCCTTTCCCTCGTCATCCATCGCAGCTGTATGAATTTGCGCTTGAAGGTGTCGTTTTATTCTTAATTCTAAATTGGTTTATTCGTAAACCTCGCCCACTAGGTGCAGTATCAGGTTTATTCCTATTTGGTTACGGTACATTCCGTTTCTTAGTTGAATATGTTCGTCAACCGGATGCGCAATTAGGCTTATTTGGTGATTGGATCTCAATGGGGCAAATCTTATCGCTACCTATGGTTATTGGTGGTCTGTTGATGATGGTTTGGGCATTCAAACGTAATGTTTTTGCGACAGACTTACAGAAAAAGTCTGCAAAAGAAAATAGCTCAAAACAGAAAGCAAAATAAGCTAGAATAGCGATAATAACGATTAATAGTAATGGCCTCTTCGTTTGAGGCCATTTTTTTAAGCCAATTTTAGAGAGCATGCCCGTGAAGCAGTATTTAAATTTATGCCAACGCATCGTTGATGAAGGTCACTGGATTGAAAACGAACGTACAGGAAAGCGCTGTTTGACGGTGATTAATGCCGATTTAACCTATGATGTTGCCAATGGTGAATTTCCATTAGTAACGACACGTAAGAGCTTTTGGAAATCAGCCGTTGCTGAAATGATTGGTTATATTCGCGGTTATGACAACGCAGAAGATTTCCGCAAAATAGGTACTAAAACTTGGGATGCAAATGCGAACTTAAATGATGCGTGGCTTAATAACCCCCATCGTAAAGGCGATGATGACATGGGGCGAGTATATGGAGTTCAAGGTCGTTCGTGGGCAAAACCAAACGGTGAGTTTGTCGACCAACTGAAAAAGATCATTGATGACTTAAATGCGGGTATTGATGACCGTGGTGAAATTTTAAATTTTTATAACCCTGGTGAGTTTGATATGGGGTGTTTACGTCCGTGCATGTACTCACATCATTTTTCGCTATTAGGGGATACTTTGTTCTTAAATAGTACTCAACGCTCGTGTGATGTTCCGCTAGGCCTTAATTTTAATATGGTTCAGGTCTATTTTCTGTTGGCGATTGTGGCTCAAATTACAGGGCATAAAGCAGGTAAGGCCTATCATAAGATCGTTAATGGTCATATTTATGAAGATCAACTTGAATTGATGAAAGAAGTTCAGTTAAAGCGTGAGCCATTGAAAGCCCCAATCTTTAAGATAAACCCTAAGATTAAATCATTAGAAGATTTAGAAACTTGGGTAACCATGGATGATTTTGAAGTGATTGGTTATGAAAGCCACGAAGCGATTAAATACCCTTTTTCTGTGTAATACCAATTCCAGTTCTAATATCCACTTAATTACGTTGGTATAAGACATAAAAAAGCCCCGAAGCATTTACTTCGGGGCTTTCCTTTATCTGTTTATCACTCTTAAACCGTTAGAGCTAATACGCTACCTGGTAGAATGATGAATACAAAACTTAAATATCCAGCAACAACCGCCTTGTTACGGTTAGCCATTTCTGCAATCCACTCAGCCCCTTTAATTGGTAGCTCACGTAAGAATGGCGTACCGAAGATAACTAGCGTTGCAATGACGTTGAAACATAGGTGAACCAGTGCAATTTGCAGAGCAAGAACCGCATACTCACCTGATGCTGCCGTTGCTGCTAGTAGAGCTGTCACACAAGTACCAATGTTAGCACCAAGAGTGAATGGGTAAACATCGCGAACCTTAAGTACACCAGTGCCGACAAGTGGAACCATTAAACTTGTTGTTGTCGATGATGATTGAACGAGAACCGTTACCACTGTACCTGATGCGATACCATGTAGAGGGCCACGGCCAATTGCGCTCTTAAGCAGTTCTTTTGCACGGCCAACCATTAAGCTCTTCATTAATTTACCCATAAGAGTAATAGAAATAATAAGAACGGTAATACCAAGTGCAATCATTAGTAGACCACCAGTCATGCTTCCAAAGCTAGATAGAGGCTCTTGGATCGCGCTGATCACAGGTTTCGTAATTGGTTTGATAAAATCAAAGCCTTTCATGTTCATGTCACCCGCACTTAAAAATGGAGAGACTAACCATGCTGATAATTTTTGGAAAATGCCAAACATCATTTCTAATGGTAAGAAAATCGTTACCGCTAGTAGGTTGAAAAAATCGTGAACCGTAGCACAAGCAAATGCACGTCTAAATTCATTTTTACAACGAGCGTGTCCAAGACTTACTAGGGTATTCGTAACCGTTGTACCAATGTTTGCACCCATTATCATAGGAATTGCAGTTTCAATAGGTAAACCACCAGCCACTAATCCAACAATAATAGATGTTACCGTAGAAGATGATTGGATTAACGCCGTTGCTACTAAGCCGATCATTAAGCCTGCAATAGGGTGAGCTGCAAATTCAAAAAGAACTTTTGCTTCTTCACCAACAGACCATTTAAAGCCTGTGCCAACCATTGCAACCGCTAAAAGAAGAAGGTAAAGCATAAATGCTAAGTTTGCCCAACGCAGCATGCGCGAGGTATTACTCATTGTTGCTGCAGAAATTGATTGGGTATTCATAGTAAAGCTCCGTACCGAAATAATATGTTGTCGGTTTATTTAATCTGCAGCGATAGTAGATAACGAATATTTCAGAAATATTACAGTGGAGGTAAAAACTGTAATAAATGCGTCATATTTATTTATTGTTCATTTTTTGACAATAAGTTGTCGATTAAGTAATTGAATTTAAATGTTTTTTATTGGTTATTTTAAAAAGGAATATAAAAATTTTTTTGAAACGATTTTGTTCTATATTGCGGATTAATGACACTTTTAAGAATCTGGATGCGGAAAAGTCGAGGTATTAACAGGAAATAAAAGGTTTTTACGAACTATTTGCTATTGATGTAATAAATAACGTATCTTCAGTTCTTACTGTAATAGATAAGTGTATTGATTTATAAATCATAGGATTCAAGATGTCTCATTTAAACTATAACCATTTGTACTATTTTTGGATGGTATGCAAACAAGGGTCAGTAACGAAAGCAGCAGAAGCTCTATTTCTTACACCTCAAACGGTGACAGGCCAAATTAAAGCACTAGAAGAGCGAGTTGATGGAAAGTTAACAAAGCGTAATGGACGTAACGTAGAGCCGACCGAGCTAGGACAGTTAATTTATAAGTATGCTGATCGTATGTTTGGTCTAAGTTATGAAATGCTGGATATCGTTAACTACAGTCAGCAATCTAATGTGCTATTTGATGTTGGGGTTGCTGATTCCTTATCCAAGCGCTTAGTTAGTAAAGTTCTTTCAACTACAGTACCTGAAGATGCCTCTATCCACCTTCGTTGTTTTGAATCCACTCACGAATTGTTACTCGAACAATTATCTCAGCATAAATTAGATATGATCTTGTCTGATTGCCCTGTTGATTCAAGCCAAAACTCAGGCTTGTTTAGTAAGAAGTTGGGGGAGTGTAATATGAGTTTTTTTTGTTCTAAAGAGATGACAGGTTTTAGTTTTCCTGAAGTATTAGAACAAAAGAAATTATTGATCCCTGGTAGTCGAACCTCAATGGGCAGAAAAGTGATTCAATGGTGTGATCAGCAAGGCATTAAACCAAATATACTGGGAGAGTTTGATGATGTTGCGCTAATGAAGGCGTTTGCTCGTGAAAATAATGCGGTATTTTTAGCTCCAACTGTATATATCAAAGAAGCGGATTCTGATCTTTCATTGCATAGAATTGCGGATGTAAGCGACTTAAAAGAAGAGTATTACGTTATTTTTGCAGAGAGGATGATCCAACACCCGGCAGTAAAGAGTATCTGTAGCGCTGATTTCTCACATTTATTTGATTTTCATTTGCAATAATAAAGCTGATTAAGCTAAATTAGATAGAGCTAAATTAGAGGTCTAAAGTTATGAACTTACAAATGATGGAAGAAAATGCACCTCAAGCGGTAGCATTACTAAAAGCGATGGCGAATGAGCGTCGTTTATTTGTTCTATGT
The DNA here is from genome assembly GCF_028765575.1 of Aliivibrio sp. S3MY1. GTDB lineage: Bacteria > Pseudomonadota > Gammaproteobacteria > Enterobacterales > Vibrionaceae > Aliivibrio. Next base: position 69,300 of record NZ_JARACO010000010.1, on the reverse strand, counting down.
TTGTTACTTGAAGGGGAATTATCGGTAGGTCAAATTGCTGAAAAATTAGAATTGAGCCAATCAGCACTATCACAACATCTAGGTTGGTTACGTAAAGATGAATTAGTGTCGACGAGAAAAGAGTCTCAAACTGTTTTTTACTCTCTTAATAGTGAAGAAGTAAAATCAGTGATTCAATTATTGCATGATCTTTATTGCCCAAAGAATTAAAAGATAAAAGATAAAAGATAAAAGATAAAAGATAGAGAGGTTAATACTTCTCTTTTATCAAATTTCAGACATAAAAAAACCGACCTAAGTCGGTTTTTTCTTATTTCTAACTGAGAATCAAATTTCTATTAAAGAGCTTTGATTGCAGCAGTGAAACGCGCTTTATGACGTGCAGCTTTATTCTTATGAATAAGGCCTTTAGTCGCCATGCGGTCTAGAAGAGGAACAGCTGTTGCTAATGCAGCAGTTGCAGCTTCTTTATCACCAGCTTCAATAGCTGCGATAGTTTTTTTCATGTAAGTGCGCATCATTGAACGACGGCTAGCGTTGTGCTGGCGACGTCTTTCAGCTTGAGTTGCGCGCTTCTTAGCAGATTTACTATTTGCCAAGGGTCTAACTCCCAAAAACGTAGTTCGGTGACAATTTAAGGTCGGGAAATATGCACCCATTGAACCCAAATGTCAAATGATTTGTGTAAAAACCAAGCTGTCTCAAACAAAAGTTTGATGAGAATGGCAAAACACGGTTAAGATGGCGTGCATTCTAACAGCATTTTTTCCAGTTAGTAAGCTATTTATGGTCATCATTACCATCTTTGTGAGGTTTTTTTGTGAGTAAACGACTTTTACGTTCTGGCTTAATCGTCAGCATCATGACTTTAGTGTCTCGAGTACTCGGTTTAGTCCGTGATGTAGTAGTAGCAAATTTAATGGGCGCGGGGGCATCTGCGGATGTTTTTTTCTTTGCGAATAAAATTCCCAATTTTTTACGTCGCTTATTTGCAGAAGGGGCTTTTTCGCAAGCCTTTGTGCCTGTACTGACTGAATATCATGCCAGCGGAGATGATAATAAAACCCGAGAATTAATAGCTAAAGCATCAGGCACGCTCGGGGTGCTAGTTACTATAGTGACTTTCTTTGGCATTATTGGTTCGGGGGTTGTGACTGCGCTGTTTGGAGCCGGTTGGTTTATGGACTGGCTTAATGATGGTCCTAATGCACCTAAATTCGAGCTTGCTAGCTTTTTATTAAAAATTACCTTCCCTTATTTATGGTTTATCACCTTTGTTGCGCTCTCAGGTGCCATTTTAAATACATTAGGTAAGTTTGCTGTTTCTTCTTTTACACCTGTTTTTTTAAATATTGCCATTATTGCTTGTGCGTATTTTGTTTCACCGAATTTAGAACAACCAGAGATCGGCTTAGCGATTGGTGTGTTCCTTGGTGGTTTAATTCAATTTTTATTTCAACTGCCATTTCTTTATAAAGCGAAAATGCTCGTTCGCCCTAAGTGGGGTTGGAATGATCCCGGAGTGACAAAAATCAGAACATTAATGATCCCTGCACTATTTGGTGTCTCTGTAAGTCAGATTAACCTATTGTTTGATACTTTTATTGCAAGTTTCCTAGCCACCGGCTCGATCAGTTGGCTCTACTATTCTGATCGTTTGTTGGAGTTCCCACTTGGTTTATTTGGGATTGCCATTGCGACCGTAATTTTACCTGCGCTTTCACGTCAACATGTCGATGCAAAAGGAACTGGATTTTCACAAACAATGGATTGGGGGGTGAGAATGGTGATCTTGCTTGGGATCCCCGCAATGCTTGGTTTGATGGTATTAGCAAAACCAATGTTGATGGTGCTATTCATGCGTGGTGAGTTTTCTCCACACGATGTAAATCAAGCTTCTCTTTCTTTACTTGCATACGCATCTGGTTTGCTTAACTTTATGTTAATCAAGGTATTAGCTCCAGGTTATTACGCTCGACAAGATACTAAAACCCCGGTTCGTTACGGTATTATCGCGATGATCACCAACATGTTTTTTAATGCTATTTTTGCGTATTTCTATGGTTATGTCGGGCTAGCAATGGCGACCGCGCTATCTGCTTTGGTCAATATGGCGTTACTTTACCGTGGCCTTCACTTAGCCAATGTGTATAAGGTATCAAAGGAGACGCTGGTTTATATTGGCAAGTTAATCGTTTCTGGCGGCGTAATGGTCACTGTATTAGTTTGGTTTATGCCATCAATTAGCGTATGGCTAGAATGGGATCTAATGAAGCGAATGATCATGCTGATTGGCTTCATCGGCCTAGGTGCATTGAGTTATTTGATAACCGCGGTACTCTTCGGTTTACGCCTTCGTCATTTACGAGTCTCGGTCTAAAGTAAGAATTACGTTGTTCAGTGGTTTGGTTGGACACATTAGTATATAATTCGTCAGTTTTTTTAATCAAATAACTTGATATTGAGATAATGGAATTAATCCGAGGCATTCATAATATTACGCCTGACCATAACGGTTGCGTAATGACTATTGGTAATTTTGATGGTGTTCATTTAGGACATCAACAAGTATTACAACAAGTTAAGGCTAAAGCTAAGCAATTAGGTTTACCTTCTGTTGTGATGACATTTGATCCACAACCAATGGAATTTTTTGCTAAAGAGAAAGCACCTGCTCGATTGACTCGTTTACGAGATAAGTTTGTTCAGCTTGATAAATTGAATATAGAGCGATTGCTTTGTATTAATTTTAATCATAAATTTGCACAGCAAACGGCAGATGAATTCGTTGAGCACTTGTTGGTTAAGCTATTGGGTGTTAAGTTTCTGGTTGTTGGTGATGATTTTTGTTTTGGACAACATCGCCAAGGTAACTTTGAAATGCTACAAAAAGCAGGTAAAAAATACGGCTTTGAAGTAGTGAATACACAAAGCTTTTGTCTGCAACAACAACGAGTCAGCAGTACCGCTATTCGTAATGCACTTGCGGAAGACCGATTAAAAGATGTCGCCACGATGTTAGGGCGAAATTATAGTATTACAGGCCGTGTTTCACATGGTCGAAAATTAGGGAGAACGATAGGTTTTCCCACTGCGAATATCCCATTAAAACGTTGTGTTTCCCCTGTGTCTGGCGTTTATGTTGTTCAAGCCAAAGACAGTAGTGGTAAACAATTAGGTGGTGTCGCCAATATAGGCAACCGTCCAACGATAAATGGTGTTCGTCAACAGCTGGAAGTTCACTTCTTCGATTACAAAGGCAATTTATATGGCCAGCAATTGGATGTGGAGTTACTTTGTAAGTTGCGTGATGAGCATAAATTTGAGTCATTTGACGCATTAAAACAACAAATAGAATTAGATTCTCAGGCAGCACGGGTGTGGCTGTCTGAAAACAGATAACATTTCATTTCGCCCAAGTAACGGAATTAAGAATCAATGAGTGACTATAAAGATACCTTGAACCTGCCAGAAACAGGATTCCCAATGCGTGGTAACCTGGCTAATCGTGAGCCAGAAATGCTGAAGCGTTGGTATGATGAAGATCTTTACGGTGAAATCCGTAAAGCAAAAAAAGGTAAGAAATCGTTCGTATTACACGACGGTCCTCCTTATGCAAATGGTGACATCCATATTGGTCACGCATTAAACAAGATTCTTAAAGACATTATTATTAAGTCAAAGACACTTTCTGGCTTTGATGCGCCGTACATTCCTGGTTGGGATTGTCACGGTCTACCAATTGAATTAATGGTAGAAAAGAAAAAAGGCAAACCGGGTCAAAAAATCTCTGCGGCTGAATTCCGTGAAGAGTGTCGTAAATATGCGGCAGGCCAAGTTGAAGGCCAAAAAGAAAGTTTTAAGCGTTTAGGTATCATGGGCGAGTGGGACAAACCATACCGCACTATGGATTTTGGTACTGAAGCAAACATTATCCGTTCACTGGGTAAAATTGCCGACCAAGGTCATCTACTTAAAGGTTTCAAACCTGTTCACTGGTGTACAGATTGTGGTTCAGCACTTGCTGAAGCTGAAGTTGAATACCAAGATAAAGTATCCCCATCTATTGATGTGCGTTTTATTGCAGCAGACGAAGCGGCAACATTAGCAAAATTCAGCACGCCTGAAGGTCATCAAGGTGAAGGTGAACTATCGGTTGTTATCTGGACAACGACACCTTGGACTCTGCCTGCTAACCGTGCTGTAGCGTTACATGCTGATCTTGAATACGTATTGGTTCAAGTTGAAGCACATGGTGAGCAAAAAGCACAACGTCTAATTCTTGCGTCTGAGTTAGCTAAATCTGTAATGGATCGTGCTGGTATCGAGCACTTCCATAACCTAGGTTTTGCGAAAGGGTCTGATTTAGAGCTTCTGCAATTCAATCACCCATTCTATGGCTTTACGGTTCCGGCTATTTTAGGCGAGCACGTAACGACAGATTCAGGTACAGGTATCGTTCATACTGCTCCTGGTCACGGTCAAGAAGATTTCGTGGTTGGTAAGAAATACGATCTAGAAATTGCAAACCCAGTAGGTTCAAACGGTGTATACCTTCCTGATACTGAACTGTTTGCTGGTCAACACGTATTCAAAGCGAACGATTCAGTTCTTGAAGTGTTAAAAGAGAAAGGTGCATTACTGCATCACCACGCGTACGAGCACAGCTACCCACATTGCTGGAGACACAAAACGCCAATTATCTTCCGTGCAACACCGCAATGGTTCATCTCAATGGATCAAGCGGGTCTTCGTGCAAAAGCATTAGAAGAAGTGAAGAGTGTTGAGTGGATGCCAGAGTGGGGTCAAAACCGCATCGAAGGTATGATCGAAGGCCGTCCTGAGTGGTGTATCTCTCGTCAACGTACTTGGGGTGTGCCAATCGCTCTATTCGTTCACAAAGAAACGTCTGAACTGCACCCTAATTCACTAGAGCTAATTGAAAAAGTAGCTAAACTAGTTGAAGAGAAAGGTATTCAAGCATGGTGGGATGTAGATGCTGCTGAGCTTATGGGTGAAGATGACGCGGCTAAATACGAAAAAGTATTAGATACATTAGACGTATGGTTTGACTCAGGTGTTACTCACTTCTCGGTCGTTGATTCTCGTGAAGAGTATGACTTCCCAGAAGAAAAAGAAGAAAGAACACACAGTGCTGACCTTTACTTAGAAGGCTCAGATCAACACCGTGGTTGGTTCCAATCATCACTGATCTCTTCTGTTGCGATGAAAGGTAAAGCACCTTACCGCCAAGTACTAACACACGGTTTCGTGGTTGATGGTAATGGCCGTAAGATGTCTAAATCTATCGGTAACGTAGTTGCACCAAAAGACGTAACGAACAAACTAGGTGCAGATATTCTTCGTCTATGGGTTGCTTCAACGGATTACACTAACGAAGTTGCGGTTTCTGATGAAATCCTAAAACGTTCAGCTGACGCATACCGCCGTATTCGTAACACCGCACGTTTCTTCTTAGCGAACCTAAACGGCTTTAACCCAGAAACAGACATCGTTCCTGCTGAAGAAATGGTTGCTCTGGATCGCTGGGCTGTTGGTCGTGCATTTGCTGCACAAGAAGAGATCATCAAGTCTTTTGATGAATACAATCTTCATGAAGTAACTCAACGTTTGATGCACTTCTGTTCAATCGAAATGGGTTCTTTCTACCTAGACGTAATTAAAGACCGTCAATACACAGCGAAGCAAAGTGGTCACGCTCAACGTAGCTGTCAAACTGCGCTTTACTACATTGTAGAAGCTCTTGTTCGTTGGATGGCCCCAATCATGTCATTCACTGCAGATGAGATCTGGAATGAAATGCCTGGTGAGCGCGAGAAATTCGTATTCACAGGTGAGTGGTATCAAGGCCTGTTTGATCTTGCTGAAGGCGAAGAGTTTAATAATGAATTCTGGGCTGAAATCCAATCAGTTCGTGCATCAGTAAACAAACTTTTAGAAACTGCTCGTAGTGAGAAAGTTATCGGTGGTTCACTTCAAGCTGAAGTCACGCTATACGCAGACGATGCACTAGCGGCTAAAATTAACAAACTTGAAGATGAGCTACGTTTTGTTCTTCTAACATCAAGTGCGACAGTGAAACCACTAAGCGAAAAAACAGAATCAGCAAAAGCAACAGAACTAGAAGGTCTGTTTGTCGATGTTGCCGCTTCTGAAGCTGCGAAGTGTGAGCGTTGTTGGCACCATGTTGCAGATGTAGGTACTATTGAAGGTCACGAAGAAGTATGTGGTCGTTGTGTATCTAACGTTAGCGGCGAAGGCGAAGAGCGTAAATTTGCATAATGACTAGCGATAATAAGACATTACCGCTGCTTAAAGAATCAGGACTTCGCTGGCTATGGCTGGCGGGGATCATCTTTATGGCAGACATCAGCATCAAATTATTTGTGATGAAAGAGATGGGTTATGGTTGGGCAAACCGCATTGAGGTATTGCCATTCTTTAATTTTCTTTATGTTCATAACTATGGTGCTGCATTTAGCTTTTTAAGTGATCAAGCAGGTTGGCAGCGTTGGTTCTTTACTGGCATTGCTGTTGCCGTGTGTAGTTTATTAGGTTATTGGATGCGTAAAGCACCGCAAACTGACAAACTGAATAATGTGGCTTATGCACTGATTATTGGTGGTGCGATTGGTAATGTGTTTGATCGTTTAGTACATGGTTTTGTCGTGGATTATCTTGATTTTTATTGGGGTAATTATCACTGGCCAGCTTTCAATTTAGCTGATGCTGCAATTTGTATTGGTGCGGGACTTATCATTCTAGATGGTTTTCGTACTAGCAAAAAAGCACAGTAAATAAAAAGAAAGTAAATTAACGCTGCCCGAGAACTCGAGGTGGCGTTTTTTTTAAATACGATATAAAAATCTAGGGAAAGAAAATGTCAAAAATTGAAAGCAATAGTGAAGTCACTCTACATTTTACAATAAAACTAAAAGATGGTTCAGTTGCAGACAGTACACATACTGGAGGAAAAGCGGCAAAATTCACCATGGGTGATGGCAGCATTAGTGATAACTTTGAGAGGTGTTTATTAGGTTTAGAAGCCGAGCAATCAAAAAGTATTGAGCTTGGCGCAGAAGATGCTTTTGGTTTGCCTAACCCTGATAACATTCATCATATGGACAAAAGTCGCTTTGTTGGTGATGCCGCTGCTGAAGTGGGTACCATTATGGCATTCAGTGGTCCTGATGGCGTCGATATTCCAGGAATTATTACCAAGATTGCAGGCGATTCAGTAACGGTTGATTTTAATCACCCATTAGCGGGTCAAGATGTTATCTTTGACGTAGAAATTGTAGCGGTTGGTTAAACCAACACTAAATAGAGATAAAAAATGAAAATAGTATTAGCGAACCCTCGTGGATTTTGTGCTGGTGTCGATCGTGCCATTAGCATTGTTGAACGAGCTCTTGAATTGTATGAAGCCCCTATTTATGTGCGTAATGAAGTGGTACATAACCGCTTTGTTGTTGAGGGTTTAAAACAGCGTGGTGCTATTTTTATTAAAGAACTAGATGAAGTACCTGACGATAATATTGTTATTTTTTCAGCTCATGGTGTCTCTCAAGCGGTACGTAAAGAGGCAAAAGATCGTGAATTAACGGTGTTTGATGCAACTTGTCCATTAGTAACAAAAGTTCATATGGAAGTCGCTCGTGCTAGTAAGAAGAATATTGAAGTCGTATTGATTGGGCATGCTGGCCATCCTGAGGTTGAAGGTACGATGGGGCAATATACGAGTGAAACGGGTGGAATGTATTTAGTTGAAACACCAGCGGATGTTGAAACGCTGAGTGTTCGTGATGAAAGCAACCTGCATTACGTAAGTCAAACAACACTGTCAGTTGATGAAACAGCAGACGTCATTGATGAACTTCGCCGTGTATTCCCTGAGATTCAAGGCCCACGCAAAGATGATATTTGTTATGCAACACAAAATCGTCAAGATGCGGTGCGAGATATGGCCAACCAAGTCGATATTATGATAGTCGTAGGCTCTAAAAATTCATCGAACTCAAATAGACTTCGTGAATTATCAGAAAAATTAGGCACAACCAGTTATTTGATAGATAGCCCTGAAGATTTAAAAGAAGAATGGTTAACAGAGAAAGCTAAAATTGGCGTCACCGCGGGTGCATCTGCTCCTGAAGAGCTTGTTAATCAGATTATAGAGAAAGTAAAAGCACTTGGTGGCACGACGGTTGATGAATTAGCGGGACGTGAAGAAAACATGTTCTTTGAAGTACCAAAAGAATTACAAATAAAAACGGTGTCTTAGAACTTCATATAGTCGAACTAAAAAAATTAAGATAGAGTGCAAGGATAAGCATTTAAAGGAGCAAGAAAAATGGTAAGAGTAGCAATTGCTGGCGCAGCAGGAAGAATGGGCCGTAACCTAATTAAAGCAGTCAATGGCTCTCAGTTTGCTGTACTTGCGGCCGCAAGTGAGCATCCAGAATCAAGCTTAATCGGGGTTGATGTTGGTGAGATGGCTGGATTAGGAAAATCGGGCCTTACCATTGTTGATGATTTAGCAAAAGTCGTTGATGATTTTGATGTGATTATTGATTTTACTCTTCCTATTTCGACGCTTAAAAATATCGAATTGTGCCAAGAGCATAAAAAAGCGATTGTCATTGGTACAACAGGCTTTAGTGAACCAGGCAAGGCGCTTATTGATCAAGCTTCAAAAGATATCCCTATGGTTATGGCTCCTAACTACAGTGTTGGTGTTAACCTTGTCTTTAAGCTGTTAGAAAAGGCAGCAAAAGTGATGGGTGATTATTGTGATATCGAGATTGTAGAAGCGCATCACCGTTATAAAGTAGACGCGCCTTCAGGTACTGCTATTGGTATGGGGGAAGCGATAGCAGGTGCAATGGGAAATAAGCTTGATGATGTTGCCGTATATAGTCGTGAGGGCATTACCGGTGAGCGAACTAAAGATGAAATTGGTTTTGCTACCATTCGTGCGGGTGATATTGTCGGAGAGCATACCGCTATGTTTGCAGACATTGGTGAGCGTGTCGAAATTACCCATAAAGCAACGGATAGAATGACGTTTGCGAATGGTGCAGTAAGAGCTTCCCATTGGCTTCATCAGAAGTCTCCTGGTTTTTATACCATGCATGATGTATTAGAGTTGGATCAACTATAATAGTTATATTAAGCCCGAATCGTTATTGATTCGGGCTTTTTTTTAATGGTAATACTGCAGTGATCTGTTAATCATGCTTTATGCACTAATGGTGAGCTGTATAAAAGGGTGATGCTATTTGATGCTATTGCTTTTCTTTTATGGAAAGACACATATTCATTAAGTTTATGGCTTATTTTATTGGTTAAGGCCATTTTTTTATATAGGGTCTCTATTTTTTATTGTTAACTTGATGTTTTAACGTTTGCTATATTTCGAACAGTAATTTCTTATCGTGAAAAAAGATTGAATGTGCGAAAAATCATTTCAAGGGTAAATAACCATCAAATTGGATGGTTAAAGTGATTGTTTTGCTATTGAAATGACTGTTTTGTAGTGAGTTGCCTAAAAAAATCATTTTAATATGGTTTTTTTGTTGACAGGAATCCCATAGATCTCTAGACTTTCGCCAATTTATCAAAATTCGTACTTGAAGTTAGAGTTTTGGGTCTAAAAAAGCAGTTTTGAATTAATATTTGTAAAAACTGAATGTTTATTATGTCTGGAGGTTGTCTTGAGTAAATCAGCGCTGTTAGTCCTAGAAGATGGGACAGTGTTCCGCGGTCAATCGATTGGAGCAGATGGCTCGGCCGTTGGTGAAGTCGTTTTTAATACCTCGATGACGGGGTACCAAGAAATTCTTACTGATCCTTCCTATTCCCAACAAATCGTTACTCTTACTTATCCTCACATTGGCAATACCGGAATCAATTCCGAAGATGAAGAATCTTCTTCTATCCACGCTCAAGGCCTTGTGATTCGCGATCTTCCTCTTCTAGCTTCAAATTTCCGCAGTGAACAAACTCTTTCTGAATATCTTAAATCTCAAAACATTGTAGGCATTGCTGATATCGATACGCGTAAGCTAACTCGAATTTTGCGTGAAAAAGGTGCTCAAAACGGGTGTATTGTCGCGGGCAATAACCTTGATGAAGCGTTTGCACTTGTGCAAGCAAAAGAGTTCCCAGGCCTTAAGGGAATGGATTTAGCGAAAGAAGTAACAACGTCTGAAACTTACCAATGGAAGCAAGGTTCTTGGACATTGACTGGTGGTCTGCCAGAAGAAAAAGCGGACAGTGAATTGCCATTTCACGTTGTAGCTTACGATTTCGGTGCTAAACGTAACATCCTACGTATGTTAGTAGACCGCGGTTGTCGCCTAACGGTGGTTCCAGCACAAACTTCAGCGGAAGAAGTGTTAGCAATGAATCCAGATGGCGTATTCCTATCAAATGGTCCTGGTGATCCTGCGCCATGTACTTACGCAATTGAAGCAACGAAAGTGTTTTTAGAAAAAGGGCTTCCAATCTTTGGTATCTGTCTTGGTCACCAAATTCTTGCTTTAGCATCAGGCGCTCAAACCGTAAAAATGAAGTTTGGTCACCATGGTGCAAACCACCCTGTTAAAGATTTGGATCGTGATGTCGTTATGATCACTGCACAGAACCATGGTTTTGCGGCAGATGAACAAACACTTCCAGAAAATTTACGTGCAACACACAAATCATTGTTTGATGGCACTCTGCAAGGCATTCATCGTACAGATAAGCCTGCATTTAGCTTCCAAGGTCACCCTGAAGCAAGCCCAGGTCCACATGATGCAGCGCCATTATTTGACCATTTCATTGAATTGATTCAGCAGCATAAAGCTTAATTCGGAGTAGTAATAAGATGCCAAAACGTACTGATATTAAAAGCGTTCTAATTCTAGGTGCAGGCCCAATCGTAATCGGCCAAGCATGTGAATTTGACTACTCTGGTGCACAAGCGTGTAAAGCACTTCGTGAAGAAGGTTACCGCGTAATCCTTGTAAACTCTAACCCTGCAACCATCATGACTGACCCAGACATGGCTGATGCAACGTACATTGAACCTATCCATTGGGAAGTGGTTCGTAACATCATCGAAAAAGAGCGTCCAGATGCAGTTCTACCTACCATGGGTGGTCAAACAGCATTGAACTGTGCGCTTGATTTAGAAAAGCACGGCGTGCTTGCTGAGTTCGGTGTTGAGATGATTGGTGCAACGGCTGATGCAATTGATAAAGCAGAAGACCGTTCACGTTTCGATAAAGCAATGAAGTCAATTGGTCTTGAGTGTCCAACGGCTGATACGGCAAAAACAATGGAAGAAGCTTACAAAGTACTAGAGATGGTAGGCTTCCCTTGTATCATTCGTCCATCATTTACAATGGGTGGAACAGGCGGTGGTATCGCTTATAACAAAGAAGAGTTTGAAGAAATTTGTCGTCGTGGTTTGGACCTATCTCCAACCAATGAGCTTCTAATTGATGAATCATTAATCGGTTGGAAAGAGTATGAGATGGAAGTGGTTCGCGATAAGAACGACAACTGTATCATCGTATGTGCGATTGAAAACTTTGATGCAATGGGCATTCATACGGGTGACTCTATCACGGTAGCTCCAGCTCAAACGCTAACAGATAAAGAATACCAATTAATGCGTAATGCTTCTTTAGCAGTATTGCGTGAGATTGGTGTTGAAACGGGGGGGTCAAACGTACAGTTTGGTATTAACCCGAAAGATGGCCGTATGGTTATCATCGAGATGAACCCACGTGTATCACGTTCTTCTGCGCTTGCATCTAAAGCGACGGGTTTCCCTATTGCTAAAATTGCAGCGAAACTTGCGATTGGTTATACACTTGATGAGTTAATGAATGACATTACCGGTGGCGCAACACCAGCATCATTCGAACCAACAATTGATTACGTTGTTACTAAGATCCCTCGTTTTAACTTCGAAAAATTCGCAGGGGCAAATGATCGTCTAACAACACAGATGAAATCAGTTGGTGAAGTTATGGCTATCGGCCGTAATCAACAAGAATCACTACAAAAAGCACTTCGTGGCCTAGAAGTTGGCGCGGATGGTTTTGATGAAATGGTTGATCTTGATGCACCAGATGCATTAACTAAGATCCGTCACGAATTAAAAGACGCAGGTGCAGAGCGTATCTGGTACATCGCCGATGCATTCCGTGCCGGTATGTCAGTCGATGGCGTATTTAACTTAACAAACGTTGACCGTTGGTTCTTAGTTCAAATCGAAGATTTAGTAAAAGAAGAAGAAGCAGTTAAAGCGGGCGGTTTCGCTAGCTTAACAGCGGATAGCCTTCGTAAACTTAAGCGTAAAGGTTTTGCTGATGCGCGTTTATCTAAATTATTAGGTGTTGCAGAAAGCGAGATCCGTCGCTTACGTGACCAGCATGATATTCACCCTGTTTATAAGCGTGTAGATACCTGTGCGGCTGAATTCTCTTCAGATACAGCTTACATGTACTCATCTTACGATGAAGAGTGTGAAGCAAACCCAACAGATAAAGATAAGATCATGATCTTAGGCGGCGGTCCAAACCGTATCGGCCAAGGTATTGAGTTTGATTACTGTTGTGTACACGCATCGTTAGCACTTCGTGAAGATGGCTACGAAACTATCATGGTTAACTGTAACCCTGAGACGGTTTCTACTGATTACGATACGTCTGACCGTCTATACTTTGAACCAGTAACTCTGGAAGATGTACTAGCTATTGTTCGTATTGAAAAACCAAAGGGCGTTATTGTTCAGTACGGTGGTCAAACACCACTTAAACTGGCTCGTGCTCTTGAAGCGGCTGGCGTTCCAATTATTGGTACAAGCCCAGACGCTATCGACCGTGCAGAAGACCGTGAGCGTTTCCAAGTTGCGGTAGACCGTCTAGGCCTTCTACAGCCAGAAAACGCAACCGTAACGACAATGGAACAAGCAATTGAGAAATCTCGCGAAATAGGCTTCCCATTAGTTGTTCGTCCTTCTTATGTGCTTGGTGGTCGTGCGATGGAAATCGTATACGATGAGCAAGACTTACGTCGCTACTTCAACGAAGCAGTCAGCGTTTCAAATGAATCGCCAGTACTTCTTGATAGCTTCCTAGATGATGCAATCGAAGTTGATGTAGATGCAATCTGTGACGGTGAGCAAGTGGTTATCGCTGGTATCATGGAACACATCGAACAAGCGGGTGTTCACTCAGGTGACTCAGCGTGTTCTCTTCCTGCTTATACGTTAAGCGAAGAAATCCAAGATGTGATGCGTGATCAAGTACGTAAGCTAGCATTCGAGCTAGGTGTTCGTGGCTTAATGAATACACAGTTTGCGGTTAAAGATAACAAAGTTTACTTAATTGAAGTTAACCCTCGTGCTGCACGTACGGTTCCATTCGTATCTAAAGCGACAGGTGCGCCAGTTGCTAAGATTGCTGCACGTGTAATGGCGGGTCAATCTCTTGAGTCTCAAGGCTTTACAAAAGAGATTATCCCACCTTACTTCTCGGTTAAAGAAGTGGTATTACCGTTCAACAAGTTTCCTGGTGTTGACCCACTGTTAGGTCCTGAAATGCGCTCAACTGGTGAAGTTATGGGGGTTGGTGCAACGTTTGCTGAAGCATTTGCAAAAGCAGAATTAGGTTGTAGCAAAGAGTACCCAGAAGGCGGTCGAGCATTACTTTCTGTTCGTGAAGGCGATAAGAAACGTGTTGTAGATTTAGCAAAACATCTTGTGAAATTAGGTTACCAACTGGATGCAACTCACGGTACTGCAGTTATTCTTGGCGAAGCGGGCATTAACCCTCGTCTAGTAAACAAGGTACACGAAGGTCGTCCTCATATTCTTGACCGTATCAAGAATGGTGAATACACCTACATCGTAAATACGGCATCTGGTCGTCAAGCGATTGAAGATTCAAAACTTCTTCGCCGTGGGGCACTTGCAGCGAAAGTGAACTATACAACAACGCTAAATGCAGCATTTGCTAGTTGTTTAGCGCATGAAGCTGATGACCGTAACACGGTTAACTCGGTTCAAGAGCTACACGCTAAAGTAGCCGCTAAATACGCTTAATTGCGAAACTGGCTAAGTAACCATATTAGTTAAGTTACAATATTAGCTAAGTAATAAAAATCCCGAAGAATGAGAGTTCTTCGGGATTTTTTCATTTCTCTTCTCTAGTAAATCTAATGTAGTCAATTAGAGACATAAAACCCTAATCTTTTGAGAGTTCAATTAATTCTTGGTAAAAGCTTTTCTCAAAGGCATCAATAGAGCGTTCAACCGATATTGCTCCTTTCTTTGCTGCGACAGGGTGGTAATCTGCAACAAATTGAACAAACAGTAGAGGCTCTTTGTTTTCTAAGCCTACAAATCCCGCCATATTATAGCTACCAAATAACGAACCACTTTTAGATTTCATTCCGCCTTTAATTGGCTCTTTACGCATGCTGTTACGATATTTTAGTGTGCCATCAATGCCTGATGTCGGTAATAGGTCGATCAGCCCTAATTCTTTATCGTATTTATAGAGATACTGCAGGATTGATTTCATTTGATTTGCAGTCATTCGGTTATTACGAGATAAGCCTGAGCCATCAACCAGTACTGCATTGCTCAAATCAATATTCGCTTGTTTTAATAAAATATCTTTAATTGCTGCGGTGCCATTGGTGAAGCTACCTGCTTGTTGGTAATTCAAATGACCTAGCATCTTGGTTAAGTTATCAGCGTAATGGTTATCAGACTTTTTAAGCATATGATCCAACAATTCCATTAATGGCTTTGAGCTGTGCATAGCTAATTTATTATCAGTAATAGGAGGGGTTTCTGGTTTTCCAAAACGCACCTCACCATTAAGTTTAATATTGTGTTCATTTAAAATCTTAAGCACCGTTTGCTCGGTAAAATCTTGTGTGTCTTGCACTGCAAACTTTAGAGGAAGCGGTTTGTTACGATTAACCAAGCAGCCATTTAGCTCATAATGGTTACCTTGAGTGGTTAGTTCTAGATCGCAGAAGGTCGACTCTTGTTCTTCTCTGCTCACACTTTTAGCGTAGCTAGAAAAAGAGATAGGTTGATGAATAGGAACAAAGACTCTGGTACTTCCATCATCATGAGTGGTGATAGATGCTTGTACACAGTTCTCATCAATACTTAATGCACTCGATGGAGCGCTATAACATACGCCTAGAATATCCCATGGCCAACCTATTGCTCGCTCATAACCTGTAAAAATGGAGCCATCGATCCATAAATCACCTTGAATAGTGTTGATATCACTTTCATCAAATAGAGAAGAGAGCTGCTCGCGTGAAAGAGAGGGATCACCAGTGAAAGTCAGCACGATATCTTTATCGGCTTTATATAGAGAGGTTGTAAAGGTGAAGTCTTTACCAAGCGCGAGTCTAGCTGCTAATGCGGTGGCAATTTTTAAGGTACTCGCAGGGGGCAGGAGTTCATCTTGCTTTTGTTGAAATTCAATATCCTGTGAAGATATCTCTTCAACGACAATGGCAGTTCGACTTCCTGCAGGCAGAATATTAAGCGTGTGTTGAATGCTAGCAGAGCTTGAGCATGAGAATAGGGCAAGGCCCAATAGAGTAAAACGAGAAAAAGACATGAGGCTCTCAATATAAAGATAATTGAGAGTATCTTAGCGCTTGCAGCGAATGATGTGTAATGAATAGGACAAAATTAATGGAATGTCACAAATAAAAAACGCCCACCGAGGTGAGCGTTTTATTTAAGTAAGAGTTAAGACTGATTAGAAGTCGTAACGCATACCTAGAGCTAGTTCGTCTTCAGTCATTACGTTAGAGATGCCTTTAGCTGCATCTTTGTCTAACATGTTCAGATTGTAAGAGATGTACGTGCGGAAGTTTGCGTTGAAAAAGTACGTAGCATCTACAGCAAAGTTATCAGCACTTAGGTTTTTAACACCAACAGTATTCACTTCGTGATCAGCGTTGTTATACGTTGATGTAAATACTGTTTTACCCATGGTGTAAGCTACCGCTGCTTCAAAACCTGTATAATCGAAACGTGAAACTTCACCGGTTGTGAATGTACCAGCAAAGTACAGATCACCCATAGTGTAAGAACCCGCGAACATTGCTTCGTTATCTTTAGCTTGATCAGCGTAACCAGCACCTAGTTTAAAGCCTGAATCGCCAAATGCGTAGATACCAGATAGTGCGAAACCATCTTTACCATTATCAGTATATTTATCATTTACATCTGTACGGTCAGCAAAACGGTAGTTTGCTTTCGCAGAGAAGTCACCAAATGTGCCTTTGTAGCCAAGGTTGTTATCAGTACGGTCAGCTACCGCGATTTTTTTAGCTGCTGAATTACCCGCGTATGCCATGATATCAGTGAAGTCAGTGATAACGCCTAGCGCACCGTCGTTTTTACCGTAAGTTACTTCACCAAAGTTACCGCCGATTCCAGCATAAGCGTAACGATTGTCTAATGAAGAGCCAGAATCATTGTCGTTAGTGGTGAATTCGCCTTCCCAGAAGCCAACACCGTATAGGCCATCAGTAATTTGAGTTGTGCCTTTAATGTTTAAACGAGCACGAGTCTTGTCTTCTGCTTCACCGTCCTTCATAGATAGACGAGCTTCAGCACGACCACCCATAGCTAGAGATTGGTCTGCGCCTTTGTAGATTTCTGCTGCGTTTACTGCGCCAGCTGAAGTAATTGCTGCTACTGCTAGAGCTAGTACTTTTTTGTTCATCATTATTCTAATTCCTATAAGGGTGGAGGAGATTATGTCCATTTTAAATGAAGTTCATGAACAATAACTTCTTATTTTTAAGAGTAGTTATCATTTAAATTCACTGTTTCAATAACTATATTTTCAGGGGCATCGCGGCTAAAAGGTTAGTAAAACAATCTAAAAACTACAATTGCACACTGTTTTTAATTATTTTTTTGTGATCCTTATCATTAAAAATCAGGTGTTTATAAATTTAACAATAAGTTTGTATAAAATTTGAGTCAAAGCGTGTTTTATGTTTTTTTTAGTTTTAACTATAAAAATAATGTGACGAAACTCTCAGTTTATATTTAATAATGCCTTATTTTAAGGTGTGTTTTTATTTTTGAGACGAACTTCTTACTTCTGTTGCTGTCCTTCTTGCAAACAAATATCAGAAACAAGCAATAGAATAGGTGATAAAAGCCATTTCTTTGTTTACACTAGAGCAAATTAAATTTAAACAGATACACTTAGGATTATGTTCTTATTCGCAAATTGTTGCAGTAAGTCAGCCTTGGTGGGATTTTTATTTGCTGAATTTGTAATTTCAGCTTTAGAGGTAGAAAATATGAATAAGGTACCAATGACGGTACGTGGCGAGAAGCTACTGCGTGATGAACTAGACGTATTGTTAAAGCGTCGCCCTTTGATTTCAAAAGCAATTGGTGAAGCTCGTGAGCTTGGCGATTTGAAAGAAAACGCGGAATATCATGCAGCTCGTGAAGAGCAAGGTATTTGTGAAGCACAGATCCGTGATATCGAATATAAATTATCAATGGCGCAAGTTATTGATGTAACCAAAATGACCAACACAGGAAAGGTTATTTTTGGTGCGACAGTAATGCTAATCGATGTAAATACTGATGAAGAAGTAACATATCAGATCGTTGCAGATGATGAAGCAAGTATTAAAGATGGTCGTATTTCAGTAAATTCTCCGATTGCTCGTGGTTTAATTGGCAAAATGGAAGGAGATGAAGTGAACATTCAGACTCCTGGCGGCACTAAAGAGCTTGAAATAGAAAAAGTAGAATACATTTAAATGTTACTACGATAAAAAATATAAAGGCCGCGTAGTTATCTTTCGAAAAGAAAACTAAGACGGCCTTTTTAATTTCTTACAGAATTAATGTAGAAATTATTTTCTAGGGATCTCGATTTTACGAGCTTCGCTAGCACGGAATAGAACAAGAGTCTTACCGATAACTTGTACTTTTTCAGCTTCTGTTTCACGAATGATTGCTTCAACAATCAATTGTTTAGTGTCACGATCTTCAGAGGCGATTTTAACTTTGATTAGCTCGTGGTGGTTAAGAGCAATCTCAATTTCAGCTACTACAGCTTCAGTAAGACCATTTGAGCCCATCATTACAACGGGTTTTAAATTGTGAGCAAGGCCTTTAAGGTGTTGCTTCTGTTTTGTGCTTAGGTTCATATATACCCGATTTTTTCTATATTAAGGGTTGAAAACAGCCTATTCTAACGCCATCTATCCCTGAAGACTATTTTTTGTTTCAGTCTTCTAATTTAAATTAAGTATTTTTAGGTAATGCATGAGTAAGAATAAACTTTCAGCAAGCTCTGGCCGCTGGTTAAAAGAACATTTTGATGATAAATACGTTCTTGAAGCGCAAAAAAGAGGTTATCGCTCTCGTGCTATTTTCAAGATTGAAGAAATTCAAAATAAAGACAAGCTATTAAAGCCTGGAATGACGGTGGTTGACCTTGGTGCTGCTCCAGGTGGGTGGTCACAATTCGCGGTTGAACAAGTTGGTGATTCTGGGCAAGTGATTGCTTGTGATATTTTAGCGATGGACTCAATCGCAGGTGTGAGTTTTTTGCAGGGGGACTTTAGGGAAGAAGCAGTATTAGACGCATTGCTTGAACGTATTAAACCGAATATGGTCGATGTGGTAATGTCTGATATGGCTCCAAATATGGCGGGTAACCCAGCAGTAGACCAACCAAGAGCTATGTATCTTGTTGAGCTTGCTTTGGATATGTGTCGTCAAGTTTTGGCGCCTAACGGCAGCTTCGCAGTGAAAGTATTCCAAGGTGAAAGCTTTGATGCATACTTACAAGAAGTGCGTACTATGTTTAAAGTTGTTAAGATCAGAAAACCAGATTCATCACGTGCACGTTCTCGTGAAGTGTATATTGTAGCCACTGGTTACAAAGGATAATTCGTACGTAGTAGCTACAGCTTATAAACTGTAGTACTCTATCTTTCATCTATTTAGTTAACGCGGGGTTAACACCTTGAGTGACATGGCAAAAAATCTAATATTATGGCTAGTTATTGCTGTCGTTTTAATGTCAGTATTCCAAAGCTTTGGACCGAGTGATAGCTCTGGTCGTTCGATTGACTACACCACCTTTGTAAAAGAAGTCGGTAATAGTCAGGTACAAGAAGCAACCTTTAATAATCGTGAAATAAAGGTGATGAAGCGTGACGGTACTCGTTATGTGACATACATGCCTGTATTCCAAGATCCTAAATTGCTTGATGACCTTATTAACCAAAACGTAATCGTTAAAGGAACACCGCCTGAAGAGCAGAGCTTACTTGAGTCTATCTTTATTTCGTGGTTCCCAATGATTCTTCTTATTGGTGTTTGGATCTTCTTTATGCGTCAAATGCAAGGCGGCGGTGGCAAAGGGGCAATGTCCTTTGGTAAAAGCAAAGCCAAGATGATGACTGAAGAGCAGATCAAAACAACCTTTGATGATGTTGCTGGTTGTGATGAAGCAAAAGAAGACGTTAAAGAGTTGGTTGATTACTTACGTGAACCAAGTCGTTTTCAGAAGTTGGGTGGTAAGATCCCAACAGGTGTTCTTTTGGTTGGACCTCCTGGTACGGGTAAAACACTGATTGCAAAAGCGATTGCTGGTGAAGCTAAAGTACCGTTCTTCTCAATTTCAGGTTCTGACTTCGTTGAAATGTTCGTTGGTGTTGGTGCATCTCGTGTGCGTGACATGTTTGAACAAGCGAAGAAATCATCACCTTGTATTATCTTTATCGATGAAATCGATGCTGTAGGTCGTCAACGTGGCGCTGGTGTTGGCGGTGGTAATGATGAACGTGAACAAACACTGAACCAAATGTTGGTTGAGATGGATGGTTTTGAAGGTAACGAAGGTATTATCGTTGTTGCTGCAACTAACCGTCCTGATGTTCTGGATGCAGCGTTATTACGTCCAGGCCGTTTTGACCGCCAAGTTGTTGTTGGTTTACCAGATATTCGCGGTCGTGAACAAATTCTTCAAGTTCATATGCGTAAAGTGCCATTAGCCGGTGGTGTTGAACCATCGCTTATTGCTCGTGGTACACCGGGTTTCTCTGGTGCCGATCTGGCAAACTTAGTGAACGAGGCTGCGTTATTCGCGGCTCGAACAAATAAGCGTGTTGTATCAATGGTTGAGTTTGAGCTTGCGAAAGACAAAATCATGATGGGTGCAGAGCGTAAATCAATGGTAATGACAGAAGAGACTAAAGCCTCGACTGCGTATCATGAAGCGGGTCATGCTATTGTTGGTCGTTTAGTTCCTGAACACGATCCAGTATATAAAGTATCAATTATTCCACGTGGCCGTGCGCTAGGTGTAACGATGTACTTACCTGAGCAAGACCGAGTAAGCATGAACCGTCAGCACTTAGAATCTATGATTTCAAGTCTATACGGTGGCCGATTGGCTGAAGAGCTTATTTACGGTGTTGATAAAGTATCAACTGGAGCATCAAACGATATTGAACGAGCTACGGATATTGCACGTAAAATGGTAACCCAATGGGGTTTCTCGGATGCGCTAGGACCATTATTATACGCAGAAGACCAAGGTGACCCGTTCTCTGGTCACGGCGGCTCTCATCATGCTAAGCACGTTTCTCCAGAAACACTGCAACTGATTGATGCTGAAATCCGTACCATCATTGATCGTAACTATGCTCGCGCTAGACAGATCCTTGAAGATAATATGGATATCATGCATGCAATGAAAGATGCATTGATGAAATTTGAAACGATTGATGCAGGTCAGATTGATGACTTGATGGACCGTAAAGCAGAAATTCGTGAACCACAAGGCTGGGGTGATGATAATCAATCTCAAGCGAAAGATGAAAAACCTGCGCAAAAAGCGGAACAAGAATCAAAAGTAGAAGAGAAGGTTGAGGAAGAAAATACAACGCAACCAGCTGAAGATACTAAGAGTGATTCTGATTCATCAGAAAAATAAGATGAATTAAGTTAAAAATAAACCCCGAGTTATGCTCGGGGTTTTTGTATTTAAAAGGACTGATCATGAAATTGATAAGTAAAGATAAGACGTTAATACTGGACCGCTCTCATGTGATGGGGATCCTTAATGTTACGCCGGACTCTTTTTCTGATGGTGGTAAATTTACCCATTTAGATGCAGCGTTAAAACAAGCGGAAAAAATGGTAAATGCAGGTGTCAGCTTTATTGATATTGGTGGTGAGTCAACAAGGCCAGGTGCTCCCGAGGTAGAGCTTCAGCAAGAGTTAGATAGAGTTCTTCCAATTATTGAGGCAATACACCAACGATTTGATACGTGGGTATCGGTCGATACAAGTAAAGCCGTTGTGATGGAGGAAGCAGTTAAAGCGGGCGCTGATTTAATAAATGATGTGCGCGCACTGCAAGAGCCAAATGCGTTGGAGGTTGCAGCGAAAGCAAACGTACCTGTTTGTTTAATGCATATGCAGGGGCAGCCACGCACAATGCAATCTAATCCTATCTATAACGATCTATTTACTGATGTATCTACTTTTTTAGAGGAGCGAATTGTTGCTTGCCAATCGGTTGGCATCGCAAAAGATAAGTTAATTCTTGATCCTGGGTTTGGATTTGGCAAAACCTTGGCGCATAATTACCAATTGCTTGCAAATTTAGAACGCTTCCATCAATTAGGTCTTCCTATCTTGGCGGGAATGTCGCGTAAATCAATGATTTTTAAACTGCTGGATATCGAGCCTAAGCAGGCAGTATCTGGAAGCTTGGCGTGTGCAAGTATTGCTGCAATGAAAGGTGCTCAGATTATTCGTGTGCATGATTTTGAGCAGACAATGGATATCGTTAAAGTATGCCAAGCAACATTAGAACAAGTATCTTAACTTAATACCTCTGGTATTATATTTAACTAAATTATTAGAATTAAAGCATGGAGTACAGCATGGCTGAGCGTAAATATTTTGGAACCGATGGTGTTCGTGGTCTTGTAGGTCAAGCACCTATCACCCCTGATTTTATTATGAAACTGGGTTGGGCTGCTGGACAAGTTTTAGCTAAGCAAGGCACAAAAAAAGTCATTATTGGTAAAGATACGCGTATTTCAGGCTATATGTTGGAATCTGCCTTAGAGGCTGGTTTGGCTGCTGCTGGTTTACAAGCAAAATTTACGGGCCCAATGCCAACACCTGCTGTGGCTTATTTAACTCAAACTTTCCGTGCAGAAGCAGGGATCGTTATTTCAGCATCTCATAACCCTTATTATGATAACGGCATTAAATTTTTCTCATCAGAAGGAACTAAACTTCCTGATGATATCGAAATGGCGATTGAAGCAGAGCTAGATAAACCAATGACGTGTGTAGAATCTGCGTTATTAGGTAAAGCATCTCGCTTAAATGATGCTGCTGGACGTTATATTGAATTTTGTAAAAGCACCTTCCCTAAAGAGCTGAGCTTGGCGGGAGTTAAAATGGTTGTCGATTGTGCCCATGGTGCAACGTATCATATTGCTCCTAATGTATTTAAAGAATTAGGCGCTGAGATCATTACTCTTGGTTGTGAGCCAAACGGTACCAATATTAACCATGAAGTAGGGGCGACAGATGTGCGTGCACTACAAGCTAAAGTGTTAGAAGAAAAAGCCGATTTTGGTGTTGCTTTTGATGGTGATGGCGACCGTATTATCATGGTTGATGAGTTTGGTGCAAAAGTTGATGGCGATCAAATTGCTTATATTATCGCACGTGACGCATTACGCCGTGGTGAGTTAAAAGGCGGTGTTGTTGGTACTCTTATGACTAATATGGGAATGGAAGTCGCATTGCGTCATTTAGGGATCCCATTTGTTCGCTCTGATGTTGGTGACCGTTATGTGATGGAAAAACTATTAGAGAACAACTGGTTAATAGGGGCTGAGAATTCAGGCCATGTTATTCTTTTGGATAAAGTAACCACGGGCGATGCCATTGTTGCAGCACTTCAAGTGATAGCTTCTATTGTCGGTAGTAAAATGTCATTACAAGAATTATGTAATGGTATGACAATGTTCCCTCAAGTGTTGGAGAACGTTCGCTTTACTGGCGATAGTAACCCTCTTGATTCTGATGCCGTTAAAGCAGCTCAAGCTGATGTAGAATCAAAATTAGGTGATAATGGTCGAGTTTTATTACGTAAATCCGGAACAGAACCATTAATTCGCGTTATGGTAGAGGGCGAAAATGCTGAGCTTGTTCAGCAATATGCGCTGCAAATAGCGGATGCAGTAAAAGAAAGCTGTTAATTTGAGCAATTAAATGAAATTGAACGTTTTTTGTTAATTTTAACTTGTCATAGTAGCCTAGTTTGGTTAATATCCCTCGGCCTCTTAATTGAGAGGGCGCTGGTGTTGCCAATAGGCTACCGGTACATTAATTAGATACATGGGTGACGGAATGCATACGATTCTACTTGTGATTTATCTGATTGCCGCAGTCGGTGTAATTGGCCTAGTATTGGTACAACACGGTAAAGGCGCAGATATGGGAGCTTCATTTGGGGCTGGAGCATCAAATACAGTATTTGGCTCTGGTGGCTCTGGAAACTTTTTAACCCGAATGACTGCAATTTGTGCAACAGTATTTTTCATTATCAGTTTAGCGCTAGGCAATATGTCTACACATAAATCTGAAGGTTTTGATCTTAAATTAGATCAACAAGCTACAGAGCAAGTAATTGATAATACGAGCGACGTTCCTGCTACTGAAAACAGCGACGTACCTCTTTAAACGACTTTAGCCGAGATGGTGAAATTGGTAGACACGCTAGCATGAGGTGCTAGTGCCTTATGGTGTGAGGGTTCAAGTCCCTCTCTCGGCACCATATTCAGACAAGAATCTGATTCTTGTAATAAAAGGATAAAGAAACTATACTTTCTTTGTTCTTTTCGGACGCGGGATGGAGCAGCTTGGTAGCTCGTCGGGCTCATAACCCGAAGGTCGTCGGTTCAAATCCGGCTCCCGCAACCAATTATCTAGTAAAAGTAATTGCTCTTATTAGATAAGTCACGCAAGTGGCATTCAGGGTCCAGCAGTACTAAACCCCGCAATTATCGGGGTTTTTTGCTATCTGAAACAGACTGTTTTTTAAAAATTGGGCCTTTAGTGCCCTTTTTTTGTTTTCAGGGGATATCAATGACAGGATTAGAAAGACAACTAACAGAAATGCTTGAGGCTCCTGTTGGTGCTTTAGGTTATGAATTGGTCGGTTTAGAATTTATTCGTGCGGGTGAACATTCAACGTTACGTGTATTTATCGACCATGAAAATGGCATCTTTGTGGAGGACTGTGCGGAAGCCAGTCGTCAAATCAGTGCAGTAATGGATGTAGAAGATCCAATTACAGTAGCATATAACCTAGAGGTTTCGTCTCCAGGTCTTGAACGTCCACTGTTTAAAGCCGCACATTATCAACAATTTGTTGGTCACGAAGTCAGCCTTGTATTAAAAATGCCGATGAATAACCGTCGTAAATGGAAAGGGGATATCCTAGACATTAACGGTGAAATTGTTACGGTTACAGTTGATGGTAACAATGAAGAATTTGCGTTAAGCAACATTTCAAAGGCGAACTTAGTTCCTAAATTTTAAGGCTGAATAGAGGCTAAAATGAACAAAGAAATCTTAGCTGTTGTAGAAGCAGTATCAAATGAAAAAGCGGTTCCTCGTGAGCGAATTTTTGAAGCATTAGAAATCGCGCTAGCAACAGCAACAAAGAAAAAATCTGAATTAGACATTGAAGTACGTGTTGCGATTGATCGCAAAACAGGTGCTGTTGAAACTTTCCGTCGTTGGGAAGTGGTTGCTCAAGTTGAGAACCCAACATTAGAAATTTCTATTGAAGCGGCACAATTTGAAGATGAAACGATCGAAATCGGTGGTTTTGTTGAAGATGATATCGAATCAGTAACGTTTGACCGTATTACTACACAAACAGCGAAGCAAGTTATCGTACAGAAAGTACGTGAAGCTGAACGTGCAATGATTGTTGAACAATTCATTGATAACGAAGGTGAGTTAATCACTGGTATCGTTAAAAAAGTAAATCGTGATGCAATCATCGTTGATCTTGGTAACAACGCTGAAGCGGTAATTTTACGTGAAGACCAACTTCCTCGTGAAAACTTCCGTCCTGGTGACCGTGTTCGTGGTCTCTTATACGCAGTGAAACCAGAAGCTCGTGGCTTCCAGTTATTCATGACTCGTTCAAAAGGCGTTATGCTGACTGAATTGTTCCGCGTAGAAGTGCCAGAAATTGGTGAAGAGCTGATTGAACTTAAAGCGGCAGCTCGTGATCCAGGTTCTCGTGCTAAAATCGCAGTGAAAACTAACGATAAGCGTATTGATCCAGTAGGTGCGTGTGTTGGTATGCGTGGCGCACGTGTTCAAGCAGTATCAAACGATCTTGGCGGTGAGCGTATCGATATCGTGCTTTGGGATGATAACCCAGCGCAATTCGTTATCAATGCAATGGCACCAGCTGAAGTTGCTTCTATTATTGTTGATGAAGACAACAATACTATGGATATTGCTGTTGAAGCTGATAACCTAGCACAAGCTATTGGCCGCAGTGGTCAAAACGTACGTCTAGCATCTCAACTAACGGGTTGGGAACTAAATGTAATGACAGTTGCTGATCTTAACAAGAAGCACCAAGAAGAAGCTCAAGGCTCTATTGATGCATTTGTTAAGCACTTAGACATCGATGAAGACTTCGCTCAATTACTTGTTGAAGAAGGTTTCACAACACTTGAAGAGATCGCTTACGTTCCTGTAAATGAACTACTTGAAGTTGAAGCGTTAAACGAAGAAACAGTAGGTCTTCTTCGTACTCGAGCTAAGGAAGCATTAACAACACTTGC
This sequence comes from Aliivibrio sp. S3MY1, assembly GCF_028765575.1. Lineage (GTDB taxonomy): Bacteria > Pseudomonadota > Gammaproteobacteria > Enterobacterales > Vibrionaceae > Aliivibrio. The sequence goes on along the minus strand of NZ_JARACO010000010.1, from coordinate 43,338 downwards.
ACTAGCGCAAGAAGAATCTTTAGATGGTATTGAACCAGCTGAAGACTTACTTGCTCTTGAAGGTTTAGAGCGTGAGCTAGCGTTCAAACTTGCAGCTAAAGGTGTAATTACACTAGAAGACCTTGCAGACCAAGGTGTTGATGAGCTGTCAGATATTGAAGACCTAACAGAAACTCGTGCTGGTGAGTTAATCATGGCAGCACGTAACATTTGTTGGTTCAGCGACGAAGCATAATTATTTCAGCAAGGAGAAGCGGTATGACAAAGCTTACGGTAAAAGCACTTAGTGAAGAAATTGGAACTCCGGTTGACCGCTTACTTCAGCAATTTTCAGATGCTGGTATTAATAAAAAAGATGGAGACTCTGTTTCTGAAGGCGAAAAGCAATCATTGCTTGTTCATCTAAAGAAAGAGCATGGTAGTGCTGATGAAAGCGCTTCACCAACCCGTCTAACTCTTCAACGCAAGACTCGTAGCACATTAAGTGTTGCGGGTTCAGGCGGAAAAAGTAAAGATGTGCAAATTGAAGTACGTAAAAAACGTACTTATGTGAAAGCAAGCACTCTTGAAGAAGAGAAAAAGGCTGAGCAACTGAAAGCGGAAGCTGAAGAACAAGCAAAACGTGATGCAGAGGATGCTGCAATTCGCGAACTTGAACAGAAAGCACAACGTGAAGCGGAAGAAAATGCTAAACGTGATGCTGAAGCAGAGGTTAAAGCAAAGCGTGACGCTGAACAAAAAGCGAAGCGTGCTGAGACCGAAAAGGCTAAAAAAGAAATGACTACTAAAAACGATCAAGCAAAAAAAGAAGCTGATGAACTAAAACTTCGTCAAGAACGAGAAGCGACTCGTAAAGCAGAAGCAGAAGCTGCAAAACTAGTTGAAGATGCTCGTAAACTAGCTGAAGAAAATGAAGCTCGTTGGAAAGAAGAAGAGCAGAAAAAATCAGCAGCTGAAAAAACTGCAGATTACCACGTAACGACCTCATCTCACGCTCGTGAAGCAGAAGATGCAGCTGACCGTAAAGATGAACAACAGCCTCGTCGTCGTAAGAAGAAAGCAAAACCTGCTGAAGCATCTCGCGGTGGTCGTAACCAACGTGGCGGTCGCAACAAGAAGCCTCTAGTAAACAAACCTACTTCAATGCAACACGGCTTTGATAAAACAGCAACCGTTGCTAAGCAAGATGTTGCAATTGGTGAGACGATTGTTGTTTCTGAACTGGCAAGTAAAATGTCAGTAAAAGCGACTGAAGTAATTAAAGTTATGATGAAGATGGGTGCTATGGCGACCATCAACCAAGTTATTGACCAAGAAACAGCAGCTCTGGTTGCTGAAGAAATGGGCCATAAAGTGGTTCTTCGTAAAGAAAACGAATTAGAAGAAGCAGTACTGTCTGATCGTGATAACAACGCAGAGGTTGAAGGCCGTGCTCCTGTTGTTACTATCATGGGTCACGTTGACCACGGTAAAACTTCTACACTAGATTATATCCGTCGCGCACACGTTGCTGACGCGGAAGCTGGTGGTATTACACAGCACATCGGTGCATACCACGTTGAAACTGACAACGGTATGATCACATTCCTTGATACTCCAGGACACGCAGCGTTTACTGCTATGCGTGCTCGTGGTGCTCAAGCGACAGATATCGTTGTACTTGTAGTTGCTGCAGATGATGGCGTTATGCCACAAACAATCGAAGCTATCCAACACGCAAAAGCGGCTGGTGTTCCTCTGATTGTAGCGGTAAACAAAATCGATAAAGAAGGCGCTAACCCAGACAACGTTAAAAATGAGCTTGCTCAATATGACGTTATTCCTGAGGAGTGGGGCGGCGAGAACATCTTTGTTCATATCTCTGCTAAGCAAGGTACAAACATCGAAGGTCTTCTAGAAGCTATCCTTCTTCAATCTGAAGTACTTGAACTAACCGCTGTTAGAGAAGGTATGGCATCAGGTGTTGTTGTTGAATCTCGTCTAGATAAAGGTCGTGGCCCAGTTGCTACTGTTCTTGTTCAGTCTGGTACTTTAAACAAAGGCGATATCGTTCTTTGTGGTCAAGAGTACGGCCGTGTTCGTGCAATGCGCGATGAAAACGGTAAAGATATTGAAACAGCGGGTCCTTCTATTCCTGTAGAAATTCTTGGTCTTTCTGGTGTTCCTGCATCAGGTGACGAAGCAACAGTTGTTCGTGATGAGCGTAAAGCGCGTGAAGTTGCTAACTACCGTCAAGGTAAATTCCGTGATGTTAAACTGGCTCGTCAACAAAAAGCGAAACTAGAAAACATGTTTGCAAACATGGAAGCTGGTGAAGTAGCTGAATGTAATGTTGTACTTAAAGCTGACGTTCAAGGTTCTGTTGAAGCGATTGCTGATTCACTACTTAAATTGTCTACTGACGAAGTTAAAGTGAACATCATTGGTTCTGGTGTTGGTGGTATTACTGAAACTGATGCAACACTTGCAGCAGCATCTAATGCAATCCTTCTAGGCTTCAACGTTCGTGCTGATGCGACAGCTCGCCGTACAATTGAAAATGAAAACCTAGACCTTCGTTACTACTCAATCATCTACCAATTGATTGACGAAGTTAAACAAGCGATGGGCGGTATGCTTGCTCCTGAGTTCCGTCAAGAAATCATTGGTCTTGCACAAGTACGTGAAGTATTTAAGTCTCCTAAACTTGGCGCTATCGCGGGTTGTATGGTTACTGAAGGTACTATTAAGCGTAACAACCCAATTCGTGTTTTACGTGACAATATCGTAATTTACGAAGGTGAACTAGAATCACTACGTCGTTTCAAAGACGATGTTGCTGAAGTTAAAAATGGTTACGAGTGTGGTATCGGCGTTAAGAACTACAACGATGTTCGTGCTGGCGACCAAATCGAAGTATTTGAAATCATTGAGATTCAACGTACTCTTGATTAATTGACTATAATTACTTCTATTATTCAATGAAATAATGGAGTAATCGGTTGTTAAATACACCATGGGGGGCTGGTAATTACCACGCCCCCCATCTTTCTAAGTGAGAAATGATATGTCAAAAGAATTTAGCCGCGCACAACGTGTGTCGCAACAATTACAAAAAGAATTAGCGGTAATCCTACAGCGTGAAGTTCGTGATTCACGTATCGGTATGGTTACTATTTCAGATGTTGAAGTATCTCGTGACCTTGCTTACGCAAAAGTATTCGTTACTTTCTTCTGTGTTGGTGATCAAACACCAGAAACATGCCTAGCAGCATTGAAAGAGCATGAAGTTCCAGTTCGAATGATGCTTGGTAAGCGTATCCGTCACCGTCTAACGCCTGAGGTTCGTTTTACTTACGACAATACACTTGTTGAAGGTATGCGTATGTCTAATTTAGTAACAGACGTGATGAATACTGATAAGCGTAAAATGGCTGAATCAGGCCGTACTGAATCAGACGAAGGGCAAGAGTAATGGCTCGTCGTCGTAAGGGTCGTCCTATTGATGGCGTTATCTTAATTGATAAGCCAGAAGGAATTACGTCGAACGATACATTGCAAAAAGTAAAACGCATCTACTTTGCAGAGAAAGCTGGCCATACTGGTGCGCTTGATCCTCTAGCAACTGGTATGTTGCCTCTTTGTTTTGGTGAAGCGACGAAATTTTCTCAGTTCTTATTGGACTCTGATAAACGCTATCGTGTGGTAGCGAAGCTTGGTGAGCGAACTAATACGTCAGATTCTGATGGTGAAGTAGTTCAAACTCGTGAAGTGAAGGTTGATCGTGGACAGCTTGAGCGTTGTATTGCTAAGTTTCGTGGTACAACCGATCAAATTCCATCAATGTTTTCAGCGTTAAAGCACGAAGGTCGCCCTTTGTATGAATACGCACGTGAAGGCATTGAGGTACCTCGTAAATCTCGTAAAATCACGGTTTATTCAATTGAGTTAATTCGCTTTGAAGGTCATGAAGTTGAGATGGAAGTGCATTGTTCTAAAGGCACTTACATTCGTACCATTACGGATGATCTAGGTGAAATGTTAGGCTGTGGTGCTCACGTAACTTATTTACGTCGTACGGGGGTATCAAATTACCCATATGAGAATATGGTAACGATTGAATACCTTGAGGCTTTACTAGAACAAGCTCATCGTGAAGACATTGCACCACGTGAGTTACTTGATCCATTACTAATGCCTATGGATTCAGCCGTTCAAGATTTACCAGAAGTAAACATGATCCCAGAATTGGCTGATCATGTATTACATGGACAACCCGTTCAAGTGTTTGGTGCGCCTCAAGAGGGGATCGTACGAATGACTTCAGGTGAAGAACGTTTATTTATTGGTATTGGACATATTGATAATGACGGTCGTGTTGCACCAAAACGTTTAGTTGTTTTCCGAGATGAAGTCGAAGAAGATAAATAAACACTCTTAAGTGTCTTGATTAAGAAAGAGCAAAGGCCTTGTGGTTTTTGCTCTTTTTTTATTGCTTTATTATTGTTCATCCGTATAATTCGCCCTTCGCGTAGTGGCTGAATCAGAGATTGGCTGCTACATATATTAAACAACTCTTATCAGGAGAGCATTATGTCTCTGAATGCAGAAACTAAAGCAGCAATCGTTGCAGAATACGCACAATCTGAAGGCGACACAGGTTCACCAGAAGTACAAGTAGCACTACTTACTGCTTCTATCAACCACCTTCAAGGTCACTTCGCTAATCACAAGCACGATCACCACAGCCGTCGTGGTCTATTACGTATGGTTTCTAGCCGTCGTAAGCTTCTTGATTACCTAAAAGGTAAAAACAGCGAGCGTTACCAAAATCTAATCAAACGTCTAGGCCTACGTCGCTAATTTGCGATGTCTGTAAAGACAGTTTGACAAAAAGGAGCGTTTATCGCTCCTTTTTTTGTGTCTGCAATAAACACATAGCTTAGTATAACTCTCCTTTTTCATTTCTGAACCTCGCATATTGCCCTAATTGGGGTATACTATGGCCGTTGAAATCGCAGTGTGCGTTTTTAACGCTATAATTTTGTTCATCTATTACAGTCACCGAAGTCGGCCACTAGGTCGCGACTATTACAAGTTATCTTTTACTCAGTAAATTTGTACTAGTCGCGATTGGTAATAGATTGAATTATCACTTAAATTTTCTTAATTTCAGCCAGAAATGGTTTGAGTGTTAAGAATAAAGGAAAAATAATGTTCGCGAATCCAGTCGTAAAATCATTCCAATACGGTAACCACACCGTAACTCTTGAGACGGGCGTAATGGCTCGTCAAGCAACAGCTGCTGTTATGGCAAGCATGGACGATACATCAGTATTCGTTTCTGTGGTCGCTAAAAAAGACGCAGTACCAGGTCAAGATTTCTTCCCACTAACAGTGAACTACCAAGAGCGTACATACGCTGCTGGTAAAATTCCTGGTGGTTTCTTTAAGCGTGAAGGTCGTCCTTCAGAAGGCGAAACACTAACGGCTCGTCTAATCGACCGTCCAATTCGTCCACTTTTCCCAAGTGCGTTTAAAAACGAAGTTCAAGTTATTGCTACGGTTGTGTCTATCAACCCAGACGTAAACCCAGACATGATCACTATGATCGCAACGTCTGCTGCACTTTCTATCGCAGGTGTTCCATTCAATGGTCCTATCGGTGCAGCACGTGTTGGTCACATCAATGGTGAGCTAGTTCTTAACCCATCAAACACTGAGCTTGAAAACTCTAAACTAGACCTAGTTGTGTCTGGTACAGAAGGCGCAGTATTAATGGTTGAGTCAGAAGCTGACAACCTATCTGAAGAAGAAATGCTTTCTGCTGTTGTGTTTGGTCACGAACAACAACAAGTAGTAATCAAAGCTATCAACGAGTTTGCTGCTGAAGTTGCTACTCCTGCTTGGGATTGGACTGCTCCAGAAGTAAACGCTGAGCTTAAAGCACAAGTTGCTGAGCTTGCAGAAACTCGTCTTTCTGAAGCGTACCAAATTACTGAAAAAATGGCGCGTTACGAGCAAGTTGGCGTAATTAAAAATGAAGCTGTTGAAGCACTTCTAGCTCAAAATGAAGAACTAGATGAGCGCGAAATCCGTAGCATGCTTGGTTCTCTAGAGAAAAAAGTGGTACGTAGCCGCATCATTGCTGGTCACCCACGTATCGATGGCCGTGAAAAAGACATGGTTCGTGCGCTAGACGTACGTACTGGTGTTCTTCCACGTACACACGGTTCTTCTCTATTCACTCGTGGTGAAACTCAAGCGCTTGTTACTGCAACACTTGGTACACAACGTGATGCACAAATCATCGATAGCCTAATGGGTGAGAAGAAAGACCACTTCCTTCTACACTACAACTTCCCTCCATACTGTGTAGGTGAAACTGGTTTTGTTGGTTCTCCTAAGCGTCGTGAAATTGGTCACGGTAAACTAGCTAAACGCGGTATCCAAGCGGTTATGCCTTCTGTTGAAGAATTCCCATACACAGTACGTGTAGTTTCGGAAATCACTGAATCTAACGGTTCATCTTCAATGGCTTCTGTATGTGGTACTTCTCTAGCACTTATGGATGCTGGTGTTCCAATTAAAGCGTCTGTTGCTGGTATCGCTATGGGTCTTGTGAAAGAAGGCGACGATTTCGTTGTTCTTTCTGACATCCTTGGCGACGAAGATCACCTAGGTGACATGGACTTTAAAGTAGCAGGTACTAACGAAGGTATTACTGCTCTTCAAATGGACATCAAAATCGAAGGTATCACTAAAGAGATCATGCAGATCGCTCTAAACCAAGCACAAGGTGCGCGTAAGCACATCCTTACTGTTATGGACGAAGCAATCTCTGGTGCTCGTGAAGATATCTCTGAATTCGCTCCACGTATCCATACAATGAAAATCAGCTCTGATAAGATCAAAGATGTTATCGGTAAAGGCGGCGCGGTTATTCGTGCTCTTTGTGAAGAAACGGGTACAACTATCGAAATCGAAGACGATGGTACTATCAAAATTGCTGCGACTGAAGGTGCTGCTGCACAAGAAGCCATTCGTCGTATCGAAGAGATTACCGCTGAAGTTGAAGTGGGTAAAATCTACCCAGGTAAAGTAATGCGTATCGTTGATTTCGGTGCATTCGTTACTGTTCTTGGTCCTAAAGAAGGTCTAGTACACATTTCTCAAATCGCTGAAGAGCGTATCGAGAAAGTAGCTGACCACCTACAAGTTGGCCAAGAAGTGCAAACTAAAGTACTAGAGATCGACCGTCAAGGCCGTATCCGTCTAAGTATCAAAGAAGCAAATGCTGAGCTAAACCCAGCAGCAGCTGCTGAAGTTAAAGACGCAGAATAATCTTATTGATTACAGTCTTTTGATTTAAAGCGTGTTATAAAGGGAGCAGAAATGCTCCCTTTTCTTTTAACTGTAGTTAGAAGAAGTCAGCTTATCATAGGAGAAAAATGAGTGAATTGGATTCGAGTTGCGTTAGTAGGCGCAGTATTAGTATTATCAGGGTGTGCATCAAACTCCTCTGGTTGGGGTTACCCACCAATGGCGGTTCCTTTGCAGCCAAGCATCCAGCAAGAGATCCAGTTGTCTCGTTTAGACCAATTATTACTACGACCAGATGTTGATGATATTACTCGTTCTAAAATGTTCTATGAACGTGGTTTAATTAATGACAGTTTAGGTTTACGTGATTTAGCGCGTGTAGATTTCACTCAATCCCTAAATTTAAAGCCAGATCAAAGTGATGTTTTTAATATTTTAGGTGTGTATTACACGCAAAATACGGACTTTGATGGTGCTTATGAGGCATTAGATTCTGCATTAGAGCTAGATCCATCGAATCAATTTGCAGAGCGTAATCTAGCCATCGCCCTTTATTATGGCGAGCGTTACGATCAAGCTTATGAAATTGCCACAAAACATTATAACGATGCACCACGAGACCCATATCGTGCCATTTGGTTATATTGGATTGGGTTAGAAGTGGATGCGAAAGTAGCCACAGAGACTTTCCAAAAACAATATCGACAAAGAGCGGATGAAGATTTTGGATGGGATCTTGCCGGACTTATTTTAAAAGAGACCTTAGAAGATGAGTTCTATAAAAAGCTTCTGACTACCACTCGTAATAACGTCGCGTTGGCAGAAAAACTAACGGAAGGGTATTTTTACTTAGCTAAGCGTTATCAACATGAAGGCGATTACTCTAATGCGATTGCTCTGTATAAATTAGCAATGGCAGGCAATGTGTATGAATATGTTGAACATCGCTACTCTTTTGTTGAGCTTGGTAAAATCTATCAATCATTACGCGAGTTACAAGAGCAGAAGATAAAAGAACAGCAAGCATTAGAAGCGAAAGCAGTTCCTGTTGCTGAACGTTCAGAAAAAGAAGTGTTAAAAGAAGAAGCGTTAGCGGAATAACTCTGTATTTAGTGTTTATGAAAGCCCTTATTTTTTAATGAAGTAAGGGCTTTTTGTTTATGAAGGGCTATCTAATTAATTAGATTTGGATGTCTAGCCCTGCGATATTGTGCCAATAACCGTTGCATTGACGAGCATCTTTTAGCGCAAACTTCTCAACACCTGCTTCATTCGCTTTAAATTTAGATACTTCGCTAAAGGTTTCTACACTTAATGGACTTAATCGCACCACATCAACCAACGTTTCCATGCTTGGTAAATCATTGATAAGGTTATAGCAGTAGCCTGATTGGGTTTGAATACCATTTAAAGTAAAGACTTCTTGCCCTTCTTGGCTATTTACCGTGATGCCGTTTGGATACTTGATACAACAAGTCTCACACTCATCTTTTGGTTTGTTTTCTGCTCTTGCGGTAAAGCAGCGAGCTGAATATGCTAATGGTAGATAACCATAGCTGAATACCTCAGTTTCAAACTTATCGCGGATCCCTAGATCGTCACATTGCATTAATACGTTTTGTAACCATTCACGCGATAGTTCAACAGGCATGCACCAACGAGTCATACCTTGTTTTAAAAATAAGTTTAAGGTTTGAGCGTTATAACAGTTAACCGCTGGTCCAACGACGAATGGAACTTTACTCTCAGACGCTAATTGGATTGCAGAAACATCGTTAGCCTCAATAATGAAATCACCATTATCAATGTACTTTTTCATGGCATTGACTTCACTTGGTGCCTCTAAGAGCGCCATCGTCGATAAAACGACTTGCTTACCTGAGTCAGAAATATCTTTAGCAATAGCAAACCAATCTTTTGGTTTCATTTCACGACGTTTTGAACAAACACTCTCGCCCAAATAAATAATATCTGCTTCACTGCTTATCGATTTCTGATAAAAAGATTCGATATTCTCTTTAGACCAAAAGTATAAAAGTGGACCTAATGCATATTTCATAATGTTCTCCTATTGCCACTTCTTATGATAAGCACCAAGGGTTGTTTGAGTTCCCTCAGATACATTTGCCAGAGTTGCATCCCATTTAGGTTCCACAGAATAACCTTCAGGATTTGCTTTATAACGATCAATAGCTGCTCGCCAAGTTCGTGTTACTTGTTCGACATAAGCAGGGCTACGTTGACGACCTTCAATTTTCACAGAAGCCACATTAGCAGCGAAAAGTTCAGGAACAAGAGATAAAGTGTTTAAACTGGTAGGCTCTTCTAATGCATGGAATGTTTTTCCTTCTACATCAAAGCGGCCCTTGCAAAGTGTTGGGTAACCGGCATTCTCACCGTCACCATAACGGTCAATAAGAATATTATTCAATCGCGATTCAAGGCCATTTTCTGTTTCTTGCCAGCGAACGTATTTTGCTGGAGAACAAGCACCAACCGTATTTGGTGATTCGCCTGTCATATAAGAAGATAAGTAACAACGGCCTTCAGACATGATACATAAACTGCCAAAGGCGAAAACTTCTAAATCCACATCCGAGGTTAGATTGCGTGATAGTTGCTTTACCTGATGAATAGAGAGCACTCGTGGTAAGACAACACGCTTGATATTGAAATTCTTTTTATAGAAATCAATTGCAGCAACGTTGGTTGCAGAAGCTTGAACTGATAAGTGTAGTTCTAAATCTGGATAAGTGTTCGCCGCGTATTCTAGAACCCCAATATCTGAGATAATTAATGCATCAATCCCCATAGCTGCTGCATTATCGACCGCTTTAGTCCAACGACTAAATCCATCTGGGTGAGCAAATGTATTTAAAGCAACGTGAATGTGCTTATTATGGTCGTGAACGTATTGCACTGCTTTCTCAAGCTTTTTACCGGTGAAATTTAAACCTGCAAAATGGCGAGCATTAGTATCGTCTTTAAAACCGATATAAACCGCATCGGCACCGCAATCAATTGCGGTTTTTAGAGCAGGTAAATTACCAGCTGGGCAGAGGAGTTCCATAAGAATACCTAGTTACAAAAATCTGATGCTCTATGATAATGATAAGATAAATTTGAAACTTGATTTAAGGCAGGTTTTGGTTCTTTTGTTGTATTAATGACGTCTTGGTATTAAATAGTATTAAAGATGACTTTTTTTGATTTAATTTTACATAATAGGTTGTAATACCTAGAAAGTGGGAGCCAATATCTAGGTATTAAGTAGGTAGGTATTTGATTATCTTGAGCGTTTGTTCTGTACTAATAGCGCTTCAATCTCATGTTTTGGTTGAGGTTTGTGGAAGTGGAAGCCTTGGATAGAGTCACAGTTTAAACTTGATAGCAGCATCGCTTGTTGTCTGGTTTCTACCCCCTCAGCGACGATAGCCATATTCAAGTTTTTACCTAAATTAATCACATTTTCAATAATAGTAATTTGTTTGGGCAGTGTATCTATTTCACTGATGAAACCACGATCAATCTTTAATTCATCGAGTGGGAAGCGAGCAAGGTAAGCTAAAGAGGAATAACCCGTACCAAAGTCATCAATAGAAAGGGTAAATCCAAGCTTTTTAATCGCATCAAGCATTTGGATGGCATGCTCACCATCACTCATTACTGCGCTTTCAGTTAACTCAAGAGTGATGTCGTTTGGATCCACTTGAGTTGTTTTTAATAGTCGCTCCATGTATTCAAGTAACAGAGGATTACCAAATTGTTCTGGTGACAGGTTGATGGCAATTCTTCCTGGTAAAATCCCTTGGCTTCTCCATTCTTTTACTGTCCGGAATACTTCACGCATGACCACTTTACCTAGCGTTTCAATCAAGCCAGAGCGTTCAGCAACGGGAATAAATCGAGCTGGGCTAATATAACCTTCTACAGGATGCTTCCAACGTACAAGCGCTTCAGCGCCATTGATCCTGAAATCACGAGCGCTTACTTTTGGTTGATACCAAACTTCAAGACCATTGTTTTGTAAGGCTTTTTGAAGTTCTATTTCTAACCATAAGCGCATCCTTGCTTCTTTGTTCATTTGGTCATGAAATTTGATTAATCGATTTCGACCACGATCTTTGGCCTCGTACATTGCGGTATCAGCATTTTGTAGCAAGCTTCGAGCATCTGTCCCATCTGTTGGGTATTGAACGCTACCAATAGAACAAGCGAGTCGTTTAGAGAAATGAACTAGGTCAAAAGGTTGATTGATCAGTTTTATAATTTTTTCAGCTAGTTGCTCAAGGATTTGGTTATGTTCAGGTTTTGGAAAAAGAATACCAAACTCATCTCCGGCTAGATGACCAACTATTGCATGTTTGGGAAGTAATTTCTGTAGGCGTGTTGAAATTTCTTTTAATACTCTATCGCCAATGTGGTGGCCTAAAGAGTCGTTAATGTTTTTAAAGTTATCGATATCCAAATAGAGCATGAAAAAAGGAATATCTTCTTTAATCATTTTTTCAATAACATGAGTGAAACCATGCCGGTTATAGATCCCTGTTAATAAATCGATTTGTGATGCGGTAACTTGGTTTGCAACAGCAGTCTGTTTTTTATGTTCTTTTACAATAGCTAAATGAGCAGGGCTACCTAAAATGTGTGTTTCTTCAACGGTTAAGGTTAGTTCTGTTCGCGTACCGCAATTAACGGTCGTTCTCACAATTAATGGTTGTTCTGACGCTAAAGTGATAATAGCTTCTGATAATGATTGGTTTTTATTTGCAGGAGTTAACAGTTGCTCAATACTTTCACCGATAAATTCACTGGCTTTATTAAAACCAAGTATTTTAGCTGAGGCGGTATTTGCGGAGACAATAATGTCACCTTCAATTAAGAAGACAGCGTCATTAAGCAGTTCGGTGAGTTTATGATATTTTGATTCGCTTTCTTTCAAAGAGCTAAGCAGTTGCTGTCGCTCAGAGGTATCGACAGCGTGAAAAACGATATAGGTATTATTATCTTGTTCGATAGGGAATAGACTGAAATGGAGGCTGGTATCAAAACGGTGGTCATCGAGAGTTATTTCAGCTTCAATTTTCTCTCCATTTAGCGCTCTACTATAATACGCCTTAAGTGAAGAATAGAAATGAGATCCTAAAATATCACTATCAGAACGACCGTATAACTCTTCTCTATTTAATCCACTGATTTCGCAGTAGCGATTATTTACGGTCACATAATTATGATCCGAGTCCAAAATAGCAAACAGAAATGGACTATTATCTGTTAGTAAAGGAAGCCAATGTTGTATTTGAGAAAGAGACATAGTGTTACCGCTTTTTAGTAAAAAGAAGACTAATAACTTCCAGAATTAATAATAATCATCAGTATTTATAAGTCGGACAATAAAATATACCTTGAATGAATCCCTATTTTCTACCCTAATTAGCAATAAGTGCTTTTTTTGATAAGAAACAGGTTAGGTATCGGGCAATCAATTTATACTGCTTACCGTTATCGACCAAATGTAATGGAAATTAAGCGTGATTAATCAAATTCGTTCAAAAATAGTAAAAAATGCGGCATCGTTCTTAAAAACACCTGCAAAGTTAATACCTGTTTCAATGCAACAGAAGGTGTTGCTCGAAGGATTAAAACAAGTATTCCATGAAGCGCTTGAAGATGGTGATTTTGAGTTCTTAGAAAATAAATGGTTAAAAGTTTCCATTACTGATCTCGAATTACACTGGTTTATCAGTTATCAAGATGAAAAACTGATAGTCTCAAGCAACATCGAGAGTGATGATGTGAGTTTTAGCGGACAGTTAAATGATTTAATCTTGATTGCTGGCCGTAAAGAAGATCCTGATACTCTATTTTTCCAACGTCGCTTGAAAATTGAAGGTGATACAGAGCTTGGGTTAGAAGTGAAAAACTTGATGGACAGTGTAGATCTTGATTCATTACCAAAGCATTTAAACCAAGCATTAATGACGTTGGCTAATTTTGTCCAACAAGGCTTGCAGAAGCCAGAAGTAAAAGAGACGATAGATGCTTATTAGAACTGAAGCGCCAGCGGATATTTTAACGATTGATCGATTAGTTCGTACGACATTTGAAACAGAAGCAGAAGCAAAGCTTGTGATGTCTTTACGTGAAAACAGTCACTTAACTTTATCATTAGTGGCTTGTACGGATGAAGGCGAAGTGATTGGACACTGCTTGTTTAGCCCTGTAATGCTTAATGGTGAAGACCTTAATTGGCAAGGGCTAGCTCCCTTGTGCGTTAAAAAAGAGTACCAAAAACAAGGCATAGCCCAGACTCTAATTAAAGAGGGGTTAGAAACGCTAACCGAGCTCGGTTACCCCGTGACTGTTGTATTAGGTGATCCCGCTTATTATCAACGCTTTGGTTTTGAAACGGCCAAAAAGCATGGTATGAAATGCAAATGGGAAGTGCCAGAAGAGGTATTTATGATTAAAGCGTGCTCACCCGAATTCATAGAAGGGAAAGCCGGATTGATCGAATATTGCCTTGAGTTTGATGCATTGTAAGCTTTTTATTGAATGCTCATTGGCATTAATGAGCATTCGTTTTTATTTATCGTTTTAATCCCTCCGACTCAAGTGGCATCAATACTGGAATGTTGATAGTATTCTTCTCCTTAGATTGACAGGTGAATTGATATGCCACAGCAAGCGTTACAGTTTTTAAATGAAATGAATATTTCGGTTTGGCAAGTACGTCAACCTGAATACTTTCCTGCATTAGAAGCAAGTACCATATCGCTACCTGAAACTTGTCAGTTGCTATTTGTAGCTCCTGCTATTCCTACTGAGCGTGATGCTTTTCTCTTTGGAAAGGTTCTTGCGAGTATGAAATTATTACCAGAGCAGGCGTTGTTTCTTCCTTCTGAGTCGTTAGAGTATTTAGCTGAGCATCATTTAACATGGTGCTGGTTCTCAGGTGTGCCTGTTACTGAATTGGAAGAAGTAAAAGCATTAAGTTCGCCGCTTCTTTCTGAAATGCATACTAATACTCAATCACGACGCGATTTATGGCGACAAATTTGTTCTTATGACCATTAATATTCAATGCATTTCTGATGCTCACCTAGATGATATTTGGCGAATTGAAAGAGCGGCACATTCACACCCTTGGGCTGAATCAATGATCCGTGATTTGAATAGTCGCTGCGCGCAACACCGAGTGATGCTAGAAAACGATCAAGTTATAGGCTATTTCTATGCTCAAAATGTGGTGGGAGAAGTCACTTTACTTAATATAGCGATAGATCCTGCGTATCAAAGAAAAGGGTTTGGTCGTAAATTGACTGAGTTTTTTATTGATATGTGTATGGAACAAAGTGCTGAGTCTGCTTGGCTTGAGGTGCGCGAAAGTAATGTTAACGCGATTGCTTTATATGAATCTGAAGGGTTTAATGAAGTGACTCGACGCCACGATTACTACCCAACAGCTAATGGTAAGGAAGACGCCATTATCATGAGTTATATATTCTTTTAATTCGGTGCTTTAGATAATCAACGTCTTTGAGTATAATCTCGCCTAATTACATCCTTTCTGAAATCTTACAGGATTATCAACGCTTATGTCTTTTTTACAAGAAGTGGGTAAACGCAGAACGTTTGCCATCATTTCTCACCCGGATGCGGGTAAAACAACCATTACTGAAAAAGTATTATTATTCGGAAACGCGATTCAAAAAGCGGGTACGGTAAAAGGTCGTGGTTCAAACCAGCACGCAAAATCAGACTGGATGGAAATGGAAAAAGAACGTGGTATCTCGGTAACTACGTCAGTAATGCAATTTCCATTTAACGGTTGCCTAGTTAACCTTCTTGATACTCCTGGACACGAAGATTTCTCGGAAGATACCTACCGTACCTTAACAGCAGTAGATTCATGTCTAATGGTTATCGATGCGGCGAAAGGTGTCGAAGACCGTACGCGTAAACTAATGGAAGTAACACGTTTACGTGATACACCCATCGTTACGTTTATGAACAAATTAGACCGTGAAGTGCGTGACCCAATGGAAGTGCTTGATGAGGTAGAAAGCGAGCTAGGAATGGCTTGTGCACCTATTTCATGGCCTATCGGTTGTGGTAAAGAGTTTAAAGGTGTTTATCACATTCACCGTGATGAAACGATCTTGTATGAATCAGGCCACGGTCATGAGATTCAAGAAGTTCGTACCATTAAAGGTTTAGATAACCCAGAGTTAGATGTAGCTGTTGGCGCTGAGTTAGCTGCGAATGTTCGTGAAGAGCTAGAGTTAGTAATGGGTGCTTGCCCTGAATTTGATCTTGAACTTTTCCTTGCTGGTGAGTTAACGCCTGTTTACTTTGGTACCGCACTAGGTAACTTTGGTGTTGACCATATGCTAGAAGGCTTAACTGAATGGGCTCCTGCGCCACAAACGCGTGAAGCAGTAGAGCGTCCAGTTGAAGCAACAGAAGAAAAATTCTCAGGCTTTGTATTTAAGATCCAAGCAAACATGGATCCTAAGCACCGTGACCGTATTGCTTTTATGCGTATAGTGTCAGGTACTTATACTCAAAGCATGAAAATGAACCACGTACGTACAGGTAAGAGTGTCAGTATTTCTGATGCGGTAACTTTCATGGCGGGCGATCGTTCTCGTGCTGAGACGGCGTATGCGGGTGATATCATTGGTTTACATAACCACGGTACCATTCAAATCGGCGATACGTTTACACAAGGTGAGAGCTTAAAATTCTCAGGCATTCCAAACTTTGCCCCTGAATTGTTCCGTCGTATTCGCCTAAAAGATCCACTAAAGCAGAAACAACTGCTTAAAGGTCTTGTTCAACTTTCAGAAGAAGGTGCTGTACAGGTTTTCCGTCCACTACAAAACAATGATTTGATTGTTGGTGCGGTTGGTGTACTTCAGTTTGATGTGGTTGTTTCTCGTTTGAAATCTGAATATAACGTTGAAGCTATTTATGAAGGTATCAGTGTAGCAACCGCTCGTTGGGTTGAATGTACAGATGGTAAAATCATGGACGACTTCCAACGTAAAAACCAAACTAACCTTGCGTTAGATGGTGGCAATAATTTAACCTATATTGCACCGACAATGGTTAATTTGAATTTAGCGTCTGAGCGTTTTCCTGAGGTTCAATTCAGAGCAACTCGCGAACACTAATTAGCGGTTTATCAAATAAATGAAACGGAGTCTTAATGGACTCCGTTTTTGTATCTATAGTTTAATTAACAGATGTTTTTGGTCATGGAGTTAAAGATTACTTATGTGGAAAATAATTAAACAATGGATAAAAAAATATGATGGATGGTGCAAATCTCTTGGTTTAACTCCTGAAAATAAACGCAGTTGTGTGCCATATAAAAAAGAAGGTGAATAATGACATTTGAATTTATTGACTCTCATTGTCACTTGGATTTTTCTCCTTTTTCTGAAAATGAAGCGTATTACCTTCAAAAAGCTCAAAAGAAAGGCGTCAGTAAATTTATTGTACCTAGTGTGAATCAATTTAATTGGACTAACGTCGCTTCCTTATCACAGCGGCATGAATCGATTTATTATGCTTTAGGCATTCATCCTCTCTTTATCTCAAATGATCACCAATCTGAAGTGGCCTCTTTAACGCAATTTGTCATCGAACGCAGAGATAAGTGTGTTGCCATTGGTGAGTGTGGATTGGATTTCTGGGACCCAGAATGTAATAAAGAGGCTCAAATCTATGTGTTTCAAAAGCAATGCTTTTTAGCTAAGCAATATGAACTGCCTTTAATTATTCATAGTAGAAAAAGTCATGATGTTGTTTTGAAAATATTACGAGAAATGAAATTAAGTAAAGGCGGTGTTATCCATGGTTTTAGTGGCAGCTTGCAACAGGCGGAGCAATTTATGTCTTTAGGGTTCTTAATTGGAGTTGGAGGGATCATTAGCTACGAGCGAGCTAAAAAAACAAAAGACGTAATATCTCAGATCCCATTGAGTAAAATTTTGTTAGAAACTGATGCACCTGACATGCCATTAAGTGGCTTTCAAGGAGAAATAAATTCACCTGATAGGGTATTAAATATCTTTGAATGCTTATGTTTGCTTAGAAATGAATCAAAGAAAACGATTGCGAATGCAGTTTATAGAAATGCCAATGATTTGTTTGGGATTTGAGTTATTAGTCATTCCTTTAGATGTAATTGATGAATCTTTAGGTATTTGCTAGTGATAAAGATCACATTAATGAATGAATCTATGATGTACGTTGGCAGAATATGTGACCGCGGCATTACTTTATTGGTAGTTCAATGAGTATAATCGCCCCCGCTAATTTGAAACACGCCAACAATCAATTTTAGGGAAACTTTTAACTATGAGCCTGTTAATGAGCTTGGTTGGGATTGTAGCACTGCTTGCTTTTGCAGTACTTCTATCTGATAACCGCAAAGCAATCAATCTACGTACTGTCGGTGGCGCTTTTGCCATTCAATTTCTTTTAGGTGCATTCATTCTTTATGTACCAGTGGGTCGTGATGTACTTTTAGGTGCATCTGAAGCGGTTGCTAATGTAATAAACTATGGTAACAAAGGTATCGAATTCTTATTCGGTGGCCTAGTATCTGGTAAAATGTTTGAATTATTTGGCGGCGGCGGTTTCATCTTCGCACTGCGTGTTCTTCCTGTCATCGTATTCTTCGCTTCACTAACCGCGGTTCTTTACTACTTAGGCATTATGCAAGTAGTTATCAACTTCTTAGGTGGCGCGCTTCAAAAAGCACTTGGTACTTCTCGTGCGGAATCTCTATCTGCTACTGCGAATATTTTCGTTGGTCAAACAGAAGCACCTCTAGTTGTTCGTCCATTCATTCCAAAAATGACGCAATCTGAATTGTTTGCAGTAATGTGTGGTGGCCTTGCTTCTGTTGCTGGTGGTGTACTTGCAGGTTATGCCTCTATGGGCGTACCTTTAGAGTACCTAATCGCAGCATCATTCATGGCAGCACCTGGTGGTCTTTTATTTGCTAAAATTCTTAAACCAGAAACGGAAACGCCGATTGAACAATTTGATGCTTTAGAGCAAGAAGGCGCAGACAAGCCTGCAAACGTAATTGATGCGGCAGCGGCTGGTGCAGCAACAGGTATGCAACTTGCGTTAAACGTAGGTGCAATGCTTCTTGCATTCATCGGTCTAATTGCACTAATCAACGGTATCCTAGGTGGTGTTGGTGGTTGGTTTGGTATGCCAGAAATTACGCTAGAGCTTATTCTTGGTTATGTATTTGCTCCAGTTGCCTTCCTTATCGGTGTGCCGTGGGAAGAAGCAATAATTGCGGGTTCTTTCTTGGGTCAAAAATTAGTAGTTAACGAATTCGTTGCTTACCTAAACTTTGCACCGTACCTAGCTGAAGGCGCTGAAGTTGTACTGTCTGATAAGACAAAAGCAATCATCTCATTCGCACTATGTGGCTTTGCTAACCTTTCTTCTGTAGCAATCCTACTTGGTGGTTTAGGTAGCCTTGCTCCTGAACGTCGTCATGACATCGCTAAGATGGGTATGAAAGCTGTTGCTGCTGGTACATTATCAAACCTAATGTCAGCAACAATCGCCGGTCTATTCCTATCTCTATAATCATTATAGAGTAAGTTAGATACCTAAAAACCCGCATTTGTTGCGGGTTTTTTTATGCAAAAAGTTTGAGATGCAAACCGATTGCGTTACTCGTTAGAAACATAAGCGCTAAATTAACTTGATATAATGTGGAACATAGTAAAGAGAAACACAGCTAGATTATCAAAAATAAACTATGTTTAATGCATACATATAATGAGAATCTAGAGAGTTAATTATGAATGAAGTTCTATTGTCTATATTTGCAGGTTTGATTGTTGGTGTTGTTTTTTCAGCAATTAAATTACCGATCCCAGCGCCGCCTGTTTTATCAGGAGTGATGGGGATTGTCGGGGTTTACGCCGGTGCAGTCGGTTATCAATGGATAATTGAACGTTTCTTTTCATAATCTCTGTGTCTTTGTAGAGAAACATGGTTTCACTAGTGACACTAAAGAAGTATTGGTAAAATGAACCATGTTTCAACGGCGTCTCATGATGAGATGTTAGAGCAGTACTCATTCATGCTATTGAAGTAAGTACTGGCGGCAAAATGGATATTGATTGGGCGTTATGCGCTCAAGTCTTCAGGGAATCAAGTCCGCTCATTTGCTGTTGAACTTAATATATGAACAGCAAAACTATCAAAGAATTTATTCTATTTTGGAGATAACAATGAGCGATTTAAAAGCAGCGGCACTACGTGCATTACAATTAATGGATCTAACGACGCTTAACGATAACGATACAGATGAAGCGGTAATCGCATTATGTAAGAACGCGAAAACAGCAGTAGGTAATACAGCAGCTGTTTGCATTTACCCACGCTTCGTACCTATCGCTAAGAAAACGCTGCGCGAGCAAGGCACACCAGAAGTACGCATTGCAACGGTAACTAACTTCCCTCACGGTAATGACGATATTGCTATCGCTGTTGCTGAAACTAAAGCCGCTGTTGCTTATGGTGCTGATGAAGTTGATGTGGTATTCCCATACCGTGCGCTTATCGCAGGTGATGAAACGGTTGGTTTTGAACTGGTTAAACAGTGTAAAGAAGCGTGTGGTGATGTTCTTCTTAAAGTGATCATTGAAACGGGTGAGCTAAAAGAAGAAGCATTGATCAAAAAAGCGTCTCAAATCTGTATTGAAGCGGGCGCTAACTTTATTAAAACATCAACAGGTAAAGTGCCGGTTAATGCAACACCAGAATACGCTCGCATGATGCTAGAAGTTATTCGTGATATGGGCGTAGCGAAAACAGTTGGCTTTAAGCCTGCTGGCGGCGTTCGTACTGCTGAAGATGCACAAGCATATTTAGCAATGGCTGATGATATTTTAGGTGGCGATTGGGCTGATAACATGCACTACCGTTTTGGTGCTTCAAGCCTACTGACGAATCTTTTAAATACATTAGAAGTAACTGAAGAAACCGCTGATCCATCAGCTTACTAGTTTCTCGTTACTTGATTTATAGCTAAAAAATAAATCGACTTAGGTGAGGCATTACCGTCTCACCTACCTCAACCCTACCTATATAAATTACCCAACCAAGATTGGGGAGGCACTAATGTATCTACCACAAGAGATTATTCGCAGAAAACGTGACAATAAAGTACTAACAACCGAAGAAATTAACTTCTTTATTCAAGGGGTTGCAAAGAATACCGTATCGGAAGGTCAAATAGCAGCTTTTGCAATGGCGGTCTACTTTAATGAAATGACAATGCCAGAACGTATCGCATTAACGTGCGCTATGCGTGATTCAGGAATGGTGATTGATTGGAGTCACATGAACTTTGATGGACCTATTGTTGATAAGCATTCAACAGGTGGTGTTGGTGACGTGACTTCATTAATGCTTGGTCCTATGGTAGCAGCGTGTGGTGGTTATGTCCCGATGATCTCAGGTCGTGGTTTAGGCCATACTGGCGGTACACTGGATAAACTTGAATCTATTGCTGGTTACAACATTATGCCAAGTAATGAGATTTTTGGAAAAGTAACTAAAGAAGCTGGTGTAGCGATTATTGGCCAAACTGGTGATTTAGCTCCTGCTGATAAACGTGTGTATGCGACTCGTGATGTAACAGCAACCGTTGATAATATTTCATTGATCACAGCTTCTATTTTATCTAAGAAATTAGCGGCAGGGTTAGACTCGTTAGTCATGGATGTTAAAGTGGGTTCTGGTGCATTTATGCCAACTTACGAAGCATCTGAAGAGTTAGCAAAATCGATAGTTGCAGTAGCAAACGGTGCTGGAACTAAGACAACCGCACTACTTACAGATATGAATCAAGTGTTAGCCTCTACAGCAGGTAATGCATTAGAAGTGCGTGAAGCGATTCGTTTTTTAACTGGTGAATATCGTAACCCTCGTTTATACGAAGTAACGATGGCACTATGTGCTGATATGCTAGTCATTGCTAACTTAGCAAAAGATGAAAAAGAAGCTCGATCTAAATTACAAACGGTATTAGATAATGGCAAAGCAGCAGAATGCTTTGGCAAAATGGTATTTGGTCTTGGCGGCCCAAGTGACATTATTGAAAATTACGATAACCACTTAGAAAGCGCACAAATTATTAAACCTGTATTTGCAGATAAAACTGGTTTTGTTAATGCGATGGATACTCGTGATTTAGGTATGGCCGTTGTTGGTATGGGCGGTGGCCGTCGTGTTGCAACCGATACGATTGATTATGCGGTTGGTTTAAGTGATATGATCCGTCTTGGTCAAACAGCAGATAAAGAGCAACCACTAGCGATGATCCATGCTCGCAGTGAAGAACAATGGCAACAAGCCGCGGATGCGGTAAAAGCAGCCGTCGTGATTAGTGATGAACAACCAGAAATGACTCCGGAAGTTTATCGCAAAATTCGCCCTGAAGATGTGTAAGGAAGAAAACATGAAACGTGCAATAATTTTAGTACTAGATTCATTTGGTATCGGTGCCGCAGGCGACGCTGAAAAATTTGGCGATGTAGGTTCAGATACAATGGGTCACATTGCTGAGCAGTGTGCTAAAGGCCTCGCTGACAACAGTAATCGTCAAGGACCTTTAACTCTTCCAAACCTTTCTAAGCTTGGTTTAGCGATGGCTGGTAAAGAATCAACAGGTCAATTTGCAGCAGGTTTAGATGCGAACGCTGAGATCATTGGTGCTTACGGTCATGCGGCTGAATTATCTTCAGGTAAAGATACGCCTTCAGGCCACTGGGAAATTGCAGGGGTTCCTGTGTTGTTTGATTGGGGGTACTTTTCTGATAAAACAAACAGCTTCCCTAAAGAGCTGACTGATCGCATTCTTGCTCGTGCAAATCTTTCTGGTTATCTAGGTAACTGCCATGCATCAGGCACTCAAGTGCTTGATGATTTGGGCGAAGAGCACATGAAAACAGGCATGCCAATCTTCTATACTTCTGCCGATTCTGTATTCCAAATTGCCTGCCATGAAGAGACATTTGGTTTGGATAATCTGCTAACGCTTTGTCAGATTGCTCGTGAAGAGCTTGCGGATTACAACATTGGCCGTGTAATTGCGCGTCCATTTGTTGGAGAAGGCAAAGGTAAATTTGAGCGCACAGGCAATCGTCGTGATTTATCACTAGAGCCACCAGCAATGACCGTGCTGCAAAAATTAGTTGAAGAGAAGAGTGGCCACGTTCATTCAATTGGCAAGATCTCTGATATTTACGCAGGTTGTGGTATTACTCAAAAAACCAAAGCGACGGGTATTCCAGCGCTGTTTGATGCGACTAAAGACGCGATTGAAATAGCAGGTGATAACACCATCGTATTTACAAATTTTGTCGATTTCGATTCAGCGTATGGCCATCGTCGTGATGTTGCAGGTTATGCGGCTGCGTTAGAGTACTTTGATGGTCGCCTTCCTGAAATCATGGATATGTTAAAAGAAGACGATATTCTTATTTTAACGGCGGATCACGGTTGTGATCCAACATGGCCGGGAACTGATCATACACGTGAGCATATTCCTGTTCTTGTTTATGGTCATAAAGTACCAGCAGGTTCATTAGGGCGTCGTGATACATTTGCAGATATTGGTCAAACCTTAGCAGAGTACTTTGAAACCTCTGATATGGAATATGGACAATCTTTCCTATAAAAATAATAAGCAGTAGAGTTCGCTCTGCTGCTTTTTTTCTATTTAAAGTTAAAAGAAAGGATACAAACTTATGGCTACTCCACATATTAATGCTGAAATGGGTGATTTTGCAGACGTAGTACTGATGCCAGGAGACCCAATCCGTGCAAAATATATTGCTGAAACTTTTTTAGACGATGTAGTTCAAGTGTGTGATGTACGTAATATGTATGGTTTTACTGGTACTTATAAAGGTCGTAAGATCTCAGTTATGGGGCATGGCATGGGCATACCATCATGTTCTATTTACATGACTGAATTAGTAAAAGATTTCGGTGTTAAGAAAGTTATCCGTGTTGGTAGCTGTGGTGCAGTGAATGATGGCATCAAATTACGTGACGTTGTTATCGGTATGGGCGCATGTACTGATTCAAAAGTGAACCGCATCCGTTTTAAAGATCATGACTTTGCAGCGATTGCTGATTATGAAATGGTTCGTAACGCAGAGTTAGCTGCTCAAGCACGTGGTATTGATGTAAAAGTAGGTAACCTTTTCTCTGCTGAGTTGTTCTACACGCCAGATCCAAGCATGTTTGATCTAATGGATAAATACGGCATCGTAGGCGTAGAGATGGAAGCTGCAGGCATGTACGGTGTGGCTGCTGAATACGGTGCAAAAGCATTAGCAATTTGTACCGTATCGGATCACATTAAGACCGGTGAGCAAACAACATCAGATGAGCGTGCAACAACGTTTGATGAAATGATGCTCATCGCACTAGATTCAGTCTTACTTGGCGACAAATAATATCGATTGCTAGGTTAACGCTAAGATATCAAAAAGGCGATGAGGGTAACCTCATCGCCTTTCTTTTTTATGATTTCCCACCAAATAAAGTAGTGATGGGTTTATTTGAGTTTTTACGTTTTCGAAGTAGAGCCATAATGAGCATTCCCGACACTAAACTTATTGCTAACATACCAAACATTAAGCGGTCACTTTTACGATAGTGGTGATTAGCAAATCCTGTCAGGGTTGATTTCTCAAAGGTAATCCTTAAAAAGCCCATTAGATGATTATCTTTTGTGATGGGCTCTATTAACTGTTGGCGACCAATTCCATCAATAGAAAGTGGGGTGTTTAATCCTGTGATCTGAGAGGCAGTTAGTGCATTGTCACTTTTAGCTAAAATGCCACCTTCCGCATCATAAATCGTGGCATCGAACACTAGAGGCTCTTTGGCTAAATTATTAGCCAGTTGCAGTAACCCTTCATGATTATCTTGTTTGATATTATCAACAGAAAATAGGGCTGCTTGGCGAGCCATTGTTCGACTTAAATCTTGTAACTGTTTATTTTGAATGACTTGGTTACTGTCACTGATAACGGTACTGTTGATTAAAATAAAATAACTGAATGCCAAAAGAGAAAGTAATATTATACTTTTGGTGACAAAATTTTGAGAAAGCATCGTTAGCACCACAAAAATAAGAATGACGGAATTATACCCAAATTAAAAAAAAATAGCAGTTTATGTCGTTTGACTATTGCTCATCTGCTCTTCAATCGGTATTTTTGAGATAGGATTAGTAAGGATACGAATCATGGATACGATAGCCCCATTGTTAATTAAGAAAAACATACCTCTGTTAAAGCGGTTCTCATCAACGCTAGAAATAAGCCAACTTGATATAAAACAAACAGGTTGGATAGTATATGGATATCATTTGTCCCCAGAACATTTCCAAGACATCGATTTCTTTGTTGGCGAGCCATCTAAAGTCATAGCAACTTGGAAAGTTGGCCATTATGAAGTCGCCGCCATAGCCGGTGCAATAACCTCTGAACACAAAACAATTCTTGATGCTCTAGAACTGGATTATGCTGAAATAAAAGACATTCCAGATTTATCCAAGCCGGGTATTATTTTATTTGATATGGACTCTACTGCGATAGAGATAGAGTGTATTGATGAGATTGCAAAGCTTGCTGGTGTAGGTAAACAAGTATCTGAAGTTACAGAGCGAGCAATGCAAGGTGAACTCGATTTTAAAGACAGTTTGCTTCAGCGTGTAGGCACTCTTGAAGGGGCTGATGAATCAATATTAGCTCAAGTGAAATCAACGCTCCCATTTATGCCTGAAATCAGAGAACTTATAGCTACCATGCATCAACAGGGCTGGAAACCAGCTATTGCTTCTGGTGGTTTTACTTATTTCTCTGATTATCTAAAAGAAGAATTAAATTTAGTGCATGCACAATCCAATCAACTTGAAATCCTTAATGGAAAGCTGACAGGTAAAGTTATTGGTGAGATTGTTAGCGCTGAAACAAAAGCAGAAATCTTAGTTGAATTAGCTGATAAATATGACATTGAGATCAGCAATACGGTCGCCGTTGGTGATGGTGCTAATGATCTGGTAATGATGGAGGCTGCAGGCCTAGGTATTGCTTATCATGCGAAACCTAAGGTTCAACAACAAGCTCAAGCTGCCATTCGTCATGCTGATTTAGGTGGAGTTGCTTGTATTCTTTCTGCTTCGTTATTATTGAATAAAAAATTAAGTTGGTAATACCAATCATAGTAGATGACGGATCATCCTAGCTTGTTATTAAGCCTTTTTCTTCGCTATTTTTGAGTGTTTACTTACTGTGATTTGTATAAATTATTAGCTAATAATAGATAGAAAAATGGACTCTAATTCTAAAGAGAGTCCATTTTTTATATGATTTATTCAGACTTATCCTAACTCTAAGCGGATGAGAACTTCATCAGTGATGTCTGCAATTTCGCCACAGCCAACAATGCTCGATAGCTCATCTTCTAAAGCTCTTGCGTAGTGTATCGCGTATTGAGCTAGCTGACTTAATTCTATTTCTGAAGTTGTTGATAACGGGTTCTTAACAGCAGTCGTCGTTACTCGTATCGCTAAAAATTCACCGTGTTCTTTCGCTTTTCTTATAAAAGTAATACGGTCGTTATAAGAAGAGAACTCTTGCAGCATTCGAGTAAATACCGATTTTATTTTTCCATCACGGATCACAACCGCGAGATAAATCTCGTGATGGTGAGAGCGTTGATTGGCGGGAGTTCTCAATGGTTCTACGAGTAATTTCTGCATTCTTGATTTAAAAATAGGTTCTAAATTTAAATGCTGTTCATCACCTAAATGCTGCCAAATTGTATTTAATCGATTGAGAGGAAAGTTAACGCCAATGCATCGGGTTTTTAATTTATGGTCATCTTTCTCAATAAAGAACGGCGTTGTTGTTAATTTATTGAGTAATAACTGATGCATAATTCTTAGCATATCCATTGATGGAAGTTGCTCATAGTCCATCGGTAGCTTTTCTATATTATGTTGGATTAAGCGACCTAAAAAGGCTTTGCTTTTTTGGGTTTGTAAGCTGTCTTCAATATGTAGCTGAATGTTTAGACCATTAGAGGCAACTTTCAATACGTGATAGCTAATACGACTCAACGGTGTGTTTTTGTCTAAACTTTGTAAGTCATTGAATGTGATCTTTACATCTGATTTTTTTGTTAACAGTGCTGGTTTGTCTAAATGAATAGACAGTCCATTCGTTGATATATCTAACGTTTTACCTGTAATTTCGCCAAAACTCGGGTGATAAAGCGTAATTAAGGTTTGATAATTAAATCTTGGTTCTGTACGGCGTGGTGCTGAATCAAAATAGAGTGCGTGCGCTTGACTGATTGATGCTGTGGCATGGCGATATGGATTCAGTTCTTTAGGAGCAAGACTTGGCTTATCTGTTAAGAGATAATCTTTTTGTGTTTCAGGTAAGCTGATTTCCGTTAAGACCCCCATATGAGTTAACGTTTCAAGAACACCTTCCATCTCAGGTGCAACGGTTAATAATCTTTCTTTGTCACCTTGCTCTAACTCAAAAAGGGATAAGCGAATAACTTTCCAACTTTTTCTTTTTGCGCCAATATGCCAAAATAACTGACGCTCTTTCTGTGAGCCTTCCGATGACATCATTGAGTAAAACAGCTCTCTGTCTTCATGGTCATGTTTAAAGCTGTAAAAATGCGTACGGCTGGCTTTTAATCCAGGCTTTGTCAAAAACTGCATTCGATCGGCTTTAAAAAGATGATTAATAACCGGCTGGTTTTTTTCATCATGCCAGTGTTTCCAAAGCGTTTCATTGTGATCAGTAATAATGGCGTATTTTAGATTATCCCCAGAAAAAAATAGAGGAATATTAGTGGTGTGTTTTAAAAAGCAGTGTTCATAGCCTTGAGTTCTAGCTCTTACAATTTGATCTTTTTGATCATGCTGAGTTCGACGTTTATTTTTATTTAGTTTTTCATCGATAGCTGCTGCAATAACATCATGATCCGATTCCATTTTCAGGCGTAGCCAACGATAGCTATCATTTTCTTCACTGTCGTGAATACCTAAAATACGATAAGGAAAATCCCCATTAAGCTCTTTAATGCAGGTATCTTTAGCAAGACTTGGGAAGCTAACCTGAATAATTTGGCCTAATCCGTATTCAAAAGCGGTAGGAACTTTGATCCTAGCTCCTGAGGAGGATAGGTCACTGCTTGTTCCATGAATAAGATTGCCATTGGGTAAAAGAACCGTCACTTGTGTAGACATACGCAAACGGCTTTCACTTCGAGTGAGGTAATGACCAAAACGAACTAATTTTGCTTTAAAAGAACCACTTTCACTTTTCTCACTAGAAGGTATGTTGATTTCTTTATTCTTATGCAAAACACGAAAATTATTACGGGTATTGGTTAATGCTTCCCAAACACCTTCAGTATAGCTTCCGTAGCGTTCTATAGTTTTGTGATAGGTATTGATTGCGACATCATCTAACCAATGTGTATAGCCATCAAGATCGTATTGATGACATTCTCCTTTTACACGTCCACGTAAATCAATGCTTTTTATGCAAGGCGTCATAATACGCTTCAGTTCAATCTTTACGATTAAATGAACTGAAGGATGTTCATGTGCCATGACTTGCCTGCTCACCAGTTCAAAATCTGGTTCGCCAAAAACAGGGATAAGTTGATCTACATAGCTTTGATATTCTTCTTGCTGCATGATTTCTGGTACAGTAATAACAATCTAATGGGTTTATCGGCAGAGTTGCTAAAATATTTAACATTATACGTTAAATAATACCCATCACTCTAATAACATTTATGTCGGTGATATATGGCAAAAGCAAAACGAGCCTACGTTTGTAATGATTGTGGGGCAGACTTCCCTCGTTGGCAAGGGCAGTGTAGTGCTTGTGGGGCATGGAACACGATAACAGAAGTTCGCTTAGCGGCTTCACCACAAGTTGCTCGTAATGAGCGTTTAGTAGGATATGCTGGTTTATCGGCCGAATCTCAAGTTCAAGCCTTATCAAGTATCGATCTTCAAGAAGTTCCTAGATTTTCCACTACGTTTAAAGAGTTTGATAGAGTTCTGGGTGGTGGCATTGTTCCTGGAGCAGCTATTTTGATCGGCGGTAATCCTGGTGCGGGTAAATCAACGCTATTATTACAAACCATGTGTCAGTTAGCGGCACATATGCCAACCTTGTATGTTACGGGTGAGGAATCACTCCAACAAGTAGCGATGCGAGCGTCTCGCTTAGGATTACCAAAAGATAATTTAAAAATGTTATCTGAAACCAGCATTGATAAAATTTGCCAGATTGCAGAAAAAGAAAAACCTAAAATAATGGTTATCGATTCAATTCAAGTAATGCATGTCGATGATGTTCAATCTTCTCCTGGCAGTGTTTCTCAAGTGAGAGAATCTGCAACGACATTAACGCGTTATGCAAAACAGAATAATGTCTCTATTTTCCTTGTTGGACACGTAACAAAAGACGGCACATTAGCAGGACCAAAAGTTCTCGAACATATTATTGACTGTTCTGTATTGCTTGATGGCAGTGCCGACAGTCGCTTTAGAACATTACGTTGCAATAAAAACCGTTTCGGTGCAGTGAATGAGTTGGGCGTATTTGCGATGACAGGGCAGGGCCTTAAAGAAGTTAATAACCCATCCGCTATTTTCTTGTCTCGTGGCGAGGAGGAAACTTCTGGCAGCTCTGTTATGGTGGTATGGGAAGGGACTCGACCTTTATTAGTGGAAATTCAAGCGTTAGTTGATTACTCCCAATTATCAAATCCGAGACGAGTATCGGTAGGTTTAGATCAAAATCGATTATCAATGTTACTGGCGGTGCTGCATAAGCATGGTGGGTTGCAAATGGCTGACCAAGATGTCTTTGTTAATGTTGTTGGTGGTGTCAAAGTTGCTGAAACCAGTGCCGATTTAGCCTTAATTATGGCTTTATTATCTAGCTTTAAAGATCGCCCATTGCCAAAAGATGTGGTGGTATTTGGTGAAGTTGGACTGGCTGGTGAAATCCGTCCTGTGCCTAGTGGACAAGAACGATTGATGGAAGCCTATAAACATGGATTTAAACGTGCAATCGTACCCGCGGCAAATATGCCTAAAGGTGGTATTGAAGGTATGCAGATCCATGGTGTAAAGAAGCTCTCAGAAGCAATTGATGCCTTTGAAGAGCTATAAACGGCAATAATTATGGATTTACACTATTCTTTGTATTTGAAATTGTGTAAATTCAACTATAATTTGCAAAAGCAGAAAATAAGCAGAGGTTAATTGGGCTAAATTCTATCCAAAAATAGAACAAAGCATATACCAATTGACAGTTTGTGTTATACTCTGCGCGCATTTTCTATCCTATTAATAGAGTAAAACAATGACTGATTTATCTAAATACAGAAATATTGGTATTTTCGCGCACGTTGATGCGGGTAAAACTACCACAACTGAGCGTATCCTAAAACTTACTGGTCAGATCCACAAATCTGGTGAAACTCATGATGGCGAATCTACGACTGACTTCATGGAACAGGAAGCTGAGCGCGGAATTACTATCCAATCAGCAGCTGTAAGTTGTTTCTGGAAAGATCACCGTTTTAACGTTATCGATACTCCTGGACACGTTGACTTTACTGTTGAAGTTTATCGTTCTCTTAAAGTACTTGACGGTGGTATCGGTGTATTCTGTGGTTCTGGTGGTGTTGAACCTCAATCAGAAACTAACTGGCGTTACGCGAACGAATCAGAAGTTGCACGTATTATCTTCGTAAACAAACTAGACCGTATGGGCGCTGACTTCTTCCGTGTTGTTAAGCAAACTCAAGACGTACTAGGCGCTAACCCGCTAGTTATGGTTCTTCCTATCGGTATCGAAGACGATTTCGTTGGTGTTGTAGACCTTCTAACTCGTAAAGCTCACATTTGGGATGAAACGGGTCTTCCAGAAAACTTCGAGATCACTGATGTTCCTGCGGACATGGTTGACCAAGTAGAAGAATACCGTGAGATGCTAGTTGAGACTGCTGTAGAGCAAGACGACGACCTAATGGAAGCTTACATGGAAGGCGAAGAGCCATCTATCGAGCAACTAAAAGCATGTATCCGTAAGGGTACTCGCACAATGGACTTCTTCCCTGCATTCTGTGGTTCTGCATTTAAGAACAAAGGTATGCAACTTGTTCTTGATGCTGTAGTTGATTACCTACCTTCTCCAACAGAAGTAGATCCTCAACCACTAATGAACGAAGAAGGCGAAGAGACTGGCGAACACGCTATCGTTTCTGCTGACGAAACATTCAAAGCGCTAGCATTCAAAATCATGGATGACCGTTTTGGTGCACTAACATTCGTACGTATTTACTCTGGTAAACTAAACAAGGGTGATACAATCCTTAACTCGTTCACAGGTAAAACTGAGCGTGTTGGCCGTATGGTTGAGATGCAAGCGAACGATCGTAACGAATTAACATTCGCACAAGCTGGTGATATCATCGCTATCGTTGGTATGAAAAACGTGCAAACTGGTCACACTCTATGTGATCCTAAGCACCCAATCACTCTTGAGCCAATGGTATTCCCTGTACCAGTTATCTCTATCTCTGTAACGCCTAAAGATAAAGGCAGTACTGAGAAAATGGGTGTAGCGATTGGTAAAATGGTTGCAGAAGATCCATCTTTCCAAGTTGAAACTGACGAAGAAACTGGTGAAACAATCCTTAAAGGTATGGGTGAGCTTCACCTAGACATTAAGGTTGATATCCTTAAGCGTACGTACGGCGTAGACCTAACAGTTGGTCAACCACAAGTTGCTTACCGTGAAACTATTACTCAAGCTGTTGAAGATAGCTACACGCATAAGAAACAATCTGGTGGTTCTGGTCAGTTTGGTAAGATCGACTACGTTATGAAACCAGGTGAAGTTGGTTCAGGTTTTGCATTTAAGTCTTCTGTTGTGGGCGGTAACGTTCCTAAAGAATTCTGGCCTGCAATCGAGAAAGGCTTCAAAGGCATGATGGATACTGGTGTTCTTGCTGGTTTCCCTGTTCTTGATGTTGAAATCGAACTTCTAGATGGTGGTTTCCACGCAGTCGATTCATCTGCAGTAGCATTTGAAATCGCAGCGAAAGGTGCATTCCGTCAATCTATGCCAAAAGCGGGTGCTCAACTTCTAGAGCCAATCATGGCTGTAGACGTGTTTACTCCAGATGATCACGTTGGTGATGTAATCGGTGACCTTAACCGTCGTCGTGGCATGATCAAAGACCAAATGGCTGGCGTAACTGGTGTTCGTGTTAAAGCTGACGTACCACTTTCAGAAATGTTTGGTTACATCGGTACTCTACGTACAATGACTTCAGGTCGTGGTCAATTCTCTATGGAATTCGCTCATTACGCACCTTGCCCAATGAACGTGGCTGAAAAAGTTATTGCTGACGTTAAAGAAGCTAACGCTAAGAAGTAATTCTGGCTAACGCTCTTTAATTAAAAAAGCCCCGTAAGTGCAAACTTACGGGGCTTTTTGTTTTTAATCGATTGAATATTTAAGTTACGATTTAAACCAATATAACGATTAGATAATTACTGGAATTGGTATTATTCAGATTAATTTAATTTTTCTGCTTTTTCTTTATGACGTTGAAGTTTCAAATAGATATTCTCTACTCGCACTCGCGCCCACTCGGTTTTTCGCAAAAATTTCAAACTTGATTTAATGGTTGGATCGGATTTAAAACAATTGATGTTAACCATGTAGCTTAATTCCTCCCAACCGTAATGTTCAACTAATTCTGTTAAGATTGCCTGCAGGGTCAAACCGTGAAGCGGGTTATTTTGTTGTGTCATAATGTCGCCATTTATCTTGAATTAGGGTAAGTATAACATTCACCCTTAAAGAATATTCATAAAAAATGGGAGCACAAAGGCTCCCATCTGTATCTGATTATTTAACGTCTAATTAACGCTAAAATGAAACCACTTCTGGTTTATCTAAAGTGATGACTGTTGTTGCTGGCTGAGTATCTGAAATTACATTACCTTGAAGGTTCGAATAACGAACAGGAACTTGACGACGGAGTGCATCAAAGCCATTTTCTGCAGGTAAAATAATTAAGTCACCTCGCTGTTTTGGTTGTTAAATGCTCCCTATTTAGGATTATTCCCAGATTATTTTTTTATCTTTTGGCCAAGAAGATGCAAACTCATGGTATTTTTTCTCTAAAATATGACGTTTTATCTTTAATGTTGGAGTTAAAATGCCATTTTCGATACTCCATGGTTCTTTGATCATTAAGATGCCTTTTAGCTTCTCATGAGACTCGAGGCCACTATTAATGGTCTCTAAGTTTTTTAGTGCGGTTCTTTCGTACCGTTCTTGGTTAAAATTAGGATATGAGTGAGGAATAGCCAATAGAATTGGACCAGGAAGCCCTGAGCCAATAAGACACATCATTTCTAAGTTACTTAAATCAAAAATACGTTTTTCAATAGGAACAGGAGCAACAAACTTCCCTTTAGCTGTTTTGAATGTGTCTTTTTTGCGGCCTTGTATTGTTAAGAACCCTTCAGAATCAATCGATCCAATATCTCCAGTATGTAGCCAACCTTCTTGATTAAACGTTTCTGCCGTGGCTTCATCATTTTTATAGTAGCCCGCAAAGAGTCCATCACCTCGAACTAAAATCTCTTCATCGGCGGCTATTTTCAATTCAACGCCAGGACCTGCTGAGCCAACCGTTCCAACTTTATCTGAACGATAAGGGTGGTTGAGGGTGCTATAAGCAAATGTTTCGGTCATTCCCCACGCTTCAGTAATATGTAAACCAATGCTTTCATACCATTTTAATAATCCGGCTGAGACGGGGGCGGAACCACAACCTAGAACTCGGGCTTGATCTAAGCCTAAGCCATCAGCCAATTTACGTTTGATTAAGCCATTAACAAACGGGATTTTGAGTAATATATTGAGTTTTTTCTGAGGTAATTTATCTTGAATTCGTTGTTGGAATACCGTCCATAATCGGGGAACAGATATAAATAAAGTAGGACGATGCATTTTTACATCATCTATAAAGGTATCTAAGGATTCAGGAAAGGCGGTTTGAATGCCCCCGAAAAATGCAGAGCCTAAGATGTATACACGCTCTGTTATATGAGCAAGAGGTAAGTAGGAAAATAAACGATCATCGGGTTGCATCCCAATATGATTAACGAGATGTTTGGACGAACGACTAAAGCCGCCAAAGGTTAGCATTGCCCCTTTTGGTAACCCTGATGTTCCTGATGTATATACAATAGACATTAACGTATTGTCATTATGATCAGGTCTGAATTTTGAAGGCTGATGTTCTTTAATTAGGTCTTCAAATTGATACTGAGATTGAGCTGCTGAGTCATAATCAAAAGCAATGGTAGAAAGGTGAGGAAGGTTTTTTATTGCTTGAGTAGTCGCTTCATTATTATCGAGTTTACCAACAATGAGCGCTTTACTATCACTGTGCGTTAAACAATGTTCAATGGTATCTAGCCCCGCAGTTGGAAAAATAGGGACACTAACAAAATCCCCAAGCATTAGAGCTAAATCAGTAATAAACCATTCGGCACAATTTTTAGAAATTAAAGCAACCCGATCTTTTGGTTGTATCCCCATACTTTGTAATGCGCTCACTAAGCGTAGCGCCTTATCAACCACTTCAGAGAAGGTGTAGTCAACAAAGTGCCTCTCCTTTATTTGACGAAGGAAAATCGAAGTTGGTTTTTTCTTGGCCCATTCAAGCATCGCTTCATGAGGGAGTTGAGGGTTGGTATTGTGATCGAATAATGGCTGACTCATGGCGGCATCCTGCAGGTTATTGTAACTATTCTTGTTAACTTTATGTTAATTGAAATGCTTTTTGAGTAAATAGTCAAATTTGGTTGAAAATAATGAGAGGTTGTTTTTTCTATAAAAACGAATAATTTGCTATATAAATAAGATAGGAAATTATAAAGATAAAGAAAGGGGAATGTATAAAAAAGGCAATAACATTGGCGTTATTGCCTTAATTAAAATTGAGATGTGGTGAAAGTTACAAAAGTGCTTTTAGGCGATATAGTTCTTCTAACGCCTGTCGGGGTGTTAGATCATCTGGGTTTACATTTGCTAATGCTTCTTCAACGTCACTTGGCTCAGGAATAAGAGACAATTGATGCTCTTGTTTTACTTGAGTTGTCGCTAATGTTTGGTTTTTAGGTTGACCATTTTCAAGTTGTTGAAGCTTTTGTTTGGCTTTTTTGATGACCGTTTTTGGCACTCCCGCCAGAGAAGCAACCGCTAGGCCGTAAGATTTATTGGCAGCGCCATCTTGAACAGCATGCATAAAGGCAATCTCATCACCATGCTCTACTGCATCTAAATGTACATTGGCTAATCCATTAAATAGGCTTGGTAATTCAGTCAGTTCAAAGTAATGGGTAGCAAATAGTGTCATGGCATTAATTTTTGTTGCTAACCATTCAGCACTTGCCCAAGCAAGAGAGAGTCCATCATAAGTACTTGTACCGCGACCAATTTCATCCATTAACACTAAACTGTGTTTGGTAGCATTATGAAGGATGTTTGCTGTTTCTGTCATTTCAACCATAAATGTTGAGCGTCCAGAAGCAAGATCATCTGATGCTCCAATGCGGGTAAATATGCGATCTAATAGGCCAATTTTTGCAGAATCAGCAGGAACATAACAACCAACATGTGCCATTAAAGCGATCAATGCGGTTTGGCGCATATAGGTTGATTTACCACCCATGTTTGGTCCGGTAATGATCAACATTTTTCGGTTACCGTTTAAATTGATTGGGTTGGCAATAAACGGATTGCTCATCACTTGTTCAACAACAGGGTGACGGCCACCTTCAATGTTCATCCCTATCTCTGATGATAAGGTAGGACGGCAATAATTTAAGCTATCAGCACGCTCAGCAAGGTTACTTAATACGTCTAATTCAGAAATCGCATTGGCCATTAATTGAAGCTGTTCTAAGTGAGGTAGAAGTTGATCAAACAACTCTTCCCACAGTTTCTTTTCTATCGCTAGTGCTTTTGATTTTGAGCTTAGCACTTTATCTTCATGTTCTTTCAGCTCTGGAATAATATAGCGTTCTGCATTTTTCAGTGTTTGACGACGAACATAGTGAGCAGGTGCTTTATGACTTTGACCTTTGCTGATCTGGATATAAAAACCATGAACGTTGTTATAGCCGACTTTCAGCGTATCAATATCATGACGTTCGCGCTCTTCTTGCTCAAGTTTTTCTAAGAATAACGTCGCACCATTAGCGAGATCTCGCCATTGGTCGAGCTCTTCATTATAACCATCAGCTAATACACCCCCGTCACGAATAACAACAGGAGGGTTCTCTTTTACTGCGCGTTCTAATAGATCGCAAATTGAGTCTATAGGCTGCGCAAGTGAAGCCAGTTCTACTAAATGAGCTTGTTCAAATTCTTTGGTGCTTTGTGCAAGCTCTGGTAGTTGTTGTAATGCGTTACGTAAGCGAGCTAAATCTCTTGGACGAGCAGAGCGTAATGCTAAGCGAGCAAGAATTCGCTCTACATCACCAATTTGTTTTAACTGTGGAGCAAGCTCTGTGAATAGACCACTTTCTTTTAATTCTCCAATCGCATCAAGACGTTGATTTAAAACTTGATGAGTTCGTATTGGTTGATGTAACCAACGCTTTAAAAGACGGCTGCCCATTGCGGTTGATGTGTGGTCGAGTACTTCTGATAACGTATGATTAAAACCACCCGCTAGATTTTGGGTTATTTCTAAATTACGACGTGTTGCGGCATCTAAGATCACCGAGTCATCTTGATGATCCATCACAATAGAGCGAATGTGAGGCAAGGTTGTACGTTGCGTGTCTTTTACATACTGAATAAGACAGCCAGCCGCACATAAACCAAATTCAGCTTTTTCTACTCCAAAACCAATTAGGTCACGTGTACCAAACTGTTGGTTTAATTGTTGTTTAGCGGTTTCTAATTCAAATTCCCATACTGGGCGACGACGATTACCACTGCGTTTCTCTAATAAATGCACAGGTTCGAAATCTTCACTAAACAAAAGCTCTGTAGGAGAAGTTCGTTGTAACTCAGCCAACATTGCTTCTTCTGTGCCTGGTTCTGATACTTTAAATCGGCCAGAAGTAATGTCTAATGTGGCGTAACCAAAGCGGCCTTTATGATGAAAAATAGCGGCAATAAGATTATCAAAACGCTCTGGAAGAAGAGCTTCATCAGTAACCGTTCCTGGGGTTACGATACGAACCACTTTGCGCTCAACAGGACCTTTACTCGTAGCAGGGTCTCCAATTTGCTCACAGATAGCAACAGACTCGCCTTGCTGAACTAATTTGGCTAAGTAGCCCTCAACGGCATGGTAAGGAAGACCTGCCATTGGAATTGGTTCACCTGCTGAGGAGCCTCGTTTCGTTAACGATATTTCAAGAAGCTGAGAGGCTCGTTTGGCATCATCATAGAAAAGCTCATAAAAGTCGCCCATACGATAGAACAGTAAGATATCCGGATTTTCAGATTTTAAACGCAAGTACTGTTGCATCATTGGGGTGTGTTTTTCAGTTGATTTTGTTGCCACAACGAGACCTAATGAGTGTTGAGAATATTTGTTGCTAAGAATACGTGAATCAAGACGGCAATCAAAGATAGAATCAATAAAATTCGAATCAAGATGGAAGAATTTAATGGATATGACAAAAAATGCTCAACTCGCGCAAGAAGTTGGTGAGCTATTGATGCAACAAGGCAAAACGATGGCTTGTGCAGAATCGTGTACTGGTGGTGGTGTTGCTTTTTGTGCGACGGAGAATGCAGGGAGTTCTGCTTGGTTTGAGCGTGGTTTTGTGACCTACAGTAACCAAGCAAAGCAAGAGTCATTAGGGATTCATTTAGATACGCTAAACTCTTTTGGGGCAGTAAGTAAAGCGGTAGTCAAAGAGATGGCCTTAGGGACGCTACGTAACAGCAATGCTGATATTAGTGTATCTATTAGTGGCATTGCAGGCCCTGGAGGGGCAACAGAAGATAAGCCTGTTGGGACTGTGTGTTTTGGTTTTGCAGATAAAACGAATTGGCATCAAGAAACTACTGTGTATTTTACTGGTGATCGTAGTGAAATAAGAAAAAGTGCGATTGAATATGCATTTCTAACATTAAAGATAAGACTGTTAGAACTTAATTAATTCAAGTGCTTATGGTTTTTTGTATTAAGGCGCAATAGAAATTTTGATAAAAAAACGAGTTAGCCTATGGACACTGTATGAATAGACAGTATACTACTGTTCATTAACTGATTTAGTGATCTAGAAATCTGGAGAATCAAATGGACGATAACAAGAAAAAAGCACTGGCCGCCGCATTAGGTCAAATTGAAAAACAATTTGGTAAAGGTTCAATTATGAAGTTGGGCGATAACCGCACAATGGATGTTGAAACTGTGTCTACTGGTTCTTTATCTCTTGATATTGCTCTAGGTGCTGGCGGTTTACCAATGGGGCGTATCGTAGAAATCTACGGTCCTGAATCATCAGGTAAAACAACACTAACTTTGGAAGCGATTGCTCAAGCACAAAAAGCAGGAAAAACCTGTGCATTTATTGATGCGGAGCATGCTCTAGACCCTATCTACGCTCAAAAACTGGGTGTTGATATTGACCAATTATTATGTTCTCAACCTGATACTGGTGAGCAAGCATTAGAAATCGTTGATGCATTAGCGCGTTCTGGCGCGGTTGATGTAATCGTAGTCGATTCAGTTGCTGCATTAACGCCAAAAGCAGAAATTGAAGGTGAGATGGGCGACAGCCACATGGGTCTTCAAGCTCGTATGCTTTCTCAAGCAATGCGTAAGTTAACGGGTAACCTAAAACAATCAAATTGTATGTGTATCTTCATCAACCAAATTCGTATGAAAATTGGTGTGATGTTTGGTAACCCAGAAACGACAACTGGTGGTAATGCACTTAAGTTCTACGCATCTGTTCGTCTTGATATTCGTCGTACTGGCGCCGTAAAAGATGGTGATGAGGTTGTGGGTAACGAAACTCGAATCAAAGTAGTTAAAAACAAAATTGCAGCGCCATTTAAGCAAGCTGAAACTCAAATTTTATATGGTAAAGGCTTTAACCGTGAAGGTGAGCTAATTGATTTAGGTGTGAAGCATAAATTAGTCGATAAAGCTGGCGCTTGGTATAGCTACAATGGCGACAAGATTGGCCAAGGTAAAGCAAATGCGTCTAAATTCATGCGTGATAACGTAGAGATTGCGACTGAATTAGACCATAAACTGCGCGAGATGTTATTAACACCAGCAGAAGAACAACCTGAAATCGAAGAGAAAATTGAAGAAGAAAACGAAGAATTTTAATTTATTCAATTTTCAGTGAAATAATAGAAAGCCAAACCATCGTGTTTGGCTTTTTTACGTCTATAAAAAAAGACAGCCCTAATCACAAATAGAATTATTTCTCTTTCCTTACTTGATCGCTCTACTCAATCTATATTTCGCTCTCATTTGCGTATACAATGTTCGAAATTCTGTCTAAAAAACACTGCTTGTCTTAACTGAGTACAAGAGTGAGTTAACCTACGATTCAATCAGGAATATCCACATGTATATGAGCACTGACGAGATCCGCCGTGCGTTTCTTGCTTTTTTTGAAAGCAAAGGACACCAAATTGTTGAGAGTTCTTCTCTAGTTCCAGCAAATGATCCAACTCTTCTATTTACCAATGCCGGTATGAACCAATTTAAGGATTGTTTCCTAGGTTCAGAGAAGCGTAACTATACTCGTGCAACTACCGCTCAGCGTTGTGTTCGTGCTGGTGGTAAGCATAACGATTTAGAAAACGTAGGCTTTACTGCTCGTCACCATACTTTCTTTGAAATGCTAGGTAACTTTAGCTTTGGTGATTATTTCAAGCAAGACGCAATTAAATACGCATGGGAATTCTTAACAGAGCGTTTAGAGCTTCCTGCAGATCGTCTATTAGTGACTATCTACGAAACAGATGACGAAGCATTTGAAATCTGGAATAAAGAAATGGGTATCCCTGCGGACCGTATCGTTCGTATTGGTGATAACAAAGGCGCACCTTATGCATCAGATAACTTCTGGCAGATGGGTGACACGGGTCCTTGTGGTCCTTGTACTGAAATTTTCTACGATCATGGTGAGCACATTTGGGGTGGCCGTCCAGGTACACCTGAAGAAGATGGTGACCGTTTCATCGAAATTTGGAACAACGTTTTCATGCAGTTCAACCGTCAAGCGGATGGCACAATGGAACCACTTCCAAAGCCATCAGTAGATACAGGTATGGGTATTGAGCGTATTGCCGCAATCATGCAAGGCGTACACTCAAACTATGAAATTGATATTTTCCAAACATTAATTAAAGAAACAGCAAAAGTTGTTGGTTACGATGATCTTTCAAACCAATCTCTACGTGTTGTTGCTGACCACATCCGTTCTTGTGCTTATTTAATCGTTGATGGTGTTATGCCGTCAAACGAAGGCCGTGGTTACGTATTACGTCGTATTATTCGTCGTGCGGTACGTCACGGTAACAAGTTAGGTGCTAAAGGCTCTTACTTTTATAAATTAGTTGGTCCATTGGCTGAGATCATGGGCACGGCTGGTGAAGAACTTAAAAAACAGCAAGCACTAGTAGAAAAAGTACTTAAGATCGAAGAAGAAAACTTTGGTCGTACGCTTGAGCGCGGCATGGTAATTCTGAACGAAGCGTTAGATAACCTAGAGGGCACCGTTCTTGACGGCGAAACCGTATTTAAACTTTACGATACTTACGGTTTCCCTGCAGATTTAACCAATGATGTTGCTCGTGAGCGTGAATTAACTATCGATGAAGATGGTTTTGAGAAGGCGATGGAAGAACAACGTCAGCGTGCTCGTGAAGCGGGTCAATTTGGAACTGATTACAATGCAATCATTAAGGTTGAATCTGAAACAGTATTCCACGGTTATGATTCGACTGAAGCAAAAGCAACGGTATTAGAAATCTTCCGTGAAGGTGAAGGCGTTGAGACTCTTTCTGCTGGTGATGATGCGATTCTAATTTTAGATGTAACGCCATTCTATGCTGAGTCAGGTGGTCAATCTGGTGATGCAGGTATCATTACTGTTGAAGCGGGTAAGTTTGTTGTTACTGATACTCAAAAAGTAGGTAATGCGATTGGTCACCACGGTAAGTTAGTTGAAGGTGTATTATCAACGGCTGATAGTGCAATGGCTCAAGTTGATGAAGAGCGTCGTACTGCGATTACTTTAAATCACTCAGCAACTCACTTATTACACGCAGCTCTTCGTGAAGTACTCGGTGAGCACGTAACTCAAAAAGGGTCATTAGTTAAAGCGGAAGGTTTACGTTTTGACTTCTCTAACCTTGAAGGCGTAAAAGCGGAAGAATTACGTAAAGTTGAGCGTATTGTTAACCAACAAGTACGTTTAAATCATGAGATTGAAACAAATCTAATGGACATTGATGCTGCTAAAGAAAAAGGCGCAATGGCTTTATTTGGTGAGAAATACGACGATGAAGTTCGTGTTCTGTCTATGGGTGAGTTTTCTACTGAGTTATGTGGTGGTATTCACGCATCAAGCACGGGTGATATTGGCTTATTTAAAATCACGTCAGAAAGTGGCATTGCCGCGGGTATCCGCCGTATTGAAGCCGTTACTGGTGAAGCCGCATTAGATGCGATTGAAGCACAACAAAAATCAGCCGATAAAAAGCTGAACGAAGCTGCATCAAAAGCAAAACAACTTGAGAAAGAGATCCAACAGCTTAAAGATAAGCTAGCGTCTCAAGAAGGGGCAAGCCTTATCAATCAAGTTCAAGACATTGCAGGAACAAAAGTACTTATTGCCCAGTTAGATGGTGCAGAGAGTAAAGCGCTTCGTGGCATGGTTGATGAGCTTAAAAATCAAATCGGCAGCTGCGTTATCATGTTAGGTAATGTGAATGACGGTAAAGTTGGTTTAATTGCAGGTGTAAGTAAAGATCTTATTGGTCAAGTGAAAGCGGGCGAATTAGTGAATATGGTTGCACAACAAGTTGGTGGTAAAGGCGGCGGTCGTCCTGATATGGCTCAAGCTGGCGGTACTGATGCGAATGCATTACCCGCAGCACTAGCTTCTGTTGAAGCTTGGCTAACTGAGCGTCTGTAATAGGTCGTATCAGTGGCATTAATCGTACAAAAGTATGGTGGTACATCAGTTGGGTCCATTGAACGGATCCAATCTGTTTCTGAACGTATCATTTCAGCACAGCAACAAGGGCATGATGTCGTTGTTGCTGTTTCTGCTATGGC
The DNA here is from genome assembly GCF_028765575.1 of Aliivibrio sp. S3MY1. Classification (GTDB taxonomy): domain Bacteria; phylum Pseudomonadota; class Gammaproteobacteria; order Enterobacterales; family Vibrionaceae; genus Aliivibrio. The sequence goes on along the minus strand of NZ_JARACO010000010.1, from coordinate 1,536 downwards.
CGGAGAAACCAATCGCTTAATGAGCTTAGCAAATCAAATTAGTGAGGCCCCTGAGCCTCGTGAATTGGATATGCTCCTTTCTGCTGGTGAACAGGTTTCTATTGCGCTACTAGCCATGTCTTTAAATCAGAAAGGCGTTAAAGCCATTTCTCTAACGGCTGATCAAGCGGGTATTTATACTAACAGCACCTTTAACGATGCAACTATTGAGCATATTGAAACTGACTTAATTACTCAATGGGTTGATAAAGGGTATGTGGTAATTATTGCTGGCTTTCAAGGTCGTGATGCTCACGGTAACATCACCACATTAGGAAGAGGCGGCTCTGATACGACAGCTGTCGCCTTATCTGCTGCCTTAAATGCAGATGAATGTCAGATATTTACTGATGTTGATGGCGTTTATTCTTCCGATCCTCGCTATGTAGCTAATACTCGACGTTTAAAAGAGGTGTCATTTTCTGATATGCACCTTTTAGCAAAATCGGGCGCGAAAGTATTGCAAGAGCATTCTGTTGCTCATGCTTGGAGAACATCGGTGAAGTTACGAGTACTTTCTTCATTTGAAGAGGGGGAAGGGACTTTAATTTGTGAAGAGCCCGCAGAGAGTCCATCGGTAACAGGATTGGCTTTAAAGCAGGATTTACTTCTTGTTGAATGCACAGGGCTCTCCATTACAGAACAAGCAATACTGTTGAAACAGTATGAAGAGTTAACTGCTCAAAGTGATTGTTTTAAAATTGTTGTGCCAAAAGCAACTTTTTTACAATTGAAACTGGCATTTAATACAAAAATACGCAATATTAGTAGCTTATCAATACTAACGTTAGTTGGTGATAAAGTTGAAGGGATGGCAGATCTTGCTTGCAATCAACTGAAGGCTAATGGTGTTGATATCTATCAACACAATAAAGAGCCCAAAAGTGTGTCGGTTATCGTTAATCAGGCTGATTTCGAACAAGCAGCCGAAATTTTACATAAAACGTTTGTTATTACAGAGCAATCACAAGATAATAACCTTATGATCGCTGTTTCTTGAGCAGAGACGTTTATGAAAATAGGCGATAACGGACAAAACATACATTTATTATAAAACTGAGATTACTCAAGGAGCATTCGAATGCTAATTCTGACACGCCGTGTAGGTGAAACTTTAATGATTGGTGATGAAGTAACAGTTACTGTACTAGGCGTTAAAGGCAACCAAGTACGTATTGGTGTTAATGCACCTAAAGAAGTATCTGTACACCGTGAAGAGATTTACATGCGCATTCAAGCGGAAAAAGGTACACCTGCTGCGACGCAAGGTAACTTTTAATTCGTATGAATGAGGCTGACATTGTCAGCCTTGTTTATTTTTATCTAATTCAATTAGGTGAAAATAAAGAAAAACAAGGTACAAACAAAGGCACAAACCACGGATAACGTTTCATTTTTGCTCATTTTGGTTGTTTCGTAGGCTGTTGAACAAAAAGCGTTATTTTTTACTTAAAAAGTCATTGACATATTTTTGGTAAACCGTAATATGTGCCTCCT
>NZ_JARACO010000001.1 GCF_028765575.1 Aliivibrio sp. S3MY1 | reverse complement strand
AGTAAAATAGTTGAAAAGTGCATTTTTAAGTACGCGTTAGACGTTGAACTTGATATGCTTAGGCCATCAATACACATTCGGCTGCTCAGAAATCAGAGCGATTAGCAACAATTAATACGTATATATTGGTAATTAAAAGTACAAACTAAGGGTGAATAATGACAGAGAAAAAGCAGGGAAAAAGAAGTACCGAAACTGCTGAACAAACAAAATGTCAAATCTTAATGGTTGCGGCAACGATGTTTGGCGAGCTAGGTTACGAGCGTGTATCACTGCGTAATATCAGTGAGAAAGCAGGCGTTTCCCACAGTCTTATTCGTCATCATTTTGGTAGTAAGGATATGATTTGGAAGGCGATTTGTGATTCCTGCGATAAACATATGCAAAGCTACTTAGATGCGATTATCGAATCACTACCAACCGATAAAACACCCAGCTATCGTATTTACCTATTCATTGTTAAGTTGTCTGCATTTACCTTAATGAACCCACAGCCAATTAAAATGATCGCCGATGCCATTCGCCAAGACGACAACGCATTACTGGAGTACTTCTTAAAAACCAAGTGTGAGTTTGAAGCAATATTTAAAGATCTTTTTGAAGAGTACAATCAAGCTAACCCTGATGGAAAACTCGATATTTGGGAAACCAAATGGCAAATGCTGATTTTTGCTCATGGCGCATCAAGCTTAACCCCAATGATGTCTGAAGCTTGGCCACAATTTGCAGATAACCATGAAAAACTGTTATTACAACACTGGAATTTATTTAATCAAATCATGGTTGCTAAGTTTGCAGTCGCAAAAGAAGATATGCTTTGCCCTGCTAAATTATCAGATCTTCTGATTGATATTGAATGCCCACTAAAGCATAAGATTGAGGTTTAATTATGCTGGAAAAGAAAACGCAGAAAAGATAATAAAAAGGATCTTTTTTATTATCTTAATTCAGAAAAAACATCAATTTTAGTCGTACTGTAGATCTCAATCTACACATTAGGGGCAATAACCAAAACGGCAATAATAGCGGCAATCAGTGTACGAGGAATAACAACATCTTTATCAATTTTCATCAAATAACTCCAGTTTACCTATCATTCAAATAAATCTAATTTTTCCTTAAAGAGTAATTAGACTTTAATCAGGTAATACTATGATGCTTAATACCGAGAAACTATCGGTCACTGACTATTTGATACATAGTTTATATCTATGCATTTATTGATGCAGTTCACTTAGCCTAGCTTTAATCTGCTGACGTACATATTGATGCGTTTTATTGCTTATATTTCGGCGATGATAAATAAGTTTAATTTCATACGCTTGAAGTGGAAAAGGCGACGCCAATACCTTTAGACCTAGCTCTTTGGCTAAACCAAACATACTTTCAGCCACAATGCAGATCGCATCCGTGTGTCTAACACTTAGCAATAGATTAGATGGCCCACTCACTTCACGAACAATGTTACGCTCAAATATCTCATCAGGGCGGGTTTCAAATGCCCCCATGTTCTCATTTTTCAATTTAAGCATGACATGTTCAGCTTGGTTAAATTGCTCCAAACTTAATGAATTTCCCGTAATGCTTGGGTGATCGCATCGACACGCAAAGGCAATATCCAATTTACCTAAGCTCTCACTCACAAAGGTATAATCCGTCACGGTAATATCATCAATTAAGATATCGATTTCACCCGAGCGAATTTTATCTAGCATTTGGTATTCAACCGCAGGGCTTTCTGTCAGCAAAGCATCGTCCATATCAGGCAGAGATTGCAATACGATTTCTGGTGCGCTGATTATCAAACGACGTGGCGATTCTAACGCCACCACCAATTGCTCCATTATCGGGCGCACTTGATAAGCCAGTGAATGAGCCGCATCGGTTGGCTCCAGAGATCGCCCTACTTTTAAAAATAGCGCCTGTCCGTAACTGTCTTCAAATTTTTTAATCGCACTGCTCATTGAAGGCTGGGTAATATGCAAATGATCAGCGGCTTTTGTCACGCTACCAAAATCATACACCGCTAGAAAATGTTTGATAAAATTTAAATTCATTTCGCTTCCTACTCGATATCCCGATTTTATCGACATCAGCACTCTATTCACATCAATATTTTTAGTAAAAAAATGAACCATTTATAACAAAATGTGTATTTTATATAGAAATATATTAGCAAATAAGTCGCAATCATCAAATCACTTACATCTGTAACATTATGAGCACCAATGTTACATTCTTTTTATTTTATGATATCTAATTATTATGTACATTTATTTTGATAATGTTATCACGATTGGATATCTATATTTATGAAAGCAAAATTACTGGTTACTTCACTTGTTTTTATGAGCACGACTGCCGCAGCCTTTGCGGATACAAATAAAGCAGTTAATGATCATATCATTACTGAACAGAACGCGGCTCTAGCAAAGAATACTGATGGTAAAGGATTTGGTCCTCAATCCCCTAGAGATATCGATAACTTAACTGGCAATAATCAACGTCTATTTGGATTAGCGCCAGAATATACTCAAATGAATTTATGTAACATTCATTTCCATAAAAATGCAGAGCATAAAGGTGGCGAGTTTACCACCTACGTTGGCAATGGCGATGGAAAAGGCAGCAATACTGGCTATGCGTATAACGGCAAGTTAAGTAAAGCAGAACTAAAACCATTTAATCACAAAAATGGCTCTCTACAGTCTGGCGATACCATTGAAGTGCATTATGTTCATACCACGGCTAACGTTAAGCCTGGCCCAACACTTGGTGCATGTTTATCTGACTCAATTGGCAATCCACAATTACGTGTAGAAACACAAGTGTATGTTTTAGTTAATGATAGTTCAGCTCAGGATTTTGAGTATTTAACTGAATACGCTAAAAAATCAGGCTATTACCAAGCCGTGAACATTCCAGCTAATACAGGAAAACCAATTCAATACGCAGGTTCAACAACAGGGCCTAGCTATAATGAGCAAGGCTCTCCTCTGCAAGTTACTTGGAGCGTTAGACCGCAAGTGACTAAAGTTAATATTAGCTCTGTCGCTGAATGGTTAACAGAAAATGACTTTAAAGAAGATCACGCCCATGGTGTAAGAAACCTAGTGACGAATCCAGATCTACTTTCTTCCGGGCACTAACTGTCATCCTATCTATTTAAAGGTCGCTACTTGCGGCCTTTTTTATGATCTTAATTTAATCATCTTAAAGATACTCAAGATAGCGCTATTTTACCTATTCCACCCAACGTTCTTATCTAATTAAATCGACGTCGAAACTCACTCGGTGTCATCATTTTTAGCTCTTTAAACTGGCGATTAAAATTAGAAATATTTTTAAATCCCGTTTTTTCTGCCACTAATGCGATAGGAAAGTTAGTACTCGCTAACAGCTCACACGCTTTACCAATACGGTATTGCTTTAGATGATCAGAAAAACTCATTCCATAATGCTTCTCAAACATTCGATAAGCCGAGCTTTCACTCATATGAAGTCGCTTACATAAATCAGAGATCTTAATTGCATCACCATAATACGTTTCTATATAACGAGTTGCTCGCTCAATTCGATGGTTTAATTCAGAATCATCCGAAAGCGGCTTAATTCGATAAGGTGTGGTTGATAGCTTTTTTGCCTTCGTATCATCAGCAAGACTGACTAATATCTCAATCACTTTTATCGCCTGTAAATGACGATCTAACGTATTGGCGTGTTTTAATAATTCTGACATCTTATGTGCGGTTTCTGGGCTAAACGATAAGCCATAAGCAGAATTATCTAATAACCGCTTTAAGTTTCTCGCTTCAGGGATCAGTGCCATTAAGCGCTCAACCCAATGATGAGCAAACCAAACAATTAAAGTCTGATGCTTTGACTGCTCTAATTTTACGCTTCGTCCTGCCACCATATGAGGTAAACCCGGCCCATAAAGAAGCAGAGAATTATGATGGATATCACCAATCGCATCCCCTGCAAAATAACTGCCTTGAAATGCCTCATCAGGGTCTAGATACAACACCAATTCATATTCAGAATGATAATGCCAAGAGCACGCAAACTCATTGTCTTCTACACGACAATGAAATTCTCTTACTATCCAATCAAAACTAGGTACATTTTGCACGTGTTCTTTAAATGGTTTCATGTTTGGCCTTAACGGTTAATACCACTCTAAATAAGTCACTCTCAGGCTAATCGTGTAAGCGTCACCTGTCAAAGAAAGAGAGCAAAATGACTGAATAGTATTAGAGGTAGCTCGAATAACATCACTCACCTTCCCTATCATTGAGTAGACTACGCCTAAATAAAACGGTTCAACCACTTTCTCTTTCGTACACTGGAGCTTCACTATGCCGCAAAACAAGAAGACATTTTTGTTTATTTTTATCGCCTTTATTACCGGACTTTGTAGTGCATTTTTTTACCCACTATCAAGCTTGTTTATTGTAGAGGAGTTGGGCGCATCACCAATGATGTTAAGTCTGTATATGACGCTTGCTGTCAGCAGCTCTGTGATCGTATCTCAGTTTATTGCCAAACGCTCAGACACGCATTGGAACCGTAAAACCATTCTGATTGTCTCTTTAGCAAGTTACTTAATTTTGGTCGCCAGTTTTACCGTTATTCGTGATTATTGGTTAGCGATTACCATGGCCGTGGTCTTTGGTAGCATCAGTGGCGCTTCTTTTGGTCAACTGTTTGCTCTAGGTCGAGAATATGGTGACAGACACGTCGCCAACAGCACCAGTTTTTTAGCCAAAATGCGTGCAGGCCTTGCCATTGCGTGGGTATTTGGTCCACCTGCGGCGTTCATGCTGAAAGCACAATTTGGCTTTAGTGCAGCGTTTGCGGTCTCTGCGATTACGGTCGCTATCGCAATACTCATCATCGCTAAGTTGATCCCTGATAATGTGGTGACAAAAGAAGAACGAACAGCAACCGTTGTTGAGCATAAACCCTTAGGTCGTATGGTAATTCTCTATTGCTTCATTATTGTGTGTGCGTTTTCTGCCAATAATTTATACATCACCAGTATGCCTTTGTATCTTTCACAAGAGCTGCAAGTTGATGTGAGTTGGTTAGGCTTAATGTTTGGTATGGCAGCAGCTTGCGAGATCCCTGTGATGCTTGGGGCAGGTAAAATGGCTGAAAAACTAGGCACAACCAGAGTGATGACACTTGGTGTGATATCTGGTGCCATGTTCTTTCTTGTTATGCTTTCAGCCACCAGTTTTACAGGCATGCTGATTGCTCAAATACTTAATGGATTCTTCATTGGTGTATGTGCCACGCTTGGCATGGTCGCACTGCAAGACATGATGAAAGACCGATTAGGCACGGCCTCTACCCTGTTCTCAAACATGTTGAACATCAGTGTCTTGGTATCAAGCGTGATGGTGGGTATTGTGGGTGAGTTATACAACTACTACAGCGCACTGTATTTATGCTTTGTTGGTGCGATTATAGCTGCTGTGTTGCTGATTGTGTTTGAAATGCTAGAGAAGAAACAGAAGGTGATGATTGAAGGCCAATGTGCGGTGGCTGGAGAGGTTTAGGGTTAATACGATTTAAGACGTTGGGGTAATAGCTAATTTGCTATTGCTTCGATACGTGTTTGAAACGCTAGAAATCACTATAAAGATTTATTTGGACAACCAGCCTGTTGTTCAATTGCGAAACAACCTGTTCCGTGAATTATGTATGCCCAAAACGCGCGTTACAGTAAAGGGAGCGACCTTCAACTTAGCATTTTTGCCTTACGATAATTTATGGTTTCACAACAAAAAACTGATACCGTGCATTCATTTTATTGTGGATATAAACATCTGAATTTGCTATAAATGTGCTGGGGCTACCGCCTACTACCAACAACGAATGCAACAGTTACAGCTTGTAAATGGTTTGCAAGAGTTGTCAGTGACTATCACTGTCGCAGATATGCGAGGTGGCTAACATGAAAACTAAAGTGGTCAACGTTAGAAAATATCAACGCTATCGCCTAGGAAAATGGGAAGATGTATGTCAACATCTCCGCTCACTCCCTAGACGATAAGTGTCATCGGTAGCCCCATCCAACTTCAATTAAGCAGGTTCTGCCTCTGCGACAACCTCAGCACTGCTTTCAATCCCCATCATGCTGTTGTAGTGTTCTTCGAAACCAGTTTCTACAAATATCTGTTTGAATTTTTCAATGTATCTTTCAGCATTGATCCTTTCAAAATCAACTAGGTTAATCGAATCAGAATGGGACTCCCTATTTATGTACCTAAATAGAGGTTTAAAATCTGACTCTGTTTGCCCTAATTGCTCCAATGTTTGCTTTAATGACTCTTTCTTATGAACAAAATTGAAGTAGTGCTCCAGTATATTTCTCATCGCGTTGGGTAACATGTGTGCGTAGCTTGGATTAGAAGTGCTGTCTTTGACGACTTGCCAATACATCTGGTAATCATTTTGAAGTTCATCCCTCTTTAAATCATGAACGAGGCTAAACTGCGATTTGGCAACTCTAAACAGTTTATATCCAGCAGGACATTTGTTAGATGCGTTCTTGAGCATCAGTAATTCGTGGAAAAAGAATAGGTTATGTGTCAAAAGGAAAACTTGTTTGAAGTTTTCGCTAAAGACTTTGTGATGTATCAGGGCTGCAACGTCATAGACATAGTTGTGTGACAAGCTAGAAATAGGATCATCAATTACAACGATTCGGTTGTTCAGCAAAACAGGAGAGGATTCGTTTGTTGAACCTGAAGCACACTCTAAAAAGTAAAGGAAGCTAATGAGTGTTTTTTCTCCTTCACTAAGGGTGTTATATACATCAACACTTTCACCTGTAGGACGGGCAATTTTGTAACGTTGCTGATCGTCTGCTACTTTAACAATTTTAAAACTATGTATACCTAGCTCAGCAAGTTGTTCATTGATATTGTTTATCGATGAATCAATGTTAGTTATTTTTTTCTGATTTTCAGTAATGATATTTGTTTGAGTAATCTTTTGGCTACGAAACAACTCGATTTCATCGGATATTTGTTTTACTTCATCTTGAAGGTCGTTAACCTTTTCATCTGAAGCTGCGATAAGGGCACTAAACTGCCCATTCAAGATTATCCAAAACTCCGAAGCTATTCGATCCAAATGGCTTTTCTTGTTTCTGATCCTATCGTTGAATAGATCTATATCTCTTTGTATATCGGCTATCGCAATATTAACATCTGCCACTAGAGCACTCGTATCGGTAAGCATAACTACCGTACTTGGGTTTCTGATTTTAAGGTCAATTTGAGACAAGTTGGCTGATAACTTTTCAAGCAGTAGCTCTCTTTTATCTACGAAGCCATATGTAATTACATCGTCTTCAAAGGTGTATACTGGAGCCAATAATTTGCTCTCAATATCCTCAACTAAAGCTCTGTAGCTGCTAGATAACCCTTCTATCTGGCTGACTTTGTTGGAGTATGTCTCGTCAAATAGTTGATTGATCGCTTCAGTAATCGATGAGCTTAACTCTTGTTGGCAGAAAGGACACGGATTATCGGGTTTCATGTATTCCAGACCTGATTTTACCCAGTCAGAATTGCCCAGCTGTTCGACTACACCGGATAGATATGAGTCCTTAGATCCCACAATAACTTGAGTCAAAATCGGATTATTTTCAAAGCTACTGACTTCAAGGTTAATCTTGGGTACGCTTGGGCGTAGACTACCGTCTTGTCCAGATAGCTCACGAGCCTCTTTTTGCAGTGATTCAATTGTAGATGTGACACTTCCACTACTTGATCTGACCTTGTTCAGAAAACCAACTTTGTTTCTCCGTAAACCATCTAAACAAAAATCTAATGCACCATTTTCATATATGCTTTTTGCTTTCCAGACTGATTCCTTTAGTGAAGTCTCTTCATTCTCTATGTCACTTTTTTTGCGATTTTTCTTTGTTTCGGAAACCTCGATGTTTTGACTTAGGTGAGCGATATTCCCTGTTGCTTCTTCAATTGCTTCTTCGGCTTCTTTGTTTTCTTCGCTCAAAGTGAAAACACCCTGAAAGTCTGGAATTTCATAGAAGTTACTACGTATAAACTCTTGATTGTAAACTAAGATATCTTCATCCAACTCACTGGGCTGAATGGAACAGTTTCGGTATTCTGGTAGCTCAGGAGAATGTAAAAATTTACCTATTGTAGACTTGCCAGAGCCATTTAAACCATAAAACAGGTTAATCTTCTTGCTGTCAGTTCGAATAACCACTGGCGAAGTTGGTGAGTAACTAGCTACACCTTTTAATGTTATGGTGTTAATCATTTTTTAGCTCTTTTATAATTTAATGCATAGTTGCAACCAGTTACATTATTATGCTTCTCACCTAGAAAAGCAGTGACATAGATCAGTTCCTATGATTTTGGGTATTTACGCAAGGATTCTCGCAATACTTAATCCATTACTTACTAATTCAGTAAATCGTGTAGCTCACAATTATCCAAAAACAAGTAACATATACTACTTTTATTGAGCTAACTCGATCATCAACTAGACTAGAGTGAACCAATATAAACAAATGCTCTAGCTTGCTTACGCTAACACATTCGTATCAGCCAATAAGCGCTTCCTAACTCCACTAAACTAAAAATGCCAGTCAACTTAACTGACTGGCATTTCATTACCCACAATAGAGCGGTTTTATCATTACATGTTATTTGCTTGGCATTGGTAGAATTTCAAACATGCCATCAAACTTATATGGATTTTATTGGGTTCTGAGCAGAGACGTATTGGATGGCAGTAGGATATCAAATTTAATTATTACATAATGTGAAACAAGTAATGATATTTGCTCTAAGCTATTAGCATCATCAGAACTTTATTGCTGAATACCGATGGTTGACGCACTTTGTTTGCGCTGTTTGCAAAAAAGATGCGCTGAAAATAACTGGCACGAAGTGCGAACGCCGTTACTCACTACTGTTCCAGCAGCTTAGAAAATCCGTCCTAAATAGATTTATTTTAAATCTATCTCATATACAAAAATACCGTCTCAATAGACGGTATTTAATAGTAAGCTTTTTTATGATATCCCAAACTATTATAACGACCAAGTATAACAAAGGCCGTTATAATATTCAGTTCATATAAAATAATAAACAATGTATGCAATTTCTTATCCCTAAAAATCATAAAACATCATTGTTATTATTTTACTTTTTGAATTTCACAAATCATCGTTGGAATATAGACAGATTTTCCATCAGGTAATGAACAATCAACTAATGGTCCAGTAGCAGTTGAACCACTTGCCTGTAAATGTGATGATGCTAATAAGATGATAGATGCTAAAAGTGTTTTTTTCATAATTAAATTCCTTAAGTTAAGAGACGTCATTATATCTATTACCAACAACACAACAATATACAAGATTAGTAAAACATTATTACAAAAACAAACACAATTACACCATTTGCCAATCAAAAGAGCTTAACTCACTCTATTTGTTAACCTTTTATGCGTATTAAATCTAATATTTATCACCTAAATGATGACTTTTTAATTGTGATTCTTTTTGGATAATAGTGTCACAGTAAAATATCGCTATCTTTGGATTAATGATCTAGAGTCTCACCAACTTATCTTTTGATCCCGCCGAAAATTAGTTTCGGGGTAATAACCTAATTAAGATAGTATTTTGCCCCAAAATACGCATAATCTTGCTATACAACACTCAAAGAGAAATTACCTATGACTAATTTTCAATATTACTTTCACAAACTGCCTTGTTTTGACTGTAAAAAAACCAAAGTAAACACTGATCTTGGTTGGTTAACAGCAACAATGAAAGATGATGTTCAAGCACAATTGACGGCAATTATCGAACAAGGCAACGTTGAAGCTGATCTTTCAGTAAACGTGACTTGTACTAAAGCTGAAGCTCGTGATTACTTATTGCTGAATTTCTACGGTTACTCAGATGAAGAGCTAGAAGGCCAAATTGAAGCAGACGATGAGAAAGAAGTTGCAGATGAAATCGCTGAGTTGCTAAAAGACGGTAGCGAAGTAGCGGTATTTGAGCACGAAATCGCTCTACAATGCTGTACTGATTGCGACGTTGAATAAGCGTTAATAACGCTCAATATACAGATTCTAGGCATTAGCAGAGTTAAATTTGCTAATGCCTTTTTTGTGTCTTGCGTGTTTAATAACACGCACAAAAATAACGTGATTGCCTTTTTAAAGCACGTTACTTAGAAATTGAGACTGACTGCTTACCAAATACGTTAATGAGCGCGCCTGTCACAATCAAACCACCACCGATATATGTCCACATTGATGGTATTTCATTAAATACCCAAACACCTAATAACGCAGAAAAGACAATCTGAACATAAGAATACGCAGATGCTTTACCCGCCGCTTGGGTCTGCATGGCTTTGGTCAATCCATATTGTCCAATTTGCGTGAAGATGCCGATTAAAATAAGGATCATGGTAAGGAACAGACTTGGCCATACAAAGTCATTCCAAATCAGTACGCTTGAGATAGGTAATGCCACTAATGGGAAATAAAATATGATCACTGAGCTGTCTTCTGTTTGGCTGAGTTTTCTCACAATCACATAAGCTATCGAACTTCCCAAAGCACCACATAACGCAATAATAATGCTTAATATCGGTAATTCACTCGTACTGCCACTGTTCATGCTTGGTTGAACCATAACAAACAAGCCGAAAAGACAAAACGCAATACATATCATGGTTGATTTTTGAATGTGTTCTTTAAGAAACAGGACGCCGAGCAATGCGGTAAAGATAGGATGGACGTATTGCAAGATCGTAGCTTCAGCCAAAGGTAGAGTCGTCACTGCATAGTAAACACACATAAGTGCGGCTGTGCCTACTGCCCCACGAGCAAGAAGTAATGCCTTATTATTTCCCCATATCGAAATGCCTTTTCGTTTCACATCTGCATAGCTAATGATCAAAGAAACCAACGCCCTTGCTGCCACAATTTCAAAGACTGGAATGCCGTAATTGCTCACATATTTTACACACGCCGACATGAGCGCAAATCCAAGCGCAGATAGAAACATAAATCTAACCCCTGTCGGGATCATTGAGAAAGAGAAAGTAGGCATAACAACATCAACCAAGTTTAGAAGGTAATGAATGATAACGTAGTTTACTTGTTACACCCAAAGTTCTTACATTAATTACATCGACATTCAGGCTATATTCCAAATATCAGTTCTTCCCACAATAGATCATTACACTTTGTTATTAAAATAATAACAAATTTCATGTAACGTTATAGTAACAACTATTAGCTATATTAGGGGAAGGTACGACATCGCTTCCATTGATTAGATAATAATAACCCTAGCATAAGAAAAATAGAATTTATCATCATTTTCTTCTTTATCGAGAAATACGCTAAAAATTAGGTTTTTGATAATGACTTAAAAATAAGTCTGCGGTGCGTTGAGCTAATTGCAATTTTTCATTCTCAGTTAATAACGGCTTAATACCTATCGCTTGGCACCAATAGGCTGGGTTGCAAATAAGACTTTGTAACTGACATTCAGCATGGTATTTGTTTTCGATAAACAATTGCTTACTATCAATCATCTTTTGCAACCATCGCAACAATAAGGTTTCTTTTTTTAACATGTTTTGTAAGCTTTCTTTTCCCTTATCACTACCTGTTCGATATAAAAAATACCCTATGCCTACTTTCGATAAATTCAAATATTCTTCACTCGTGATTAGATTAATTTCGCTCAATAATAAATGCTCTAATTGCGTTTTAATATCACCATTATTTGATATGTTTTTTTCAGCATGATCCCTGCTTTCTCGCCATAAATTATTTAATAATTCAATAACTAACTCTTCTTTTGATGAAAAATAATTATACACGGTACTTTTTGAGACGTTTGCAAGTGCCGCTAATTTATCCATACTTGTTTTATCAACGCCATTCCTACGAAATGCATCTTTTGCAGCGAGTAAAATTACGTCTTTTTTCGAGATTTTTTTTGTCGCTTTCATTATGTGACCTGGCCTCAAATATACAAACAATCATTACATTCTACACCAATTTAGTTTCCTTATTCATAAAAAAGCAGGTATGCTCCGCTCGCTAAAAATCGAACTAACCAGTACAGTTTTAAGTAATTATATTTAATTTGGAATAAACATAAACCATGATAAAAAAAATTGTTGCTCTATTCTTTGTTATTATTAGCGTTTTGCTTGCTTTAACTTTAGTGATTTCTAAACCCTTTTTGGATGATTTTAAAAAAGATAATATGGATCACGCTAATACATTAGCATTAAAAGTTATCACTGCCGATTACAACTCTGTCACAGAGGGGTTAATTAATGGTTTAAAATCATTATCTTACTCTGTGTACACCGACCCAAACAAAGGATTTGATGAGGATCACATTCTACGTGATTTAAAAAATATTGTTGCTACCAATTCTGCTTATAAAGACATCATCATCACCACTCTTGATGGTCGTGTATTTGCAGCATCAAGCAATGGATGGAATAACGGATTCAATGCTCTCACAAGTCAAAGAGAATGGTTTACTGCCATCATTGATGACAAAAAAAGTGCTCATATTGCTCAACCTTATAAATCCCATACAGGGGTATATGATATCACCGTTAGTGCGCCTATTTTATTAAATGACAAAGTCGTTGGTGTTTTAGCTATTGTTGCAGACCTAAATGAATTAATGCCACAAAATGGGGTTGAATTTGCTATTACCACGCAAGATGGTTATGTGGTTGCTATTGATGAAAGCTCACAAGATTGGTTAGGCAAAAACCTATTTGAAGTAAGACCAACCTATAAAGACATCAGAACTGAGCCAACTTTAATCGTTTCACCATCAGGCAGTACATACAGTTTATTTAAAATACCATTAAATCATGGCTTAATCGGTTACATTTTTACTAACCAAAATAAAACCGTTGATAACGCTGATATGATCAAAAGCGCATTAATAACCGTGTTAATCGTAATTGGTACAGTTTTAACTGCTGCTCAATTTATCGTCGTTCGTCGTGAGTTATCACAAATTGACACTGTGGTAGATAGTATTAAAGAAATGGCAGATGGTCGCTTTCAAGCGATCAATATTCCAAAAACTGGCAATGAAATTGATTTAATTTCAACATCATTACACCAATTACAACAACGTATTTGGAACGTAATATCCTCAACAACGGACATTATGTCTCAATTGTCTGCACACCAACAAAGTATTACATCAAGCACAGAAAGTAATATTAAAAGCTCTGAATCTGAGCTGAATCAGATTGATTTAGTTTCTATTGAGATCAATGACATGGCGACAACCGCTAATGAAATTGCAACCAATGCTCAATCAGCAGAAGAGAATACAAGTGCGACATTAATGCTTTCATCAAGCAGTCTAGCAACGCTACAACAATCATCAACGATTGTGGATCAAGTGACGGGGTCAGTACAAGAATCGGCATCTATCTTTGGAGAGTTGAAAACATTATCTGACAACATCAGTTCGGTTGTAGATGTGATTGGTAATATTTCAGATCAAACCAACCTACTGGCATTAAATGCGGCAATTGAAGCAGCACGAGCTGGTGAACAAGGACGAGGCTTCTCTGTGGTTGCAGATGAAGTTCGAGCACTTGCGGTAAAAACTCAAGATTCAACAGCAGATATCCAACGCATCATTGTGACGCTTCAAGCTGGTGTAACAAAAGCAACGAATGCGATGGGTACCAACTTACAATTGACTGATAAATTATCGGTTATTTCACAAGATATTGAACAAGCTTTCACCGATATTTCTGAAAAAGTTTCTTTACTTTCTGATATCAATTCCTTTGTTGCAACGTCATCAGAAACACAATTTGTTGTGAACCAAAGAGTGACTCAAAATATTGATGAAATCAAACAAATGGTAAGTGATAATGTGGCTGGCGTACAGAATACCATTGATGCTAACCGTGAAATGGCTTTATTAGTTAATAAGTTAAATGAAGAAATTCGCTTCTTTAAAATATAAATAAAATACCTATACCGCTCCGATAATTATTCGTGAGCGGTACTTTATCTGCCATGCAATTTTATGATAACTATGTTTGAAAAAAGGACGATATTCGCCCTTTTTAAATTATAAATATCACACTCATTTTATCGTCAACAGTATTAACTCTGTGATTCAGGCTTCATTGTTACTTCTATTTTTTCTTCT
Source organism: Aliivibrio sp. S3MY1 (assembly GCF_028765575.1). GTDB lineage: Bacteria > Pseudomonadota > Gammaproteobacteria > Enterobacterales > Vibrionaceae > Aliivibrio. Next base: position 404,742 of record NZ_JARACO010000001.1, on the reverse strand, counting down.
GCTTCTAACGCCTCTCCACGAGCAATTAATCTTTGAATCACTTTAGATAAGCCTAACGTCAGTATCGCCATGAACGCCGCCACTTGCGCTAGCATATAGAAATAACTGGTATATACCGTCTCCACCACTTCTGGTGTGAATACGATGTCTTTAGGCAAAGCAATTTTGGTGGCGATTACCGCAGCTAAAATCCCGCTTAGTGAAATAGCGACAGCACGTAAGCCAATAGAGAATGCGGCTAAGTAACGAGGCACCATTTCAAAAATAAACCCCGCCCCTAAAGCTCCTACGATAAGCTCTGCACCTGATTGGAAAAAGTGAACAGATAGGATCCAGTTTGCTGAAATTTTACCGTCTGCGTCCATTGAGCCTGCAGATAGCCCCAATAAAGTAAAAGCAATAGTGGTAAGCATAAATGCCCCTGCAATTTTCGTTGGGATCGTTGGTGAATACCCTTTACGATCTAACCATGAATACAGTTGGATCATTGGGCCACCAAGAACAAAACACCATAGCGGGTTAAACGCCATATTTGATTCTGGGTGAATAGGTATAAAACCAAGTAAAGTATCGTCCATTAAATTGATGGCATACATGTTCATAGAGGTAAACATTTGACCATAAAAGAAATAGAACACGATAAGGATACAAACGGTGATCAGCACTGCCACCATCTTATATTGAAATGCACGTGTTGCTTTTGTGATTTCATAAATAAAATAACCAATAGCCCCAAAGCCTAATGCATAAAGAATATATTTACCCGCATCAAGGTTTGAAAATATCCAAAATATTAAGCCAAGCATTGCGGCTGAACCAGCAAAAAATAGAGCCCATGTTTTTATAGATAATGGCGCTTTATCTAAATCATTACCCACGCTCGCAAGCTCTTTTCGGTACTTATAAAACATAAGTAAGTTAAGCCCCATTAAGATAGCAGAGACGAAAAAGACACCTTGGTATGCGAGATAAGTAATTAAAAAAGGAAAAAGGTATTTAGCAGAAAAAGAGCCAAGATTGTTAATCGAGTAATTCACCGTTAAACCTTGCTGGAAAGACTCTCGGTTAGTCTCAGAATATGAATTACCAAATAGCACGGTTGGACAGGTCGCAGATAAACCACGAGCAAAACCAATTAATGCGATAGATAAAATACTCATTGGAATGTTAAGTTGACTTGCTCCAATACCGAGTAATAAAAAACCAACTAAGTAGGTTGCATAACCAATATAAACGGCACGAAACGCGCCAATAAATTTATCTGCTAAAAAGCCACCAACGGCCGAGAATACCGGCCCAACCGCACCAAACGCCCCCATCATCATGATGGTATCGGATTCACTGTAATTAAGATCATTAAGGAAGAACTTAGTTAAAAGAACAAAGGCACCATAGAAAGCGGCACCCCACAAGAATTGTCTAAGAATAAGAATTTTAGCTATCGTGGGAAATCGTGCATTACTGTCTTGCATACTGCTACTCCAGAATCATAACGACATCGTTAATACCTACTTTTTGTAGGTGTATTTTTGCCTTTATATCATCTGTTTACTTCACCATTTGATACGTAAGTCCCAAACTTAAGCGTCAATTAATTCTCTTTTATAGAATGAGACGCAACCCTTAATTTTATTTACTTTTAACTGGTAAATGTATTAATTATAGCGATATGAGTTAGCCGTTAATCACAGTAGTAGGCTTGAATCCCAAAATAAAATCCATATACAAGACTTTACACTTAGGCTGGTATTCCATAAAAAAAGACAATCACAAACTAATGATTGTCTTTAATGTTTATATCCATGCTAGCTTTACGCTGATTATGATTCAGCTTATTCGACAGGAACTAGCTCAATAAACTCTTGCGTAAGTGATTGTCGAAAGAAATCCGGCATTGAATCCATACTAAAAATAGCGGCATCTTCAAAAATGGTGGTAGAACCACTAAGTGTCCAATAAGAACTTCCTTTGATAGTATTCACTTTGACTTTAAAACGCGCTGGGGTGGTGGTAACCATTTTTCTATCCCTTAAATAACACACAAGAACATGCTACCACTTCCATTTTATGAAACCAGTGTTTTACCTGATGATTTTTATATTACTTCTTTATTGTCAATAACTTGAACGTAAATAGTTATCAGAACGTTACCTTTGAAATGCTGACTGCTTATGATTTCAGGAAAAACATTCGATCAAGTTAACGAATATAAAGTATCTCCAAAAACATTATTAGATTAATTATGGAGGTCATTTGCCTTTAGCAAGAAAGAACAGACCATTAAACGTTACTGAGTTTAAAAGCGATGTTGCTGCCTAATGCCTTAACCCTTCTTACTTTTTACATTAAAAATTTGGAATAAAAATCTTATTTTCAAAACATTTGAATATCTTATTTATGGCTTTGATTTATAACTTATGTGAATACGTAAGGGGTATGTAAAGCACTCTTACTATTTCAATAACAACAATCAAAAAGAGATAGTTATGATGAAAAAGAAAATCCTAGGCGTAATAATCGGAACGATATTATCTACAAGTGCATATTCAGCGAGTCATCCAATAGAAGAAGCAAGCCTTCAAATTACAAATAAAATGGCTGAACTGGCCACTTTAGCCAGTAATCCAGAAAATGTAATCCAAGATGGCGACAAAAAATACCTTGATTATAAAAACCAAAAATTAAGAATCAATTATGACGGTAATGTTATATTTGATTTCATGGATTTTGAATCTCAATTTGAAACCGTATTTGATTTTCTTCCTGCTACATGGGAAAAATATTGGTACGACGGTGGTTTCGATATTTTCCCTGAAGGTTCATCTAGCGCTGAAAAATGTACTTTCGGCCTTTACTCAGCAATGAGAGGCTCAAAAGACAACGAAGGCAACTATATATGGGAACGTGATATGACGACCCATTTAGATACCTCTGCTTGTGCGGATATTATCCCAAAACCAAGCATCATGTTTAACACCAATCAATTAGACAATATGCTTGTAGGTAAATTGTCTGGTGGCGTGTTATTTGCTCAAGCACACATCATTCCTGCAAAAACAGAATCACAAGAAAAACGCATGCATCTGGTGGCTCAGCGTGTCACAAAGGTCATGTTTAAACCGACAGAAGCCTTTCCTTCGTATTCTGAAGTCAGCGTAACAGCAACAGATCGTGATGGTAAAACTCTAGGTACAATAGAGATGAAGCGCCCTGATCAATTAGCGCGTAATGTCATGGCGATTTCAGAGATCACCGATAGCAACATTGATTTCAGTTATGATCCTGAAGCGGTCTTTAATGTCCGTGAAGTCTCAAGTGACGCGATTTCAGACGCCCTTATTGATCACAATGTCGTGCAACTTCGTACGTGGAATGGCCATTGGCTTGGAGAGTTTGCTCTAGAACAAAATAACCCTAAACTTGATGGAAAAACCGTTATCTTTACCTCAAGTGCTGGTTATAACTCACAGGTAAGTTACTACCCACAGCGCTCTAAAACGATTGTAAGCGGGACCTCAACCATATTTAAAAACGTTAAAGGAACATGGGTACTTGAAGACGATTTGATTTTTAATGAGATCGGATACGCAGACGGTTTCTGGTCAGCAGAGTTACCGAAAGAGTGGCTAAATGCCGGCCTACAGCTATCATTTGAAAATCAAGGAAACACGGGTAGATTAACGCAAATAAAAGTTGGCGCACCGACTGAGCTACTAATACATACCATTGATGTAGGTATGCTTGTTGAACCTCGCAACGCATTCCATTTCCAAACGGATAAAGAAGCACAACGCGAGTACTTTGAGACCGCACCAATCAGTAAAATGATCGTGAGTGAATACGAGCCAGTACACTTAACAGAAGTGATGTTGCCTGACGGTACGTTACTAACAGATCTTGACCCAAGTGACGGCGGTTGGCATTCAGGAACAATGCGTCAACGAATTGGTAAAGAGTTGTTCTCTATTGGTATTAATAACGCGAACTATGGTATCCACTCAACGGCTGGTGTTGGTGAAGGTGAAAACCCATATTTAGCCGCTCAATTAACGGCTCATAATACCCGTGGCAACTACAATAACGGCGTGCAAGTTCATGGTGGTTCTGGTGGTGCAGGTATGGTGACACTTGATAGTTCAATCGGGAACGAATTTAGTCATGAAGTCGGCCATAACTACGATTTAGGCCACTACCCTGGTGGGTTTGAGGGCTCGATTCACCGACCATCAAACATGACTAACTCTACTTGGGGTTGGGATTCTGAGCACGATGTATTTATTCCAAACTTTTCCCCAGTAAATAGCGGTGTAGAAAGCTGTTTTGAAGGTCAATGTGTTGAACCATTTAACGATATGTTCAGCTTTGGCTCTGATTCAATGGCTGGTGGATGGGCAATGTATGGTGCACAACGATTCACGCTATATACCCCTTATTCAATGCACTTCATTCAAAAGAACTTAGAAAGCAAAGCCGTCTTTGATGAAACCTCATCAACAGGCTTTAGAAAATGGGATGAAGCAACAGAAACAATGGTTGAGTACACGCACTCTATCGATGCTTTAGAAATCACATCCGTTAATCCATGGGAAGCAAATGAAAAACACATTGCGACCCTATTCGCTGATTTTGATAAAGTAGAGCTTTCAACGTTTAACGGCCATTGGGCACAAGATATGTCGGTTCCTGCGGCATCGTCAGCGAATAAGGGTAAGATCTTTACCTTTAATTCTGATGCAGGTTACAACTCTAACTTAGCCATTAATGGTGAAAACATCGTGGTTAACTACGGCAGTCGTTTGGTGTTTGTCTCTAATGGAGATACTTGGATCCAAAATGGCGAGTATGTGCAAAACAAAGTTATTCGTCCTAGCTCGTTTGGTGTTCCAGTAACGACATTAGTGGGTTATTACGATCCTAAAAACACATTGAATAGTTATATTTTCCCTGCAATGCACGGTTCTTATGGTTATGTTTACCCTGATGACTCTGCAAGCTTAATCGCAAATAATTGTAGACTAGAAGTAAGTATGAAAAATGGCGATGTTCAGAAATTTGCGTTGAAGAACAACCGCCGTAATGCAGATAACATGAACAAATTCCATGTGAACGTGGCTCGTTCTGAAAACCCAGTGGCGGCCTCTGTTGTGTGTGATGGTAAGGTACTTAACTCAATGGCGATAAGCAAACCAACGCTTGAGCCAATCTATACCCTACAAGGTGGAAATAAACTTGAACGCGCAGTGATGCAACCTGTGAGTAATGCACCAAGAGTATTAGCAGAACGCTACGATCCTAAACATTGTGATAATGCTGAGCACAATCATTAATTAATATTCTAAATTAGAAAATTTTATTTCTTATAGAAAACCAAAAGGGTTAAGATTTTTTTTATAAAAAATTTCTTAACCCTTTTTACTTTAATGGCTAAATTGTAAATATTATTTTTCATCTTCTCCCATACTAAATATTGATATAGCTCAAAAAACACCTGCTGATTAAGCGTAAATTAAAATGTACATTACATTTTGAGGGAATAACAATGACTATATCAAAAGTATTTCAAAGAGACCTTCTGGGTTTGGTCTTAGTTTCTTTAACGGCTTTAGTTGCACTTTATGTTCTACTAAATATGTTTGCTTTATTTGCTTACGTAAATAAAGAAACACAGATTGCATCAACTTTCTTAGATCAGTCTTTTTATCTTATCGTCTTTGTTATACCACCTTACTTTATCGAGAAATATATTAAGCATCTGAATGCAGTAATACCGTAAACAATATTGGCTAACAGAAAGAAAAGCTGAATGCTTGGTTGGGATGACAAAGAATGAATTGTAGAAGGGTGGCATTTATCTGCGAAATGATTTATCTCTATTGTTCCTAATTATAGTTTAAAACCGAATATCTAATTAAGAACAATAGAGCTAATACGCTTGAATTAATGCGTGGTACGGCTTGGGCCATTACGCACTAAATCTTGACCCGTTTGGAATACTTCTTCTGTTACCCAACGAGATAATAATAATTGGTGTTTATCATCCAGTACAGCAACAAAGCGACGACCATCTTTATTGTTTGTTGCCATTGCAATACCTGCAACGTTTATTAAACCAAAACCACCATTTTCAACAGAGATTAAAAACGTTTCTAGATCTTCAAGGTTTGTGATCATGCTTGTTTCTTGGTTCATATTGCTATTCTCTTATAGACTCAATCGATAATCACAGAATGGTACGATTTTTACCTTACCAAGGCAATAATTGCTACCGTACAAAACGATTCTTTCTCCCCTAGAGCCTCAACTTTGCTTTATTCTGATAAAATTCACAGCTCACTACTGCCTTCTTCATACAAAATATCATCGAGGTTAATAGCGGACACTTTTCTATACTCAAACAAGCGTAAAAAAGCCGCCAATCAAAGACGGGCGGCTTATTACATAAACTTGATGTTATATCGCCAAATTAGTAGGCGTTTGACTCATAGTCTTTTTTACGAGAACGAGCATCAGCAATAGCGCCATGCACCATTTTGCCAAACGCTTTATCTTTTGCACGTTGCTCAGCTAACGTAGCACCATTAATAGCCTGCTCACGCATCAGTTTTTGATAACTCACTAAGCGGCGCTCTTCTAATTCACCTGACTCAACCGCCTTTAGTACGGCACAGCCTGGCTCTGAAATATGAGTACAATCACCAAAGCGACATTTTTCAGCAAGATCAGTAATCTCACTGAAGGTTGCGCTTACACCTTGCTCACAATCACTTAACTGAAGCTCTCGCATTCCCGGAGTATCCATTAATAGACCTCCTTGTGGCATCAATTTAAGTGCTCGGTGTGTCGTCGTGTGGCGACCTTTGCTGTCGTCTTCACGGATATCACCCGTTTTCAACGCTTCAAAGCCAAGTAAGCCGTTTACCAGTGTTGATTTACCGACTCCTGATGATCCTAAGAAAGCAATCGTTTGTCCATTTTTACAATAACTATGTAAAGCAACTAAATCATTTTTATCAAGGGCATTTACACTGTAAACACTCATCATTCGATTCAGTTTCTGAACTTGGTCTTGCTTGTCATCTGCATCGTCACATAAGTCGGCTTTAGTTAGTACCACAACTGGTTCTACTTCGGCTTCTTTTGCAATGGCAAGATAGCGCTCAATACGACTTAAATTAAAGTCATTATTTAATGAACACACAATCATGACGTTATCTACGTTCGCTGCAATTAATTGCGTTGCAACTTTTGACCCTGGTGCTTTGCGATCAAACAGAGATTGTCTATCCAATACACGTTGAATTCGTAGATGTTCATCAAACAATACCCAATCACCGACACAAACACGATCATCTCCTGATGGTGGTAATAAGCTTACTTGGCCCTGTTCACTCAAAACAATAATACTGCTTCGGTGCTGCTCGATAATTCGACCAGTCTGTAAGTCAGTTAAATCATCTAGAGTCAATTGTTGTTGAAAATAAGGACGCCAGCCTAGTTGTGATAGTGTGAGAATTTGCTCACTCATTTGTTGCTCCATACATATGGTAGATTGTTTACCATTGATAGCCGCTAATGTATTTAATATACGTGCGACTTAGATGCCACTGCACATCAATGGTAAACACTCTTAAACTGTAAATTAACGCTGTTTAAGTGGCTTTTTAACGAAACGAATAGTAGCACCATACATTTAAAAAAGAGCAATAATACTTTTTCTATTAATGCTTATTTTCATCATTTTAAGATCTTGGTAGCAATTATTTGACTTAACTTCTACTGCCATCAATACGTTTACTACTATTATCAAATGTTCAACACTATAAAATATGGTCCTATCCCTCACTGATGTAAAACAAGTTAGCCTTATCATTACGATAAAAATAATTAATGAACCATTGGGCTATATATAACAAAAAAGCCCCATTGAATATCTTAACTCAACGGGGCTTAATCATTTTAAAAACAGAACGCTAATCTTCCTACTAAACGTGTTTTTTTAAGAAATTAACAATCGAACCTTTCGGCGTTTTTCCTATTTTCATCATTAAATCAAAGCTTGGGTTAATAATGCCATGATCACGCTCTAACGCTTCTAGTTGTACTAACCATAGTGAAGCTGTCACCTCAGCATCGGCTAATGCTCTGTGAAAAACACCATCATTTTCAATTTGATGGTATGCCACTAGGTCACCCAATTTATGCGATGAAACCTCTTGAGTTAGTCGTCTTGATACCAGTAATGAACACGCAAAATTACCATCGTAACTGCGCTGGATTAGCTCTAATTCACCATCTAAAAAACGCTTATCAAAGGAGGCATTGTGGGCGACTAAATTGCAGCCTTGGATAAAATCAGCAAACTCATTCATTACGACATCACAACTTGCTGCATCAACTAGCATTCGATTTGAAATACCCGTGTAGTTCTCGATAAATGAACTCACTCTAAATCCCGGGTTCATCAAACCTTGAAAGCGATCAACCACCACTCCATTTTCTAATTTAACCGCACCAATTTCTATTGCACGATCGCCCTGATTAGGAGATAAGCCTGTGGTTTCGAAATCGAGTACGACGACGGTATTTGCTGGGACTGTTTTGTTAGATCGAATTACTGACACAAATAATTTCCAAATAAATAGTAAGAATGGAGTTACGTTAATCGTAAGAATGAAGCAAAAGCATATTGAATTAGATCAAAAAACGCGAGCTGATAACCAGTCTCGCGTTTTTAAATATACTTAATACTTATCTTATAAAGATAAGCTTATTTAGCAATATTAACCTGTAGCATTTTAGTTTGGTGATCTAAGTACTCTTCATAAGTACCTTGGAAGTTCACTATTTTCTTATCTTTAATATCAATAATTTGTGTCGCTAGAGAAGAAACAAACTCACGGTCATGGCTTACAAAGATTAATGTGCCAGTGTACACTTTTAATGCTTCGTTCAATGCTTCAATCGCTTCCATATCCATGTGGTTGGTTGGTTCATCCATAACAAGTACGTTGATGTCTTGCATCATTAACTTGCCAAATAACAGACGGTTTTTCTCGCCACCAGAACAGTTTTTAGCTTGTTTATTTGTATCGTCTGCTGTGAATAGTAGGCGGCCCAAAATACCACGAACCATCAAGTCATCATGCTTAACGGTACGCCACTGAGAAATCCAATCAAAGATGCTTAGATCGTTATCAAAATCAGCGGTGCTGTCTTGTGGGCAGTAACCGAATGTTGCGTTTTCTGACCATTTAACAATACCTTCGTTTTGCTCTAGGTCATTCACTAAACAACGTAAGAAGGTTGTTTTACCCACACCATTCTCACCAATGACAGCAAGACGAGTGCCCGCTTCTAGTAATAAATTACCACCTTCAAACAGAACCTCACCATCAAAGCCGTGACCTACATTCTCAAGCTCTAGTGCCTGACGATGCAGTTTTTTGCCTTCACCAAAGTTAATTGATGGGCTCATGCGGCTTGATGATTTCACTTCATCCAGTGAGATCTTGTCCATTTTCTTTGCACGAGAACTTGCTTGTTTCGCTTTCGATGCGTTAGCACCAAAACGGTTTACGAAATCTTGTAGCTCACTGATCTCTGCTTCTTTTTTCGCGTTACCCGCTAACAGTTGATCACGAATTAAGCTTGATGCTTCTAAGAAATACTCATAGTTACCTGGGTAAATACGCAATTCACCGTAATCGATATCTGCCATGTGCGTACATACAGAGTTTAAGAAGTGTCTGTCGTGCGAGATGATGATCATGGTACATTTACGTTTGTTTAGCTCTTCTGCTAACCAATTGATCGTATTAATGTCCAAGTTGTTGGTTGGTTCATCAAGTAACAAGATATCTGGATTTGCAAACAGCGCTTGTGCTAGTAACACACGCAGTTTCCAGCCTGGAGCAACTTGCTGCATTAAACCAAAATGAAGCGATTCATCAATACCGGCTTGAATTAGGATATCACCTGCACGGCTCTCTGCGCTGTAACCATCCATTTCAGCGAATTCGCTTTCAAGTTCAGCTACTTTCATGCCATCGTCTTCACTCATTTCTGGCAATGAATAGATGCGATCACGCTCTTGTTTAATTTCCCAGAGTTTTTTGTCACCCATGATAACAACATCAACTACGTTGTATTTTTCAAACGCAAACTGATCTTGACTCAATACGCCTAACTTTTGTCCCGGCGTCATTGATACGTTACCTGAACTAGGAGTTAATGCACCACTAAGAATCTTCATGAACGTTGATTTTCCGCAACCATTCGCACCGATCAAACCATAACGGTTGCCGTTGCCAAATTTTGCTGAAATGTTTTCAAATAAAGGCTCTGCGCCAAATTGCATTGTGATGTTGTTTGATTGTATCAACGAAATAATTCCTAGGGTTTACTGACAAGTCATGATTGAGCTATAGAGAGCCGAAAGATGAAGGACGAAAGTATGATGAATGAGAAAATATAGCCGCGGATTATACAGAGATCTTGATCACAATGTCGAGGAATATGATGTTTTAATACGCAATAAAAAAGCCTTAACTCTCATTAAGGCTTTAGCTTATATTACTTATCTTCAAAACGCTGTGCTAATTGATAAAATTCATTCACTTGATTTTTTAACTTCTTAGATGTGCTATTTACCGAATAAGTAGTCTTTAAATTTTGCTCTGCCGTTGAAGCAATAGATTGAATGTAAGTATTCACATCACCAGACAGTTTACGTTGCTGGTCTGCTACATTTTCTATTGACGTCATTAATTGATTCATTGATTGCATCATTGAGTCAACTTCAGATAATCGTTGCATGCTCACCTCTCCCATGTCATTGCATAGTTCAGTTTGCTGTCGGTTAGACATAATCTCTAATTGCCAAGATTCAATCATCGAAAGCATGGAAGTAACACTCTCTTTTATCTGAATTGTTGCATTAGAAGTACGACTAGATAACGCTCTAACTTCATCGGCAACGACTGAGAAGCCCCTTCCTTGCTCTCCCGACCTTGCTGATTCAATCGCTGCATTTAATGCGAGAAGATTAGTTTGATTAGCTATACTACCTATCTCTTCCATAAGTTGATTGACTTCTTTTGCTTGTGAACTCAATTGCTCTGTCATTTGTGTAGCAGATTTCGCTTGGATCGTCAATTGCTCTAAATTTACATTGGTTTGGCTTATACTCTCTTTTGTTAACCCGCATGACTTAATCGTCATATTAATGAGTTCATGGGCCTCATTAGTACTAAGTGATACATCATCAGCTAATGATTTAACCTGCTCTGTTGCTGCACGAACGTAATAAATATCTTTTGTTTGCTGTTCTAATTCCTGCGTCACCAATATTGCCGTTGAGCTTAAGTTATCAGCTAATTCTTGAAGCGGTTTTGCTGAATCTGTCATTCTACCTAAGACGGTTCTAATTCGAGATGAGGATAATTTCAAATGAAAATCAGCAATCGAAAACTTATTATTACCAGAAAAAATAAGACGGCTAACACTGTCATATTTCGCATGTAATTTTTTTAATTGACGCGGAGTATCAATAAGTTCTTGGCGAAAAAATAGGATTACTACACACATAGGAAGAACGCTACATAACAATGCCATCGATCCATTTAAATTGAATAATGTCGATAACACTGGAACGGTCAACGCCCCTAGTAATAGCAAATAACGCAAAGTATCATTTATTGAAAATGACCACCCTTGTCCACTGTTCTCTGCTTTTAAAAGGCCCACGTAAGCTTTTTCAGCAATAATAACCCATTCACGTTTAGGTTTCACTCGCACAGACTGATAACCAATTATAGTATCATGTTCATAAATAGGCGTAACGTAGGCATCGACCCAATAAAATCGACCTGATTTTGCTTTATTTTTTACTATTCCTCGCCATGCTTTTCCCTGTTGTAAGTTTCTCCACATGTCTGCAAACGCTGCTTTAGGCATTATTTCATGACGAATAATATTATGATTTTTACCTTCAAGCTCTTCCTTGCTGTATTCCGCAATACGACAGAACGCTTCGTTACAATAAGTAATAACACCTTTAAGATCAGTAGTAGATACAAGTTGCTCATCATCACTTAAAAAAGTTTCAATCATTTTTGCCTACAATATAAAAAAAAAATTAATAAAATTTCCTTTATCATAGATGCATTTCACTATTTACCACAATAAAAACTACATTTAATGACGAAAAAAAGGTATTTATTTGTCCAAATCATGGTTCAAATCATTGCATTATAATTAATTTCATAATACGGCCCCGTTTTAATATGCCTTTATATTAACGCGAAACACCCCATTCTCAAGAGTTATAAGATTAAACCTATTTACCATGCGTTTGATTGATCTAGGGTACTCAACCCAACCATGAGCTTGCGATCCCACCTTCAAGATGATACCCCTCATCAAACCCTTGTTCTTTCATGTAAGCTGTCGACTTCTCACAACGAATACCATCTGTGCAAAACATCGCTACACTGGTATTAACAATGTAAACAGACATAAAAAAAGCGCTGAATATAATATTCAACGCTTTGATTTATAGTTACTTAATACAATAATTTACGAGTTAAATTCACTCACATCAATATCAAGCAATTTACCGATACCTTCGCCATAAGCAGGATCAGCTTTATAACAATGTCTTAGGTGACGAAGTTGAATTTCTTTTGGCACACCGTTTAGATTACGCGCAGTGTTATCAAACAAGATCGCTTGTTTCTCAGCGGTCATTAAACGGAATAGATCGCCAGGTTGTGAGAAGTAATCTTCATCTTCACGGTGATCCCAATGTGCAGCTGCGCCGTCTAAGTTTAGTGGTGGCTCAGAAAAATCTGGTTGCTCTGCCCATTGGCCTTCGTTGTTTGGCTCATAGCCTAATGTGCTACCGAAGTTACCATCAACACGCATTGCGCCATCACGGTGGTAACTATGTACTGGACAACGAGGTGCGTTCACAGGGATATGCTGGTGGTTTACACCTAAACGGTAACGTTGTGCATCACCATACGCAAATAAACGACCTTGCAGCATTTTATCAGGAGAGAAGCTGATACCCGGAACCACGTTTGCAGGGTTAAATGCCGATTGTTCAACTTCAGCGAAGAAGTTTTGTGGATTACGGTTTAGCTCAAATTCACCCACTTCAATTAATGGATAATCTTTGTGTGGCCATACTTTAGTTAGATCGAACGGATTATAAGAAACCGTCGCCGCTTCTGCCTCTGGCATGATCTGAACTTTTAATGTCCATTTAGGGAAATCTTGGTTATCAATGCTTTCTAGCAAATCACGTTGATGACTTTCACGATCATTACCAATTACTGCACCCGCTTCTGCATCAGACAAGTTTTTAATGCCTTGCTGAGATACAAAGTGGAATTTCACCCAGTAACGCTCGTTATCACTGTTGATAAAGCTAAACGTGTGGCTACCAAAACCATGCATATGACGGTAAGTGGCAGGAATACCACGATCACTCATCACGATCGTTACTTGGTGAAGCGCTTCAGGTAATGATGTCCAGAAATCCCAGTTGTTTTTCGCGCTTCGCATATTTGTGCGAGGATCACGTTTAACCGCGTGGTTTAAATCAGGGAATTTTAGAGGATCACGTAAGAAGAATACGGGTGTGTTGTTACCCACTAAATCCCAGTTACCTTCTTCTGTGTAGAATTTTAGCGCAAAACCACGGATATCACGCTCTGCATCTGCTGCACCACGCTCACCAGCTACGGTAGTAAAACGAGCAAATAGCTCAGTTTGTTTACCAATTTCAGAGAACAGTTTTGCTTTTGTGTACTTTGTGATGTCATGAGTAACCGTGAATGTACCGTAAGCACCAGACCCTTTTGCGTGCATGCGACGCTCAGGGATAACTTCACGATCAAAATGCGCCAGTTTTTCTAAAAACCACACATCTTGCAATAATTGAGGACCACGTTTACCCGCAGTTTGAACATTTTGGTTATGTGCAACAGGACAACCTGCTGCTGTAGTTAGCTTTTTAGTCATGTTTATTAATCCTTTAGTGCAATGGTTAAGCGATAAAATGTAAATAAAAACTGTTAAAAGTATTAAACGCAAAAATGACAGTTTTCAGTATTTAAACCAAAGGTTCCATCACGGCTAGATAAATGATTTAAGCCAGATGATTCCCCCATTTTGTAACCTTCAATGAGTGTAGTCGATTTCATCGTAAGTCGTTTTACTGCAAAGTCTTCTGGTGGTGCTATCACTCGAATCATCGTACCTTCAGGCGGATTACGAATAAATTCCAATGACTGATTATAATTCTCAGCACGAACAAGCATGGCTTGCGCTATTTGTGGGTAACGAGCTAATATTTTAGTCATTAACCAAGGTGAACGTGCAGGTTTCATTTCATAACTTAAAGGGTGAGACAAAATTACGGTAATGTCTCTCGCCCCTCGACGGTACGCTTCTTTTACTGGTATTGAGTCAGCTACTCCACCATCAGTATAACAACCACCAGAGAAGCAAGGTGTTGATTTATAAGCGATAGGCAGCGCTGTTGTTGCTTCGAGTACATTATTTAAATTACTTTCTTTTACTTGGTAGTAATCGGCGTTGCCACTGTCAATATTGGTTACCGCCGCATACATAGGAATAGAAGAAAATAAGCACTCTGAATTTAAGGGATGTCTTCTGTTCGACTCCTCAATTAACCATTTCACATCAACAAGATCACCACCACGAGCAAATCGTGTAGGATTAAAAAAGCGTTTGTGGGTTGCAAGTTTCGTAATGACATCAAAGCTACGTTGAGGGGCATTAGAAAGATACCCTATTAGATTCGATGCTCCGGCAGAAACTCCAATGGCAAAATCATAAGGCATAAATTCTTTCTTCATAAAAGTATCCAAAACACCGCTAGCAAAAATGCCACGCATTGCTCCGCCTTCTACGACTAATGCACTCTTCACCATACTCTCTCTTTAACCCCTAAAATACTGTGGAGATAGAATAAACACTAAAGAGAATAAGAGCTAATCGCTTATACTTATAGCTGTGATTTATAAAACCTATCAACATTTAGATTTATATCATGGGGTGCGTACCATAATAACGCTTTTTCACAAAAAAAATAGTGGTCTAAAAAATAAAAAAGGCTTAATGATTAGGTATTTATACTCATTTATTATAAAAAAAACAAATCCATCAATATTATGAATATCTGATGTAGAATCAAATAATCGGAGAGACTTAAAAAGAATATTTAACACCAACTTGAGTTGAGGTTTCATTCCTTTCTAAATCCCCACAAAAAATCACGATAACTTATATTACCAACCATGGCTCAGCGATGTTAATTAATAGACAAAACACATATACGAAAAAAAATACAATCACAAAATGAATAGTTGAACTTAATTTGATTACAAATATTTATTCGCCAAAAATTAAAAATGAATAAAACGCTCTTTCAAATCCAGTCATATAAATTCAATCGAGATAATTTATACGAGTTCCGTCCCTCAAGATAAAAAATATCGCACATCCAAACAATTCGATTAAAATCAATAATATAACTAAATACAACACCTACCGAACAACAACACATAAGTAATAGTTATAATTTATTAACGCAGCATTATTACAAAATAGTAATAATCATTTACTGTTTTCAGTATTGTTTCAAGAGCAAGAAAGGCGAAAAATAGCCCCATCGTTTGAACACTCAAACAACAAAAGTAAATAACTAAATATTAATTAAGGTTCAAATCTTGAACAAAACACTACAAAAAATACTGAATGTATTGACAGGAAAAAAAATGACTAAATTACACCCAGCAATTGACAATGGCTTTGCAGCGACAGATGAAAACTTCACAGGTGGTACTCTACACTGCCAATGTAAAAGCAATAAAGTGACCGTTAAATTAACAGCACAAACAGCTCATAACCATGCTTGTGGCTGTTCTAAATGTTGGAAACCTGAAGGCGCTATCTTCTCTCAAGTAGCAGTAATTTCACGTGATAACGTTGAAGTCATTGCGAACGCAGAAAAATTAGTGGTTATCGATGAAGCGGCAACAATCAAACGTCACGCTTGTAAAGAATGTGGTACTCACATGTACGGCCGTATTGATAACGAAGGTCACCCATTCTTCGGTTTAGACTTTGTTCACACAGAGCTATCAGCTGATAAAGGTTGGTCTGCACCACAATTTGCTGCATTTGTATCATCTATCATTGAAACAGGTACTGATCCTAAAGATATGGATGCTGTCCGTGCTCGTTTTGCTGAACTAGGCCTTCCAACTTATGATTGCCTATCTCCAGCACTAATGGATGCTATTGCAGCTCACATCGCAGCACAAAATAAATAAGATTATCTCTATTTATAATAGCTAAATACCCCCGGCTTAACCACTGATGAGCCGGGGGTATTATTAATTTATATATTGATTAAGACTCAAATAATGGGAGGTATTCTCCATAACCTTCTTTCTCTAAATCCGCTTTTGGAACAAAACGCATTGCTGCGGAATTCATGCAATAACGTAATCCTGTAGGCTTAGGCCCATCACTAAAAACATGCCCTAAGTGTGAATCAGCAAATTTACTGCGGATCTCGGTACGTTTACTGAATAATGAAAAATCATCTTCTTCAGTTATATATGCTTTATTGATTGGTTTGGTAAAACTTGGCCAACCTGTGCCTGATTTGTATTTGTCTGTTGATGAGAATAACGGCTCACCACTGACGATATCAACATAAATCCCCTCGGCTTTATTATCCCAATACGCATTATCAAATGGACGTTCTGTCCCTTCTTTTTGTGTTACGTAATATTGTTGTTCAGTCAGCATCTTCTTAATTTCTGATTCTGATGGTTTACTGTATTGCTTTACATTTTGAGCCATTTTTTGCTCATCAATGTACTGACGTAATGTTTTTGGATTATCTTCTCTATCTTCTCCGAACACTGAATCTAGATATTTATCACGACCTGAACCATTACGGTAATACTTATAACGAATTGGATTACGTTTGTAATAATCTTGATGGTAATCTTCTGCTGGCCAAAACTGTTTAAACTCAATTAACTCTGTAGCTAAAGGCTTTGGATAAATTTTCGCTGCATCAACCGCATTCATAAACTCTTGAGCAATCACTTGCTGATCTTCATTATGGAAAAAGATAGCAGGACGATATTGTGGACCTCTATCAACAAATGAACCTTTACTATCCGTTGGATCCATATGCCTAAACAGCTGATCAAGCACCTGCTCATAACTTACGATCTTTGGATCAAACGTCACTTGGATCACTTCTATATGACCTGATTTTCCTGATGACACTTGTTTATAGGTTGGATTTTCAAGCTCTCCTCCTGAATAGCCTGAAACGACATCCACCACCCCATCTAACTTTTCTAAATCAGATTCAGTACACCAAAAACACCCCCCTGCAAGAGTGGCAACCTCATAATCCCCTTTCATTGTCTGAGTCATGTCTTCAGCGGTAGAAAAGAAACTTGTTATAACAGCAAAAAATGAAGCAAACAGTAGAGCAACTGTTGTGATTTTTAATCGTAATTTCATAGCAACCTCTTTATGGTTTCTTATTAATATAGTTATCAGAGTGATGTGAATCTAAAAAGTTGCAAAATATTATCAATTATTAATTATGTGTTATAACTTTTAATTATTAAGATATAACGCATGGCTATGCTAGATAAGTCGGACGATTTATTGATTCAGTGCATCTTTTTCTGCACTTTCTTTCGTTAGAGTGATCTTATTATTCCCTATCAATAAAAGAAGAGATGCCATGACTCAAGTAAATCAAGAACGTTTAGTAAATCACTTCCTAGATATTATTCAGATCGACAGTGAATCAAAAAATGAAAAAGCAATTGCAGAAGCATTAGCAGAGCAATTAGGTGAACTTGGCTTTACGGTATCAAAACTACCAGTACCTGAGCATGTATCAAATGGCTTTAATATTTACGCAAAATTAGAAGGCTCATTAGAGGGCAGTATTGTATTTAGCTCTCACATGGACACTGTAACTCCGGGTAATGGCATTGAGCCAATGATTGAAGATGGTGTGATCCGCTCTAAAGGTAATACTATCCTTGGCGGTGATGATAAATCAGGTATTGCTGCCGTAATGGAAGCGGTACGAGTGATTAAAGAAAACAATCAAGCACATAAAACACTAGAGCTTGCTTTTACGGTTTATGAAGAAGGTGGCTTACACGGTTCTAAAAACTTTGATATGAGCTATATTCAATCTAACCACGCTATCGTACTCGATTCAGGTGGCCCTATTGGCACTATCATCACTTCTGCTCCTGGCCAACAAAACCTAAAAGTAACCATCACAGGCCGTCCAGCACACGCAGGTTTAGCGCCAGAAGAAGGCATCAATGCCCTAACGGTTGCTGCTGATGCCATTACTAATATGACATTGTCTCGCATTGATGAAGAAACAACAGCTAACATTGGTGTGGTTCGTGGTGGTCAAGCAACCAACATCGTTATGCCAGAGCTATACATCGAAGGTGAAGCTCGCTCTCTAGATGATGAAAAGTTAGCTAAACAAGTTGAGCACATGGAATCAACCTTTAAAGCAGCAGCTGATAAACACGGTGCTGAAATCGAGATTATCTCAACGCGTGCTTATAATGCTTACAAAATTTCAGACGACAATGCACACGTTGCAAGTATTAAAGAAGCGTTTGAAAGCATTAACATTAGCCCATTTACTAAATCAACGGGTGGTGGCTCTGATGCAAACGTATTTAATGAAAAAGGCTTAACAACGGTTAACCTTTCTACAGGTATGGCGAAAGTTCATACTACGGAAGAGTTCATTAAAGTATCAGATATGGTAGACATTACGCGCTTTGTTGCGGCATATTTGACTCGTTAAGATAAACTTTATCTATAAATACAAAAAGCCCCCTAAGTTCATTTTATTACGAATTTAGGGGGCATTATTTTAAGAAAACACACTATATATAAGAAGCATGATCAAGGGATCGAATCCTGCTTGATCATGCTTCTGGATCAATAAAAAACTTATTGAATGGCTTTAATATCTTCAGCCATTGATATTAAAGTTGATAAGATCTTCTCCCCATCGACTCGCAAACCATTGTGCTCATACTCACTGGTCATCCATGCTCTAGCGTTAGGAATAGACTTTAACGTTTCACGAGAGAAATCAAACTCAACAAACATATCATTGACATACGTTGCCGCAGCCATGGGAACGGTGTTCTTTGCTAATTGCTCAATATTGTATAAATTTGGCCAATCAGACTTTGCCGCCAAAAGCTCTGCAGCTTCTTTTAATGGCTTTAAGGTTTCAAGCTGGTCAAAGAACCATGGATAGACCATTTCACCGGTAAAACGCAGTGGAGCGCCTTTCTGGTAAGTAAATTGAGGGTAACTCTCTCTAACACGGTGTGCAGACCAATTTGAGGCATTATGTTGGCAATAAATCGACTCATGTAAAATCGCATACAGTGGATTAGTTAAATGCGCTTGTTGTGAAAGTACATAATTTAAAAAGCCATAACCTAACTCTTGTTGGCCATTTACATCGACAAAAGCCGTTTCTAATTGGAAATAGAGCTCTTCTGCTCCTCCCGCCATACCAAAACAGATCCCCATTTGTTGAAATTGCTCAACGGTGAAGATCTGGCCATTAGGCAAAGTAACCGAGTGATCGAGTAAGCGGTTTGCAATGCGATCACACAGCTCTTGCGCTCGTGGGAAGCGAGCAAAGAATTCACTATTTTTATCTAACGTTCGTTTATATGTCGCGTGGTAAACATCATCAATATCACGTGTAATAGAAGGGATCCCACCAGTAATATACGAAGCCAGTAAACTATCTGGAAATAATGATAAGTAAGTTAGTGAGCAGAACCCACCAAAACTCTGGCCAATGATGGCCCATTTATCAACGTTAAAATACTTTCTAATCGCTTCAGCATCACGAACTATATTATCAGCTCGAAAGTGGCTTAAATATTCTGCTTGTTTTATCGGATCTAAGTGCTGGATCGTTTGAGTTGTGATCGGAGCGCTTAATCCCGTACCGCGCTGATCTAATAAGATCACACGATATTGTTCTAAAGCACGCTTTAACCAACCAGAATTACTGAGTGGACGAGCAGCAGGAAAACCAGGCCCACCTTGAAAATAAACTAAATACGGAAGATCACGATCGCTATTTTCTGCTTTTACTAATTCTCTAGCATAAACGGAAACATGATCAGGGGTAGCGGTGTAATCATCATAATTAAGAGGCAAAGAAAAATGATGAGATTGATACTTTACACCATCAAGATAAAACGCGGGTTCTGAATGATTGAGCATGACATTTCCTTATATCAAGCTTACTTAGCTACCCAAAGATAAACTAAGTAAGTTATTATTTTAGCTATCTATTTTTATTATTTTTCAGCGGCAACTACTGATATTTCAACAAGAAGCGCTTCACGAGCCATGCTCGCTTCAACACACGCACGCGCTGGAGCGTGACCTTCTGGTACCCATGCATCCCAAACCGCATTCATTTCAGCAAAATCTTTCATATCTTTAATGTAGATCGTGGCTGACAACATATGCTCACGAGAGCTGCCTGCTTGATCTAACAATAGATCCACTTTATCAAGCATGGTTTGCGTCTGTTCTGCTATGCCCTTCGTCGCATCTGCACAAACTTGACCACATAGATAAACCGTCCCGTTATGTTTAACGATACGACTCATACGCTGCTTTGTTTCTTGACGTTCAATCATGCTTACCTACTTCTAAAATATTAAGGTGTAATTTAGAGTGCTAGAGTAATAAAAAATGAAAGAAAATACGAGGACTCTTCGCGCTAAAGCCTTATTTCATAATGGAAGAATGATCATGGCCCCATAAGATACGGGAAGTGCGGTAAGGATTTATTAGCAGATAAAAAAACGGCGAGCACTAGGCTCGCCAATACGATTATTGAAACCAATAACAGTTAAGATGTGTAACAATATGAGCCAATCTTTCGATTGGTAAAGAACAAAGGTTGTCTATTCATTAGAGATCATAACCTTTGAGCATGTTGTTTTGTCATCGCTTTGTCAGAGTAAGGCTATAACGTTGTCAATAATTTGACTACCCTGCCATCTCATCCAATGCGCGTAATACATCTTGATCATAGTTCTGTGAAAACACTAACTTACAGATCTTTCTCCGTACCGCTAAACCTGCGATCAAATTCTCGATTGATAAGTGCTTACCATGATCTTGGCTATTATAGAATTCAATTGTCTTACTGAGTGTCTCATAAGGTAAAACCTCACCTGCCACCTGCAAATAGTCTAATTTTTCCAATAGCTCTTTACACTCTTCTGAAATGGATGAAGAACTGTGGCCTGTCATCGCTGATAGTGCCGTGATACTTCTTTCTAATGCTTGATCTGATGTATATTTGGTCAATGTGATGGTTAATTCATCCGCATTAATCTCAGCAGAATGTTTACGAAGCTTCACTCTGCGACCTAAACGACCTGATTTGTTAAGGGTATTTCGTTTAATGGGTTCAAACTCACCATCGATGATCGTTGACAGTTGATCTATCGCTTGTTTTGGCATGATCTCATTGCGTAATGGGTTTGGCATTGTTGGTGCCATATTACGTTTACCAGCATTCGTCGTTCTTGCTCGCGAATAACGGATCACTTCCTCAGGATCGCAGCGAATATCTACTTGATAATCTGGTAATTTTTCATTGCTATCTAGCATAGAGATCGTGAGGTGATAACCCCATAAGTTCACAATAAATAATTCATCAGTGACTTTATCTTTGGCAAGTTTTTTTAACTCACGAATAAGATCTAATGAAAATCGTCTCCATTCAACATTACGGGCGAGTTTTTGATTTATTTCACTTAAGAGTAGGTTATCAGTCATTCGACGCGCTAGGCGGCTTCTGAAGAAGCTATAGAGCTGAAATACCAACGTATGTTGCTTTAAAATCTCTGGTGGGAACAAAAAGAAGTAATCTTTGGTTAGTAATTCATCGTAAAACGAAGGTTCCCACACCAAAATATACAAGTTAGGCTTAATTTTGATCTCGCCATCTTTGCCTTCTTTTGGCGCTTCATCAGATGCGGTAATCGTTCGAGCTAAGAAGCGAAATCGATCACTTTTAAAGCCTTTAGGCATATTCTCACTTAGCCAACGGCCAGTAAGTTCATGTAGTTGAAAGTCTGTAAATTCAATACGATCAATACTTTCGCGGATTGAATCACGTGCTGGTCCAGAATCTTTCTTACCACGTAACGTTAAGATATCGGTAATATAAATCGGTGTTTTATTACCCATTGTTTTGGTTTGAATATGATAATCATCTTGATGGTGATCGTGATATTGAACCGTTAGAGTAAACAGGGCAAATAACGTCATCAGATCATCAACAGTCATGATGTTTTTTGATGATCTAGTTTCAATGATCGCTTTGGTTCCTGAAATGGCAACCATTGCTTTTTGATAGTTCTTACGAGTACGTGGTGGCGCTAAAGCTTGATCTATGATCCCTGCCCAATTGGTCGGAGATACAACAAATTGATCAGCTTCATCTCTCATGCTTGGCGGAATACCTAAACCATGCTCAGTAAGAAATTGACGATTTACTTGGGTCTGAGCAAGTGCTTTAGAACGTTTTTGTTTTTCTTGTTCATGGCTTTGTTCAGATTTTAAACTTGTAATACCTAATGTTGAAATTAACGAGGACGGATTAATAAACTTGTGCAGCATTGTTTTTCCAGCTAATCCTTGCTCAAAACGAACTGGATATTGCTCAAATAATCCGATACTTACAGCAGTTCTTAATCGTTGCTGAATGGCTGCTCGTGTTAAATGTCCATCTGTTGTTTCGATAACTTCTGTTGTTGAAACTAAACCATCAGGCGAAGAGAATCCTTTTAATGAAATTAAATTCATTAATTCTAAAATACTTTTCGTAACACCTTTAAAATGTTGATATTGAGTGATCCAATCAACAAGGTTTGTTGGTATTTCGAATAAGTGTCCACCCTTGTGATCTCTTGGAAGAGGGATGTAGATCTTTTCGTTATCTGCTGTTTTTATATGATTCATTTTCAACTGACATTCATTGTATTTTAATCATTCTTTCGCATAGATTAAAGGAATTAGATCTTTAAAGAAAGAAAAAAATTATTATTCTTTTAAACTGATCTTTATGATTAATACTGATCTATATGATTATATTGATCTATGATCTGAATGGTTTTTTGCTTTCAAGTTATTGTATTTAAAGAGTTAATTATTTTGCGCAATGAAAGCATGATCAAGGTTTTTTTGAAAGCATGATCATTATTGGTTCGGATCTATGATCACAAACAGACTAAAAGCATGATCATAAAGATTATGAATCAATGATCATCATTTTAATGAAGAATGATCAAGGTCTAAACACAAGTTATCCACAGAAATGATCTTGATGATTGGGTTTACGATCTTATTCTTATTTGAAATGATGGCTTTTGAGTTTATTTACGTAGTATTTTTATTGGTTTCTGTTTTATTACTATTTTATGGGATGTTTTACACCATTTTTCGTAAATATTTAAAGTTAATCTAGATCCAGAAGAATGATCAAGTGATTTATTAATTGGATCTATTTCTCTATTTTTGTCTTGATCTTGCCTTAACCCTTATAGGATATACATTCTCTGTAATTTATATAGCCCTTACCATGCTTCCGTGTTTAATTTTATCTTGATCATGCTTCCTTTAATTGACATTCAATTTACAGTGAATATTGGCTCTCAATGCGATTATTTATCCCTTGATCATGCTTCATTATTTCCTTCTTCGATTGCCATTACCTAAGTTGGTTCGGGTAATCATTCATTTTATTTCTATAAGTGAGAACTTTAGGAGGTAGATTAATTTTATTATTAGCAGTAATTATTTATAATAAAATCTGTTTTCTAAATATAATTTTCACTTTTTATATTGAAAATACACTTCCCGTAATTTGTTTGATATTTATCACGCTTCCGTAAATTTACACTGTAAATCTACTCACTTGTGACACTGTAACACTTTTGTTTTTGTGATGTTCGTGGTTAGTTATAGACTAAATATTAAGTCCGTATTTAACATAAATGACAGCTTTGTTAGGATAATTATCTCTTTTTAATGTATGTCACATTATTAAATTCACGTTCACCAATTTGTTGTAATTGTATGCTATTGCTGTACAATTCATTTCATAGTTATATTAATGGCGAATATTATGAACAGAGAAAAAACCATTGCTAATTTAGCTGCATTGGCAGAGCAGACTCAACAGGTACAATCCGACCGTATCGAATTGGTTCTTGAAGAAAGAAATAACGAACATTTCCCTCCAATGTCGAAAGCAATGATGGAAACTCGTTCTGGCTTAACAAGAAGGAAACTTGATGAAGCGATTACTCGTTTAGAGTCTGAGGGTCATCAATTTACAAAAAATAATGCCAATCATTATTCGATTTCATTAACTGAGGCACATATGTTGATGGATGCGGCAGGAATGCCAGCGTTTCATGAACAGAAAAAAAATGCAGGTAATAAGCCTTGGGTTGTAAATGTTCAAAACCAAAAAGGTGGTACTGGTAAGTCAATGAGTGCAGTACATCTTGCTGCTTGTTTGGCGCTAAATTTGGAAAAACGTTACCGTATTTGTTTAATCGATTTAGATCCTCAAGGCTCACTACGTCTTTTCTTAAACCCTCAAATTAGTGTTTCAGAGCAAGATACCATCTATTCAGCGGTAGATATTATGCTGGATAATGTCCCTGAAAATGAAGTTATTGATGGTCAGTTTATGGCTAAAAATGTACTTCTAAATACACAATATCCAAACTTGAAGACTATTTCTGCTTTCCCTGAAGATGCGATGTTTAATGCAGAAGCGTGGCAAGATCTATCAACAAATGGTTCATTAGATATTGTTAAGTTATTAAAAGAAAAGGTGATTGACCCAATAGCTGATCAATTTGATGTAATTATGATTGATACAGGTCCGCATGTTGACCCATTAGTTTGGAACGCAATGTATGCATCAAACTCACTGTTAATACCATGTGCTGCAAAACGTTTAGATTGGGCATCGACAGTAAACTTTTTCCAACATTTACCAACTGTATATGAAATGTTCCCTGAAGATTGGCATGGATTAGAGTTTGTTCGTCTTATGCCTACGATGTTTGAAGATGACAATAAAAAGCAAGTATCAGTGTTAACTGAAATGAATTATTTATTGGCTGATCAAGTCATGATGGCGACTATTCCACGAAGCCGTGCATTTGAAATTTGTGCAGATACTTATAGTACTGTTTTTGACTTAACAGCTGCTGATTTTGAAGGTGGTAAGAAGACACTGGCAGTTGCTCAAGATGCCGTTAAGAAAAGTGCATTAGAATTTGAGCGTGTTCTTCATAGTCATTGGAATTCTTTAAATAAAGGGGAGTACTAATCCATGGCAATTAAAACTTCTGATCTAAACGCAAAATTGTTTGGAAAGACAAATAAACGCCGAGCAACAACGCCTGTTGAAGCGCAAAAAGCAGCAAAATCTCAAGCTCAAGTGATTGAACTTGCAGTTGCTGGTGAAGATATGGTTACCTTTGAGTTACGTAAAATCCCAGCAAAAGACGTGCGTAATTCTACGGTTGTTTTTTCTGAAAATGCTCGTGAGCAATCATTTTTAACTGAACATGCATTATCGGATATTTTAACGACACTGCGTGATCGCGGTCAGCAATACCCTGCAGTGGGTCGTATTGTTGAAGGCGGAAAAATTGAGGTTCTTGACGGTAGTCGTCGTCGTATGTCATGTATTTTGGCAGAGCAAGATTTCTTAATTTATGTCGCAGAAGGCATTAATAGCAAACACGCTAAATTTCTTTCAGATGTAGCTAATGCTCATAAGCCATTATCACTGTACGAGCGTGGTAAAGAGATGCATGCCATGCTTTCTAGAGGCGATGTTGCAGATCAAAAAGAGCTAGCGAAAGTATGCCAGTGCAGTGAAGCATTAGTGAGTGGCGCATTAAAAGCAGCGACTCTACCTTTAGAGCTTCTTCAAGCATACCCAAGCGTGAGTGAAATTGGTCGTCCGACTGTTGTTAAACTTCATAAGCTCTATAACACGCTCTCAGAGGAAGAACAAAAAACCTTACTTGAGCAATGTGCAGGTGAGCAAGGGGCTGTTTGGACGCGTTCTACAGCGCTTGGCGTAAGTAGAATGACGAAAGAAGTGACAGAACTTATTGAAGTTTGGATTGAAGATTTATTACCAAAAAGAGAAGCGGCTAAGCCATTAAGTACTGAATTGGTAAAAGGTCGAGCTTCATATAAACGTAAAGGTTCTGCTTTGACTCTGAATTTGAAAAAAGTCGATGACGCATTAATGGAAGATATTTTGGCGTACATTAGTCAAAAAGTATCTTAATCAGTTTATTAGCCATTAATTATAATAATAAAAAAGAGCCCGGTTTAGTTAACTAAGCCGGGCTCTTTTTTGTATTTTTATCGCTGTTTATCTATTCTAAGACTATACTAACGGCGCAAGATCCGCTGGTCGGTAGTTTACTGATTTTAAAACCTTACCTTGCTTAATTACTTTGTTTTCTAATTCTACATTTTTAGCGCATTTAGCAATGACGAATCCACCTTTTTCAGTCGACATCAGTTCAATTCCTTGCTCTGCATAGAACGCTTTTGTTGCTTGATATTCATCTTCTGTTTTACACACTTTACTCATGTTACTTGAATGTACTTCATCCCAACATGGTACAAAATCGATATCTAAGTTTTTTGCAACGTTTAATAGAAGGTCAATTAAGTATGAGATACTTAGGTTGTCTTCTAAATT
The DNA here is from genome assembly GCF_028765575.1 of Aliivibrio sp. S3MY1. Classification (GTDB taxonomy): domain Bacteria; phylum Pseudomonadota; class Gammaproteobacteria; order Enterobacterales; family Vibrionaceae; genus Aliivibrio. The sequence goes on along the minus strand of NZ_JARACO010000001.1, from coordinate 377,807 downwards.
CTTCGTTCCTAAATGTACCGCACGTCCCATTAAAACATAAACAGTATCGACAATAGCATCAGCTTGTTCAATTTTGCTGTCGGCTTCTGCTAGTTCTGTTAATTCTTCGATTGCTAATGAGGTGTGCAATAAGTCATTTTTTTCATCTAATGATTCAGGTGCTTCTACTGCTAAGTCAAAGGTACTTCTAAATTGTTCGATGTCTTGATATAGCTTTTGGTAGAGAGGTTGGGTAAGTTGACTTAAATGCATGGTTATTCCTAAATGATGAAAGCTTAAATGTAGTAAGCATTATACCTTTTCCCGATTTGTCTCGTCATACTTTCTTTTCTTAATAGCTAGAAAATATTCATCTCATGCTACAATTTATGCATAATATCTTCTTATGTTAATGGACTTTTCTGCAATGCTTTCTGCACTGTCATTTCTCAATACGTTATCTTCTTATGCTGCGAATGGTTATATCCGTTATCCCATTTTGCTTGAAGGTTCAAAGCTATGGTGTGAATCATTATTAGATTCTTTTTTTATTCAGCAAAGTTCTCGATTTACTAACGTTGAATTATACGGTGATTTAACTATTCCGGGGCACTCGGCTTTTCCTATTAAGTCAGCTTTAAAGAAATTAGGCCAAGAAACCGATTGTTTGGTGATCGATATTTCTCATGAATTTAATGCGAACGCGATTAATGCAATATGTGGAACCGTTGTTGGTGGAGGCCTCGTTTTTTTTATTCGTACTGATACCTCTTCACTTTCTTCAGTGGTTAGTCAGTGGCTATCGCACTTTATAACTCAAATGGTGTGCTTAAAAGAAACAGAGAGCGACTACATATTACCTAAACGTCCTCTTTCGAACGATAATATGTCTAAATGGCATGACACGGTTTATCGCTCAACGGATCAAGAATTAGCAGTGAAAGCGATTCAAAAAGTCGTTTCTGGTCATGCAAAGCGTCCACTTGTAATGACAGCAGATCGTGGAAGAGGAAAGTCATCCGCTATTGGAATTGCCATAGCTGACTTAGCGATGGAACGACCGTTAATAATTGGCGTAACCGCACCACAGCGTGCAAGTGTCGATGAAATATTTATACATGCTGAACGCATTGCCCAGATCAACTTGGCTGCTGTAACTAATCAAAAAAATAAGTTAATGATTAATGACTCTCAGATTATTTATATCGCCCCCGATGAGTTGCTTCAAAATCCACAGACATTGGATTTATTATGTGTTGATGAGGCAGCCGCAATTCCAGCACCAATGTTACTTTCATTAGTCGAACAATATTCTCGTATGGTTTTTTCTACCACGATTAATGGCTATGAAGGAACAGGGCGAGGCTTTGAGATTAAATTCAAAAAACAACTTCACAAGAAAAGGCCAAATTTTCGTTCAATTGAAATGAAGCAATCCATTCGGTGGAATAATAACGATCCGTTAGAAGGGTGGTTATCGTCTGTATTTTTACTTAACCATAATAAGGCCGTAGATTCTGTTCAGATAGTTGAACCTTTATCAAAGATTGATTATCACTGTTTACCCGTGTCCCAGTTAGTTTATGACAGTACGCTTTCTCAGTCACTGTTTTCTCTTTTAGTATCGGCTCATTACCAAACATCGCCAAACGATTGGATTTCTTTATTAACGGATCCAACGTTGCTCTGTTGGGTTGGAATAGAAAGAAGCAATAATCAGTTAGTGTGCTGTGCTTTGCTTTCTAAAGAAGGAGAGCTAGAGCTTGATGTAATCCATGCCGCTCAACTTGGAAAGCGACGACCAAAAGGACATTTAGCAGCAATATCTTTAACTCAAACCTTGTGTATTGATGAGCCTGCTATTCAATCGAGCGTTCGTATTATGCGAATAGCAGTCAATCCAAGCTTGCAACAACGAGGTATTGGATCGAAATTTATTAGGGCGATAGAAAATAAATATAAACAAGAGGGGGTAGATTATCTTAGTACCAGTTTTGGTTCGACAACAGAGCTTAATTACTTTTGGCAAGCTCTTGGCTTTCACTTTATTCGTTTAGGTATTACAAAAGACAAAGCGAGTGGAACACATTCTTTATTAGCAATAAAACCATTAGGTCAAAAAAGTATTAATTGGGTATCTATTGGCAATGAGTATTTTTATACCTCATTCCCTGAGCAGCTAATGTCGACATTTTCAGATCTTCCATACCAGGACGTATTTAGTCTTTTACGTGGCGTTTCAATCAAAGATACGATGTCGTCTTTAATTATTAAACGACTGACTACTTTCGCGTTAGGTGGCTTAGGATACGAATTACTTCAATATGAACTGCGTCAATTCATTCTCGCTAATCTAGCAACGCTTGTTGATTTATCTGAGTCTCAAAAAGAACTGGCAGTGACCAAAATTATTCAAACCAAAGAATGGCCCGTAGTTATAGAAAGGTGTAATTTAATTGGTAGAAAAAATGCGGAATTGCAATTGAGAGAACTCATAAAATGCATGTTAGATAATTTACACTGTAAATTGTAAACCCACTCACTCTACTGCTCTAATTTACAGTGTAAATTGAATTTATAACCTACACTCAATTTACACTGTAAATCATTCCTTCTTACTTATTCAAAAATGATTCAAGCTTCAAAATATAACTAATAAACCTTAGTGAGTTACAGTGAAATACGATACTCTAATGTAATGGAAATGTTATTCATTAACACGGTAGTCTAGGGAGTTGGAAATGAATGAAAAGGGATTGAATCACCTTAATAAAGAAGAGCTTGAATTTGTTGATGACAAAACGGCTGCGCTACTTCTTAACACCCCCACAAACGCTAAAATACTTCTATGGATAATTGCTATCTTTTTCTGTATTGCTGTTGCTTGGGCTTCATGGGCTGAAATAGATAAAGTAACCGTTGGGCAAGGAAAGGTAATACCATCATCTCAATTACAAGTCGTACAAAACCTTGAGGGTGGTTTAGTAAAGGAGATGTTGGTTAAGGAAGGGGACCAAGTCAAAAAAGGTCAACAACTATTATTAATTGATGATACTCGTTTTCGCTCTGACTTCAGAGAGCGTAAAAAGCAACTCGTAAACCTAACAGCAAGTGCAATGCAATTATCGGCCTCAATGGACAGTATTTTAATTCAGGACATTAACAGCCGTAAACGCTGGAAAGACTCTGTCATTATCTCAAAAGGTAAATTGAAGTTTGATGCTGAGTTTATGGAAGAGAACCCAATTGTAGCCAAAAGGCAGTTGGCAGAATATAACGCGGATATGAATAACTTAAAAAACCGTATCTTTGTATTTGACCAGCAAGTAAGTCAAAAACAGCAAGAGCTTGTCGAAATTAAATCTCGAGTAAGAAGTTTGAAAGCAAGTTATGGTTTAGCGAGAAAAGAATTTGATATAACAAAGCCATTGGCTGATGAAGGTGTAGTCCCTCGAATAGAGTTACTTAAATTACAACGACAAGTTAATGATACGAAACGAGAGCTAACATCAACGGAATTGAAAATCCCAGTATTAAGCTCTGCTATTCAAGAGGCGGTGTTAAACCGAATTGATGTCGCTCTTAAGTTTCGCTCTGAACAACAAGAAAAATTAAACAGCATTCAAGATAAGCTTTCGGCATTAACAGAATCACAAGTGGGTTTAAAAGATAAAGTTAATCGTACTGTTGTCCTTTCTCCTGTAACAGGGACGATTAAGAAAATTTATATTAATACGGTTGGAGGGGTTATTCAGCCAGGTATGGATCTGATAGAGATTGTTCCTACAGAAGACACATTATTAATTGAAGCTAAAATAGCCCCACAAGATATAGCATTTCTTCGACCAGGGTTAGCGGCCATTGTTAAATTCAGTGCTTATGACTTCACTCGTTATGGTGGCTTAAAAGGAACACTAGAACATATTAGTGCGGATACGATCCAAGATGAAGAAGGAAATAGTTTTTATTTAGTCCGTGTTAGAACATCACAAGATGATTTAGCCGAGAAAGCGCAATTCTACATTATTCCAGGAATGACAACTTCGGTAGATATCATTACAGGAAAGCGCAGTATTCTTGATTATTTACTTAAACCTATAATTCAAGCAAAAAGCTCGGCATTAAAAGAATAGTATGGATAGAGAGAGTAAAAACAGATGAGGATAAAATGGTTATTCATTTTTCCTCTTGTCATATTTTCACTTACGTCTATCGCTTTAACCAAACAAGAAAATAATTGGATTAAAGCCGTAAAAGATGAATATGGTGAGAGAGCATCGAGACGAGTGAATGCATGGCGTGAATTGATTGCAATGCTCGATAATAAAAGTGAAAAGAAACAGCTTGAAGAAGTTAATACATTTTTCAATCAACTTTATTTTGTCGATGATATTAGGTTATGGGGAAAGAAAGATTATTGGGCGACTCCTCTGGAGTTTTTAGGGAGTAACGCTGGAGATTGTGAAGACTTTACTATTGCGAAATATTTTTCTTTATTAGAGTTAGGTGTTCCTGATAAAAAATTAAGATTGATTTACCTTAAAGCGTTAGATTTAAATCAATTTCATATGGTCCTTGCTTATTACCCAACGCAATCTTCAGTACCATTGATTTTGGATAACATTGATAAAGAAATAAAACCAGCAACAGAGCGTACCGATTTATTACCAATTTATAGTTTTAATGGTCAGTATCTATGGCTAATGAAAGGTAAAGGAAACGGACAACAGGCAGGAAAATCATCACGACTAAGTTTATGGAATGATTTACGAGTAAGAAATAAGGACCTGCGATTAAACCACCCAATTATAAATTATGATGAGTAGTGATATGACATTATATAAACAGCTAGTTTCATGGATGACAGCCGTCTTTTTACTGTTGATGATCTCTGTCTTTGCCATTGAATTTCGAACCACACAAACCTTTCTAGAAAATCAACAGCGTTCAGAAGTGAATAATACAATCAATACGGTAGGACTTGCTCTTGCGCCTTATTTAGAAAATGAAGATAAGATTGCGGCGGAGTCTGTAATTAATGCTCTATTTGATGGTAGTTACTATTCTGCAGTGCGGTTAACGTTGTTTAATACTAATGATGAAATTGTTCGTGTTTATCCATTAACGGTAAACTCTGTACCTAAATGGTTTTTAGATTTTAATTTATTCAGAACTATTTCTGAAAACCGGATTATTACCAGTGGTTGGTTACAACTGGCTGAAGTCGAAATTGTGACTCACCCTGGTTATGCGTATCAACAACTTTGGAAGGCACTAACCGAGTTAGCATTTACTTTTTCCATCGTCATTATTCTGGGAATTATTATTATTTCGTTTGTAGTGAAGCGTGCATTAGCACCTTTGCAGTTGATTATAATTAAAATGAAAGAAGTAGCAGAAAATAATTTTAGTAATGAATTAGCTAAACCAAAAACTAAAGATTTAGAAGCGGTAATTAATGGTATTAATGCGATGTCATTACAGATAGCACAAAGCTTCCAATCACAAGCAAAAGAAGCAGAGAGGCTAAGAGATAAAGTATACCTTGATCCAATATCAGGATTAGGTAATCGAGCATTTTTTATGGCGCAATTAAATACATGGTTATCTGAATCTTCAAAAGGCGGTATTGCATTATTTCGTGTTAACTTTATAAATAAAGTCTATGAGGAAGAGGGGTATGAAGCTGGTGATAGGAAAGTTAAAGAATTATCTGATTTATTAAAAGCGACACTACCTTCATCGAATGTCATTATGACACGAATAAATACTTATGAATTTGGTTTTATCTTTCCAAGTATTGAAGAAGGCGAATTAAAAGTAACGGCTGAAAACATCATCGCTTATACGCAAGATATCAAAGGCGATCCAACAGCAACCGCTCCTATTGATGCGGACTTAGGGGTTATATTTAATGAATCAAGGAAAACATCAACAGAGATCCTCTCACTTGCTGATAATGCGTTAGCTCAAGCTCATTCTACGCCAGAACTATTATTTGGCTATATTGCTGATGAAAGTGATCATGAATTAATGGGTAAACAGCAATGGAAACAGTTTGTTGATGAGGCGATTAATGAGCATTTATTTGATTTCACATTACAGCTAGCCACAACTCAAGAAGGAAGTATTTTCCATCAGGAAGTTTTTTCTGCAATTGAAAAAGATAATCAACGATATTCTGCCAATCAGTATCTATTTGCACTTGAGCAATTGAATGAAACGACCTTATTTGATCAATTTGTTATACGCACAATGGTTGAACGTATTCTTGCTAAAGAAATAACTCAACCGGTTGCAATTAACTTAGCCAATACTAGTGTCGAAAATCCTAGCTTTGTCCTTTGGCTAACTAATTTACTTAAAAAAAATATGTCTATTGCGTCATTATTTCATTTTGAAATTCAAGAATCATCGTTTATTGAGAATGGGGATCAGACCGCGTTATTATGTAATGTGATCCGTTTTTATGGTGCAGAGTTTGGTGTTGATAATTTTGGACGTAATTTTGAATCTCTTAAGTACATTAAGTTATTTAGGCCAAAATATGTGAAGCTTGACTATTTATTTACTCATCAGTTAGATAATGAAAAACAACGTTATATTTTGGCATCGATTTCAAGGACAGCACAAAATTTAGGGATCATTACCATTGCCTCACGAGTAGAAAACAAACAGCAGTTAGAGTTATTAGCTGAACATAATATTGATGTTTTTCAAGGCTTTTTTGTTAATGAAAAAGTGAAGGGGCAATAATATGAAAGATTCATTATTACACTCCTTATGTTACGTAGGACGCTATTATGGGCAGCTAAACTCACCTGAGGCGCTTATTAATGGGTTACCCTTACAAGATGGTAAATTAACCCCTTATTTGTTTTCTCGTGCTGCTGAGCGTGCAGGATTAGTAGCAAAGGAAAACCAAGCATCTTTATTGAGTATTCCACGCTTAGTTTTACCTGTTGTTCTGCTACTTAAGGGAGGTGAGTCGTGTGTATTAATTGGCTTTGATGCAGAAAATAAGCAGGCTGAAATCATTACTGAGAGTTCAGATATGTTGCCGATTTCTATCTCAATTGAAGAGTTAGAATCACAATATATCGGGCGGTATTTTTTACTTAAAAAGCAATTTAGATACGATGAACGCTCCCCTGAGATACTAAAGAAACGTGAAGGTCACTGGTTCTGGAGTACTCTATTAGAATCTAAACATATTTATCGTGATGTATTTATTGCATCTATCTTGATTAATATATTTGCTATTGCAACACCCATGTTTACTCGTCTTGTTTATGACAAAGTTGTGCCTAACCTTGCGTTTGAGTCTTTATGGGTATTAGCTTCTGGTATTTTTGTTGTTTTTATTTTTGATTTCATTCTTAAATACGTTCGAGGCTATTTTATTGATATTGCAGGGAAAAAGTCGGATGTATTGATATCTTCCAAACTATTTCAGAAAATATTGGGGATTCGAATGGAGGCTCGTCCCCCTTCGGTTGGCGCCTTTGCTCGACACCTACAAGAGTTTGAATCGATCCGAGAATTCTTTACATCAGCAACTATCGCTTCTCTTATTGATTTACCATTTGCTTTCCTTTTTTTGTTCGTGATTTATTTAATTGCAGGGCCAATTGTTTTAGTACCAATTGTGGGGATTTTATTATTATTAATTCATGCGGCGATAATTCAAGGGCCACTAAAGAAAACAATTGAGGAAGGATCTCGACTTGCTTCTCAAAAATATGCCAATTTAATTGAGAGCTTAGTTGGTTTGGAAACATTAAAAATCTTCAATGCCCAAAGTAAATTTCAATATAAGTGGGAAGAGGCCGTTACTCATATTTCGAATTGGAGTATCAAAAGCCGTCGTATTACAGATTCAATTCAGAATATGGCGGGCTTTGTACAACAAGCTGTTAATATTGGAATGATCATTGTTGGTGTTTATCTTATTGCTAATGGTGATCTGACTATGGGGGCATTGATTGCATCAACTATGCTGAGTGGTAAAGCTATTGGCCCTCTTGTTCAAATATCTTTATTATCGACACGTTATAATCAAGCTAAGTCATCGATGACTATCATTGAGCAATTAATGGCAATGCCTGATGAGCAAGAGGAAGATAAGCGCTATATCCATCGTCCAATTCTTCAAGGGAAAATTGAATTAGATAAAGTGAGTTTTAATTACCCGGAATCTCAAGTATCTGCGGTTCGAGATATTAGTCTTACCATTAATCCTGGAGAAAAGGTAGCGATCATTGGTCGAATTGGTTCAGGTAAAACAACCTTAGAAAGGCTAATTATGGGCTTGTATCAAGCGACAGAAGGTTCTGTTCGTATAGATGATACCAACATCTCCCAACTTCATCATGTCGACGTACGACGTAATATAGGCTGTGTACCGCAAGATATTACGTTGTTTTATGGTTCAATCAGAGAGAATATCATTTTAGGGCGAGAATTATCTGATGATGCCGAAATGATGGATGCTGCAAATCGTGCTGGTGTTACTGCATTTACTCAACAAGATCCTGCGGGCTTAGAGCGTCAAGTTGGTGAGGGAGGCTTATTATTATCAGGTGGTCAGCGCCAGTCAGTAGCTATTGCTCGAGCTTTAATTGGTCGTCCACCCGTATTACTAATGGATGAGCCAACCAGTAGTATGGATAACCGATCTGAGCTGTTATTTAAGAATCAGCTATCACATTTAAAGCCATCAGAGACCTTAATATTAATTACTCATAAATCATCTATGTTAGAAGTTGTAGATAGAATTATAGTGATGGAAAAAGGGCATATCATTGCTGATGGGCCTAAAAATCAGGTGCTTAATGAGTTGAAAACAGGAAAAGTAAAAGCTGCGAGTTAGTATTTTCTCTTGGAAAACCATAAAGGCAGTGATAATTCACTGCCTTTTTTATTAACTCGATTTAGTAAAGTTAAGAGAGGTTATTTCTTTTTACGTGTAAATATATTCCATTCGTTTACAACATCACCTTTAAAGCCTACAACCGTTGCCACGACACGACGGTTTAATGCATGACTTACTGCAGAATCACCTTCAGCGGTTAATAATGTATCTCCAAAGCCAATGGTTTCAATTCTATCGGCATCAACACCATATTCAATTAGAGCGACACGAACTGCAGCAGCACGCAATTTTGAAAGATGGATATTATATTCAGCGTTACCTTGCTTACTTGCAAAGCCTTGAAGTTGAATGGAGGTTTCTGAGTATTCGGTAAGAAAATCAGCCATTGTTCTGATTTCTGTTTTAAAGATCGGAGAGATCTCTGATGAATTATTAGCAAAAAGGATCTTAAGATCTTTTTGATCTGAGTGCTCTACATAGTTAGCACAGCCATCATTATCAATTTCTGCACCACGTGGTGTTCCCGGGCAAATATCTCGAGCATTAATGACTCCATCATAGTCATCATCCCTTAGATCGGCAATCTGATCTGACTTAGGAGTCTCAATGTAGTCTTTATCACCAGAGACACAACCAGTCAGAAAGAGAGAAGCAATAAGTGCAGGGTAAATTACTATTTTCATTCTTATTTATCCTCTTCTTCAGTTTTTTTCGAATCCCACTCTTTTGGTGTATCTATTAACAATGAAGGTAACAGTGTTCCAGTGGCATGTAATACTCTGAATTTTGCAAACTGTTCTGCATAGTGAGCGTCTAAATAGGATTTACGCGCTTCAAACAATTCATTTTCAGTATTCAATAAATCCAGTAGCGTTCGCTTTCCTATACGATATTGTTTCTCGTACGCAATAACAGTGTCTGAAGCAGCATCAACATGATCGGCTAGAAATTCTTTTTGTTGTAGAGTCAAATCTAAAGCACTCCAAGAAAGTCGAAATCCTTCTTCAACATTACGATAAGCACTGTCACGAAGATCTTTTGCCATATTTAATTGATAAGCACTTTTATCTGACAGTGCACTGTCACTACCACCGTTATATAAGTTGTAACGCATTCTGACCATGGCAGAAAATTCATCACTACTACCTTCTATACCGCCAGCATCATCGCGCCATGTTTGAGCCGCTTCAATTGAGAAAGTTGGATAATTTGTACTTTTTGATTGAGCATATTGAAATTTAGCCGCTTTAATATCTGATTGAGCCGTTAAGATTACTGGATGGTGTTCGTAAGCGCGTTCAATACCTTCTTGCATACTTAGTGGTAATGTTCTTGAGTCTGCTCGTGGATAAATAAGGCTCTGAGGAGGAGAGCCTACAATTTGCATGAAGACTGTATGTGTATCAAATAAGTTATTTTGAGCAGCAAGTAAATTACCGTGCGCTCTAGCAATACGTGCTTCTACTTGAGATACATCAGCAGTTGAACCTACACCAGAGTTCGCCCTCTTCTTAATGTCTTTGTAGATTTTCTTATGAATAGCGAGGTTACTTTCTGAGAGCGTTAGTATTTCTGTCGCTTTTACCGCGTCTAGATAGACTTGTGAAACATCAAGCGCTTTATTTTCAGCTAAAGAGATAAGCTGCAAGCGAGCTGATTCTGACTCTGCTTCTGTTCGGTCCATATCGTTAATTGTATTAGAACCATCCCAAATTAATTGAGTTAGCGATAAGGTCGCATCTTTTCGGGTCATGTCTGTTGAAGGTGTTGAAGTACTATCTGATGGATTAATACTTTCGAATCCAATACCTGCATCTAAATCAATTGACGGCAAGTAATTACCTGAGACACTCTCATTATCAGCAACAAAGCTTAAATAAGAATTGTATGCTTTTTTAACTTCTGGGTTTGTTGTTATTGTTTGATGTATTGCTTGCTCTAACGTTTGAGCTTGAGTAGATACGCTCAAAACAAGCAAACTATTGGTTGCAAGTTTTATCCATTTCAAAGTGCTTCTCCTAATCATCGTATCTTGTTACTGAACGTGACGGTTAAAACGTATAGGATTAATATAGGTAATACTTTAGCGTTAAACCAATGTATGTGCTTTGTTTTATGTTTATTAAATAAATGCTATGTCATGTTTAATTAAAAAGCAAAAATCAAATCGTTAAATCTGATTAACTTAATAGCCTCTGACATTTTAAAAGCCGTTTATTTGATGGGGTTTTGAAATTCGCAATATAAATTAGGATAAAAAGTCTCAAAGTTAAGACAGTATAAAGGTAAATGTTATAATTTGTTTCAATATCTGTATTTATTTGTTTTTTTTTGATGCCTGTTTTATGGAATTAATATCACGTTTTGTGACGTATCTAGTATTTTTAGAAATTAAAACGATTTTTAAGAACATATATTCGATATTCCGTCATTTATTAACAATGCTTGCATGTAGCTATAATGTTAATTATGTGGTAATTAACATTGATAAGGTTAATGTCTGCATTGCAAAGTGGTGCTATTGGTAAATGGATTTGGGAATTAACGTCATGGCTTCTAAAATATCAGAAAATACTAAACAAAATATTGTAATTGATAAGAATGGTAATTTAAAACTGATAAATGCGGGCGAACCGCTTTTGTCTGGTGAAATCGTTATTGGAAATGACCCTGATAACTTTTTAGTGGAAGTTACTGATTTATCAGAAATAAGTGATGATGTTAATGCGATTTTAAATGCAATTTCTGATGGGGAAGATCCAAGTTTAGTTACTGAAGCTCCTGCTGCGGGTGAAAACAGTGGATCAAGCTTAACGGTTTCTACTGAGATCGAACGAATAGGAAAAAGCACGGTTGCTGAAACTAACTTTGACACATCTTCTCTAGAATCCATTGGTTTATCAAAATTCCAAAGTTTAACATTATTGGAACAATATAGGGTGTATAGAGAGACTGGAGATCTTCTGATTCCAGATCCAATCAATGGCCTAGTTAAAACCGCTCCAGGTATTTCCATCGCTGAAATTGATGCAAGCGGTGTGATTAATGAAAAGAACGCAGAAAATGGCATTCAAGTTGAAGTGACGCTACCTGCAGGGACAGAGAAAGGTGACATTATTGAGCTGCGAGATAGTGATGGGAAGGTGGTTGGTGAGCATAGACTAACTGAAACAGATATCACTAACGGTAAGGTGGAGATCACCGTACCAACAGCAGAGAATGATGGCGATTATGAATACGTGGCAGACATTACGGATCCTGAAGGTAATACTGGACCGATATCGGATAAAGTCGGTTTTGAATTAGACACGATGGCTCCGGGTACAGATCCAACCGATGGTGATAGCAACCAAAACGCCCCAATTCTTGTTATTGGTGAGGTGGATGATAATGGAGTGATCAACGAGGAGGACGCCGCGAATGGTATCCAAATTGAGATTACCTTGCCAAACGGGGTTGCGGAAGGCGACACAATTGAGCTGCGCGATGGCACAGGCACTGTAGTTGGTGAGCACAAGCTAACAGAAACAGACATCACGAGCGGTAAAGTGGAGATCACGGTATCGGCGCCAGAGAATGATGGCGACTACGAATACGTAGCAGACATCACGGATCCTGCGGGCAATACAGGCCCAGTGTCAGACAAAGTGGGTTTTGAATTAGACACGATAGCGGTAGGGCCTGTGAGCGATAGCGACACAGACAACAATACCGTCTCTGAAAATGCCGCCATCGGGGATGTAGTCAACATTACAGCGACCGCGACAGACGCGGATGGTGACACGGTGAGCTACAGCTTGAGCGATGATGCCAATGGCTTGTTTGTTATTGACCCAGTTACAGGCGTGGTCACGGTGGCGGGTAATCTTGATCATGAAACCGCGGCAAGTCATACCATCACGGTGGTTGCTACTTCGACTGATGGCTCAACCAGCAGCAAAGACTTTACCATTGGCGTGGATAACGCCGATGGCACGATAACTGGTCAAGGCGATACCGATAATGCGGTCGGTCCGGTAGCAGACACTGATAGTGATGCGAACACGATTTCAGAAAATGCCGCCATCGGGGATGTGGTCAATATCACGGCAACGGCGACCGATGCGGATGGCGATACGGTGAGCTACAGCTTAAGCGATGATGCCAATGGCTTGTTTGTTATTGATCCAGTTACAGGCGTGGTCACGGTGGCAGGCAATCTTGATCATGAAACCGCGGCAAGTCATACCATCACGGTGGTTGCGACTTCAACTGATGGCTCAACCAGCAGCAAAGACTTTACCATTGGCGTGGAGAATGCCGATGGCACGATAACTGGTCAAGGCGATACCGATAATGCGGTCGGTCCTGTGAGCGACAGCGACACAGACAACAATAGCGTCTCTGAAAATGCCGCCATCGGGGATGTGGTCAATATCACGGCAACGGCGACCGACGCGGATGGTGACACGGTGAGCTACAGCTTGAGCGACGACGCCAATGGCTTGTTTGTTATCGATCCAGTTACAGGCGTGGTCACGGTGGCAGGTAATCTTGATCATGAAACCGCGGCAAGTCATATCATCACGGTGGTTGCGACTTCCACCGATGGCTCAACCAGCGAGAAAGATTTCACCATTGGCGTGGAGAACGCCGATGGCACGATAACTGGTCAAGGCGATACCGATAATGCGGTCGGTCCGGTAGCAGACACTGATAGTGATGCGAACACGATTTCAGAAAATGCCGCCATCGGCGATGTGGTCAACATCACGGCAACGGCGATCGATGCGGATGGTGACACGGTGAACTACAGCTTGAGCGATGATGCCAATGGCTTGTTTGTTATCGATCCAGTTACAGGCGTGGTCACGGTGGCAGGCAATCTTGATCATGAAACCGCGGCAAGTCATACCATCACGGTGGTTGCGACTTCCACCGATGGCTCAACCAGCGAGAAAGAATTTACTATAGGTGTGGAGAACGCCGATGGCACGACAACTGGTCAAGGTGACACCGATAATGCGGTCGGTCCGGTAGCAGATACCGATAGTGATGCGAACACGATTTCAGAAAATGCCGCAATCGGCGATGTGGTCAACATCACGGCAACGGCGATCGATGCGGATGGTGACGCGGTGAGCTACAGCTTAAGCGATGATGCCAATGGCTTGTTTGTTATCGATCCAGTTACAGGCGTGGTCACGGTGGCAGGCAATCTTGATCATGAAACCGCGGCAAGTCATACCATCACGGTGGTTGCGACTTCCACTGATGGCTCAACCAGCGAGAAAGATTTCACCATTGGCGTGGAGAACGCCGATGGCACGACAACTGGTCAAGGTGACACCGATAATGCGGTCGGTCCGGTAGCAGATACCGATAGTGATGCGAACACGATTTCAGAAAATGCAGCAATCGGCGATGTAGTCAACATTATAGCGACCGCCACAGACGCGGATGGCGATACGGTGAGCTACAGCTTAAGCGATGATGCTAATGGCTTGTTTGTTATCGATCCAGTTACAGGCGTGGTCACGGTGGCAGGCAATCTTGATCATGAAACCGCGGCAAGTCATACCATTACGGTGGTTGCTACTTCCACCGATGGCTCAACCAGCGAGAAAGATTTCACCATTGGCGTGGAGAACGCCGATGGCACGATAACTGGTCAAGGCGATACCGATAATGCGGTCGGTCCGGTGAGTGACAGTGACACGGACAACAATACCGTCTCTGAGAACGCAGTGATTGGGGATGTGGTTAACATCACGGCGACCGCGGCCGATGCGGATGGCGACACGGTGAGCTACAACTTAAGCGATGATGCCAATGGCTTGTTTGTTATCGATCCAGTTGCAGGCGTGGTCACGGTGGCGGGTAATCTTGATCATGAAACCGCGGCAAGTCATACCATCACGGTGGTTGCGACTTCCACCGATGGCTCAACCAGCAAGAAAGATTTCACCATTGGTGTGGAGAACGCCGATGGCACGACAACTGGTCAAGGCGATACCGATAATGCGGTCGGTCCTGTGAGCGACAGCGACACAGACAACAATAGCGTCTCTGAAAATGCCGCGATCGGGGATGTGGTCAATATCACGGCAACGGCGACCGACGCGGATGGCGATACGGTGAGCTACAGCTTAAGCGATGATGCTAATGGCTTGTTTGTTATCGATCCAGTTACAGGCGTGGTCACGGTGGCGGGTAATCTTGATCATGAAACCGCGGCAAGTCATACCATCACGGTGGTTGCTACTTCGACTGATGGCTCAACCAGCAGCAAAGACTTTACCATTGGCGTGGATAACGCCGATGGCACGATAACTGGTCAAGGCGATACCGATAATGCGGTCGGTCCGGTAGCAGACACTGATAGTGATGCGAACACGATTTCAGAAAATGCCGCCATCGGGGATGTGGTCAATATCACCGCGACCGCGACAGACGCGGATGGCGATACGGTGAGCTACAGCTTAAGCGATGATGCTAATGGCTTGTTTGTTATCGACCCAGTTACAGGCGTGGTCACGGTGGCGGGTAATCTTGATCATGAAACCGCGGCAAGTCATACCATCACGGTGGTTGCGACTTCGACTGATGGCTCAACCAGCAGCAAAGACTTTACCATTGGCGTGGATAACGCCGATGGCACGATAACTGGTCAAGGCGATACCGATAATGCGGTCGGTCCTGTGAGCGACAGCGACACAGACAACAATACCGTCTCTGAGAACGCAGTGATTGGGGATGTAGTCAACATTACAGCGACCGCGACAGACGCGGATGGTGACACGGTGAGCTACAGCTTGAGCGACGACGCCAATGGCTTGTTTGTTATTGATCCAGTTACAGGCGTGGTCACGGTGGCAGGCAATCTTGATCATGAAACCGCGGCAAGTCATACCATCACGGTGGTTGCGATTTCCACCGATGGCTCAACCAGCGAGAAAGATTTCACCATTGGTGTGGACGATATAGATGAAATTGCACCAGACGCTCCAGCGATCACAAACATTACAGATGACTCTGCAGCAAGTGATAACTCTATTGTTACTATTCACGGAACAGGAGAACCAGGAGCAACCATTGCGATTTATATCGTAGATGGTGATGGTAAAACTCAACAAGGCACAGCACTTGTTCAGCCTGATGGAACTTGGGTATCTGACTTTAGTGGTTTAGATGAGATGGTTCATTATCAGGTAACCGTTGTTCAAACAGATGCAACGGGCAATACAAGTGAAGAATCAGATTCAATACAATACTTCAATGGAGATTTTATAAATACCGATAATCTTGATGATTATGCATTACTCGGTGATGGAGATGATACCCTCTATTTGAATAATGACGACTTAAACGATCGTGTCGTTGTAGATGGTGGTGCAGGTACAGATACCGCTGTACTTAACTCAAACCTATCAGAGTGCCAAATTAGTGTTAATGAGCATGGTGAAATTGTCATCATCGATAAAGATGGCGATGAAAATATCTTCAGAGATTTTGAAGAATTTAAATTTAATGATGATCATAAAACAATAGAAGAATTATTAACGCCAGAAGTCACTATTATTGATGATAAAAATAATAATGGGGTTCTAACTAAAGCTGAACTTGAAGGTAGAGTAACTGCAACAATAGTATTACCACCAGCAGCAACTGCAGGTATGCTTCTTCTGATAACTATTGATGGGCAGGCAGAAGAGTACACATTAACTCAAGGTGATATAAATGCAGGATCATTAACAAGAGAAGCGGATGCACCAGCAAGTGGTAATAAAGTAAATATTTCAGCAGAATTATCACTTGGCGATGATAATTTTGTTGGTTCAGATGAAGTGATTTATCTTGAAAATAGCGCTCCGATTGCAGGGAACGATAGCTTTTCCGCTCAAGAAGACAAACCTTTTGTTATTAGCTTGCAGGACTTGTTAGGCAATGATTCTGACTTAGATGATGACTTACTATCACTAATAAGCATTACTAACCCATCATCTGGTTCAGCAATTATTAATTCGGATGGTGAAATTGAATTTACACCAGCACCAAATTTTAGCGGTGAAGTTACTTTTGATTACACTATTAGCGATGGAAAAGGTGGTAGTGATACAGCAACAGTAACAATCAATATTGATGCTGTTGCAGATACACCAAATTTAACTATCGCAACACAATCAAAAACGCTACTAGAATCAAGTTTTGAAGATCAACCTGAAGACGATAAAAAACAATTCTCATCAGGAGTTGATGGATGGACGCCAATAGAAGGTGAAGATGCAATAGAAACTTGGAACAGCGGCTCTAATATGAGCGAAGGTGGTATTGTTCATGGTAGTGATGGTAAGCAATTTATTGAATTAAATTCATCTTCAAATTTTGATTCAACTAAAGGCATTGAAAGAGATATAGATACTCAAGAAGATAAACTATATACACTTACTTTAGATGTTGCTCCTCGCCCAGGCTATGGCTCTGAATATAACTCTTTTGATATTGTAGTTGATGGTGTTGTTGTTGGTTCGTGGAGTGGAAGTAGCCCTAAAGACCAAGGATTAGATTGGAATTCAATCCAAGTCAGTTTTTATGGGTCTTCTACGCCTCAAAATATCCAATTAGTATCAACAGGTAAACATCATAATTCAGGTCGTGGTGTATTGATAGATAACCTCGATATCGAAGAGCATAATGGAGTTCAAGCTGGTAATGAAGGAGCTCAAACTCATATTATACTGAGTGATTATATTGATGCTAACCTTAATGATACCGATGGTTCTGAAGTATTAAGCTACGAAATTGCTAATTTACCAGTGGACGCATTTGTATTGGTTGATGGTATTTATATCACTCCAGAAAATGGCAAAGTCACTTTAACTGCTGATCAATTATCTACTGGAAAAATGGTAATTAATTCTTCTTATACCGGATCCTTTACTCTTGCCGTTACGGCCGTTGCTACAGAAACATTAAATGGTGATACGGCAAGAAGTGAACCACAATTCTTAGAGTTAATGATTGTTGAGTCTGGTACCAATACAGACCCAATCGACACTTCAAAAGTACAAGGTGGAGATTTTGCGGATCAAATTACAAAAGGTTCGGTTCAATCGATTACTCCTGGTGTTCATGGCCAAACCTATATTATTGATGATGCAAATGTGATTAATAGTGGTGCTGGTAATGATCATGTTGCGTCAGGTGCAGGAAACGACATTATTCACTTAGGAGACAGTCATACTGCAGGTTACGATGAAACTCAAAGTGCATATGATATAGCAGATGAAGAAAGGGCTTTATTTGCAACTGGTTCTGATGCGAGTAAATTAAATGATCAAGATTTAGAATCATTCATCTCTGGTTATTCTCCTGTAGCACATATTGATGCTGCGCATGCTGGAGCTGGCGATGATCATGTGTTTGGCGAAGGAGGGATTGATTTAATTTATGGTGCTGAAGGTGATGATTATTTAGATGGCGGCTCAGGTGATGATGTTCTGCGTGGCGGCTTAGGAGATGATATTTTAACTGGCGGCTCAGGTAACGATATCTTAATTGGTGGGCTTGGTAATGATATTCTTACCGGTGGTGCAGGAGAAGACATCTTTAAGTGGGTTGATCAAGGAGCTGATACAGGTACTGACACCATCAAAGACTTTACTGTCGGTGAGGACTTAATTGACCTAACTGAAATTATCAGTGGTTTTGATGAGGAAATGAATATGACTGATCTTTTAGGTCATATAAAAGTATCTGAAAGCGGAGATGATCTAACTCTATCCATTACAGATGATGCAGGTAACGCCCATGAAATCATTGTTGAAGGCGCAGTTGATTCATTTGGATTAGAAGACGCTAACTTCTCTAATCAATCAGAAATACTGACTAAATTGTTGAACGATCAAATGTTTAAATTAGATGATATTACTTAATTAGTGTATCAATCTTAAATTAAGGGCCTGTTTTTGGTCCTTTTTTATTTTAGCCCCTTGTTTAAGGCTGTTCAAAAGAGCACAATTTCAACAAACAAGTCGAAGTGAGATTTACATGGAATTAGAAGATATTCGTCGTGATTACAGCCTTGGGGGCTTACGTAGAGCTGATTTACCGCAAGAACCTGTTGATTTATTTGAACTGTGGTTGAAGCAGGCGGTAGAAGCAAAACTAACTGACCCAACAGCGATGACTGTGGCGACGGTTGATAAAAATGGACAACCATTTCAACGTATCGTGCTATTGAAGCATTTTGATAAAACAGGATTTGTTTTTTATACCAATCTTGCTTCTCGAAAAGCACAGCATCTTGAAGAACACAGCAAAATTTCTTTGCACTTTCCTTGGCATCCTCTTGAGCGACAAGTTCATATTACTGGTACGGCAGTAAAGCTTTCAGCGTTAGAAAATATGAAGTATTTCACTTCAAGGCCAAAAGAGAGCCAAATTGCAGCATGGGCTAGTAAACAAAGTAGCCGATTGACCGCTCGTTCGGCACTTGAAGGCAAGTATCTTGAACTGAAGCAAAAATTTGCTCAGGGCGAGATCCCTGTTCCTAAATTCTGGGGCGGTTTTAGAGTTAATATTGAATCGATAGAGTTTTGGCAGGGGGGCGATCATCGTCTGCATGATCGATTCATATACAGTAAAGATCAAGAAGAATGGGCGATCGACCGATTAGCGCCATGATCTTGACGTGATCGTGATGATTTAAAAAATGCCGATGATCATAAGATCATCGGCATTTTTTTATATCTCTTTTAACCATTCAGTATTCAGTTTCTCCGTTTCCCCGAGATAATCTAATAACCACTGAATCGCAATGGATTGATTGTTTGTATTCCAGGCTAAGCAACACGGACTTGGAGCAATGTTATTTTCAATTTTTTTATTAATAATCTTCCCTGCCGAGAGTAAGCGTTTAGCTTTATGGCTTGGCATTACTCCCACACCTAAACCATCAATAAAACATTGCTCAGCACTGTGCCAGTTAGGAACGATTAAACGACGTTGATTATCCAATTGCCAGGTTGTTCTTTTTGGCAGCATACGAGATGTATCTTCTAAACAGATCACGGGGTATTTCATTAATTCAGAATCAGGAATCGCACCATTATAATTTGCAAGAGGATGAGAGATACTCATGACAAAATCCCATGAAAGCTCTCCCATAGGGCGATAAGAGAAATTACCACCAATAGGTATTGTTGCCGTTGCTCCAATGCAAATATCAGCTCTGCCTGTCATTAGGGCATCCCACACGCCATTAAATACTTCCATGGTGAGTTGCAGCTCGATATCAGGAAAAGTAGCATAAAAATCACGTACTAATTGATTTACGCTATCTTCACGAACTACAGTATCTAAAGCAACCGAGACACTTTGTTGCCATCCATTAGCAACACGTTGTGTATTTAAACGAATATCTTCCATCTCTTTAAGTAACTTTCTTGCTTGCTCTACAAAA
Source organism: Aliivibrio sp. S3MY1 (assembly GCF_028765575.1). Taxonomy (GTDB): domain Bacteria; phylum Pseudomonadota; class Gammaproteobacteria; order Enterobacterales; family Vibrionaceae; genus Aliivibrio. Next base: position 357,510 of record NZ_JARACO010000001.1, on the reverse strand, counting down.
TATTCACCGGCAGCGGTTAATACGACTTTGCGATGTAAACGAGTAAAAAGAGTTACCGTTAATCGATCTTCTACAGACTTAATTGTATAGCTAATTGCACTTGGTACTTTGTGTAACTCTTCTGCCGCGCGGCTAAAGCTACCAAGACGAGCAACGGACTCAATCGTGATTAATTCATGATAAGAAAACATAGAAAACCTGATGGTGAATTGAACACATCAAAAATATTGATGCTAAGTGCAAATTATATCGTTTCACAAGAGTAGCAACTAGCACATAGAATGCAACGGATTTTAAATATGTTCAGCTTTGGAGAAGAACATGGAAAACAAAAAACAGTCGATTCCTTATATCTGGCTTGCTGGCCTAAGTATGTTGGGATTTTTAGCAACAGATATGTATTTACCTGCATTCGATATTATTCGTGGTGATTTGGCAACAACCGAAAGCATGATTGGTTTAACCCTTAGTATTTTCTTGTTCGGTATGGCGATAGGTCAACTTTTTTACGGTCGTTTGACTCAAAAACTAGGCACTAAAAAATCGTTAATCATTGGTTTAAGCATTTTTGCAATCAGTAGCTTGGTTGCTTCATTTTCAACCAGTGTCGAAATGTTACTTGTTGCGAGATTCTTTCAAGCATTAGGTGCTTGTAGCGCTAACGTAATTTGGCAAGCTATGGTGATCCAACGTTATGATGCAAAAACGTCTCAACGTATTTTCGCAACGATTATGCCACTAGTCGCTCTTTCTCCTGCATTAGCTCCTTTACTGGGTGCTGCTATTGAGAAGTTCTATGGTTGGTCGATGATTTTTGTTACGTTAACTATTATTGGTGTTGGCTTAGCAGTAAGAACGTTTGCTGATAAAGAACCTGTTCAAGAGGTTAACTCTAATGCGAAAACCATTACTTTTCGTGATGTTATCAAGTCAAAAAAATTCACAGGTAATATGCTGATTTATGCAGCAAGCTCTGCAATCTTCTTTGCATGGTTAACTGGCTCGCCTTTTGTTATGACTCAAATGGGTTATTCAGGTGCTGATATCGGTTTGAGCTACATTCCACAGACCATTGCATTTATTGTTGGTGGTTATGGTTGTCGTTGGGCACTAGAGCGCTTTGAGAGCCAAAAGGTACTTCCTTGGATCTTAAAGTTATCTATTGCGAGTGTGAGCGTGGTATTTTTAATTGCATGGCGCATGGAACCGACATCAATCATTCCAATGCTAATCCCATTTTGTTTCTTAGCAGCAGCGAATGGCGCGGTTTACCCTATTGTAGTAAACAATGCATTAATCGACTTTAAAGAGGGCAGCACAGTTGCTTCAGGTCTATTAAACTTTTTACAAATGTTATTTTGTGTAGCAGCAAGTGCGATGGTATCAAGCATTAGTTATTTAGGTCCAATCTCAATGGGTAGCGTGATGCTACTACAATTGGTATTCCTATTTATTGGTGCGGTTTTGGTATTTAAATCAAATAAAGAAGAAAATAGGGTATAAGCTGGGCAATAATCAGCTTAGAACGTCGACTCTAGTTAGAGTAAATAAAAATAGCATTGAGCGTAATTGCCAATGCTATTTTTTTGTCTATAAAATACTAGACGATGTTTATTTTTTGCCTATCATCACCGGCTCGATATCAATCTCATATCCAGAATAAGAAACCTTACTTGGACTATATTCTCTTTTTGTCACTAGGTGCTCTGTATTGAATTGGATATCTACTCGTGGAAAGATTTTATTCGTAACAAAGATATGATTTGTCTTAAGGTTAGAGTTAAAAGTGCTCTGTTCTTGTTTTAATGCTGATATTAACGTAAGTAAATCTTGATTGGATTTTTCTTTTGAGCGGAGGATTTTTTCTGCTAATTCAGGAGCTTGTCGTTCAATATTAATTTGTTCAATTTTTATGATTTGTGAACTTACATCATCATGACGCTTTTGAAGTGCGTGAAGTGTCTCCTTGTGAGCATTAAAATCATGAAAAGCTTGGATTTTAGTATAAGCCCCACCTTCAATACCTAAGTTTGCAGTCTTAATAAAACCATTGGCTGTAGCCTTTCCTCCACTAATTGTGCCGTGTTTTTCTGTATGATCAATGACAAAGATAGAGCCTAAGGATTTAAGGGTACAGTGGTTTGCATGCAGAGTAATATGAATGTCGTTGTGTGCCATTATATGCGCATTTTGAGCCAGTTTTGTTGTTACTTTCCCCTCTGCCGTGACACTACAAGTTAATGGTTCTTCGTCCGCTACAGGTCGACCAATGATGCCATTTATCACGGTAATATCACCTTTGGCGTTTACTTCTGCATTTTCAATAAACCCGCCAACCGTAATACTTCCTTCTGCGGATACTTTCATTCCAGGTTCAATATCTTCCTGAACGAAAATGCTGCCGTTAAATGAGACATGACCTGATGTTGCGTTAATACTTTTTACCGTCAGAAGATTATCAATCGCGATACCTGAGGCATGAATTAGAGGTGTGCCATCAATATCTGCAAGTAGTAGATTTGGATCGACTGCTGAGATAGAAGAGCCGGGGTAAAGTTGAAAATTAGAATCGACTCCAGAAGCCGCAATGACGGTTTTACCTGTTATGGTCAGGCCGTTTATTCCCTGAGTTGCAGGTGTTTTTTTCATTAAAGGTGTATTTTTTGTAACGCTAATCACCTCACCGAGATTTCGCATGTCGACATACCCATCATCGGTCTCTTGTGGCTTTAATACACGTTCAAGAATATTAGGGACAAGTGTTTCAAAGATTGTATCTTGTCCTGCTATTGGTTCACGTCCAATAGCAATAATATCTGAGATTATTTCACCTGGTGCGAGATCTTTGCTTTTTAGCAATAATGCTTTGAGATTGTCTTTATTAATTCCTTTTAAGATATGTTTATTTGTTAGCGCTTCAATTATTAATGGGCCGCGTAATGGTACGCCTCCATAAGCGCCAGTTACTGTCATTATAGCGGCCATTTCATCTTCTTGTACCTCAATAGATAACTGCGCATCTAAACGTTGTGAGATGAGAGTTCCATTTACGTTAGATACATTTCCATTTTTAATCGATGAAATTATAGTTTCTATTTCACTATCAAAGAGATAATAATTATTTACACCTGTATTTTTTAAGGCTTGATAAATATGACTTGCTTCAATTTGGTGGGGTGATTCAGTATTTTCAGGAATAACAAAATGTACGGTAGATTTGTTATCTGATAAGACTAAGAACTGCTCAATCATATTCTCTCCAAAGAAACTTTTATAGTTTATTGAAGAGAATATTATCACTTATAACGTATGGGGTTTATATTATGTGTTGTAAGTGCAAACAGACTCACAATTTATAAACTTAACCATTCAGTTTTCCAACTAATTCAAGCACTTCAAAAAATGGTTGTGACTCAAACTTTGCATAACCTGACATTTTATTCGCTCTTATCTTCGTTGTCAGTGGTGTTGGAATACCGCATAAAAATCGAGCGAAAACGGCATTGGCTAATGGTTCTTTACTGTTGTTTTGTAACTCTTGACACCAATGTTTTACCTGTTCATCATCAGCAATAAAATGAGCAGTATCTCTTGGTAAGTGAGCACCTTCAGAGCGACAAGCAGAGCAGTGGCCACATTGTTTTGGTGCATTAAAGTCGGCGAAATAATTCGCTAAAGAATGGCTTAAGCATGTTTTAGTTTCAAAAAAATCAAGCATCGCATGAATTCGCTTAATTTCGCTCTCTTCTTTATTTTTAAACAGTTGGTGTTGTTCTTGAGAAAGAACATGAGTACTTTCTACTTTATTAAGTACTTGATAAACCTCAGTCATTAATTTGCTTTCAAGTTCTATCCAACCTTGTTCATGGAAATAATCTAGTGCTGCAATTACGCGTTTACGCTCCCCTTGATATCCCATCCAAAGCGCATCAAAATCAACGGTGTGCCATGTTTTGGCTTTTGGCGAACACTGAAAAATAGTCGAAACAAAATGCTGACGTTCTGTTTGAAATTTAGCAAGAATGTCATTAATTGGAACCAAGGTTTTGAATCGATAGTCCGCGTAATAGCTGAACTTTGCTTGAATGATCTTTTTGAGCTCTAAGTACACCAGTAATGTTTTTAAAGGTAACTGACGAACATTACTGTCTTTAGATAAACGAAGTAATTGGGTTTCCCATGTATCAGACGATTTATAAATATCATCCAGTACATATTGAATCGCTTCTCTATCAGGCGTATCTCCATAGACAAAGTTTTCTAACACATTCAGACCAGAAGTATTAGCAAGGACAGTACAAAAAGAAGGATAACCGTCTCGTCCTGCTCGCCCAATTTCTTGCGAGTAGTTTTCAATCGATTTAGGTAAATCAAAATGGATCACCTGACGAATATCTGATTTATCAACACCCATACCAAAAGCAATCGTCGCAACAATACAATTAATGTCACCATTCATGAATTGGTGCTGTATCGTCTCTCTGATGTCGTGCTTTAATCCTGCATGATAGGCCTTTGCTTGGATACCATTTCCTTGTAACCATTGCGCCACGTTTTCCGCGGTTTGTTGTAGCGTGACATAAATAATGCTTGGTTGATTTGGTCTCTGTTGAAGCGTCGCATAAAGAGCTGAGCGCTTTTGTTGTTCTTCAACAGGAATAATGGAAATATCTAAGTTCGGGCGATAGAAACCCGTAATCACAATATTGTCTTTTTCTATGTTGAATTTTTTACTCATGTCTTCAATAACGGCTGGCGTTGCTGTTGCCGTCAGAAGTAAAACGTGAGGAATATTTAATGCTTCTCTATCTTGAGGAAGTTTAAGATAATCGGGTCTAAAGTTATGACCCCATTCAGAGATACAGTGAGCTTCATCTACCACTAATAAAGAGATATTAATTTGAGCAATGAATTGACGAAAGCGTTCATTCTTCAAGCGCTCTACCGAGATCATTAAAATCTTAATTTCCCCGTTTCTAACCCCTTGTAAGATAGCTTGGGTCTCTTCACGAGTTTGAGTAGAGTCAATAGACGCCGCTGAAATGCCTTTGCTTTTAAGAAAAGTAATCTGATCTTTCATCAAAGCAAGTAAAGGGGAAATAACAAGCGTGAGGTTAGGGAGTAATAATGCAGGTAGCTGATAACATAATGATTTACCAGAACCGGTAGGAAAAATAGCAGCAGACGAGTGACCATTAAGCACTTTCTCGATAACTTGCTGTTGGCCGCCTCTAAGAGAATCAAAGCCAAATACCTCTTTTAATGTCTGCTGATATGTCATTAGTAATCTACCTTTTTTCTCATACTTTTAGTTTGGCCGCGTTGTGTTTTGTTATCAACTCGTTTGCGTTGAGAGCTGCGTGTTGGTTTTGTTTCTCTGCGTGCTTTTTGCGTCTCTGCTGCCGATTGAATTAATTCTTTTAAGCGTTCAAGTGCATTATCACGATTTTTTTCTTGAGTTCTAAACTGCTGCGCTTTAATTACTATTACCCCTTCTTTAGTGATACGACTATCTTTCATTTTTAATAGTCGCTCCTTATAGAAGGCAGGTAACGTCGATCGTGCAATATCAAAGCGTAAGTGAATGGCACTTGAGACCTTATTCACATTTTGTCCACCCGCACCTTGTGCCCGAATTGCAGTTAGCTCTATTTCCCAATCGGCTAATTCGACTTGGTTTGAAATGGTTAACATGTAATAAACCTATGATCGTTGTTCTAATAGAGGTTATACTATCAGGTAGCGTCGATACGCACCATTTTCAATACAAAGGTAATTTCATGAGTGTAAAAGAAGAACTGCAAAAAATTCATAACCGTTTAGATCGTTGTAAGCACCGTTTAGATGCTGCACGAAAGCGTGACGATCAACCTGTCGTTAAACAGTTTTTGCATGAAATCCAAACGCTAGAAAAGAAAGTAGCAAAATTAAATGGTAAAAAGCAGTTTGAAACAGGTAATAAGGGAACAGAAGTTCGCAACCTTGAGTTCAAGCGTGCAATTACTAAAGCAGAACAAGCTGATATGGGTAAACTGAAAAAATCAGTTCGCGGTTTAGTTGTTGTGCACCCAATGACTGCGCTTGGTAAAGAGCTAGGACTTAAAGAAATGACAGGGTTCGCACCACAAGCGTTCTAATAACTTTTCATTTCAGACTAAAAACACAAGTATGTGTTGAAATATAAATAGCCATGATATCGATAAGAGCATGGCTATTTTTTTTAAGTAATTCATTCATACATCAGCTATGATGTCCGCTATTATTCATTATCAGTAAACTTACATGACTCATTCTAAATTTGCTCCTACAAAAACACCGATGCATCCTCGTAATAAACATAATGCTAATTATGATTTTCCTGCGTTGATTGCAACATCTCCTGAACTGAAAGCATTTGTTGAAACGAATCAATATGGTAATGAATCAATCAACTTTTCAGATCCTCTTGCTGTTAAAGCATTGAACAAAGCACTGTTAGCGCATTTCTATGATGTTCCATTTTGGGATATTCCAGAAGGTTATCTATGTCCACCAATTCCTGGTCGTGCGGATTACATTCATAACATTGCTGATTTACTTGCAATCACAAATGACGGTGAGATACCAACAGGTAAAAATGTTCGTGGTTTAGACATCGGTGTTGGTGCTAACTGCGTGTACCCTATCATTGGTCACCGTGAGTACAAATGGAACTTTGTTGGTTCTGATATTGATGTTCAAGCACTAAAAATGGCATCGTTCATTGCGAACAACAACCCAAGCCTGAAGAAGGGTATTGAGTGTCGCCAGCAAAAAAATGAAGAGAATATCTTTAGAGGTGTTATCAAGCCACAAGATGAATTTGCGTTCACTATGTGTAACCCTCCGTTCCATGCATCAGAAGCAGAAGCAACAGCAGGATCTGAGCGTAAACAACAGAATCTAGCGACAAACAAATCGAAGAAAGGTCACGCTTACAATGAATTAAAAGGCGTGAAAAAACTGAACTTCGGTGGCCAAAAAGCAGAGCTTTGGTGTGAAGGTGGTGAATTAGCATTCATTACTAAAATGGCAAAAGAAAGCTGTGAATTTGCGCTGCAAGTTCAATGGTTTACGACATTGATTTCTAAGAAAGAAAATGTAGAAGCTTTACATCAAGAGCTGGCACGATTAGGTGTTAAAACTATTAAGACGGTTGATATGGCTCAAGGCCAGAAAATAAGTCGTTTTGTGGCATGGACATTCCAAGCCAATGTAAATTTGTAAGCGATTTAATTCATTATCTATCAATGGGTTAGTTATAAAGTGTTTTTAAGTTTGACTCAACGTAGATTAGAGATACGTCAGTAACAACCTCTGCGATTTAACATTAATAATTTCAATCATTTAACTGTCAGAATATGCAGAATCCGACAGTTAAATGGTTATTTTATGAAATCTAAAACTCTTCTTGCTTCTTTGATTAGTGCTGCTCTACTTGTAGGTTGCAATGATGAAGCCATCACAAAAACGTCTCCTCAAGCCCAGCTACGAATTGCTGAAGTGAACCTTTCTTATATTCGTATTATTGCGCCATTCTCTGGGTGTTTCGCAGAGCGAGTGATTAAACTAAAAGGGGCTTTCGTGGATCCTTTTTTATTTACAAAAAGAGTGATATTAACCTCTCATTTTGAACTAGAGTAGTTCGGTTCCCATAATGCTAAGGTATATACTCTTTTGTCATTATCGACGCCTCAGCGCCTTCAATTTATTCTGAGTATTAATCAATGCAAAAACACAACGTAAAATTTATTGCTGCCGATATGGATGGCACGCTACTTAATGAACAGAGCCAATTAGACCCAAGTTTTTTCGATCTTTATCAGCAATTAGAAGACAAAGGCATCATGTTTGCCGCAGCGTCTGGACGTCAATACTACAGCTTATTAGAAACCTTTGAGCCAGTGAAAGATCGCATGATGTTTATTGCAGAGAATGGCACGCTAGTGATGCATCAAGGTAAAGAGCTATACAGTTGCTCGATGGACACACCGTTGATAATTAACATCATTCAAACAGCGCGTTCAATCGAAGGTACGCAGATTGTACTTTGTGGAAAAAACTCAGCCTACATCGAAACCCAAGATCCAAAAGCGTTGGCTGAGTTTTCAAAATACTACCAACGTTGTCAGTATGTAGACGATCTTCTTGCGGTTGATGACGAGTTTATCAAAGTAGCAATTTGTCATTTTGATGGCACAGAAGAACATGTTTATCCTACTATTAACGCTAAATTTGGAGAGACTCACCAAGTGGTGGTGAGTGCTAAAATTTGGTTAGATATAATGAATGCAGAAGCCTCAAAAGGTGCTGCGATTAAACATTTACAAAATACACTTGGTTTTAGTTTTGAAGAGACAATGAGCTTTGGTGATTACCTAAATGATTTAGAAATGCTGCAAGAGAGTTATTATTCTTATGCGATGGAAAATGCGCATCAGCAAGTAAAAGAGACGGCCCGCTTTATGGCACCAAGTAACAAAGACGCAGGCGTGTTTACGGTGATTAAAGAGCAAGTACTATAAAAATTAGAATTTGAATAGAATGCCATAAGTTGGCCTAATGAATGTCCGGAAATAATTTAGCCACTAAATTTCTACTAGGTTCTTCCTTAATAGTGATAAAATCCTCACACCAGAATAACCGAGAAACTTTATGTTTATCCATCATGTTAACGACATCGACTGGTTAGTGATTACTGCTTTTGAAGAACTGAAACCCATGTTTATCGAAGAAGCCGGTGCGATTCCATCTTGCTTCTCTATTAGTAGTGAATTGAGCCTGATTGATCAAGCTAAGCGCACTTATGGGTATTTACCTACATTCCGTGGTGTAATTACTGATACTGGCACATTTCAAAGTCAGGATAACGAAGAAGATTTACTTCCACAGCTTGCTTGCTTAGTTGAGGGGCGTGGTCGAGTATTTATCTATCATGGTGGCTTTGTGGCTTTTGTGGATGACGAGCAAACCTTTATTACCCGAATGGATTGAAAATTATTCAGTTCAGATACCGAGTATTAAAAAACAAACAACCCGCCAATCAGCGGGTTGTTTACTATCTAGCTCTCTATATCACATCGAATTTATCACGCGGTGACTGACTCATCCCTTGCCATTCTTTTTAGCAATACTGCTCGTACATTATCGTATACCCAGTTAAAGGTGAATGCGTAAATGGTGATAAAGATAGTCACGCCAATATCCATTATAAAGGCTTCCCAAATGCCTACGTTTAATAAGTAAGCCATCACAGGTACAGTTGCGAACAATAATCCTAATTCAAACAATACAACGTGGAAGATGCGTAATGAAAGGGTGCGTTGTGTTTTCTCGCCAGTGAAGAATTGATCGAAAATCCAATTATAAATAAAGTTCCAGATCATCGCGATAGTGGCAACGACTATCATGGTTCCTGATAGGTCGGTAACGTCGTGATTAGTAAAGATAGCTAACCCAAGAATAGACAGTGATACCGCCAATACCTCAAATAATACAGCGTGGAAAATACGTTCAGTGGTTTTCATAGCGATGACTCTTAATAATTATTGATACATTTAAAAATAATGAATCAGCGATTATAGAGAGCAAATAAAAGAGATAAAGTTAACAGCTATCACGAGTTGTGATAGCTTGGTTCCTTAAATTATTTATTGAGCTAATGCCATGTACAGTTTTGAGCAATTAAAAATCTTTGTCACCGTGTGTGAGTGCGGTTCATTCTCTGCCGCAGCTCGTCAGTTAAAGCGCGCTCAATCAGGTGTGAGTCAGGCCATTGCCAATTTAGAGATCGCCATTAACCAAGAACTGTTTACTCGAGAGAAGAACACACCAGTGCTGACAGAGAAAGGCAGAGCGTTATTGCCGATTGCTCAATCTATTTTGCATCAACAAAAGTACTTTGATCAAAAAGTAGAGTCGCTAGAAAGAGAGCACGAATATGAGTTAGTCATTGCCATTGATGAGAGCTTAATGAATGACGATGTATTACAAATATTGGCAGCATTGGCAGATAAGTTTCCTGTGACGGATTTTGAGATCATCACAACCTCAACTTTTGATGTTGAAGAGTTAGTAAAAAAAGGCAAAGCCCAAGTTGGGATTGTCTATGCAGATGGTGAGCTAAAAGTAGACATGGATTTCTTTACTCTAGGTCATGTGCGTTTTTTGACGGTTGTGTCTCCAGAGCATGAGTTAGCCAGTTTGCCTGTCGTGAATGATGCAGCATTGAAAGGGCACAGACAATTAGTACATCGTAGCTCAAAACGAAAAGAATTGTGGTTCAGTTATGGGATAAGCTCAAAGTTGTGGTACGCCAATACGCATCAAACCTTGATGGATCTTGCTTGTAAAGGAGTGGGTTGGACGATAGTACCAGAGCATAGTGTTGCAAGCTTACTAGAGCAGAATAAACTTGTGGCACTGCCGATTGCACATGAATTTGATGGTTGGCTTACCCCTATGGGTTGCTTGGTGTCGCGTAGTCATGTTTTTGGCCCTGTATTAGAAGAGTTATTGTCCTCTTTACAAACGATTAGCCAAAAAAAACCGCCAGCTCATTATTAATGAACTAACGGTTTATTTACACTGTAAAACGGAACTAAGCGACCTGTTCAGTTTTTACTTGTGTGGTGGCTATATCTTCACAAAATTCGTGGTGCAGCGCTCGAATAGCGTTTTGATAGTCTTGATCGCTTACTACAAATTGCACGTTTACGTTACGCATAGACGCATGCAGAGCAACAGGGGTGACGTCATTATTCATCAATGATAAAACCCCTTTTGCTAGTGCTTTGTTAGTATCAATCTGAGAGCCAATCACCGAAATTAATGCCACCATACGACCTTTAATAGAGGCGTTTGGATAGCGTTTTTCTGCTTTGTATAACAGTTTATTGAGATTTTCAGTGCTACCGCCAAGGTAATAAGTAATTGAATTAGCATTCATTTCTTTACCAATTAAACTCACTTGTGCGTCTGAGATAATTTCCATTAACTCATAGCCAACGTTATCCACTTGGCCTACCATTGCTTGATCAAACAGATGTAGGGCAAACACTTTTTCTTTACCTGCAATGATCTCGACTTTGTTGGTTTCTGGCTGGTAATCTGATGAGATTAATGTGCCTTTGTGTTCTGGCTCAAAAGTGTTTTTAATCTGGATTTCAATATTGCTTTCGCGAAGCCCTGCCGCTGCATTAGGGTGAATCGCTTCCATTCCTAAGTTTGCTAATTGATCAGCAACATCGTAATTGGTGCGACCAATCGGGAATACCTTATCTGTGCCTACAACACGCGGATCGGCTGAGCTTAAGTGATATTCTTTATGAATAATGGCTAAATCAGCATTGGTAAGTGAGGCGATACGACTAAAGGTCATTTCACTGTAACCACGATCGTATGTGCCCATTAAGCCTTCTTTGCAATAGGCATAGCCAGTAACAATCGGCAGCTCTGTGGTGATATCTATGTCTTTAAATACATCAGTAATAGTTTCATCTAATGTTCTCGGAGTTTGGTTATCCCAACCAGAGAGATCGACAAACTTGGCGTTAATGCCAACGGTTTTTAGCTTTAACGCCGTGTTAAAGGCACTGTGAGCTTCACCAATAGAAGATAGAAATTCACGCACTTGAGGTAAATAACGACGCAATGAAAACTGACCGTATTGACAGGTTTCAAGAATATTAGAAATACAAGTTTTAGCTTCATCAATTCGTGAGCAAATGAATTTATCAGCTCTTAAACGATTTAGCGGATCAATAAATAGATGTTCATTGGTTAATAGCATACGATTTTTCACATACTCCAATGCTTCATCCCAGCTGTCGTCGCGCTTAGCGATCAGCTTATAAACACCAGGTTTACCTGTTTTTTTGCACTCAAGTAATGAATCGGTAATGCCACCATAGGCAGAGACCACAAAAACGCGATTATATGGATTCTGAGGGCGAAGAAATATGTTGTCTAAAACGGCGTCAAACGCAGTCATAGAAGTACCGCCGATTTTTTCTACGGTATAAGTCATGGGTAAATCCTTTTTGACTTTGAGAGGGAGAATCCTCTTGAGTCACCATGAACCCAAGTGGATTTACTGCTAACTTAAATAAGCACTAGGGGGAATTAGTGCTTAATCTAAGATAGGGTAGACGCCGTTTTTATCATGAACTTCGGCCCCTGTGATTGGTGGATTGAAGACGCACGCCATCACCATTTCTTTATCTTGATAAGCACGCAAGTAGTGTTCGTCATGCTTATCAAGAATGTACAAGGTGCCCGGTTTGATTGGGTAGGTTTCACCGCCAATGACTTCAATTTCACCTTCGCCACTCATGCAATAGACTGACTCTAAGTGGTTTTTGTAGTGAATGTGAGTTTCTGTATTTTCATAAATAGTCGTAATGTGGAAAGAGAAACCCATGTTGTCATTCTTCAACAACATTCTTACGCTTTCCCATGTTTCTGATGCTACGCGTCGTTCGCTATCACGACATTCGTCTAGTGTTCTAACAATCATTGTTTCGTTCCTGATTAAGATGCTTTTTTGAAGTGTTTTTCTGCAATATTATCAATTGCGTTTTCAAAGATGGTTAGGCCTTCTTCTAGCTCTGACTCTGTGATCGTCAGTGGACAGAAGAATTTCACTACTTCATCAGATGGACCTGCAGTTTCAATGATCATGCCGTTCTTAAAACAATCTTTAGCGATATCACTTGAGATAATGCCGTCTTTACACTCAATACCAATCATCATGCCGCGACCTTTTTGTTGAACAAACAATTTAGGGTAGCGTTTTACAGCACGAAGAATGACATCACTGACTTTTTGAGAGCACTGTTTGATGTGTGTTTCAAAATCTGAGTTTGCCCAGTAAATCTCTAGTGCTTTTGCTGCAGTAATGAACGCGTGATTATTACCACGGAAAGTACCGTTATGCTCACCTGGTTTCCATTCATCTAATTCTGGTTTTAGTAAGACAACCGCCATTGGTAAGCCGTAGCCACCAATAGATTTAGATAGCGTAACCATATCTGGTTTAATACCTGATGGCTCAAAACTGAAGAAGGTGCCAGTACGACCACAGCCAGCTTGGATATCATCAACAATCATTAGAATATCGTTGGCTTTACAAATCTTGCTTAAACGCTGTAGCCATTGATTTGATGCGACGTTTAATCCACCTTCACCTTGTACAGTTTCTAAAAGCACAGCAGCAGGTTTATCTAAACCACTTGAGTTATCAGATAGCATGGTTTCAAACAGATTAAGGCCATCGATATCGGCATAACCTTCAAAAGGAATGCGAGTGATGTTGTTTAAGCTAAAACCTGCACCTTGGCGATGGTGTTGATTCCCTGTCGCTGCCAATGCTCCTGCAGTACAACCGTGGAAACCATTAGTGAAAGCGACAATGTTAGTTCGGTTAGTGACTTTACGTGCCAGTTTTAAAGCGGCCTCAACGGCATTGGTTCCGGTTGGACCGGTAAATTGAACTTTATAATCTAGATCTCTAGGTTCTAGGATGTAATTATTCAATGCATTCAAGAAAGTGGCTTTTGCACTTGAGTGCATATCTAAGCCATGCGTAATGCCATCATTTTCGATGTATTCAAGTAAAGCTTGCTTTAAGACTGGGTTGTTGTGACCGTAGTTGAGTGATCCGGCTCCAGCAAGGAAGTCTAAGTAACGTTTGCCGCTTTCGGTTTCTAGCCAACATCCTTTTGCTTTTTGGAAGACAACTGGAAAACTGTTTGAGTATGAACGTACTTGTGATTCTTGCTTCTTGAAAATATTCATGATGAGTCCGTTTATGATTCCTATTTTATTTTAGAGCGATACGATACAAATATTCAGTATCGTGTTTGCCTTTGAAATGGGCTTCTTTGTCTAGAAACGTGGTTACCTCACCTTGGTCACCGTGTTCGGCATCTAGCTTTTTAAATAGCGACCATGAAGCGGTATTGGCTTTGGTGATGGTTGTTTCTACGAATTCGGTGTGTTTGATGTTTTTACGCTGTAAAAGCTCATTTAGCATTGAGTAAGCTAAACCTTTACCTCGGTAGCGAGGAGAGACAGCGACTTGCCAGATGAATAATGTTTTTGGGTCATCAGGCTTATGGTAACCAGAGATAAAACCAGCAAGGTTGCCGTCTTTCTCTGCTAAAACACAGGTCTTACTGAAATGGGTAGATTGAAGGAAATTACAGTATGAAGAGTTGATATCAAGAGGGGGACACTCGGTGATCAATGTGTAAACATCGTCACCGTCTGTCCTTGATGGCTCTCTAAATGTCCATTTTTTGCTGGGTTCAATATCCATGCTTGAACACAAGATTCTGGGCGCTGCAATCGTCATATGTAAATACATATCCTTTGTACTCTAATTAAATTCCTTTTTATTATTGACATTTTCAGAGGCGTAAAGGCAAGTGAATCACAAAAAAAGTGTATTTATTAGTCGTTTAATGCGACATTGATCTCGTTTCTATGTTTTTATTTGGTTAGTGTTCTATGTGTTTTTTGTTGGGTGAAATAGATCAATTTGATGTTTTTTATAAAAAAATAGCCCATTCTAGTGGGCTATTTATCGTGTTTTATTACTAAATATTGTATTTGCTCAATCGAGTGCCGAATAAATTAACGCAAGACAACAGGCTTTTATAGATATCGAAAATCAATCAGAACAAGTAGAAGGCATGGTTGATGGAGATGAGGTTTGAATGCTCATTATGATCCATGTATCTAGGTATTAAAGATGTATGTTCTCTGAAAAACTCAGCTGAGCTTGAGAATTACGGCTAATTTACTTTTTATTGAGTAATATAACCGTTATTCAGACACTTCGAGTAAATAATCTTCAACTTGTTCAGATAGCCAGTCAATAATAACGCCGCGAGGCATGTTACTTTTTGTCATTTCAGCAAAAGATTGCCAATTCATTGCTCGATTATGCTTTAACACTTTTAAAGTACCATCACGTAAGTGTTCATTAATTAATAAAGCTGGCACAGAAGACCATCCTGTTTTATCTAATACTGCATTTCGTAGATGTTCATAAAAAGTCAAAGCAATGTACTTACTTGATTTAGGTTCAGTCACCATTAATTCATCTTCATCAATGTAGTTCATTATGATTTCAGTATTACTTTCTAAATCGGTTCTACTGACTTTTCTTAGTTGGCTTAATGGATGATCTTTATGCGCAACAGACATTAGGCGGATCTGCCCTAATTCATTTTGTTGAACATGCATCAGTTCATTATTTATAGGCAGTAAACCATAAGCGACATCAACAATATTTTGCTCTACCATTTCTTCCAATTCAGGGGATGGAGCAACATAAATTGAAATACTTGTGCTTGGAAATTTACGACTCATTTTGCCCAAGATCTGACGCCAAATAGTCTCAGGTAAAGCATCGTCACGCACAATTCGAATGGTTGATGCAACCCCATGGTTATATTGAAAGCATTTATTCTCGATGTCATTACTGATGAGAGAGATTCGTTGAAAGTCATGAACTAAAGACTCCCCAATTTCCGTAGGAGTAATTCGATTACCAGTACGGTTTAGCAGAGTAACGCCTAATTCATCCTCGAGAGTATTGAGGGCTGCGCTGACAGTAGTTCGACTTTTTTGAAGCTTACGTGACGCTTCTGCAATTGACCCAAATTCAACAGCATATAAGAACATCTCAATTTGACTGGTTTTCATTATGTATACCCGATAAAGAGAATAATAAAGGATGAAGAATGAATGGCGACGAAAAACTCGACGCTGACTGATTATCCTATCACCAATTTTAGATATATGATGCGTGGTATAAATAAAAAAGACGAAAAATAAGTCGATGGAGAACAAAATGTCATATTCAATTAAGAAAGAAAGGCAATTATTATTGGCCTCAACGTTTTCAGCGCTGTTGTTTGCCATGATAGGAATTATATTAGGTACACTTATCCATTCATTAGTTATT
This sequence comes from Aliivibrio sp. S3MY1, assembly GCF_028765575.1. Lineage (GTDB taxonomy): Bacteria > Pseudomonadota > Gammaproteobacteria > Enterobacterales > Vibrionaceae > Aliivibrio. Next base: position 341,516 of record NZ_JARACO010000001.1, on the reverse strand, counting down.
GTGTTTGATGGTGTTTATTCATTAGTTAGTTTATTTTTAACATTATTGTCATTAGGTGCGGTGTTCTACATTCGAAAAGAAGAGGTAGCGAAAAATATTAAGCGCGTTAAGGTAATTGAGTCTACTGTGATTTTAGTTAAAGGGATCGCAATTACCTTAATGTGTGTACTTTCATTTATTGCTGCAGTTCAAGCAATCATGCAAGGTGGTCGCGAAGTAAATACTGGTATCGCATTGGCTTTTGGTGTGTTTAGCATGATTGGTTGTTATGGCAGCTATTGGTTAATGAAAACTCAAGGTAAAGAGGTTAATTCAGCATTAATCGATGCAGAAGCAAAGCAATGGTTAATGGATACCGTTATTAGTGCTGCCGTTTTTGTGGGCTTTATGATTGCGAAAATATTATTACTAACATCACTCGCGCATTATGCTCAATTAGCCGATCCAATCATGGTGGTATTAGCTTCAATTTATTTCATCATCGTACCTGTAAAAATGGTTATTAATTCAATAAAAGAGTTACATGAATTAAAGAACCCTTCACTGATGAGCGCTAAGTTCGTTCGTCCTTAGGGGAATCCATAACCACTAAGGTGCCGATTGAGTTGACCTGAGATATCTCTCCAAGTACGTTTGAATGAAACTGCTTATAAGATGAGAGGCTCTCAGTCTCAACACGTAATAGATATTCATTTGCTCCTGTAATATTGTGGCACTCTGTCACTTCTTTCGATTCCATTATCTGAGCTTCAAAATCTTTTTGTGATTGTTTACTGTGATTAGATAATCCAATCGTCACATACGCTACAAATCCCACTCCGCATTTATTTGGATTTAATACCGCCCGGTAGCCTTTAATTGTTTCATTTCGTTCTAATTCTTGTACACGTCTCAGTGTTGCTGATGGTGATAATCCAATACGGTCAGATAGCTCTACATTAGTGAGTCGCCCATTCCTTTTTAACTCTTGCAATATTCTCTCGTCAAACCTATCCATTGCGACTAATCCTTGCGTATTAATTTTATTTTAAACAAATATAGACAGAAAATTTACTCAGTCTCGCATTAAGATACAAGCAGAATTTATTTTTATAAGATGCTTATTATGGATTACACCTATTTACTTGCTTTAACCACATTTGCTTTTGTTGGCGCGTTTACGCCTGGTCCAAATAACATCATGTTGATGACTTCTGGAGCGAACGTTGGTTTTGTGAGAACGATTCCTCATATGCTGGGTGTGATCTTTGGTTTTGCGTTTATGCTGATATTAGTAGGATTTGGTTTAGTTCAAATTTTTCAGACCTATCCACAACTAGAGAAAGCATTACAAATTGTCAGTGCTGCCTATTTATTATATTTGGCGTATAAAATTGCGAGTAGTAAGCCTGTAGATAATATTAATGGCGATTATAAACCGATGTCGTTTTTACAAGCCGCGAGCTTCCAATGGATTAACCCCAAAGGATGGTCAATGGCGTTATCGGTAATGAGTATTTATGCGACCAGCGCTGATATGTTTAGTGTGTTTCTAATCGCATTCGTGTTTATTTGTATTAATGTGCCTACCGTTAGTTTTTGGACAATTGCGGGTAAAGAGCTACAAAAAAGATTGAAAACACCAAAGCATTTGAAGTTTTTTAATTACAGCATGGCAGGGTTACTTGTCGGCTCTATGGTGATGGGTTTTTAATTGGTTTTCTTTGTTAATCGGGTGTTGCTGTCTTGGATGTGTTATCTTTATGTATATCACCTCTAACTACACGATTAACAAGGCTATTCTATGTATCGACATTTCTTTTTGCTTCTCATCACTCTTTTTACTTCATTGTCATTACAGGCAGAAGAAGTGACTTATTCAGAACAAGTGTATTTAGAACGTCCATTAATGGAACGTTATATTTTAGATGAACTAAAAGCTTTACGTATGGATCAACAAGATCTAGAGCGACGTTTAACGATACAAATTACCGATCGCGAGTTGACGGTTGCTGATAAATCATTAAATTATTCAAATACAACGGTAACGTACTTTTTTTATGTCATTGCGGCGGTTGCTTCTCTTATTGCGTTGATTGGATGGCAATCATTAAAAGAAATGAAGCAAAATACCAAAGAGATGGCAGATAAGCAGCTCAATAAAATTGCCCAAGATTATGAGAAAAAGTTTGTAGCATTAGAGCGAGATCTAAAACGTAAAACCCGAATTATCACTGAGAATAACCGTGAAATTGAAATTATCAATGAAGTTCATAACTTATGGTTGAGAGCTCAAAGTGTTCAAACACCTGAACAGAAAATGGATATTTATGATGAGATCCTAAAAGTAAGACCGGGTGATTTAGAAGCATTAACGTATAAAGCGGATGCGGCAATGGAGATGCGTGAATTTCATTGGGCATTGAATTTATGTAATCGTGTTTTAGAAGTGGATGATCAAAATGCACACGCATTATTTCAACGTGCGTGTGCGTATGCGCAATTAGGGGCTGAAGTGCAAGCCATTGATGACTTGCAACGTTCTATTGAGGCAAGTACGTCTATGCGTGAACTTGTATTAGAAGAGACAGACTTTGATCCATTAAGAGGTTTAGAGCGTTTCGAAACACTATTAGAAGAATATGCAAATAACGTATCTTAAATAGGTATCATTTATTCGCCAAGGTGCTCGAAAATAAAGTCTATAAAGCAACGTACCTTGGCTGACATGTGTTTACGACTAGGGTAAACCATGAAGATATCAATGGTTATTCAGAGTAATCAGCAAATAGCTCAACCAGTCTTCCTGTTTCTAATTCATCGGTTAAATGAAAGTGAGGGATGCGTGTTATCCCTTGCCCTGCCAAACTAACGCCATAAATGAATTGTTTGTGGATGAACTATAGTTATCCCATCGCAAACAAGAGCAATATATTTGAAAAGAGCAGGACATTTACTACTCTTTTTATTCAAACTGATTATGAAGGTATTCCTATGAAAATTTTAGCATTAGCAGCAAGCAGCAGTTCAACATCAATTAATAAACAATTAGCAACGTATGCAGCAGGTTTAGTGGCTGGTGCTGAAGTGGAAGCGTTAGACATTAATGATTATGAAATGCCTATTTTTAGTGAAGACAAAGAAAAAGAGTTAGGCCAACCTGAGCAAGCGAAAGCATTTTTCCAAAAAATTGGTGAAGCAGATGCCGTTGTTATTTCTTATGCTGAACACAATGGATCATATAGTGCAGCATTTAAAAATGTGTTTGATTGGACTTCTCGTGTCGATATGAAAGTCTACCAAGGCAAACCTGTAATCATGCTAGCTACGTCACCTGGTCCTGGTGGTGCCGCGACAGTACTTGCTGCTGCAACAGGCTCTGCGCCTTATTTTGCTGCAGAGGTTAAGGGCTCACTTTCTGTACCTAGTTTTTATGATAACTTTGATATAGAAAAAGGTGAGTTACGTAACGAAGAGTTGATTGCAGAACTAAAAACGATTATGTCGACACTATAAAATATCAGAGAAAGACGGAGGCGTATCCACTTTGTGGTTACGCCTTTTTTTATACAATAAATTTTCAGAGTAAAAACAAAAAAGTGAATATATAAAGTCAAATAGGCACCTTTTGCATCACAAACTATCAACAAATGAACAAGCTTTCATCATTCAATACTATTATTTGCAATTGTTATGAATGAGAATGGATAGGCATCAACTATTATATGGTCATGATTTATATAGGACGTTTTTTATGATTAAGAAGTATTTTACTGCTTTGTTATTAATGATGAGTATGATGGCTTCAGCCTACGCTCAATCAGTTGATAACATGGTTACGGTTCAACAAGAGTTAAAAGAAAGAGTGGTACAGTTATCTACCGCTGACCCAGCCGATAAATTGTTTTTCGAAGATGTATTACGTCGTAAAAATGACAAAACTCGAGCGGATATTGAATTACAGCTGCAAGAAAACCCAAGTGCTAAAGGACTTGATGGTGTTGTTCGTTCAGAAATGATCCTTATGGGGGAGCTATTAAAGCTAAGTCATCAAGATTTAGTTGAATTGACTAAAGCGGTTCGTAAAGCGAAAGGCGATGAGAAGGATGATTTAGAATTTGCCGCACAAAAACGTCTTGGCATCATGGATATGTATTATGAAGAAGCATTTAAAACATTATCATGGGGTGAAACACTAAATATTGATTTCACCAAAGAAAAAACAGCTATTTTAAAAGAGCTAACAAACCGTGCTGATTTATTGACAAATATTATTCATTATCTTGAATCACAAAAATCAGACATTGCGAAACGTATGCAATATGCGTCGGTAGAGAAGAAAGATCTGCTAACGCAAGATGCGACGAACTTAACTGAACGAGTTTCATTAATGATTGCGAGTTTAGAAGTAACTACTACATTAATGGAACAAAATAATATCGATATTACAGAGTATAAACAGTTTATCTTCTCTGTAACTGGTGATATCAATAGTGATGTATTAGATATTAGTGTTGCGTATGGTTTAACAGAAGAGTGGGTTACTCGTTTTAAAGATTGGGCGGTAGAGAATGCGCCATCTATTATTGTTAAATTAGTTATTTTCTCGCTTATTCTTTGGATGACAAGTTTCCTTTCTCGACTTGCTAAAACAGCAATTAAGAAAAGTGTGTCTCATTCTAAAATGAAGTTCAGTAAGTTAATGCAGGAGTTCTTTGTGTCTATGGGCTCAAAGTTCATCATGATGATCGGTATCTTGATTGCGTTATCTCAAATTGGCATTAATTTGGGTCCACTGTTAACTGGTTTTGGTGTTGCAGGTGTGGTTATTGGTTTTGCATTAAAAGACACACTATCTAACTTTGCATCTGGTATGATGATTTTGATTTATCGTCCATTTGACGTGGGTGATTTGGTGGATCTTGGTGGTATCGTAGGTAAAGTTAATCGTATGAATCTTGTATCTACTACAATCAAAACAGTAGATAATCAGAATTTAATTTTCCCAAACAATAAGATTTGGGGTGATGTGATTAAGAACGTAACAATCGAAACTGAGCGTCGTGTAGACATGGTATTTGGTATTGGTTATCAAGATGATATTGAAAAAGCAAAAGCCATTTTTACTGATATCCTAGAAAGTCACCCATTGGTACTAAAAACACCAGAATCTATAGTGAAACTGCATACATTAAACGAATCGTCAGTGGACTTTATTGTTCGTCCTTGGGTTAAAACAGATGATTACTGGAATGTATATTGGGAAGTTACAGAAACGGTTAAGAAACGTTTTGATGCTGAAGGTGTAAGTATTCCATTCCCACAACGCGATGTTCATGTTTATAAGCACGATGCATAAACATATAGTGAAGTAGAAGTAACAAAAAAGAGTGGCCAAACGGTCACTCTTTTTTTTGCATTAATTTATGTCATCTTCAGATTTTATTATTATCGGTGTTGGTTTTTTGAATTTCTTAACGATAAATGAAATAACAAAACAGATAGCACCAACAATAAGGGCTGAGCGTAAAATAGTGAAGCTATCATGCTCTAATTGCTGAATATGAGGACCGACAGAGGCAAATAAGCGCAAGCTGAAAAAGGCGAGTAAAATAAATGGGACAATTTTTTTCATGCGTTAATGCTCCGCTCAATGAGATGATGATGTTTAACTAATGAAGTTATCATAACTAAAGCGGAGCATAATTTAATCGTTTTTATCGGTAATGTTAGATTACGATTTTGTTCAAGCTTCTTAAATCACCTCCTTAAAGGGGAGGTGGTGTAATCATAAGGTACTGATGTGATTCTGAGCGCTCGGCAATAATCAAAATAGTTGAAGAAAATTCTTTACAATCTTCTGCACTAAGGTATTATTCATCTCGCTCTGTTGCTCAGAGTTGTTAATGAACATCAAGTAAAGTAAGCCTTAGTATTTCTTCGTAATGTCGTTATTCTCAGTGTTTCCCTTAGCTTTGTCGTCACATTTAATAATTCAAGCTCTAAGCGCATCGCATTATGCGATTTTTTATGAATTTAAATATAAGGGACATTACATGTCTAAAACAACTGGTATCGTTAAATGGTTTAACGAAGAGAAAGGTTTCGGTTTTATCACTCAAGATAACGGCGGCGCTGACGTATTCGTACATTTCCGTGCTATCGCTTCAGAGGGTTTCAAAACTCTTGCTGAAGGCCAAAAAGTTTCTTTTGAAGTTGAGCAAGGCCAAAAAGGCCCTCAAGCTGCTAACGTTGTAGCTGCTTAATTTCAAATAAGTTGCGCAGGTGGTATTCGTACCATTTGCGCTGCTTTTAAATGCTTTATTAATACTCGATTTAGTTCTACTTTGTAAGATATCAACATTTCAAACATCCTCTCCTGTTTCGTACTTGTCTAAAAATCTCTTAGTTACTTCTACCATCTTAGTTTTAATCCAATCATTTTCTGTAACATAAATTCTATTACTCTATTTAAATAATTTTTAGCCTAGCTATTAGCTTTATATCAGGTCTAAAATTAACAAAATTTCTTATTTATAAAATCCAAAGGTATTTAATGAACGTAAATTTTACTATTTTCAAAAATAATGTTTCATGGGACGCTCTAATTCACCAATTAAACAGTGATGTTTTATTACGTAACATACTAATGAAAGGCGAGTTAGACTCGTTTGATATTGATTTTTCATATTGTGAAGAGACAGGTAAAGGCAGTATTACCAATAGTCATAATCAGTGCATTGGTGATTTTTCAATTGCGTTTTAATTAGTTATCACAATATTCCGGTATAGTGCTAATTGAACACAGGGATTTACTCCATTTAACCCTAATCTCGACTCTATTCCAATGTATTTGGCTATGATTTTTACTAGAAAGCCAACAGAAACCGAAATAACAATTATATTAATATTATCCTCTTCTAAAAGTTAGGTATCGTGACACCGACAGTTACTAAAGCCTTGTTGCATAAAACAAGAGTTAAATATTTCTTGGTAGTTTTAGTTATTTTTTATATCAGTAATGTTTCGGTGTGGAATGATAAAGTGATGGGACAGAAGTTTCGATAGGGTATGTAAGTTTTTATAAAATAAAGAGCCCTACCGAAGAATGCGTAGGGATATAATTTAGTAGTAATTAATTTGCTAGAAAGTAAAGGCTAAATTTCCTGATATACCAAATTGGTTATCACCTGCATATGAGCCTGCGAAGTCTAAACTTACGACATCAAATGGGCTAATACCAATTCCCGCAGTTATTGAATTTTCGAGGGTATCCTCTAAGTCAATTTCGTAACCTGCACGTAATTGAGCCCAACCCCACGCATTTGCTTCGACACCAAGGCGAATAAATTGTGTATCATCATCTAGTTTGGTAAATCGTGTTTGTTTTGTTAGATCTGCATCAAGTGCGACAGTAAATAATTCCGCAGCATAAGCAAGGCCTAACGTTGCTTGAGTATTTAACTCATATGTGTCTTTCATTCCATTATATTCAGCGTCAATCTCCTGAGAAATTACGTCTTTAATTGCCAGTGCTGCACGGAAATTATTTTTATACCAAACGGCACCTAGATCGAAGTTGAATGCATTTTTTGTGATTTCACTTTGATCATAATCTTCTAAATCAAACTCAGCGACAGAAACCTGTTGTGCGTAGGTTGTCATTTGCTGAAATTTTGGCGTAACACCAAATGAGAAGCGTTCTTCAGCAATTGTAAATTCTTTTGCAATCGCTAAACCAAATTCAGCATAACCAAATGCCATCATATCGACAGTAGAGTTGGTGTAGCGATCTTGCACATTACTATCATTTGTGATTGTTGGTGCGGCAATAATTTCAGTATAGCCACGGCCGTATAAATTGGTAGCAATCGCTTTTGTTGGTAGAGCAACAGCAAACCCTAAGCCTGCTGTTACTGTTAGCGGCTTATTATTGTTTAATTGGTTAAGATAGCCATTCAGTTCATCTTCCATTCCTGCGGGGGAGCCAGAATTTTCGTATTTTTCAATGGCACTTTGTAAATCATCAATAGTTGTTAATGTATCGTCAGTATCACGAGCGCTTGCATTGAAAGCGGGAAGCAAGAGTCCGAAGTCATCATTATCCTTAAAGCTTGCTGCTAATGCTGGGTTATAAAATGGGGCAACGAGGTAATCGGCAGTTGCAACGCCGGTATTGCCCATGGCGTTTCCGCGAGCATCAGCAACTTGATTTGCTGCTAATAGGTGGTTACTGAATAAAATAGAGCTAACACTTAAGGAAAGCAGAGTTAATTTTTTCATTTTATTTAAGAATCCATTTCAGAGTAGAGTTGTACATAATTAGTGATTATTAATCATAAGTTTGACTATTTTTTAAAGGGAAAAGTGTGATGTAGTTCTCTTTTTTGAGTCTAAAGTATAAAGAGTTGTTTATTCTCTATAAATTGTTTATGTGAATAACTGTTATTTGAATCATAAAAAGAAAGTAAAAATACGTAATACTTTTAAATATTCGTGATCTCGATCCTAGCAAAGAGATCCACACTACTATAAATTGAAAGGTCATTGAGATTTATGACAGCAGCTCAAAGATGAGCGAGTGATTAAAGGATGTATTTTATGAAAAGAACAAGAAAAGCCCAATTGCAACGTGCGCGAATTCAATATTGGAAAGACACTGCAAAAGACACGGCTAAAAAGTGGTAAAAATAGAAAACTCCTGATGATCAGGAGTTTTTTGGTTTTAGGGCTTTCATTTATACTAATGTTTCTTTAAGTTTTTTAATCAGAGTCTGGTATCTATTTGGTAAATCTCTATTTCTCTTTTGAACTAAAAACAAACTCTCTAAAACGGGATTTGTTGGTTGATGTATATGTAAATCCTGTTTATAGGGAAAGGCATCAATCGCACTTTGTGGAAGAACCGTAAATCCAACGCCTTGTGCAATAGGAAGTAAAATCTGGCTTAATTGATTAATATAACTGGTTATTGGTATTTCATTCACATTACCTTTTGCTAGGGCTACATCTTGGCAAAGATCAAAATAAAGTGACAGATAATGTTCTGCATCGGGGTGCTTTATTAATCCTAATGCCAGTAAGGCATCCCAAGTTATGCTCGTGTTTTTATAGTGTTTCGGTAACACTAAACAGAGAGACTCTTTACTCACTTCTTCACTACGAAATAGGGTTGGCGTTGGTTGATGAGTAACAATGCCAATATCAATATACCCTCGTTGGATCTCATCTAATATTTTACTGTTTGGCGCAGCCTCAACATGAGTCACTAAATTGGGGTGGCTCTTTTGTAGATTGATAAATTCTGGATATAGGGATAAAGCTAACGCCCCTGAGCAGGCAAACTTACACAATCCTTTATATGGGTCATCAAAACTTAACGCTTCAACTAGGGTAGCTGCATCGAGTTGCTGCTGGTGTGCATAATTGTATACTAGGCGACCTTGTTCGGTGAGCTCGACGCTTTTCCCCTCTCGCTTTAATAAATCATAGCCACATGCCAGTTCTAGTTTTTTAATGTGCTGACTGACCCCTGGCTGAGTCATAAAGAGTTTTTCTGCAGTCTGAGTAAAATGGCCGATATCAACCAAAGTACAAAAGGTATTAAGCCAAAGAGGATTAAGCATAAATCACCAAGAAAATGAGACCAAAAATAGATAACAAAAGATTATTAGATTGAGAATAATTGATAATTTCTTGTTTGATAAGGGGGTGGTGCGATTTATTTCACCTATGAGGTGATGACTTTTTGTTTTAGGTTATTTACACTCGCCGAAAATAGTTAAGAGGAATAAAAAATGGACTGTCCAAGTTGTGAAGAACATATTGGCTGGGAGTGGGTTGAAGAAGAAGCTATTGAGCCTAATGAGATTTTTGAGTGCCCTGAGTGTGAAGAATCGCTACGCTATCTGATCGATGAAGGGACGTATTTAGGCCCTCAATATAAAACGGTAGAAGTGGTGAGTTAAACATCACTCCTACTATTTAGTGTGGTTATTATGAAAGTTTAAAGGTAGCTACTTTTAAACTTAAATTAACGGCTTGCTCTTTTAGTGAATGGGATTGAGCTAAACTATCTGTTGAATCGATAACAAGTAGGTCTGTCACATCTTTAATGGATGTGACATTTTGAGTTATCTCACCAGTTACGTGAGTTTGTTCTTCAGCCGCTGTCGCAATTTGAGTTGCCATGTCGCTGATTAAAGTAACTGACGAGCTAATTTCTTCGAGCGCTAGTGTTGCTTTATCTACATCTTCTACAGAGCTATTTGCTAGCTCAGAGCTACTTTTCATCAAGTTAACTGCACGACTTGTTGTTTGTTGAAGGATATCAATTGTCGATTTAATCTCTTCAGTTGACGTGTGAGTACGTTGTGATAACACGCGAACCTCATCAGCAACAACAGCAAAGCCGCGCCCTTGCTCTCCTGCTCGTGCTGCTTCAATTGCAGCATTTAGTGCTAATAAATTTGTTTGTTCAGCGATACCTTGAATCGTTGCCAATACGGTATTGATCTCTTGAGAGTGCTGCTGAAGTTCACTGATTACCATACCTGCTTCATTAACTTCATTTGCTAGGTTATTGATTGATGCTTTTGTTTCAATAACAAGAGAATGACCTTTTTGGGTGCTGCTTGATGAGTGTTGTGCCGCTTCTGCCGTTTGTTCGGCGTGAGACGCAATTTCATGCGTGGCTGATGCCATTTCAGTTACAGCGGTAGCAACCATGGTAATTTCTTGTTGTTGAAGATTAAGCTCTTTAACTGAATTATTTACACGGTTAGTACTTTGTTCTGAATCTTCTGTTAACTGTTGAGATTGCTGACGAATATGCTGAATAAGCTGTTGTAAGCTTTCCATAAAGGTATTGAAGTTATTCGCTAGTTCACCTACTTCGTCTTTATTTTCAACATGGATTCGTTGAGTTAAATCACCACTGCCGTTTGCAATTTGTGCAAGTGCTTGAGATACATTGTTTAATGGGCGGAATAAGATATTACACAATAGATTGAATAATAACGTACAAATAATGACAACAATTGCGGTTACTAGAATTTGGCCTGATACAGCATCAAATAGAGGAGCAACGAGTGAGTCATAATTAATTACACTTACAGTAATTAAGCTTGTACCCTCAATTTTTTGAGCATACATAATGTACTTCTCACCATCTAATTCAATAGAGATGTCAGAGCTACTGTTTGTTGCTTGTTGAACTGTTGAAAAATCCAAACCTAAAGTTGAGACTGATTTATTCAGCAGCTTGGTATTTGGATGAGTAAAAATATTGCCTTTATTATTTGCAATAAACATGAATCCTTCACCTGGAATAATCACTTTTTCCATGCTATTTAGGATATCTGTGATCTCAACATCTGCACCAAGAACCACTTGTTGACCATGAAGGTTTAATGCTTTTCCTAAAGAAACAACATTTGCTCCTGTTGCTGCGGCAACGGTTGGATTGTCCATAAATACTTTTGAAGGAGCAGCAACTGCATTTGTGTACCACCCCCATTTTCTTGGGTCATCATTACCAGGTGGAAGGAGCACACCATTTGCATTAGCTTGAGAACCGTCTGGATAAGCGAGGAAGACATTATCAAATTTTGCAGAGTCACGAACTTGTTTTAAATGAACAACGATAGCATCCGCATTTGCTTCTTGAGGTAATGAGGTTAGTGCTCGTTCTTTAGATAAAACCCAATCCGTAACGTATTGATTATAAGATGCTGTTGTACTTTCTAAGCGTTGCTCTACTTCAGTATCTAAACGCCCTAAAGAAGCATTAAATGAAAGGGCTTCAACTAATACTCCCCCGAGTATAATTGCAGCGCTTGCGGAGATAGCAAGCTTGTTTTTAAGCGATAAATTTTTTAGCATGTTAGTTCCATATTTTTAGTTATGTAACGATTATTTAGTGAATAGTGATATTCAAGCGTTGTTATAATAATTTTAAGGTCCAAGATAAATTATCTCATAAATATCACATTGAAAATAAGAATGTAAATGTAAATGTAAATGTAAATGTAAATGTAAATGTAAGAGTTATTTAATTTTTATATATTAAAAGTGCCTTTTTATTTAAATGATAAAATAGCACTACTGTTTGTATTGTTAGGAAACACTTAAATTGAATACGTCATATAAATACACCGTAGCAGGGTGTGCTGCCATTTTATTATGGAGTTTAATTGTTGGGTTGATTCGTAATGTGACCGAGCAATTAGGACCGATTGGCGGTGCTGCAATGATATACAGTGTTGGTTCGCTGTTTTTAATGATTGTTATTGGGTTACCAAAACTTAGTTTGTTTTCACCGCGTTATTTACTGATTGGTGGTGGTCTATTTGTTAGTTATGAAATGTGTTTATCGTTAGCGCTTGGTATGGCAAACAGTCGTAATCAAGCGGTTGAGATGAGTATTATTAATTATTTATGGCCTTCATTGACAGTTCTTTTTGCTGTGCTTGCTAGTAATAAGCCCGTAAGTAAGGTGATTTACCCTGCAATACTCTTGTCTTTTTTTGGGGTGGTATGGACATTGAGTGGCGATGACGGCTTATCTACTTCTCAGCTAATGGCTAATGTGGCAACTAATCCTATTAGTTATATGTTGGCATTGACGGGCGCATTTCTTTGGGCGATTTATTGTAATGTCACTAAAAAACTAGCGAATGGTAAAAATGCAATTACGTGGTTTTTTATCGCAACGGCGGTGTCCTTGTGGTGCAAATATGCAACCAGTGATGAAGGTGCAATCGTCATGAGCTGTGATGCAATAATTGATTTATTACTGGCTGGAATAGTGATGGGTAGTGGTTATGCGTTATGGAATATCGGGATTATTGGTGGCAACATGGTACTGTTAGCAACGTTCTCATATTTTACACCTATTTTTTCTACGTTCTTTTCTGCGTGGATTCTAGACATTGATCTAACAATGCAGTTTTGGCAAGGGGTTATAATGGTGACATTAGCGTCATTAATATGTTGGTGGCTTACCCGAGAACAAAGGTAAATATAAGCGATACATAGTAAGTGAAGCCCTTTATTTGCAACAAGGAATGTTTATGAAAATCGAACACAATTTCTCCAACCAAGCTATTGATGCGTTTATTAAAATCAGCGCGCTTTCTGTTCTGGTCTTATGGTGCTTTTCTATTCTTAAGCCTTTTTTATTATTAATGGTGTGGGGCGGTATTATTGCGACGGCTCTTTACCCCATTGTTGCTTATCTTGGTAAAAAAACGCCAATCAGTGAAAGTAAGTTGAGCATACTCTTAACCATCATTGGTGTCGCATTGCTGCTTATTCCTTTAGTCGCACTATCTACGGGGATTTATACCAGTGGAACGGAGTTATTTTTAGGGTATCAGGATGGAACTATTGCGATACCAAAACCAAAAGAGAGCATGCAAGAGTGGCCAATTATTGGGCATGAGGCGTATTCGTTTATGTCTCTTGCGTCTTCAAATCTTGAAAGCCTGTTATTTAAGTACAGCGCAGAAGTCAAAGTCGTTGCGAGTAAGGCTGCTTCTTTAGTCGGCTCTCTTGGCGGTGGTTTTATTCAGTTTATTATCTCAACCATCATTGCGGGTGTTTTCATGGCAAATGCCGCTAAATGCGAGCGTGCCTTTATTCTTATTTCAAATCGCTTAACCGGAGAGCATGGTGAAGCGCTAACGAAATTATCAAAAATGACGGTGAGAAGTGTCGTTCAAGGGGTTATTGGTGTTGCCGTGATACAAACGGCCATGGCTGGACTTGGTATGGCCGTTATTGGCATTCCGGCGCCAGCTCTGGGGTTGTGGGTATTCTTAGTGCTTGTTTTTGCTATTATTCAATTACCACCGATTTTAGTGCTTTTACCTGTTATTTTTTATGTTTTTAGTGTTGATACCACTACATCGGGCGTGTTATTTGCTATTTGGTGTGTATTGGTGAGTAGCAGTGATGCAGTATTAAAACCAATATTATTGAGCCGTGGCTCTCATATACCAATGATCGTTATTTTGCTCGGGGCATTAGGTGGGATGGCGATGTCGGGTATCGTTGGGTTATTTGTAGGGGCGGTAGTTCTGAGTTTAACCTATCAATTACTAACAGTATGGCTAAATAGCGAAGCGAAAGGGGAAAATACGTAGTTCAGGGCTGTGGGTTAACCATATAGATTGATGAACACAGTTATGTATATGATTTATCGTTAATTGTAATAAATCATATTTATAGACTATGAGAACTATTTCCTCCTGATATAGTCTTATTAAGAGTTAATTTTTGGAGTAGATAATGGCGAACATAGTTGTATTGCATGGTTTATATATGCATGGTGTGGTAATGAAGCCTCTTGCGGAACGATTGAAAAAGAAGGGACATACCGTACAAATCATTAGCTATAATTCACTGCGTATTAATGAAATGGTACTGTTTAAACGCATTCATAGCTGTTTATCTGTATCTAAAAAAAATGTCGTTCTTGGACACAGTTTGGGTGGCATTTTAGCCGTGCATTTTGCTAACTATCATCAAGATATTAATACCCCTCTAGACGCCATTGTAACCATTGGTTCTCCACTTCAAGGGGCTTCTATTGCGAAAGAACTTCAAAGTAAAAAATTGGGTTTTATATTAGGAAGCTCGCAGGCACAGGGCTTGGTAGATATAGCTAAATTGACCGCTAATTGTCCTATTGGATCTATTGCAGGGACATTACCTATTGGGTTACGCCCGCCAATGATTCGAGATCACCAACCTTCAGATGGGACAGTGACGGTTCAAGAAACTTTACTTCCAGAGTTGACAGATCACTTGTGTTTAAACTATTCCCACACGAGTTTGCTTTATGCGACAGAAACAGCAAAGCAAGTGGATTACTTTATTGAGAATCATAAGTTTAAAAAGGAAGAAGAGGCATGAGAAAGTAGATAGTCCGTTATCTACCTCTATAATGTTCGATAAAGTATAGATTAATCCAATTCTTGATCTTCAAGTTGGCGTTCTTTTCGTAATCGAGCTTCTTCCATTACGGCGTTGATTTCAGCCATTAAGCCATCAATATCGGCATCTTTACCATCATCAATAAATACGCCCGTAAGCTTTGTATTTGGTGTTAATTCACCACTTTCATACAGTGCCCACATTTCTTTTGCGTATTCAGAGCCAAGCAGCTCTGGAGCGTATTGACCGTAGTACGTTGTCATGTTGTTTACATCACGCTCAAGCATCCATTTTGCATTGTTGTTTGCAGAAGCATCTACCGCTTGAGGTAAATCGATGATCACAGGACCAAGATGATCGACTAAGACGTTAAATTCAGATAAATCTCCATGCACAATCCCTACACATAACATACGAGTGACGTATTGGATCATTAATTCATGGTCACGCAGGGCTTGTTCTTTGGTTAATGTAATGTCGTTTAAACGAGGGGCTACAGAGCCCTCATCGTTGGTCACTAATTCCATTAAGAGAACACCATCAAAACAGCCATAAGGCGTCGGTACACGAACATCAGCTTCAGAGAGCTTGTATAGCGCATCAATTTCTGCGTTTTGCCATACCTTCTCTTGCTCGTCTCGTCCGAATTTAGAGCCTTTTTCCATTGCACGAGCTCGACGGCTATTCTTGACTTTTCGTCCTTCACGGTACGCTACCGCTTGTTTAAAGCTACGTTGTTCAATCTCTTTGTAGATTTTGGCACATTGAATATTATCGCCACTACGTACAATGTAGACCGAGGCTTCTTTACCACTCATTAATTGGGTTAGAACTTCATCTATTAAACCATCTTCAACTAATGGTAGTAATCTGTTTGGTATTTTCATTGCACCTCATATGAGCATAGATAGACGTCGCAACTTGTGACGTATTTTTGAGCTATGTATAAATTTATGTAGGGCATTATGCCTATATTTCTCTTGGTCACAAGTTTTGCTTGGTAGTTATTTATTATCTTGTTTGTGATCACACAGTGATTTCTTCTCATTCAGACATAATTTATAGACTACAGATCCGATCTAACACAAGTTTTGTAGCGGTTATTTCTGGTATGTTTTTATCTCTTTCGTAATCGCATAGCTTCTTTTTCTTAGATTGAGAATAGGCTAAGTCGCGATGTTAAATAGACATAAGGCAGTTAGAAGATGGATATTTTATTATTAAGTAACGGTAAGATCGCGGGTAACAATTTTGTGATGGAATTTGCAAGTGAAGCGATTGTTGAGCAAATTAAACGAACAAAAGCTAAGAATCTTGTGCTTATTCCTTATGCCGTTATTCGCTCTAGTCATGATGATCGTGTTGCCTTGGTTCAACAAACATTTGATCACCTTGGGTTAGATTGTAAAGTTACTGGTCTACATCGTTCAGAAGACCCAGTAAAAACCATCCAACAAGCAGATGGTATTTTAGTGAGTGGTGGCAATACTTGGGTGTTAAATAAGACTCTGCATGATTTAGGTTTAGTTGGTCCAATTCGTAAAGCGGTATTAACTGATGGGGTTCCATACATTGGTTGGAGTGCTGGGACTAACATCGGTTGTCCAACGATTCGCACCACCAATGATATGCCTATTATTACCGGGGTAATCCTTCCTTCATTGAATCTAGTGCCATTCCAAATTAATCCTCATTATCTAGAAGCATCAGTTGAAGGGCATTTTGGTGAAACTCGTGACGAGCGTATTCAAGAATTTCTAGAAGTGAATAAACATGAGCCAGTAGTAGGAATACCAGAAGGCACATGGTTACATATCCATGATGGTAAGCTGAGTTACCACACTGCCAATGAAAAACCACTTAAGTTATTCTCTCACGGTAAAGATCCTGTTTATTACACTGCTGAAGACGATGTACAGTTCTTAATGGAACACAGCTGCTAAATCATGAGCTTATAGAGTGATAAATTAAGAGAGGCCAAGTTATCAAATAACGTGGCCTTTTATTTTTTAGTTATCACTGAGGCTTGCAAGTACCACATCGGCCGCTTCTAATGCGCCTTCTAAATAACCGCCATTCTCTTGTGCGGCTTCTGTTCCTGCAAAATACCAATAAATAATCATCTCCCATTTGTTCAAGTTGGTATGCCGTGTATAACCCACTAAGTCCCGCACCAACAATAAGATATTTGGTTTTCATTATTCGTCTCCTACGCTTGTAGCTGATGTAAGTGGTGGCTTGTTTTTATCCATACGAGACACTTTATTTGAGTAGTGGTAGCCTGTAGTGAATGCCCGATAGGTAGACGTAACCAATCAAATTTTTGATAGTTACTGCCTTGATGAGTAAATTCGCCCTCTACGACAAGAATTTCTATTCCACCGTGGTTTTCTAGTTCAATGCTTTGTTCTTCTTTCCACTTTTCAAGGCGAACGGTCTCTTGCTTGAAGTCGTGTAGAGGCTGAAATAATACGCCTGTACGATTATTGTCTTTAACAAACTCTTGTTCTAGAGTTTTGATATGTACCGGCGTGGTATCTCCTTCTTGATATTGACCTAGCTTTACTAAAATCATGCAGCCATCTTTTACTATTGGCGCGTGAGATGTGCCGACAGGGTTGCGTATATAAGTGCCAACAGGATAACAGCCATGTTCGTCAGCAAATGTCCCCTCAAGCACTAAAAACTCTTCACCACCAGTATGAACGTGTGATGAGAAATAGCTGTTTGGTTCGTAATTTACCAAGGTTGTTGCGATTGCAATTTCACCGCCATCACGCTCTAACATTTTTCGTGATACTTCTTTAATAGGTGATGGGATCCATGTTGATGCCGTGAAAAAAGCATTTGCTTGTAGCGATAAGTCAGTATGTAATTTCATGATAAACCTGCGTGAATAGCGAGTAATTAAGTCTATTGTGTAATGTTTATCTAGGCGTAACAAATCAGAACTTCTACACTATCGATAAAGAATTTCTTTAGCGTCTTGTTATGGGGTAAATAGAATATTATGAAAGTTAACCATTTGAATGGGCTAAGAGCCTTTGAAGCGGCAGCAAGACATCTGAGTTTTTCTTTAGCGGCAAAGGAGCTAAATGTCACTCCTGCAGCGATAGGGCAGCAAGTGAAATTACTGGAAGAGTGGCTTGGTGTCTCTCTGTTTGAGCGACGCTCTTCTGGGGCTTCTCGTTTAGTATTAACCAAGGAAGCTCTGCAAGGTTTACCTGATATTACACGTGGATTTAACGCTTTATCACAAGGGCTAAGCCAGTTAAAACCGATAGAGCTCAACCCTATTTTAACGGTTGCTGTTAGTCCTGCTTTTGCTGCTAAATGGCTATTAATGCGTATTGATGACTTTCAAACATCACACCCTGAATGGGATCTTCGGTTAGATACCAATATTCGAACGCTTGATTACCTTGCTGAGAGCATTGATATTGGCGTCCGATATGGAAAAGGGAATTGGGAAGGGTTAGAAAAAGTATTACTAATGACGGAATCTGTTTTTCCTGTTTGCTCACCTGATTTAGTAAAGAAGGGGTTGTTTAGTTTAGATAACCTTGCAGATTTTCCCTTATTGCATGATTTGTCTTTACCCAAAGAGAGTGGGTTCCCTTCTTGGTCTAGTTGGGCAAAGCAAAATAATATCCATACTATAAATACAGAAAAGGGACTGAAAATTAATAATTCAGCGTCTGTTATTCAAGCGGCGATCAGCGGGCAAGGCATAGCATTAGGTCGAAGTGTATTAGTGCAAGAGGATTTAGAGTGTGGTCGACTGGTTAAGCCCTTTTCTGACTTGAAATATCATATCGAATTGGCGTATTACATTGTCTGGAAACCAAATGGACTGGAACATGAAAAAGTTAAGGTATTTAAAGATTGGTTGCACAGCCAACAATGAAACCAAAGTACCGATATGTAGGCTTAAATCAAACCAAATGAAGATAAAATAAAGATCCCAAGCGTACAAGTGACCAATGATGTCACTGTCGTTTGGGCTATTATGTTAGCAGCCAGTGTTGAATTTCCACCCATTGCTCTTGCCATGACATAACTAGCGGCAGCAGTTGGAGCTGCACTCATAAAGAATAAAAGTCCTAAATCTATCCCCCTAAAGCCGAATAATATCCCTCCTGTCGTAATTAATAATGGACTTAATATCAGCTTATAACTACTTGCAAACCACGTTGCTAGGCTGTCTTCTTTCATTGAAGTTAGATTGAGTGAACCACCGGCGCATAATAGTGCTAGTGGTAAGGTCATGTTAGCGAAATATTGTCCTGCTTGAGTAACCATCTTAGGAATTGGAACAGAAAGAAAAGAACATACAACGCCCAATAAAATCGAGAGAATTAATGGGTTCTTAGTCAATGTTTTTACAATTACACCAAATGCTTGTTTTTCGTTATGTTCATCTTTTGGTGTCAGTGCGATCACGGCTTGAATATTGTAAAGCACGGTTGTAGCAGCAACATAAATAGCGGCTAAGGCAACCCCTGGATCACCATAAGCATTGGCAACATAAGCAAGGGCAATAATTGCGGTATTAGCTCGAAAGCCACCTTGGATAATCACGCCATGATCTTGTTTGTTTTTAAAGACAAATCGAGTTGAGACCGTAGTAAATAGGAAGAACATAAAATTGGCAATCAAGCCATAAATAATCAAACGGCCGCTGGATGAAAAGTCATGATCTGCATTCACGATGCTTAAAAATAACATCGCAGGTAAGGTTACTTGGAACACTAACTTTGACGCGACTTCAATAAAATTATCGTTAATTAAAGCGATACGTTTAAGTACGACTCCCAAAAAAAGCATTAAGCAAATTGGGCCTGTAATTGACGCTGAAAACAGTAGTTGAGTGATTAAATTATCCATGACATCCTTGAGCTATGTAATTTATCCTTATCCATTGTAATAGAAGGAGTGACAACTACTCCGCCCATTCCCCTTTGTCATACTCTTCTTTGACTGATTTAGCCGCATCGCGTGAAGCATGGCCTATGGCTGTGGTTACATCACGAGTTGTATGTCCAATGGTTCTGCCAGCCTCTTTGAATTCTGCACAACCAGTTAGTCCTAGTAATAGGAATAATAAAAAAATTCCTTGTTTTGGCGCTAGCATAGTGACCTCTATCAATGAGTTCTTACTGTTCTCATTTATGTTAAATATTCTTACTTATGGTTATATCAAATTGCGGTAAATAAAAGAATATTATTTATCATCACTAATGAATGGCTGTTTTAATTTAGGGGTTATGAAATAGCAATAAAAGCGACATAAATCTTCAATATTACTGTCATCAAGTCTCTTTAGTCTGCTTCTTATTATATAAAACGGTCGCATAAAAATAACAATTTCAAAAGGGAAGTAGGATGAGCAATTTTGTAGAGAAAGAATCAGATTTTAGCAATATGGTGAGTGCACGTTTATCTCGTCGAGGTTTTCTGATGGGTACAGCAGCGGCAGGCGCTGGCGCTTTTTTAGCGTTAAACCCAGTAGCAAAAGCCATTGCTGGTAGTATGGATAGTCCATTATTAAACTTTGAGGCTATTCCCACATCTACCAGTGATTCCATTATTCTTCCTAAAGGCTATAGCTCTAATACGTTGATGTCGTGGGGCGATCCTATCTTTGCTAACGCTCCACAATTTAACCCTGATGGAAAGAAAGATTCAAAAGCTCAAGCACTGCAATTTGGTGATAATACCGATGGCATGAGCGTGTTTCCATTGTCAAAAGATCGTGCCATTCTTGCTGTAAATAATGAATACACTAATTATGAGTATTTATTTGCGCATCAGGGTAAGGCTATGACGGCTGATGATGTTGCCAAAGCACAAGCGGCGGTAGGGATAACCATTGTTGAACTTGTAAGAAAGAACGGTCAATGGACGATGGATCCAACCGGTAAAGCAAACCGCCGTATTACCGCAAATACAGAGATGTTAGTCACAGGGCCAGCAGCAGGTCACGATTTATTAAAAACCAAAGCAGACCCAACAGGAAAAAAAGTCTTGGGTACTTTCAATAACTGCGCAAATGGTGAAACACCTTGGGGCACTTATTTAACCTGTGAAGAAAATTTTGATTCCTTTTTTGGTTCAGAAACAAACGTAAAAGTAAGCGCAGACGACAAACGATACGGTATTGATGCTGAACAGAGTAAATATCAATGGCATAATTTTGATGACCGCTTTGATGTTGCTAAAAACCCAAATGAACCAAATCGTTTTGGTTGGGTGGTTGAAATTGATCCGAATGATCCAACCTCAACCCCATTAAAACGAACCGCGCTAGGTCGATTTAAACATGAAAATGCCGCATTAGTAGTGAATGATGATGGCCATGTCGTGGTGTATCTTGGTGATGATGAACGTGGTGAGCATTTGTATAAGTTCGTATCAAAAGATAAATACCAAGAAGGTAATAACGCAGCCAATCGTAACCTTCTTGAAGAAGGCACCTTGTACGTTGCTACATTTTCAATGAAAGACGACAAGTTAGAAGGCGATGGCCAGTGGCTAGAACTCACTTATGGTAAGAATGGTTTAACCAAAGAAAACGGATTTAATAGCCAAGCTGAAGTGATGATTTTTGCTCGTCGAGCAGCAACACAAGTGGGCGCAACCACAATGGATAGGCCTGAATGGGTCGCCATTCATCCAGATAAAAAACACGTTTTCTGTACATTAACGAATAATAAATATCGTGGGGTAAAAGAAGGTCAAGATGTCGATGGCGTTAATCCACGAGCTGAAAATCATTACGGTCAAATTGTGCGTTGGGCACCAACTAATGCAAATCATGTGAGTGATACGTTCAAATGGGATTTGTACCTAATAGCAGGGAATCCAACGGTTCATAAAGGCAATTTGTACGCTGGCAGTGACAACATCAATAAAGATAATATGTTTAATAGCCCTGATGGTATTGGTTTTGATAAAGCAGGACGTCTATGGATTCAAACTGATGGTAATTACTCAAACAAAGGGGACTTTGCAGGACAGGGTAATAATCAAATGTTGTGTGGTGATCCTAAGACTGGAGAAGTGCGTCGTTTTTTAACTGGGCCGATTGGCTGTGAAATTACCGGACTCACTTTTTCTGAAGATCAAAAAACCATGTTTGTTGGTGTACAGCACCCATCGGGGCATTTTCCACAAGGGGGGAATAACAAACCACGCTCAACAATTGTGATGGTAACGAAAGATAACGGTGGTGTGATCGGCAGTTAGGATTTCTATATTTAGATACCAAAAGTGGCTTCATTACGAAGCCACTTTGAGTGAGAATATTTAAATGTAGAGTAATTTAAGTATTATTCTTCGTCTTCTTCTACAGTCCAATAGATAACGACCTCTTTCTTACCCCATTGTCTTGCTTTTTTTACATCGTCACCCATGTAAATATCAATTTTCTTTTTCCAGCGCTTATTCATTTTATCAAGAACTCGGTATGTACCATCAAGCCCTTCGATTCTTACTTCTTGATTGTGAGTCAGCCCCATCTCGATAAGATCTCTTGATACAGCAATGGATTTCATTCCCGGTTTAAGGGTGTCTCCCCAAGCAGCAAGGTTTGGTGTGTCATCGGTTTCACCGACACTTGATGTGTATGCACTTGCGGTTACTTTTAGAGATTGTTCGCCCCCTGTGCAGCCAAAAAGTGAAGTCATAACGAGTGCTACAAGAAGATAAAAACGAATTTTCATGATTTTTCCTTTGAATATAGGGGGGAATGCGTGATAAATGTATCCGCACATAATCCCTTTTTTTTATTGGTGCATTGAAAGCTAATGAGTCAATTTGAACGGTTAATAAAAGAACACTGAGCCAAAGGGATGACTCAGTGTTTATTTATTGGGTTATTGTTACGATCTTGCGTTTACATCATCACCAAGCTTGCTGTTCCTAAGAAAGCAAAGAAACCGACCACATCGGTCACGGTAGTTAAAATAACAGAGCCTGCAAGCGCAGGATCTAACTTAAACTTATCTAAGGTGATAGGAATAAGAACGCCAAACAGAGCCGCGGTAATAATATTTACGATGATCGCGAGTGAAATTGTGGCACCTAACGCGAACGATTGGAACCAAGCACCAGCAAGACCACCTATGATTAATGACCATAACAAACCGTTGATTGAACCAATTCCCAATTCATTTTTTAATAATGCAAAACGGTTACCTGGGGTGATTTGATTCAGTGCCATTGCACGAACCATTAAGGTTAATGTTTGGCTACCAGCAATACCACCCATAGAAGCCACAATCGGCATTAACACTGCAAGCGCAACTACTTGGGTGATCACATCTTCAAATAAGCCAATGGTTACAGAAGCTAAGATAGCGGTGAGTAAATTAATACCAAGCCAAACGCCACGCTTTTTTGAACTTTTAATGATAGGGGAGAATAAATCATCCCCTTCATCCATACCTGTACCGGCCATTAAGCGAGTTTCGTAAATTTCACGTTGAGTATTAATCGCAAACTGCCAATCTAATTGACCGATTAAAATATTTTCATCATCAACAATTGCGACGCTTGGTACGGCTGAGTGTTCAATAGCTTCAATACTTTCACTTAATGGTTGGTGAACATTCAGTACTAAACAATCTTCTAGTTTTAACGTATTAATTTTAACAGAATCATCAGCGGTTAAAATATCCGTGTATTGCACAATACCGTGAAATTTATGCGCTCGATTAATCAAGTGCATGTATTGGTGTGATTGAAATAAATTGGTTTTTAACAGTTTTTTAGCTCGACCTACGCTGACGTTAAAAGGCAGCGTTGCAATTTTACGGTCAGCCCAATGACCAACTTCGTCATCGTCGTATTGTTTTGCATCGTCATACAAGTCTAACTCATCACGGCTAATAAGCTGTAAAGCAAGACTGAAAATATCGTCAGGGAGAGACTCCGCCCACTCAATTAACGATAAGTTATCCAGTTTAGCTAAGGTGAAGTTTAACTCTGCATCTGACAGTTCTTCTAGAATTGCTACACGAGCATCAGCACGCATTTCAGTTAATACTTCAATGTGCATCTCTAATGGCAGGTGACGCCATAATTGCACACGGTCATCAACTGGAAAAGACTCTAAAATACGGGCAATAGAGCCGGTATCTAGCCCGTGTTCTACAAATTCACTCAGTAAGCGTATTTGTTGCTGTTGGTCGTCGGCATTGAATAGCGTTTCGAGTTGGAATGATAAATCTTGATGTTCGTTCAATGTCGTACTCCGTGGATGGAAGCAGGATTTAAAAGTAATCTGTGATTATAGTAACTAGAAAGCGTTTATTAAACCCTTTAATACAATGATTTACCTAAGTTATAGATAAAATTAAGGACTCAGTAGAGCCCTCAAGCTTGTTACTATACTTAATCTGAACAAGTTAGACGCTTTTTGTGACCATATTGGGGTCAATTGCCGTAATTTGTTCGATAAGTTCAGCTTTATCACTTTTTTCTTGCCACACTAAATATAGCGCTTGTTCCATCACTGGTGCGTCTTCAATTACATAAAGATCGCCATTATCGACACTTTGATTAATAACTGGTGCAGGTAAGTAACCAACACTTGGGTGTGTTATTAAGTAATCCAAAGCCATTCTCGATGAGTGAGTGTGCAGAATGGGTGTTTTTTGTAATTCATTTATCTTGCTATGTTGAATAGAAAAACGTGCACCCCAATCTAAATACACCAAAGGTAAAGGTTGAATGCTGCTTATTGTGCTATGAGCTTGGTTAGAGACCAGTTGCAATTGATAATTACGAATTTTGCATACTCGAATACCATCTATTTTTGGGGGCTCACTAGTAATAAATAGATCGACACTTTTATCGAGTAATGATTTAGCGAGCTCTTGTCTAGGAATAGATTCTAAACGTAGAGCTAATCCTTGAACGGTATCGTAAATACTGTTGATCCAATTAGAAATACCATCGAACTCCCAAATGAGAGCACTCGCACCAATAGTTACTTGGGAGTTATAATCTTCGGTAAGCGCGACATCTTGCTTAGCTCGCCCCCACGTTTGTAAAATAGCCTCAGCATAGGGTAACAATCGTTCTCCAGCTGCAGTCAATTGAACATTATGACGTTGACGAGTGAATAATGGGTTTCCTAATTGTGACTCCAATTGGCGAACACGGAAACTCACGGCAGACTGTGTGAGAAATAAATGCTCTGCAGCACGCCCAAAATGGCGAGTTTTTGTGACTTCTAAGAAGGTTTTAAGCAGATCAGTATCCAAGGTATTCATCTCTTTGATGGTGATATTAGCCACAATAAAATATTTTAATTGAAAGCGCTAATATTTTTTGTTTTACAAGGCGCTCACTCTGAATTACATATACGTTTTCTGTGGTTATAAAGAAGCATCAAGTGAGAATAACAGCGAAATTTTATGATGATAAAAACTTCAAAAGAGGTTTTAGCCGTAGTGGTTTTACAATTCGTGAAGCGACTATTTTAGAAACGTACGGTCGCACCATGCAATCTTTGCTAAATGGTGTGTTTGTGCCTGAATCTGATGCAGAGCACCGTTTTGTTGAACAGGTAAAGGATCAACCTACGGAGATCTCTGAATTTGCTCAATGTTGGCTTAAATATCAAAACAAGATCAATTTTAAACCAAAATTCTATACATTATGTAGCACTCAACGTTCGTCAGCAGATAGATCTGATGACAACGATGACTCGCCATCAAACGATCTTGATTAAATAATTTTTCAAGTATCAATAAAAAACCGGATATTTATATACCGGTTTTTTTATGTTTATATTACTTCAAATATGGTAAGAGCTCTTTTGCCATAAACTCAGCAATCCATAGTTGCGCTTCAGGTTTTGGGTGCAGCCCATCCTTCATCATCCACTCTGGTTTTATGATCACTTCTTCTAAGAAAAAGGGCAGAAGAGGAATGTTATGTTTCTCACTTAATGCGGGGTAGAGTGATCCAAATGCTTGGCTATAGCGTTTTCCATAGTTAGGTGGCACTTGAATTTGCATGAGTAACGGTTTTGCATTGGCAGCGGTAATTTGAGTAAACATACTCTCTAAATTCGCGCTAATTCTTTGTGGCGGAAAACCTCTCAATCCATCATTAGCGCCCAATTCGATAAGGACGTAGTTAGGCTGATGCTGTTTCAGAAGGGTGGGTAATCGATCTAACCCATTTCCTGTTGTATCACCTGAAATACTGCCATTAACAACCTTGGTTATTTTATCTCGTTTCTCTAGTTGTAGAGGCAGCAGTGAAGGCCAACTTTGCTCAATTGGCATGTTATAGCCAGCGCTTAAACTATCACCAAGGATAAGTAAGGTTTCGCTATAGGCTTGCTTAACAATAAATAATTGACTGCTCAGTAGAGCAATCAAAAGAGTGAGGATTTTACGCATGTTCAACCTTTAATTAATCGAGTCGCAATAGAATAACAGAAATAGGGATACCGACGTATAAGGAACAGTTAAAGAAGTGTAAAGGAAATTGATGATCACGAGTCTATTGGGTATAAAATACGCGTAATAGCATAAGAACCTAGATAGTAAGAACGACTTCAAAAGGAAAGGACAATGACCACAGCCATAAAAGTGAGTTCAGTAGGAAAATCAGTGATCTCAAATGATGCAGAACTCATCATTTTAAAAGACATCTCTTTTGAGGTTCAATCAGGACAAAGCGTAGCGATTGTGGGAACTTCTGGTGCCGGTAAATCAACCTTAATGACCTTGCTTGCTGGATTAGACACTCCAACGTCTGGGGATATTGAATTATTAGGGCAAAGTTTATCTCAATTGGATGATGAGGCTCGTGCTCAAATACGCAGTGAATCGATTGGTTTTGTTTTTCAAAGCTTCTTACTTATCCCTTCTTTAACTGCGCTTGAAAATGTCACCTTACCTGCGATTTTACGTGGTGAGGGGGAAGATATAGCAAAAGCAAAACAGTTGTTAGACTCCGTTGGCCTTGCAGGGAGAGAAACACATCTTCCCTCTCAACTTTCAGGTGGAGAGCAGCAACGTGTGGCATTAGCGCGAGCGTTCATGACTCAGCCTCGTATTCTTTTTGCAGATGAACCAACAGGTAACTTAGATCAATCCACTGCGGAACATATTATTGAACTCTTATTTGAGATGAACCAAAAACATGGCACCACATTGGTTCTTATCACTCATGATCCCAAATTGGCAGAGCGATGTGAGCGAACACTTACCATCAATGCAGGACAGATCCACGAAGAGGTGAAGTGAAATGAAGGAAAAATCATTAGCGCCAAGCTCTTCTCGAAATAGAAAGTCTTCGGGGAAAAATCGAGCGTCTGGCAACAAAATGATATTACGTTGGAGTTGGCGTGAGATCTGGCAAGGACAGTTGTGGCCTGTAATGGCTGCATTAACCTTGATCGTTGCTTGTGTTGTCGCCTTGTCTGCATTGGCGATTCGAGTAGAAAAAGTCATGACAGATCAAGGTCGCTCCATGATGGCGGCGGATCTGGTATTCAGTTCAGCCAATCCAATCCCTGAATTGATCTTACAACAAGCGCAAGAGCAGGATGTGACGTTATCCTCTCAAGTGCGTTTTCAAACCATGGCATTCAGTGATTCAGGAATGCAGTTAGTGAGTGTGAAATCGGTAGAAAGTAATTACCCACTTCGCGGTGAGCTCTTATTAAACGGGGCTGATAACCAAATCCATAGCCAAGTTAAACCGGGAGAAGCGTGGATAGCTGATCGCCTTTTATCATTACTTGAACTCAATATTGGTGATGTTATTGCCATTGGTGATGCTGAACTGCCAATCAGTGGCGTGATTGAATCAGAGCCAGAGTTAGCGTTTAACCCATTTAGAACCATGCCAAGTGTGTTTATTCATCAGGCAGATTTAGATAAAACCGGTGCTATTCAGCTTGGCAGTCGAGTTCAATATCGCACTTTATTTAAAGGTAATGATAGTGCGATATCGTTATTGCAAAGTGATTATGAATTGCAAGCAGGAGAGCGTTGGATAAGCGAAGAGACTCAAGGTCGAACCGCTGATCTAATGCAAAAAGCCAAACAGTATTTGTCACTGACTATCTTGATGGTGATATTAATGGCATCCGTCACCTTGGTATTAACGTGTCAGCATTATGCGACCAGTCGTGCTAATACGGTTGCCATGTTAAAAAGCATGGGTGCAAGTAAGCAGTGGTTGAAACGGTGGTTATTAAGCCAAGTAGGTTTGATGTTCTTTACTGGCGTAATTGCAGGTTCATTGATCGGTCTTGGGTTAGAGTTGTTACTGCGTATCCCACTGGCAGGAATTTTACCAGAAGACTTACCAAGTTACGGTTGGCAGCCATTTGCGTTTGGCTCGGTTGTGGCGCTGTTTATCGGCTTACCGGCTTTAGGCATCCCGCTATTGCGTTTATTAGACACTCCTGCGATAGCGGTACTTCAATCTCAAATGACCGCATCGTCTAAAAAAGGCTTATGGTTAATTGCAGTTCCAGTAGTCGCTTTCTTATTTATGTACGGAAATAACAGCCTAGTTTGGATGGTATCAGTTGGCTTAGTGGTGCTGTTTGTTTTACTGGCTGGTATTAGCTATGGCTTAGTACATCTGTTTGGACGCTTTAAATGGGGGGCGGCGATGACCCTAGCGCTTAGTCGCATTAAACGTTCTCCAAAAAACAGCATGATGCAATTAGCCGCATTGTCGGGTTCATTGATGTTAGTTGCCGTGATCTGGTTAGTAAGAACCGATTTATTGGGCGATTGGCAACAAACGCTTCCACCAGATGCACCGAATGTATTTGCGATGAATATTGCCCCTTACGAGCAACAAGAATACTTACAAGCATTAGATAATGAAAAGCTAGACAGATCGGATGGTTATCCAATTATTCGTGGGCGGTTAACTGAAATTAACGGGGAAAGCACCAAAAAGAAAATGAAAGGCGAAGGACAAGGCTCAGATGCACTACGTCGTGAGATTAACTTTACTTGGCGTGATGAGTTGCCGGTTCATAATCAAGTCACAGCAGGTGTATGGACGAAAGAAAATGGAGTCTCTGTTGAGCAAGATGTGGCGAATGATTTGGATATTCAAATTGGCGATACGTTGAGTTTCTCGGTAAACAGCCAGCCTTTTTCTGCGGTAGTTAATTCGATTCGAATTGTTGACTGGCAGAGCATGAAACCGAACTTCTATTTTATATTTACTTCCGATGTTATTGCTGATTTACCGGCAACTTGGCTTGTAAGTTTTAAGGTTGATGACAATGAAAATTCCTTGTTGAATCAATTGGCTCGTGATTACCCAACCGTGAGTTTGTTGGATTTTAGAACCATGGGTGGAAAAATCCAAGCGATGCTCGCGCAAATTACGTGGTCGTTGAGTGTATTGGCAGGTTTGGGTGTGGTGAGTGGCGTATTGTTGATATTCACTCTACTGCGTTTAAGTCTGTATCAACGTCAGCGTGAAATTACCCTTTATCGAACGCTTGGAGCAAGTCGTCAACGCATTAGTCAGACGTTATGGTGTGAGTATGGGGTAATGGCATTAGCCGCAGGTTTTGTTGCGGTGATGGGAGCAGAATCCATCGTATTTAGCTTAGTGAAGTGGGGCTTTAAACTTGAACCCACATTGCACGTAGGTATGTGGATTGTGCTGCCGTTACTCGCCATGATGATTGTATTTATGAGCTTAGTAAGTGTGATAAAACAGTTACTAAAACCGTTAAAGTAAGCAGCTATCATTCGTTAATTTAATAATATGATTGAAGGAAGACGGTATATATTATTCCTTCAATCGGCTCTTTGATATTTGTTAAGATTAATCTTATGCACTATATAACGTTAATCTAAAACGCGTTTAATGATAATCTGATTTGGAAATTGTGTGGTTATATTATTAATTGTATAAGGTGACGTTCCCTGTTTAATATCATTAATAGGTGCTTCTGTTACCACTTCAATGGTTACACCAAATTCATGAGCTTTGGACTCAAATTTATCAAACACTTCTTTTTCTTGTTTAGTTAACTTGGTTAAATCTTTACCTTCTAATTCTAGTACTTGATCTAATAATAATTGGTCTTCTAATTTCATTTTATATCTTCTCGCTGAAAATGTTATTTTGACTCTACTCCTTAAATTTTATAATTAAAAGTATAAATATTTACTGAAGAATAGGCTTTAAGGGTCTTTATATCAATGAGTTAAACTCTGGTTATTTAAGGTTTCAATATTGTTTTATTTGCACTTTATAAACGCCATACATATCAATTTTGTTATTTAAAGTAAGCTAATTAAATAGTGTTTTTTACTTCAAATAGACTACAGTTAATAAGAATAAAGAAACAGTTGATATGGAATTAAACTAAGGGTAATGTGAAAAATAGAGGATGTTAGAACTACTAACTATTTATAACTCATATTTAATAAAGTCAATAAGTTGAGTTATAAATGTTAATGTGGTTTTAATTTTACATATATAACATTAACGGTATTTAATTATGAAAATGAGAAATGTTTTATTTACACTTATATTAGCATGTTCATCTACTCTTGCATTGGCTAACGATCAAACCGCGAATTATCAGGATCAATTCTCAAAGCCTGTTGATGGGATAAATACAGTAGAATCTGTATTGAATGCCAGTGCTGTCATTGAAGATACGCCAATTTTACTTTCAGGGTATTTAGTTGAGCCTGTAGGTAAAGAAGTGTATGTATTTAAGGATGATACAGGAACAGTAAATGTCAAAATTGACGGTGATAAGATGCCAAGCTTGCAAGTCAAACCAAACGATAAAGTGACGCTGAAAGGTGAAGTAAATAAAGAAGATAATTACCTTATTTATGTAGATAGCATTACTGTTGATTAATAAAAATATGGGTCATTATGGTATTGAAACATATTAACCCTGTGAGTATGAGAGGCAATACATTACACTGCCTCTCTTGCTTATTTAAAGGATTATTATGAAAACTTTATTTTTAACTGTAGCCCTGACTTTTTCTGCGGGCGTTGCTGCAAATACAACGGCAGAGTCAACGGATATGATTGGTGATCAATCAATGGTTGTTAGCGCACCTGTAGATATGAAAGCCGTCATGAAAGAGATGAGATTAGAGTATAAGTTAGGTGAGCGAGCGACCTCTATTGAGGATATGAATCAAGTTGTGACTAAACTAGAATCTCTCATTGAACAGTTAAAGCAGGGCGAATACACCCCAGAAAAACAAGCCATGTATCAAGAAGGGTTTAATAAGTTATCGGTTTCTGTTGCTCTGGTTAAAACAGAGCTGGATGCGGGTGATTTAGAGAAAGCACAAGCGGTCCTTGAGCAAGTTGACGAACTACGAGTTGAATACCACAAAAAGCGTAATCCAAGTATTTGGAGTAAGATCTTTGGATAATAAAGCCTAGATCTCAAGAATAAAAAAATGGAGCCAATTAGGCTCCATTTTTACTATTCTTCGATATAGAGCGATTAACTGTTATACATTTTATCGAAATTCTTCTGATTCCAACCAACCATCACTTGATCACCAATCTTAAGAACAGGGATAGTGCAATTCTAGCGTAGAATAGTTTAACTATTCAGTTAACTTAATCCTGACAATATAAAACTACCGCCATATATTTTTTTTGCGTATTATTCCACAAAACAATTAGAGGAGAACCCTACATGGCAAGAATTACAACAGAAGAAAGAGAAAGAAAGAAAGCTCAGTATGACGCGCTCATATTAAGTATCTTTTTAGAAGAAGGGTGGGATGCGATAACCTACGACAGACTAGCGAAAGACTTAGGCATAGGTAAGAGTTCAGTACAGCGTTATTATGAGAACCGTATGCTTTTTGCAACGGCATTACAGGGTAAGTTAATGCCAATGGCACTACGTAGACTTGATATGACAAGCAAAGAAGCATTTATAGATAGCTGGGAATTGGCTATTAATGATGACCAAGACCATGTCTTTCGTGAAATAGTTCGTATGTTAATGACAAATATACTTCATGTGGGAACATCTAAAGCAACGGCAATGGCTGTGAATCGCTTAATTTCAGTATTGAGTACTAGTATTGGTGAGAATGAAGCAGTTGAGGCAGTAAAGGCATCTCTAGGGTTAACAATGTTTGTTTATATGAATCAGTAACTTAATGTAATTCAATTAATGAGCGATAAAATAAGATTAAATTTATTGCGTACTAGTATTGACACTTGGTTCTGTATCTGTAGAATGGCCGCCAACAGAGAGGGGAAACAACTTCCCTCTTTATTTAAATATAAAGTGTACAAGTACACATTATTACTTACAGGAAAAGTATTATGAAAAAGTCAATCTTAGCGTTATCAGTTCTTTCGGTTCTTTCTTTCGGTGCTTCGGCAGCAGCGCCTACAACAATCTCTGATGTTTTAGTTAAAAAGCTAGATGGTGTTGAATTTACAGAAAATCTACCAGATGGTGTTTCTAAAATTAGTAAAGTTGTAGTTGATACTACAACTGGTGTTATCACTTACTCAACATTCGATTCTTCTGGTGTAGAAACAACAGGGCTAACGTTTGATACACAGAATCCTGATGGTGATAACGCAACTACTGATGCTTATACTGGTGATAACGTTTTTGCTAAACTGGTTGCTAACCACGAGAAAGGTTCTTTCTTACCTGTAAACGGTGAACTACCAGTAAACGGTGATGATAGAAATTACAACGATTTACGTTCTGGTAACCACAACGCAGCAATCAAATTAAAAATAAAGAAAAACACTGATGCAAACGGTTTTGCAAATATGGATATTGCAGCTAAACACGGTATTGAAGACTTATCAGTTGTAGAGTTTACAGTTGATGGTGATAAAATCACGGTTGATACAAATGGTTCTGCGCCAAACGGTGAAATTGTTCTTTCTAAAGAGCAAATGGCAAAATCAGCTAAAGACGCAGTACTAAAAGAATCACTAGTACGTAATCCAGTAGGTGAAGTACCTGTTACACCAGTAACGCCTATTGAACTACGTGATGATAAAACATTTAATGAACTAATGGGTAAGTGGGGTAAAGATTCTTCAATTGAAACAATTGAAAACCCTAATACTGGTGAAAGCATTAAAGTACTAACGTTTGTTTCACCTATCTCTGGTGAAGAACGCCAGATTAATCTATCTGACCTTAATGAAACTGAAATTGAAACTCTTAAAGTTGCAATGCGTGAACATGGTAATAACCTTGATTCTCATACTAAAACAGAAGTTCGTACGCATATTCGTACTCAGATTGAAAATCGTCCTGATGTAATTACAGATGTGCGTAAGAAAGAACTTATCAACGCAATGCTTGTAAAGAATGATGCAGGATTTAAATTAGAAGTAGATTCTAATGGTGATTTAGTTAAAAAGTTCTCTGATGGTACAACAGCAGATGAAGTAGTGACTTCTGATGATATTGCAAATGCGAAAGCGAAAGTTAAAAAAGAAGTTGAAAAACGTACTGATGCAGGTACACCACCAGTTGAAAACCCAGTGGTAGACCCTGCTAAAGCAAAAGAAGCAGTACAAGAACTTGTTTCTTACGGTTACTCTTCAACAGCAGTAGCTCAACAGCAATCAGAAAGTATTGCAGATAACGCAGCAAACATCGATAAACTATTCAACGTAACAGATGAACTACGTGAAGACCTTGAACTACAAGGCGCACGTAACATGGCTGCAATCTCAGCACGTGCATTTACTACAGAAGAAGGTCAATTCTCAGTTGGTGCAGGTCTTGGCGGTTCTGGTTCTGAAAACGCAATGGCGATTGGTGGTGCATACCAAATCAACGCTGAATGGTCTGTAAACTCAACGGTAGCATTCGATACTGGTTCGAACGTAGATTACGGTGTTGGTGTTAACTACACTTGGTAATATTCCTGTAAGACAATAAACTAGGTTCTCTCAGGGATTAGTCTCCTTCATTTGCCAAGGTTTCCCCTCTACATCGAAAGGTGTAGGGGGTTTTTTAGTTAATGGTTGTCTTTATTTTGATATTACCTAATTGTTATAAATTTCTCTTATTAAGAGTATGGTTAAATTAACTGTTATACATTTTATCGAAATTCTTCTGATTCCAACCGACCATCACTTGATCACCAATCTTAAGCACAGGGATAGAACGAGCACCCATGGCTTGTAATTCTTTGCGTCCTCGTTGCATTTTTGCATTGGTTAATCTATATGCAATTTTTTTAGAATCAAGGTAGCGCTGTGCGTCTTTGCAATGTGGGCATTTGTCAGCGACATATAAAACAACACGTTTCATTATTATCTCTCAGTTAAATCTAGTGATACAGATAGCGTAGCTTATACAAATAGGTACGGGAATAGTTTTCGACGCTCTTCAGGCGTTAACGCTTCTACTCGGGCAATATTTGTATCAGGAATAGCTTCAGGGTTTGGATAGTGTTTTAGCACCTTTTCCATGCTCTCTTCACGAATAAGGTGAAGAACTGGATATGGAGAGCGATTTGTTAAATTCTCATCATCTTCAGGTTCAGCGCCGCCAAAGCAGTAGTCAGGGTGGAAAGTGGCGATTTGGTAAATACCTTCCCACTCTTGCTGTTTAATAAGCGCATCAACCCAATCTAAGAAGAAGTTATAATTCATAAAATCTTGCAGCATGTTAGGGATAGCAACGAGGGTTGTTTCTAATTCTTCAGCAGTTTTAGAATCTAAGTTCATTAGCTCTTGAAGCACATCTTCAAGCAATACTTCTTCTGTTGTTGCTTCAGATACAAAAATTTTGATTTGCTTATTACGGTTTGGTTTTGCAGCAAACGGGCAAAGATTAAGGCCTATCACCACATCTTCTAACCATTGTTGAATGTCTTGTTCGATTTTTTGAATACTCATATCTGACTTATTACTACTCTTGTTATTTTCAGCAAGAATAACAGATTATTCATTCATTTTCTGTAACTAGAAAGACTAAATTTTACCTACATAAATTGAAAATAGGGCGTTCCGATTGAAGATTGATTGAACAGACCTTCTTCAAATTTATCAGCACTAATGGGTTTTGAATATAGATAACCTTGAATAGAGTCGACGCCTTCAAGTGTGACAAATCGTTCTTGGTTATGATTTTCAATGCCTTCTGCTGCGACTTTTAACGTTAGTTTTTTTGCAATATTAATCATGGCGCAAACAATATTTTGGTCATCAGTACAATGTTCAATATTATCAATGAAGCTCTTATCAATTTTTAGCGTATCAAAAGGATATTTTTTGAGGTATTGGAAAGAGGCGTAACCAGTACCAAAATCATCTAGAGCGATAGCTATGCCCATGTCGTGAAGCTGGTTTAACGTTTCAATGGCTAAAGCTTCATCAGCAATAAGACCACTTTCAGTCACTTCTAATTCTAAATTTCGTGGTGGTAATTTATAGAGTTCTAATAAGTGCTGAACATGTTGTACAAAGTTAGGGTCTTTTAATTGAACGGCAGAAATATTAACGGCGGTTACTAAATTTGGAGAATGTAAAATCCATTCAGAGGTTTGCTGAATTGCATTTCTTAGCGCAAAGTTACCCAGTTCATAAATAAGACCATTACGCTCAGCTAACTGAATTAAAACATCATTAGAAATAGCGCCTAAATGAGGGTGATTCCAGCGTAATAATGCCTCACAACCTAACCAATGTTTTGTTTGAGGACATACTTTTGGCTGATAGCTTAAAAAAAGATCATGATTACGAACGGCTTCTAATAAATAGGTTTCAATTTTATGTTCAGATAAACTGGATTTAACAGGTAAAGAACTGCCTGAAATAGTAAATGTTTTACCTAAATTTTGACACTCGACCACAGTATTATAAGCACATTTAAGCAACTCATCTCGAGAGGTATTTTCTTTGGAATGAACGGCACCAATATAGCTTTGCAGATGTATTTGTTCTTTATTATTAGAAAAGTATGCTTTTCCTATTTCAGACAAATGCTGGCACAATTGAGGAAGCTTTATTTTATCTGCATGAATGATTAATAAGATATCAGAAGAGTCTAAACGACCCGTTACGGAAGTATCTGTTATTTTGGTTAATTTAGAACGATATTCAGTTAAGAGAAGATCAAACACATAGTGTCCATGCTCGTGTTGAATAGTTCTACTATTGGCAAAGTGGATCTGTAATAGGATGAATTTTTTATTATTGTTGATCAGCGTATCTATATGGCGATATAGAGCCATAGCATTTAGAAATCCAGTGCCAACATCATGATTCTTATGGTATTCCACTTTTTGCTCTGCAGCTCGGCGACAATCAATTTCATTGGCTAATTTACAGTTCACTTCATTAATATGCTTATTATTAACAGTAATTTCTTGTTGTAATTTTTTATGATTATTGAGTAAATCAGTATGTTGAAATAAGATATTTAATTGTGCTTCTATGGATTTTTGGTAAGTTTGTAATAATTTTTGAAAGTTTAAATTGAATGTGTTTTCTTTATTATCAAGAACACAGACAGTACCAAAAGGAGTATTGTCTGGCCAAAAGATTGGTAATCCACAATAGGAAATTATATTAAGTTCTCTGTCAGGATTATGGTTCCATTTAGTGTCTTTTAAGGTGTTAGCTACGATTAATTGCTCACGCTGTTCAATCGCATACTTACAATATAAATTTTGGTCTAACGCTTCTTTATCACCTTTAACATAAGGGTTACCTTTAGAGTTACTGGATGAGATAACCTCTATATCATCCTTACTAATACGCGTGATAAGAGAGGCAGGAACATGCATGATATCAGAAAGAACATCGAGCATGTTTTGCCAATCAGATTGTATTTTTTCAGGAATGATAATTGAAGACGTTAGTGACTTCTGCATCTTTAAGGAACCTAGTAACCAAGAAAATAAAATAAGTAAGATTCTGTTCATAGTAACAGGTAAATACGATTTTTGACGGTCTCATATTTAAGAATTCAAAGTCTTACTATTTATATATTAATTATTACCGGATCTCATTATTTAATAATTATAATCTCATTGACCTCGGGCAAAGAACATTACTTTTACTGTCATTAATAAAATAGAAATATCCGATTTTATCCAGCTGGAAATTGATCTAAGAGAGAGTGCATAGCTATGATCAAATCCTACCTTTGAACGAACATCCTCTATACAGGTGTCATAACCTTGATTTACTTGGGCAAGTCCAGTAATTCCTGGTAGTACTCCATAAGTACGTTCACTAAAATAAGGGATCTCTTGTTCTAGTTTATTATAAAATGTTGGTCTTTCTGGCCTTGGACCCACAAGTGACATATCGCCATTCAGTACATTAAAAAATTGTGGTAGTTCATCTAATCGTGTTTTTCTTAAAAATTTACCAACTAGAGTTACTCTGGTATCGTCTTTAGTCGCTAATGTTGCTCCTGTTGCTACTTCTGCATCTTGTACCATACTTCTAAATTTAATCATTTCAAAAACATGTATCTGCTCAGGCATTGCTTTACCAACTCTTAATTGGCGATAAAAAACAGGACCTCTTGAGTTAAGCTTGATAGCCAGTGCAATAAAAGGAAACATTGGTAGGGTAAGCAACAAGCCAATGAGCGATAAACTCACATCGAAAATGCGTTTAACGCGAATAATCGGTTGGTTAATAGTGTAATAAGAATCGATCATAATCAGCTCCTTTTATTATTTATGCACATGAGTCCAAGAGGATTTTGGTTTATTGAAAAGATAGGTAAGACCACCAAGTAAGTTCGCTGTATGCCCAATGACAAGATAGGTTAAGGTTTGGCAGTATTTATTTGAGAAAATACGAGGAAATAAGAAACCCATAAAACCTAGGCTGTATCCTAATGTCTGTCCAACAAAGGCACTGAAAAATAATGGATTAGATAGCAATAATGCTGAACCAATATAAGCCATTATCATAAAATAGGGCATGGTAAATCTAAGCCCTTTTCCTGAGAAAAAAGTAAATGCAGTGCCTTTATATTTGGGATTAAATAAAGGAAATAATCGTAGTAGTTGTTGAAGGTTACCGGCTGATATTCTTAAGCGTCGTGAGAAATCCTCATTTTGAACAACTCGCTCGAGTTCTAATGCACGAATACTTGGGTCATAAATTGCTTGATAACCTTGTTCGACAATTTTCATTGGCAGAATAAAGTCATCATTGATGGTGTCTTTATCCAAGGTGATAAATAGCTCATGTCGAAAGAGATAAAAAGCACCATGAGACCCTAAGCTTGACCCTAGAGTAGCCTCTTGTTGTTTAATTCTGGTTTGGTATTCCCAATATTTTTTTTCACCCTCAGAGCTTGGTTTTAGCAAATGGTAGGTTGGATTAACGACACCAACGGTTGGGTCCTCAAAATGCTTCGCTGCAATTAATAAAGCGTCGTAAGAGAGCAGGGCAGAAACATCACTAAGGGCAATAATATCGCTATTATATTGAGGAATTAATTGGTTGAGTAAGGCGACTTTTCCTTGGTTTTCTTTAAACACCAGAACTTCGATATGTACATCAGAGCAGATAGCCTCTTGAATCGTATTATGTGCAATAACTACCGTATCATCTGTACAACCATCACAAGCAATAATGATTGTGAGTTTGTTTGATGGGTAATCAATGCATGCTAAGTTTCTAATCTTATCTGCTATCCATTCTTGCTCATTATAAGCAGGGATAATCATAGTAACTTTCGGTAAAATATGATCTTTTTTTGATTTATGAAATCCTCTTGGCGTTATTTTTATACCATGTGGAGGGTGTTTTTTTGAAAACCACTGTAAGAGTATTGGGTATAACGCATGATGGTATACCACAGCAATAATACTGATAGAGGTTATTATAATAAGGATATTATTCATATAGCTACTCCCGGAAAGTAGAGGCTTTCATACGCTGTTGCCATCGATCTTGCATGGTTATTATGTAAAATATAATGCCTTGGGCTGCCTGTTTTAGGGAGGGTAGTAATACTAATAATTGCAGTCGTTAATGTCATGGGTAAGTTGTTGTTGACCAATTGACTGTATTTAGGGCACAAGGTTTCAGAGACTCCTCCGACATGATTAGCAACACAAGGAATACCACACGATTGTGCTTCTAGAGTTGATAGCGGAAACCCCTCGTTATTTGAAGGCAGACAAAATACATCTAGCGCCTGATAAAATGTAGGCATGTGGTCGATATGCCCTAGAAAATGTACTCTATCTTCTAATTTATATTGGGTAACTAAGTGTTGTAAATATTCTTTTTGTGACCCAGAACCAGCGAGAAGTAAATGGTATTTTTTATCAAGAAATAGCATGGATTCTATGAGATTTGACTGCCCTTTAACTGCTTCTAGGCGCGCGGCATTACCAATAATAATAGCGTGATTTGGTAGGCATACTCCCAGTGTTTTTCGTGCTTTATTTTTATCACCAGCATTGAATTTATAAGGGTCAATACCATTTTTTATCGTATAAATAGGATAGTTTTTAAAGATATTATGTAGGTTTTTTTTTACGAAATTGGCGTCAGCAACGAGGGTCGGTTTCGATAAAAGGAGGATTAACTTTTGT
Organism: Aliivibrio sp. S3MY1; assembly: GCF_028765575.1. Taxonomy (GTDB): domain Bacteria; phylum Pseudomonadota; class Gammaproteobacteria; order Enterobacterales; family Vibrionaceae; genus Aliivibrio. The sequence continues at coordinate 302,013 of NZ_JARACO010000001.1, read as the reverse complement.
ATATAACGATCTTTTTTTTCATTTAAATGCCATGCGTCATGTTCAGTATGAATATGTTGCACTTTAGTGCTTAGTTTGGCTGCCAAACTAGAATATAGCATAGGACCAATATGGTGAGAGTGAACTACATCAACATCATAACGAGTAAAAATACGGACGAGTTGTTTTATTATTTTTAGAGATATACCCGGAACTTTTTCTAAACAGATTATCTGCTCTTGATATTGAAGCAATCTTGGCCAACGTTTAATTGTGTTAAGGAGTTCACCTTCTAAGCTCACTACCATGATGCGATAATTTGGATTAGTAAATGCCAACATATCTAGCACCATAGTTTCTAGCCCTCCAGGAGAAAGATGCTGAACAACATGAACAATTGTTTTCATAGTAAGCTCCTTATTCTTATTTGTTTTAATAGAACTGCAGAGTTCATGCCATAAATATTAATGTTAATTTTCAATGTGTTATTTATTTTCTGTTGTTTATTTTCAAATTGAGAATGAATATAGAAATCGTTTTGATGACATAACAATGAATTTGAAAATAAACGTGACGTATAATGGTGATCTGAGTGGATTACTTATATAAAAATAGCTGAAAGCATTTAACTTCCTGAGGTAATATACGACTTAATACTGGCGCATCACTCAGTTGTTGTATTTCATCTCTTCTTCGTATTGTTGTGTCACATAGTTCTGCAATGACGGCCATTCCAACGCCAAGTGCAATCCCTCCTGCGAACCCTGCAATAACAAAGAGAATATTAGGTAAGTTTGATGGGCTGTTTGGTTTGTAGGGTCTATCTATTATTTTTACTCGTTTTTCTTGCTCAAAGACACCAAGAGATCGAGTTAATTTCGCCATTTCAAATCGTTCTACTAAGTCATTGTATAGTTCACGTTTTAAGATTAAGTCTCGTTGCAGTTGATATAACTCTTTTTCATTCTCTCCAAATAGTGACGCTTGTTCTTCTATCTCCTTGATCATGCTTTCGAGAACGCGCGTTTCTTCACTTAATGCATCGACTTTACTGGTGGCCTTTTGTAACTCCTCAAGCTGAGAGAGTAAAATGGGTGGTGCTTTGGCAAGATCTTCAACACTGTTGCTGCTGGCGATATCCCACAGCTGTTCACTGCTCAGCCCTGGTTGAGTTTGAGAAAGTAGGCGAGTTCGTTCTTCTTCTAATCGGTTAAGATTTCTTAGTTTTCCTTGAACTTTACTGTGTTGAGGCGTGTATTTGGCTTGAAGTAAGGTTAACTCTCCACGAATCCTAATGATTTGTTCTTCTATTTTCCCAATAACTGGATTGGTTTTTGATAATTGTAAGTCAATAGACCCTAAGCGTTTTTCTGCACCAGCAAGCTCTGCTTGACGCTCATATAAGCGCTGTTTGAGTTTGGTTAAGCGATCTAAACTGGTGATTTGCATTTCAGGAAGAATGGTATTTTCACGGTTTTTAAATTCAGCAAGTTTGCCTTCCGCAAGATCTAATTCTTTACGGCGTTGATCTATATTGTCTGATAAGAATTGACTTGAATCTTTCAGTGATGAACGCTCTGGAGCCAATAATTGTTCAGTAAAATGGCGACTCACGGTTTCTAGTGTTTCTTTCATACCTTCAGGTTGATTGGATTGGTAATCAATACGGATTAAATCTTTCCCTGCCATAGTGACTGATAGGTTGCTAGATAAAAGAGCGATGGCGTTATCGGTAGATTGGGGTGACATTGATTCATGCACATAGCCCCTCTCTTTGGCGACTAACCCTAAAATATGTCGACTGTGTAATAGGGTTTGTAGTGAACTTAATCGCTCTTTTAGCATGCTTGATACGGCTAAATCTTCAAGAAATGGATTCATTTTTGCCGTTTCTTGGATCAGCATACTGGTATGAGAGTGGTAATATTGGGGCGCTAGTTTTCCAATTACCAATCCAATAATAGGCATCAGTAAAATAGGAATAGCGATCAGATAGCGACGACGCCATGCTGATTCAAACATAATAAGAAAACGTTGGCTTAATGTGATCATAATGCCTCCAACCAAGCCTCAAGTTGCTTGGCTTTTGCTTGCCATGTATGTGACTTGATGAGTTTCGTGTGTTGCTGCTTTCGTTTATGAAGTGTTTCTTTATTATGTCTTAGCCATTCTTGTTGGATAGAGTTTAAGCTTGAGTTGAATTCGGCGAGTGAATTTACAGTGTGAATCGCTGATTTATAAGGATGTAACGCCGGAAAATCAGTACTGATAATGGGGGTTCCTGTTGCTAGATATTCCAAAAGTTTAAGAGGGTTACAGGCTCTTATTTGCTCGTTATCGATAAATGGTAATAGACTTACTTGCCAATGCTGACTGTAACGTGGTAATTGGCTATGAGGTTTTGCTCCCATAAGATGTACATTGTCACGTAGTGTTATTGGGTTATAAGTTAATTCATTTTGTCCAATAAAAACAAAGTGCCAATCTGGATTGATCTCAGTGATTTGATTAATTAACTCATAGTCGAGCCATTTGGATAAACTGCCATAAAATCCAGCAATAGGCCTGCCATCGTTAGGTAAATCCTTTGCTCTAAAAACGGGTTGGTTAAATAAAGTAAAATCGACACCATGAGGTAATAATTGTACTTTTTCTTCAGGAAATTTATGGCATAGTGTTAGGCTAGCTGCGAGAATCAGGTCTGATTTTTGTATGAGTTTTTGCTCATGTTGAAGAATAACCTGGTGATCAACACCAGCCAGAGCGCCAAAATCATCTCCGCAATAATACACAATGCTCGATTCCCCTAAGCTGCCGCAAACATCTGCGACAGTCGGTAGCGAGGTCCATAAAATAGGGTGGTTCAGCTGTGCCTTTTTTATGAGGGGCTTTAATTGGCTAACGATTAATTGTTTGGCTATCCATCGAGCAAATATTCCTTTTGGCGCTGGAATAGTTTTGATATTAACCGTTAGAAAAGGCGCGAAGTGAGTGCTTTCTTCAGCGCTTATGGTTGATTGTGTCAGCTTCGTCCACACACGCTTAATATCATGTAAAGACCAATTAGGTTGGCGTAATCCAATGGAGTTTACCCAAATCACTTTACGAGTCAGTGACAGCTGTTTAATTAAATGTTGGGTGCTAGAGGGTAAACCGCCCCAATCTTCACCAAAAACGATAAGATCATGCCTCATAATCAATGTCCTCTCTGCTGCTGGTTGCTGTATTTATCTCTAGAGGTTTAATGACTTTTGCAGGATTTCCTCCAGCCAACACAAACGAAGGAAGACTTTTAGTTACTACGCTGCCAGAGGCAACAATGGTGCCTTCACCAACCGTCACATTACCAATGATGCTCACTCGAGAGCCTAGCCAGACGTCTTTTTCTAAAATAATGTCCCCGACTTGGCTGTCTAAGTCTGCCTTACCTTGTGCGCGGTCGGTTGGTTCAATAGGATGGCCAGGATAACCACATAGGAAGCCTTGTCCTGCAATACGTACGTTATCGCCAATCACAACTTTATTGCCAACTGCAATGGTGGTTTGCCAACAAATATCGACATTATCACCTACGGAGAGAGTGGGGTTCGCTGAGTTTGTGCGACCGCTAAAGGTGGTTTGCCCTGAAATGCGACAATCATTACCTATGCTCATCGTCAGTGGGCCGCTAAAAAAAGGTAAGCCGCCGTATAGCCGTGTGCGTTTACCATAGCTATTTAATCGCCCTTTAAATGCAGGAACATAAAATACAAGATGAGTGAAAGCTTGCCATTGAGTAATAATGATTTTATGTAGACCATAAAAGAGTTTATTAAGAATTTGAGGTGTTGGTAGCTCAAAGTGACGAATGGTTTTAGCAATGTGAAATAGCGTTGTTGCTAATGGGCTTTCACCATTTTTTAGCCATTGCTTTAGGCGATAGACAGATAATGTACTCATCATGGCATTCCTTTTTTGATAACGCTTTATAAAGAGTATTTCATGGATTGTGCCAATTATTTTCCATTTGTTTTTCAATGTATTATAGTTTTGTATTTTTAACTTATTGGTTTTTCTCATTTTGAGAATCGTTTTGAGAATCGTTTTGAATTTCGCTTTTTCTCGTATCTATCTCTATTTCATTGAGCGCAATCTCACAGGTTTTAGTCACTGCAACCACTAAGGCGGCTAAAATATAAATCGGCCAATTAAAACCTTGGGTTAAAAAGGTTCCAGATACAATAGTTCCAATTAAACCTGCAAATATAGCTTGAGCACTGGCGTAAATGGCTGGATTTATTTCATCTTTTACCGCTTTTACTGATGTTAAAGTACGATTGGCACTTTTAATAAGTACGACGATTAAAGAGATAAAAACGCTAAGTCCAAGAAAGCCTGTTTCAGCAAGTACGCCAAACCAAGTACTATGAACCGCATGATTTAAGCCATCCCAATGAGGGCTGTAATAAAAGTAATTGGAATAAAAATTATCTAACCCGACGCCAGTGATAGGATTGTTTACCGCCATTTTAAAAGCGGCTTCCCATGCGTATAAACGTCCCATTGCAGATGCATCAATCCCAGCTTCTGCAGCGCCTCCTGATACTCTCTCTGAGATCCCTGCAACCACAAATAAAGCCCCACTAGCCATCACGGCTATCGTCATTAATAGCACTTTTGATTTGATTCTTTGTAATCCGTAGATCCCAAAGACTGCGATCATACCTAGTAATCCACCTCTACTTTGCGTTGCGATGACGGCCCAAAATAGAATAGGGATAGCGATAAAGCCAATCATACGATGGTGCCAAGGCAATTGGTGAGTAACCAATAAAGCAACAGCAAATGAGATGGGAAACATAAGTACTAAGGCTAAGTCATTGGGATCACCAAGCATAGAGCCAAACTCTCGTCCAATAGTGACACGAGTTCCCTCAATTAGCCCAATACCTCCAAGTTTGTTTTGAATAGCAACGATACCAACTAATGCTCCTGCAATGGTGATAGCTTTTAAGGTGAATGCGATTTGTTGTGGTGTTCTTACTAATATGGCAATGGCAAATGTCATTAATATTATTTTCCAGTAAATGTTTTTGAAATACTCAATGGCAAGAAGGCGGTTACTAGAAAATATGACACCAACAATGACTATTACTAGGAAAAGAGTAAGAAAAGTGAACTCTTTACACCAAAATAGTTTAATTTGACGAGTGATCCCCACTTGCCAGATAAGAGCTGTGAGTGATCCGAGTGAGAGGAATAATGGAATTTTTAAAGAATAAAGCTGTGGAAAAACTTCATGTATGCGGAAAAAAGAAAAAATCACAAAAAATAGCACAATAATAAATGGACGATTAAGGGTATAAAGTGCAGCAAGTGAAAGGACACTTAAACTTATAATCCAAGAAGGATGAGGATAAAAGTGCCATATTCCTCCTATAAATAATGAGCAGGCAATTGCTGTAAACCATTGCAACGTTTTTGATTGAAGTGATGCGTTATTCATATTCATAGGCATTTCTCGCCTTGTTCACTTTTAGGTAGAGTGACCAATTGTAATTGCGAAGCTAAAATGACGACAGATGTGGTGCAGAGTGCCGCCATCATTAATTGAATACCAACAGAAAATGAAGAAAGACTTAGCGCAATGGATACACTGGTAATGAGTAATAGTATGCTTAATTTTCCTAACGAGTAAGGTAATGGATGAGCGCTTTGAGAGAGTATAAAGGTGAGTATTACTCGTATCGTTTGAGCTAAGATTAGGGAGCTAATAACGCCACTCATGCCGTAAATAGGTGTAAGAACTAGAATAGCAATCATGCCAAGCCCTGTGGCAAAACTGTTAATCCATAATAATTTTTTAGTCTGTTTCTCTGCTAATGCACCAAGGTTGATTAATTCATTTAATTCTTTAATTGCAGAAACGATGATCAAGGCAATAGCGATGGTTTTGGCTTGTTGATAACTTGCTGGCATTAACCACTCAATTAGTAGAGGAGCGAGGTAACAGATAAGAATAGTGAGCCCGCATAATAGAACGAGACTACTTTGAGTCATTTTAGCTGTGATTTCTTTGCCTTGTGATTGTAAATAATCAAAGCGCTTGGGCATCCACCACATGCAGAATGGTTGCATTAGTAATGTTAAGGCTAAAGCGAATTTAAGAGCGACGGCATAAAGAGCCAAATCAGAAAGAGAGGTGTTTTCGGCTAATACCCAGCGCTCAAATCCATTAAGCCCAAAAGCGACTAAGCCACTGGTCATAAGAGGTAAACAATAAGGAATACAAAGGGAGGTGATTTCTTTATTAAAGATAAAACCGGTACCACGTACTTTCTTATTTTGTTTAGTTTGTAGATAAACCAATGCAAATATTTGCAAGGCTGCACTCATAAATCCAGCCAGAAGAATGGCCGTAATGCCATAACCTTGATAAAGAACAACCACAGTTAGTAATGCTTGCAATAAGGCACGACCAGTCGTCAGGTAGAAGAATAATTTGGCTTTTTCTCGCATTCTAAGTGAGGCTAGAACGACAGCAATCATGCCCTCAAAAGCCAATGGCATTAATAACAACTCTAATTCAATTGTATTGGCATATTCTGGTTTCCATTCACTGAAAAATGGACTTAATATCCAGATAATAGGGAGTGATATTGCGCCAACTATCATGGTTAATGTGAAAATTTCACCCGTAATTCTTCGTTTTTTATGTGGATCTTGTTCTGTACCTGCAAATCGATATAGGGCTTCATGTAATGAAAAACCAAGAACAACACTTAAAATCATTGCAAAAGTAGATAATAGCTCTAAGCGTCCAAGTTCATGCTGGGAAATATGGTTAGCAATAAAAGGCAGCATGAAAAGAGAAACGCCCTTCATTAATACAATACTACTGCCATAAAGAGCCATGTTTTTTAATGTCGGTGACAAAGGACATAATTTCATTGCTTCACCTCATTTAAAGCTAATGCTGCTAAAGGACGCTTTTCCATTGCAAATTTAATTGATAAGTAGCATTTCTCAGCTTGGTAACCTTGAGACAAATGAGCACCAGATTGACCTAATTGGGTGATCAGATTGAGATCGCTACCTGCCTGTGAGATGCGAAGTTGCAGTGAACTTATGTCATTAGGTTGGTATTTAAGGCAGTTTTTATTATGGGTTAATACTAAATCCCAAAACGCACCATCTGAGGGGATGATCACGCACATTCCTGCCATTAATGCCTCTAAGATAGAGAGCCCAAAAGGTTCTTGATGGCTAGTTGATACAAAAATATTAGCCTGAGCACGTAATGTATCTAAATTAGATGGTTGGTGATGCCAAGTAATGCTTTCTATCAGCCTAGGTGCTCGTGTAGTAGGTAGCACATTGTTTTCAGGTGTCAAATAACAGATATTTGTTGGAATTCGTTCATCCGTAGGAATGTTTTCGGTTGTTTCTAACAGTAAATCTAACCCCTTCCATTTCAATAGTGAAGCGGCCCAAAATAAACTTGGTGATTGATATTGGCATGCACTTGGGCGGTTTTTTTTAGCTATCCCATTAACAAACGATTCAAAGTGGTGAGTAGCAAAAAGTTGTTCTTGTTTCGCTGTTTGTACTGATAACTCATCTTTTCGCCATACTTGTTTAAGTGCGGTAAGCAAAGAGGGGTAAGTACTTTGAAGATAGAAAACGTGTTCAGCGTGACAGAGGCATAATCCAATGGAGCGAGATAACCCTACTGGACCATGGATCAATTGAGTAATTTGATACCCTAAAAAACACTTCATTATATAAATAGGCATATCAATCCCTGGGCCAGATGCACCAACGGCGACATCAATTTTTCCGTAAAAAAGTCGCGCATAAAATAACCAAAAACAAAAATAGAGCTGTCTAGTCCAATAGCTTTTTCCATATTCTGAAACGGGTAGCCAGTTAGGGTGGGACATCTTAATTATTTCTACATTTCGTAGTAACCAAGAGCTTGGATTAGCGGTTAGAATTGTTACGCGGTTATTTTTACGATTAAGCAAATCCAACATTTCACGGGTGGCAATTTTTGAACCTCCCGAATAGGTTATTGGGTCAAGGACTAAAATATGATTAGATTTATTCATGATTTTCCTCCTTGTTTTGGAATAACTTTAGAATTTGAAGAAAAAAGCTTATTAATTAACAGGTTAGATATGTAAGCTAGATTTGAAAATACAGGGTGAATCGCTTGTGTTAATGGGCGCGCATAGGGGGTAGTTGCTGTTGTGCTTAGTTGCTGCTCATACACAGCTTCAAATTGTTTGGTGTATTGTGAGAGAGAGAAATAGCGGTAAACGGTTTCTTTTCCTTTTCTGCCCATCTCTTCAGCAAGGTGAGGATTATGAATAAACACCATAATTGCTTTGGCAAAAGAATCACTGTCTTCTGGTTGGGTTAGTAATCCTGTTTCATAGTGGCTGATCACCTCTGGAATGCCACCAACCATAGGGGCAATCACGGGTAATTGAGCTAGTGAGGCCTCGATTAATGCTAAACCAAAGGCTTCATCTCTTGCTCCACTTATGTAGGCGTTAATGTTGCTTTTTAATAGGCCGACAACATTGCATTGTTCTCCTAAAAAATGCACATTGTTGCTTAAATTCAGTTGTTTTGCTTGATGTTCAAGTTGGGCTCTTTCTTCCCCTTCGCCAATAATAACGAGATGGATGTTAAGCATGGTAGCATCAATTTTATTTAGGCTTTCAATAATTAAATCAACACCTTTCCTATGGATTAGTGAACCTGAGGTTGCCAGAACAAAGGCGCTCTTATCAATATTTAATTGGTCACGTAATAATGTGGGTTGTTGAGTATTTAGCTTGTTTGTATTTATGCCATTAGGGATTATTGTTATTCCATTTTTATCATAACCATCTTGTAATAAACTTTGACCAATCGCATTGCTGACGGTTACCAATTTAGGGCTAAGATGAATGCCTAAACTTAAGCGATCACGCAATGGATATTGAGTGTGAAGGTGGGTAACTAATGGCGTTTTAGTATGACGAGCGACCATATTCATCCACTGGCATGGCGCTGCGCTATTACAGTGAATCAAGTCGACCTGATGGTGCTTAATTATCTCTTTTCCTTGTTGGTAGAAATCGTGCCAATTTAAGAAAGAGAAACGAGGGGCTTGCCATCCAAGTAATAAAGTAAAGGGAGTTACATAACTCGCACTTAATTGTTTTTGTACTTTATCAACAAGACGCTGTTGGTTACACCATAAAATGCAGTTATATTTCTGGTGATTAATGCTTTTAATTAGATTGATTAAGCAGACTTCAGAACCACGGATCCAATCATCACCATAATGAACAAACAGTAAGGTTGTTTTTGTTTTCTTAGACATCGCACACCTTCCTTGCATTTCTCTTGATATAAGAGATAGAGCAAAGGCAGTGCCAGATTGCGGTTGTTGCTATCTATTTGATATTAAAGGTTAATATTTAAATGTAGGTGAATGTTTCTCAAATTGAGAATAAGAGTTTTCAATTTGAGAAGAGGATTTAGAGAGGAAAAAGTGAGGGGTTATATTCCGTAAGCCTTTAATACTATAGGTACAATCGTTTTGGTAGAGAATTGATCTTGAATGGTTTTTTGTGCAGCTTGTTGAATTTCTATTTTATTAATAGGTGATAACTCAAGCCAGTGAGAGATCGTTTGAGATAAGTCTTCTGGCTTAACAATCCATCCATTTCTTTCTGACTGTATGAGTTTACTTATATTACCCACAGGGGTTGATATTACGGGTATGCCTCTTCCCATTGCCTCTAATGCCGTTATGGGTAGTCCTTCGTAGCGAGAGCTGATAATCAGTAAGCCAATTTCATTCCAAATGGTTTCCATTGAATTTTGCTGGCCATGGAAAACAACATTGCATGGGAGTTGCTTGATGAGTTCTTGCTCCATTGGACCTGAACCATAAAGATGAAAAGAGTTGCTAGGGTGTTGTTTTGCTAATTTAATGAATCGGTCAGGGGCTTTTTCATGACTTAAACGACCAACAAAAGCAATTTGCTCTCCAGTCGATGATCTTAAATTTGTGGTATCAATAAAGTTATTTAAAACGGTAGTCTGACTCGGTATTCGTTGGTTAATTCGCTCGCTTACTGCAAAATTATGATGACTAAATAGAGCGCTCCATCGATCAATTATGTCATACAAAGCCAGTTTTCCTTTGCCTATTTCACCGGCATGAAAGGTATTAATAAATCGTATTTTTCTTTGAGATGTCAGTAAGGATAAGCGCAGTAATCGAGAATATATTGCGGCCTTGTAACCATGCGAATGGATAACGCGAGGGCGATGATGCCTAGTGTAATCTAAAAGATCACGTAAGGTACCATCTAAAAAACGATACGAAATATTCGCATTGTTTAGTGCGATGGTGAGCGGGTGGTTTTGTTCATATTTACAGAGAAAGATAACCTGTACCGAACGTTGAAATTGCTTTAGCCCCTGTGCAAGTTGCAAGATGTGGGTTTCGATCCCCCCCACATCTCGACTATCAAAGAGTAACCAGACATCATTTTCTTGTTTATGAATCTGACTCTTCATAAGCTTCCCACGCTTGTTTTTTTCTATATAAAGTTGATGGACTTAGCTCAAGTAATACTGCGGCATTAAGGACATTACCATCACAGTGATCAATGGCATTTTGAATAACTTCTCTTTCTATATCTGCCATTGGACGAATTGAATTGGTATTTATCGCGTCATGTTGCACAGAATTAGGAGTATCAACGGAATCAAATGGTTGAGTATCGACTGCTTTCTCAGGGCCTAGTTGAGGTGGTTGTTTTTTCACTGATTGTTGAGAACTCGTTAGCGGTGGTTTTATCGTGGGTTTTGATAATGGTTGATTCAACGGCGGTGGAAGATGTTCTATCATTACGTGTGTTTCGTTATGCAGAACAACCACATTACGAATAATATTTTGCAGTTGACGCACATTGCCAGGCCAAGAGTAGTTGCAAAGTATTAACTCAACATCCCGTTTTATGGCGATGAATTTTTTATTATCTTCTTTGGCGTATTTCTTTAAGAAGAAGGCGGCAATATCAATGATGTCTGTTCCACGTTCACGAAGTGGTGGCATTTGAATTGGAACTACATGCACTCGATAGTATAAATCTTCTCTAAATCGCCCTTCATTTACCTCGGTTAATGGATCTCGATTAGTCGCACAAATAATACGTAAATCAGTACTGAGTTCTTTGCTTCCTCCTAGCGGTGTAAAGCGGCCTGTTTGTAAAAAACGCAGTAATTTCTTCTGCATTTCTAATTCCATCTCACATAACTCATCTAAAAATAGAGTTCCGCCATTGGCAAGCATAGCTGCGCCTTTTCGATCTGTTGTTGCGCCTGTGAATGCTCCTTTAACATGACCGAATATTTCACTTTCCATTAAATCTCGGGGAATAGCGCCACAGTTAATGGCAACAAAAGGTTTATTGTGGCGTTTGCTTTGATAGTGAATTGCTTCAGCGCATACTTCTTTACCTGTACCACTTTCACCATAAATGAACACACTCGCAGTGGTAGGGGCAACCGCATCGATAATTTTATAAACCGCTTGCATAGGAAGACTTGAACCAATAAAACCTTGATATTTTTTCCGGTTAAATGTGTTTTGTAGATCTTCGACTAAACCTTCAAGTTTTGCTCGTTTAAGATGGTTACGAATTGACGTTTTCAATCGTTCTGCTTGAATGGGTTTTTCAATAAAATCATCGGCACCGCTTTGCAGTAAATTAACCGCAATGTTAATAGTACCGTGTGCAGTTGCTACAATCACGGCGGTTGGTAATTGATTTTCTTTCATCCATGCAAGTACATCTTGCCCTGACATATCTGGCAATTTTAGATCTAGAATTGCCAGTTGTGGTGGATTCTTTTTCATAAACTCGATGGCCTCTCCTCCAGTAGTTACATGAAAGAAGTCGTAAGGTTCATCTTTCACGTACTGTTTATAGAGAATAGCCAGAGAGGTTGAGTCTTCAACTAATAGTACTTTTTGTAGCATAAGCAACATCCTGTTTTACTTAGCAATTCTATAATAGTTTAATGTATTAGATTGTACTGTTATTTTCATTTTATTTTGTGAAGCCTTGCGCGTTTCGTTCTTCTAGTGCTAAAAAAGAGTTCATGGCGATATCAGGTAATAGCGCTGATTTTTCAAAGGCTTCATCAAACTGTTGTTGTATACAATGTAGCTCAATCTCTCGTGAAATGGCAGATAAGGCAATGTTTCCGAGAGTTAGCGCACTACTTCCTAGTGTATGAGCTTCAAATTCGAGAGCGTAGAGATCTTTTTCTTTTCCTGCTTTGCTTATGGTTTCCACTCTTACTTTTGACTCTATAATATAGAACTCAATTAACTCTGGCATAACACTGGCATCGGTATCTCGAATTATTTGCTGGATAATTTCTTCATCAATGTATTGTGGTTTTTGATTATCGATCTTATTTTCTCCATTTTTCACAGTAATTCCTTTTTCTGTTAAGTCATACTCAGTGGGTGATAAATACTGATTAATGCATTCTAATAGTTTGGTTCTATTAAATGGTTTTGACAAATAATCTGTCATTCCCGCTTCAATAAAGCGCTCCTTATCACCAGTGAGAGCATGAGCTGTTAATGCAATAATAGGTAAATATTGGTGCTTTTTCGAGAGTGAACGGATATTTTTTGTTGTTTCTATTCCATCCATCCCTGGCATTGAAATATCCATAAAAATAAGGTCATATGATGTCTCTTTGACCATCGAGATAGCGTCTTCACCATTGCTGGCGATATCAATATCATATCCAGCAAAGTGAAGGGTATTTTTAATCACGATTTGGTTGGCATGGTTATCTTCGACTACAAGTAAGTGTGCTTCTTTATTTGCTACTTTTAGTGTCGGAATGCTGATGGCTTGTTTATGTGCTTCTATGATTTCAATCTCTTCAGCTGTTGAGAGATCAAGCATGATAGTAAAGGTAAATTCACTGCCTTTTTTATATTCACTTTTTACTTTTATATCGCCATCCATCATGTTTACAAGGCGCTTAGTGATTGCAAGCCCTAGACCAGACCCCTCATGCGAGCGAGAAAAACCATTATCAGCCATCGTAAATTCTTCAAATAAGTTATCTAGTTGTTCAGTTTTAATACCAATACCAGAATCTTTAACTGTACAATTTAGTTGCAATCTGCCATCGATTGGATGAATCTCGATAGAGACAATAATGCTGCCGTTATTGGTGAATTTTAAGCTGTTCCCAATAAGGTTAAGCATGATTTGGCGTAAGCGATTGATGTCCCCGCTAACATATTCAGGAACACTATTTGGTAGTGATAAGGTTAATTTGAGTTGTTTTTTATCGGCTTGAGCTTGAAAGCTGTGAAGAGCATGTTGCACACATTCATGAAGATTAAATGTTTTATTATTTAGATAAAAGGTATTGGCTTCCATTCGAGAGAAATCCAAAATATCATTGATGATAGATAATAACAGCTCACTAGAATCGGTCGCGGTTTCTACAAGTTCACGCTGGGTTGGCTTTAATTGATTATCTTTTAAGATAGCTAATATGCCTAGAACGGCATTCATTGGTGTTCGGATCTCATGGCTCATTGATGCTAAAAATCGGCTCTTACTTTCATTTGCGGCTTCGGCTTCTTTACGTGCTTGTTTTAAGTCATGATAATTTTGCTCAAGGCTATAAGACATGGAGTTGAAGGCTTGTGCCACTTCTTCTAAATCCCCACTTGATTCAATATTAACTTGTGTCCCTGGGCCTTTTTCTTTTACTGTATTAACCGCAATTTTTAATTTATTTAAATTACGAGTTAACATATTCCCCAATAAGAAGGAGAGTCCAATAATAAAGATTAATTCGATTGAAGCGATAGCATATATCCACGATTTTGATTTATCTAAAAAGGAGTTCATTCCATGAGTACCAAACCCAACGTCTACTTTACCAAGTGAGCTTGTTCCATTTTTGATGATGGTTTGGATATCATAGCTGCCGTCTGAGGCGTTATGCAATATCGGACTATCGGGATTTGGGATCTCATGTAACTTAGGCCCCCCTTGTGTAATAAGGGTTCCTTTGGCGTCGTATATTTTCACATAACAAATGTTGCCAAGCGCGATGAGATCATTCATTAAGGTTGTTATGACTGTCTTATCACCTGAATGTAAGGGCTCTTTTATTGCTTTGGTGAACATATGTAGAGTAGCTGCTGATCTTGAGATCAATTGTTGTTCGCTAGAATCCGAAAGAAACGTTACAGAGCTGAAGACTAATACCAGTAACATAAGACTCTGAATAATTGTAATACTAATGATGGTTTTTAGTCTGAATGTCATAATAAACTCCTTGGCTTTATGTATTTACATTGGTCACATATTTTATTGCTTTTCAATGATAAGTAATAAAGCGTCATCGTTTGGTGGTGTACCTGCAAGTGAATCGAAAGTCTGCATTACGGTTTCAATAGCCGTTTCTAAAGGTAAATTAATCGTATTAATAAGCTGTTCTTTAATTGATTGTTCTAGTGTTTGACGCTCTGATATTGAGTTTCCTGATTCAAATAATCCATCGGTAAATAGAGCAAGTCGTTCACCTTTTTGTAGGGTTACCTCTGTTTCTTGGTATTGGGTGTGAGGCAGTAAACCAAGCAAGATCCCTTCGGTTGGAACGGTAATGAGATTTGTTTTGAGTATTGGTTCTGTTTTTTTTATATGAAGCGGAGCTGGGTGTCCGGCACTGCTCATTTTCACTGTGGGCCCATTTGTTAGGCTGATACAACAACTGGTCAACATAGTTTGAGATAACAGTTGATCGTTATAGGCGCTATCTGACAACACAGAAAGCAATTGAGCAGGTTGGGTTAGGGGGGAGCTTTGCATTAGGCCTCGGATATAACCGGCATAAGCGTAAGCAAAAAACTTAGCACTTTCATCATGGCCCATAACATCGGCCAACAACAATTGAGTGGTGTTTTCGTCACTCATTGATAATACAAAATCTCCGCCTCCATGCCCTGTATTTTTTTGTTTTATTGCTAATTTCCAGTCGGAAGAATTAAGCGTTACTTGCGGTAATAACGTGTGTGTTATTTTTTGATTTACTTGCTGTGAAAGTGAACGATATACCTGATTAAATCGAGCAAGAACTCGCAAGACTGAACGGATTAAGGTTTCTTTTTTAATCGGTTTTTCTAGGTAATCATCAATACCAAGATCGGCGGCATCCATTAAGGTATTGTTATCTTGTAGATGAGATAAAAATATGAAGGGGATAGATAAGGTTTTTTCTGATTCTAAGCGTTGCCTTAACTCTAACCCGCCCATTTTTGGCATTTGAATGTCTGAAATTATCAAATCAACCGTTTCATTTTTGAGGAAATTTAGGGCTTCTTCCCCATTCGTTTTAATCACGACATGAAACTGTTCGCGCAGGTAAGCTTGGTATAGTTTACATTGGATGGCGTCATCTTCTACGATAAGAAGGCGAGGTCGTCTTTGCTCTCCTTCGCGACTCCATCGCATGGTAAGTACATTTTCTTTTTCAGTGCTGTGGTAGCTAATATCATTCGTTTGGCTTTGAATGATATCAATACCACGACCATTGCATTTTAATGAAAAATCACCAATGTCATTCTGTTTTTCTTGTAAGGTTGGGTCCCAAGGTTCGCCATCATCTGTGACACTCAGTTGCCAATGGATTTTGGTTTTTTTTAAGGTGACTGTGAGGTATTGACTTGGCTTATTAGGATGAAGCACAAGGTTAGTGCTCCATTCAGAAAAGCAAAGTAGGCATTGGTGTTTGAATGTTTGTTGGAGATTTAACTGATCAAGCACTTTAGACAGTGATTGACGCAGCACTCGAACTGACCCTAGAGAGGTTGGTTGGGTATTTTCAAAAAGTAAAATAACGTCAGACATCATTACACCACGGTAGATAAGAATCGATTATTTTGGACAAAAGCGATTAGTTTGCTAGTTATTGCATTGGGAAGAAAGCGCAGTCGCTCAATTTCTCTGCAAATTTCATTTTTTAGTCGAGGTTGGTATTTATCATTAAAAACGTGACCGATGAGGTTTGCATGATGATTGTCTAACGATTTTAAGGCTTCTTTTAATTCGGTCTGTAATGTTTGACCGGATAGCACCACCATTATGGTGCCATCACAACAGCCTGCAATACTTTGTGCTGGAATGTTATTGGCATTTAATTGAGAGAGAGCAGAGCTGTCGATGATGATTTTGTCGAACTCTTCACGCCATTTTTTTATTTTCTGATTTAGCTTTTTGGGCTGACGTAGCTCTACTGTTTGTGCTTTGTTTTGTGGCACAGGAACACCAAGAACGACTTGAGTATTATGCGTAATATAACTTAAGCAATGCGATGTCTCCGCCTGATCATCATTAATAATTTTCTCTAAAGGTAAGGCGGTTAAACTCGGGTTTTGTAAGTTTAAATCAACCAAAAGTGTGCGATAACCCGCAAGTAAATGCCTTTCGGTTAAGGCTTGAGCAAGAGAGCTTACCCCCTCACCAGGGTTCGTTGAGGTAATGCACAGTGAGTGGCATTCGTGTTTTTCTAATTGTAAAAACACCTGCTCTATTTCCATATGGCACGAAGGAATTCTCATTATAGTGCTCCTATTAAGGCGATGGTTGCGACGACTTGAAAAACATCTTTCATTACAACACGTACTTGTTCCATTGTGCTTTCGTCTTTATTTGGAATATAGACGGTATCACCCGCTCTAAGTACGGGAATGCTTCTAAAGTCAGCAGTACGGCTAAATTTAACAAGATCAAAGGTTCTTGCTTGCCCTTCATCCAATGCGTGATTTACAACACTGATCTTTTCAAGATAAGCGACATCACTTGGTCCGCCAGCTTCCGCTAATAGATCAAGTAATGTCATTGAATCATTAAAACGGTAACGGCCGGGTTTATTAATGGCACCTAGTACACGGATGGTGCTCTCTTTACTTTCATCAACCCAAATACGATTTTTTTCTGGGATGTAAATGGTGTCGCCTGTTTTTACTTTTGGCAGTAGAGATTCATCACCAGTTTCAAAATATAAAGCCAGATTCAATTTACTGACTCGTGCGTAGCTTTTATCTCGATGAGTAATGCGGATGTTATGAATATCCGCATCCATTGTTGGCCCATCCGCTGCTGAAAGAATGTCTAGAAAGTGCATGTCGTTGGTAAAGCGGTAACGACCTGCGGCATTGACCTGACCAAAGACATAAATTGAGCTATCAGAGCTTTGACGTACCCATTGTGATTTATTATCTGATGGATCTTGTGGTAAATCGTGAACTCGAATAGTCGCTCCTGCACGAATAGTAGGCAGTGCTGAATCCGGTTTACCTTTTGAAATAAAGGAATCTAGGTTAAAGGTATAAACGTGATTTTTTCCACTGGCATCTGGGGTGACAATCTCAATTCGAGTGGTATCTCCGCGTAATGTTGGCCCGCCTACATGCGCTAATAAATCAAGAAATGACATTTCATCTGACCATTCAATACGGCCTGGGTGTTGTACTTCACCTAGTACTCGTACGGCACGGCTTGGCGCAATTTTTAACCATGATTTTTCGTTCATGTCAGTCTTTTCAGGAACAAAGATAGCATCTCCAGCTGCAATTGCAGGGGGGCGCATATAATTCGTTCCTTCGGTATACCCTGATAAATCAAAATTAATCACAGCTCCGTTGGCTTTTATTACACGGATCTGACGAGATTCAGCAAAACGTGTTGGGCCTCCGGCATTGGCTAAAATATCCATAAAAGTGGCGCCTTTTTTTCCTTCAAAAGCACCTGGTTTTGCTACTTCACCCATGACATACACCATGTTTGAGCCTGACTTAATTTCTTCTTCTTGTTTAGGAACAAAGACGGTTGATCCAACTTCAAGTGGTGGCAATAGGCTGTCATCTCCTGAATCTAAATAAAGCTTTAGATTAAATAGAGCGGGTTGGTTTTTAGATATCACACGAATTTGCTCTACTCCGGCATAACGAGTAACCCCCCCCGCTCTCATTAGAACATCAACCAGATTAGTCCCTGATTTATATGAGAATGTCCCCGGTGAATTCACCTCACCAAATACCTTGATGGCTTTTTTCCCATCCGCAGCATCACCGGCTTGAGATAGTTTTGCAGGGTCAAATTCTTGCTCGATATTACCTACCATAGGAGAGGCTGGAATAAATAGGGTATCCAATGATTGAAGTGTAGGCAGAAGAGATTGGTTACCTGAATCTAAAAAGGCTTTGTAGTTAAAGGTAGTGACTTTATTTGAACGACGTAACTGTAAACGGTTAAGTTGCGCACCAGAGCGTAAACCGCCAGCAGCATAAAGAGCGAGCTGAACAGAGTCTCCATCAGTTAATGTGTATTCTCCTGGCTGTTTTACATAACCTTGAATATTGATGATTAACTGACGTTTACTGATAAAGACTTGAAGGTTAGTCAGATCTTGTAATATGGTTTTAAGACTTAATGTGATGCTAGATACCATCTGGGTTTCCGTTTTTCCTGCCACAAAAATAGGACCTACCTCAGGTAAAATAACGCGTCCCTGCTTATCGACGTGAAAATTTTTATTTAGAGAGTCTTCACCCGGCAGCATTATTGAGATGACATCACCGACTCTTACATGATTGTTAGTATCATTAGCAACCGTTAAAAAAGAGGTATTTAACGCTAAAATGAATAAAATCATTTGGAAAATACGCATTTTAATTTCCTCCATTTGAGTGGTTGTTCTCTAACATTAATGGTTGATCTAATTGCAGTAACTCAATGGTAACTCGACGGTTGGTTAGTCTAACGTGAGGCTCTGTGCCTGCTAGATATGGGTCATTTGAGCCAACAGAATCTACGTGTATACGATCAATAGATAACCCAAAAATACTTAAGTAGCGTTTTACCTGTTTGGCTCTATTAAGAGCAAGATCTTGGTTAAAATCTTCTTCACCCATGCCATCTGCATGGCCTGTGACTAACAATTTGAAGTCTTGATGCTTATTAAGAAGTTGCGATGCTTCTGATAAATTCACTACATATTTTGGATTTAGTTCGGCTGAATTAAACGCAAATTGGTTGTCTCTGTTTAGTAAGTCATAAATAGTTTGTGCTAACTCAATATCTGAATTTCCGTTGTTCGAATCGGAGGGTGGAGCGCAGGTTTCTTGGCGTTTTACGTAATCTAACTGTCGTTCTAAACGTTTTAATAGGTTACGTTGAATGACTAAATCATTGGCGGCATCCAGTTGTAAGCCTCCTTCTAATTCACGAGCTATTCGAGCTTCATTTTGTTTGGCTTGATGAACGGTAGCAGGAAAGCACCATTCTGCTTTTTCTAAAATGAGAATATCAAGATGACGAGCGGCTAATTCCCAATCAAACCGTAAGCCATGCTCTGGGCCTAGGGGTTGATCTGGCATCACAGGAGAAAATGCCGCTTGTGGATAGTTCTCTGCTTCGCCGCCTCTTCCTGGTTCTGCAAATGAAGAACAACCAGACAGTGCAAGTATTCCTAAGCTAAGGACGAATAAGTGGTGTTTATTCATGATGATACTCCCTGTCTTATTGTTTATTTACAGTGACTAGTGCGTTGTATTATTTACTGGAATGGCATTTTCAATACGTAATAACTTTAGTAATTCCAAAGGTTGTCCGTGTGCATTTTGAATTTGCATGGTGCGTTCTTTTTCAATTAAACGTTTGTACAGATAAACAATGGCGCCGATACCTGACGAATCAAGAAAAGCCACTTGAGCAAGGTCGATTTGTACTTGGTAGTGTTCTTGTTGAAGTACTTCGTCAATTGTTGGTTGAATATCTCGGCAACCAATGGCATCCATATCACCTTGAACGGCTAAAATAAGAGTTTCAGTATTTGATTCAAATTGATGTAGTTCCATAATCAGCTCCTAAGGAAATATCCTTTTGTGTTTGTATTATGATTAGAGCAGTAACTGTGCCACTTTTTTTTATAAATATAATCATTCACTTATCGGTATTTGTGTGTTTTTTAATTGCGATAGTAGAGTTGATTCTCAAATTGCAATGCAGTTTGCATAATGAGAAGTTGGTAATGAATAAATAATAGTAATAAGAATTAATTAATATGGAAAAATAGAGGGATAAATCAAAAATGTCTGGAGGAATATCGCTTAATAAAGAAAGGAGATTAGTATTTAGTCTGATATTCAAAATGAAATGCATTTTCATAATTAAATAATAAGAAAACGAAAAAACACTTATAATCATCGAGTTAGTGTTGGTATGTTTTTTGATGTTGATGGCTATCTGTGCTTATCTTGTACTCAAGATGGTCATACGATGGATGTCAGCCGTTACAGAAAGAGTTTGCTATTGATGGAGAGCCGCTTGCATGGAATGAATATATGGCTTTAATTGAAATAGCTTTTTAGATTATAACCCCGCTTTTATTTAAAAAGAATATGCTTTCAAATCTGAAATTATAAGTTCTAGATCCTATACTTAGTAAATATGGATAGAAGTAATAAAGGGATTAAATAATGAGAATAATGATATTAGCGGCCTGTCTTTTATTCAGTACCATGGTGTTAGCTAAAAAGACGTTAATAGTCGGAGTAGTGCCTCAATTTGAAAGTCATAAAATTCGTGAGATATGGCAGCCAGTGATCGATGAGTTATCATATCGAACTGGTCTTGAGTTGAAGCTACAACAGGCTATTGATATTCCGAGTTTCGAAAAAGAGTTGGCAAATGAAGTTTATGATATTGTTTATTTAAATCCATATCACTTACTCATGGCTAATGATGAAAATGGTTATTTGCCGATTATTAAAGATTCAACACGTTTATTATCAGGGATATTGGTCGTTTCGAAAGAATCAGGAATAACCTCTATTGAGCAGCTTAATAATCAAGAAATAGCTTTCCCTGCACCTAATGCGCTTGGAGCTTCATTAATGACTAGAGCGGAGTTGACTCGCAAAAATATAGAGTTTACGCCTGTGTATGTCCACAGTCATTCATCAGCTTATCTCAATACAGTATTAGGTGTAAGTAGAGCTGGTGGTGGGGTTGTTCATTCATTGAAGCAACAAAAACAGAGCATACAAGATAAATTAACTATTTTATATCAAACGTCAAAAGTAGCACCGCATCCTATTGCACTCCACCCAAGAGTTATAGAACAACGTCAAGTTTTTTATGATGCTTTTAAAGGCATGTTTAGCTCTGAATCTGGAAAAAACAAGCTGAGTAAAATTCCTATGCGTGGTGTAGAAGCTGCTGAGCTATCTGATTATGATAATCTTAAAATGCTTAATCTAGAGCAGTTTATAGAGAGATAACCTGTGAAGATTATTACTAAATTCATCACGTTATACTCTAGTATTTTAGTATTAGCTTTATTGTGGTTGCATTTTATCTGGGCTCCAGCCCTTCTTGAAGAGCAGCGTGAGCAGTTCGTACAGTTTGAAACCGCTAAACTTGCAATATTGAGTAATGCTATTGAGGGTAATATTATTACTCAAGATCTTGCCGTGCTTTTTATGACTCTTGAAACGGTACTTTTAGAGAATCAGCACTGGTTGGGCTTAGTTGTGAATAAGACTGATGGGACACGGCTGTTTCCCTTAGAGATAGATGAATTAGCTAATACTATCGACGAAACCATTACATATTCAATTAAAATAAAAGAGGATGAGTTAGCGGTTATTCACTTATCTTTAAGCATGAAAAATGTAATAGATATGGTTAATGCTTCTGTTTTACCTATTTATATTGGGGTGATATTGGTTTATCTATTATTTACAGGATTTACTCTGTTTATTATTTATTACCTTATATTTATTCCTTTAAATCAATTGCGATGTAACGTAGAGCAGGTCGCGAGTGGAGACTTGCATATACAGTTTCAAAATCACAGTCATGATGAAATAGGGCAATTTAATCATTCGTTGAGCAAATTAGTGATAGAGATTATTGAAAAAAGTCAGAGTTTAACCGAGAGTGAAAAACGATTAAAAGTACAGAAAGAGCGAGCAGAAAATGCTAATGAGGCAAAAAGTAATTTTGTCGCAGCCATGAGTCATGAGATTAGAACCCCAATGAATGCCATTATGGGAAGTGCACAATTACTAAAATTGGCATTAAAAGAAAAAGAACAATTAGATAATGTAAATCAATTACTTATCTCTAGTGAGTACCTACTAGCTATTCTAAATGATGTGTTAGATATTTCAAAAATTGAAGCCAATAAAATCAATTTGGAATATATGCCATTTAATCTACTTAGGTCTCTAGAAAAAGAGTGCCTACTCCATCAACCATTATTAAATAATACAGAGGTTAAGTTATTTTTTAAACCTGATGAAAATGCAGTTGAATGGGTTGTTGGTGATATGACGCGTTTAATGCAAATAGTAAAAAATTTAATTACAAACGCAGTTAAATTCACACAACAAGGTGATGTGACAATAACTTATGTAACTAAAAGGCTAGGTGATAAAGCAGAAATAAGCATTACTGTAGCCGATACAGGAATAGGGATTGCAGCGAGTAAACAACAACAAATATTTGAGCAGTTTTCTCAAGCTGAATCTTCAATTACACGACGATTTGGTGGTTCAGGTTTAGGGCTAACGATAGTTAAAAGGTTATTAGATGCGATGGGAGGAACCATCTTAGTCGAAAGTGTAGAAGGAGAAGGAAGTCTGTTTAAGGTTGTTCTTCAGCTTACTGTTGAACCTTCAAATAATCGACAATTAGATGAAGTTCCAAGTCACATTGAATTTGCCCGACCTTTAAAATTACTTATTGTTGATGATAATAAAGTGAATGTACTAATTTTTTCAAAGTATTTAAAATTGGCAGGCCATGAGTTTGATGTTGCTCATGATGGTAGGACCGCAGTACAAGCGGTAAAAGAGAATCAATATGATGCAGTTTTGATGGATTACCATATGCCGCTAATGGACGGAAAAGAAGCAACGTTAGCTATTCGCAAACTTTCTGATAGCAAGAAAGACACCGTTATTATTGGTTGTACTGCTGATGCATTTAATGAAGTAAGACGAGAGTTGATCGAGTGTGGACAAAATGATGTCATAACAAAACCTATCAAACCAGAAGAATTCTACCATGTATTGAATAAACACGTAATTTAACTAGCTTGACTAGTATAGTCAGTTGCCCCTATTAACTGAGTAAGTTATGAGCAGCTCTACGTGATAAATTAAGCAATGTGGTGTCTTTTAGTTGATATGAATCGTCATTATTTACATCAAAGTGAGCGGTGCTGATCTCTTCAATATACCCTTCGTGGGTGTGTAGAGCCTTGAGTACAGCGTCCCTTCTTTTCATTAAATGTTCAGATAAAGGCATGTTATTAACTAGTGAAATTAAAATACTGATCGTTTCTGGCTTATCTAAACTAAGTAAAATATAACATTCTAATAAACCGATACAGAGTTCAGAAGAGTAAGGAAATTGGACTAATGCTTTTTTATAAACCTCTTGCCTAGTTTGTATATTTTCATCTTGTAAATTGTCAGCAACTTGAAGAGTATTTGAAAGTATCTCTAGAGACTCTTTTAATTCTTTATCATGTTTTAAAAGATTTAAAGCATCAATACAGTAATCATTAAAATGGTGCTTAGTTTTCATTACGGCATTGACTTTCTCAAGTAACCAAAGCTCTCCACAAAATGACAATAAATACAGTAACTCAACCAATACAACAGAGTTAAGTTGATGTAAATTATCAAAGAATGGTTGAACGGATTTCAACATCATTCGTTTTGCTTTGATAATATCGTTATTATTAATTAGACGCTTACATTCGCTAAAGCTAAAAAGTACAGTCATCTGTTTTTTCTGTGTTGAGGTTAAGCGGTACTCAGAGCGTCGAACGAAGTTTTTTTGTTCAAGAAGTAGCTGTTTTTTATCGAATTCGGATTGGGAGTGTTGAATATACTCATCGTAGTAATTAAAGCATTCAGCTATATACACACACCAATTTTGATTGGCAATTGGTAAATGGTTAGCCAATAGATGAGAGGCTTTAATAAAATAATTTTTGTTATTACAAGTTAAAGCGAGTTTTAACACGCCTAAAGCTCGAACTGAAATGCTTGGTGTTAGATCTAAAGCAGAACTGGCAGATAAAAGAGCATTTTCAAAGTGGTGCAGTTCTATTTGCAGTTCGACGAGTAAATCGAAGGCATCTACAAATAGAGGATATTGTAGACATAGTTTTTCTGTGTTGTTGATGATTTTCGTAACGGGAGTCAAGCTCAACTCATACTCAAGTCGTAATCGAGTTAAAATGTAGTTACGACGATGAATAAACTCAGGATTTAGGCAAAGTTTTAGGAGTTTTTCTTTTTCATTTGGAAGAAATAAATTGAATAAAAACTGGTCTAATTCATTGATATTTTTAATCTTTGCATACTTAATCGCTTGTTCTTTTTGAACGGATAAGTCTGGAGTATTATTAGGTGAATGTAAACTCTTAAACATTTGATATTCATCATATGCGTTATTTACTTTATGACTAAGAATGGATTTACTTACGGGTTTACAAAGATAGTCTCCATTTCCTTTTGAAAGAGTGCTTAATACTGTTTGTGTAGTGTGATCACCTGATATTGTAATTACTCGTGTATAAGCTTGAATAAACCCCTTTTCTTTTAGTAAATCATAGAGCTCAGAACCGTTAAGGACTTGTTCTAAATGATAGTCAATGAATAACAGGGAGTAATGCTTCTTAGAACAAAATTTAACCGCTTGTTGATAAGAATTTACACGATCAATAGAGTTAAAACCTAACTGAGATAAAAGCTTCGATAGGTATAAAGAGGAGACCTGACAGTCATCCACAATCAATATATTAAATTTGTTTGTGTTTAGTTTATTTTTGTTTAATACAGTCATTATTATAACCTACTTCATCTTCATTATTTTTTCTAGTAAGACTTCTTTCTTAAATGGTTTTGCAACGTAATCATCCATACCTGATTCATAGCATTTAGAAATATCTTGGTCGAGGACACTGGCAGTTAGTGCAATGATAGGCGTCTTTTTTCTTTTCTGTTTTTGTTCTACTTCCCTTATTTCTTTTGTGGCAGAGAATCCATCTTTGATTGGCATCATGCAATCCATTAAAATTAAATTATAGGACTCGTTTTCTGTAAATTTTTCAACAGCTTCTTGCCCGTTGTTGGCAATCTCGAAGGTATAACCTGAGCTGGTTAAAAATAGCGAGGCAACTTTCTGGTTTACTAGATTATCCTCAACGATCAGAATATGTTCTTGTGTTTGACTTCCGGAGGTTGGTTTATCCTCTGGACTATTTATAGATTCGTTAATAATTTTGTGTATTAAATTCACATCTTTTTGGTTTGAGTTTTCAGAGTGGAAAACTAACGAGTTAATTAATGTTTTAGTAAATCGGTAGCCAAGCAAAGGATAGGTAATTAAACCATCAATGATAGATTCGTAATTTGTCGCTCTATTTTTTTGTTTTTGTATCAGTACAATTGGAATATCTTGATGCTGCTGGCGAAGAGTTATTAGACTATTTTTACAGCTCATATCCATGCGTTCATCAACGCAGAAAAGTAAGATAGCTTCTTCACCCTCAAATAGAACAATGTCATCAGAGGTATTTGCTCGTATGACTTTGGGTAGATTATAATAATTGCATTCATTGGCAACCTTCTCTTCAAAGTGACAGTCATTACCAAATAAAATAATAGATGTATGCTTCAATTCATTTAATGGTAGCCGTTTTTCTGAGGCGATGGATGTTTTAATCGAGAATGAAAAGGTACTACCTTGCCCTTTTTCTGACGTTACGATTAATTCACTATCCATCAGAGTAATGAGTTGACGTGAAATGGCTAACCCTAATCCCGTTCCGCCATATTGACGAGTAATAGAACTGTCTTCTTGCGTAAATGGTTCAAATATTTTTTCTTGTTCGCTTTTTTCTATACCAATCCCAGTATCTACAACCGCGATATTGATGTAACCATTATTTCTATCAGTAGGAATAAAATCTGCGCTGATGGTAACGCTTCCTCTATGAGTGAATTTAATGGCGTTAGAGGTTAAGTTCATTAAAATTTGTCTAATTCTATGATCATCAAGAATTAAATGATCTGGAAAATTAGGAGAAAGTTTAATATCGAGATCAAGATTCTTTTCTGTTGCTTTAGATATACCAATCGAAACCGTATCAAAGATAACCTCTCTTAAGTTTGTTTCATGTTTATGTAGGGTTAGATTGCCGGCTTCAATTTTTGATATATCTAAAATATCATTAATTAGAATTAACAATGTCTGAGATGAGGTTTCTATCGTATTTAAATAATCATGTTGGATGGGGGATAGTTTTGTTTCAGAGAGAATCCCCGACATGCCAATGATGCCATTAAGTGGAGTTCTGATTTCATGAGACATATTTGCTAAAAAAGAGCTTTTCGCAAGGTTGGCTAGCTCAGCTTCATTTTTAGCTGAAATGATTTTTTCTTCATTTTGAGCTCTCTCAAATACTAAGGTGTTGAGATTTCGTGAGAAAACAGATAATTCATCGTTGCCATCGACTTTAATTTGAATGGTGTAATCATGCTCTCTTTCTATCAGTGCCATTGTCTTAGTTATATTCCTCAAGTAAGTAATGATACGTTTAGATAAAGAAATACCAAGATAGGAGATAATGATAAGAGATAGAATGAGCAGGCTAATGAACGTTAATATTGTAATATGTATTTTTTTTAGTTGATTTATAAGGTCTTGTTTAAGATCTGCTGTTATTCGATGTATAACCGATTGAATGAGTAAAAGGCGATGATTCAACGCCTGTGTACCAGAGTTTATTTCATTAATTGTGTAGTCTTTTGCTTTATCTCTTATTACATCATTACGAAAATTCATACTTAAAGCAAAGCTATCATTACTGAATGTTTTTAATAGTAGGTCGATATCGGCTGCATTAGCATTCATGGAAATAAATTGCTCAATATATAGATCTTGACGATAAAAGAGAGAGTTAAGTTCGTCATGATATTGAGTTTCAGGTGTATTTAGATCAAGGTTAATATACCAGTTCTCTTTTGTGGCCCAAAAGCTTAGCCATTGCAACTGTAAAATAATCTGTTGTTTTTGATTGATAATTTCTGATGGCGTTAACAAGAGTTGTTTATTTTCGAGTAAATATACTCTATTTAATACATCTGAAATCCAATTGGACCATTCCTCTATATCAATAGAAGTAAAATTATTTATTTCAGCGTTAACTTCGATAAGCTCATTAACTGCATTATAGAGGTCGGGCTTATTTACTCTATCAATTTGTGAAAGTAAAAGGTTAAGAGTAATTTTTGATGATGACTTTTCTACATCATTATTATTGGAATATAAAGCATTTAAACGAAGATTATGCATAGCGGTAACATAACTAGAGATAGTTTCATTTAAGAGTAAGCGTTCGTTTAATGTATTGAGGGTATTTAAATTCAGTCGTTGTGTATTTATCTCTTTTACAGAAAGTCCACACAATATAATTAGAGGAAGAATGACTAAAGTAAGTAGCCTTGATTTTACTGAAAACTGATTCATTAATGACATAAAACATAATCCTTGTTGGAAAAAGTCATCCATATTGACCTATATTAATTAGCATAGGATATTAAATCTAAAAGGGTAGTGATTTACGTGATTTTTTTGGAAAAAAATAAGTCGGTTTATTTATTTTATGCGTTGATTTTACTATATTTTTTCTATATGCCTTCAGTATACTCAACTGAAAGTACGGAACCCTACGCTATTTTTTCAATGCATGATGCCTATGACACATTTAGTAAAAGTAAGGCCAGAATGATTTATCGTGGGAAAATAAAATCGATAGGAAAGAACAAAATTCAGCTTTCTGATTGGCCGGATAATGCGATAGAGAAGAAGGAATTTTATGATGCTTTATTAGGACAAACCTTATCTCAAGTGAACGGATATTGGGCCAGTTTGGCCTTTTCTGGAAAGGCAAAGCAACCGAATACTATTGATACTTCTGATATATCTGCATTGGTTGATTGGCTACAACAACACCCTAATGGTATTGGATATGCACCTTTATCTCAATTACCGAAAGGTGCATATGTACATGTCATTATTTCTAAGGAATATTAATAATGTTAAAAATAATAATAAGTATTGGATTTATGATTTGGGTATATAGTTTTCCCTCTAGTGCGAGCATTGATATAAGTGACAATTTAACATTGAGTGGATTTGGTTCTACATCAATAGCTAAGGCAACAAGTGAATCACCTCTATTCGTTAATAGAGAAATTACAGATGATACCTGCTTTGATTGTGATACAACACTAGGCTTGCAGTTGGATTATACGTTAACAGATGAAATAAATGCATCAATGCAAGCGGTTAAGAGACCAAAAGATGAGTGGTCAGAGCTGGAATTGGAATGGCTTTATTTAAGTTATAGCACAAATAGTATTGAAGCAAAAATCGGGCGACTCAGACTTCCTCTGTTTTTAACATCAGAATATTATTATGTATCTCAAGCTTATGTTTGGGCTCGCCCGCCGCAAGAGGTTTATGGCAGTGTTCTTGGTATCACTTCCTTTGATGGGATTAGCGTAGCTTGGAATCACTACTTATCTGATGAACTGTTACTAACCATAAGTCCTTATTATGGAGGATATAAAGAAATCGGTGTTGAGATGGGTAGCAGTGATTTTGAATTTGTGACAAATAGTTTAATGGGATTATCTATTGATATAATAGGCTTTAATTACCGAATACACTCTAATGTATTAACGTCTAATTATGATCAAGAGATATTTGTAGATGGAATGAGAGTATCTAACCTTAAAGATCAAGATCTTTTGATATATAGCCTTGGTAGTGAGTATTCTTATAATGAATTTCAATTTATGGTAGAAGCTCAAACAAGTGATATTCAAAGTAGTTGGTATACCAGTATTTCTTATACATTTGATTTACTTACACCTTATATAGTTTATTCAGAAAGCTATGATTGGAAGGAAAACTATAGTATTACTTCTGGCTTGAGATACGACATAACATCAAAAATTTCAATTAATACAGAGTGGCAACGAATGAAATTGAAAGGTAACTCAGTATCTAATTCAGGGCAGTTTACTGATAACCGTGGAGATAATGAATCTTCATTAGTTACTTTTATTGTTAATTTTATATTTTAAAATATTGTTATGATTGTCAGAGTACACCTTTATTTTACGTGTCAATATTATGGCGTCTTAATAGTGATAATTCATGTTAAAAACTTGTGACCTAATCCACAAATACTATACTCCGCATGTATATTAGCTCTTATCGAATTGCGTGTTGTCTTTATCTAGGCCATAGTTAATTGTGCCTTCTGAATATGAAGAAGGATAAAAATAATTAGTTTGCTAGGTTCAAGGATGCATTATGGTTAGCTCAAATAAAGGCAAGAAATCAATAAATAATGATGCGTTAGATAATTATGCTATATATTTTAAAGAAATAAATAGGTATCAACTACTTACTGCATCTGAAGAGCTAAGTTATAGTCGATCATATAAATTGGGTTGTATGGATTCAAGAAATAAATTAATTGAATCAAATCTGCGTCTTGTTGTTAAAATAGCTAATAAATATCGAAATCGAAATCAAAGAGACCTATCTCCTTTAGACATTATCGAAGAAGGTAACTTGGGGCTAATGAAGGCTGTTGATAAATTCGATCCAGACTTAGGTTATCGATTTTCCACTTATGCGGTGTGGTGGATTAAGGAGTCGATTGAAAGTGCGCTATTTAACCACTCAAGAACAGTACGTCTTCCTGTTCATATCATAAAAGAGTTAAATACGTATCTTAGAGCTGCTCGCGAGTTAACAAAATCACTTAAAAAAGAACCTTCAATTAGTGAAATATCTGATTATTGCGAAAAAGATATGATTAAGGTAAATAAGATCATGGGGCTAGTTCCCGGAGTATCGACTTGCCGCTCTGCATTAATTGAAGACAGTTCACCCGTTCATATTGATTTATGCTCAAATGATAATGAAAATAATCCAGATGAGTACTTATCTAAGAATAATCTTGAAGATAATTTATCATTATGGCTAGATACGCTTCATGGTAGGGAAAAAGACATCATAATCAATCGTTATGGCTTGTTTGGCAGTGATATAAAAACGTTGGAAGAGTTAGGCCTAGATTTGAAATTGTCAAAAGAAAGGGTAAGGCAGATACAGTCTGAAACATTAATAAAGTTAAATACTATATTTAAAACAAATAAATTAAATCTAGAAAGTTCTCTTGGATGAAACATTTGATTTTTATCTTTGGGGGGTGGTTATCTTAGTAAGATTTAGGTGGTTTTTATGGATATAAATTTATTATTTAAGGTATTAACTGTTTTTAATGTGTTATCCCTTTTTTTCTCTATTTACTTTATTTATAAAATAGGTGAGTTAAATTTCAAATCAATAAGAATATATTTATCAATAATTGCATTTGTTTACATTATAGGATTTATATATATTGAGGCTTATTTTATAAAACATAGCTTTACTGATGAATCAGATACGCTTACATTGATTGTAGTTACAATTTCAGCTCAGATGCTACTTCTTATTCTTTATACAGTAATACGATTGCTTGCTTATGTATCTTTACCAAAAGAAGGAGGTAAAGAGGCCCTATTTGAGTTGAATTCTAATGTTTCAGCATATAGAGGGGTTATATCAAGTAAGATTAATCTTTGTATTCCGTTTAATGTAATGAAAATTAAAATTCTAAATTATAGAAAACTTACCGATATATCATCAGAGAAGTTATTTAATAAGACCATGTCTTATTCAGTTATCGCACTAAAAAAAATATTAAAAAATAAGCATTTAGATTTTTATTTTGATACAAATGAAATTATTATTATTGGTTATTCAACAGATAGAGAAGAAATAGAACAACTTGCTAATACAGTATATGAGTTATTAACATATCCTATTTTAATTAAAAACCAGAATATAATACTTCAACCAGTAATCGGTTGTGCTATATCATCTGCTGATATTGATAGTAGTGAGGAGTTTTTAAAGCGAGTTGATATTGCATGTTATAAGGCAAAAAAACTAGGCTTAGTCATCGATTTTTATAGAAGTACCTACTCTGATTTAATTCACGAAGAAGTCTTTATTTTAAGTAAATTAATTAAGGCTATTTCGAATGATGAATTCGAGCTTTATTATCAACCTATTGTTAACAGTATAGATAAAACAGTTCATGGATACGAAGCTCTTATCCGCTGGCCTCAAAGCGATGGAAGTATGATCCCTCCAGACAAGTTCATTGCTATTGCTGAAACGAATAATTATATCAAAGGGATTACTCATTGGGTTATCAAACAAGTTTCTTATGATATTGCAGCTTTCAAAAGGGAAAATATACATCCTCAAGTCCATGTCAATATATCAACTCTCGATCTCCATGATAACGATCTTTACAATCAATTATTTGAATTAGTAAGCAATAAAAAGTTAGAGCCATCAGATCTTATTTTAGAGGTGACAGAGAGTGCGTTAATGTCCGATGTTGATGCTGCTTATCTTATGCTATCTAAGTTTTCTGAGTTAGGCTTTTACATCAGTATTGATGATTTTGGTACGGGTTTTTCCTCGCTTTCATTACTTAGAGTCCTATCATTTAATCAAATTAAAATCGATCAATCTTTTATTCGTAATATGGCTATTGGTAACAGTGATTATGCAATCGTAGCTTCAACGGTTTATTTGGCACATAGTTTAGGTTGTAACGTCGTAGCTGAAGGTGTAGAAGATTTTCATTTATTTGATGAGTTGAAAGAACTCGGGTGTGACTATATTCAAGGTTATTGTATTAGTAAGCCTAAAGGGTTTACTGAGATACTTCATTGGTCTTTACGAGAGATAGAGATTAAAAAGTTAGCCGCTATTGATTAATCGCCGCTGTAAGATTGAGGTTATTTTGCAATAAGCGCAATTATTTTTGAACTATATCATATAGCCATAGTCATAACTTAAACTAAACAGTTTAGTTCAATTTATTAGGCGATTTATGAAATATAAGATAAAAATACTTGTGTACATAGTTTTTCTCGGACTTTCTAACCAAGTTGTAGCAGCAGATGGCGATTTTACGGGGAATATCAAATTTACTGAAAAAGGCTCTAATAGTATTCAACTTACGCACTTTATTTTACCTAATGTACCTAAAAATTATAATTCAGGAGTTAAAATTGTAGAACATATTAAGCAATTAACATTTATGGAAAAAATTGAATCAGCTCGTGATAAGTAATTTATTTATCTTAATTATTACTGGTGGAATATTTTCTGCCAATAGATATATTTCTATTTGAAGTGAAAAATTGTATGAAAAAAAATATTTTAACAATATTGGTCTTTACAACTATAATCATTGGATTACCAGTCAAGGCTGCTTATGTAACTAAACTTGAGCATAAAACAATACAAGGAAATTCATATGAATTAAAAGATGAGGCTTATAATTATGGTATAAATAAAATGCAAGAATTACAAAGTATGTCCTCATTCCAATTAAGTAAGAAAATTAAAAAAAACATATTATCTACACCTGGTTTAAATTCACTTAAATTAACTAATTCTTATGTAACAGTAGATGAATTTATTGATTCAACAGGAATGTTACGATATAAACCGAATGTAAATATTAGCTACAAATTTAAATATAGGGATAACTAATATTTATTCTTTTTACGGCAATGTTTAAAATGAAGTATTTTAAGTTAGATCTAATAATAATGGTTGTATTTAATATATAGAGATAATAAATGAATTATTTAAAGCAATTTCTATCAGGTTTTTTATCAACACTTATCTTTCATCAGGGAATTGTTGCTATTGGATATGTTTTAGGCATTTTTCCAAATGTTCCTTATAATATAGCTTCAACAGAACCATTTGGAATACCTAGTATTGTTTCAATTTCTTTATTTGGTGGAGGTTGGGGGGTTATCATTTGGTACTTTATTAAAAAGTTTAAAGGTACTACTCTTTGGGTCTTAAGCTTTGTTCTAAGTGGGTTTTTACTTACTATGTTTTTTTCTATCATCATTGCACCATTTAAAGGTATTGATATTAATATAGCAAGATTTCTTACTGGTTTTATACTTAATGGGTTCTGGGGAATAGGCAATACGTTATTTGTTAGATTGTTTAAAAGTAATAATTAAATACCAATCAGTTTAACTAATGGTCTTTTAGTTCGTAATAATGCTTTAATTCAAATACAGCTAAAATGAGCCATAGCTTCATTATCATGTAACATTAAAGATGATCCTAATGTAATGAAAATAGAACGCGATCTTACAATGAGCGTGTAATGGTTGTGATATCTTGTAGAATAAGATATATGCAGTTCAGGATCGTATAATAAATGAGTTTAATCTTAGGGATAAAAAATGAAAAAATTAGTATCAATCGGAATAGTTCTACTTTCGGCATCATTTTCAGTAGCAGCTTCTGAAGGTTTGGTTAAATATGAAAGTCATTATTCAGTAAAAGAAACGGCTGATCGTTTTGAAAGTATTGCTAAGAATAAAGGATTAACGTTATTTGCCAGAATGGATCATCAAAAAAATGCTCGTGGAGTGGGGTTAAAATTACGACCAACAGAAGTAATTATTTTTGGTAATCCTAAAGTAGGCACTCTTTTGATGCAATGCTCTCAGGATGTTGCTATTGATTTACCTCAAAAGGTATTGGTTAGTGAGGGGGCTGATAATAAAGTTTGGTTATCTTACAATAACCCTAGTTACTTAATGAAACGTCATGAGATAAAAGGTTGTGATGAAGTAATTAATAAAGTGTCAGATATTTTAAGTAAGCTGTCAAAAGCCGCAGTCACCAAGTAAGAATGGACTAAATCTCAGTGTAGTCGAACATAATACTCAAACGACGAATCACAGTAAACATCGCCAAATTTGGCGATGTTTTTTAGCTCCTTATCATGCTTTAATTCAAATATGGTTAAAATGAGCCATAGCTTTATGGTCATCGTTAGCTAGTCACGCAGGTCGTTTTATTTTTTGACGGATATCTGGAAAATCAAAAGCTAATGAATGGTATAAAACTTGTTCCAGAGTTAAAAGGTGCATTCCAGCTCGACATTAAGTGTAACGTGAAATATTAAGCTAGATAGGCTTTCATTTGCTCTGCAATGTCATTAAGTCCTTTAATTGCAATGTTAATAGTATCGATATTTGGCGTGGTATCATTTTTAGTTAAATATTCGATCTCTTTAATATGGCAGGTAACATTAGTGTCGCATAAATTGCCTAATGCACCAGATAGAGAATGAGCAGTATTGTATAGTTCATTCAAATTATCATTTTCATAAGCAAGTCTAATATCTTGAGTTATCGACTCATTTTCACTTAAATACAAAGTAAATAATTGCTGAATGATTTCATGATCACCTTCAAACATTTCTTCTAACATATTAATATTAATCATTTTTTAGTCCTTTACTCATCAATTATTGATCCTAATATAGGATATAAGTTTTTTTTAATCAAAAATATCCTAGACTATTTTTATAGCAATTGATGTCATAAGGTATGCATAAAGCGGTTAATTACTTTTCTCTTATTACTTGATTTTTTAAATGAATGACTAATTTCATCGTCATTAAGAAAAGTTAACAGAATTTCAAGTAGAGATAAAATTGGAAAATAGTATGTCCATGCTCCGTTTTAATAAAAAAGCTCCTGAGGAAGAGCATATAAAGCAAAAGTGAATAACCAGACATAATCTATAATAAGTAACACAAGGTATAACTGTTAAGATGTAGGTAAAGCTTAGGAGATGTATGTTAGAAGAACAAAAAATATTATTCATGAATATTCAACTCATCAAAAAATAAGTATTAGTGTGGGTGTTGCCCTGGTTAGTTGTAAAGAGAGCGACTCAGAAAGTGTACTATTACAAATGGCAGATAAAGAATTATACAAAGCGAAAGATAATGGCCGTAATTGTATATAATGCATAGCTATTTGATCGTGCCGTTTAATTGTTCAAATGTGTTAAAAATCAAACGATTAGGCTTAGTTTTAATCAGTTGGTTGTTTTTTTTCAAAAAAGACTTGCGCCTGTTCTCATTTTCTCTATAATGCGCCACATCACTTGATGAGGCAGATGCTTCAGAAGAGTCCCGTGGAGGGATGGCTGAGTGGTCGAAAGCACCGGTCTTGAAAACCGGCAACCGTTAATAGCGGTTCTAGGGTTCAAATCCCTATCCCTCCACCATATTACATTGTTGAGCTAAAAGCTTGATGATAAAAAAGATATAGTGTGCCGACTTAGCTCAGTAGGTAGAGCAACTGACTTGTAATCAGTAGGTCACCAGTTCGACTCCGGTAGTCGGCACCATATATACTTTATAAGATACAATACCTGTTCCCTTTTAGTTCAGTTGGTAGAACGCCGGACTGTTAATCCGTATGTCGCTGGTTCAAGTCCAGCAAAGGGAGCCACATTTAAGAACGCCGCTTGATAGCAATATCAAGCGGCGTTTTTGTATTTGTTGATTATGAAATAAATAATTATTATATCGAATATACTTCTGTGTTTTTCTCATCATTCGTTTCGTTTCGTTTCGTTTCGTTTCGTCACGTCACAACACTAGAAAACCCAACATTGCATTCAAGGATGAACAATACCAATAACAATATCAGTAAATTAATTGCGTTGATATAAAAACCCTCTCAGTAACTGGCCCCCCAATTATTGGGGGCCGTTCAGTTAGAGGCTTTTTTTGCATAACGTGTGTAGTGCCTGAAGTGCGCTCTTTAGTTTTTTCTTACTTCAACTAATTTATCGGCTTCTAATTTTTCTTTTAGCCACAAACCAGATGTTTTCATTGCATAAGCAAAGAGAACCCCTAAGATTAGAGATGGAATAACAAGCAGCCAGTTACCATTTGAAGCAAAGGTTGCACAAGAACCAATAAAGGTACCAGGAATAAAACCTAACCAACTCTTCTTTGCTTGTGCGCACATAAAGAAAGCAACAATAGCAGTAATAACATAACTAACGATCTCTAGACTTACTATTGAAGAAAGCTTGATTATCACCATAGCCCAAAATACACCACTTAGATTTGTTGCAATGCTTAACCCTATGCCTTTTAGTCCATCAGTCGGAGAGGCAAAGTAGGTAGTACAACCAAGAAACCCAGCCCAACTTAATAGACCTAAGCTAACCGCTACCCAGCCCCAGAGACCAGAAAGAATGCCTGTAGTAATGGCAATGGCAATTAGTGTACTCATGGTTATACCTATAAATAGCTTATTTGTTAATCACCTATAATAATGTCTTTAATTTCGATTTTTAGTGATTAATGTCTCTTAAATTAACTGTGGTTACATTCCTCTCTTTTGAAAATGAGACTGCAATCGATTACTACTTGGTTGTGTGCGGATGTAAACAGAATTATTGAATTTTAGTTTTATCATTCATATCTTTGTAAAACTTTATTTCACTGTGAATTAAGTATTTATAGAGTCGAAATATGTCTTGTTTGTCTTAAATATTTATTTTGTACCTCAGCGGGTAGAGGCTTATTGTGGGTGACTTCACATAATGATAATTATATTTATAGTGAAATAACGAGTATGCCGTTCTGTTATATGTTGATATAAGTCTCATTATTTTAATTTATACCGTAAAATATAGAATTAAGTGTGATTCAAAGCATAAATTGGATTTATCTTAATTTGTAAAGTTAAAAAACTTTTGTATTGTAATTCCAGATTTGAACTTTAATTACTTTATTTTTAGGAATGGAATCATGTTGAAAAGAACCCTTCTTTCTACTGTTATTATGGCAAGCTTAGCGGCTTGTTCTTCTACTTCTTTTGAGCAATCAACCGTTAACCAACTGGCTGAAAACCTAGATATTAACTACACCGTTATTACTAACCAAGGCGCTGATGACGGCCTTGCTTGTAAAGAACTTCAGGCAGAATGGGCATCATGTAACAAAGTAAACATGACAATCACTAACACCGGTGAAGCGGTTGATTCTGCTGATTGGACAATTTATTTCCACAGCATTCGTTTAATTCTAGATGTAGAGAACGACCAATTTAAAATTACTCGTGTAACGGGTGACTTACACAAACTTGAACCAACAGATAAATTTGATGGTTTTGCTGCTGGTGAAGAAGTGGTTATTCCATTGATTGCTGAGTACTGGCAGTTATTTGAAACTGACTTCATGCCAGGTGCATTCGTAACGGCTCCAGGTGCAGAAGCTCGTAATATCATTTCTTTGGATACTGAAGATACTAGCGAGTTTGTTGATGAAATCATCGGTGTTCAACTAAAACGTACGCTTACAGATAATAACGTTATGGCTACAGCAAATACGCGTTTTGAGAAAAATGCTGATGTAGCAGAAGTCGATGCGTCTTCTCATATTATTCCAACACCTTTAAAAACAACGCTAACGAACAAAACGGTTGATTTAGCAAAAGGTATAGCTATTACTGCAAATGGTATTGATGCAGACCAACTAGCTGCATTAAACCAACGTGCTGAACTTCTGGGTCTTGAAACTTCTGGTGAATATCCAGTGTCTGTTTCTGTAGATAAGAAACAATTCAAAGATGGCGTATCTGGTGCGTACAAATTAGATGTCACTGAAGGCAAAACAACGGTTGTTGCGTTTGACCAAGCGGGTGCATTCTATGGGGTACAATCTTTACTTGCTCTAGTAAGTTTAGATAGCTCAGAAATTCCGACTCTAAACGTAGAAGATGCTCCACGTTTTGAATACCGTGGCGTAATGGTTGATGTTGCTCGTAACTTCCACTCAAAAGAAGCGATTCTTGCGACGGTTGATCAAATGGCAGCCTACAAGCTTAACAAATTACACCTTCACCTAACAGATGATGAAGGCTGGCGTTTAGAGATCCCAGGTCTTCCTGAACTAACGGATATTGGTGGTAATCGTTGTTTTGATGAGACAGAAACATCTTGTTTACTACCTCAACTAGGTTCTGGTGCAGATTCAGATAACTTTGGTTCTGGCTACTTTACAACCGAAGATTACCTAGAGATCTTAACTTACGCGAAAAACCGTAACATTGAAGTGATTCCAGAAATCGATATGCCAGCTCACTCACGTGCAGCAGTTATGTCAATGGAAGCTCGTTACGCTCGTCTTGCCGCGGAAGGTAAGATGGAAGAAGCGAACCAATACCGTCTGATGGATCCAAAAGACGAATCAAACGTAACAACGGTTCAGTTCTACAACAAACAAAGCTTCATTAACCCATGTTTAGACTCATCTTCAACGTTTGTAGATAAAGTGATCACTGAAGTGGCAGCAATGCACAAAGCAGCTGGTGTACCTCTATCAACATGGCACTTTGGTGGTGATGAAGCGAAAAACATCAAACTTCATGCTGGTTTCCAAGACATCAACGATGAAGAAAAAGTAGCATGGAAAGGTGACTTAGACTTATCTAAGCAAGACTTCCCATTTGAAAAATCGCCACAGTGTCAGTCTCTGATTGCAAGCGGTGACGTTGCAGATTTCGAACATCTACCAAGCCATTTTGCTGAGCAAGTATCTAAAATTGTTGCAGCTAAAGGCATTCCACACTTCCAAGCGTGGCAAGATGGTCTGAAATATTCTGAAGGTGCTAATGCATTCGCAACTGAATCAGTACGTGCAAACTTCTGGGATACTCTATACTGGGGCGGCGGTGCTTCAGCTTACGAATGGGCTGAAAAAGGTTATGACGTAGTTATCTCTAACCCAGATTACGTTTACATGGATTTCCCATACGAAGTTGATGCGAAAGAGCGTGGCTACTACTGGGCAACTCGTGCAACAGATACACGTAAGATGTTCGGTTTTGCACCAGAAAACCTACCTCAAAATGCGGAAACATCCGTTGACCGTGACGGTAATGGCTTTGAAAGTGCGGGTACAGTAACACCTAAGAAACCTTTCTACGGTTTGTCTGCACAACTTTGGTCAGAAACAGTACGTACTGATGAGCAATATGAGTACATGGTGTTCCCACGTGTTATCGCAGCAGCAGAGCGTGCATGGCATGAAGCATCTTGGGAAAATGAATACAAAGCAGGTGTTAAATACTCTCTAGAAACAAACCTAGTGAACAAGAAAGCACAGCTTACTGATTGGACGAACTTTGCCAATACTATGGGTCAACGTGAATTAGCGAAGCTTGAAAGAGCGGGTATTGATTACCGTCTACCAATCCCAGGTGCAGAAATTGCAAACGGCGAACTAAGCATGAACATTTCATTCCCAGGTGTAACGCTACAATACTCTGTAGATGGCGGTAAAACATGGTCTGAATACGACAATGCAAACAAACCAAAAGTAACGGGTGACGTTCAAATTCGTTCAGCATCATTTACTGGCGAGCGTGTTAGTCGAGTAACTAGCGTTAAATAATTACGCTAGAAAAAATTAGAAACAGTCATTAAATAATCAAGCGGCACTTCTTTATAAGAGGTGCCGTTTTTCTTTTCTTTTCTTTTCTTTTCTTTTATTTATGGGGTTTTATCCAGTCTTATCCTATGCTTGTTGATTAATTGTTAATGGCGAGTTTGGAGAGATATAAATGGATTTAAATAATGTATCAATCAAAGGGCGATTATTTGGCAGTAACCTTGTTATTTGCTTTTTATTAGTGATGCTAAATGTGGTGGTGTATCAGTCAATTTCTACCATGGAAAAGGCGTCAGAATGGGTAGAACATACAGAAGAGGTTATCGCAAACAGTAAAGGTCTTGTTAATTCGATGGTAAATCAAGAAACAGGGCTAAGAGGCTTTGCTATTGCAGGCCAAGAAGATTATTTAGAACCTTATATTAGCGGAAAAGCGGATTTTAAAACTTATTATCAAGTCGCAAAAAAACTGACATCAGATAATCCTGCCCAACAAGTGCGTTTTGATGAGGTTGCAGCACAAGCAACAAATTGGTCGGAATATGCGGAATCTATTATCCAATTAAGAAGAAAT
This sequence comes from Aliivibrio sp. S3MY1, assembly GCF_028765575.1. Classification (GTDB taxonomy): domain Bacteria; phylum Pseudomonadota; class Gammaproteobacteria; order Enterobacterales; family Vibrionaceae; genus Aliivibrio. The sequence continues at coordinate 261,872 of NZ_JARACO010000001.1, read as the reverse complement.
ATTTTGGCAGGGGAAGAGGTTAATAATCAGCTTACAGAATTAATTAAGTCAGGTATTGGCAAAGAGAAAATGGATGGATTGCGTGCAGAAGTCGATACGCGAAGCTTTGGAATGGTCGGGAATATTATCATTAATGCCATGGTTAATATGGAAACGGGTTTAAGAGGTTATATTCTTAATCGTGAAGAGCAATATTTAGAGCCATACTATACTGGCCTAGAAGTGATTAAAAAACAAAATCAATTTATAGAAGGGACTGCGCTATCTAAACATGTCAATGGATGGATAAGTGATTATAGTGAAAAAGCCATACCTCTTGTAAAAAAATCAAATAACTATAAAACGATGGCAGATCTTTATACCGAGCTTGATAAAAAGAAAGGCAAAATCTATATGGATGATCTTCGTAGTAAGGTCTCAGCTATTATAGATGTTGAAGCGGGTTTAATGGTTCAAAGAAAGGTTGAATCAAGCAGTGCTGCTACGATGGCAAATAATGTCATTATTTTTGGTAGTGTGATTGTTGTTATATTAGCACTTCTTTTCTCATACTTTACCGCGATGAGTATTACAAAACCAATTCAAAAAGCGGTTGATTATGCTAAGCAATTAGCTGCAGGTGATTTGAATATTACAGTAGGTAAACAGGGTTCGAATGAATCAGGAACATTACTACTTGCGATTCAAACCGTTTCAAATAACCTAAAAGAAATGATTGGCCAAATAGCGGATACCAGTAATAAGTTGAATGAATCATCAAACTATCTGAGCAATGCACTGGATAAAACAGGTAATGGCGCTAAAGAGCAATTAAACCGAACAGAGCAAATCTCAGACGCAATGCAGCAGCTGTCTATTGCGGTTCAAGAAGTCTCTCAAAATACAGTTAATGCAGCACATGTCGCGACGAATGCCGATGAAGAGGCACAAGCCGGCTTTAGTGTGATTCAAAATACCATTCAACATATTGGGCAATTGGATGAAGAGATAAAGCAGACCTCTTCCCAAATTACTAGCCTAGCAGAAGAAACGAATAATATTGGTAAGATCTTAGAGGTTATTGGTGGTATTGCAGAGCAAACTAATCTACTTGCATTAAATGCGGCGATAGAAGCGGCAAGAGCTGGTGAGCAAGGTAGAGGATTTGCAGTGGTTGCTGATGAAGTTAGAGTGTTAGCAAAACGAACTCAAGAATCAACAACTGAGATTCACACCTTGATAGAACGAATTCAAAGTGGCACAACTGGGGTTGTAACAAGCATGGAGCAAAGTACCCGTTTATTAACCTCAAGTATCGATTCGGCTAATAAATCAGGCGATGCGTTTTCTGCGATTACAGAATCAATTACTAAAATAAACGATATGAACACGCAAAGTGCAAGTGCATCAGAAGAGCAAAGTGTTGCTACTGAGCAAGTGAATGAGAGCATGCAAGCGGTGAATGGGATCTCTCAAGAAAACCATACGATTATGATGGAGACAGTTAAATCTTGCGAAGATCTAGCTAAATTATCTAACGTTTTAAATGATACCGTTAAGAAATTTAAGATGTAGTTATTGAGTTAAGCCGTATTTCATTAATAACCCCCTCAATAAATAAGATTACTAAGGGGGTTATTTATCCTGATAGTCTTTTTGTACATTAATTTTCAGACAAGCAAGTTTATATCAGATCATTTAAATTACCGTCTTTAACGCTAAGCTGATATTCAATATTCCACTTATTTTTAGTAATGTCAGTACTAATGATTGTTTTTCACAAACTCTAAAAAAGTACGGTCTGCTTTTGATAGATAACCGTTCTTTCGCCATGCAATTGAAATATCTAAAAAGATAGGTTCACTAAAGGGTATTGAGACAATATTGGGTTCGTTTTCTGTGGCTAGTTCAAGCAAAGCACTAATAGCAAAATCGCGTTTTACTATTTTAAGAATGACCGCTAATAAATTGGTTTCAAATGAAAAGTCAGCCGTTAGGTTCTCTTGTTTGCAAATGGAATCTAGCTTTTCACGATGAAAGTAACCTTGCTTAAACATGACTAACTCTTGAGAGAAAAACTCAGAATAGGAAAGACTTTTCTTATTGGAAAATTCATGGTCACTACTTACAACTGCCATCATTTGTGATCGTAATAAATGATCGGAATCTAGTTCATCAGGTAGGTCTATCACTTGGGTAATTCCGAGATCAATCTCGCCATCAAGTAGCATTTTTTGTATTGACTGCGCGCCAGCTTCTACCATCGTGAGTTTTAATTTTGGATAACGGCTCTTAAATGCCATTAGTACCTCTGGAAAATAGTAAGTTCCCATGATACTCGGTACGCCGAATCGAACTTCTCCCTTCTCTAGCCCCCTCAGTTCTTTCATCGCTAAACTGGCATCATCGAGTTGTTGTAAGATCAGTTTTGCATGACTAAGCAGTGTTTCCCCTTCGTGAGTTAGGGATATTTTTCGTTCATGACGACGGAAAAGCTCAAGTTCTAATTCAGTTTCTAACTTTCTAATTGCTACACTTAATGCGGGTTGAGCTATATGTAAGCTCTTAGCCGCGTGAGTGATGTTTTTATGCTCTGCAACTGCGACAAAATACTTTAGTAATCGAGTATCCATACGAACTAATCACCATAATCAAAAACTATCAAATTAATAATTATTATATATTTTCACTATTACATCGAACTTGCTACTGTTTTGATATTGTTTCTTAATGGCGATCACTGAGATGATTGAATTTCGTAGTAAGGCGTATTATCAAGTAAGTGCAGCTCTGGCATTTGGGTCATTTATTATCTTTTGTAACCTGTATTTATTTCAGCCGATGTTACCGGTGCTGGCTGAGCACTTTACTGTCTCGGCGACTCAAATTAATTGGTTACTTGCCGCTGGGACACTGATGTTAGCCCTTAGCTTGCTACCGTGGGCGATAACGTCTGATTTTATTGGTAGACGTAAGGCTATACTGATTAGTTTATTCTTACTTCCTGTTATAGGGTTAACGTCGTTATTAACTGAGAGTCTTGTCGTTCTTATTTTAAGTCGTGCTGTGATGGGCATGGCATTAGCTGGTTTTGCTGCTGTTGCTGTGGCTTATATGGCCGATACTTTTACAACAAAAGCCTTTAGTTATGCCATTGGTGCTTATATTAGCGCGAACTCATTAGGTGGTATTTCAGGGCGCTTATTTGGCGGAGTTATCACGGATCATTTTAGCTGGCAGAGCGCGGTGGTTTTAATGGCGATGATAAGTTTGATTGGGGCAATTGTTGTGGCTTTAGCTTTGCCTAAAGAAGAGAGTCTGCAAGCAGAGAGAGTTTCATTATCTGATTATCATCGGGTTCTTATTCAGCATTTAAGAAATAAACGAATTTTTTTAGCTATGCTGATTGGCGGTGTTAATTTTGCTTTATTCGTTAATCTATATTCGGTAACTGGCTTTCGTTTGATTGCAGCACCTTATTCGTTACCTTTAAGCGTGACGTCGATGATTTTTCTTTGTTATTTATCAGGAACAATGAGCTCTCGTTTAGTTGGGTTATGGTGTCAGCGGTTCAATGCTATTTCAGGTATGTTTATAGGAAGCTTACTTAGTCTAATAGGTATGGGTATCACTAGTAGTGAATCACTTATTGCGATTATTTTAGGATTAAATATGTTGAGCTTTGGGGCTTTCTTTACCCATTCACTCGCTTATGGTTGGGTGAGTCAAAAAGCTGAAACGGCAAAATCAACAGCCACAGCCTTATACTTAGTTCATTATTATGTCAGCGGCAGTTTAGGTGGGTTTTATTTAATGTACTGTTGGCAGCATGGTGGCTGGGAAAGCGTAATGCTTGGGGCTGGAGTGCTTTATATCGTGATTTTTGCATTATGTTGGCGCTTATATCATTACGCCCATACCAAGGTGGCATGGGCGTAAATAAGCTTAATATTACTTATAGTTCAAATATTTTAAAGCTATTTTTACCTGAGCGTTTTATCTCATACATTGCAGCATCGGCATTGTGCATAACATCATTAATACAGCCACCATGTTCAGGGAAGAAAGCAATACCAATACTTGTACTTAGGTGGTAAGACATTTCTTCCAAGATTAATGGTGCATGACTATTTTTAATAAACTGCTCTACTTGTGAAATTGCAGTTTGGTGTTCAGTCAGATCGTAGATGAGTACTGCAAACTCATCGCCGCCGAGACGAGCCACATAAGCGTTATCAGAAAATGCGCTGTATAGGTTTTTCGCTATTGCTTTTAGAGCTAAATCTCCCGCACTATGACCAAAATTATCATTTAGATCTTTAAAGCCATCTAAGTCGATATAGATTAGTGCGAGTTTAGTGTTATCTTGCCGAGCACTTTGCATTTTCCAATGAAATAGCTTTTTAAAGTAGCCGCGATTTATTAAACCAGTAAGACTGTCATGATGCGCTAATTTCTTAATTTCATTATGATTCATTCGCTTTTTAAGCTGCAACTGTGCGATTAACAACGCGATGAGTAAAGAGAAAAGAAATAAGTAAATTACGATGAGTAATTCACTTTTATCAATATTTTCTAAGTTCCAAATTGGTACGCTGGGTACAAAGGTAATTAAACGCCAGCATGAATCTTGATTAATAATAGAAACCGATTTGTTTGTTTCGATATATTTAGGGTATGAGAAAACAGAATCAAAAGTTAATATTCCTGAACCAATAACATATTGACCTTGTTGACGATCTTTAAAGCATTGATATGTTTTTTGGTAAATAGCAGAATATTTTTTATCTGCATTTTCACCAAACATAAATGCAAACTCTAGCTCAGGCCTTTTATCATAGATAAGAAAGTAATCATCACTATTAATCAGCATATGATGATTTCGTTGTTCTAATGAGAACAGTTTTAAACCATCTAGCAGATGCTCAGCTAAATAATTCAATATTACTACCCCACGTTTTTTACCATATTCATCGAATACAGGTGTCGTAAGGCGGATCATTGGCTTATACGGTTGTTCAATTTTTCCATGTTCAATATTTAAATCAAGGATAGAGATATAGATTTCACTATCTTTTAATTTTAAGCTGTCTTTAAAGTAGTATCTATTACGTTTGTTTTGTAACTGATTTTTAGGAATGATGCTTGGAATGCCATTGTTGTAATTGATACGGATGATTTCATTTCCATCCAGGTCAAGATAGCGTAATTGATCATAAAGTCCTTTTCTAAGGCTTAATGCAAGTGTGCTTAGCTCAGCCAGTTTAATCAGTTTCTTATCGTGTCTTTGATAGGCTTTATTGATCTCAATGAAGTCAGAAAGCAACAGGAGATCTTTCCCTATGCTGTTAAGAGTCATTGCAATATATTTCTGCTGAGCTGAAATTAATGCACGTTGCTCTGTTTTTATTTGATTGATTTTTATTTCACTTTCCGAGTATTTATAGAAGTAAAAAATAGAAAATAAGAAAGAAAATAAACACAGAAACAAAACAATAAAGCGTGGCCAAAAAAATAGATTATTGGACTTATTAAATGTAATCACTTTAACTACCTAACTCAACATTAACAAAGACATCATTTGTATAACAGGTTCTCTTGCGAGGGTATTATTTGTAGACGTTATAATTTGACGGGCTCTATAGTATATGAATAGTTCTATCAATGCCAAGGTGGTAGTGGTTAGAATGAAAATTAACCTTAATTGTATTATTTTTAGGAATGAATTTTTATCATAGATAATGAACATTATTTGTTGTTATTTTCCTTTCTATTTAGTGGTTGAATTTACAATTAACTAGCAAGGCTGTTACTTTTCGTTGCTTTTATTTTATGTTGAAAGTGGTGGGTGAGCGGATAAAATGAGAATAGAGAGTGTAAGTATTGAGTTTTATTTAAATGGTTTAAATTCAATAGCTAACATCTCTATTTTTAGGGTCGAGGCAGGAGTATTAGGGATTAACTAGGTTTAGGGTAATTAATACTAACGTACTCAGGTTCTTCTATTCCTGCGTCTTGGTTTAATACGCGTGTTAGCACGAAATAGTAGTTTGCTAATACATTGGTGAATCGAGGCAGTGTTTCTGGAATGTTTTTCGTGGTTAATTTATCTACTTGAACCAAAGCGCGTACTACTTTTTTACTTAGGCTACGGCACTGGTGAAGTTGAATAACAGGGCCTGTACCTCTTGGAAGAACAAAGCGCTTAGCATCATCGTTAACTTGAGATTTAAAATGTGACATTTCAGACAGTAGTTGTTGAATGTCTTCTTCAAAAATCCCGCATTTACCACGAATTGATCCATTCAAATTGAATATTTTTGGTTGCAAACGCTCTAAGGACTCTCGAACGTCTTGATTTGATATTTGAGAAAGAGCGAGGCCAGTATAGGTACATAACTCGTCAGTTAAAATCTCAAAATCACACAGTGGACTGTCTTCAAAAATGAATGGATAAGAGAGTTCACCGACATTGCCAGATGCTTTAAGTGTCATAGTTACATTACTTATTAGTGGGTTATGAAGAAGTACACTTTACCATGAGCTAAGAAAACATAGCGAGTTAATCTGAGTTTAATAGATAGAATATATTATCGTGGCGACGTACAATATCGACCACTTCGGAATACGGTGAGAATCCGTAACGGACGCGCCACTGTGAGAGTCTCAATGGGATTTGAGTCAGATACGAAGTGCTTAATTTTATGCTCTATTACTCAGAGCTATAATGTACGCGATTTACAGGAGTTGCCATGCGTTGGCTTGCGTTAAAATTATTTATTATTGCCTCTTCTTTTTTGTTTTCTTTCTCATCGATGGCAGAGACTATTTATCCGTTAAGTGTGGTAGATGGTCTAGGAAATACGATGATTATCGAAAAAGAGCCTAAGAAAATCTCATCTAAAACTCTATTTACTGATGCGGTGTTATTAGAGTTGGTGGATGACAGTTTACTATCCAGTTTGACTGATCTCGCTAATAATCCTAACTATTCTGCGGTAAAAGATATTCTTCCTAAATCAGTCCCGTTGTTAGCCCTGAATGTTGAAATGATCATTGCTAATCGCCCTGATATTGTGTTTGCGGCTAACTGGAGTGATGCTTCAAAATTGGCGATTATTGAAAGTGCAGGAATTCCTGTTTATCGAATTCAAACACCTAAAACAATTGCAGAGATCGAAACTGAGATCTTACGTGTTGGCGAGATAGTTAACAAAAGTGAAGCGGCTAAAAAAGTCGTTGCCAAAATGAAAGCGCGATTAACTCAAGATGTGATTAAGCCAAAACAAAGATTAACAGCGTTAGATTACAATCCGTGGGGAACATCAAGCGGACAAGACTCAACATGGGATGAAGTATTAGAACAAGCGGATTTGGATAATGCGATTGAAGGGTTAGTCAGTGATAAGTACGGCCAAGTTCCTGTATCAAAAGAGATGGTGATTGTGCTTAACCCTGATGTGTTGTTTATTCCTGCATGGGTTTATGGCGATAAGGATGGGGCTGAGCAGTTTAAGCAAGAAGTAATGTCTGACCCATCACTACAATCTGTCACTGCAATTAAAGAAGGGCGTGTGTATCAAATACCTCATGTATTAAGAAGCGTTTATAGTCAGTACATTATTGATGCTGTTCTTTTTGTTAATCATTCTGCGTATAAGAAACCCTAATGCCTTTTTATCGTTTAACGTCATTTCAAATTATTATTTCGGTCAGTCTGTTTATTGGTCTGTTTTTGGCGTATCTCAGCCTTGGAGCAGTGCATATCCCAGTTCTCGATATATTGGCGATGTTTAAGAGTTACTTACTTAATGGTAGCGAACTCGCAGCAAAAGAATACCCATTAGCTTCTGCGATTGTCATGCACATTCGCTTACCAAGAGCGTGCGCTGCTATTCTGGCTGGTGGCGCATTGGCGTTGGCGGGAGCTTGTACTCAGGGCTTATTTAAAAATCCATTAGCCAGTCCAGATGTGCTAGGTGTGAGTTCTGGCAGTAGTTTTGGGGCTGTTATCGCAATTGTATCTGGCTTCTCGTTTATGAACCCGATGTGGTTACCTATTTTTACTACGGTGGGGGCATTAGCGGCATCAGCATTTATTTATGTTTTAGCCTCTCGCAGTTCGTCGTCTCAAATTTTGTTTTTGATCTTAACGGGGTTAGCACTTTCTAGTTTATTAGGCGGTGCTCGAATGGGTTTGTTATTAATGGCTCAGCAATACGAAGTCAGTCAATTTGTCTTTTGGGCAATGGGTGGCCTTGATGGGCGTATGTGGCAACATTTATTATGGCCAACGCCAGTTATTATTGTCGTTGCAATTTTGCTCTTAAAAGAGAGCCGCGCCTTAAATTTATTAGCATTAGGTGAAGAAAGTGCGCATGGCATGGGGCTTAATGTAAAGCAGACTCGATTCAAATTGCTCATGTTCGCCACCTTGCTTACCGCAATGTCGATAGCGATAGCCGGGCCAATTGGCTTTATTGGCTTAATGGTGCCGCATTTGGTGCGTTTATTGGTTGGGCCTGCGCATGAAAAACTGTTGCCGTTCTCTGCTATTTTTGGTGTTATTTTCTTACTTTTATGTGATTTGTTAGGTCGTTGGGTTATCGCGCCAAATGAGTTGAAAGCGGGGATCATTACGTCGTTTATCGGTGGTTGTTACTTTATTGGTTTAATTATTCGATTTCAAAGAAAAGGGCGTTTAGCATGAGCAAGATCAATTCAACAAAGACGCTACTAAACGTATTAAATCTAAGTTACCAAGTTGGTTCAAAAACACTTTTAAAAGACATTTCTTTTTCTGTGAATGCGGGTGAGTTAGTCGGTATTATTGGCCCTAATGGCGCGGGTAAAAGTACCTTAATGAAATGCATCAGCGGATTTCAAAGCTATTCACAGGGTGAAATATCAATTAAAGGTGAGTTGTTATCGACTCTTTCTCATATTGAACGTGCATTAAGCATGAGCTACTTACCCCAATACAGTGAAGCGGCGTTCCCATTCAGTGTGATGGAGACCATTGGTTTAGGATTTCATGCGCGTCAGCAACAAGAAGTCATCTCTCCTATAGTCATTAAAGAAAAAAGCAAAGCGGCGTTAGAGATGGTTGGAATAGGACATTTAAGCGCTCGAACCGTGACAGATTTATCTGGTGGTGAAAAGCAACTAGTTCATTTTGCCCGATCATTAGTGCAAGGAACGCCATTAATGTTGCTTGATGAACCAACGGCTAGCTTGGATATTGGTCACGAATCTCAGCTAATGAATGTACTTCATAAAGAGTGTCAAAATGGAAAATCTGCCTTGGTTGCGATTCATAATCTAAATACCGCCGCTGAGTTTTGTGATCGTTTAATCTTGATTAACCAAGGCGAAGTGATGGCTGAAGGTAAGCCTAATGAGGTATTAAGTGAAGAGAATATCCGAGCCTTATATCAAGACTTGGTGATGGTGTCCCATCATGCGGTGACAGGGAATACGATAGTGTCGCCGTATAAGAAGTAATCCAACATTTAGAGAGTAAATATAAAAAATCCAGAGCCTTGTTTGAGTCGCTCTGGATTTTTGTTTATTGGTGAGATGAAATTATTCACACGGTGGTGCCATGTGAATTAATGCCAAACCGCCAAGTGATGTTTCACGGTACTTACGGTTCATGTCTTTACCCGTTTGGTACATGGTAGCGATTACTTTATCGAGTGAGATAAGGCATTTACTTGTACGCTTTAACGCCATACTAGAGGCATTAATTGCTTTCATTGACCCCATTGCATTACGTTCGATACAAGGTACTTGAACAAGGCCACCAATCGGATCACAGGTCATACCTAACGAGTGCTCCATGGCAATTTCAGCAGCCATACAAATTTGCTCATTACTGCCGCCGCGAAGTGCTGTTAGTCCTGCTGCTGCCATTGAGGATGAAACGCCGACTTCACCCTGACAACCCACCTCAGCACCAGAAATCGAGGCATTGGTTTTGTATAAAATACCAATCGCACCAGATACCGCTAAGAAGTCTTTTAGTTGTTTCGTATCTAGCTCTTTAATGAATCTATGGTAATACATCAATACACTAGGAATAACGCCTGCAGCGCCATTGGTTGGTGATGTTACTACTTGGCCGCCTGCTGCGTTTTCTTCACTTACTGCAAACGCAAATAAGTTAATCCAATCCATGATCTCCATTGGATCATTCTCAATAGAGGCGTTTGCTTCTAGCTTTTTGAGTAACGCAGGCGCACGGCGAACCACGTTTAGGCCGCCTTCAAGGATACCTTCAGTTTGAAAACCACGATCGATACAAAGGGACATTACTTTCCAGATTTGGTCGGCTTTTGCATCAATGACTTCCATCGGTTGAAAAGCGACTTCATTACGTAATACAAAAGCGCCTAAGCTTAATCCTTGCTCTTCTGCTTTCTCTAGCATCTCATCTGCAGATTTGAATGGGAATTCAACCTCAACGTCAGCGATGCTTTTACCATTGATTAATTCATCAGCGGTTGCAATAAAACCACCACCAACAGAGTAGTAGGTTTCGATGGCAAGTTGTTGTTCTGCGGCATCAAAAATTGAAATTGTCATGCCATTTTCATGTAAAGGTAAGTTAGTTTTATGAAACAGCATGTCAGTGTCATAATCAAAAATGATTTCATGAATACCTGCAATATGTAATATCTTATCTTCAATCGCTTTTTTCATAGCCAGATTTGCACTGGTTATTTTGATGGTATCTGGGCGGTTACCAAGTAAACCTAAAATGGTTGCACGGTCAGTGTGGTGGCCGATCCCCGTTAAAGAGAGTGAGCCATATAAATCAACTTGAACACGAGAAACTTGCGCTAAATGTGGTTGAATAAGTTGAGTAAAATTATACCCAGCAATCATAGGGCCATTAGTGTGTGAGCTTGATGGCCCAACGCCAATTTTGTAGATATCAAAGATAGACAGCATAAGACATTACCTATTTAAGAGTTGCACACCAAGAATATAAACGAGCGAGCATCGCTTACTGGTTTTACTATTATAATTATTAAGTTTAGTTGTTTTGTAGATTTTAGGAGGGACGAACGTAATATTAGTGACTTAAAATAAACAACCGAGAAAAAGAGCCTAAAGAGTAGCGTTCTATTATATTATGTACTGAATCATATATTTTTACTTGATAGGCAATAATGGATCTTATTCAACTCTCTCGCATTAACTTTAAGCACCTTGCTGCGTTGCATGTCATGCTCTCTACACACAGCGTAACGCAAAGTGCTGAGATATTATGCATGAGCCCATCAAGTGTGAGTAAAACCTTATCTCAATTACGACAATTGTTGGATGATGAGCTGTTTTATCGTGACGGTACGAAATTAATTCCAACCTCTTATGCGTTAAAAATTGGACCAGTATTGCATCAAATTTTAAATAATATGAATGGATTATTGAACCAGTCCACATTTAAACCTAAAGACTTTTCTGGTAAGTATTCACTCTCTATGAGAGAAAGTACTTTTGAGATATTTGCACCAATTATTAGTGATATTTTATCCAATCAAGCACCTAACTCTCATATCGATATCCATTCAAAAGAGCAATTGGGGTTTGATGCCTTATTAAATGGCCAAGTTGATGTGATTTTGCTGCCACATGATAGAAGTCAGCCACCAACAACTGAAAAGCAGTTGGTTTGGGAAACGGTGATCGAAGATGAAATGGTTTGTCTTATGAGCGCTGACCACCCCTTAGTAAATAAAGAGCTAAGGGTTGAAGACTATTTAACCTATAAACATATTGGTATTTTTGATAAGGAATTAAATGTCCCTTACTTTGAGCAATGTTTAGCTCAGCAATACCAACCAAGGGATGTCGCAATTTCTGTGGCTGATTTTGGCAGTGCAGCAACCTTGTGCCATCACACTGAATTTTTATTTACGAGTTCTAAAAAATGGGCAGAAATGGCAAGTCAGGCAAAGGGGTTAGTGATAAAACCGATGCCATTTGATTATGGACAGGTGGTGTATAGCATGGTTTATAATAAATTAAGTATCAATGATCAGGCGGTAAGTTGGCTCTGTGATCGCATTAAGGAAAAATAAGAGATTATAACTAAGTAATTAATGTTACTATTTTTTGAATGATATTGGCGTAGCTATTATCGTCTATGCTTTATAACCAATTGTTTATCAAGGTAGTAAAATGGATTTACCACAAGAAAAGATCACCGCAGAACACTCTTTAGAACGTATTTACCCAAAACAGCTGAATCAAGATGATAAAGGTCATCAAGATGTGTTGGAAATCCATTTAGAACGCTATCAATTTGCCTCTGAACAGTTACGCGGCAGTTCTATTTTAGATATTGCTTGTGGGTGTGGTTATGGCACTGCATTAATGGCAGAAGCTCATCCTGATAAACAATTTGTTGGTGTCGATGTTGACCCAATGGCGGTTAACTATGCCAGAGAGCATTATCAAGCGGATAACTTACGCTATGAATGTGGAGACGGTATGGACTTCCAACTTTTGCTTAGTGGCGATAAATTCCAACAGTTTGATACGATCATTAGCTTAGAAACGATAGAGCATGTGCCTGAGCCTCAAAAGATGGTAACGCACTTACTAACGCAGTTGAATGAACACGGTATTATGATCGCATCGGTTCCGACCACGCCTACGGTTGATGGGAACCCTCACCATTTGCATGATTTTACAGTGGCCTCTTTTTATCGTCTGTTTTCAGCTTCAAATTATCAAGCGGGTGAAACGTTTGAGCAGATCCAATATTGGGAATTTAAAGGATTGTTTTCTAAAAAAGAATCGAAAGAAAACCGCTCACAAGGTGTCGGTCGCAATATCGTTAAACACTATATTAAAAAACCGAGCGCACTGTTTTATAGAGTGCACTCGATCCTTACTAAAGGGCTAAATAACCGCTATTTGACTGCGGTATTTTCTAAATAAGCAATAACCAAAGCATTAAGTATAAATCGATGGGGTGATCACTGAGCGCCCTAATCGAGTCACTAACTTGGCTTCAAACTCTTCCATCTGTGCTTTACTGCATTTATCCCACTCTAACGCTTCGCCAATCACACCATGATGTTGGAACGCATTTAAACGGATAGTGATATGATCTGGTAGTGTTTTTAAATAATCGCTAACGGCTTCTATCTCTGTTGATAAATCGGTTTTATTCGGAATATACAATAAACGAACTTCGTGTAATTTTCCGTGTTGAGCCAATAAATTAATAGAGTGCAATACGCGATGGTTTTCTCTGCCGACTAACCATAAATGGGTGTCGTTTTGCCATGCTTTTAAATCAATCATGGTGCCATCAAGATATGGTAAAACCTTGTTCCAACCTTGCTCAGACAGACTGCCATTGCTGTCTATGAAACAAGTAAGGTGGCTTAATGATTTTTCGGTTTTGATGGCTTTAAAGTATTCAATAATGAAAGGTAATTGTAAGGTCGCTTCACCACCAGAAATCGTAACCCCACTTAAAAATGGCGCGTGTTTTTTGGTGAATTCAATCAGCTTTCCTACCGTATACGTTGTTATTTTTGGGTTTGATTTACTTGGGCAGACATCAATGCATTTATCACATTGAGTACACAGCGCTTCATTCCATATGACTTTCTTGCTTGGTGAATCATCAAAGGTTAATGCACCTGTTGGGCACGGTTCAACGCAATCACCACAATGATCACAGTGATTAATGGTATGAGGGTTATGACAAGTTATACAATCGTAATTACAGCCTTGTAAGAAGATCACAAGGCGGTTTCCTGGGCCATCAACACAAGAAAAGGTCAGTACTTTACTGACCAATCCTGTTTTGTTGTAGTTGATGGTATCGCCAGAAAAAAGCTCAGCGTTAACCATAGTAATGATTTCTTATTCTGCGTACGTAGGTGTCATCTCTAGCGCTACAACACGAGGTGTACGGTTCAATACTTCCGTGTTTTTCGCCGCTTCTGCTCCTAAAAACGTCGTATTGGTTCGAGACCCTTCAGCGTCGTACTTAGCAATATCAGACAGTTTTACCATGTAACCTGTAATACGAACTAAATCGTTAGAAGCAACATTGGCGGTAAACTCACGATAGCCTAATTGCAGTGCGCCTTTTGCTAGGTTAAACATCGCTTCAGGATTTGATTTAACCGTTTCATCAATGGTCAAGATATCACTGACACCAGAGGTGTAATATTGATGGTGCTCAGCAGTGGCTTGCACATAAGATACTGGATCTGGCTCTGTGCCATAAGGGATACGAACACCTGGAGTGACCTCAATGTCTAAGCTAATGCCACCTTGTGCATGAAGCAATGCTTTACCGTGATAGCCGTGTTTTACCTCGGTTGAATCAACAATTTCTGAGAGTTGTTTTGAAATAGCATGGCCTAATTGATTTGCTATTTCATCATGACCGTATTTTGCTTCAACGCCTTCTTTTTCCATAAGAATATTGACGGCTTCAGCCATGCCGTAAATACCAAACATTGGAGCGAATCGGTCTTCACTAATCAATCCTTCTTTGGTTAAAAAACCCTCAAAGAAATTTGATTTTTCATGTAAGAATGTACTTCTTGTATTAATTAAGCCAAACATAACGTTGCAGTAATTAGGTAGCACGTTATCAACAAAGTCCACTTTATTTTGGGCTTTTTTCGCCACTTCTTTTAAGTTCATGCGGACAAGAGTATTAGAGCCACCTGCTAACGGTAGCGAGTTGTAGCAACTGACGATGCCAAAGCCGGTGTTATTGTACGCTTTTGCGTGTACTGGGTAATTTGCAATGTGAGGTTTACTGCACTCACAAATATTTGAAGCCGCTTGACGAAGCAGATCATCTGGTGTGATCTCAGCATCGTACATAAAGGTTAAGTTAGGTGCTATTTGCTTTAATTCAGCATCAACACGCAAGATAGTACGGCAAATAATGTTATCTGTTGGGCCAATGTTTACGTGCATGAAGGCATCAGGTAGCGTGCGATCAAGCATGATCCAAAAACGTTTTATTTTTTGGTAAATTTCTTCATCACTAAGGGTACCAACAAAAGGCATGAGCACAGTATCAAGTTGGCCAAGATAAACAGGGATAGAAGTAACAGAAGGGACATGATGATAGATTATAGTGAGTAAATTTAATGCATCATCAAAATCTTCGGCCGCAGATAGCTCTAGGTATTTTGAACCTTGAGATAAAAACTTTGCGTAATCAGGCAATACATAGCGAGGTTTAAAAGGGGCGTGGCCCTCAAACATATCACACAGGATGCCATCATCCAGTGCTTGCTGGGTATCAGAGTCAATTTCCATATAAGGCAAACTAGCCTCAGCTTCTAATGCTAAATATTGTGATTTCTGTTTTGGAGAAAGGTTTGCATCGGTAATGATGCTATAGAAACGTTCTTGACTCATGATAGAACCCATTTTATTAGTATGGGTTTATTCTAATGGAATTGTTCAGTTTCGTTTAGTGAAAGTATGCGAACTACTTATTTCTATTTTGGAAACACAAAGGTGTTGGTAGTCCTAAGACGCTTTTATTTTCAGCAAGACGTTCAATCGCGGCTACCCATAAAGCCAGGTAAAACAATAACTGATTTAGCGCTGAGCTATGCTAAAATAAACGCATAATACGTATCGAATTTATCGCCGTTTTTAATTTTTATCTAAAGTACCCTTATTGTTATGCCAAAATTTCTTATATTAATCAGTACCTTATTTTCATTCTCTTCGCAGGCCGGAATGCTTGAGTTTTGGAGTGTATTTGGTGACAACGTCGATCAAGAATTAGCGAAAGAATTTGAAGCGAGAACAGGTAATCAATTAATTATTCGTAAGTTCTCGATTGATGAAATGAAAGCTGAATTGCTATTAGCATCAAGATCGAAAAATTATATGCCAGATGTCGCATGGGTTCCGTCGGATTTTTTAGGTTTGCATAAATTTATAGGCATTACACCGATTCCTAAAATATGGATAAAACAAGATCAATTAGAACCAGCAGCAAAACAAAGTGCAATGGTTGGTGATAGTTATATGGGGCTTCCTTTGTTTCTTGGTAATCATCTAATGCTTTTTTATGATAAGAGCAAAATTACTACACCAATTACGACATGGGAGCAACTGCAAGTATTGTCTGAAAAAGAACCAGGTAAACTGCATATTAGTTATAGCGTAAGAGATATGTATTTCTTCGCAGCATTTTTCAGCCTGTTTCATCCAAATATACCTTTAGATCAGCTTCATTTTGACGATGAGAAGTCCTCAGAAGCGCTCATGTTTTATTATAATTCAGCATTACTTAACCATTTGGATTATGAGTGTAATAGTTTGTGTAGCCGTCAATTATTTATTGATAGTAAAGCATCGTATTTAATCGATGGTGATTGGGCCGTGAGTCATTTAATTGAAGAGTTTGGGAATAATTTAGGGATAGCGTCATTGCCTAGTTATCAAGGGGTCCCAATGCAATCATTATCTGGCGGAAAAGTGTTAACAATGACGAAAGTAAGTTTTCAGGATCCTGAAAAAAGAGCCATGATTAAACAGTTAATACAATTGGCTCAAGATAAAGCATTTTTAACTAGATTAATTAATGAGCATCAATATATATCAGCGTCAACAGAAGTGAATCAAACCGTCATATTACCGAATAAAAAAATAATGAATGCTGTTTATCAACAATACTTACAATCTCAACCTATGCCAACGAGTTTACGAGTTTCATTTGTGTGGGAGGCGTTAGCGAGAGGTGTCTCACGTCATTCTGATGGTATGCCTGCAAAAGATACGATGATATACATAAAAAACCTCATTGTTCGATTTACAACGAAAGTGGAAGGATTATGATTTCTCGTCCTTATTTTAGTTTACGTAAAGCATTTACTTATGTTTTGCTTATCGCTTCACTTGCTCCATTGATCTTTATTAGTCAGTTTTTAACAAATAGCATTAGTGAGAAATTATTAAGTCAAAAAGAGCAACAAATACAAAATGCCGTATCTACCATTGCGCAAGAGATTGTGGTGGAGTTTGATAGGATTCAACAAAGTTTAAATTGGTTATCTCGTGATCGATTTAATATCCAAGCACTAGATAATATTTTATATTCTAGTGTGGTAACGCATAATCTCGTTCGTTTTAGTGAACTATCAGGATTGATTAATAGTGTTTATATTTTGAATGATAAATGGGAACCTTTATATGATCTTAATGGACGTCCTTATTATTTTGAAAATAGTCAGTTATTAAGAGAAATAAGTGTCGATACATCGATATATGAACAAGGCTTAACGAAGGCTCATTTTTATACAGAATCCAATTTAATTAAAGGGACGGATTTAGCCAAAGGCATCGCTTTGGTCACCCCTATGCTGGCTTATAATTTAGAAGGCTCAGGTCGTTACCGAGCTTCTGGTTATGTTGTTGTCTTAATTTCATTCGATACGATTGAGCAGAGCTTTCAGCATTTTTTATTGAAAGATGAGAATTTTAATTTAAACCAGCATTTAGATACGCACGAAAATGTAAAATCTGAGATGACGGAAAATGGTATTTTAGAGCGGGTCTTCGTACTGAATAATTCGTCATTTTCATCGCCATTAACCCTTGATATTACTTATCAATTTTCAGATATGGAACGTCTTAAAGAGATGAAATCATCTTTGCTGGCTTTATTTACGGTTATTGGATGGACTTTTATTACCGTTCTTTTAATTGCAATGGGGATCACTCGTTGGATCTCTAGAGAGTTTATCGATATAGAAAACACCATAGTCAGTTATGCATCCAACAAAGAAGTAAAGGGTAAGAAATTTCAATTCTCAGAGTTTGATCGAATGGCGTTAGTATTAAGTAAAATGAGTATTACGATTCGAAATCAATTGAATGAGCTTAAAAATAAAAACGATGAATTAAACGATTCCAAAAAAGTCATTGAACGAAGTAATAAAAAACTCTCTAATTTTAATCAAGAGCTTGAGGTTCAAGTAACAAAACAAACCGCTCAACTTAGTGACGCTTTAACTAGAGAGGAATTACATAAGAATAATTTAGCAGCAGTGATAGAGTTTGGTTCAATTTATAAAACATTGAGCTATCGTGAGCTTCCTCAAAAGGTTGAGTGTCAATTACAGCATCTGTTTTCTGATACTCAGTGGCAGCTACGATTTAAACCATTAGGAGATAAAGAAGGGATTCAAATATTGTCTAGTAAGGATAAATGTCTAGCCAGCTTACGTTTTGTATCTAGCCCGCAATTAGAAGTAAACCAATTAGTATTTAAGCTGTTTGTTAAACAACTGTCATCATGGTTGGAGCTAGTTGACGTAGCAAGAAGTGATGCATTATTACAATGTGGGAACCGTAAGGCTTTTGATGAAGATTTAGCTCATTATCAAAAACGTTATAGAGATTCAGAAGCTGCTTGGAATTTTGGGCTATTTATCCTAGATGTTAATGGCTTAAAAGCGATTAATGACCAATATGGCCATGATTTAGGGGATGAATTAATTCGAGCAAGCAGTTCTCTCATTTCTGGGTTATTGAGCGAAAATGAGTCTTTCTATCGAATCGGTGGTGATGAGTTTGCTCTTTTAACTAAGGGAATGACAAGAAAAGAATGCACACTTTTGGCTGAACAATTACAACTAAGCCAAGAGAAGTTGAAATTCTTTGATAAGGAAGGAAATGCATATGATGCGCATTACTCCATTGGTTGGGCATGCTCTGATGATACAGCCTTGTTTAAAATGTTCACAATTGCTGATGAGTCTATGTACAAAGACAAGAGGGCGTTTTATTTACAATAACCATGTCTTCTTGATTAATTCATTGGTTAACCATTCGCACGCTTTACCATCGTTATCTTTATGCCATGCAATGAATAATGGTGGGTTAACTCTTGGTACTGTGCATTTCTTCTCAATCAAAATACCTTCGTTTAGTTGTTGTTTAATTAAATGACGAGGTAAAAAACCAACGCCAAGTCCCATTGTTTGAGCCTCAATTTTAGCCTGCATGGTTTTAAAGCGAATTTGTTGTTTGCTTTTAAATAAACCAGTATCTCTGGTGGGCAGTAATAAAGAAGAATCAGATACAATCAAAGAGGGATAAAGCAATAAATCACTGGCTTCAATAGGTCGTTCTATGAGGGCCAAAGGATGGCTCTGGCTTACTGCAAATAGAAAATCGACTCTACCAATCTCTTTAATTTGATATTCGCCTTTTGGTAAGTGATCTGAAACGCCAATGGCAATATCGGTACGATTACTATGCATGGCATCCCAACCGCCACCAAGTGATTCTTCAGAAATAGTAATATTGGTATCATGTTCTAATTTATTGAACTCAAAAATAGACTCTAGCAAAGGAGCTAGCGGGATAATGGTATCTCTTGAGATGGTAATGTTTCTTTCCCACCCAGAATCAAGCTGCTTTACTGCTGATTCTAATTTATCGGTAGCGATTAGAATTTCTCGCCCTTGCTCTAGGATCAACTTACCTGCAGAGGTTAGTTGGGCTTTCTGTTTTGAGCGATCAAACAAAACCACACTAAGGTCATCTTCGAGCTTTTTAATGGTATAAGTGAGTGCTGAAGGGACTTTAAATAAGGATTTAGCTGCGGCTGAAAAACTGCCTTTTCTATCTATGGCATCTAATGCTCTTAGTGCATCAAGTGTGATGGGTGATTGCATAAGGTCCCTCATTCTAAAGGTATTGAGTCGAAATATGACAGGATTGAATTAATACTAGACCGCTTACCTTATCATGCCAATTTTACATTCAAAAAATTTGAACAATAAGCTCAAATACTTCCAATTTTCTTTATGAGCCGGTTATCTATACTGATTAGCAACGACAGAGGGATCTCCTCTTAGACTTAATTGGTAAGGAAATAAAATGAAACAGAAAATTGATCAGCTATTAGCTTCAAACGCAGGCTTTAGCACATTAGCGCTTCGTATTCCTGTGGGGATTATCTTTATGGCGCATGGAGCCCAAAAACTGTTTGCGTGGTTTGGAGGTTATGGTTTATCTGGCACGGGGCAGTTCTTTGAATCAATAGGATTAGCACCGGGTGTCGCAATGGCATTTTTAGCAGGCAGTGCTGAGTTTTTTGGTGGCCTATTTATTATTCTTGGTTTACTGACTCGACCATCGGCGTTGGTATTGGCATTTACTATGTTGATTGCGATTGTAAGTGTTCACTTACCTAATGGATTGTTTATGTCTAATGGTGGTTATGAGTTTGGTTTAGCACTATTAGCAGCGAGTGTGTCTTTAATGTTATCTGGTGGCGGTAAAGTCGCGGTAGATAACTGGTTAGCAGATCGACTTTCTGTGCAAAAGTAAACTTGAGTAATAATAAAGGAGAAGATGATGTTTGAATTAAGAAAAGCGAATGAGCGTGGAAGTGCAAATTTTGGTTGGTTGAATGCCAAGCATACCTTCTCCTTTGGTCACTACTATGATGTGAATCACATGGGTTTTGGTCCATTACGGGTCATTAATGAGGACCGAGTGAATCCTGAAGGTGGCTTTGCAACTCATGGTCATGAAAACATGGAAATTTTAACCGTCGTATTGTCAGGTGCGATTGCCCATAAAGACAGTATGGGGCAAAGTGAGAAACTTGTACCTGGTGAATATCAGCTGATGTCTGCAGGATCAGGGGTTCAACACAGTGAGTTTAATCCTTCCTCAAGTGAAGAATTGCATTTATTACAAATCTGGTTACAACCGAATGTATTTAATGGCGAGCCGAGCTATCAACAGAAACCTTTCCCTCAAGAACAAGGCTTTGTAGATATAGCAACGCCAACAGCGAGTGGAGGCTCATTTTTAATTAAGCAAAATGCGGTGATAAAGCAGCTTATTTTAGAACCCAATACTCAGCAATCACTTTTTATTGAGTTAGGTAAAAAGGTCTTTGTACAAAGCATTAATGATGGGTTGTCAATTGGCGAGATGGAACTAAGTTCTGGTGATGGGCTTAAAATAACGCAAGAGACAGAATTAGTATTTAGCAATAACAGTTCCGAAAAGGCTAAGGCCATTATTTTTGTTATGTAACTGTCTTTATTATGTATCGTTACTGATGGGTTACGCTCTAAATGAACCGCTGTTTTTTTTTAAGAACTGGCGGTTTTTTATGTCTGATAAATACGCATAGTTACTGATTTTGTTTATTTTGAGGCATGTACCAAATTTAGTTCTACGTTATCAGTATCTTACCGTAATTAACAATGTTAACTGTTAGACAAAAAACAGATAAAGCTCTAATTCGAACGCTCGAATGCGCATTATGTTCGTTTGTGTCACATTTATGTCATGCACTTCGCGTTATCATCGCTCCCATCTTCTAACACGTTAAATAGGTTAACAATGAAAACATTAATAGCGCATCGTGGAATGTCTTCTCTTGCTCCTGAAAATACCCTTTCAGCTTTCTCTTTATGCAAAGACCATGGTGTTCAATGGTTTGAATGTGATGTGGATATTCTTCAAGACGGTACAGTCATTATTTCTCATGATGATACGTTAGATCGTTGTACTGATAAAAGCGGTCGCTTATGTGACATTAGTAGCGCTGATTTATCTTCTATTGATGCCGGTAGTTGGTTTAGTGATGATTATATTGATGAGCGTTTACCTACTGTTCAACAATTAATCGCAATGGCGAACGAAAAAGAGCTGAATCTAAACATTGAAATTAAATCGTGTTCAGCCAGTGCGAAGCTAAGTCATTTGTTGATTGATAATTTGATCATTGCTCTTAAAGAATTATCGCCAGAAAGAGAGCTGATTATTTCAAGTTTTAACCACCTTGTATTATCAGAGTTTAAGCGTAAAAGTCCTGAAACTAAAATTGCGTGTTTGTTTGAAAGTCATAACTTATGGGATGACTGGAATTCAATTATTGAATGGTGTGAAGCGGATTATATTCACCCTGAAGAGAAAGGCCTAACTCGTGAAATGGTACAAAAATTCAAAGCGTCTGGCATAAAAGTCAACGTTTGGACCGTTAATGATTTAGCGCGTGCCAATGAACTGTTTAACTGGGGAGTTGATGGTATTTGTACTGATATAGCGCATAAGTTCCCTTCGAAATACAAAGCTAAAAAATAATAACTAAAAAATAAAACAATAACGTGAAAGGATTACCTCTATGAACTTATTTGAAAAAATAGGCTTTACTAGCCGAAATCAATTGTTTGGCTTCTTCTCTGTCGTGATGTCAGGTCAAATTATTTATTCGGCTTTTGAAGCTTTCAAGGGAACATTTTACAACTTACTTTTAGACGTTCTGCAAATAGACAACACCCAAATGGGGATCTTGTTTACGCTGATTGGTTCGGCGATGTTCTTCTATATTCCGGCTGGCTGGGTCAATAACCGTTTCTCTGTAAAATCTATTTTAATCACCAGTTTGACCATTCGATTTATAAGTATGATGACCATCATCTTTTTACAGCCAGGTTTTAGTGTATTAGTGGTGATCGCTGGTATTTGGGGGTTAGTTGATGCGGCTTTCTGGCCATCAGTTGTAAATGGTGTAACGTTAATGTCTGGCGATAAAAATAAAGGCATGGCATTTGGCTTGTTAGAATCTGTGCGACGCGCGGCTGAAATGAGTATGAATGCTGCTATCGTTGGTATTATGGCTCTGGTTGGCGGATCTATTCTTGTATTTCAAGGCGCGATTGTTTTCTATACGTTACTTATTCTTCCTATGATTTTCTGTGTGTGGAAATTTGTGCCAGATAATCACATGGAGATCAAACAAGGTGAAAGTAAAAACAAAGAAGCCCTAAAAGGTTTATTCCATGTGTTGAAAATGCCAACAGTATGGTTGGCGGCGATCACGTCTCTAACGGTATATTGGATTTACATCACCCTAATTTACACGGTTCCTTATCTACAAGCGGTATTTGGCTTATCGACAGCACAAGCGGCTATCTTCGGTATTATTAATACCGGTGCAATGGGTGTAGTTGCTGGTTTGGTTGCCGGTTCTATTGCTGACTTTGTCTTTAAATCTTCAATTAAAATGATGTTCTTTGCATTAGGTTTAACCGCAGTTTGTTTAGGCGTCACTATTGCGTTGCCTAAGACTGAAGGCATGCTAATGATGAACATGGTGCTACTGATGTGTTTCTCATTCAGTATTTTCTTAGCAAAAGGAATTATCTTAGCACCAGTGGCTGAAGCTGGAGTACCAAAAGATTACAGCGGCTCTGCAATGAGTGTGGGTTCGTTTGCGGCTTACGCTTCTGTGTTCTGGGCTTATGCATTGAATGGCTGGATTATCGATACTTACCCTGCGATTGAAGCGTATCAAATGATCTTCGGTATTGGGTTAACGGTAGCGGTACTTGGTATGGTGTGTTCACTTATCCTGATTTCACTGAAAAAGAAAAACGGTGATGATCAAGAGGGCAAACTGGTTGAGTCAGAAGCTTAATTATCTAATAAATTAAAACAAAACCCCAGAGTGTGAAAGTGCTCTGGGGTTTTGTTTATTAGGTCTGTTTATTTATCAATATACCGTGAACGATTAAGCGTTCAGTACAAACTCTTCAATCACTTTAGCGACGCCGTGATCATTATTGCTAACGGTAATATGGTTCGCAATCTCTTTAATGTCATCAGTCGCGTTCGCCATTGCAACGCCAAGACCTGCGTATTTGATCATATGCCAATCATTACCCGCATCGCCCATGCAGATAACTTCATCTGCAGTAATACCAAGATGATCCGCCAGTGCTTTTACGCCGACGCCTTTATTACTGTTAGGGTTTAAAAACTCCAAGAAGAAAGGCGCACTTTGTACAATAGTAAACTCTTTGTATAGCTCTGCTGGCAGTTGTTTGATGGCGGTTGAAAGCAGTTCAGGCTCATCAATCATCATCGCTTTCATGATTTGCTCGTCATCGGCTAGTTCTTCAAAATCAATCACGGTGATTGGCATGCCAGTAATGCTAGATTCATGCTCAGTGTAATGATTTAATTGTGGGGTGATTAAGCCCTTTTCTTGAGAGAAAGCATGAACATGAACACCAAGCTTTTTAGCTAGTTTAGCAATGGTTTTTGCATCAACGCCCGTAATGATTTGGCTGCGGATCACTTCTTCACTTTTTACTTTTTGAACCAGTGAAGCATTGTAGCTAAGAACATAGTCGTCCTCAGTAGTCATTCCTAATTCTTCAAGTTGTGGTTTCATGCCATTTAATGGGCGACCTGAAGCTAATACAACCACAACGCCTTTTGCACGAGCTGCAGCAATCGCTGTTTTGTTTTCTGCTGAGATTTGTTTATCTGAATTAAGCAGAGTGCCATCCATATCCAGTGCGATCAGTTTATACATCATAGTTACCATTGGATTAAAAATACTATTAGCTAGCTTACCTGAATTTTATGAAAAAAATACTATATACTGTGGCTGATTTTTACTACTGATACAGGCTAATGAAGTTAAGTTCTCGTTTAGATACCATAAAAAATAAAGTAACCGATCACTATGATCATATTTGGGATTGCTGTTGTGATCATGGCCAACTAGGTGTTGCCTTATTAGCCTCTCACCCTAAAAGTATGATCCACTTTGTTGATGTGGTGGATGAGTTGATGGTTGAGCTTGAAAGTCAGCTTCAAAAACATGCATCGGCAATTCAATCTCAGTGGCAAGTGCATTGTATGGATGTAGCGAAACTACCGTTAATCAAAGGGAAAAAGAACCTGATTATTATTGCAGGCGTTGGTGGGGACTTGTTGATTGAGTTGGTGCGCTCTATTCAGACGCGTAATAATGGTATTGAGCTGGAGTTCATTCTTTGCCCGGTATTACATAATTATATGGTTAGATGTGAGTTGATAGAGATGGGCTTTGGTCTGATATCAGAAACATTAGTTAAAGAGAACAAACGCTTTTATGAAGTGCTGCATGTTAGTAATCAGGCTGTTGAATCTATGACAGCTGTTGGAAGTAGAATGTGGGATTTATCTGATGGTGTTCATCAAGAATATCTAAACAAGACTATTTCACATTATCAACGAATGGAAGCGAATCCTAAATGCACGAGTAGGGTAAGTGAACAGTATCAAGAGCTTATAGGTAAGTAAGTCTTTGGTGAGTAAAAGCTAACGCAATTGAATAATCGTTAGCTTTGTTCGTTTTAATTAATGCTTTTTAAGGCGATGAACTTCAATACCAAACCCTAACGCACTGTAAGCCAGTAACGAGTAACCAAGTAACTCGGTGCCTTCTTCTGCTAAGTTTTTTATGGTTCGAATATAGTGTCCATCAAGCAATGTTTGCCATAAATAATTCATTCCTGCTAATCGAGAGAAAACAAGAATAATCACCAATGCACAGCTGAGAGTGTAAAAATAGCGGCTATCAAAAAATCTCGCAGAAGTAGACAGTAGTCCTTTTCTATTTTTAAATGCTAGGAACAGACAAGTGAAAGCAACGACTAAGGCTGGAACCAACCAGAATCCATGATAAACCTTGTCCAGAACCCCGTCAGACTCCCTTATAAACATACAACTAAAGAAACCAATGATCAGCGTAGCAAAGGCTCGTGCTTTCTTGTTCACTACAGCGATGTAAGTAAAAGAGACGATCACAACGAGTAGCAAAAATTGCTGATAATACTCTGTTAATGAGTTTTCACTAAGCCCATTCTTTAAAACGATGATATCAGTACGAATAACAAGATAGGCAATAGCAGCGACAATACATTGGATAAAAAATTGCAGTAATCCTTTTTGGATTTTTTTGATATCTGGATGTGTTGAGTAGGAAAGAAACATGACAGCCTCAAGTGTTATTGACTAATTCATCACTATAGAGGGTGTAAAGCAATCTGTATGTACCCATTTATTAAAAATAGGATTCCATATCAAGAGGCTGTCATGTTGTAAATTTCTTATGAAACGTAATTCATAATATAAAACAGAGAGGTTGTTGATATCACAACCCACAAGCTAATACCAAAGATCAAGGGTTTTGCGCCCGCAGCTTTGATTTTTTCAATCGAAATACCACAGCCGATAAAGAATAAACACAGAACTAAGAGCTTTTTCGATACATCAAAAATACCATTATAGATCAGGCTAAATTGCGGTAAGTTATCACTAATTATAATAGCTAAGCAGTAGAAAAGGATGAAGTAAGGGATCGTAATTTTTTTACTGTTGCTACGAAAAAGTAGAGCACTAATAAAGGCAACTGGAACAATCCATAATGCACGCGCTAATTTAAGCG
Source organism: Aliivibrio sp. S3MY1 (assembly GCF_028765575.1). Taxonomy (GTDB): domain Bacteria; phylum Pseudomonadota; class Gammaproteobacteria; order Enterobacterales; family Vibrionaceae; genus Aliivibrio. The sequence goes on along the minus strand of NZ_JARACO010000001.1, from coordinate 235,615 downwards.
TAGTGGCTGTTTTTAACGCTTCTTCACCGTATGCTGAGGCAGCGCCAACCACGGATGAAGTATCATGAATCGCAATGGCAGCCCAAGTACCAAAGGCGTGTTGGCTTAGCTCTAATGCATGACCAATGACAGGGAAAATGAATAGTGCAATTGAGTTCAATACAAATACGGTAGCTAAAGCAAGAGCTGTCGATTCTTCATCTGCATTAATAGCAGGGGCAACCGCAGCAATAGCGCTACCGCCACAAATAGCAGTGCCAGATGCGATCAGATGGCCCGTCACTTTATTCAGTTTCATCAATCGTGCAAATAACCAACCTAGAACGAGTGTACCCACGATGGTTGATAAAATAATGCCAATCCCATTTGAAGTTGCTTCTATGGCTTCATTCAGCTGAATACCAAACCCTAAGCCAACAATAGAGTAAGCCAACAGTTTTTTGGTTACTTTACCAAGAGCAAAGGTTGTAGGTACAAAACCAAAGCTTGCTAAAGCAAAACCCATAACTAAAGCAGTAGGTGAACTAACCCAAGGGGTGAGCGTTAATAGTGCTGCAAGATAAAAAGGAAAGTATTGCTGTAAATGGGATTTATTAAAAGTCATGTTTATTATTCGTAAGCATAGATAAAACAAAGATATCACTTTTATTCTGTTTAGTAAGTTTAATAATTCAATATATTAGGTTAAATAAACCTTAACAGAAGTAAGGGTTTTAGAAATAAGTAGTCATGCCGTGTAATAGGCTGGTTTCATTAAAAATAAAAACAAGCTTAAGAGATTTACACTCTTATAAATTTAAGGTAAATCGGCCTACTTTAGGCTTAGATCATCCAAAAGAAGTGTTCTTCGTCACAGGGGTTACCTATCTCCTTTTTATCAACAGTTCGGAGCATAAGTAAAGACAAGCATGAATCGTCGATCCCCTAAGTAATAGTTCGTACCGATATTGTCGATGCTACCAAGTAATTAATTTGGTGTTTATTTAGTCGAAAGGTAGGTTACTACTGCACTGTGATCAGAGCCTGAAAACTGAGGTAGTACTTCACGTTTACAGATAAATAGCGATGGTTCCTCTGAGTTTCTTATCCAAAAATGGTCAATGGCGATCCGTGTAAAATTGGGGATAGGAATGCCTTTGATCTCTCTTGGCCAACTTTGAATAGGAGCTGTTTGGTATTCTTTGTAAGCGTGTTTAAAGCGTTGTGTATTTGCAGATAAATTGAAATCACCAATAATTAAGGTATCAGCATAAGGGGAGTAATCTGCTAGGCGCTCTAAACTTTCGATGAGTGCATTTCTTTCGTGCCAAAGTTGTTCGGTTCTTGGTGATGGTGGGTGAGCGGTATATAAACTCACTGGGCGATGCTGGTTGCTTTGCCATATACCGCTGATCATATAATGACCTGCTGGTGTATTTTGTGCTCTTAAATTCAATGGTTGTTTACTGATGATCATCTGTCCGCTTGGATACCCTAAACCAGGCGTTCCTCCAAATTGATATGGGTATTGATCTATTAACTCCATAAGTCGATCACCATGCCATGGCGCTGTTTCTTGAAGCACCACAAGATCAATATTATTACCTTTTAAATAGTCTAAAAAAGGAGTGAGATCAGGATTGGTGTAATATAGATTATATTGAATTATAACAAGCGGGTTATGGCATTTTTGATGAGAATAACTCGCTTGTGGAGATAGGTATAACCAAGTAAAGAAGAAGCTAAAAGCTAAGAAAGAGTAAAAGTAATAGTGGCGCAATACTAAAACAATAAAAAGAAAAGCATAACCAAAAGCGATAATACTTGGTATTCCAATGATGTTTTCTAGCCACCAAATAGTGGTGATATAAGAGAGTGAAACCCAAAGTAGAGTCGGTAAAATGAGTAGTGCAATCCAAAGTCCTTTTTTATGCATTTAACCTCCATTTGTTACCCTTATGACCCAGGCTGTTTGACTTGTCTTTGTTGTTTAGTATGGGGGATAAAACAGAGAGTTGCACAAATTATTCATGTTAATAATGAACCACAGCAGATCATAAGTTTATCTTCAGTGAATCTTAAGTTTGATATGTGACACTCGTTTCATTCTCTAAGAGCCTGAAGGTATTCTTGTGCTGCCCAATCTGATTTCAACACTTAAAAACCAAAAAATAACCATGAGCATGGTGTCATTAATCACTATTGTTTCTCTTTATTTTGCAATCGTATTTAATTATCCGATTAATGAAAAGATTTACCAACTCTCTCAAGGTAACGGTCTTTTTCTGTTTCTAACACCAGCCATTCTTACCTGTGTTTTTATTATTATTTTCTCAATGATTGCTTTTCCTTATTTGTTTAAAGCGATTGTGATTATTTTAACACTCACTTCAGCCATGGCATTTTATGCTGCCCTGCAATACAACACCATGTTTGACTATGCCATGATAGAGAACATCTTTGAGACCAACGTAGATGAAGCCTCTTCATACTTAAGCTCTGCGTCTATTGATTATTTTATTCTATTTGGGTTGCTTCCAACGCTTTTATTATTAAAAGTGAAAATAGTACGTAATGCATCATGGGCAAAAGAGCTTTTTCATCGCGCCGCATTAATGAGTGTTGCGATTGTAGGATTGTTACTAATATCGGTTTTCTATTTTAAAGACTATGTATCGATTGGTCGCAATAATTCATATTTGAATAAAATGATTAACCCTGCTGACGCTTTTAATACGCTTAAGTACATTAATAATGAATACCTAACCGCACCTTTGGATTACATTACAGTAGGTGAAGATGCGGAAATTATTCCAGCCAAGAATGGTAAACCGACACTAATGATAGTGTTAGTTGGTGAAACCGCGCGTGCGCAAAACAGTGCTTATAATGGATATAAAAGAGAAACCAATCCATACACCAAAGATCTTGGTTTAATTGCCTTTCAAAATGTGTCGTCGTGCGGAACAGCAACAGCCCACTCTTTACCATGTATGTTCTCTAATATGGGGCGTGCTAATTACAATAGAGAGCGTGCCAATAACCAAGATGATGCATTAGACGTGTTGACTCGTGCGGGTGTTAAATCGGTGTGGATAGATAATGATGGTGGTGATAAAGCGGTTGCTAAGAACATTGAAAAAGAGATGATTTCGGGTGATTCATCTTCTGATTTATGTGACGGCTCAAGTTGTTATGATGAAGTGTTACTACAAGGATTAGATAAACGAATTCAAAACACCACAGGTGATCAACTGTACGCGCTGCATATGATTGGTAGCCATGGCCCAACGTATTGGAAGCGTTATCCGGAGAATATGGCGGTATTTACCCCTGCATGTAATCGTAGCGATATCGAAAACTGCAGTGATGAAGAGATCACCAATGTGTATGACAATACCTTAGTTTATACTGATTACGTAATTGCGCAGACGATTGCAAAGCTAAAAACGTATTCTGATAAATATAACGTAGTGATGCTATACATTTCAGATCACGGAGAATCGTTAGGTGAAAATGGATTATACCTTCATGGAGCGCCTTACATGATCGCGCCAAAAGAACAAACTCATGTGCCTTTCTATATTTGGATGAGCGATGATTATGCGAACCAAAAAGGCATAAATAAAGCCAGTGTTATCAGTAAAGCGGCAGCGGGTGGTTTTTCCCATGATAATTTGTTCCATACGCTACTTGGCTTATATGGCGTGAAGACTAACGCGAAAGACAATAGTTTAGATATCATGGCAAACTAGTTACCTTTGAGTTCATCATATTAAGAAAGGGGTTAATCATGAGAATGGTTAGCCCATTTTTGCTACTATCATTATATAAAATAATAAAGTGGTACTGAATAATGAAAATATTGCTAATAGAAGACTCCGAACACTTACGTCGTAGCTTAGTGGTGGGCCTGAGTAACCTTGGTTTTACTATTGATGAAACAGGAGATGGCTCAAAAGGACTTTCGATGGCAATTACCAATGAGTATGACTTTATTATTTTGGATTTAATGCTTCCTAATGTTGATGGTATTACGTTATTAAAAAGCATTCGAAAAATGGGTAATGACGTAAAAGTGATTATCTTATCGGCAAAATCACAGCCAGAAGATCGTGTTGAAGGCTTAATGTCAGGCGCTGATGATTATTTAGTAAAACCATTTTCGTTTGATGAACTGCATGCTCGTATCTTAACCGTAGCTCGTCGAGGTGTGGTAAATCACAATGACGACCACGTAGAAGTTGAAGGATTTAGGCTTGATTTAGCAAAGAAAGAGTTCGAATTTTCGGGTAAGTTGATCGAACTAACAAAAAATGAATACAAGATTGTCGAGTGTATGTTTCGTTCTCGCAATCAGGTAATGACGACAGAAAATATCAGTGATTATGTTATTGGTTCATTTGATTCGATCTCGAAAAACACCATAGAATCACATTTATCCTCCATTCGAAAAAAAGCGAAAGCCGTTGGTGGCGAACTGCCAATCAAAAATAAACGAGGCTTTGGTTATTACGTGGAAAAACGCTCATGTACTCAATAAAAGATCGCTTGGTTAATGCGTTAACCGTGATCATCGGTATCATTTTATTAGTCGTTTTTTTATCTTTAGATTTTATTCTCGATGCCTGGGTTGATCAGCAATTTGACTATGCTTTAGTCGAGAAATCAAATTACTTTAAATCTTTAGTTGAAGTAGAAAGTGATGGCATTGAATTTGAGTATCACAAAGGTTTTATGCCTCAATTTGAGAGAGAAGAAGAGGCTCAATACTTTCAGATTTGGTTAGGTGAGAGCACTTTTGCAAAGTCGCAATCTCTTAGCTACTTTGATGATGGTGACCTGGATTATCAAGATGTCCCTACCCATGAGAGTCGTATTTTTGATATAAAACTTCCTGATGGCAGTATGGGAAAAGCTATCTCAGCTCGATTCCAACCCCAATTATCATCAGATGTAGATCCTACTGATGTGACTTATATTGAAACCATGTATTTAACCTTGGCGATATCGAATCAACGAGTGAGTAATATTTTATTGATGGCAGATCTGTCTCTTATCTTTGTTTTTATTACCGCTATCTTTGGTATTCGAATGGTGGTGATAAAAGTGGTGGATAGAGAATTAGATTCATTGTATTTGCTCAATAAGGAGATTTCAGAGCTTGATGAAAATGCACAAGGTATTCAATCTAATCCAAAAGAAAGTAAAGAGATCTCACCAATTAGAAAAGAGCTCAATCGATATATTGAGTTGAATATTCAGAATGTAGCCAATGAAAAACGCCTTTCTTCTGATATTGCTCATGAGTTGAAAACCCCGATAGCAGAGCTTATTAGTTTGAGTGAAATGAACATTCGTTTCCCTGATGATGTAAGGATTTCAGCGACTTACAAAGAAGATGTATTATCGATTGCGAATAATATGAAAACCATCGTCAATCAATTAATGGCATTGAGTCAAAGTACATCAGGAAATTATGGGATTGAGAAGAAAGAGGTAGATGTTCGACTATTGACGGAGGAGATCAATGCCGAACTGCAGTTTAAACATCCGACAATGGAAGAGAGGGTTACTTTTTCTTCATCATTAGCCTCTCCAATGATTTATGTTGACCGTTTCAGCTTAGAAACGGTAGTTAAAAATTTATTAGATAACGCTCTATTTTATAGTGTAGAAGGGTCCATAGTGTCTGCGAGCATTGAAAAAGAGGAGGGGGGAAGCATTGTGATTAAGATAAAAAATACGTCTTCTACTCCATTAACTCAATATGATCTTGAGAATATATTCAAACCTTTATATCAGGTAGATAAGTCAAGAACACATACCGATAGACATGGTTTGGGTTTATCTATTGTAAAGAATGTCGCTCAATTGAATGGTTATGATTTAATGGTCGATTATCAAGAGAATAAAGAGATCATATTTATGGTTGTGATACCGCAGACATAATGTCTGTTGGGATAGTCGTGCGATTGCCTTTTATTTAATAAAACAGCAATAAGTAACCATCAAAGTCATCAGGCAGGAAAGAAACCATTGATATTTTTTGATTATTAAATATAACCACAAAGCTCTGAACAATCATAATTTATACACTATAATCGGGACGGATATAATCAAAATACTCTTTAATGGATAAAGGAAAAACAGATGAAAAAGTGGTTGTTATTGCTCAATAGCCTAATACTTTCTTTTAGCGTTCATGCTGCAGATACATGGAAAGAGATAGAACAAAAAGCCAAAGGGCAAATTGTGTATTTTCACGCTTGGGGGGGAAGCCAAGAGATAAACAATTACTTGCGTTGGGCAGATAAAGAGCTACAGCGTACTTATGGTGTCACACTAAAACATGTAAAAGTGGGAGATATTGCAGAAAGTACTTCTCGTTTATTGGCTGAAAAAACCGCAGGGAAAAATGAGGGGGGCAGTGTTGATATGGTCTGGATTAATGGTGAAAACTTTAAGTCCATGAAGAGCAATCAACTGCTGTTTGGTCCATTTGTTAATCAGCTACCAAGCTGGGAGTTTGTGGATAAAACCTTGCCTGTAGACAGTGATTTTTCTGAGCCGACGTTAGGCTTAGAAGCGCCGTGGGGTGTGGGTCAACTTGTATTTATTCATGACAAGCAAGCATTAAGTAATCCGCCACAATCTTTTGCTGAACTGCTTAGTTACAGCAAAGCCTTTCCAAATAGAATTACTTACCCTAAACCGCCAGAGTTTCATGGTACGAGCTTCTTAAAAGCACTATTAATTGAGTTAACTAATAATGATCCTCAGTTGATGAAGCCGGTAGAGCAAGCGAACTTTTCTGAGGTGACTAAATCACTATGGATATATCTGGATGAGCTTCATCAAACGGCGTGGCGCAAAGGTAAGCAGTTCCCATCAGGTACGGCACAATCATTACAATTATTAGATGACGGTCAAATTGATCTTGCTGTTACGTTTAACCCAAATGAAGTGTTTTCAGCACAAGCGAGTGGAAAATTAGCAGACACTACACAAACATACGCAATGGAAGCGGGGGCACTGTCTAATATTCATTTCTTAGCTATTCCATGGAATGCATCAGCAAAAGAGGGCGCTCAAGTAGCGATTAACTTTTTACTGAGTCCTGAAGCACAATCTCGTAAAGGGGATTTAAGTGTTTGGGGTGATCCATCAGTGCTGTCGTCACGGTATCTAACTGGATCTGCAAAAAACACAACGCTATTTAAATCCTTAGCAGAACCACATCCAAGCTGGCAGGTGGCGCTAGAGAAAGAGTGGCTAGTTCGTTACGGAAAGTAAAAATCATCTAAATTACTATAAAATGCTCGTTTTTAATCTATATGATTTAATACGAGCATTTTTTTATCGAAAGCAATGAATTGTAGAAAGCCCCCCTTCGTACATTCTATCTTTAGTGGTATATCTATTGGTAGACTCAATGAAATTAATACGTTAGAAGTTTTTATTTTTAATAATCTCTTTATATTATTTTGTTACGCCATCCTCCTGGTCAGACCTGCTCGTTTGCTTGTTTTATGCACTAGATCTTCTTTTTGATATTCTAACACGCACTTTCTGTGCTCGAACGCTCGTTTCTTATTTGCTGGTGTTTAAATTATTAATAAAAGGAGTACATTTCACGCAGCTTAACGTGAATGCTGTATACCTACTTTAATAATAATTGGGCCGTTTATCTTGAGTATATAGAGCTGTATATACGTTAGATGAAATGAGTACATAACGACACAAAGGAATGAATAATGGCGAATAATAAACAACACACACTTTTTGGCGAATGCCTTGCTGAGTTTATAGGAACAGGGTTGTTAATCTTTTTTGGTGTTGGCTGTGTAGCAGCACTTGTATTGACTGGCGCGGAATTTGGTCAATGGGAAGTTAGTATTATATGGGGCTTTGGTGTTTCCATTGCCATTTACTGTACAGCAGGGGTTTCGGGAGCACATATTAACCCCGCAGTGACGATTGCTCTTGCGGCTTTCCATGGCTTCAATAAGGCGAAAGTTGTGCCATACATTATAGCTCAATTGCTTGGGGCTTTTTGCTCGGCGGCATTGGTCTATGCTTTATATAGCAATTTGTTTGCTGATTATGAAATTGCGAACGGTTTTTTACGAAGCAGTGAAGCTGCATTATCAACGGCGGGTATCTTTTCAACCTATCCAAACCCTTCTTTATCGATACTAGGCGCGTTTGCTGTTGAGTTTGTAATTACTGCTGTTCTTATGTTCGGAATTCTTGCTTTAGGTGATGAACATAATGGGGCTTCTCGCGGTGCAATGAATCCACTTCTTATTGGTATATTAATAGCGGTTATTGGCGGCTCTCTTGGCCCACTGACTGGTTTTGCAATGAACCCTGCTCGTGATTTTGGACCAAAACTGTTTGCTTACTTAGCGGGTTGGGATTACGCATTAACAGGTGCAAAAGAAATTCCTTACTTTATCGTTCCAATTTTAGCGCCAATTGCTGGTGCATGTTTTGGTGGTTGGGCTTATCCAAAAATGATTGGTGCTTATCTACCAAAAGCAGGCCATGGTTGTACTATTCCAAACCAGTGTGAAGCGGAAGAACAAGCCAAAACAGCCGACGCATAAATTAATATTAAAAAACTAACAATTACCTCCCTACGAGTTAATTCACTAAAAATAATATACAAAAGGACTCCATCATGACTGAGCAAAAATACATTGTTGCACTTGACCAAGGAACTACTAGCTCTCGTGCCGTCATACTTGACCACAATGCGAATATTGTCAGTGTTTCTCAGCGTGAATTTACCCAGATTTATCCGCAAGCTGGCTGGGTAGAGCATGATCCATTAGAGATTTACGCCACACAAAGTTCAACTCTAGTTGAAACCTTAGCAAAAACAGGCATTCGAAGTGATCAAATTGCGGGTATTGGTATTACAAACCAACGTGAAACGACGATCGTTTGGAACAAAGAAACAGGGAAGCCAGTCTATAATGCGATAGTTTGGCAATGTCGTCGTACTGCTGACACCTGTGAAAAGCTAAAAGAAGCAGGTTTAGAGGAGTATATTCGTGAAAATACAGGGTTAGTTGTTGACCCATATTTCTCAGGTACAAAAATTAAGTGGATTCTTGATAACGTTGAAGGTGCTCGTGAAGACGCTGAAGCGGGTAAATTATTGTTTGGTACGGTTGATACGTGGCTTGTGTGGAAGATGACACAAGGGCGTGTTCACGTTACAGATTACACCAATGCATCACGTACCATGGTGTTTAATATCAATACGCTTCAGTGGGATGAAAAACTGCTGAAAGAGCTAGATATTCCACTTTCAATGATGCCAGAAGTGAAATCATCATCAGAAGTATATGGTGAAACAAACATTGGTGGTAAAGGCGGTACACGTATTCCAATTGCAGGTATTGCAGGAGATCAACAAGCCGCACTTTATGGTCAAATGTGTGTGGAGCAAGGCCAAGCGAAAAATACCTACGGCACAGGGTGTTTCTTGTTAATGAATACAGGCAAAGAGAAAGTAACGTCTCGCAATGGCCTATTAACAACACTAGCATGTGGCCCACGTGGTGAAGCCTCTTACGCACTTGAAGGTGCAGTATTTATGGGGGGAGCATCAATTCAATGGCTGCGTGATGAAATGAAACTGCTGGCAGACGCAAAAGATTCAGAATACTTTGCAACTAAAGTGGATTCATCAAATGGCGTGTATGTGGTTCCTGCCTTTACGGGGCTTGGGGCACCATATTGGGATGCGTATGCGCGTGGTACGATTGTTGGATTAACTCGCGGCTGTGGTTCAAACCATATTATTCGTGCCACATTAGAAAGTATTGCTTACCAAACTCGCGATGTAATTGATGCTATGCAAGCGGATTCAGGTATCAAATTGTCAGCACTTCGTGTCGATGGTGGTGCGGTTGCCAATAACTTCTTAATGCAATTCCAATCGGATGTATTAGATGTTGCAGTTCATCGCCCACAAGTTACAGAAGTAACGGCGTTAGGGGCCGCTTATCTTGCTGGCTTAGCGGTTGGTTTCTGGGGTAGCCTTGATGAGTTAGCAGATAAAGCCATCATTGATCGCTCTTTTGAACCTCATCATGACGAAGAGAAGCGTAACCAACGTTACCGTGGTTGGAAACGCGCAGTAAAATGTGCGCAAGCATGGGCTGAGTTACATGATGAAGAGTAATTAACCTAATCTGATTATTAATCAAACAAAAGGAGCGCATTTAGTGTGCTCCTTTTTTCATTTGCGAACTTTGTTTGATATATATCACGCATATTTACATCAAAAGCTACCACTATTTATTCCTTCTTTAGTACACTAATTCGAGTTGAAAAATATAAGTCATTGATTGTTCGAAATTAGGGGAGTAATTCATGAAGCAATTATCAAGACATCAAGAAATTGTAAACCTTGTACAACAACATGGATATGTCAGTACTGAGGATTTAGTCGAACAGTTTAAAGTAAGTCCGCAAACCATTCGTCGAGATTTAAATGAATTGGCTGATGAGAACAAAATCCGCCGTCATCATGGTGGGGCTACCATTCCACTAAGCTCAGTAAATACAGCGTATACAACGCGTAAAGTGATGCAGTTAAACGAAAAAGATACGATTGCAGAAGCACTTGCGAAGCATATTCCTGATGGTGCAACCTTGTTTATTGATATAGGTACAACGCCAGAATCAGTAGCAAAAGCATTAGTAAAAAATCATAAAGAGTTACGCGTCGTAACTAATAACATCAATGTCGCTATGATATTGATGGCGAACCCTGATTTTAAAGTGATCCTTGCTGGCGGTGAAGTTCGTAACCGTGATGGTGGAATTGTAGGCGAGGCAACATTAGACTTTATTAATCAGTTCCGTTTAGATTTCGGTATATTGGGGATCAGTGGTATTGATTATGATGGTTCGCTATTGGATTTCGATTATCATGAAGTTCGAGTGAAAAAAGCCATTATTGAAAATAGCCGCAGCGTATACCTTGCGGTTGACCATACGAAATTTGGTCGTAATGCGATGGTGAATTTAGGCAGTATTACTGAGCTGCAAATGATCATTACCGATCAAGAGCCACCAGAAGAGATCGTGGCTATTTTAAAAGATAATGAAATTCCTTATGAGGTAATTTCAAAGTAGTCCTCATTTCTTCTAAATAAAAAATCCCTGTCTTTGATTAAGATCAGGGATTTTTTGTATCTGCATCACAGTAAATGTTCGAAATCGAAAATAAAAAGTGACTCAAAACGAAAGTTAATATATCGTATTTTTATCGTAATTAATGTTCGTTCGCTCATCTGAGTATTTAAGGTCACTACTATGAATAATGAAAGCCAAACATACACAACCTGCGCTGTTTTAGATTTAATTGTAGTCGGTGGTGGTATTAACGGGGCTGGGGTTGCTGCTGATGCGGCTGGCCGAGGTTTAACCGTTGGTCTATACGAAGCGTCTGATTTTGCTTCAGCAACCTCTTCAGCAAGCTCAAAGTTAATTCACGGTGGTTTACGCTACTTAGAACATTATGAGTTTCGTTTAGTATCCGAAGCGCTTGCCGAGCGTGAAGTGTTATTGGCTAAAGCCCCACATATTGCAAAACCAATGCGTTTTCGTTTACCTCATCGCCCATTTTTACGTCCTGCATGGATGATCCGTGCTGGTCTGTTCCTTTATGATAATTTAGGCAAACGAACCACACTTCCTGCAAGTCACTCTGTGAATCTTTCTGCATCGGGTTTACTAAAGCCTGAAATGACCAAAGGTTTCGAATATTCAGATTGCTGGGTTGATGATGCTCGTTTAGTTATTTTAAATGCGATAGCTGCGGAGAAAAACGGCGCAGAAGTAAAGAATTATTGCCGTGTTGAAAAAGCCACTCGTGTGGATGACATTTGGCATGTCACTATTTTTGATGAGCAAACACATACGCGTTTTGAGCGTAAAGCAAAAGCATTGGTTAATGCTGCAGGTCCATGGGTTAAACAATTTTTTGATGATAGCTTAGAAGAAGAATCACCTCGTAATATTCGTTTGGTGAAAGGCTCGCATATAGTGGTTCCTAGAATACATAATGAAGAGCAGGCGTATATCCTACAAAATAAAGATAACCGAATTGTGTTTGTCATTCCTTACATGGAAGATTTTTCAATCATAGGTACTACGGATGTTGAATACAAAGGCGATCCGAGAAAAGTAGAAATATCAGAAGATGAAGTAAATTATTTAATTGATGTAGTAAATCAGCATTTTGTTGATCAACTTCAGCGTGATGATGTTGTGTGGACTTACAGCGGTGTACGACCATTATGTGATGACGAATCAGATTCACCTCAAGCGATTACTCGTGATTACACTCTAGAGTTAGAGCAAGAGTTGGATCAAGCACCATTATTGTCTATTTTTGGTGGAAAGCTAACGACTTATAGAAAGTTGGGTGAAACAGCAATGAAGATGTTAAACCCATATTTTTCTAAAATGGGAAAACCATGGACAAGAAATGTGGCGTTACCCGGTGGTGATTTTGATTATCCTCGTCAACAGCTCGTTAACAATATTTGTGGTAAATACCCTTGGTTAGCTAATGAAACAGTCACACGCTATGTTAATCAGTTTGGAACATTTACATGGAATTTATTAAAACATGTTGAATGCCAAGATGACATGGGACAGGTATTTTCTCAGGGGGTTTATCAGGTTGAAATTGATTATTTAATTGAAAATGAATTTGCTAAGAATATAGAAGATATTTTATGGCGAAGAACAAAACTTGGATTATATTTAAATGAAGAAGAAAAAAATCGAATCGAGTCATATGTTAATAATAAGTTGAATAATTAAATATAAAAACGTAAAAATAAACATGTTTGCAACAAGTGAAACCAGTCAGTTAAGTTGACTGGTTTTTTATATTAAGAATAATTCATAGCTAATTTATTTGAAATTTAAAGAGATAATATTTGGTTTTACAGCCGTTTCATTATTTAATCATAATACGTGACTTTCCTCACAGTAATTAATCTATACTGTATATGACCGTATCAGTTACACGGCATAATCTTCTTTTTATCATACGTAAACCTAAAAATGAGAAAATTTTTTTTTGCATCCCTGTTTATTTTGACTGGTTGTTTTACCAATGAAGAAATAGACACCTCCATAGGTGCAGGATATCAAAATAGCCCTCCAATTATAAACCCATTGAAAAACACATCAATTTTGGTTGAAATAGAATCTAATGTTCAGATTATCGCTTCTGATATTGATGGAGATGCTCTTGCTTATTCTTTCGCAGGGAGTGTTGAAGAATGGATCCATTTGAATCAAGAAACGGGATTAATTACATTCAATCCTAAGTTAGCGGATAAAGGAAAGCATAATTTACCTGTTTCTGTTAGCGATGGTAAGGTTAAAACCACAAAAGTACTGTCGATTGTTGTTGATTTGCCGAACCCTCCCAAAAAATTAATCACGGAATTGATTGATGGCAACAGTAAAGAGGTTGTTTTAAGTTGGGATGGAGTCGCTAACGCGAGTTCTTATGAGGTATTTAGAGACAATAACAAAATAGAAAAGGTAAACACGTTAACCTATGAATTTAAAGATATTGGTATTGGTATTCCTACAACATTATCTGTGGCCTCTTGTATTAATAGTGTATGCGGTGTTCCAAGTGAGCCGATATCAGTAACGACACCTGCGAATAAATTATCACTTAACTTACGAGGATTTGATAATAGTAAGGAAACACATATAACGGTTGAAGTAGACCATCGGCATAATGCATCGCAAATATTTCGAGCAAATTATGATATAAGAAAAAATGGTTTGACTTTTGTGGGTAATGTTTATGCTAATGGGGCATATGCTCCCAGATCTATAGTACGCCAGCCAAGGTTCGGACAAGTATGTCATATTGATAATCTAGGTAGCTACACTGATTCCGGTGGAAAAGATGCCGCTATTCTTGTTGATTGTTTAACACCTGCGAATATAACAGCAATAGAGCCTTCTATTTCTATTCAGGTAGGCTCTAAAAACCAAATAGGCTCTGGTATTGAAGTCAAACGTATATCTGATAATGAAACGATATTGACTGATGAGTTTACCTATTCAAGTTCAAATGATGAAATAGTAAAGGTGAATGAAGAGGGGACGTTAAGCGGAAAGTCTGAAGGAACCGCAAGGATCACCGTTACGCTAAATCCTGATGCGTATGGAGATAGAGCCACGACGTCTTACGAGGTAACAGTCAGTGATTCAACGCATTATGTAATAAATAAAATTGATTTTGGACAAGCTCTAATACAAAAAGCAACGGACCCCTATCAAGTGATGAGCGCAGGAGCGGGATTTATTATTCGAGCTTATCCTGAAGCTAAGACGAATAATAAGGATATGCCAACCTTAAAGTTCTACGTGGTTAATGATGGGGAACCTGAGCAGATCTTTGATATGATTTGCCCAACAAGTCTCGATGATATTGTTACTGCTACGCCTGATTTTGGTTTAGAAAAGAGCTGTTATGCAAAAGTGAGTAGAGGAGATAATCAATTTATTAAAGGCTCTTCTAGCTATTATATTAAAGATGAAAGTTCATCTGATAAATACGTTATTCAACCTAAATTTTCTAAACATAGTGATATTAAAGTAGTCGTTATCCCAGTAAATGTGGACAAAGATGGCGATGGGAGAGGAGAGATTGAAGCCAATATTAATAGTATTGACGACATAAAAAAAGCATTGACAGATGCCCTCCCTTTTTCCGTGGCGGAGGTCTCCATTCGTGAACCCATCGTTTCTTCTAGCGACAGTATTGTAGAAGCTTTAAATATTGCCGAGCGTATTCGACAAGCTGAGAATGGCGGAGATACTTCTATTCATTATTACGCTATGGTCAAAGGAGTTTGTTGGGGGCAGGTTGGCCTTGGTTTTGTTGGAACCAATCACTCGGCCTCAGGACGAGATGCTGATTGCGATAGAAACGTGCAACGAACAATGGTTCATGAGCTAGGGCATAACTTATCTTTAAATCATGCCCCAACTCCAGAAGGTTGTGGTTCTGCTAGTGGGGCAGACTCCTTTTGGACGCAGATACCTCAGCCTTGGGTGGGGGCGAGTGAAGGTAAAATGAACCCTGATGTACCGATTTATGTCAAATCCACAGGAGAGACTCTCCAACCTAAAGTGGATAATATTTGGGATACGACGGCAACAGATGTGATGGGGTATTGTTCAGGCTATCATCTTACTAGCTACCACTATAAAAAAGCAGCGGACTATGCAACGAATTATGCGGGTTATATACCGTTAAGCGCAACTCCTGAAGCATTGACTATGATCCAGGGAGTCATTTCAACGAAGGGAGTGGTCACTTACAAACCGATAACCAGTCGCATAGGCATCCCTTTGGTTCAAAGCGATGTAAAAGCCATATTATCTGTAAATAATAATGGAAAAATAATGGATTATGGTGTTGGTTTAGTTACGGAGGGCGAAAGTAATGAGCGATATTTTACGCTTGAAATCCCAAAATCTAACATATCTGAATTAACCTTAAAGAAAATGGATGGAACGCATTATCCATATAATGAAATAAATCGAGGCAAGACATTATTACGTTCATTTAATCCCGATGTTTCGATTCATAATGGTCGAGTGTCTGTAGTGTGGGATAACAATCAGTATCCATGGGTTGATATAACATCGATTAATTATGATGGAGAGGTAAAGCTGATGACCATTCAGAATCAATTAGGAAATCTAGAATTGGATATTCCAGCACATCATAATGATGGTGAGATCCTCGCTGTATTTAGTGATGGTTTAAATACTAAAACAGTGAGACTAAAACATTAGGTTTAATTAAGATATTCATATAGAACAGGGTTGTGGGCTCGTGCCCACACCCCCGGAATAGTTAAATCAATGCTTCACATAATGGCAAGATTGGGTGGATGGTTGTCATATTGGTATGTTATTCAATTTGCCACTCTGGGTTGGATGTTACTAGAAAATGTAGCGTAAGAAGCAGAAACCGACCACTTAATGCGGCATGAATTCTCTTAAAAAGTTGAAAATGTGCTATGGCATCGAACTACGTTAAACTTGCGCAAGTAAGTTAATGTTAAATTTAAATCTTTTTATTCGCCTGAAGTGTTCTTCAGGCTTTTTTGATTTTATAGAAATACTTGGATTTAAATAAGATCAATTTTACTGGAAAAGTAGAAGAAAAACGGTTGTTAGATTCAAGAACATTCCATGTTCAAGATGTGACTCCAGATATATAGATAACTCTTTAATCAAGCCTCATTATGAGGCTGATTATTAATGATTTTTTTACGTTTTCTTTTATTGATGTACATCTTTTTATCCGCATTATCTAAGGCAGACTGGATATCCATGTCTAATGGAGCTACGCCAAAAGAGTAGGATAAATAGATCTCTCTTTGTTGAAAATGATGTTCAAGATTGGTTCGGATCATTCTCATTTTAGTTTGAATATCTTGAATTGAATGAGAGTCAAAACACAGTACAAACTCATCTCCACCAAAACGAATAAGAAGATCTTCTTTTCTTAAGTTCTGATTGATTAATCGTGCGGCTTCCTTAAGTTGTTGATCTCCAAATTGATGCCCGTATTGGTCATTAATATCCTTAAACCCATCTAAATCAATAAATACCAAGGTGTTATAGGTATTTACATCAATATGATTAAGTTTAGCTTTAGTAAAGCATCCGGTTAATGGGTCAATCGGCGATTGTGCATCTTGGTTATCTTCATAAACAAATATCATGATAAAGGTTTTATCAAAATACTTTATTTTTTGGCGATAAGTATGGAAATGTGTTGTTGTTGAATCGACCTCTACAACCTCATTCGACATTAATATATCAGACTCATTATTGAGTAATTGTTGATCAAGTTGCAGACAAGTTTGATAGTCTGGGAATCGTTGTAATATATCAGATACAGACATCCCAACTAAATCACAACCAAGATAATCAATGTGCTTTTTATTATTGTATATTGCTACACCGTGTTCATCTCTTAGAATAAAAAGGCAATTACAGTGCTTCATTAGATTGGTTGTAAATAGAATCGAAGGACTTTTTATACCATCGAGTAGTTCTTGATATTTTGTATTCAGTGCTTGTAAGTTGAAATTGTTGTAGTCAATACCTAATAAGTTAAATGGGTCCTGTGGCTTTAGGGCTTCTAACGCTTGATTTAATTGGGTATTGTCTTTTGCTACATTGATATTATAAATGAAGCGATCAATTGGTGGTATTGAGTCATTTAATTGATTATCAATAGTAGGAACATATGATTTAAGTTTTTTATCTAACTCAGAAAGCGAGATAGGGTAAGACAGGTAATCTCCTTGAGATATTACTGACCCTAAAGATTGAATTAAATTTAACTGATTAACGTTTTCAATTCCCTTAATCACGACGTTATTACCTAAAAATTTACTTAACTTTTGATACAACGAGCGTAAGAAACAAAATGATAAGTAGTCATCTACGATTGGGCTAATTAATGAGCGGTCGATCTTTATATAGTCAAAGTTAAGACTTAATAATGGATCTGAATTTTTACATTCTGTGCCGTAGTCATCAAGCGTAAAAAAGAGGTTGAGATTTTTTAGTCGCTGCATATTTGAACGTATTTTTTCAAAATTCACGTTTTGATGCTTAAAGTTTAACTCAAATGAGAAACCTTTATGAGTGTTGAATACGGTTTCACAATATTCAATAAAAGATTCAGACTCTAAACTGCTGACAGATATGCTGATTGAGATATGAATATTATCTTGATTTTTCAGACTCAATTTATCGGAGATAACATGAGAAATTACGGCCTTATCAAGCTCTTCTTTATTATTAATCGCTGAAATAAAGTCTAGAGGTAAGTCGTCATAGCCCTTAACTCTTAGTAATGCTTCATAAGAAACAATAGAGCCTTCGAAGAAATTTGGTTGATAAATGAAGTAGATATTCTCAAGCATGATTAAAATTATATTCCAGGTTAAATCCGCGGCTAATCTATCATGCTTAATACCATACCTCCTAGACTAATAGGTGATACAAAGTGTGATCTATGTCACACCTTAAGGGGTGGGTATTTTCAGGGCAACTATATGGGATTGTTGTGTTATTTTTTTAGGGGTTATCTGGTCAAGGATGTATCTAAAGAGTATAGCCTGCTCAGTTATTAAGCAGGCTATTGTGCTAATTTACATTAATGCTTCGCATAGCAAAGAAATAGGATGAATAGTCGTCACATTAGTATTTTCTTCAATTTGCCATTTACAAGTTTCGCAATCGGTAATTGCATAATCTGGTTTTGCTGCTTTTATTTGGTCAAAGATAGTTTTACCAATAGCGATAGAGGTATCGTAATTCTCTGTTTTAAAACCGTAAGTGCCAGCTAAACCACAGCATTCACTGTCTAGTACTTGCACTTCCAAACCGGGGATAGCACGTAACAATTCGATAGTGTAAATATTGCCGCCACTGCGCTCTAAGTGACAAGGTGTATGATACACAATCTTCTTATTTAAGGGCTTCATTTTAGGCCCGCGACCATTCATGATCTCTTTTAATAAAAAGCGCGTAACGTATTCTATTTTCTTCGCTACCTTGCTGTTATCGACATCTAATACATGTGGATATTCTTGTTGTAAGGTGAACGAACAAGTAGAAGAGGTCGATAAAATCGGCACATCTCTACGTTCAATCGCAGCTTCTAAATTAGCCACATTAAACTCGGCGTTTTTTTGTGCTTTTTTATGAAAGCCGTTAGCAATAAGAGGAACACCACAACATTTTTCTTTATCTAATAACTGCACGCCAATGTGCATGTTATTCATGACACGGATAAAGTCTTTCCCCAGTTGTGGATGATTATAATTAACAAAACAACCATGAAAATAATGGACTTGTTGCTGATAAATCGATTGATCTGACACTTCTTTTTTATACCAGCGGCGGAACGTTCCGTGAGAATACTTCGGCAGTGATTTATGATCATGAACACCAATGGTTTTATGCATCACTTTTTTAACTAAGGGGACGCTTGTGACAGCGTTTACAATAGGGGCAACAGGCGTTGCTACCGAGCCAAATAGGTCGGTATGGCTTAATACGAAATCGCGAATTCCCTTCATGTTATAAGCTGGTTTTCCGTGTTTACCACGAGCAACTGCAATCATGTCACCAATTTTAACTCCTGATGGACAAGCGGTTTCACAGCGCTTGCAGTTGGTGCAGAGTTTTAAGGTTTCATCATAATATTCTGGGCTCTTAAAGCGTAAACGCTCACCATCAGGGCCGCATTGTTTTGGACCTGGATAATCAGGATTCTCTTTAGCAACAGGGCAATACACGGTACATACGGTGCATTTTAAACACTGATCAAAACTTGTATTTGCAGGTGCTCTAAAAATTAAGTTATCTTTTGCAAACTTGTCTTTTAATAAGTTTGAATTAAATAATGGGCTGCTCATAATGCGACCTCTTGTGGTTCTTTCATTTTATTGTTTGATAAAGATTCAGGCTGTATTTGCTTGATTATTGATTCAGCTGCATGAAAGCCAGAACTAATCGCAACACCACTGCCACTGCCTTCTAATACTGGGTTATAACCCGATAATATCGCTCCTGCGCAATACAGGTTATCAATCATATGACCTGATTTTATCGCTTGAAGTTTCGGTGTCGTTTTTACCCCCATGCTTAAGAATGGATGTGATTGTGGGCTAAAAAAAGCAGAGCTGTACCAATCTGTGCGAGAAGTTGTCTGGCCCATATCTAAGCCAAAAATAGGCTCTTCCATTGAATCGGCACTTGCTTTTAAGCCTTGGCTAAAGAAACTGCCAGTTGCTAATACAAACTGTTTTGCTTGCAGTGGAAAGTCGCCATGATTTTTAGTGAATATACGGTTTAATCTGTAGTGCGAATGTTCAGGATCTTCTTTATCAACATAAGAAAACTCCCCTTGAATAACATGATCTCCATTGAGTAGAGAGCCACCTTGCTCAATGAAAGCATGTTTCATGGTTTCCTCTAATCGAATCCCCAATAATGATGGCGGCATGGTGGGAACTTCACATAAAGTCAGTTGAGTTAACGCTTCAATTTCTTTTAAAAGTCCTAAGCCTTTTCCGTTACCAAAGACCGCAGGGATCACGACAAGATCGCCGGGATTAGCGTGTTGCTGCAGTGCATGTGCAAATTCTTGTAGGTTCGCTCGTTTTGCTAATAATCGAGAAAGATCAATAGATCGTAATTCACAATGATTACGTTGAATGTCATTAAAAGCAGATAACGAAACAGTCGCTGTTGAAATTTCAACATCAGATAATTGAGTTATTTGCTTTAAGTTATCTTGCGCCAACTTTGGTTGAAAATCACGGAAGCCATCAATCGTCACTAATACGATTTTTTGCACGGTATTGCTTTCTAATGCCATCGGGAATTGATGAACAAAAGGTTGTGATAACCAGGTTGATTTCATTGTACCTAGCGGTGTTAATCGATAATGATTATGTCCGTTTTCTTGAGAGGTTAGTGGAACGCCAATAGTAGATAATGTCGCTTGATACCAATCAATTGCACGGTTTACCGTTTCTTTTCCTAATGTGGCATAAGGGTGTTCAGGATAATGAGTTGAAAATCCATCGATGGCTGACATTGGGTCGATAACATGCGTGCCATCAGGTGTTTTTGCTAATACATCAATAGAGCCTGATGAGAAGTGCAGAGCACTTTGACCTGAGGCAATTACCGCTGTTTTTAGTCCGGCTTCTAGGCAGCGAAGAGCACAGCTTAAGCCTGCCATGCCACCGCCAATGATAATGGTATCGAAGTTCATAATGTTGCCTCTTGTTCTTTTTGTTGTTCTGACGTGATAGCTGTATCTACACAGGTGCTGGTGGTAGGTATGTCGCTTGCTCCAAATAAGCCTTCATAAATCCAATAGCTAAATTCAGCTTCACGTAGTGCATCACCCCAGAAAACGGGTTTGATGCCTTTCCAGCGTTCTTCTAAAAAGTGAGTTAATAATTGACTTGATTGATTGCCAGAGACTTGTCCACATTCTTCAAATAGCCCAGCAGCGCGATACGTACATAATTCGCCTTGGCAAGGTCCCATGCCTAAACGGGTACGACGACGAAGATCAACCAGATTGTGAACATCTAATTGATTGATGGCGTAGTTAATTTCACCTTGAGTCACCATTTCACATTCACAGATAACCGCTTGATCTTTAGCATTGTCTGTTAAGAAGCTTTGCGCTCGTTCACCGTGACGATAAACCGCACTTTGATAAACAGGTTTTGCGAGGCTTGCGGTTTTTTTCGCAGCGATAGAAGCACTGTGTGACCCCGGGAGTGGACGGCTGTGGGTTGTACATTCTTGGGTGTTATTCAGTTTTTTCGCTACAAGATCAGTGGTCATCTCAGCCATCAAACGTGAGGTCATTAACTTGCCACCCGTAATGGTCGTAAACCCGTTTAGTCCATCTTTTTCACCATGATCAAGCAGTACAATTCCACGGCTTATATTACGGCCTGAACCATCATCATCAACAGCGACTAGTGGACGCACACCAGCATAAGCACGAAGTACTCGAGTATTCGCCATAATTGGAGCAAGTTTCGCGCCTTCGCTTAGTAGGATATCCACTTCTTTGGCGCTAACGTGAAGGTCATCTATTTTGTCATAATCAATATGTTCTGATGTCGTACCGATTAATGAAATAGTGTCACCCGGAACTAAAATGTCGGCATCAGAAGGTTTACGGCAACGGTTTATTACTAAGTTATTAATGCGGTAATCTAAGATCAGTAATGAGCCCTTAGCTGGGAACATCTTGATACTTAAATCAGCATATTCACAGATGTTTTGTCCCCAAATACCTGCGGCATTAATCACTTCCGATGCGAATATTTCAATCTTTTGATGGGTTCTAACATCAATACAGTTAACCCCAAGGACGGTATCTTGGTGGCGAATAAGAGACGTCACATGAGTATGAGTGAGCAAACGCGCACCATTTTCTTTCGCATCAAGCACATTTGCCGCACATAAACGAAAAGGGTCAAGGGTTCCATCAGGGACTTGAACCGCACCAATTAGGTTAGGGTTGACGTTTGGTTCAAGTAGTAAGGCTTCTTTAGGGGTGAGTTGTTTTGCTTCAATACCAGCAACTTGGCATGATTCAATAAACTGTTTTTGAAAATCTAAATCATCATCAGGAAGAGAGATAAACAGGCCTTGTGTATCTTCAACACAATGTTTTGCGATGTTTTTTAGTATTTTATTCTCATGAATGCATTCTTTAGCAGATTCATTATCCGTCACGGCATAGCGAGCCCCAGAGTGAAGTAAGCCATGATTTCGGCCTGTGGTACCAGAAGCTAAATCGTCTTTTTCAATTAAAATACAATCGATACCGCGCAAAGCACAGTCACGCATGATCCCAGTACCTGTCGCACCACCTCCAATGATGATCACTGACGTTTCTAATCGAGACGTTTTATCCATTATTCACTCTCTTTTTACTACTTATGATGTATGGTTCTATGATGATATTTATCTTCTGCACTTTCTTTGATTTAGCGCAATTATGCTCGTTCGAGCGTTCGTTTTGTTTTCGTTTTGGTGTGTAAGTCACATGAATTTCATTAAACGAAGGTGGGTTTAGGGGTTTACTCCGATGCTAAAGTGAATAATTTACGCGTTTTCGAATGTAAGTCGGGTAGATTTGCGACTCACTTCAAATTTTATAAAGAACAGGTGATATAATTGGAATAATTAGTAATAAATCTAGGGTACTGAATGATGAAAATAACTATAGATAACCAAACATTCACTATCGATGAAGAGTTAACACTTTTAGCCGCTGCAAAGGAATGCAATGTCGAGATCCCATCACTGTGTGGAAACAACATCAATGGCGAAAAAACACCATGTGATCTGTGTGTTGTAGACGTTGATGGTCAAGGAATTCAACGCGCTTGTGAAACTCAAGCGGTTGATGGTATGCAAGTGATCACTTCGTCTGAAGCGTTAGCAAAACGTCGTCAAAGTGCATTAAACAAAATACTTTCTGATCATTACGCAGATTGCGAAGCGCCGTGTCAAACCGCGTGTCCTGCTGGCGTAGATATACAGTCATATCTGTATCATATATCGCAAAATGATCACCAAAAAGCCATTGAAGTTATCAAACGAACATTACCGATGCCATTGTCGATTGGTCGTGTGTGTCCTGCTTTTTGTGAAACAGAGTGTCGTCGTAGCTTGGTTGATGAGCCATTGGCTATTCGTCAGTTAAAGCGCCATGCTGCTGATGTGGATCTGCATGCTCAAGAATCTTACGTTCCACCGAAAAAAGCGGATAAAGATAAATCCATTGCTGTAATTGGCAGCGGACCTGGTGGATTAACCTGTGGCTATTATCTGACTAATGAGGGTTATCGCGTAACGGTGTTTGAGTCTATGCCTAAAGCGGGCGGTTGGCTACGTTATGGTATTCCTGAATATCGTTTACCAAAATCAATTTTAGATAAAGAAATCGAATTGATGTGTCGTAATGGTATGGAAATTCAAACCTCTGTGAAATTAGGTGAGGATTTCTCGTTATCACAGTTAAGTGATGAGTACGATGCGGTTTGTTTGGCGGTAGGTGCTTCAAAAGCGGTTGAAATGCATTATCAAGGCAGTGAGTTTGGCGGTTGTTATTTAGGTGTTGATTACTTAAAAGATTACGTAACGGGATCAAAATTAACGACAGGCAAGAAAGTCGCGGTTATTGGTGGTGGTAACACGGCGATTGACTGTGCTCGTACAGCGGTGCGTGATGGTGCAGATACCACGCTTATTTATCGTCGTACTCGTGAAGAGATGCCTGCAGAAGATTATGAAGTGGTTGAGGCTGAACATGAAGGTGTTAAGTTCCATTTCTTAACCAACCCTGTTGAAAATATGGCTGATGAAAATGGGCGAGTGACTCAAGTTCGTTTGGAGAAAATGGCATTGGGTGAACCTGATGCATCTGGACGCCGCAGCCCTAAAGCAACCGGTGAATTTTTCATTGAAGACTTTGATACCGTGATTTCTGCGGTATCACAAAAACCGGATTTAAGCTTTTTAGAGAATGACACTATTGATTTGCCACTGACTCGTTGGAATACGGCTGATTCGAATAGCCTAACCATGCACAGTGGTGTGAAAAACATTTTTAGTATTGGTGATTTTCGTCGTGGCCCTGCAACGGCGATTGAAGCGGTTGCTGATGGGCGTATTGCTGCAGCAGCGATTGATCGTTTTTTTAAAGGTGATATGGAAAAGATCCCGACTAAGCCGTTTAATTCTCAAAAAGAGAAAAAGACCAAGCAAGTTGATCCTAAGCATTTCGAACATATCCAAAAAGCAATGCGCGTCATTATGCCAGAGTTAACCGCAGAGCAACGTGAACAAAGCTTTGATGAAGTAGAAACGGGCTTTGATAATCTGGATGCAATACGTGAAGCGGAGCGCTGTTTGGAGTGTGCGTGTCAGGCGAACACTAATTGTGGGCTGCGTGATTATGCGACGGAATACAAAGCGGATGAAACCGATTTAAGCAACCAAAGTAAGCAGAAGTTTGCTATTGATACTAGTTCTGAATTTATCGTGTTTGATGCTAACCGTTGTATTAGTTGTGGTCAATGTGTTGAGGTGTGCAACGAAAAAAGCGTGCATGGCGTATTGAGCTTCATGAAACATGAAGACGGAACTAATGCTTCTCGCCCTGAATGTCGTGCAGGGTTTGAACACGGTTATCAAATGGGTAACTCAAATTGTGTGCAATGTGGTGCGTGTGTTCAAGCGTGTCCTGTTGGTGCATTGGTTGATTCTCGTGATAAATCTCAAGGTCGAATCGAAATTTTAAAACCAGTTGATACCATTTGTACATACTGTGGTGTGGGTTGTAAGTTAACCATGATGGTTGATGAATCAACAAACAAAATCAAATACGTACAAGGGGCGAAATCGTCTCCTGTGAACGAAGGTATGCTGTGTGTTAAAGGTCGCTTTGGTTTTGATTTTGTCAGCAGTGATGAGCGTTTAAAAACACCGTTAATTCGTAAAAATGGTGAGTTAGTTCCTGCAAGTTGGGAAGAGGCGATCACATTAGTTGCTGATAAGTTCAGTGCGATTAAATCTCAATATGGCGGTAATGCGTTAGCGGGGTTTTCGTCGGCAAAAACCACCAATGAAGATAACTACGCATTCCAAAAATTAGTACGTCGTGAGTTTGAAACCAATAACCTTGATCACTGTGCACGCTTATGTCACTCAACCACGGTAACAGGCCTAGAAGCCTCGATTGGTAGTGGGGCGATGACCAATGATATTCCAAGTATCAAACATTCTGATCTGATCTTTATTATCGGTTCAGATACCACATCGGCTCACCCGATCATTGCTTCTCACATTAAACAAGCAATCCGCCATCACGGTGCTCGTTTGATTGTGGCGGATCCAAAGCAAGTGGATATTTCTGATCATGCTGAGCTGTATGTTGCGCAACGTCCGGGTACGGATGTGATGTTACTTAACGGCATTATGCAGCAGATTATTAAGAATAACTGGCACGATCAAGCGTACATTACAGAACGTGTTGACGGTTTTGATGAGCTGAAATCAGAAGTGATGTCAGAGGCGTATTCACCGGAAAAAATTGAGTTAATCACCGGCGTAAAAGCACAAGATGTGATTGAAATGGCACGTTACATTGGTACTGCTAAACGTACTGCAATTTACTATTCAATGGGCATTACGCAGCATACGACAGGGCATGACAACGTTCGCTCTATTGCGAACTTACAAATGCTGTGCGGCAATATTGGTATCGAAGGGGCGGGTATTAATCCACTTCGTGGCCAATCAAACGTACAAGGTGCGTGTGATATGGGCGCGTTGCCAACGGATTTTCCGGGTTACCAAAAAGTCGAGAATCCTGCGGTTTATGAGAAATTTGTAAAAGCGTGGAATAAGCCAAACTTACCAAATAAGAAAGGCTTAACACTAACAGAAATCATTGACGCGGCGTGCCATCAGCAAGTGAAAGGTTTATTTGTCATGGGTGAGAACCCAGTATTGAGTGATCCTGATCAAGCACACGTTATTCACGGTTTAGAGGCGTTAGATTTCTTAGTTGTACAAGATATCTTTATGACAGAAACCGCCGCTTACGCTGATGTGATTTTACCATCGTGTTCATTTGCAGAAAAAGCGGGTCACTTTACCAATACTGAGCGCCGTGTTCAACGCATCTCACCTGCGGTAAATCCTCCGGGTGAAGCAAAAGAAGACTGGTGGATCATCCAAGAAATTGCCAATGCAATGGGTGGTGAATGGAACTACCAATCGGTTGAAGAGATTACTGAAGAGATCACTCAAGTGACGCCTCAGTACCAAGGTATGCATTGGGATGCGATTGGTAAAAATGGACTTCAATGGCCGTGTAATGATGCGAACCCACAAGGCACTCGCATTATGCATGATCAGCAGTTCCTACGCGGTAAAGGCCAAATGGCGGCGGTTCCATTTAGATATGCGGCAGAGCTTCCAGATGAAGAGTACCCATTAGTATTAACAACGGGACGTTTATTAGAGCAGTACCACACAGGCACCATGACACGTAAAACCAAAGGGTTGAACAATCTTGCTGGTCCGCGCGCTATGATGAGTGTGGCTGATGCTGAGCGTTTAGGTATCTCAAACAGTGAGATGGTTCGAGTATCAACACGCCGTGGCACGATTGAAGCGCCTGCATTTGTGACTAAGCGTATGCAAGAAGGCGTGATATTTGTACCGTTCCATTTTGTGGAAGCGGCAGCGAATAAACTGACCACAACAGCGCTTGATCCTCATGCCAAGATCCCTGAGTTTAAAGTGGCAGCGGTGAAGGTTGAAAAGGTATTACAACCAGAACCTGAAATGTGCTAAATAACGGTTAAGGTAAATAAAATGCCCGATGATTTGAGTAATCATCGGGCATTTTTTATATGATGAGTAAAATGTAATTATTTATTGTTGATAGCGTTCAACTCTGCAATTTTCACAATCACATCAACCGCTTGTTTCATGCCATTAATGGTAATAAATTCATGAATACCGTGGAAGTTATAACCACCTGTAAAGATATTAGGGCAAGGTAATCCCATAAAGGATAAGCGAGCGCCATCCGTACCGCCACGGATCGGCTTGATATCAGGTTGCACATCACACGCTGTCATTGCTTCTTTAGCAAGTTCAATCACGTGTGGGTGAGGCTCGACCATTTCACGCATATTAAAGTAGCTGTCAGTTAAAATCAGTTCAACACGACCTTTTTCTAATTTTGCGTTTAGCTCATCGACTTTTTGTTGCATAAAGGCTTTACGCTCAGCCATGCCTTCACGGCTAAAATCACGAACAATATAACCAAGTTTGGTTTTGGCTACGCCTGCGCTCATTGATTTTAAATGATAGAAACCTTCATAGCCTTCAGTGCCTTCTGGTGTTTCATCTGCTGGCATCATCAATTGAAATTGTGCAGCAATGTTCATGGAGTTAACCATTTTTCCTTTAGCTGTACCTGGATGAACGTTTACACCGTGGCAAATAACATCAGCGCTAGTGGCGTTAAAGTTTTCATACTCTAATTCACCAACGGGTCCGCCATCAATGGTGTAAGCCCACTTGGCATTAAACTTTTCAACATCAAATAGATTTGCGCCACGACCAATTTCTTCATCTGGCGTAAAGCCAATGCAAATATCACCGTGTGGGATCTCAGGATTTGCTTTTAGCACAGCAATAGCAGTTAGGATCTCTGCAATGCCGGCTTTGTTATCGGCGCCAAGCAGTGTTGTCCCGTCTGTCGTAATTAGGTCATGCCCAATCAAATTCTTTAAATCAGGGAATTGAGTTGGGTTTAGCTCTTCACCACTAGTACCAAGCGCAATAATATTACCTTGATAGTTTTCAATAAGCTGTGGTTTTACGTTTTCACCTGATGCATCAGGGGCAGTGTCCATGTGGGCTACAAATCCAATAGCAGGCACATCATAATCGACGTTTGAAGGTAAGCGAGCCATTACATAGCCATTGTCATCAAGAGAGACATCAGAAAGATCTAATTCATTTAACTCAGCAATTAATTGTTTTGCTAAGTTGAATTGTTTTTCAGTGCTTGGGCATTGAGGCGCAGAAGGATTGGATTGAGTATCGATACTTACATAACGAAGAAAGCGTTCTACAAGGTCTTTCATGATAATCACTCTATATAATAGAAAAGAAGGCAAAGAGTGAGTATGGATCAAAAAAGAAGATGAATAATTGCGATGGGTCATAAAAAGCAAAGAGGAGTAAGTAGCGCATATATATGCGCTAGCTATATACTTTATTTGTTCTCTTTTGCTTTCAAAATAAAACCAAATTGATTGATTAAATTACTGATTGATTTGAAGAGCATAGTACGCTCTGACTTCGAGTATTTTGATAATTCTTGATGGAAATCGATCACATCAGACATCGTAACACCTAACCAATCAGGGATGTTATCACTACCAGAAACGATCCAGCCTAGATCTTTTTTCAATACAAAGCTGAGTGGTATAAGCTTAGAAATATGAGGGCTAGAAAGGCCACTTGTCCAGTTAATAACGGTTCTCGTTGAAACATCGCATGCAGTAGCTATTTGAGCATTGGAAAGCCCTAGCTCTTTTTTTCTGGCCTCGATCCGTCGAGAAATACTTTCCATAGAGGTGTTTTCATCTAACACAATAAACCTCGGAATTGTAAATTTAATAGAATGATAACAATCCAACACCTAATTTAAATTATATTGCTAACGGTTTTTTATACAAATTAAATATCATTATCGAACTTATTTAGAATATAAGTTCTTATTTAATATTCACTGCATTTTAGATAAAATAATTTAAGTGAGCAGATTCTTAGCGATAATCTGTTTTGTCTTGATGTTAAAATTAAATGTTATTTTGTATAACAATTTAATTTTATTAATAAATATCCAATAAGAAGGTGTCGGATTGATTTTGTGAGTGCATAGTAATCATATTGATTATTTAATGCAAATTGTTTATGCAAAAAAATAGTTAAATTATAAATGTAAAAATATGAAAAACTTATACTTCAGCATGAGTTTTTTATTTATTTTAATATAACTTGTTCACTATAAATAACTATGATTAGATACTGCTATTTTAGTTAATACAGTTTATTGAGGTAAGGAATGGCTGGCCAACGACATATACAGGCATCAGTAACTTTTGAGGTGCTACCTTCCGATATTTATTTATTGTTTGATGCTTTTCGCTCAAATACCGAAACTCGTTCTCATTCACATTCATGGGGACAATTGCAGATTATTAGTGGTGGTATCTTAGAGCTAAAAGCTGAGGGGCAGCGCTTTCTTGCTCCATCTCATTTTGCCATTTGGGTTCCTGCTGGAGTACAGCACCAAAGCTATAATCGAAAACCGATAGCTTATTGCTCTGTTAATATTGTTCCAGAACTGGCAAAAAAACTTCCTGCTCATACTTGTTTGCTAGAAATTAGTGCACTCGTTGAGGTATTAAT
Source organism: Aliivibrio sp. S3MY1 (assembly GCF_028765575.1). Taxonomy (GTDB): domain Bacteria; phylum Pseudomonadota; class Gammaproteobacteria; order Enterobacterales; family Vibrionaceae; genus Aliivibrio. Next base: position 205,969 of record NZ_JARACO010000001.1, on the reverse strand, counting down.
TGCGGAGTTACGCGATCATAAAATTCAAAAACCAGAAAATGAGCAGCAAGAAAGATTAATTAAGGTGTTATTCGATCAATTGTTAGTTGCCAAACAAAGTGAGCGATTTTTACCCACATCAACAGATAAATTATTGACACCAATCTTAGCAGCGCTTGAAGCGAATCCTGCAGATGAAACATCATTAGGCGAGTGGGCAGAAAAAAACCACACCACAGAGAGAACGTTATCACGCCATTGTCAAAGCGAATTAGGCATGAGCTTTACAGAATGGAGATTAAGGATCCGATATCTTTATTCATTAGAGCTGCTTAGAAAAAAAATGTCGATTAAAGAAGTTGCATTTAGCTTAGGTTATAACCAAACAAGTCCATTTATTACTATGTTCAAGCGTTATTCAGATTGCACTCCAGAGCAGTATAAAATGAAGCACTCAATTTAAATTGCTCTAGCAGTCGTCATTTTTTGCTGCAAATTTAAAGGCAAAAATGGCAGAAAAAGAGTGGATAGATTATCTTTTTGTGAAGCCTTGTAATGAAGCTTTTTATCTCTAAATTGACAAAGGCACAAAAATGATGATGTGATTGTAGGTAAGTATAATTGGTTGTAAATCATACAGTTTATATGTTTAAATACTATGGTTATATTTTTTGGGACCAATATCAAATATTTAAAATATTGATAAATGTATTTCAAGTAGAGGGTCTGTATGAGAGTAAAACTACTTTTAGCTAAGAAAACTACGATTATCATAATTTTAAGTTTTTGTATTTTATCGGTTATTTTGGTTGTTGAAGATCTGAATAAAAAACAAAATACTTATTTAAAAAATCAAATTAATGCGAAAGCTAAAACTGAATTAGCGATAGTTAGAGCGAATATAGAGAGCACTATCCATTCTGATATTTATTACGTTAATAGTTTATCGACATTACTTACGGTTAATCCAAATTCAACCATTAAGCAATGGGATTTGATAGCAATAGAATTGTATCGTGATTCACTAAATATTCGCCATTTTGCAATAGCACCCGATGATATAATTCGCTATGTTTATCCCTTAAAAGGGAATATTAAAGCCTTAGGGCTTGATTATAGAACCATTCCAGAACAATGGATTACAGTACAAAAAGCACGTCATTTAGAAACAATTTTTATTGCAGGGCCCGTTGATTTAATACAAGGAGGAAGTGCTTTTATTGCACGAATGCCTGTTTTTTCTGATCCTCCTTATAATCGAGATTATTGGGGGGGGATCAGTATAGTCATTGATATTGATGGCTTGTTTTACAATTCTGGTATTTTAGACTTAAAAGCAGATTATCATTTTGCAATGAGAGGAAAAGACAGTGAAGGCCCTGAAGGCGATGTGTTTTTTGGTAACCCTGAGATCTTTAATAATCCAATAATTACGGAGACTGTGACACTTCCTCATGGCAGTTGGCAAATGGCTATTAAAGGAAAAAAATTAACTGAGGTTTATCCATGGTATCGAATTAATATAATTCGACTAGTGGGTTACTCCTTTTTTATTTTAGTCTTGTTATCTATTTCTATTATCTTTAGATTGTATGTTATGGCAACTAAGCGTTCTCTTGAAGATGAGCTGACTCAGTTACCTAATCGCCGTTATTTTATGTACACCTTAAATTCTCTATTTTCTAAATCAAAAAAACACGGTACGCCCTTTGCGCTATTGAACTTAGATTTAGATAAATTTAAAGACATTAATGATACTTACGGTCATGCCGCTGGTGATGAAATATTAAGAGAAGTGGCAAGAAGAATGACGAAGGTTTTAAGAACTAATGATGTGGTTGCTCGCATTGGTGGTGATGAATATCTAGTTCTTTTACCAAGGATGCATCAAAAGAAAGATATTCACCTTATCATTAGTAAGATTAAGTCGGTGGTTAGTGATAAACCAATAAAATATAAAGATATTCATATTTATGTGAATACAAGTATTGGTTATAGCTACTTTGAACCTGAAATGAAATCAGTGGATGATCTGCTGCATAAGGCCGACCGCAGTATGTATTTCAATAAGAAGTATTAGCGGATCTGAGTGTCACTGGCCATTCATAAGAAAGAGAGAAAGGTCATCCTTCATTTCAGTAGTGATGACCTTATATTTTGACATTTAGATCACATACTAAAACAACAAGCGAGTTGATAATCATCGCCATTCTTTGCGGTGTATTCTTTATCTTCTTGATGAGCTTTGGGTTGTGATTTTCCATCTCGTTTTAGTAGGCTGATCCAGTGACGCATGGCTGCAAGACTAAAATCTTGAGTAAAGGTTGTGCAGGTTTCCATTTGAATGTCATCAATGACTGAAAGTGTATTTTTACCCGCTTCAGACTTACCAAATATAACCTCAACGTGACTGCCGCTATTGTCTTTTAAAAGAATCGAATCAGGAGATGATCTATGTCCCGTAAAAGCAACGAATTTGCCAGGGTTACGTAGTCCACTGCACCCACCATCCTTAAAGAACACAACTAAGTGATGGTAATCCAATAGATAATTCGTTACGTCTTGGTGCGATCCTTTCGTGAGTGGAAATAATTGGTCTAATAGATTTTTTATTTGATACTGCTTCTCTTCAGTATGATATTTATCCATTCTTTCTACGGCATAGACAGCTTCAGCCATAAACGGAGTTTCTTGTTGTGCATTATTCGTGTTGTTTATATTTGTGATAGCCATAGTCTTGCCCTCAATTTATTGTTCTTAAAGTTAAGTAAGTCACACTGGTCAGAGTTGTTTACTTACTTGTATTGAAGCTTAGCGTATTTTTGATTACAATTTCACAACAAGAACTTAACAGTGTGAATTTTACAAGATGCGTCAGTCAAAAAGTATCATTAGACAGAGTCATTTTCTTGGAACAAAAATTCGTAATCTGAGAAAACGCAATCACTTAACGATGGAAGATCTCTCTACTCGCTGTATTCGAGTTGATCCTGAGAATTCACCGTCAGTGTCTTATCTTTCAATGATAGAGAGAGGAAAGCGGGTTCCCAGCGCTGATATGTTGGAAGTTATCGCGACGGTATTTCAAAAAGAGTCATCGTGGTTCTTGGATAGCGAGCCAGAAGTTCAAGCCATTACGCCAGATAAAGGGCGAAAAGGTGGCATAAGTGGCATGGCACTGGAACCGAGTTTTCTATTCTCTAATGATATTTTACAAATAGCGATCCCTGAAATGCTAAATCAAACGGGGATCACCGGCCGTCAATTTGCACACCTTCTTATTCGAGCCCATCAAGAAAACAATCAAAACCATTTTCCTGATTTAGAACGTGCCGCTGAAGAAGTGGGACAAAAACAATTACCATTGAGTGTTGAGCAGATGATGGATTTGGCTGCGCATCATGGTTTAGTTCTAAAGTGGGTACAAGATACACCAAAGTCTGTTGTTGATGAATTTGGCGTTAATGGTAAAGAGTTACTCACTTCCTTTTTTGAACCACCTTGCACTGTCTATCTAAATGAAGTCTTAAAGCATCACCCAACACGATTGAAATACGATTTAGCGGTATACATTGGTCACTGTGTTTTACATAACAAAGAAGGCTTGAAGAGCTCTTTGTCTGTGGGTAGTCATCGCGTGTTTGATGATGAAATACACCACACAGATAGCTCACTAAACGCACAAGATATTTTGCATGCATGGCGTGATTTTGAATCCAGTTTCTTTGCGGGGGCTTTATTGTGTCCACGAGTTCCGTTTAGGCAGTTACTTGATAGACATGGTTATGAGATAGACGCTCACTGTTTAGCAGGAGTTTCACCTTCTGTGGCGATGAGACGAATGACGGTGGTTTCTCCCTACCCTCATTGGCATTATTTTGATGCATATGCCCCGGGGAAGCTCAAAGCCGTTTATCGTGGCAATGGTATTCCCTTACCTTGGGGTAACATGAAGCAAGTGAATGACCCTTGTCATCATTGGGCGGTATTTAGACGACTATCGGAACCTAGAGAGGGAAGCTCTGCGCAAATATCTATTTTAAACGTGGGTAATGAGCCGAGAATATATTGCTGTGAATCAGTTAACATGACAGATCCTGCGGGCAATAATAGAGTGTTATGTGCGGGGATAGATTTAAACCCTGCGATCGAGGCGCAAGGTAAAGATGCGGTGTCATTGGCTCGTGATCTACAAAAAGCGTGTGTGAAAAATGGTGGTGAAAGCCCAATAGCGAAAGGAATAAAAAGAGAGCTAATTAGTGTCGCTAAAATATTAAATATTAATTGGATCGAACGTGGGTTAGAAGCCGATGCGAGAGTAATTTGTTCTCGTGGAGCTGTTTGTCCAAGAAAACCAAGTTGTTACTCTGAATGTAGAGATTAAGCATGGTTTCTTGTATAAAAATACCCTAATCAATTTGAATAGGGCATTTTTATTATAAATAACTATTCTAAGTTATTTTTTGTGTGATGATTACTCATCAATATCATCAGCATAGCCTTTTGGTGGTGGTGTCCATGCACGCTCTGATTGGTTGTGTTTATCAGAACGATCTTTACTCATGGCATGCTTAATGGTGTCTTCAAGTTCAATGAAGATTTTGCGATAGTTATTATCAAATCGTTCGCCTTCTGAATCATCTAACCACGCTTGATATAATTTATCAGAGCTTTGATTTTCGACCTTTTTGTACGCTATTTTTTGTTGTTCTACATGGAATGGGTGTTGACCTAATCCACGCATGGCTTCTGCTCCCATTTCAAGTGCTGAACGGGTGGTTTCTGATTCAATGAAATCTGCACCAGCACAACGAAGCATATAAGAATGGCCTCTATCGTAAGCACGAGCGAGCACTTTTACTTGTGGGTAAGTGTGCTTAACATACTTAACCAGCTCAACACTGCTTTCTTGATTATCGATAGCAACCACCAACATTGCAGCATGTTCAATTCCTGCAGTATGAAGAAGATCTGGACGTGTTGCATCACCAAAGTAACTTTTTGTATTTACTTGACGTAATGAATCAACCTGATCGGCTTGGTGATCTAGAACGACTGTTTTCACATGATTTGATACTAAGAAGCGATTGACTACTTGGCCAAATCGACCACCACCAGCAATAATTACTGTGCCTTTTTCATCAATGTTATCCGATTCTCTATCATTCGATTTTTGCTCGAAACGAGGTAAGATCACTTTATCAAAAAGAATGAATAACCCTGGGGTAAAGAACATAGAAAGGGCAACCACTAAAGATAATGGTTGTGCGACTTCTGGTGGTAATACATGGTTTTGAACCGTAAAACTTAATAGTACAAATCCAAATTCACCGGCCTGAGCCAAACTTAACGTGAATAACCAACGATTACTGTTTTTGATCTTAAAAATTAAGGCCAAAACATACAGAACTGCGGCTTTTAGTGCCATTACCCCAATCGTTAAACCGATAATAGTGAAGAAGTCATCAAACAGAATACCAAAGTCGATCCCTGCACCCACGGTAATGAAAAACAGGCCGAGTAATAGACCTTTGAATGGGTCAATATTTGATTCTAGTTCGTGTCTAAACTCGGAGTTAGCTAATACTACGCCAGCTAAGAAAGTCCCAAGTGCCGGTGAAAGCCCTACTAAGCTCATAAGAGCAGCAATACCAATGACAAGCATTAATGCCGTTGCTGTAAATATTTCACGCAGTCCAGAGCTTGCCACAAAGCGAAAAAGAGGGCGGCTAAGATAATGACCACCAACCACAACAAGCGCAATCGATGCGGTAATCACTAAGCCATAAGCCCAACCAGGTAGTCCAGCAACAATGCTTATTTCATCGTGGTGTGCTGCGGCTGTTGCGGCGGCTAATTGTGCTTTTTCAATCAGCTCTGGTAACGCCAATAATGGAATAAAGGCTAACATTGGAATAACTGCGATATCTTGAAATAGCAGAACAGAGAAGGCATTTTGACCACCTTCAGTTTTTGCTAGTCCTTTCTCATTAAAGGTCTGTAATACAATCGCGGTAGAAGAGAGTGCAAAGATTAAACCGATAGTGAGAGCAATCGTCCAAGGTTGATTAAAAAACAGAGCAATACCCATGACAATGGCTGTTGTCCCGCCAACTTGTAAGCCTCCTAATCCCATTAAGCGGTTACGCATTCCCCATAGCATTTTGGGTTCAAGCTCAAGACCGACAAGAAATAGCATCATTACTACGCCAAATTCAGCAAAGTGTTGAATGGTCGTTGTTTCTTCACCAACTAAGCCAATGATTGGGCCAATAACTACCCCTGCAATCAAGTAACCTAGGACCGAACCAAGACCAAGACGTTTGGCGATAGGTACAGCAATAACAGCGGCAAAGAGATAAATAAAAGCTTGTAAAAAATATCCCGTCATAATGCGTTAATCCTTAAGGAATTTATCGAATGAGTGGTTTAGTTTAGGTAAGGTTTTCGCCACAGAAATATCTACGCGATCATCAATTAACGCAGAGAGTAAGTTTTTAAATCGTTCTGTGTGTCTTTCTACACGGTCATCTTCTAATGCAGTTCGAGCACCAAAGAGTACTAATGGTGCGATGTATTCCATATTAGTTAAAGAGGCCATTTGTTCAAGAGGGTGCAGCAATTCACGAATGGTAAATTGGTTATAACCATTGGTTTGATAAGCTTCTTCTTTACCACCAGCGGTAATTGCTGATAGAAAGATTTTGCCTTCTAATGATTTTCCTTCGGTACCATAAGCAAAGCCATACTCAAGCACCATATCTTGCCATTCTTTTAAAATAGCGGGGGTTGAATACCAGTAAAGTGGAAATTGAAAAATGATGACATCATGATCAAGCAGGCGTTGTTGCTCTTTATCAATATCGATATTAAATTTTGGGTAGTCGTGATACAAGTCAACCACGGTGACATGGTCGATTTTCTTTGCTGCTTTAATTAGTGATACATTCACCTCTGAGCGATGTTGAGCAGGATGAGCAAATAATATCAATATTTTTTTTGGCTGCTTTGCCATTAAAACCTCTTTGTTTTTACTAAGTTTATAAAGTAAATCTTGAATACTTTACAATCATAGCAATAAAAGGGGCTTAATGGGTATGTGGAACTGATGAAAGATTTATAATAGCAATACCGATACTAATAAATCCAATGCCTAGCCAAACTTTACTGTCTAAGTGTTGGTGATAAAACGCACTTGAAATAAGAGTGACGGCAATAATGGCTAAACCTGCCCAAGAAGCGTGTGCGATAGCAACAGGTAATGTTTTCATTGCTTGGCTAAGAAAGTAAAAAGCACCTAAATGTCCGGTAATAACAATCACATTTGGTACAAGGTGAGAGAGACCATCTGTTGCTTTTAGGGCGACATGTGAAAGAGCTTCAGAAGCTACAGCAAGAAAGAGAAAAAGCCATCCCATTTTATTATTCCTATTTAGAGTTAAGGTGTTGTTGAGTTGGGAATAGTATAGCTATTTCATATCTAATGATAATAGGTGAAATAAATAATTACTTTTGCATATTTGTAATAATAAAGGAGGTGTAACGGTGGACATAATAAATAAGCCCCTCAAGAATAAGAGGCTTATAATTAATATGGGATTAGAAAAAATTAATTGAACGACGACCACTTTCTGGGTCAACTGTCGTTGGAATTTCTGGTTTCTGTTTTTTCTTCTTTTCTTTTTTCTCTTTTTTAGGCTTTGGCTCTATATACTCAGGTTCTACTGGAATAAATTGAGGTTTTTCTTCAACCTCTGGCAGCTCACCAACAGGTGTATCACAGATAACAACGTAATATTCTTCATTGAATTCAATAACATCACCATCGTACATTTTACGACGTTTACGTTGTTCTAATTCGCCGTTCACACCTACATAGCCTTCACTAATCATGTGTTTAGCTTCACCGCCGCCATTCACAACATTAGCAATTTTTAATACTTTATAGAGCTCGATAGGTTGAACATTTACTTCAACGCCAATCGCTTCTACTTCAAATTCTTCTTGATCTGACATGTGGGTCTCTTAGGATTACGAATTATGGCTATTGTAACTGAGAGAAAGGCATCGTCCTAGCGCCTTTCTCTGCTTGCGAGTGAAAGTCTTAATCAACCACTTCAATGTCCGTTTTAGGTACAGAGCAGCATGCTAGGATCATTCCTGCATCTTTAAGGCGCTGATTTAGCGCGGGAGAGTCTTCTTGCTCAACATCGCCAGACTCTAAAGTGACACGACAAGCACCACATAAGCCAGATCGACAACTATTATTAATGCTCAGTCCTGCGGCTTCTGCTTGGTTCAACAGTGGATCTTGTGTATTACCTTTAAACAGATTGCCATTTAAGCTAATAGTGATCTCTTCTGATTTAGTGTCTTCTGTTGCGTTGATTGGATCTACTGTTACTTGTGGAGTTACAGCAATAGAGCCTGAATCTTTATAATATTCTTTTTCTTTGGTTTCCAATACTTCGATCTTATCGCCGACGTTAATCGTTCCTTCATTTTTAGTAATGAGATTTTGACCAAAATACACATTACCAGAAGCATCAGCACGGAACGTTGAGAGGGTTTTTAATGGTTCTTTATTTGAGTGATACTGAGCTGTGTTTGGGTTTACTGTCGTTAAAATACAGCGTTGGCAAGGTTTAACTACTTCAAACTCAACCTCCCCAATACGAATACGCTTCCAAGAATCTTCAATAAAGGCTTCATTACCTGAAACGACTAAGTTAGTACGAAATTGAGCCATGGTGTGATGGCTGCCGCTGCGTTTATTTAGTTCAACAAGAGAGGCTTCACTGATCATTAGTAATGGATAGCCATCGGCAAAGCTCACGTTGGTTTGAATTTTTTCGCGCACACGATTCGATTGTTCGCCTGAGAACAGCAGTTGTGCTTCAGTACCTAAAATAGAAGTGAACCACTGATTGGCTTCTTCTGTGGTGGAGTAAGCCGTAAAAGTATCACTCCAAACGGTTGTATCGACCTCTTTCATTTCTAATTCACTAAAGGTGAAATGCAGGTCAATCAATCCTGGATAACATAGAACTAATCCATCTGGTTCAATAATGGCTTTAATTTTTACCATTTGTGGATGAGTGCGAGCGGTGATCATTTTGCCATCTAAAGAGGCTAGCATAAATCGGCGATCGCATTGTAAGCCTTGCTTTTCAACTTGAGCAGTAGACAGTGAAATCCCTGCGATTGATTTTACAGGGAATATATTGATGTTTGATAAATTTGGCGCTGAATTAATTTGGCTCACGATAGCATCCATTCTTTGTTCAGTTATTTACGTAAAGTGTATCAAAGTCTATTTTATTTTACTGTCTATTATCTATTCATTATGACTGTGAAAGATCATATGAACTAAAAGTGACGGTAGTAATGAAATCTTTCTCAGTTTTTTGTATCTCAAATTCCCAAGCCATTCGCTCACAGATCCGCTCAACAATAACTAAGCCGCAACCATAACCTGCGTTGTAAGTGTTATTTCCATCATGGCAATTGATGATACACAGCTGGTTGTTATCTAGGCTTATTTGAATGTCACCCACGCTGTAACTAAAGGCATTTTTTATCAGATTATTAATCACAACGGTTATAAAACTGCTTGGTGCGAGACATGGTTCGTCTTCAATGATCGTTAATTGAGCCCCCATTTCTTGTTTTGCGAATAGAGGCTGTAGATGGTCAAGTTGTGTTTTTAGAATCTCTTCTATTTGATAATGATGAAAATGATGCGCTTCTATTTCTTGTTTACCTAATAGCAAAAAGGTTTCAGTAAGCAGAGTCATCTCTTCACTTGCTTGATGTAATCGATTAATCGCTTTGAGCGCGACTCTAGGTTGACCGGGTACTTTAGCAAGTAGATCGGCTGAGCCCCTAATAATCATTATTGGTGTTCGTAATTCATGAGAAGCGAAGCGGCTAAACTCTTTTTCACGAGTAAAAAATTGAGTGATATGATGCTTACTTTTTAGTAATGAACGTTCAATATCTTGGGTTTCTTGGTAGTTCGTATCAATAGTAAAATCAGGATGTTCAGGCGACATTAAATCTACTTTGTGTTGAATATGTCGTAGAGGTGTTGAAATACTACGAACAAAGTAGATCCCGTATAAAATCATTAAAATAGTGGTAATAATGCCTAAACCGACAGTAATGTAGTGCAGATTTGCTTCATACTCATCCAGATAATCATCGGCATCATCTTGAAAGAGAATATAGAGTAAACCCTCACCAGAAGGATGATCGATGACAATAAAGTGCTTATCTTCGGTTCCTAGTAATTGTTCATATAACCCTGTCTTTTTGTAATGAGTAAGCCAAAGCGGATGCTCTCTTTCGCTCCAATACGTAGAAAACTCTTCTTCATTAGGCAGTGGCGTATCTTTGCCTAATTGAGCGTATTTTCTGGTGTATTGGCTGGCTTCAGTATCTAACCAGTGGTGTAGGCTAATGATTTCTAATTGATCTTCTGCGATATAAATAACCGCCCAAAAGATCCCGAACATCAAAAAGGTAAGGATGGAAAAGGTCCAACGGATTTTTTTAAAAAAGCTCGGTTGATGTGAGTGATTATTTAAGTCGGTAGCCTTTTCCATGAATGGTCTCTAGTCGTGGTGTATTAAAGCCTTTATCAATGGCGTTTCGAATGGTATATAAATGACTTCTTAGGGCGTCACTTGATGGAGATTCATCTCCCCAAACGTGCTCTACAAGTTCAGTTTTACTCACAATATCAGGCGCTTTTTTCATTAATAATGCAATAATTTTTAGCTGAATTGGCGCCAATTTAATGAGTTGCTCTTGGCGATATAGAGTGCCCGATTTGATGTCCATTTCCATATCTTCAAACATCAATTTACCAATATCAGTACGTCGACCGCGATTAGATAAAGCAAGTAAACGCATATGTAACTCTTCCATTGCAAATGGTTTTACAAGGTAATCATCTCCGCCGACTTCAAAGGCATGAATTTTATCTTCTAGGGTGTCTTTTGCGGTTAAGAAAAGAATAGGGGTACTGCAGGCGTGATCGTTACGTAATGATTCAACTGTGCTGATCCCATCTAATTTTGGCATCATGATATCCATAACGATAACATCGAAGCTCTCTTTTTTTAATATTTCTATTGCTGCAACACCATGGTAGGCGCAATCAATATCGATACCGACCAGTTCTAGGTAGTCAGCAATCGTTTCTGCCACATGATGGTTATCTTCAACAATTAGTACTTTCATTTTTCTTCTTCACGAATCCTTCACACTCATACCGCTATCTTACTCCCATAGAGTGCATTAATTATAAGAATAAGGTAAAAAAATGAAAAAAGTCGCTATTTTATTATTAGGAACTGCAATGTTATCTGGCTGTGGTTCGGATGATTCAGGTGATAGCCGTGCATCAAGCTCATATATTGGTGAAATTGAAGCTGTTAATGCAGATACAATGACAATTAATTCGATGCCATTAAGTTTAGCGAATGCTCGTATTGAATTAAATGGCCATTATGTTAATTCAACAGAACTTGATGCGGGTATGCAAGTTGACGTTGATTATGATAATGGCGTGGCTTATGAAGTAGATATCGAACCTGAGATAGTGGGCATTGCTACTTTAGTTACAGAAGCTGCAATTACAGTGAATGGTCAAGTATTTGAGCACGCAAATATAGCGAAAGATCTTGTCGGAACAGATAACAATCGAGTGATGTTGTTTGGTTATGTAGATCAAACAGGTAAATGGATTATTAATGCTATTCATAAAGCAAATTTCTTACCTGCGGAAGATTTATATGAAGGTAAAATTACCTCTATCCCAACCATTGGCGCATTTGATATGGGTCTAATGAAAGTTAACTATTCGAATTCTAGCATTGACTCAGATGATCGTCATGAATTGAAAAAAGACGCTTGGGTTGAAGTTGAAGGTACTTATGATTTAAGTTCAAAAACTTTTATGGCATATGACGTTGATGTAGAAGATAGTTTAGATCTTGCAAATGCAGAAGTTGAAGGTTATGTAACTGCACTTACATTACATAATAGCGTCGGTTCTATGACCTTAAATGGTAAAACAGTTATCGCTATTACTGAAAATACTCGTTTTGAAGATGGCATTAAATCTGACCTAGCAATAGGCAGAAAAGTTGATGTTGATTTGATTAATAATGCAGGTCAACTACAAGCATTTGAAATCGAATTTGATTAAATAGATATACGTATCGAGATTAACCACTGCCTTTATGAGTCAGTGGTTTTTTTGTTTTTATGTACTATCTAAAAAACAGCCGATGTTTATGCATCGGCTGTTTGGCTTTTAATTAAACGTTGTAATTAATGTTTATGAGCGGTCTCGTATAACTCAGCATCGACTTCTTCGCCTTTTTCTGGACGAGGGACAATTTCAAACTTAGCGTCAGCATTGGTTAGCGAGCCTGTTAGCTTTTGCAATACCGACTTATCACCTTTAATGCCTGCGCTACCATTTTCTAGTAAGGCTTTTAGTGTTGTTTTCTCTAGTAAAATTTGTGATATATCAGCTCGATTGATTAATAGAGTCGCATCCGCTTTCATTTCATTATCAACTAGAATATTGTTTAAGTTACCGTTAGACATTTCTACAAAGTAAGTTTCTTTATCATCAGGTAAAACAACATTTAATGTGAACGGTGTATGTTGAGCTTTCATTGAATCAACACGTACTGCTAAATAATCCAATAGGTTTTCAATCGTCATGTTTGCAAGTACATCCGGTGATGCAGTTTTCGTGACGATTAAGCGTTGCACCGTATTGGTAAGCGATAAGGCCTTTGTTGTTGTTTTCAAAAGCGCGAGTATCAGCAAAGTTTAGTGTTTTAGCAAAGGCTTCATTGTTTTCTATTTATGCATTAGAATCTGTAATCCCTCAATTGCAAATACGATTAAAAACACTGCTCAAAGAGAGTGATATCACTGTTCTTTAAGAGAGCTACCTAGTAATGAAAACGATATTATTGATGCTTTGATGTTAGAGAAAGTGGATTTGGTATTAGATGTGATGAAACCAAGGCAATCATCATTGAGAAGCCTGGTGGTGTCAGAAGATAAAATCTGTTGCATTGCACGATGCGGGCATCCAAGAATAGTTGGAAGTATTACTCGAGATAGTTTTTTTGAAGAAGATCATGCCTTTCTAAATATTCGCCGCTTTAAGCAAACCATCACTGATTATTTAGCTGAAGAGGTACTGCCAAATCGTAAAATGGGCAGTGAGCATACTTCTATGATGGGAATGATGGCATGTGTTGCTCAATCGGACTTTATTGGTATTAATTCGGTTCGTTTGATTTCCCAGTATAAAGAGAGTTTTGGGTTACAACTATTGGATGTTCCTTTTCCTGTACGGGCAACAAAAATCCATATGCTTTGGGCTACTAAGGTTGAAAACAATAAAGCGAATCAATGGCTGCGACAATTAATTATCGCAGCCGAACAGGTTTAGATAATTAAGGCACAAGCCAGGCTGTTTTCTTCGATTTAGAAAGTAACCAACTTAAGCCAAGTGCCCCAGCACCACTTAGAACAACCCAAACCGGAATGACCCACATCGGGTTATGTCCTTGGTACCACGCGTAATTTTTCATTGGCCATAAGAATAGTGGATGAAGTAAGTAAATACCCAGGCTGTAGGTACTAATAAAGCCAACAATCGTTCGAGATTTATCAGGCAGTGATTCACCATAATAACGACAAACAAAAAACAGCATCCCAGCCGCGGCGACGGTATTTATGGTCTTATAAGATAACCATCTACCTACTGTATATTCGCCGAATAGTAAGCTTTGGCTTATTACCATATAAACCGTCGTTGCTAATGCAGTAATACCAATCAACAGCGCGATTATGGTGTTCGTTTTCGTTAATGAAACTCGTTGGTATAGCGCATAACCTAACAATAAGTAACCACTATACAGCCAGATCTCTGTGCTCCAGAATCCTTCAAATTTGACAAGAAAGAAACAGGTAGTAAGTAGCCACACTCCAATAATAGAGAAGAGTGCAGTGTTATCCATTTTTTGAACCATCACTCGAAAAAACGGGATAACAATATAAAGTGGAATAAAGTAATAAAAGAACCCTAAGTGGTAATAGGTGTATTCAAAAGGCAGATCGGTCAGTACCGTTTTTGCTGCTTCAAAATCATAGCCCTGTGCGGTTAATCCTGATAATAAGGCATAAAATACAGACCAAAAAAGAAAAGGTACGAGTACTTTTCCAAGTCGTTTTTTTACATAATAAGGCGCATCAAACTCTCGTTTATCACTGAGCATTAATGCGCCAGTGATCATAATAAACACTGGTACTGCCCAGCGGCTTAAGCTGTTTACCGATACGGCGGTTGCCCATTGCTCAAAAGGAATTGAATTCAATTCATGTCGGTAGGGGGCTAATACGTGAATTGCGACGACTGCAATCGCGGCGATGCATCTTAGTAAATCAAAAAAGAAAACTCTTCCCATTATCTTTCTACTTCTTGTCATTAGTATTTGTTGATAGGTTATATCGTAAAAAAAATTAATAAATGTCTTTATATTGTAAGTGTCTCTATATTTGTGGATTGTAGTCAAAAATATGATGAAAGACTAAATACGGACTAACATTACAACATGATATTAATGTATTATTAACATATCTTACTGTGGTATCAAGGGGTAAACATGAAAACACTTATAGGATTATTGTTATCAGCATCTATTTTTTCGCCGTTTTTACAAGCAGAAGAAGCTATCGTGACACCATATATTGTGGGTGGAATTGATGCTGATGTAGCAAATTACCCATTTATGGCTTCGCTGATGTTTGAGTATGAAAGCCAACCCAATACGATTTATCCTTTTTGTGGTGGCTCTGTGTTAGATGCAACTCATATATTAACAGCGGCGCACTGTGTTTATGATATTTCTGCTTTCAATATTGCAAATACTAAAGTTGCGATAGATGCCAATAATGCACCTGAGATGTTTGCTGTTCAACGAGTCGCAGTTAAAAATATTTATTATCCTAGTAATTATGATGATTCAACTCTTATTAATGATGTGGCGGTATTAGAGCTATCGCAGCCTTTACCGACGTTTTCATCAAGTCATGCAGCGAATTTAGGTGATTCTTCTAACCAAGCTTATAGATCCGCGAGTGAGACATTTACGATTTTAGGCTATGGTCGTTTTGGTTCCAATACACAAAATAGTAATGTTGAATTCATGAAAGCAGAGGTAACTTACGTGAGCCCTGGAAATTGTAATATTTGGGCTAATTTTACAACGTCAAATAAACAGATATGTACAGAAGGTAAACCTATTAACGGCAGTAATTTAGTGACAGCAACTTGCCAAGGCGATTCTGGTGGGCCTTTAGTTTGGAATGGAGTTCAAATAGGGATTGTTAGTTTTGGTCCTGCTGTTTGTGGCGATGAGACTCTAGCTGCTCAATCGGTTTTTACCGACGTCAGTCAATATAAAGATTGGATTATGAAAGCTCAGAATGGTGAAATATCTCCGACTATTTCGGTAAGTAGTAATAGCGGTTCGGGTGGGTTAATGTCCATCATTAGTATTTTGTTTTTAGGTTTGTTCGGGTTGTATCGTCAACGAAACAAATAGGCGAATACCTAAGAAATAAAAGGGCACCATTAACGTGATGCCTTTTTTTATTAAACTGTATCAATTTGAATATATTGTAAAAAAGTAATTAAACGTATTGAAGGATCAGAGAGTTCCATGCTTTTTTCTGCTGCTCAAACTGCAATTTAATTTGCTTATGTTGAACACTAAGAATCGCCAATTCATATTTCTTTGATAACGCATTTTTCTTATTATCAAGAAGCTGTTTTTTAGAATCGTAATACTCTGACATACGTTCAATCAGCGCATCATACTCCGCTTCTAAATGTTCTTTAACGGCATGATAATTATGGAGTGATGTAATTTTATCTTCCGCTTTCTTACGTAACATAAGAGCTTTAGCTTTTTCTATTTTATCTTGAGGGCTAACTCGTAACTTAGTGGTTAAGCCAAACCATGAACAGCTTTTAATAAACCATTTTGTAGGATCATATTGCCACCAGTAAATACCATTACGGTAATCATTTTCAAAAATGTGATGATAATTATGGTAACCCTCACCAAAAGTAAATACCGCTAAAATGCCATTATCACGTGCGGTGTTTTTTTCAGTATAAGGCTGAGAACCCCAAATATGAGCAAGTGAGTTGATAAAGAAAGTTGTGTGATGACTTAATACTAAACGTACCGCACCAACCATAAGCAACATTCCTATAATGTCTCCGTAGATAATGCCAAGAAGCACTGGAATACCAATATTCATAAGAAGAGCTAATGGTACATAATGATTATGTTGCCACATTACTACGGTATCTTTTTGTAGATCACGGCAATTGGCGTAATCATTATAAGTTGCAGGTTGGTAGTGACGTAGCATCCACCCTATGTGTGAGTACCAAAACCCACGTTTGGCTGAATAAGGGTCTTTGTCGTTATTATCTACATGACGGTGATGAACTCGATGATCAGAAGACCAATGCAGTGCACTATTTTGTAATGCGAATGCACCACCTAAAGCAAAAATAAAGCGTAGGGCAGGATGAGCATTATAGGCTTTATGAGACCATAAACGGTGATAACCTGCCGTGATAGATAGGTTACAAAAACTGAAAGCGACTAATAACCAGATCCAATATTCACTGCCTAGGCCGTTGTAATAGGCGTAAAGAGGGGTAGCGACTAAAGCGAGTAATAAACTTGATGTAAATATAAATACATTTAACCAAATAATAGGTGGTTTTGATCCTTGATGCATAATAAACATTCCATTTAAGCGTACAGTTGTGCGCTAGAATAGTTTGTGTAGATATTTTAGTCAAGAAAAGACAGTAATGAATATGTAACAAATGTGATTCATCGCAATCATGCTTATGTTTCATGTATTGATAAATTAAATAAAGAAGAGAAAACTTGATATAATTCGAACTCAATTGGTTAGATAGAAGTAAAGCAGAATGAAAATCACGTTCTCAGAAGGCGATATTATTGCAAATCAGCATGAGTTGGTTGTTCGATTAAATAATATCTCTAGAACCACAATACAGGCAGAGGTAGATGCACTGACTTTAATTGGTGGGGCCAATGTAATAAGTGCAGTAGGAAGTGGTATGAAGTGGTCGATTAAGCTTGATAATAGTGAGCAATTAGAGCTTCTTGCTCAAGAAATTGGTGTGGCTATCGAGTTTTATTAGCAACAGTTTTCAATACGCATTTAATAAGGCAAAACAATTTATTTTTACCTTTTTGTTTTGCTTTATGCATACTGTTATTTGCGTCTTGGATTAATGCTTCAATATTACAATGTTCAGGTGGACAGATGCTGATTTCCTGAACATTAAAATGGTATAGCAATGTATTAATTGTGCAGAGAGCAGATTCATATCTGACAGATACAAAAAAGGCATCGTCTTTCGACAATGCCTTCGTTGTATTGGCGGAGCGGACGGGACTCGAACCCGCGACCCCCGGCGTGACAGGCCGGTATTCTAACCAACTGAACTACCGCTCCAATTTTTAAAATCCAGACTCTATCTGAATTTTGAAAAGTGGTGGAGGGATAGGGATTTGAACCCTAGAACCGCTATTAACGGTTGCCGGTTTTCAAGACCGGTGCTTTCGACCACTCAGCCATCCCTCCAGTGCGGTGAATAATAGTCAGCTTTGATTTTTATGTAAAGTCTTTTTTTGAAAAAAGAAGTTAAGCGTATAAAAAGTAAACGTTATTCTGCGTTTTTCTCTACATCGACTAAATAATCACCTGCTAACCAGTTGCGACCAATTAAAAGTTTGTAATCTAATTTACTTCTATCACGCAGGTTTACGGCTATTTTCTTATCCTTGCCATCAAACTCTAAATGCATTTGAACGGCATAACGACGTTCAACGCCTTGAGCATTACGAATCTTGCTCACTTTAATAATACGTCCCGTATGTTCAGACGCTTCACCTACTTCATTGTAAGTCGTGAATTTAACGGTATCGCCTAAATGATCGCGCATGTCTTCGCTTTCATCGTTTTTTCCAATTATTTCAATATTCGTGGCATGAATTGAAGTGGTTGCCGCACCTGTATCAATTCTAGCTTCGTAATTAGAGCCTAATTCTTTTACGTGGATGGTTTCAATTTGACCTACGATGGTTTTATTAGAGCATGATTCAGCAGCAAAACTGGAAGTAGAAAGTAACAATAAGCATGTAGAGAGGATAAGTTTTTTCATGAATGCCTTTTAATTGTAAGTTTGATGAAATGAAAAGTATCTATAGAAAGAATAGACCTTTAAATCTAAATTGAATTCAATGGTATGTAAAGAATAGGACAGATTTATGCAAAAAATGAAATAAACAGCGGTATCCGTAATTGGTTACCGCTGTAATATGGAGATTAAGCGTTTTGAGATCGGTTTTTCATAATAGAGCCAATGATCGCTAATGTAATAATACCGACGATGGTTAATAGTGAAATTACAGTAGGGACTTCATAAGCAGTACCGACTAAGAACATCTTAATACCGATGAAACTTAGGATAAACGCTAAAGCGGGTTGTAAGTAGCAGAACTTATCTAACATGCCTTGAAGTACAAAATACAAAGAACGCAAACCCAATAATGCAAATACATTTGCTGCAAACACTAAGAAAGGTTCTTGAGTGATAGCAAATATTGCAGGGATAGAATCTAACGCAAACATAATGTCAGTAAACATAATAACAATGACAACCAACATTAATGGTGTTGCTATCGTTTTTCCGTTTATTTTTGTAAGTAACTTATGTCCGTCGTATTTGTCATCAAATGGAATATATTTTTTTGCAAACACGACTAATTTTGATGATGAGAAATCACTGTTTTCTTCGGTATTCGCAAACCACAATTTTATACCCGTAATGATTAAGAACACGGCGAAAATGTATAATATCCAGTGGTATTGAGCTAATAGTCCGGCACCGACAAAGATCATGACTGCACGTAATGCTAATGCACCAATAATACCCCACAGTAAGATACGAGGTCGGCTTGATTCAGGCACGGCAAATTGACTAAAGATTAATGCAAAGACGAATAGGTTATCTACGCTAAGCATTTTTTCAAGTAAGTAGCCTGTAATGAAGGCGATACTAGCATCTTTCGCTGAATAGCTGCTTTCTGGTGCCATTAATGGCCAGTAGACATAAAGAGCGGCGCAAAAAATAAAAGCAAGCACGAACCAGAAAAGTGACCACACTAACGCTTTTTTTAAGCTAGGTGCTTCTTTTCTTGTTTGAAACATATCTAGAGCGAATAGAGCGAGAACAACGAAACCAAAAAGTTCCCAAGTTAACGGTGACATAATAATTCCTTTCAAATAGGTGAAAGGAGTCCCGCTAAAATGAGTGAGTAAACCTTCCACCATAAACAATAAAATTAACGTTATGGTATTTGGTCTTGTCAAAGTGATTGGCATTCATTTGCCCACTTACAGATACCGGAAGCCAAGGCTTCGGGATGACGATATCTGAACAAGATTAAGTATTAAACCTTGTGACTACTCCCCAAGATCTGGATAGTAATCCTCATTTTTGAAATATACAAATAAAAATCACGCTATATGAAATTAATTTATAAAATTGCAGTTGATTTAAGTGTTTTTTTGAAGATGAATCACAAAAATTTTTTCATGTTTTGGTCATTAATGTCGATAATAATAGGTAATATCAAAAATTCAGAATAATGAGGTAGCATGGATTGGATTCAAATCGCTGTCGTTGGGCTAGTTATTTTGCTCGTGTTAGTGTGTATTAATTTATTTTTCGCGAATAATAAACAGAAACAAAAACAGAAACAGAAAGAACGCGATGAAAGTTCATATCGTCGAGCGCTTGCAGAAGCACGAGCAGCAGAGCGCCAAGAGCGTGTGTATAAAGCGCAAACGGGCCATATATCGACTCAATTGTTTTTAGCAAAAGAAGCTGAAATGAACAATTTTGAAGAAGCCTTACACTGGTATGAGATGGCAGCAAAACTAGATAATAATATAGCGATGCGCTCTGTTATTCGTCTGTGTGATAGTCGCCGTGAAGATGTAGAATTACGAGAGAAATCCGTTTTTTGGAGTAAGGTAGTGGCTGCGCAGGAAGGGGGTGCTGAAGAGAAACTTGCTTTAGGTATCGCATTTTTGCAAGGTAATGGTACCGAAGCGAATATTGAAAAAGGAATCAATCTAATTACAGAAGCTGCTGAATTAGATCATATCCCAGCTCAACTTTTTATTGCTGATTGGTATGTTGCAGAATCAAATCCACAACCTAATGCTAAATTAGCCGCAGAATGGAACTTACGAGCAGCGATGCTTGATAATATTGAAGCACAAATTCGCATTGGTAAGCAGTATTCAGAAGGTCGAGGAGTAGCCAAGGACTCTAAAAAAGCAACGTATTGGCTAGAAGTCGCGGCAGAAGCTGGAGATGCTAAAGCACAATATTTTGCGGGAGAAATGGGCGCAGATACTAATGAGAAAGGTAATTCTATTGCTTATATTTGGTTATGGTTAGCTGCAAAAAATGGCATTGAAGCCGCGGTTTCTCGACGTGATCATGTTGGACACCTTGTTGGTGTTGATGCTGTGATTGGTTTACAGAGCATGGCAAAGCCTCTCTTTGAAAAGATGGCCAAAGGTAAAGTAAAAAAACACATCATCATCAAATCATTGGATAAGCTATATCAGCGTGAGAGCTATTTTCCTGATAGCAATGAATTTGTAGTTGAATCTGAATCAAAAGATGCCTCACAAGAGGATAAGGGACAGGAAGAGACTTCAACGCAACAAGATCAGACGTCGACTCAATCAAAAGTAAAAGAAGAGGCGAAAAAAGAGAGTTTGGATTTTAGTCAAACCAAAATGGATAGCAAGGCAAAATTTTAATCTCTTTATTTTAATAATCTGTAATCAAAGGGGCACTTATATTAGTGCCCCTTTTTGTTTCTTTATCAGAGTGTTTAGCGACCTATTTTACTGGTATGAAAAAAGAATAGGGCAGTGATCCGTGAGTTGGTATTTTTTCACATCTGATTGTTCGAAAACTTGTTGGGTTACAGTCATTGCTTCTGGTGAAAGATTAGAAATACCATGGTCAATTAAACGGGTAAACGTGGTGTATTTAGGCCAACCTCGCTTCCACTGTTTTGCAGTGCAGTTTCCTTTGGTATTTTTGGTTAACAGTGTGGGCGTTTTTATCGTTTGTTTATCGATATTTTTCCATAACCAACTTCTTGGGTGAGCGAGGGTATTATTGAAATCCCCTAAAATTAAATACTTGTCATTATTCTCTTCTCGTTCATTCATCCAATTTGTTAATTCTTCGGTTTGTTGATCTAAAGTCGAGCATGCGTAGTTGTTTTTCTTCTGTCCCACGCACCCTGCTTTTAGGTGTACAGACAGAAGATGAAGAGGTTGATTATCTATGCTCGCGATAACATAAGTTGCATAGCGTAATTTACTGCTTTTCTTCTTAGGTAAAAGAGAAAAATCATTAGGGTCATTTACTGAAATCGACCTATGAATTGCAAATCCTGTGTACTGGTTAATACCATCAAATTGTTTTTTAGAATTAGAAGAGCGATCGGAAATGAAAATTTGATAATCATTACCAACGATTTTTTGGATTGCTTTTATAGAATCGACTTCTTGAAAAGCCAAAATTTGACTCTTTGACTGAGAAAAATAGTAACTTAATTGTTCAAAGTCTTGTTGGTATCTCTCTGAAGATTTAAATTTTTCACTAGGGTTAAGTGTCAACCATTCCATGTTCCAGGTCGAAAATGTGATCGCGTTACTAGTAAATGAGCTAAAAATAAGGATGCAAAAACTAAAAAAGTGAGTAATTCGTTGATTCATAAGTCCTCCAGAAATCGCAAGCAGTTTAATTAAAAAATACGCATATAGCACACAAAAAAATGTTTCATTTTCATACATTGCAGTAAATTTGAGAACAATCATAAAGCAGTGGTGAAACTAGAATCACCCTCAGGTGTAGTTTGATCTAGATCAAGGTATTTTATTCTCAGATCGAGCTTAATACACCACATCTTGTGTTAGCTGATCTAATGCACCCACTATTTAGTATTTGGAGCCATTGTGAATATCACTGTAATCAAACGAGACGGAAGCCGCGCAGCCTATAAGAACTCTCGTATTATTGACGCAATTAAAGGCGCGTCAGAGCAGGTAACTCCTGAGATTGAAAGTTATGCACAGTTAGTGGCTCATGCTGTAGAAGTGGCTCTACAGGATAAGAAAGAAGTCGGTATTCGCCAGATCCAAGATTTGGTTGAAAATGAATTAATGCAAGGACCACATAAAGTATTAGCACGCGCTTATATTGAATATCGTCATGACCGCGATATCGCTCGTGAGAAAATCAGTGTACTAAATAAAGAAATCAGTGGTCTGATTGAACAAAGCAATGCAGAACTGCTTAATGAAAACGCGAATAAAGATGGCAAAGTTATCCCAACGCAGCGTGATTTACTTGCTGGTATTGTGGCAAAACACTATGCAACGCGTCATATTTTACCTCGTGATATTGTACAAGCGCATGAGCGTGGAGAGATCCATTATCATGATTTAGATTACGCCCCTTTCTTCCCAATGTTTAACTGTATGCTGATTGACTTAAAAGGCATGTTAACGGGTGGCTTTAAGATGGGTAATGCAGAAATTGATACGCCAAAATCAATTGCCACAGCGACAGCAGTAACCGCCCAAATTATTGCTCAAGTAGCAAGCCATATTTACGGTGGTACTACGATTAACCGTATCGATGAGATCCTTGCGCCATACGTAACGGTTAGTTATGAAAAAGCGAAGAAACTGGCTGAAAAATGGAACATTGCAGATGCTGAAGCATTTGCTCAAGCACAAACAGAAAAAGAGTGTTACGACGCATTCCAATCTTTAGAGTATGAAGTCAATACACTGCATACAGCGAACGGCCAAACCCCCTTTGTTACTTTTGGTTTTGGCTTAGGTACAACCTGGGAATCTAAGTTGATCCAACGTTCTATTTTAGCGAACCGTATTGCCGGTTTAGGTAAAAACCGTAAAACAGCGGTCTTCCCTAAATTAGTATTCGCTATTCGTGATGGTTTGAATCATAAGAAATCAGATCCACATTACGATATTAAAGAGCTTGCGCTTGAGTGTGCATCAAAACGTATGTATCCAGATATTCTTAACTACGATAAAGTGGTAGAGGTGACGGGTTCATTTAAAACGCCAATGGGTTGTCGTAGTTTCTTAGACTTATATGAAGAAAACGGCGAGCAAATTCACGATGGTCGTAATAACCTAGGTGTGGTGAGCTTAAACCTTCCTCGTGTTGCTATTGAAGCAAAAGGGGATGTCGATGCATTCTACAAGTTGCTTGATGAGCGTTTAGTGTTATGTCGTCGTGCTTTAGAATCACGTATTTCTCGTTTAGAAGGTGTGAAAGCACGTGTAGCCCCTATTCTTTATATGGAAGGTGCATGTGGTGTTCGTCTAAAACCAGATGATGATATTATTAATATCTTCAAAAATGGTCGTGCGTCGGTATCGCTTGGCTACATTGGTGTGCATGAAACAATCGAAGCACTATTTGGTAGCGATGATCATCTATATGACAATGCTGAACTTCAAGTTAAAGCATTAGAGATCATTCAGTATCTAAAAGACGCAGTTCAAGTATGGACCAAAGAAACAGGCTTCGGCTTTAGTTTATACGGTACGCCAAGTGAAAACTTATGTTCTCGCTTCTGTAAACTTGATAACACTCAATTTGGTGTGATTGATAAAGTGACAGACAAAGGCTATTACACCAATAGCTTCCATTTGGATGTACAAAAAACAGTCAACCCATACGATAAAATCGATTTTGAAATGCCATACCCAGAGATCTCAAGCGGTGGTTTCATTTGTTACGGTGAATTCCCTAACATGCAACGCAATATTGAAGCATTAGAAAACGTATGGGATTACAGCTATACACGTGTGCCTTATTACGGCACAAATACACCGATCGATGAGTGTTATGAGTGTGGCTACACCGGTGAGTTTGAATGTACAAGCAAAGGCTTTACATGCCCTAAATGTGGCAACCATGACTCAACCAAAGTATCAGTAACACGCCGTGTTTGTGGTTACTTAGGCAGCCCTGATGCACGTCCATTTAACTTTGGTAAGCAAGAAGAAGTTCAACGTCGAGTGAAACATTTATAATGAATTATCACGTCTATCATTCGATCGATGTGATTAACGGGCCGGGTACGCGTTGTACCCTGTTTGTTTCTGGTTGTGAGCACAACTGTAAAGGGTGCTACAACAAATCGACATTAAATCCAAACTCGGGGCATCTTTTCTGCCAGCAGCTAGAAGATAAGATTATTGCTGATTTGAATGATACGCGTATTTATCGCCGAGGATTATCGTTATCAGGCGGTGATCCACTGCACCCAATGAATTGTGAAGCGGTACTTAAGTTAGTCAAACGAGTCAAATCTGAATGCGAAAATAAAGACATTTGGATGTGGACGGGTTACGAACTAAACGAGCTTAATGAAACACAAAAAGAGATCGTGACTCTGATTGATACTCTCATTGATGGCCGATTTGAGCAAGACAAAGCCGACCCGTCATTGGAGTGGCGTGGTTCGAGCAATCAAATTATTCACTATTTTAATAGCATTTAATGTAACCGAGAGGTAATTTAATATTGCCTCTCGGTCGAATACTTTACGTTATGGTTAGATATTCTAATTCATCTTTATAAGGCATTAATGGTTCATAGAGCTTATGATAAGCAGAGCCAACAGCACCTCTAAATTGAATAAGGCTAGGTGGTTTAGAACCTATATTTAGAATATGGTCCATTGCAATACCAGGGTAAGGATCTATGTATATTACTTCCTCAATACCTAGTTGGTATGCTTTTTTTGCACAAAGTTCACAAGGACTTGCTGTTGTAAATAATTTACCGCCTTTAATCGCAGCGCTTCCATATTTTGCTAGTTGAAGAAATGCATTTTCTTCAGCATGTAAAGAGCGAGTATGCACTTGGTTCTTTTCATTATCCACAGTGTTTTGTATTGATTTAAAACAATAAGAAAGGTTTCGACCAGAATCTTTTATGCTGGAAAGGCTATTTAATTTTTTTTCAGCTTCGGATCTAAAATCCTTATTTTGTCTTTCATATAAACTATAGTCAATATTACTTGAAAAACTTTTTAATCCGCATAATGATCTTAAGTTGCAAGGTACTTGCCCTGTTGCAACATCATTCCAACCGACAGATTTAATAGAATAATCGACGTCAGTAACTACAGCGCCTACTTGCCTAGATATACATCCTGAGTTCATTTTGGCAGTATAAGCAATTTGCATAACTCTCTCTAAAGCTGTCGGCGTAACTAGGCCGGGGTGCTTCATTAAGCTAGTATACCAAGCTAGTTGAGCTTTAAGAATATTATGATTGTCAGGTTCATTTTTTGGATTGAAAATATGTATATCTGATATTTCAACACATTTTTTAACATTTTGAATTAATAATTCAATATGATTTTCTTTGTCTTCAGAATACTTACCATTACATCTTTTTTTCTCACATTGTGTTGTATTTTTATTTACCACCCCATACTTAACATCGTTGCAGGTGTCGCATTTTTGCAAAGTTTTTATTGATTTTCCAGACTCTTTCTTATCTATCTCAGTGATTTTATCTGTCGTGAATTTATGTATATTAGTTAAATATTTTTTTCTATCTTCATCGATAGTATTTATAGACATTAAATAGAATGCAGAATATCTGTCCTTGAAATATTTTGCTTCATATGGGTTTCTAATAGCATCAATAACGATATAAGTTTTTTTATGTAATTTTTTATCTAAATACCTTTGTATTTTTATGATTTTATTTATAACTCTAGGTATCTTATATAAATTATCAATGTCTATATTTAAGTGAAATAATGTAGATATTTTACCTGTACTTCTTATCGAATCTCCAGCTTCTTGGTATAGTGTTACATATAGTTCTTTTCTTATTTTTCCCAATTCATTTTTAAATTCAGCAGAAAACTTATGAATTAATTCTTGCCACGCCCCTAATTTATTAGCAACATCTTGTCGTGTTAAATCATTTTCGTTTAAAATATATTTATTAATATCTGAGATATCGGACATCTTTTTTTTATACTTTATAAAGCATTTTTCCGTATTATGAAAATCATCTTCTATATTTTCATATAAATCAGGGTCTAATTGTTTTATGAATTCTATCAATTGGTACTTATCTATATCTAGTATAAAAGCACTTATTAATTCACTTACTTTAATAGTCGTAAAATTTTGTTTATTTTTTTCAGTGTATTTTTTAACTATCTCATAACGTTTTTGATTGAGACCTGTAAAAAAATTAGTACCATTGTATTTTAATTCTTGTGTATCGACAGGAGATACTAGATCACCTTTTTCTAGTAAACTTGCAGTTGTAGTACAGCCAGAGCCTGTTCTACCAGTTAAACCTAATACAATGAAATTACTACGCTCACTTAAAAGATTAGATATTACATTTCTGTTCATTTTACGACCACTTTAAACGCGATAATATTTAGAACTCCATTCTATTGATTTAGCTTTAATAAGGAAAGACTATTTTTTCAATAAGATATTGATAGTATTGTAGTTAATTGCTTTGCATGCAATATTACAGTTTAGCTATCTATAAATGCCGACCCGTCATTGGAGTGGCGTGGTTCGAGCAATCAAATTATTCATACAATTAACCATTTGTAAGAAAATTGTAAAAATACAAACAATAAAACGTGATATTTTCCTATCTGAATGGTAACTTAAATACATTACAGATCATAAGGATATGAAAATATGCTGCAAAATATAGCGACTCCTGCTAAAGATCCCATTCTTTCTCTTTCTATTGAATACCGTGCTGATGAGCGTGACAACAAAGTCGATCTCGGCATTGGTGTTTATCGCAATGACCAAGGTCAAACTCCAATCATGCAAGCGGTTAGTGATTCAGCAAAAGCTATCGCTGCTGAGCAAACCACAAAAGCCTACGTAGGTCTTGCCGGTTGTGAAGTCTTTAATCAGAGTATGGTTGATTTACTGCTACATGACACCTCTGCGTATGAGCGTGTTTCTGCGATTCAAACCCCTGGAGCAAGTGGTGCCTTACGTATGCTTGCTGATCTAATTAAATCAACAGAGCCAGATGCAACGGTTTGGATAAGTAACCCGAGCTACATTAACCATCAACCAGTCATGGAAGCGGCGGGATTAAAGGTTAAGCACTACAATTACTTTAATCCTGCAACAAAACAAGTCGATAGTGCAGCGATGATGGCTGATCTTTCAAAAGCAGGCGCTAAAGATATTATTTTGCTTCACGGTTGCTGTCATAACCCTACGGGGGCTGATATTCGTCTTTCTGATTGGATTGCAATTACAGAATTAGCGCTAAAGAACGGTTTTATCCCGTTTGTAGATATTGCCTACCAAGGATTTGGTGATGGGTTAGAAGCTGATGGGGCAGGTTTACGTTTTATGGCGGACCGTGTTCCTCAAATGTTTATTGCCACCTCATGCTCAAAAAATTTTGGTCTATATCGTGAGCGTACTGGTGCTGCAATGGTTATTGCTGCCAATATCGAAATAGCAATGAATGCCAAAGCAAAACTTCTACAAATGGCACGTGCAACTTATACCATGCCGCCCGATCATGGTGCAGCGATTGTAGGTCGGATCTTAAATGACGAAGCATTAACGTTATTATGGCGCACAGAGCTAGATCAGATGCAAAAACGACTATTGAGTTTGCGCACTGATCTTTGTGCGGC
The DNA here is from genome assembly GCF_028765575.1 of Aliivibrio sp. S3MY1. Lineage (GTDB taxonomy): Bacteria > Pseudomonadota > Gammaproteobacteria > Enterobacterales > Vibrionaceae > Aliivibrio. The sequence continues at coordinate 178,016 of NZ_JARACO010000001.1, read as the reverse complement.
ACTACGCGATGAAACACAATCAACAGGCTTTGATTTTATTGAACAGCATAAAGGCATGTTCTCTGTTATTGGTTTCACTCCTGTGCAGATGGCAAGTTTAAAATCACAATATGGTATTTATGCCGTAGGAGATGGACGCATTAATATCGCAGGTATGCAAAAGCAGCACATTGATTATATTGCAAAATCTATAGCCTCTATTGCAAATAAGTAATGGATATTTTTGAAATGTTCACGATACTAAAACAAATGGTTATAAATAAGACAGTAAAGGAAAACGCATGAAGATAACAAAAAAGTGGTCAATGTTACTTTTACCTATTTTTCTTGCTGGTTGTATGTCTACAACAGCAACAACGACACCTGATGAGAGCGCAGATAAGCCAGCGGTAGAGCAACCAGCTACTCCTGAAAAAAAACCAGAAGTAAAGCCTGAGCAGAAGCCGCAAGTTGATCCAAAGCCACCAGTAAAGAAGCCAGATGCTACCAATTTAAAAACGGCAGATGGTAAATTAATCTTAGGTGAAGAAGAGTGGATGTACATCAAAGCAATAAATCATAATGCTAAGGCTCGTATCGATACTGGAGCAACAACCTCGTCCATTTCTGCAATCGATATTCAAATGTTTGAGCGTGATGGAAAAGATTGGGTCAAGTTTAAATTGGCTCATAGTGGTAATAAGACCAAGGCATTTGAATTGCCTGTTTCTCGTATTGTGACGATTCGACAATCGAGTACCGAAGAGAGAACAGATCGCCCTGTAATTGCAGTTTGGGTTCAAATCGGTGATTTAAAAACCAAAACAGAGTTCACGTTGAATGATCGTACACACATGACTTTCCCTGTCTTACTGGGTAGAACTTTCTTTCGTGATGTTGCGGTTGTCGATGTCAGCAAAAAATTTGTTCAACCAAAAGTGAAATTAGCTAAATAAAGCCTATTTATTCTGGTTTAGGTTATCTAGTGTAAATATAATTAGCAAAAAATGCCCAAATTAGATTTGGGCATTTTTGTATGGTTAAAACAGTTTGTAGTTAGAGGCGTTTTGATGTTCTCTAAGTGATTGCAGTAGTGCAATCTGTTTATAGATAACATAGTAACGACTGATATTAGCCACATAGTGAACCGGCTCTTTACTGACATATTTTCTAGCCATGATCTCCACATTATTAAACCAGACATTAGGGTTATAGCCGTGCTTTAGCGCCATCCTACGCATTTTTCTTACATTAGCAGGACCTGCGTTGTAGGCTGCTAGTGAAAAATACATCTGATTTTCTTTGGTTATTTCTGGCCTTAAGAAATAGCGTTTATGGACAAAGTCCATGTATTTTACACCAGCATGAATGTTATGTTCTAGCTGTCTGAAATTCTTGATATTTATATAAGGTTCTTTGGCTGTTTTAGGTAGAACCTGCATAATCCCTACCGCACCCATGTGAGATACAAGTCGATTGTTAAATCTTGATTCTTGATAAGCTTGGGCTGAAATCATTAACCAATCGAATTGGTATTGTTCCGCATATTGCTCGAATAAAAGAGCAAGGCTATTAAATTGTTTAACCGTATTTGGGTTAAGTGCATTTTTAAGCCATTTGGTATTACCAAGGTATTTGTTATAGATAACGTTTCCTAGAAAAGAGCCTTGTTTAATTTTTTTTACGTATTTATTAAGTGCTATTTTTAATTGAGGACTGTTTTTTCTTATTGCCCAACCAATATTTGCATCGGTCCTAATTGGGAGTGATTTATTGATCGTGATATTTTCCATTATGTTTGTCCATAATTGTGATTTATGGCTATCAATAACAGTAATAGGCAGAATATCTTGATTTATCATCTCCATCAATTCGTAATCTTGAAGATTCTCTTCGATAAATTGAACGTATATAGGGGGAAGCCCGTTTTCTGATAAGCTTTTATTAATAACCTGTAAGCTTTCAAAATAACTCGAACTTGCTCGAACCCAGACTTCTTTCCCTGATAGATCTTCGAAAGAAGTAATAGTAGGAACTGATTTTGAACTCACAAGCCACTCTTGGCCGTTACTGATAATAGGATCACTAAAGTCAACGTATTTTAAACGTTGTGGTGTAATGGTTAAATTAGCGACAGCAATATCCCCAAAGCCTGCTTCGAGCGTATCAAAAAGATCATCTCGTGGAACTGGAATAACTTGAATATTTACCTGTATTTTATTTTTACGTAAATGTAATTCAAAATGGTGAAGAAACTCAGCAATTATTCCTTTAGGTTGACCTTTTTCTATATAATAAAAACCGAGATCGGCAGAGACAAGAACTCGTATAGTCCCTTTCTTTTCTAGTACTTTTAAATCTCCGGTATAGGGCACCTGAGCTAATGGGGAAAGCTCAATAGAAAAAACCAAGTAGGGAGTAAACCAAAGTAATAATAGTAATTTATGCAACACTTTCATGTCGTAACATCCTTTTTAACAACATGATAACAAGTTAGGTGCAAAAGAAAGTGAAATCAAGTGTTTTTTGATTGATTTAAAGAATGCTTATTTTTGAAACAAAAAAGCCAGTGAATTAATTATAAATGCACTGACTTTATGTTTATTTTTCTAAAATTGACTCGAAAGGCTAATATTTAGTTTTTTAGTTACTTTAAAATGTACGGAGTCATTTCAGTGTACTAGAACGTAAATCTTGCTGTCATCATCATCTGACCGCCATAGATACCGTTGAATTTAGCTTCAGCACCGACAGAAAGTTTCTCTGTGGAGTGGAAGCGAAAATGTACGCTACCAATATCTTTGTTGGTATCGCTATTAAAGAGTTGACCATATTTTGCACCAACTTCAATTTGTTGCATTAACCAAACTCGAACACCAAAATTAACTTCAGTGAGCATTTGATCGCCAAATTTGTCACTTGACTTGTCTTTTACGTTATGGAGTAATAATTGACCATAAATATCAGCAAACTCATTAATAGGGCCGTTAAAACCGATACCACCATTAATATCCCAGTCACCTTCAAGTTTACTTTCAATTTGTCCAACTAAGTGAGAATTTTCTGTAAATTGTTGGTTAATTTGAGCACCAAATGTACCAGGGCTCGTACCTATTCGGGCTTCAAAAAAGCTATAAGGGAAGTTATTGGCCGTCGCTGCTGACGAAGATAACATGGTTGCCAATATGAGAGCCTTTTTGATGTACTTAGTTGATTCCATAACTTATTAACCTAACATTCATGAATTTGATCTATGATAAAATTCATGCAAAATATAGGCCAGGTTATAAGTTTTTGTGCGAGCTTACAGGATTTGAACGCTATCAACTTCAATTTCTGGTGTACTCCCGCCTTCATATTCACCAAATAAACGCACTTTTGTGGTTTCATTAATTGCTGTTGGTAATGAGATATCATCGTCTAATTCAATTTGGATTTCAGTTGTGCCATCAGAGAATAGGTATTTATCTTTACGAAGATGGCGAATGATTTTTCCATCTACAATGGCATTCTTTTCTGTAAATATACTCGTGTCTTTCAATAACTCTGCAACGCCAATTGTGCTGACTGGTCCCGTATAATTAAATTGTGCTTGTTTGTGATTATTGTGGCCACTGCTGTCAGCTAGCGCGATAGTTGGAGATAAGATTAGAGCTGCAGTAATTGCAATAATTGTCTTTTTCATAATAAATCCTTAATTTGATAATGAATTGTTTTTTAAAATGAATCATATTAAGCGGTGTCGCTTTGATAGAGCTATTAAAACAAAACAAGGTTGAATCTATCGTGAGTAAAATATTCATATTCAATTCATCTAAATTTAAGGACGAAAGAAGATAGACAGAGCCTCCCTCTCAACTTGGAATAATGGTAATATTAGCGACTGAATTTCTAATATAAATAGATGGAATTATGAATGATTTTGCCCCGTTAATGGTTCAAGGTACTACCTCTGATGCAGGAAAAACCGTACTTGTGGCAGGCTTATGCCGAGTTCTTGCCAATAAAGGGATCCAAGTTGCCCCTTTTAAGCCTCAGAATATGGCACTCAATAGTGCCGTCACTGAAGAGGGGGGGGAAATTGGTCGTGCTCAAGCGCTTCAAGCTGATGCGGCAAGAGTAAAACCTCATGTTCATATGAATCCTATTTTATTAAAACCAAATACAGATATAGGTGCTCAAGTTATTGTTCAAGGTAAAGCGATTGAAACCATGGATGCTTGGGGCTTTCAAGATTACAAAAAATTAGCCATGCCTTACGTTTTGGAATCATTTTCTTATCTAACTGAACACTATCAGTGTGTCGTGGTTGAAGGGGCGGGAAGTCCTGCTGAGATTAATTTACGTGAAAATGACATCGCTAATATGGGCTTTGCTGAAGCGGCTGATGTTCCTGTGATTATTGTTGCTGATATTGACCGCGGTGGTGTGTTTGCGCATTTATATGGCACGTTAGCTTTATTATCTGAATCGGAACAAGCACGAGTAAAAGGCTTTGTGATTAACCGCTTTCGTGGTGACATTTCTTTACTTGTTCCCGGCCTTGAATGGTTAGAAGAGAAAACGGGTAAACCAGTATTAGGCGTTATCCCTTATTTGCATGGGTTAAATCTAGAAGCCGAAGATGCGATTAAGAGCGAACAGCAAGAGAAAGGGAAGTTTGTTGTTAAAGTTCCTGTCGTTACACGTATAAGTAATCATACTGATTTTGATCCGCTTCGCTTACATCCAGAGATTGATCTTCAGTTTGTTGGCAAGGGGCAATCATTATCAGGCGCTGATTTTATTCTTCTTCCCGGCAGTAAATCAGTACAAGCCGATCTACATTACCTTAAATCGCAAGGGTGGGATAAAGACATAGAGAGACATTTACGCTATGGCGGTAAAGTCATGGGTATTTGTGGAGGGTATCAAATGTTAGGGGATAAGCTTTCCGATCCACTTGGCCTTGAAGGAAAAGCATCTTCGATTTCTGGGTTAGGTTATTTACCGATTACTACTGAGCTAAAAAAGCAGAAACAATTAACGTTGGTTGAGGGAACGTTGAACCTTCCTGGACAAGCTTTAGTGAACATTAAAGGCTATGAAATTCACGCAGGAGTAAGTACTCGTACAAAAGAAGGCTCTCAGGATAACGATAATAAGTCCCTAATATCAATTACAAATGAAAATACAGTAAGACATGATGGTACAATTAATGATGAAAACACCATTTTTGGCACTTATTTGCATGGTATTCTCGATGAGCCCGCCGCGTTTGAAGCCATTCTGTCTTGGGCGGGTTTACAAGGGACTAAAGCGATAGATATGGGCGCCATTCAAGAAGAAGCCATTGAGCGTATTGCCGAGTCAATTGAAGAGAGTTTGGATCTGTCACAGATTTGGCCAAATTTATTTGAAAAGAAAGCCGCGTATTAGCGTATTAAGGAAAGTATAAGTATGTCTCGATTAACATTATGTTTAGCACTTTTGTTTAGTTCTTTATCAGTATCAGCAAATGTCACGGTTTATGCAGCATCATCATTAACAAACGTGATGAATGATATTGTTGATGAGTACCAGAATGAAACGGGTGAAAAAGTACGAGTCAGCTTTGCTGGTTCATCTTCATTGGCTCGACAAATTTCCAATGGTGCGCCTGCGGATATTTACCTTTCAGCAAATAGTAAATGGATGGATTATTTGATTGAACAAGATCAAATAGACACCGAGAGCAAAGTCGATTTATTACGAAATGTCTTGGTGTTAATAGCCTCAAAAAGTACACCAACAGAAAATACATGGCAGTGGTTTATTGGACAAAAAGGCTTCCGAATTGCCATGGCAGATCCTAGGCATGTACCCGCGGGGCTCTATGGAAAACAAAGCTTAGAAAAACAGTTCCGCTGGCCTGAAGTGAAAGATCATATTGCATCAGGCAATAATGTCCGTTCCGCTTTACTGTTCGTTGAGCGTGATGAAGCGCCACTGGGTATTGTGTATAAAACCGATGCATTGTTGTCAAAAGAGGTCACAATTGTAGAGGAGTTCCCTGCTGATTCTCATGATCCTATTGTGTATCCAATGGCAATAATCAAAAATAAAAACTCAGAGAAGGTCGCTTATTTTTATCGATATTTATTATCTAAAAAAGCCAAAAATATATTCACCTCTTATGGATTTACAACAATTTAATGATACTGACGGATTATGAAGTAGAAGCGTTACTACTGAGTTTAAAAATTGCAGGCATAGCGGTAGGCTTTTCTTTACCTATTGGCATTCTTTTAGCTTGGGTGTTAGCTCGTTGTGAGTTTAAAGGAAAAGCCATACTTGATGGTTTGATTCATTTACCGTTAGTATTGCCGCCAGTCGTGATTGGTTACTTACTGCTTATATCAATGGGACGACAAGGTATCATTGGTAAATGGTTGTATGAGCTATTTGGCCTAACATTCAGTTTTAATTGGAAAGGGGCCGCACTCGCTTCAGCTATTGTTGCATTACCCTTGATGGTTCGCGCGATTCGCTTAGCCTTAGAATCGGTCGATCAAAAATTAGAGCAAGCGGCTCGAACGCTAGGAGCTTCACGAAGCAAAGTATTTACTACGATTACTTTACCATTAATGTTACCGGGGATTTTAACGGGTGCGGTTTTGGCGTTTGCAAGAAGTTTAGGTGAGTTTGGTGCCACGATTAGTTTTGTCTCAAATATAGAGGGTGAAACTCGAACACTTCCTCTTGCTATGTTCAGTTATATTGAAATTCCAGGAGCAGAAATGCAGGCTGCACGCTTGTGTGTTATTTCAATTATTGTGGCTTTAATTTCATTATTACTATCAGAATGGTTAGCACGTACCAGTAAAAAAAGGTTAATGGGTTAATTCATGTTAGTTATTGATATAAAAAAACAATTAGGTGATTTGACTCTTGATGTTCAATTAGCGCTGCCATCCTCAGGTATCAGTGCTGTGTTTGGGCGCTCAGGGGCAGGTAAGTCCTCACTCGCTAATATTATTAGTGGGCTTAGCTCACCGGATTCGGGACGAATTAGCCTTAATAATTCGGTGTTATTTGATTCAGATGCAAGAGTATCGATACCACCAGAACAGCGTCATATTGGTTATGTATTTCAAGACGCACGTTTATTCCCTCATTATAAAGTAGAAGGAAACTTACTTTATGGATGCAATGGTAAAAGAACGTACCTATTTAATGATGTAGTAAAGCTATTAGACATCGAATCTTTGTTGCAACGTTATCCTCATTCTTTATCTGGTGGTGAGAAACAAAGAGTGGCGATTGGCAGGGCTATCTTATCAGAGCCAGCATTGCTTATTATGGATGAACCATTAGCGTCTTTAGATCTACCAAGAAAACATGAAGTAATGCCTTATTTAGAGAGGCTAGCGAAAGAAATTCAAACCCCGATCATTTATGTAACTCATAGTTTAGATGAAATTTTACGCTTGGCTGATCATATGGTTTTATTGAATCAAGGCAAAGTGAGTCTATCTGGAGATATTACTAGCGTATGGGGGTCTCCATTAATGCGTCCTTGGTTAAATGCGTCAGAACATTCTGCATTATTAGAAGGATTTATTACTCAGTTACATTCAGAGCACCCAATGACATTAGTCACCTTGGATAATTCTCAGCAAGGTATTTGGGTGAAATCTCCCTGTGAGTGCATGGAAGAGGGGCAAAAAATTCGCTTACGTATTCGAGCCAATGATGTATCTTTGATTAAACAACAACCAGAGCAAAGCTCGATTCGTAATATTTTACCAGTAGTCATTGAGAGCTTAACCGAAGATAAAGAAAACGATGTGGTGGCAGTCAAATTGAATTTATCTGGGCACGTACTGTGGGCCAATATTACGCGTTGGGCACAAGAAGAGCTTGCATTAGAAGTCGGGCAACACTGGTTTGCGCAAATTAAAGGTGTAAGTGTGACTCAATCAGACTTATGCTCAAAATAATGTTCTTAAAAATAAAAGCCCATAAAGGAAGTAAATATGAAGTACCAATGGATATTATTTGATGCTGATGAAACCCTTTTTCATTTTGATGCGTTTGCAGGTTTACAACGTATGTTCAAAGGCTATGGCATTGATTTTAGTAAAGAACAATTTATTGAATATCAATTGGTGAATAAACCATTGTGGGAGCAATACCAAGATAATGAAATTACCGCTCAGCAGTTACAAGAAACACGATTTAAAGAGTGGGCAAATAAAGTAGGTGTTACGCCAAGAGCAATGAATAGTGCTTTTATGATGGCGATGGCAGAGATCTGTATACCACTAGATGGAGCAAGAGAATTACTTGATTCATTGTTAGCGAATAATGTAAAAATGGGGATCATAACGAATGGATTTACTGAGCTACAGAAAATTCGCTTAGAAAAAACAGAGTTCAGTCATTATTTTGAATTAATTACGATTTCAGAGCAAGTCGGTGTAGCGAAGCCTGACAAACGTATTTTTGAACATACTTTTTCACAGATGGGCTCTGTAGACTTATCTAAAGTATTAATGGTAGGTGATAATCCTGATTCTGACATATTAGGCGGAATGAATGCAGGGGTTGATACATGTTGGCTAAATGCAAGCCACAAAGCATGCTCTGAAGGTATTAAACCAACGTATACCGTTAAGACACTTAATGATTTACAAGTACTGCTACATAATGCTTAGAAGGCTTCTTATGCAGTAAACTGTATTTTTATTATAAAAAAGCCTCATTGTTCAATATCACAATGAGGCTTTTCTGTATCACTTAACCAGAAAATATTATTCTTCTGTTGGTGTTACTTGTTCTGTTTCGGTGTTCTTTGATTCTATCGTCGCTTGTTCAGCTTCAAGTTCCATTTTCTCGCGATCTGCTTTACAAATATATTTTGGTTTATTATGCGATCGACTATTTTTCGTTTGAGTTCTACGGTGCTTTTTTAAAAGAGTCTCTTTGACTTTATTTTTACGGCTCATTTTATTACCACATTAAATCATCAGGAATAACGAATTCCGCATACGGGTCGTCTTCATCCTGTGCATCTTCCGCGATAACGTTGTTAAGTACAACAACTGATTCATCACGCAGTGTAATTTTATCAGCAACACCAGCAGGAACAATTTCATAGTCTTCATTAAAATGAACAATAGCAAGACGGCCTGCAATTAATTGTGTTTGCATTGTTTTGTCTACATACATTTTTTTAACTAGCGTGCCATCAGTAAAGTTATAGCCGATATCGCCATGAGTGCGATCCAGCTTATTTGCTGTGATCAATTGTTTGATTTGTGCCGTTAACTCTTTTTGCTCTTTCTCTGCTTTGTGCTTAAGGCTTAGTTCTTTGTCTTTTTCTGCTTGAGCTGCTTTGTTTAGTTCAACCGCAGCTTTTGCTTCACGATTTTGAACGCGTGATTTTTTTGAAGCTTTCTTTGCTTTTGCTACTTTCTTTTGGTTCACTAACCCAGCTTTTAGCATTTGCTCTTGTAAGCTTAGTGCCATAAATAATTCCTAATAATAACGATGTCGAATTCCGACGATTATCCCATGAGTTGTATGGGATTTAAAGGACATAGAGAGAAGTAAAGATGAAAACACCTTGTATTGCAGCTTGTAAAAACGAAGATGGTATCTGTATTGGTTGCAAACGAACCATCACTGAGATTATGGAGTGGAAATCAATGACAGATGAAGAGAGAGATAATGTGATGGATAGATTGTCTGGAAAAACACCCACACATACTTGCCCAGAATGTACAAAACCTACTCAATGTGACATTAAAATGGGTATGGAAACGTGTTGGTGTTTTGAGGTTGATACTCGTGATGTGGGTATTGTTTCTGAGAACTCTGAGTGTTTATGCCAACATTGCTTATCAAGAAAGCCTATAGCGTGATATTTACGTGCTAAGCTATAGCATAAGTAGATTAAAGTGATGTAGATCAATTAGCAAAGTTGATAAAATAACCTATCCTTTGGGAATAATTAACATGGTTAACAATTATCACATAAAATTAAGCTGACATAATTGTTAATAATTCTACATATTTTATTTCAATTAAATATATTTCTGGATGAACGCAAAAAACTAGTAGATAAAAGGCGTTATCTTGAAAATTTAATTGAAGCACTATTTGTGAGGGATTAAAATCTATGTCAGATAGGTTCGATAACTTGTTAACATTTTCTATATTTATAAAGTAGAAAGATAACTAGGAATAAAATAATTATGAGCAATGCAATAAAGCAAAATGATGGAGCGGAACGTTCATCTGAATGGAAAGCCTTTTTCTTCATCACAGTTGTTCTTTTCCCAATTCTAAGTGTGGGAGTGGTGGGTGCTTACGGTTTCTCTGTATGGTTCATGCAGATGCTGTTTTTTGGTATGCCTGGTCACGGTTGATTCTCTCGTTTAGAAAGAATCGAAACAACAATTAGAATTAGATAAGAAAGAGAAGCAATTATGATATCATTACTTAAAAAAGCTTGGTCGGTTTTTGCCCGTCCAAGTGTACATATCAGCTTGGGTGTTCTTACCCTTGGTGGTTTCGTTGCCGGTGTTATTTTCTGGGGTGGCTTTAACGTTGCCTTAGAAGCGACAAATACAGAAGAATTCTGTGTGAGCTGTCATGCTGACAATATTCAACCTGAATATGCAGGTACAATTCACGATAAAAACCGTTCTGGTGTTCGTGCAACATGTCCTGATTGTCATGTTCCTCACGATTGGACTTCTAAAATTGCTCGTAAAATGCAAGCAAGTAAAGAAGTATTCGCTCACGTATTTGGTTTCATTGATACTCCAGAGAAATTTGAAGAGCGTCGTATCGTTTTAGCCCAGCACGAATGGGACCGTTTTAGCGCGAACAAATCTCTTGAGTGTCGTAACTGTCATGACTATGACGGTATGGATTTCTCTAAAATGCAGCCTACAGCACGTATTCAAATGCAAGGTGCAAAAGAGCGTGATCAAAGTTGCGTAGATTGTCATAAAGGTATTGCACACAGCCTTCCTGCAAATATGGACAGTTCTGGCGGTATGGTTGGTGAGTTAACTCAACTAGCAAGCAACACTAAATACGAAGATGGTCAAACTTACGTTTCTGTTCGTCACCTTCCAATGTATGAAGATGATAAATTGACAGTTGAAGCGGGTCTATTAAACCCTGCCTCTCAAGTGACTGTACTTGAAGAGAAAGACGATGCAATGAAAGTTGCAATTGAAGGCTGGCGTAAAGTTAAAGGTTTCGGTCGTGTTATCCAAGAAGATTTTGGTATGAACATTGCCGTTGGTGCTTTGCTTAAAGATGCAGCTCAAAACGATAAGTTTGTACAGAAATTTGAAACTAAAGAAGATGATCTAACCGGTCTACCTTGGCAGCGTGTAACGGTAAGTCTGTGGATGAAGAAAGAAGATTTCTTACCTGATTACACTACCGTTTGGCAAAAAGCGGAAGAGTCATACAAAACTAACTGTTCAGTATGTCACACTCAACCAGCAGAAGCGCATTTTGATTCTAACACATGGCCAGGTATGTTTGACGGTATGATGGCGTTCGTTAACTTCGATACAGACAGTAAATCACTTGTATTGAAATACCTACAAAAACACTCTTCAGATTTTTCTGACGAAAAACACTAAGAATTAATGGAGTAGATAGAATTATGCCTATTAGCAGAAGAAGTTTTCTAAAAGGTGTTGCAACAACAAGTGCAGTATCTTTAGTGGGTCCAAGCCTACTAATGTCTTCAAAAGCCAATGCAGCAGAAACAACAGGCACATGGCGTACATCTGGCTCGCATTGGGGTGCATTCCGTGCACACATCTATGCGGGTAAAGTACAAGAGATTAAAGCATTAGAAATGGATAAGCACCCAACAGACATGTTGGATGGTATCAAAGGTATTATTTATAGCCCAAGCCGCGTACGTTACCCAATGGTACGTCTAGATTGGCTGAAAAAACATAAGTATTCAGCTGAGACTCGCGGTAACAATCGTTTTGTACGTGTCACTTGGGATGAAGCGTTAGATTTATTCTACCGTGAGCTTGAGCGTGTTCAAAAAGACTACGGTCCATGGGCTCTACATGCAGGTCAAACGGGTTGGAACCAAACAGGTTCTTTCCATAACTGTACTGCTCAAATGCAGCGTGCTGTTGGTATGCACGGTAACTTCATCAAGAAAGTAGGTGACTACTCGACGGGTGCTGGTCAAACGATCATGCCTTACGTACTTGGTTCTACAGAAGTATACGCGCAAGGCACATCTTGGTCTGAAATCCTAGAGCATTCAGATAACATTATCTTATGGGCGACGGATCCAGTTAAAAACCTACAAGTAGGTTGGAACTGTGAGACTCATGAATCTTACGCGTACCTAGAGCAACTTAAAGAAAAAGTAGCGAAAGGCGAAATCAACGTACTTTCTGTTGACCCTGTTAAAAACAAAACACAGCGTTATTTACAGAATGACCACATGTACATTAACCCACAATCTGATGTGGCGTTCATGTTGGCTGTTGCTTACACGCTATACACAGAAGATATGTATGATAAGAAGTTTATCGAAACTTACTGTTTAGGTTTTGATGAATTCATGCAATACGTACTTGGTGAGACTAAAGATAAAGTAGTTAAAACTCCTGAGTGGGCTTCTGAAATTTGTGGCGTATCACCAGAGCAAATTCGTGAATTCGCGAAGATGATGTCTACAGGTCGTACACAGATCCTATTTGGTTGGTGTATTCAACGTCAACAACACGGTGAGCAACCATACTGGATGGGTACGGTTCTATCTGCAATGACAGGTCAAATCGGTCTAGCAGGTGGCGGTGTATCTTACAGCCACCACTACTCAAGTGTTGGTGTTCCGTCTACTGGTTTCTCAGGCCCTGGTGGTTTCCCTCGTAATGTGGACCAAGGTCATGAACCTAAGTGGAATAACAACGACTTTAACGGTTACAGCAACACAATTCCGGTTGCTCGTTGGATCGACTGTTTATTAGAACCAGGTAAAGAGATCCGTTACAACGGCTCTAAAGTTGTATTACCTGATTTCAAAATGATGGTTATTTCTGGTAATAACCCTTGGCATCACCACCAAGATCGTAACCGTATGAAGAAAGCGTTCCAAAAACTTCAAACGGTTGTAACGATTGATTTTGCTTGGACTGCAACGTGTCGTTTTTCAGATATCGTACTTCCAGCATGTACGCAATGGGAACGTAATGATATTGACCAATATGGTTCATACTCTGCACGTGGCCTAGTAGCAATGCACAAACTGGTTGATCCACTATACCAATCAAAATCTGATTTTGAGATCATGACAGAACTGACTCGTCGTTTTGGCCGTCATAAAGAATATACTCGTGGTATGGATGAGATGGAGTGGATCCGTTCACTTTATGCTGATTGTCGCACAGCAAACGAAGGCAAATTTGAAATGCCTGAATTTGATGTATTCTGGGAAAAAGGTGTTCTAGACTTTGGTGAAGGTAAACCATGGGTTCGTCACGCCGACTTCCGTAAAGACCCTGAAGTTAATGCTCTAGGTACACCTTCTGGTTTCATTGAAATCACAAGTCGTAAAATTGCACGTTTTGGCTATGAAGAATGTCAAGGTCACCCAATGTGGTTCGAGAAATCGGAACGTTCACACGGTGGTCCTGGCTCTAAGAAACACCCATTCTGGATGCAATCTTGTCACCCTGACAAGCGTCTGCACTCACAAATGTGTGAATCTGAAGCATTCCGTGCAACTTACGCTGTTCAAGGCCGTGAGCCGGTATACATTAACCCTCTTGATGCAAAAGAAAAAGGCATTAAAGATGGCGATTTAGTTCGCGTATTTAATGACCGTGGTCAGCTTCTTGCTGGTGCTGTTCTTACTGATAGCTACCCAAGTGGTGTTATCCGTATCGAAGAGGGCGCATGGTATGGTCCATTGAACGAAAAAGTGGGTGCAATCTGTACGTATGGCGATCCAAATACACTAACACAAGATATTCCATCATCTGAGCTTGCTCAGGCGACTTCTGCGAATACATGTTTAGTTAATTTTGAGAAGTTTAAAGGCAAGGTTCCACCAGTTACCTCATTTGGTGGTCCAATTATTGTTGAGTAAGACAATAAAAGTTAATTAATAAAAAAGCACCTCAATGTAGGTGCTTTTTTTGTATCTGCTATTCATATCTTAAGTGGGGGGGGAACATAAAAATAAACGTGTTAATAACTTGTTTGTTGTATTTTTTATTTCTTCATAATTAGTGTTTTTTTGCTATGAGAAAAGCAAAATATGTATTATTCTCTCGCCGAAAATATCACATAAGTGAAATCATTAGGATAATGTAAGAATGCTGCAAAAGTTACTTTCAAATTTAAAAACAAAATACCAAATATTAGTTCCAGTTTTAGTAACTATTATTTTTATGATGATAGCTATTTATTTAGTTAACTCTAAATTAGATTTAACTAATAGAAATGTTCAGATTTCAGATCATCGTAGTCAACAATTGAGTAATGTCTCTATTGCCGAGTCACGTTTGTTATCTCTTCGATTAAGTGTAGCTGCAAGTTTTACAAATATTGAATTGTTAGAATTAATCGACTTTGATGATATTAGTTCGCAGATTAGTTCTAACTTTACCAATATGGTAAATCAACAACGAACACTGCAAAATATGGGGGCAGCGGTTAAGTCACCTGAACAGCTTCAATCTGAAGTCAATGAGCTACTCTCCCTGTTAAATAATTATAAAAAACATTCAGATGAAATTGTAAAAATTTATGATAAAAAGAAAAATCATTGGGATAATTTACTGTATTTAACGACTCATATCTACCAGGCAAGTGAACTAATATTTGCACAATCACAAAGTGAAGAGTCAAAGTTATATTGGGAAAAGGTGCTACCTCAAGTATACGATAAAGTAAACCGTATCGAAGTTCATATAACTTCGCTATATAATGACGATTTACATACATCGGTAAGAAATATCCCAAGAATAGATATGGTTAATAGCGAATTTAATGAATTAGCTAAACTGATTGAACCATTAGAACATGCGGATGCTAAAAATATTCTTGCATCAGCATTTAAAACTCAATCTGAAATTAGTTTTGTATTATGGGATACAACTAATGAAATAAGTAAAAATAAAAAAGAGTTAATTGAGCTTGGAGATAGATTATATAAAGAGTTAAATAAAGAGAGTGCTCGTCTAACTAAAATGAATGGTAATATTTCAGAAGAAAATATGTCATTGATTAATGAAAGTCAGAATTTATTATTATTAGCTATAACGGTTGCTGTCATTATCTCTTTAATTATTGGTGTTGTTATTGCTCAGATCGTAACTAAACCAATTTTAGTGCTTCAAGGACAGATGTCAGATATTTCAAATGGTCGTTTAGACTCATTGAATAATCAATCAAGTGACAATGAAATTGGTGAGCTATGTAAGAATACAGACAGCACTGTAGTTCGCTTACAAGATATGATTAGTAGTTTACGTAACGTTGGTGAAGAAGTTTCTTCATCGTCAACAGAACTTGCCGCAATTATGGTACAAAGTGAGGCGAATGCATCAGATCAAAAATCTCAAGTTGATTTGATTGCGACGGCAATTACTGAATTAGCCGCTTCAGCTAATCAAGTGGATGCTTCGGCAAATCAAGCAGATTTTAAAGCTAAAGAAGTGCTGGGAATGAGTCGTGAGGGAGCTAAATCAGCAGCTGAAGGTGTAAAATTAAGCCAAGATCTTGCTATTCAGATGGATGAAACCTCTACTGAAGTTATGATATTAAAAGATCAAACTGACCGTATCAGTGAAGTCATTACTGTTATTGATTCTATTTCAGAACAAACTAATTTATTAGCGTTGAATGCGGCAATTGAAGCTGCGCGTGCTGGTGAAAGTGGTCGAGGTTTTGCGGTGGTTGCTGATGAAGTTCGTGTGCTTGCTGCTAAGACTCAACAGTCAACTCAGAATATTCAAGATATCATTAATAACTTACAGCAAAAATCATTAACCGTGGTTGATTCAGTTAATCAGTCTATTAATATGATCCATAAAACGGCTCAAATGAGTCTAGATACGAATAATCAGTTATTAAGTATTTCTGACTCAATAGAGCTTATTTCTCAAACTAATGCTGAGATGGCAACTGCTGCTAACGAGCAAAGCAGAGCGATTGAATCTATTAGTGAAAACGTAAATGTAATTACTGAGAGTATTAATCAGAATGTAGATGGGATTAGAGAGTCCACTCAAGCAAGCCAACATTTATCTGAACTTTCTGAAAATCAAAGAGAACAGCTACAGTTCTTTAAAGTATAGAGTAATTAAATATACCAAGTCAGTATCAATGATAACTGACTTGGTATTTTACAATCGTCGATTTTAAACTGAGAATAAAGATGAATGAACATGCTGTAAGGAGCATCAATAAAGACTCATTACTCATTTTGGGATTAACAAATGAAGAAATTGAGTTTGTTTTTTGTACGTTTAATTTTTGCTAAGTCTCTTTTTATTCCCTCAGATCTCCCGTCCCTTACTCGTGGCTATTGCTTGTATTCTTAATCGTAGTATTCTATGTAAATTACATAGTTAGCTGTTTAATTTCGTATAGAAATCAGCAATAGGAAGTTCATGATGAATCCATTATTTTTCTTATGCGGACAAGAAACGATTCCTGTTCAAACCGATTTAGTTTATGAAATGCAAGATGATCAAATCACTATGCGTTTCGCTGGTATCCATAACTCTCCTATTGATAGTCACTACCCTGTTCTACAACTGCCTACACAATTAGAACATGATGCTAAGATCTTAGGTGATGGTTTTCAAATGCTCGCTCAAACCGCAGGGCAAGTTGACTCACCACAAGATATTGGACGCTGTCCTGATAATAGTGCCAGTTATCGCTTGTATTCAGAAAAAGCGAAAAAACGGTTTTATAATTATTTGGTTGTTGAGCAATCAGATGGTTTTACTCTATTTGGATTTACCTCATGCCATCGTTTTGCAGGATATTTTGAAATTCATCAACATCAAGGTGTCAGGAATGTAATGGCTTTTCTAGATGGTGAAGATACTAAACCACAAGATTGGGCAAGTAACCAAATGGAAGCGATGACGGTCGTGAAAGCGAACTCATTGGCTGAGCTTTATGAACTGTATGCAGTTAAAGTACAACAGCAGCACCCAATTCGACCTGGTGTAAAGAAAAATGCCCCTGTTGGTTGGTGTTCGTGGTATGCCTATTATTCTGATGTTACAGAGCAAAATGTTTTAGATAACCTTGAAGTAATGTGCAACGAGCAGCCAGAGCTTGAATGGGTTTTGCTTGATGATGGTTATCAAGCATACATGGGAGATTGGTTAACGCCGTCAAATAAATTCCCTAATGGCATTGAAAACGTATTGGCGGAAATTAAAAGTAGAGGCAAGAAGCCTGCAATTTGGATTGCTCCGTTTATTGCTCAACCTGAATCAGAAGTTTTTAAAAATCACCCAGATTGGTTCGTACGTCATGAAAACGGCGAGTTATTAAAAGCAGAAGATATCACTTATGGAGGTTGGCGCTGCACGCCTTGGTATATTCTTGACACCTCTAAACAAGAGGTTCAGGTACACCTTACCGACGTTATCCGTACCATGAGAGAAGAGTGGGGCGTTGAACTTTTTAAACTGGATGCTAATTTTTTTGGCTGCTTAAAGGGTCATAGAGTTCAGTCTGGTATTACTGGAGTAGAAGCGTATCGTTTAGGTATGCAGGCTATTATCAACGGGGCAGGCGAGGCTCTAATTCTTGGTTGCAATGCACCAATGTGGCCTTCTTTAGGCTTGGTTGATGCAATGCGAGTATCGGATGATGTAGATCGAAATCCAGAACGATTTGAACAAATTGCAAAAGAGACATTTTACCGTAGTTGGCAACACCGTAAGCTATGGCAAATAGATCCTGATTGCGTAACTTTGACATCATTATCGAATCAAGGCACCGAGCGAAAATATTATGAGTTTCATCGTAATGTCATTCTTGCATCTGGTGGATTGACACTATCTGGTGATCCATTATTAGAGTTGAATAGCTTTGCAAAAAAGACATGGAAGAATTTACTTTCACGCCATCGCTTAACACAAGATTCAGCTCAGTTTAAATCGTTATCAAACAACCACTGTACATTAAGACTTAATCATCAACATGAACTTCACTGTCTCTTTAATTATGAAGATGCGCCAATAGAGCACGCATTGGTTGCTGATCAGCCTTCAATTTGGCGTGATTTTTGGACGGGAGAAGCATTAAATGAAGAGCCATCACAAATGTTATTGCTTACATTGGAGAATGGCTTAAGCAGTCGCGCAATTTTGGTATCAATTTAATATAAATTCCCCCTATCTTATACAAAATAAAGGTGGGGGGAATTATTTAGCTTCTAACACTCAATCTTAGGTGTCGCAGCACTAATACGTTGCTTTCTATCATGCGTTGGAGCATCAAAGTGGCTGGCTAGCAAACGTTGGGTGATAGAGTGCTGTGGGCTAGCAAAGACTTCCTGAGTTGGCCCTTTTTCTACCACTTCACCCTCATGCATTACCATCACTTTATCGGTAATATGTTTTACCACACCGATATGTTGTGACACATAAATGAAGGAAATAGCCATCTCTTGCTGAAGTTCTAAGAACAAGTTAATGATCTGAGAACGCATTGCCATATCCAAACCACTCAATGCTTCATCTGCGACGATAATTGATGGTTGTAAGATCAAAGCACGAGCCAAACAGACTCGTTGTTTTTGACCAGTTGCCAGCATTTGTGGGTAGAAATAAGCGTGTTCAGGTAATAAACCGACACGTTGTAGAGTATCTTTTACTCGACGCTCTCTCGCTTCTGGCGGCATATTCGTGTTTCTTTTTAGCGGGCCTTCTAAGATGCGGCCAATCTGAATTCTCGGATTTAGCGAAGAGTTTGGATCTTGAAAGATCATACGAATAAGCTTACAGCGCGTTTTAAAATCTTTGTAATCAAGGATC
This sequence comes from Aliivibrio sp. S3MY1, assembly GCF_028765575.1. Lineage (GTDB taxonomy): Bacteria > Pseudomonadota > Gammaproteobacteria > Enterobacterales > Vibrionaceae > Aliivibrio. Next base: position 158,994 of record NZ_JARACO010000001.1, on the reverse strand, counting down.
TCGCCATTAACTTTAATGATACCAGAGGTCGGTTCAACTACGCCTGCTAGCATTCTTGCTAAGGTTGATTTTCCTGAGCCATTAGCGCCGATAAAACCTATTGTTTGGCCCGCTTCTAAAGAAAAACTAACTGGCTTTACCGCCTCTTTAATTTGTTTACGAAACAGTCCTGTGCGAAAGACATAATCTTTTTTAAGATCCGTTACTTCAAGAAGCGCAGTCATTTTTCTTCTCCTCAACATTTAATGGGAAATGACAACTAAATTTGTGATCTTTCACTTTTCTACCTTCAGGCACCTGAACACATTTACGTTGAGCGTAAGGACAACGTGGCCCTAAACGACAGCCAATTGGTAAATGTTGCAAGGGTGGAATCGTCCCTGGCAGAGATTCTAATTTCGCTTTATGGGGGATCCCATCTTTACCAAAATCAGGCATGGCTCGCAGAAGTGCATTGGTATAAGGATGTTTTGGCGCCTCCAAAATATCCTTACGACAAGCAGACTCAACCGATTGGCCGCAGTACATTACGGTAATTCTATCTACCCACTGCGTTAAGGTGATTAAGTCATGGCTGATCAACAGAATCGTGGTGTTATTGACTTGATTCATCCGGCTTAATAGACGGAATATTTGTGACTGGGTCACAGCATCCAATTCATCGGTTGGTTCATCAGCAATTAAGATACGAGGCTTATTGGCAATAGCCATAGCGATCATTACTTTTTGACATTCACCATCCGTTAACTCATATGGATAGCATTTCATTATGCGCTTATGATCTTTGATACCCACTTTATGGAGTAGGGCAATAGCGCCTTTCGTACGCCAATTCCAACGCTGCCACCAACGACCAGTAAAGTATTTTGATGGTATCGCTTCTTTTAATTGGTTACCCACGTGCTCTGATGGATCGAGACAGGTCGACGGTTCTTGGAAGATCATCGCCATTTCACGTCCAATCACTCGGCGGCGCTCTTTTGGTGATAGTGCTAAAAGGTCAATATTGCCTAATCGCATTCTATCAGCACTGATCTTCCAGTTATCTTTGGTGATGCCTAAAATTGCTTTAGCGACAAGAGACTTGCCAGAACCTGATTCACCCACAAGGCCACGGATCTCTCCTTCATTCAGGGTTAAACTCATACGGTCTACGGCCTTTACCATTCCTTGTGGAGTTTCAAGTTCGATAGTTAAATGACGAATATCTAATAAAGGCATTACTCTGTCCCCGCATTTAATGCACGCTGAATACCATCACCAACTAAGTTAATGATAATAACCGTAAAGGTAATAACGATACCTGGTAACGTGACTGTCCATGGAGCGGTATAAATTAATTCAATAGAGTCACCCAAAATTACCCCCCACTCAGAGCTAGGCGCCTGTGCACCTAATCCAAGAAAGCCTAATGCAGTAATGTCTAAAATCGCGACAGAAATGGCTAATGTCATCTCCGCAACAATAATACTTAAAATATTCGGTAGAACAGAGTTCCATAATAAATAGAAGTTATTTGCGCCATCTAAACGAGCGGCAAGGATATAAGCTTTCTCCATCTCATTATGTACTGCGGTGTATACAGCACGAATGAAGCGTGGGATTAGTGCTAGCCAGATAGCCAGTAGAATAGTAAATTCGCCAAAGCCTAAAAAAGCGACGAAAATAATAGCGAGAAGAAGCGATGGGATAGATAAGATAGTATCTAATAAGTGATTTAATATACTGGATAATAGACCTTGAGTCATGCCTGCAAAAATACCAATAATACAACCGACAAAGCCGGACAATAGGGCGACAAGCAGGGCATTGCCAAAAGTTAATTGTGATCCCATTAGCAAACGAGAAAGAATATCGCGGCCTAAATCATCAGTGCCTAAGAAAAAAGCGACATCACCCTCAGAGCTCCATGATGGAGGCATCAGTAAATTATCAGATTGCCATTGTGGATCATATGGGCTCAGCCAAGGCGAGGTGATGGTGATAATAATGATCAGTAATAAACACCAGAACCCGAACATAGCTAAAGAGTTGGATCGAAAATTCAACCAAAAACGTTCCATTTGAGTCGGAATATGTTCTTCTTGATAAACACTATTTGAGAGCATAGAACTCTTTCCTTACTAATGGGTTTACTGAAGCACCCAATAAATCCGATAAAATATTAGCGAGTAAAATAAATGAAGCAACGGTAATTACCCCAGCTTGAACAGCAACAAAATCATGTTTAATGATGGCATCTAATAACCAGCGACCAACTCCTGGCCAGTTAAAAATAGACTCAGTTAAAATCGCGGCAGTGAATAAACCAGAGAGTTGGATACCTAATTTAGGAATAATTGGCGGTAATGCGTTACGAATAATGTGTTTGACCATGATTTCAAATTTAGATAAGCCCTTAGTATGGGCGACTTTAATGTAGTTTTTAGTGATCACCGTTGAAACGGAAGAACGCATTAAACGAATTACTTCAGTCATCGGTGCAATGGACAGTACCAAGGTTGGTAGAATGAGATGTTGGATAATATTTTCAAGCATTTCAGCACGATAAGGTGATTTAGAAGCCAATACATCAATGAATGCAAATCCAGTTTTTGTATCAAACTCATACAGCAAGCTATAACGACCAGAAACAGGGGTAATCCCTAACTTTAGACTAAAAAACATCAACACGACTAAAGCGATCCAAAATAAAGGCATAGAATAGCCGAGTAGTGCAATCGATGAAATAAGTGTATCCGTAGGTTTGCCTTGACGGATACCTGCAATGGTACCAACAGGGGTTCCAATGATTAATGCGATGAAAAAGGCAAAGAAGCACAGCTCGATGGTAGCAGGGAAAACACGAAGGATCTCATCCAACATGTTCACACCATACTGGTTAACCCCTAAATTACCGTTGGCTAATTGGCCTAAATAGGTTATCCACCCAGAAAAAAAAGAGGTTTGCGACCAAGCGGATGTTTCGTCTAGGCGTAAAATATTAAAACCAATTAATGTCAGAATTAATAACGTAACAATGAATAAATTAAATCGTCGAATAGTATAAATCCACATTATTTCCCCTCCTTAACTCTAACAACACGATGAAATGGATACGTATTAAATGGGCTTAACGTAAACCCTTTTAATGATGACTGATTAGCTTGATATTTCACGCCATGTGCGAGTGGTATGATAGGCATCTCTTCACTCAATAAATTTTGAATTTGACGATATAAATTAATACGATAGCGTGGCTGATTTGTCTCTTTGGCTAAATCAAGCAAGAAATCAAATTCTTCATTACACCAGTTTGCAAGACCAAACTCCGCTTGTTTTGCATTACAAGAAAGTAATGGCCTTAGCATAGTATCTGGATCTGAACTGTTCGCATTCCAGCCAGTTAACACTAAATCGATATTGTTTTCTGCCAGTTCATTGCGGCTTAAAAGATCACTGGTAATGAGCTTGAGTCTAATTCCAATTTTCGCAAAATCGCTTTGAATGATTTCAGCCGATTTTTTAGGGCTTGGATTATAAGAATTATTATCAAGAGGTACCCACATAGAGAGTTCAATATTCTCTTTTATCCCGGCTTCGCGTAATAAACCTTTGGCATAATTTAAGTCATAGCGAATAAAAGAGCTGTCATCGCCATAAGCCCAAGAAGCGGGAGGTAGGATCGATTCCGCTTCAATACCTGAATTATAGTAGACCGAGTTAATTAAGCTTGAACGATCGATAGCAAAATTGAGCGCCTTACGAACGCGCTGATCTTGTAATAATGGATTTTGAGTATTGATAGCAATAAAGGCAACATTGGTCGCCGTTTGTGAATACAACGTCAGTTCATCATTTTCGATAATAATAGGCAGCTGACTCGATATCGGATTTACCACCACATCACATTCTTGACGCAGCAGTTTTGCTAACGAACCAGTGCCTCGGCTTGATATATCAAAGACAACTTGTGACATCTTAGCTTTGCCTTGCCAATAATCATCATGTCGTTTCAAGCGAACCATTTCATTTTGTTGAAATTGAGATAACTTAAAAGGGCCAGTACCAACCGGGAGAAAATCAATCAGATTTTTCTCATCAGATGCAGCGAGTTGCTGAGCATATTCTTCTGAGTGAATGACGGCATAAGAGGCCGCTAAAGAAGATAAAAAGGTGTTATCAGGTGAAGAAAGGGTAAACTGAATTTGATGTGGATTGATGGCTTTAACTGCGGTAACCATGTGAGAAAAATTGATGCTATCAAACCATGGGTAGTGCCCTGAATTGACATTATGGAATGAGTTTTCAGGATTTAAAATACGATTAAAACTAAAGACAACATCATTTGCGCTAAGAAAACGTGTAGGCGTAAATAAATCAGTGGTATGGAAGGCAACATTGGGTTGTAAAGTAAAGGTATAAACCGTGCCCGTCTCATCAACCTGCCAATCGCTTGCCAAATTAGAAGACGGTTTTTGTGTTATCGGGTCAATAATAAGCAAGCGATCATAAATTTGAGCGCTAATGGCTTCAAGAATACTGTTTTCATCAGAAATTTGTGGATTAAAAGCATCCAGATTTCCTGACTCACAGTAAATGAATCCTGTTTCATGAATTGTTTGTTTAATCCCCGCATCATAACAACCAACAAGGCCAAATAACCCTGTAGCCGCTATGAGTATGCGCGCAATAATTTTCATAATAACCGCAGCTTTTATCAATTTTAATTAATGAACCTGTCATTTTATACCCAAGTGACTGGTTCTGCACTTAAATATCTAAGATTATCCCTTGATTGTGGTCAAGAGTTGGTGCTTTTTCAATAATCCACGAAATTGATGGTAAGTAATGCCTAATTCTTCAGCGGCTTTTCGTTGATGATGCTGTGATTTTAATAGCGCTTGTTCAAGTAGTGCTTTCTCTTGCTCTATCTGAAATTGTTTTAAATTCAATGGTAGCGATATAGCTTGTTCTTCTCTTTTTTGAGCATTGAGTATAGCTGAAGGAGAAGACGTTAACTGAGAGTCTTCCCATGGAGAAAGAAAAGGATTGAGCTGAATGGACTCTATTTGCGCTTCTTCATGGTTATGTTTAAATACAGCACGCTCGATGCAGTTTCTTAATTCACGCACGTTACCTGGCCAGTCATAATCTAAAATTTGCTGCTGTGCATAATAAGAAAACCCAGCAAAATATCTCAAATTCATTTCTTGGCACATTTTTATCGCAAAATGCTCAGCAAGTAACAGCACGTCTTGCTCGCGATATCGTAATGGTGGTAGGTGAATGACATCAAAAGACAACCTATCAAGTAAATCCGCTCTGAATTTTTTTTCTACTACTAAGTCTTGCGGGTTTTGGTTGGTCGCGCAAATCAGGCGAACGTCTGCCTTTAAGGTGTGAGATCCGCCAACGCGTTCATATTCACCATATTCAATCACACGAAGCAGCTTTTCTTGTACGGTTAAAGGTGCGGTTCCAAGCTCATCTAGAAAGAGTGAGCCACCATTAGCGCGTTCGAATCTGCCTTGATGACGTTGCTTTGCTCCTGTAAATGAGCCTGCGTCATGGCCAAAAAGCTCCGAATCTAACGTGCCAGAACTTAAAGCCGCGCAGTTTAAACTCACTAGTGGCTCATCCCATCGCTTTGACAGAAAGTGAAGTCGCTGGGCTATTAACTCTTTACCCGTACCGCGCTCACCAAGAATTAGAATTGGCCTATCTATTGTCGCTAATTGTGAAGCATGATCTAACGTAGATAAAAACGCATCTGATTCTCCAATTAAACAGTCTTTTCTCATGTATCACCCTCGATTTTTGGTCAATATAACTAAATAGTGGTCATTTTAATCATAGCCTAAAATTATCAACGCGTCGATTTTATGTAAGTTATTGATTTTTAATAAGTGAAAACTTGGCATGCATTGTGTAATAGTCATAGTAGATTTAAAAATAGTTATCTAGATTGATATTAATTGAGAGGAATAAATTATGGGTATTTTTTCACGCTTTGCAGACATCGTTAATGCCAATGTAACGTCTTTACTGGATAAAGCCGAAAATCCAGAAAAAATGATCCGTTTAATCATTCAAGAGATGGAAGACACATTAGTTGAGGTTCGTACGGCATCAGCAAAAGCAATCGCAGATAAAAAAGAGCTGACACGTAAAATTGGATCAATTGAAGCACAAGTTACCGATTGGCAAGAAAAAGCAAGTTTAGCTTTGATTAAACAACGCGAAGATTTAGCGCGTTCAGCTCTGATAGAAAAACAGAAAGTTCAAGATGTACTTTCGAGCTTAAAAACAGAATTTATTCTGGTAGAAGAAAGCATTGAGAAGTTAAGCGCAGAATTAACTGAGTTAGAGACTAAATTGACAGAAACACGTGCACGTCAACAAGCATTAGTGATCCGTCAACAAGCGGCGCAGCATCGTAATGATATTAAAGCCCATACACATTCAGGAAAAACAGAACGTGCAATGGCAAAGTTTGAACAATATGAGCGCCGTATTGACGAATTGGATGCAAAGGCAGACACTTACTCAATGGGTAAAGCAAACTCACTAGAGCAAGAATTTGCAGAGCTGCAAGCGCAAGATGAAATTGAAAAAGAATTAGAGCGTCTAAAAGAACAAATGAAGAAAGACGCATAATAGATTACAAGAATTGGTCGAATTTGAATTACTAAGGAGAAAACAATGAGCGGCTTTTTTGCTTTCCCATTGGTTATATTTTTTATTTTTGTTGCACCGTTATGGCTGTTTTTACATTACCGAAGTAAAGGGAAAACAGCGCAAGGTTTGTCGCATGAAGATACGCAGTTATTAAAAACAATGACAGAACGTGCGGATAAAATGCAACGTCGTGTCGAAACATTAGAGAAAATTCTGGATGCAGAATCCCCGAGTTGGAGGGAGCGCTAATGTCAAAAGAACTGTATAGAGATACTCGAAACGGAAAAATTGGCGGTGTCTGTGCAGGTATCGCTCAGTACTTTGGTATTGAACCGTGGATAGTACGTATCTTAGTGGTGTCTGCCGCGTTATTCAGTGCGGGCTTTCTTGTTATGCTGGCGTACTTTGCAGCCATGTTGTTTTTAGATAAAGCACCGGTTGAAATGTACTATCGAACAGAAGAGAAGCGTGAACACACTGTAAAAAGTAAGCCATGGCAAGCGGGTCAATCGCCATCGGAAGTGATTAAACGAGTTGATAAAGACATGGCGAGAATGGAAGCGAAAATTCGACAAATGGAAGGCTATGTAACGTCTTCTGAATATAAAGTCCGTCGTGAGTTTCGTGATCTTTAACTAAGTAGCCATTGATTAATACTTTGTTCATGGGGTGTTCAGATTCAGTTCTGTACACTCCATTTGTTGTTTGTAGTCAGTAGTAATACTTATTTAGTTTGGTATAGAACAAAAAGCGAGATGAAAAATGAGTAGATTAACCAAAGAAATTAATAAATTCGTCAGTCGTAGTATGGACCGTCACGTCAAATTGGCGGTTACAGGGCTATCGCGCGCAGGTAAAACGGCGTTTATTACTTCTTTGGTTAATCAGTGCTTACATGCGGCTTCAAGTGATAAGTTGCCTTTGTTATCCGTGACCCGTGAAGGGCGAATGATTGGTGCGAAACGCATACCGCAATCAAATCTTTCTATCCCTAGTTTTACATATGATGAAGGGATGGATTCACTGCTTACTGAACCCCCAGCATGGCCAGAGCCAACACGCGATGTGAGTGAATTACGTTTAGCCATAAAATTCAAACCTAAATCCAGCTTGTTAAAACATCTACAAGACAGTGCTACCTTATATGTTGATATTGTTGATTATCCGGGAGAATGGTTATTAGATTTACCTCTTTTGGATATGAATTATTTAGCGTGGTCTAAACAGCAGCAATCAAACCTTACGGGTCATAGAAAAGTACTGTCAGAAGCGTGGCTACTAGAAGCGAAAAAGCTTGATCCTTTAGCGCCTGTCGATGAAAAACACATAAGTCATATTGCGGAGTTATTTACTCAATACCTTCATGATTGCAAAGATTCTCAGGGTTTACATTGGGTACAACCGGGTCGATTCGTATTGCCGGGAGAATTAGCAGGAGCACCAGTATTGCAATTTTTCCCATTCATGTTTTTGCATAAATACACCGAAGAAGAGTTAGCAAAAGCGAGTAAAGATTCGAATATTTCGATACTAAAAAAACGCTATAAACATTACCAACAACATGTGGTGAAAAAGTTTTATAACGAGCATTTTAGACATTTTGACCGCCAAATTGTCTTAGTGGATTGTTTACAGCCATTAAATGCCGGTGAGCAGTCATTTAATGATATGCGCCAAGCGGTTGATCAACTGATGCACAGTTTTCAATATGGCAAAAGTTCGATGTTAAAACGTCTGTTTTCGCCAAAAATTGATAAGGTACTATTTGCGGCAACCAAGGCTGATCATGTGACACCAGAGCAACACCCAAATATGGTGTCTTTGCTGCAACAGATGATCCACCAAACATGGCAAGAAACGGCGTATGAAGGCATCAAGATGGAGTGCATGAGTATTGCGTCTATTCAAGCCACCACCGCAGGAATGATAGATGAAGACGGTGACTTGTTTTCCGCAATTTCAGGCGTGAATTTAGAGCAGCAGCCGTTAATGATGTTCCCAGGTGAAGTACCGCAACGTATTCCAACTAAAGCCTACTGGGAAACCAGCCCTTTTAATTTTATGAGTTTTCAGCCTTTAAAGAATGAAAGTGATAAGCCACTGCAACACATCCGAATGGATAAGGCGATGCAGTTCTTGCTAGGAGATAAATTAATATGAGTGAGTTTAAAAAACAGCGTATCTTTCAGGCATCTCCTCAAGATCTAGGGCAAGAGCAAGATACTAAAACCCTTGATAACCTGCAAACTCAAAAGCTATTTGAAGAGAGTGTTAAATTTGTTCCTCAAGCAATTAAAGAAGAGGAACTTGATGGTGTGGATATTGAAACCCCATTAATTAAAAAGAAACCCCATTGGAGCATTAACACTCTGATTGGTGGTTTCCTTGGTTTAACGGTGTGGCAAAGTGTTGATCATGTGATCACTGCCATTCAATCAGCTGATTTCTTATCGCTGGGTTGGGCTGGATTAATTAGTCTGGCGGCCATAATGGGAGTTACAGCTATTGGCCGTGAATTATGGACATTGCGTAAACTTAAAAACCGAGCTGAAATTCAACATCAAGTAACTGAGTTGATTGAAGGTAATGGAATTGGTCAGGCAAAACCGTTTTGTGAAGCGTTAGCTAAGAAAGGGGCAACGGCGAATACGGCAGAATATACGCGCTGGAAGAACAGCATTGAATCGCATCATAATAACGCTGAAGTGTTTGAAATGTATGACAGCATGGTGGTTTCAGAGCAAGATAAACGAGCAAAAGCATTAATTAGTAAACACGCAGGTGAATCAGCATTGATGGTGGCATTAAGTCCATTAGCTGTGGTGGATATGTTATTAGTAGCGTGGCGTAATATTCGATTAATCGAACAAGTTTCTCAAGTTTATGGGGTAGAGCTTGGCTATTGGGGCCGCTTACGTTTGTTCAAAATGGTTTTGCAAAACATGGCGTTTGCAGGAGCAACTGAAATGGTGACGGATGTTGGTGTTGATATGCTATCTACTGGCCTTGCTGGTAAATTATCAACCAGAGCAGCACAGGGGTTAGGTATTGGTTTATTAACGGCACGTTTTGGATTAAGAACCATGAATTTAATGCGTCCATTACCATGGCAAGTGGGTGAAGCACCAAAGCTTTCTGATATGCGTAAAACGATAGTTGCTCAATTAGCATCCAAATTGAGTTCTCAAGATAAGAATTAACTAATACAGTTATCATTCTCATAAAAAAGCATACTATTTACAAATCGATTAGTGATAGTATGACGCCATTAGTCGGGGAGCCAATAGGCTGAGATCGCAATAGCGAACCCGTTGAACCTGATTCAGTTAGTACTGACGTAGGGAACTAATGGTCTTCTTGAAACGATCTCTCTGATCGATTTCTTTAATGAGATAGCACCTACTCGGTATCTTTATCTCATGTGACTGTTTTTCCTGACCGTTAGTTAGGGAAAATAAGTATGCCTTCGTTACACACTACCGCACTTTTATCGACATTATCTGTAACAACACCAATTGTATTAACCATTGCTGGCTCTGACAGTGGTGGCGGTGCTGGCATCCAAGCCGACATTAAAGCGATTTCTGCAACCGGCAGTTATGCGTGTTCGGTGATTACCGCATTAACGGCTCAAAATACGCAAGGCGTGACGGGCATTTATCCAATCAGCAGTGAATTTGTTGAGCAGCAACTTGATGCCGTTTTTTCTGATCTAAATGTGATTGCTGTTAAAGTCGGAATGCTAAGTGATTCTAATATCATTCACTCTGTTGCAAAAAAAATAAAACAATACACACCTCAATACTTAGTCGTTGATCCCGTGATGGTTGCCACCAGCGGTGATCTTCTTCTACAATCTTCTGCTATTGAAAGCCTTAAATCTGAACTTCTTCCCCTTGCTGATGTTATCACGCCAAATCTTCCTGAAGCGGCGGCATTAATTGGTGTTAAAATTCCTCAAAATGAAGATGAAATGACCGCGATAATTAGTGAACTTCGTCAATTAGGTGCAAAATCAGTGTTACTAAAAGGAGGGCATTTAGAGGAAAGTATCAATAGTACGGATTTATTTATTGGTGCAGATTCAGTTGAGCGTTTATCAACGGCACGTATCGAAACCCGTAATACTCACGGAACAGGCTGTACTTTATCTTCAGCCATTGCATCTTATTTGGCTCAAGGCTATGAATTACAAGCAGCCATGGCTTCAGGCAAGCAATACATTACTCAAGCGATTATTCATGCGGATGAATTGAATGTTGGTCAGGGATATGGGCCAGTGAATCACTTCTTTGCTTTACATACTCCAGAGTCATGAGGATAAATAATCGCATTGGTGCTGTCATTTCTAATGAGCGTACAAAAAAGAAACCCCCAATAGTGAGTCATTAGTATTGGGGGTATTTTTATGGCTAAATCTTAATTAGCGTTTAGAGCTGTTTATCAATGATGGCTTTTAACTCTTCAGTTGGTATAAATCCTGGAATAATTTCATTGCCAATAATCAAACTTGGCGTTCCTCTTAGTCCTAGTTGTGTGAAGATTTTTTCACTCTTTTCTACCATGTTTACCTTTTCTTGATTTGGGGTCAATTCCTGTCGTGTATCTGTTAATTCTGCTATTTTCAGGATCGATTTACTGTCATGACGGGATGGTTTTGCCATCATTAAGCGATGGACTTCGGCGTACTGCTCAGGCTTTTTCTCCCACACATTTAAGGCGTACCAAGCCGTGTTGGTTTTTAGTCCTGGAACCATACGTTGCTGGAAAGGTAAAAAGACATTAACCACTCGAATTTCTGGGTATGCCTCTAAAACATCAACAAGACCTGACTCTAAACGTTTACAGTAAGGGCAGTTGAAATCAGTGAAACTGATGATGGTTAATTTCGGATTCTCAGCACCTAAATAAGGGTGCTTAGGGTTGTTGTATAGATAGTCATGATTCAGCGTTAAGATGCTACTTAGTGACTGTTGGCTATCAATATATTGTAATAAATTACTATGTAACCCTTCAATGATTTCTGGGTTTTTACGAAGTAAACCAGAGATCTCCGCTAATTGTTTTTCTTGAGTAGAAGACAGAGTTTCTGCAGAGACAAATGGTGATAGAAATAAACTTGCTGCGATTGATACCGATAATAATAATGATTTCATGACAATAGTAACCTTAAGCAAAAAATAAACGCAGCCACAATCCCATAGGAGTTGTTGCACCAGTTGTTATTGATGATATTTCACCGTCTTTAACGATGACGATGGATGGTGTTGCAGTGACTCCCCATCCCCGACTAATATTTCCCGTAGAATCATTAATAACAGGGAAGTCGTAATCTTTGTAATTCATGAACTTATCTAGTCTAGAGTCATCACCAGAAGTGATCGCAACTGAAATAACTTGATGGTCGCTAGCTAACCAACTCACACTAGGACTTACCATGCTGCAAACTGGACACCAAGTTGCCCAAAAATAAACGAGAACAGGTTCTTTATAGCTCATTTTTGTAATATCAACCCATTCCCCGCCTATCGTATTAATAGACAGTTTAGGTGGGATTTCTGATGGCATATCTTGGCTTCGCCAATAATCTACCGCAACAGAAAATAGTGTAATGAAGGCCGTAAACTTTATGATCTCCTTCAACCAGTGAATGGCCTTTTGTTTTTTTCCTGCCGCTATCTTCTTTGTTGTCATTAGTTTGTTCTCCCTGCATATTCAATTGCTTGAATAACATCGTTACTCGTTAAAATAACAGGTAAAGGCAACCCTTGTGGGGTATTTGGCCCATAAACAACATTAAGTGGAACCCCAAAACGTTGATGACTTTTTAAATAATGGGTCACTTTCTCGCTTGGGTGAGTCCAGTCTCCTTTCATCGCAATAACGTTTTCTTGATGCAGTGTTGAATAGACAGGATCTTGTAAAATCACACCTATCTTGTTGGCTTTACAGGTAATACACCAATCGGCGGTAACATCGACAAAGACGGTTTTCCCTTGAGCTACATATTCATTTATAGAGTGTTGTTCCAAAGATTGCCAAGGGATATCGTCGACAATAGGTGTTACCCAATGTTTTGTTGTCATGCTGCCAATGATCAGTAATGCGCTGCTAAAGAAAACGATAATAGCTAAGATAGCAATAACGGTATTCTTGCCGTGTTTTTTACCTACTTTATATAGTAAGAAAATAATTAATAATGCAGTAATAACCCAAATAGTGGTGCTGCCAAGAAAGGGAGAAAGCAAACTTAGTAACCATAGTGTGGTTATTAGCATCATCAAACCAAAAATGATTTTGACCTTGTTCATCCACATACCAGGTCTTGGCATAAATGAAACAAGTCCCGGCAATAAAGCGAACAATAACCAAGGAAGAGCCATTCCAAGTCCTAACGAAGTAAATATCAGCCACATTTCAACAACGCTTGCACCTAACGCAAAAGCAACCGCAGTACCTAAGAAAGGCGCACTACATGGAGTTGCAAGTAGTGTTGCAAACATCCCTTGAACAAAATGACCAGCAGTTGTGTTATTGCCCTTGCTTGCAATAGAGGTTGAAAAACGGCTTGATAACTGTATTTCAAATATGCCAAATAAATTGGCGGTAAATAACGCAGTAATAATAACCATAAAACCAATGAATATAGGGCTTTGGAACTGGATCCCCCAACCAATGGCGTTGCCTGTAAACTTTAAAATAAGCAAACCAGTCGCAAGTAACCAGAAAGAGGTTAAGATCCCTGCGGCAGAAGCAAAAAACTGCAAGCGAATAGATCGTTTACTTGAGGTTGATGATGCAACCATGCTGTTGAGTTTCATGCCTAATACAGGTAACACACATGGCATGATATTAAGAATTAAGCCGCCTAAAAAAGCAAAAGCTATCATGGTAATAATGCTAGTGTCTGCGATCTGGGTTAGAGGTTTTGCATCGACAATTGCTGTTAATTCATGGGCAAATAATTCATCAGAGGCAGTAATTGAAATTGTTTTACCAACTAAATCCGTATCACCTAACCAATTGGTAACATGATAGGTTGCAGTAATTAAACTACCATCAATCTCTACTATTGGTTGAGAGAAGTAATCATCCGTTATTTCTGGGCCATCAATCAGAATTTGAGGGGTTGCCCAGCCTGCATCATGATTCAGTTGAACTTGCAGTTTCTGTGATACGGCATCAAATGATGCACTAACGAGCGTTGTTGAATCACTTTGTTTTGGAACAGAAGCTAACCCTTGCTGGAATAAGTGCTGAGCGCTCGCTTCGATTTCTAGCTTATTAAGCTCGATAGGAGATAGTCCTAAATCGTAATCAGTAAGAACACAGATATTGGTACAGGTTGGCAGGGTTAATTTTCCTGAAAAATATAACGGTTGATTGATATCTTCAAACGTTAATTCCATTGGAAAAACAACATTATGTTTATAACCAAGGATCATTAACCCCGACTGCTCATAAAAAGCAGGGGTTGGCCAAAACCATTTTAGATTAGATAGGTTTTGAGATTGGCTCAAATCAAGAGCAGGAGAGACACCTCCTTCACCAGGTGAGCGCCAATAGGTTTTCCACTCACCATCAAGTTTTACCTCTAATAAACCTTGAACTTTATTATTTGATTTATCTATTTCACCAGTTAGCATAAAACGAACTTGCGCTGGAGGATGGTCAGGGTGGGTTAACCAACCTGTAGACAGAGGTTGTTCTGTAGCAAATACAGAAAAAGCGGACAACAGTAACGCTGATGCCAATAGCACCGCTGAACGAAATCGAGCGATGACTTTAATTTGTTGAAATGTAAACACGGTTTTACTCCGAAAATAATTATATTAAATAAAGATATAAGTACTTACGGTGTGGTTACTCTTGAAAGGTGCAAAACGCCAGATGTCGCCGAACACCATAAGAGGTGATCGGTTCTGTAAAAAAGTAAGTTGATCCAGTCTGTTTAAGGAGCGCCGCGACAATAAGAAGGGCTAAAATAAACATTGGGATAGCAAGATCTAGATGAATGGTGTGAGCATTGACTAATTGTTCACTGCTACTGCATTGTGAAGCATCATCGTTCTGAACTTGGTCTGAATTGAGAGTGTGGATTTGCTCAATATTGTCAGGTTGAGATGATAAAGGGCAGCTTTTTGATAAACCCAGATTTTGAGAAAAACAAACAAATAGCACAATACACACTAAAATTAGTGACCACGAAGCGATTTTTTGACGCTTGTATTGTAGTAAAGAGAATCTCAAAAGGTATGCTCAATAGGTGTGGATAAGTCATTCATTTTAGATAACTACAGAAAATTAGCAATATTATTTTAGTAAGTACAGGATTTAAACTACAGCGTATTATCTTGTGTATTGTCTTGGTGTGATTTTTGCATGGCGGATAGTGTTAAGCTGTAATTATTAGGATAAGTAGAATGAATTTAACAATAAAAGCAAGATTGTACTTGCTTGCAATACTGCCGATTGTACTTACTTCTGTATTGATCATGACGATGACATATAAAGAAGCAAGTGCATTAAATCAAGCTCAAACAGAGATGACTCGCACCCAAATGATGGAAATGAAGCGAGTGGAGCTTAAATCTTATTTAGATATTGTATCATCAGAGTTAAAACACCTTGAAGCACAAGGAGATACAAAAGAAGAAGTACTTGAATCGTTAAAGTTAGTTAAATTTGCAGATACTGGTTATTTATTTGGTTTTCAATCAAATGGTGTTCGTATTGTACAAGGTGACACTAGCGATATTGGTAATAATATGTGGAGTATGCAAGATAAAAGGGGCAATTACTTCATTCAAGATATCATTAGTGCAGCAAAAAAAAATTCAGGATATACAACATATTATTACCCTAAATTAAATGAAACGGTGGCTCTGCCAAAACTGGCGTACAGCGTATATTTCCCTAAGTGGGACTTAATTGTTGGTACTGGTTTTTATACTGATGATGTCGATGCTGTTATTAATGATATGAAAGCACTGAGTAATAAGCAGTTATCTGACAGTATGCAAACTATTGTTTTATTTACTCTTATCATTATCGTAGTGGTAGCAGCGCTTGGTTCGTTTATTAATAAAAGCATAATGGCTCCAATTCAACAGTTTGACGCATCAATTAAATCATTTGCTTCTGGTGATGCTGATTTAACGGCTCGTATGACTGATTTTACGGTTCCTGAGTTCAGCCAGTTAAGTAAGAATTTCAATCTTTTTGTGAGTTCATTACATCAAATTATTAGTAATGTTTCTTTAGTTAGCCAAGAGGTTGTTGCGGAAACTACCAATATGTCAGAGCGTTCAGCACAAGTGAATGCGGTCGTTACTAATCAACGTTCAGAAACGGAGCAAATTGCTACGGCGATGACAGAATTAACAACGTCATCTCATGAGATATCTTCAAATGCTGAGCAAGCAGCGAATTCAGCACAAGATGCAGATAATAATGCACAAATTGCTATGCGTACCGTTAACGAAGCATCTGAGTCAGTAAAAACATTAGCAGCAGAGCTGGATGAAGCAAGTAATGTTATTTCTAAGCTTGAAGGCGATGTGCAAAATATTGCCAGTACTTTATCGGTCATTCAAGGTATTGCTGAGCAAACTAATCTATTAGCTCTAAATGCGGCGATTGAAGCGGCAAGAGCGGGTGAGCAAGGGCGTGGTTTTGCCGTTGTTGCTGATGAAGTACGTAAGTTAGCGAGCCGTACTCAAGAGAGCACTGCGCAAATACATCAACGTATTGAGGCGTTAAAGTCAGGCTCTGATTCTGCGGTTCAGGTTATGGAATCAAGCAAAAACTTCAGTACATTGACTGTAAATAAAGCGGTGGCTGCGTCTGAATCATTAGGTCACATTTTAGTATCAGTAAATACTATTATGGAAATGAACTCATTAATTGCAACGGCAACGCAAGAGCAGAGTATTGTAGGCCAAGAAATTTCTGAGCGCATTGTTTCTGTATCAGATCAAAGCTCAGAGTCAGCGGAACTAGCGAGCCAGAACCGCGCTGGTGGTATCGTGTTAAACCAAAAAGCTAATGAATTATCTGAGTTAGTTGAACGTTTTACTTTGTAATTACATGAAGTAATGAGTAGATGAAAGCACAAGAATTGAAAAGTTCTTGTGCTTTTTTATTGCGCTAGTGGCTTATTACCACAGCCTAAAGAAGCGCCAATCACTCAATACTCTGATTGTTGATTCAATTGGTGGTGCAAACCAAAAGAGTGTGCCGCTAGCAATAATAAATAGTACCGATAAAGGTAGATTAGAAAAATCAGTTAGTTTTAAGGCTGTGCCGAATGAGCGTTTGATACGAACGTTCGCGAGATCAACACTATAGATCTCATCTAAAAGTAAATGAACAACCCCACCAGCGAAAACAAATGCGCCTGAAAGCCAAGCAATATGCTCCCAGCTTTTAACGTCATCACTTAAAATAAAACACGTAATATTCGTCGTGAGTAAGCCACAAAATAACAAAAATAATAAAGAGTGACAGATCCCGCGATGAATGGTCTGCCATTCAAATACATTACGAATACCAAATTTGATAAACAGATGGATCACAACAGGTAAGCCAATGAGAAGTAAAAATTGCCTTTCGTTAATAGCATCACTGGTAAAATAACGGATACTTAGTAGTACAATACAAATAGTAAATAGATTAAATATAATGTCTAAAGAGGTCGAGTTATCAGAGTCGATATCAGGTAATAGGCCACCAATTGTGCCTAGAAACCATAGCCATAAGGCGGTATTAAGTTCGATGTGGTTCGCTGATAATAGGGCAGCGGAAGTCACACCAGATGCCAATGCGGCAACATTTAAATGAGTACTGAAATTTGCCATAGGTTTTCTAAGAATTCTTTTGTAAAATGAAGGCTGAATTATTGGGATAAGTGATTATGTTTAAAATATTTGCATTACTGTTCATCGCGTTAGGGATCTACATTGGTATGAACTATGGCGATGAAGTTCAAAATGTTATGGATTCAGATGCCTTTGAGAAAGTACAAGAGACCATCGTTGATGGTAAAGATCTTGTGGTAGATAAAATAGAAGACGCAGTTCAATAATTAAGCTGTTTGTCTAAAATAAAAAATCCCCCTTGATGGCTAGCATCTTGGGGGATTTTTGATTCTATAACAGTAAATACTGAAAGCCAATAATTAACTGTGTTTATATACAGTTAATCGTTGGTAAATTTCATTATCGACGTTTATTTAAGCGGTAAGATAGTAATTTCTACACGGCGGTTACACGCACGGCCTTGTTTTGTAGAGTTATCACAAACTGGGTAACGAGCACCGTAACCACGAGCATTAACTCGACCAGCTGCAACGTCTTGCTTAATTAGGTAGGTACGTACTGAATCAGCACGTTGCTCTGATAGTGTTTGGTTTTTAGTTGCATTACCTGAACTGTCAGTATGACCATCAATTTGAAGAGCTGTATCTGGGTATTCAACAAGGATACGGGCAACACCGTTTAATGTGTTGTAGATGCTAGCATCTAATTGGTATGAGCTAGATTGAAAACCAATGCCGTTGTCCATTACGAGTTTAAGTTCGTTTTTGCCTACACGTTCAACTTGAACACCAGAGCTCTTAAGCTCATTACGTAGTGCTTTTTCTTGTTGGTCAAAGTAGTAACCAACACCACCACCCACAGCACCACCAGCTGCTGCACCAATTAATGCATTCTTACGACGTTCTTTCGCGTTATCACCAGTTGCTAGACCGATAGCTACGCCAGCAAGCACACCAGCAAGAGCTCCTTTAGTTGCAGAGTTAGTTTCAGAACCACCTGTGGTTGCATTTTGACGTTGAGTCGCTTGACAGCCAGTTAATCCAATAAGAAGGGCAAGCGCAATTGTGATCTTTTTCATTTTATTCTCTAATAATATACATCTGTGTCGCGCAGTTTACTCATCGAGAATCAAAATGCAATGCTTTAAAAATTCTTTACCTAGTATAAATGCCTAGTAATACTTAAGGTTCATTTATTGATCTAGATTAGTTAGTAATTTTTCACAGATTTGTTTTAATTGTTGCAGCTCTTCTATATCTAGTTGGCTTTTACAATATATAGCATTAGGGACAGAGAGTGCTTGCTCCTTTAATTGGATGCCTTTAGTGGTGAGAAAAACTTGTCGAATACGCTCATCTTTAGTGCTGCGTTGACGAGTAATGATCTTTTTTATTTCTAGGCGTTTTAATAAAGGCGTTAGGGTTCCTGAGTCTAGGTGAAGATCTTGACCTAACTCTTTTACATTGATGCCATTTCTTTCCCAAATAACCATCATTGCTAAGTACTGAGAATAAGTAAGATCGAGTTCCTTTAGCAGTGGACGGTAAGCTCTTATCATGGCATTTGATGCACTATAAAGAGAAAAACAAACTTGATTTTTAAGCAATAGCTGAGGGGAATTACTCTCATCTTGAGTTGGCAGCCCAAGGTTATTATTCATATTCATACCAAAAATAAAACTAGATTGTGTGCAATATACTTGTTTTTTACCTTTAAATCGACTTATACTAATTAAAAATAGGTGGTGCGCAATTTAATTGCGGGAAACTTAATGCGGCGTATTCAGAAATTAAAGGACACCTTTATGACAACGTTATATACAACAACAGCAACGGCTTCAGCAGGACGTAATGGTCAAGTAACGACTGACGATAACATGCTTGATCTTGCGCTAAGCTACCCAAAAGAGATGGGGGGAACTGGTGAAGCAACCAATCCTGAGCAACTATTTGCGGCTGGTTATTCGGCGTGTTTTTCAAATGCGATTCTGCATGTGGCTCGTGAGATGAAAATAAAACTGACTCAGGCACCAGTATCAGCTGAAGTCGGTATTGGTCCAAATGCAAGCGGCGGTTTTGCATTAACAGTTGCCTTAACAGTAACGTTAGAATTAGATGAAGAGCAAGCTCAACAATTAGTGAAAACAGCACATCAAGTCTGCCCATACTCAAATGCTGTGAAAGGCAATATTGATGTGAAATTATCAGTTAATGGTACTGTACTTTAATTCATAGGGATTGATTAAATGAATACTCTATTACTAACCGTAGGTCGTGTACTTCTGGCACTGTATTTCTTAGTTCCAGGTATCATGAAATTTGTATCGTGGGATATGCATATTCAATTAATGGAAAAGCATGACATGCCATTTGTGCCAGTCCTATTGGGGCTTGCGGGTATCTTCCAAATTGGTGCTGCCGTTTTATTAATAGCAAATCGATTTACATGGATAGTTGCTCTGTTATTAGCAGGATTAGTGCTAGTCATTAATGTGTCGCTGCATGATTTCTGGAATTATTCAGGATTGGAAGGCGCACATGAGATGCAAAATTTTATTAAAAATCTAGGTATTTTTGCTGGTTTATTAGTACTCTCTGGTCATTCAATGCCTGAGTGCTGCAAGGCAAAAGATAAATAGTTAAAATAATTATTGTTTAACATTAGAAATGCAAAAGGGATGTAAGGTTAATTACATCCCTTTTTTCTATTTGTTATTTAATGTATGAATTATTCTTCAGCAGTAAAGTATGTAAAGGTGAGCTGAACTCCAAGAGAAGCCTATTAATTAGGTAATTAAAATCCCTCTGGATTAATCAGTTAGGGATTTTTTGTTTCAAGCATTAATGCGGCTTGGTTCTAAGATTTGTAGGATTTATAGGCAAAAAGTGACTATGCTGATTATAGTTAATTCTTAAATCAAGAAGATAAGTGCTAGGTTTTTATGGCGAATAATATGTCACTAAAGAAAAAAAGCATGCTAGCATTAGCTTGTTACGTATGTTTTTTAATTACGATTATCGGCAGCATTACCTATTATGTTGTTGAGTCACCTATTCGTGAAAGTCTAGAAAACAATTTGCATCTAAGAACTCAACTGCTTGCCAGAGAAATAGATGACCCATTAAGTCATTCTCTTTCCACACTACACGCTTTAGTCGGTGTTGCAGTGAGTGGGTATTCTCCCGATATCATTAAAAATATGCTTTCTTCGGTCCTAAAAGAAAGTGATGGCATCATTATTAGTGGCGGTATATGGCCTGAGCCGAATACCTTACTTCCCTCAAAGCCGCTTGCGAGTTTATTTTTCTCTCGAAATGAAGAGGGGAAAGTTGAACTGATAAATGACTACAACATTCCTAGTGCGTCTCCTTATCAAAAAAAATCGTGGTATGTTTCTGTTGCTCATGAAAAGAGCGTCAATCGAATCTCATGGTCAGACGTTTATATTGATCCTTTCACGAAACAAAAAATGATAACCGCCTCTCAGCCTTATTTTGACGAAGGTAAATTTGTTGGTGTTGCGACGATAGACCTCTCATTAAAAGAGCTACTTAGTGTTATTGAAGCTCAAGCAGAAAAGCATAAGTTAGGTATTATCATTAATAATGGTGATACAACCATTGCAGACTATAAGTTTAACGTACAAGATGATATGTACATTGTTAAACACATAATGAATGACTTTAATTGGAAGGTACAAGTTGTAAACTCATATCGAACTGTAGCTGATGATATTTATGAACAAATAATTAATGTTGAATTAGGCATTGTTCCTATTTTGCTATTATGTGTAATTATGGCGTACTACTTTATTAATCGCAGTTTAATTAAGCCTATTGTATTGATATCAGAGCAAATAAATAACACAAGTTCGAGCGATGTTATTGATATTAATTACACTTATAATGATGAAATTGGCAACCTGATCGGGTCTTTTAATAAGAAAACAGAAAATCTAGAGATAGAGAAAGTAAAAGCAGAGGCGTCAACCAAAGCCAAAAGCTCGT
This sequence comes from Aliivibrio sp. S3MY1, assembly GCF_028765575.1. Classification (GTDB taxonomy): domain Bacteria; phylum Pseudomonadota; class Gammaproteobacteria; order Enterobacterales; family Vibrionaceae; genus Aliivibrio. Next base: position 137,507 of record NZ_JARACO010000001.1, on the reverse strand, counting down.
TTCTTGCCAATATGTCTCATGAAATGCGAACACCATTAAATGGCATCATCGGTATGTCTGATATTTTAGGTGGAACGGAGCTAAACCCAGTTCAATCTGAGTATTTACAAACCATTGATATCTCCTCTCAAGCGTTGTTGCTATTGATTAATGATATTTTGGATTTATCTAAAATAGAATCAGGTAATCTGGTGCTTGTACCACAAAAATCAAATGTGGCTGAAGTCATTTATGACACCGTCACTGTGATGCTTAGTAAGGCCTCAGATAAAGGGTTAGCACTACAAATTGAGTTAGATCCTGAATTACCTAAATACGTTATGCTTGATGAGCACCGCCTTCGTCAGGTATTGATGAACTTATTATCTAATGCGGTAAAATTTACCGAAACGGGTGCCGTGATTTTATCTATTAATTACGAAGATAATCCCAATAACCGTGGAACTCTACTATTTTCAGTAAAAGACACAGGGATAGGGATCAGAAAAGATAAGTTAGAGCAGGTATTTGAACCATTCACACAAGAAGACGGTTCTATCTCGCGAGAATTTGGTGGAACAGGTCTAGGTCTTGCTATTTGTCGTCAATTGGTTGAATTGCTTGGTGGTAATATTAAGTTAGAGTCAGAAAAAGGGTTTGGGAGTAAATTTTACTTCAGACTTGAGGTTGATGTTGTAGAGCCAAATACAGCTATGCAAGACGACTACAGTGACACTAAGTGTTTAATCATCAGTAATAAAAATCACTATGCATCTAAATTAGAATCAGAATGTAATAAATTGGGTTTACAAACCAGTATCCTTCCTAAGCTTAATAAAGAAGAAGATCTTTCAACACAGTATGATGTGATTGTGTATTGCCAAAACACCTTAACAGCGACAGTAGAAGAGGTGAAAGTACTGAATGAATCCAATGAGCGTGCTGCTATATTATTATGTAAGAAGCAACAAGATGAAAAAGCTGATTTTAGTAATGAGATCGATGGACTGATTATTTATCCTCTTCTTGGTCAGCGGTTTACTAAGTTAATGGCTAATGCAGTAAAGAAAGCCAGCCAGAAAGAGCGGAGTAATGAAGAGGCGAAGCCAAACATAGATGCAGTAGATATCACTAATACTGCCGCTGATATTATAGTAGAAGAGAAAACAATATTGGTGGTTGAAGACAATCTTATTAATCAAAAAGTAGCGTCATTATTATTAGTAAAAGAAGGTTATATTGTTGCCTTAGCTAATGATGGAAAAGAAGCTGTTGATATGGTTAAAGCTCAACCTTCAGCTTATTCATTAATATTAATGGATTGCATGATGCCAATTATGGATGGATTTGCGGCGACAGAGACGATTCGAGCGTGGGAGCAAGAGCAAATGGTAAAACGACTCCCAATCATTGCATTAACAGCCAGTGTATTTGTGGAAGATATTGATAAGTGCTACGAATCAGGAATGGATGATTACGTAGCAAAACCATTTAAAAAAGAGTTGATGCTAGAAAAACTGGAAGCCTATATATAAGCAACGTACGGTTTATCCGTTTTTTCAATACCAACACAAAGAATTGCCATTTGTTATCTTGTTGGTTTTTTGTATTGTGGTTATCAATATATATTGAAATACAGTGCTTTGATTCACACTTTTTTATCTTTCATAAAAGTTACTGTTAACTTGTTGTTAAATTCTAATGTATGGTTGGTTGAATAATAAACCAGTCCATAAACTAAAAAGGATTTTATATGCAAGGCATCGTTGATTTTCTCAATGGCATAATTTGGAGCCCAGTATTGATTTATCTCTGCTTGGGCTCTGGCCTGTTTTATTCTATACAAACTCGATTTGTTCAAGTTCGTCATTTTAAAGAAATGTGTCGCTTGCTGGTATCAAACAAAGAATCAAGTAAAGGGATCAGCTCATTCCAAGCATTAGCAGTATCACTGTCTGGTCGTGTCGGTACGGGTAACATTGCAGGGGTTGCGGCAGCCATTGGTTTTGGTGGTCCGGGAGCCGTGTTTTGGATGTGGGTCGTTGCTTTCTTAGGTGCCGCAACCGCTTACGCAGAATCAACGCTAGCGCAAATCTATAAAGAAGAAGACGAAGGCCAGTTCCGTGGTGGCCCGGCTTACTATATTGAAAAAGCGATGGGTCAAAAATGGTACGCGTGGATCTTTGCAATTGCGACCATTTTTGCTTGTGGTGTGTTACTTCCGGGAGTGCAATCAAACAGTATTGGTAATGCGGTAGAAACAGCATTTGGTACTGGCGGCATGATTGATACAGGTCTAGGTGTGTTTAGTTTTGCGAAGATCTTAACGGGTTCCGTTATTTCTATCATTCTTGGCTTTATCATCTTTGGTGGTGTTAAACGAATTGCTCACTTTACTCAAATTGTGGTGCCGTTTATGGCATTGGCATATATCATTCTTGCATTCGTTATCATCCTACTTAATATCTCAGAAGTACCAACTATCTTTGGTATGATCATCGGTGATGCGTTCACACCTATGGCAGGCTTTGGTGCTGCAATTGGCTGGGGTGTAAAGCGTGGTGTTTACTCAAACGAAGCGGGTCAAGGTACGGGACCTCATGCCGCCGCCGCCGCAAGTGTTGATCACCCAGCACAACAAGGTTTAGTTCAATCATTTTCTATCTACATTGATACGTTACTGGTTTGTTCTGCTACCGCATTTATGATCCTGATCACTGGTGCTTATAACGTTCACGGTAGCGGTGAAGAGGTGTTCTTAGTACAGAACCTTGCAGCAACCGTTGGCGCAAATGGCCCTATGTTCACGCAAATAGCGATTGAAAGTACACTGCCTGGTATTGGTAAAATCTTCATTGCTTTTGCACTGTTCTTCTTTGCTTTTACGACCATTCTTGCTTACTACTACATTGCAGAAACAAACATCGCCTATATCCGTCGAACGTTAAAAATCGATGGCATGATGTTTATTCTTAAAGTCGTTCTAATGTCAGCGGTATTCTACGGTACCATCAAAACGGCCAACATGGCGTGGGCAATGGGTGATGTTGGCGTAGGTTTAATGGCGTGGTTAAACATTGTCGGTATTTTGATTATCTTCTTTATGTCTAAACCGGCACTAAAAGCACTAAAAGATTATGAAGATCAGCAAAAGCGTGGCGTAACCAACTATACGTTTGATCCCGTAAAACTGGGTATAAAAGGCGCAACCTACTGGGAAGGAAAGTTAGAGCGAAACAAAAATAAATTAAAAGAGAAGTAATCACTTAGCTTGATGAATTTATAAGATAACGCCATCTACAGTGATGGCGTTTTTTGTTGGGTTTTAGGATGGACTCTAGCCCCCAAGGTTAATAATTAAAGGCTAGAAATATTAAATGGTTATTATCAACTAGGGTTCTCTTCTATAATTCTACAAGCTTTAGTCACCGCATCATCAATATTCTCTAATCTCCCTGCGCTAACTGGCCCTAAGACGTTTGAATATAAAGTAAACTTCTTATCAAAAGGTAAGTCTAATTGGTCGTACAGTTTCTGTCTAATTTCAGCGCATTGGTTAGGTTCTGCATTTGTTAAGCTGGTTAGAGTGTCATAGATGAGTGATGTTGTATCCATTGATTTATCTCCGTATTGATGACCTATTATTATCGCTAGTATAGGAATGATATTTACAGATACCCATCACACAATGATTATTTTTTGCCCGAAATAACCGGTTAAAACTAAGGCTATATGGTGAGTTTTACTTGACCACTATAACTTGGACCTTCAATATTGTGAGTCTTTCTCGTTTTGATATATCAGTTTCAGGTATATTTACATAGTAATAAATTGTGTAATTACAATGTTATGTGAAATAGAGGTTCTTAGGCAGAATGAAATGTTTTATAGTTCTTGCAAACTGTATTGTTAATTAAAGAGGATTAAATATGAGATATTTATTATTGTGCCTGTCTTTTGTGATTTTTGGGTGCAGCAATCAAGCAGATCTAAAAGCTGATTTACAACAATCAGTTTCTGAAGCAACCCAAGAAAATGAGCCAGTATTCTCTGCCGGGTATGCGGATTTAAACGGTGATGGTTTAGAGGATGCTGTGGTTTTTCTTAAAGGAATGCAATGGTGTGGCTCTGGTGGTTGCACACTTATGATTTTCGAAAATCTGGGTGATAGCTATAAATTAGTCTCTAAATCATCAGTAACGAATACTCCAATTAGTGTGGCTAAAACCGAAACCAATGGGTGGAAAGATGTCATCGTGTGGTCGCGTGGTTCAGGGTTTGTTCTAATGAAGTTTAACGGTCAACAATATCCTCATAATCCGTCTTTAGAAGCTGTCGTTAGTGAGCCACAAATGTTAGAGGCACGTCTGGTTTTAGAGTGATAATTAACAAAGTTATAATTAGGCTTTACAATCTTAGGTAATTCCTTTAGCTTAAGGATAATTATTTTTTCTAGAGTGTGTAAGTTATGTCTACAGGCATCAAAAAACATCAAGCAGCGTTACTGACTGCTTCTAAGCATCATGCTTATGCACTTGTCTCTGTCGTCGTTGTCATTAACTGATACTGACGATTTTGTTATTCGTCAGTTAGGCTGGCGGATAACTAAGACCCTTTCTTTATCATCTTCTAGCCAAATTGATACCCTGTTTCATTTTATAAAAGGTATGTCGTTTGAACAGAAGAGATCTCGCCGCTATCGGCTTTATGACATTTGCACTCTTTCTTGGTGCAGGTAACTTAATCTATCCACCCTTGATGGCACAGCAAGCGGGTGAGCATTGGCTTATCGCGATTGGTGGCTTTCTATTAACTGCTGTTGGTCTTCCGGCGATTACTTTGGTCGTGTTAGGCCGTTTATCTTCTGCAGATAAGCTGACATCAGCCTTACCAAAGTGGATGGACCGTTCATTCTGGTTCTTGGTATTAACCACATTGGGTCCTGCGTTTGTATTGCCTCGTGCTGTTACTGTTGCTTATGAAATGGGCATTAAGCCTTTCTATTCAGGTAATGGGTTAATGGTATTCTCTGCTTTATTCTGTGCTCTGACGTTATGGTTAGCATTAAAACCGGGTAAATTAGTGGATTATATTGGTAAAATCATGACACCAGCGTTAATTGGCATGCTAACTATATTGGTGGTTGCTGCATTATTAAATCCATTAGGTTCTCCAAGCCAAGCGATTGAGATTTATGAGCAAGCGCCTGCGGTAAATGGGTTAATTCAAGGTTATATGACATTGGATGCCATCGCAGCGGTAGCCTTTGGTTGGGTGATTATCCAAACTATTCGTAGCAAAGGCGTTGAGAGCAAAAAAGCCATTTCTTACTACACGTTACGCATTGCCGTTATTTACTCTGTATTAATGTCATTATGTTACTTAGCAATGGGCTATTTAGGTTCAACCTCGTCTGAGATTGCACCAAGTGCGAGTAATGGTGGTGAGATCTTAACGCGTTATGCAGCAGGGGAGTTTGGGGTATTAGGTCAGCTTCTATTGGCCGCCATTACCTTAATGGCGTGTTTAACGACTACGATCGGCTTAACCAATGCGAACTCTGAGTACTACAAAAATACTTACGGCATCACATTTAAAGTGAGTGCTACCGTTATTATGGTATTAACGGCGATCATTTCAAACGTAGGGTTAGAGACGATTATAGAGGTCAGTTTGCCTGCCATTCTGATCTTATGTCCTATTGCTATTGCGCTTATCATTGCGATGATCTTGATGCCAGAGAAAACAAGCATAGACAAGCCTACGATTTCAATGAGCCACACCACGGTAGTATGTATCGCCGCTCTGTTTGGTACGATTGATGCGTTGCATATTTTGGATAAATTACCAGAGGGCATGAACGCGTTTTGTGAGCAATGGTTGCCGTTGTATGCTTCCCATACTTCTTGGTTGCTTCCTGTATTTATTACTATCTTTGTTAATAAAGCCTTCAGTAGAGCAATGCCAAAGCGTGTGGTGATAAATAATTAGTCCCTATAAATAGACCTTGTTGGAAAAATAAAATGCCAGTCAGATTAACTGACTGGCATTAGTTAGGTATAAGGTTGTTCTATAGTTTATAGTACTTTATTAACAGTATTGTTTACTATATCTATAGACTGAGTGATCTCATGACCTAATGCTGAAGGATACCAAACTTCAACCCAAATTTTATCAACATGGTTAGGGAGCATTACCGTCGTTTTAAGCTCTGTTTTATCATTCATTGGCGTCAAAATAAATTGGGATGTGTAATCTACAGTCCCTTCATTGAACTCACTGTAGAGAGACATAAACCCTCGATCACTTTGAGAATTTGCAACAGAAAGGGTGATAGAAACTTCTCGTTCTGTCGCAAAATTAAAGCCTTCAGGTATCGATAATTCACTTGTTCTTATCCCGTCTTTAGTATCAGGTGTTGCGCTTGAGGATGGAGCCGTAGAGCCTGGGGAAGAAGAACCAGATCCAGAATCACTACAAGCAGTGATAACAACTAGGGCAGCAATGCTCAGTAATAAATTAATTCTTTTCATAAATCCTCCGTGTTAGTCAGCAGTTGACCAAGTTTCACTAGCATTAGGGTTTAGGTACCAAGTTGGTTTATCAATACCTCCTGAGGTTGCCCATTCTGCAAAATCGGGATAAGCATCACCAACATCAATATACTCTGAAGGATGATTCCAAGGTGATGAAATCAAGATACCCCACGGTAGATTACCTGTTGTACGGTAATATTTACTAATGGCAGGATCTGAATCATCCTGAGCGATACCGTAGAAACTACTGACCAGAGTTCCTCGTGTAGTTGGAGGAAAGCCTGCGGTATGAATTTCTAGATCTTTACCAGGTGCGGTAGAGAAACTATTACCATGATACAGTCCATAGCCAGCGGCAAAGATGAATGGATCTGCACCATTTAATGGTAATAATGAACTAACGCTTGGCTCACTACCATCATTGAAAGGCAGAGAGATACTAAAGGTCATTTGTTCAGATTCTAATGAAGCACTACAATATGGATTGGTGCGGTGAAATTTACACTCTTCATTAATGATGATGTCATCACGTAAATTTAGTGATGCTACAACAATGAGATCTCCGCCTGGAGAAGCGATACTTTTATCCTCACCTGTAAACGGTGAAATATTCGCTCGAGTGACGCCATTTTTTTCTAAGCGAGCTAATGGAAGATTAATATCAGATTCGGAGAAACCATTCAGTTTCCAACCTAATCCATTACCATAAGAAGCACCGTATGCCATTATAGTACCAGTAAGATCAAATCGTAGAACTTGGTCGTCTTTACTTACAATGGTAGTACGGTAGTAAGCAACTACGTCATTTAAGTCGAAATCACCAATTTCAGGCCAATTATCCTCAAAGGCTGCGGTGTAATAGCCGGAATGCTGAATTGTTGTTCCTGGATCTGTTACGTTAAATACATAATCTTCGACTTCCCCATCACCAACATAACCAGAGCTTGGTATGTTAGGGTTAGTAGATAAACGGAAACGAGTCTGTACTGAGCCAACGATAGCACTATCACTCACTCTAATCGGTACAACTTGTAAGCCATTAACTACTGGATGGTTGGTTAATATTTGTTCTCCTGCATCAAAAGAACCACTCATATCCCAGTCAGCCCAAGCTTGTAAATAACCACTACCTGTAACAGTTACATTAATTAGAGAATCAAGTCCTTTTTCCAAACTAGTTAAAATGGTAATACCGTCATCATCATTACCATTAACATCAAGATCATCACCATTTGATGCAATACCTGGTTGACCATCGGTATCAGCATCAATACTGCTGCCTAGATATACGTTACTGGTCATAGCATGTTCAGCCCCATTATTTGATTTAAGTGTGTTGTAGCTATCAGGAGCATCACCAAAATCAGATTCATCAGAACTACCAATCGGTGGAACAAAATCATCAATATCCCAGTTACCATCAAAAGCAGAGAAAATTGGGTTTGGTAAAGGGCTGTTATTCGCGGTAACGGTCTCAAACTGAAGTGTTACAATAGACGTATTTTTATAAGTAAATTTTACTGCGCCTGATGTGTCAGTTTCATTGTAGTTTGTACCTGGACCTGTGAATAAAACAGAGAGTCCATCAGGGCTTTCTTCTGCTGTGAGGCTGGCTCCTAGAGAACCTGTTTGGTAGCTATAGAAACCTTCGTTTTTGTATACACGGACTTGCTCTGATTGAACGGGCTCACCATCTATATCGTAGCCAATCATTTCAAACTCAGGAATAGTGTAGGGGATTGAAAATGTGCCAGATAGCCCATCGGTCCCATCGTAAAATTCAAAAGTATAAATAAGACCCGCAGGGCCTGGTGAGTTAGTTTGATAAAGGAAACCTATATCGCCACTAGGTTGTGTTGCTCCTTCCTTATAATTTGGAGTGTGATATAAAAAGGTTGCGTCACCAATGATTCGACTACTTATTTTAGCATCAATAGTTTTACCATTGTGGATACCGACATTGAGAAAATGCATTACAGGACCATCGAACGAGGGGCCGAAGCTGTTAGTTAGATTGGTGGATTCTATATGATTAGAAAAATCCAAATCTACAGTGGTTGCGTAGATGGGCGCGCTTGCTAAAGTAAACGCGATAAGAGAAAAAAGCTGTTTATATTTCATAATAAGCCTCTACGTTTATTTGAATGAGGAAATACCCTCAAAACAATGAATAGATACATTGACTTGAAATTATTCGGTAAATAAAAACAACTAGAATTTGTTACTAAGCAAGCTCAACTGACTTTATAGTAAAGCAATGCTACGGATAGTATTTTTTAATTCATTAAACATACCGTTTTCTTCAAGTTAATATCATCACGCAATATGTATGCCGAAAAGTGTTTAATAGGTCAGATTGAGTCTGTAAATAAATAAAATATAATATTATCAGTTGTTTGTGGGCTTTAAGGTTTTGAGGGAGTGTATTGTTTATTTACAATGATAAACAATAAATAGACGATAATTTCATAATAGGAATCAATTTGCTAAGTGAAATGCAATTTAGAAATGCAATTATTTAGCTTGATGAACTTTAAAACGAATATAAATTTAATTGACTAAATTTGATTTAAGTAATGCTTCACCATTATACATAGCATCTTTAGTACTGATATCTAGAGTACGTTTTCCTGCAAATCTAAGCGGTTCTTTGATTGCAACATCATGAGCAAAGATAACCAATTTAGCATTTTTAATATCCAGCGGGGTAATGCGGTTATTAATGCCATCTGCCCCTTGAGTTTCGACCTTTATTTTAATGCCTAATCGTTGTGCGGCTTTTTCTAAACTCTTGGCTGCAAGGAAGGTATGAGCAACTCCTGATGGACAGGCTGTCACTGCTAAAACATCAGCCTCACCTTCATTTTTTACAGCAGTTAAGATAAGTTCACGGATCTCTTTATCCTCATCTTCTACGGCATTTTTCTTTAATGAAATAACAATCAGTGCGGTGGTTAATGCACCCAGTAGCGTACCAACCACATAACCAAACTTCCCATCAACAACGGGTAATACAATCCAGCCGCCCCATGGTGCATGATTTAATACGTTAAACAAAAATCCAGTTACGTTACCAACAATACCACCGGCCACGATAGCTGGGATAACACGAGCAGGATCGGCCGCTGCAAATGGAATTGCGCCCTCAGTAATGCCAATCATTCCCATAATCCCTGCGGCTTTGCCTGCTTCACGCTCTTCACGTTTGAATTTTTTAGGGGATAGAAAGGTCGCTAACGCCATGCCTAATGGTGGGGTACAAATCGCAATACCGACACCGCCCATTAACCAAGGTTGCGTATTCACTTGAGTTTGAGCAAATAGGGTAGCGACTTTATTGATTGGCCCTCCCATATCAAAGGCCGCCATTGCGCCAAGAATTGCGCCTAAAACCACTTTTCCTGAACCCGCCATACTTGCAAGCCATTCATTTAGCAGCGTCATGGTATTAGCGATTGGTGCGCCAATTACCCACATAACCGCAGCGCAAGTGATGAAGGTGCCGATAAGCGGGTAGATAAAAATAGAACCGAGGGACATCATGCTTTCTGGCAGCTTAATTTGCTTTAATGTACGAACGACAAACCCTGCAAAAAAACCAATGATGATTGCCCCTAAAAATCCAGTATTGTATTGCTGAACAGCGATCCAAGATCCAATCATTCCTGGAGCTAATCCCGGTTTATCAGCAATGGAATAAGCGATGTAGCCACCAAGCACCACGGTAAATAAGGTTAATCCAGCAATGCCCATTTGTGCGATATCAGCCAAAATCCCTTTTGTGGGTACGGCGCCATGGCCTGAGATCATGACAGATAAAGAGAGTAAAACTCCACCGGCAACAATAAAGGGGATCATGTGTGAGGTGCCAAAGAGTAAGTGTTCTTTAGCACGACCTAAGCCGCGAGAGAGTTCACTTTTTTCAGCTTGTGGTTCAGCTATGGTTGTTGAAGTCAGTGCTTCTTCTGGTTGAATTGAATCAGTAAACAAGGCTAAAGCTTCTTCTTTGCTTTGCGCGGCTTTTAACTTGTCGGTAAAGCCATCTTCAATTAATCGAATGGATATTTGCGATAATACTTCGATGTGTTGATTGTCGTCACCATCTGTCGATGCAAGCATAAAAAAGACATCAGACGGAAGCCCATCCTCAGCACCATAATCAATACCTGTGCGGCTAATACCAATAGCGACAGAGGGCGTAATGACAGCAGTACTTTTGGCGTGAGGGATAGCAATACCGTCTTCAAAACCTGTATTTCCAATCTCTTCTCGCGCCCAAACATCAGATGTAAATTGTTGTTTATTCGATAGTTTTCCAGCATCGTTTAATATGTTAACCATCTCTTCAAGAATGCTTTCTTTAGACGTTGATTTTAGGTCTAAACAGATAACATTAGTGTCAATAAGAGAGGTGATGTTCATAACGATTCCATTTTTTATCGATAATTTGTTGGCATGTTAGTGGATCTTTGGATTTTAATAACTGGATAAAAAAGGCATTTACTGGATTATTGTACCCTCTGCGATAAAGTGTGAGTTTGCTCCTTATTAATTGATGCTAAAGCACTTTATGATTAATGAGAGAGAAATAGCCAATGTATTGTTATTCAAATTAGTATCTTGTGAATACATTGAGTTATGTGAATTTTTACCAGTTAAGAGTAAATCATGAAAATTGTGGCAGTAACAGCGTGTCCAACCGGAATTGCACACACCTACATGGCAGCTGATGTACTTAAAAAGGCGGCTGCGAAATTGGGCGTGTCAATCAAAGTGGAAACTCAAGGCGCAATGGGTGTTGAAGAAGTACTCACACCTGTGGATATTGTGAATGCAGATCTTGTTATCATTGCATCAGATATCGAAATTGAAAATAAGAGTCGTTTTTTAGGCATTAATACTAAGCAATACAGTATTGAATCTATACTGACAGATGTAGACACTATTTTGAGAAAACACCTTTCATAATGATGTCGACAATTATCGACTATCGCATTACCTTCTTTGTCAAAGAGCAAGGCTTACCACCTCAAGTGGCGAGCCAACTCACTCGGCTTGCTAAAAAGTTTCAAAGCCTTGTATATATCGATAATATTACTCAAAACCTCAGTAGCGATGCCGAAAGTCCATTGGGTTTGCTAAAAATAGGGTTAAGAGCGGGAGATTTTTGCCAATTAGTGACGGTAGGAATAGATGCTGAGTGGGCTAACTTTGTTCTGACTGACTTACTTGCTTCTACCTTTGATTTTGTTGCCTCAGATAAACTGTGTGATTTCTCAGAAACGATTGTTAATACCCGCCCGCAATTAACCCCTAATTGCAAAGTTGATTTCCATTATGTAAAAGCGCAAGCCACCTTATCTAAATTTGAGATTTTAAAAGGCCTGTCGCAGCTCATTTACCCACAAGAGTCTGATGAATTGTTGCTGTCTTTGATAAAGCGAGAAGAGCGCTCATCAACGGCAATGGCAAAACAAATCGCCTTACCTCATGTTATTTCTCCTTATGTTGAAAAACCGACTATTGCAATTATTCGTAGTGATTACTCGGTGGATTGGGCATCAAAAATGGGAGAGGTAAACTTAATTATTGCCTTAGTTCTGCCTGAAAAACCAAGCAAGCCTATGATTATGGCCGCGACCTATTTAACTCGTAATATGCTGTCTGAAGAGTTTAGCCAACGTTTGGTCAATACAAGACAACCAAAAGGGTTGCAGGCGTTGATTCTATACGCCATGTGTCAGTTGTTATAAGTAAAAAAGCTGACTTAACAACAGTGCTAAGTCAGCGTATTTCTATCTTTAGAGCTAACCGTTAGTTATACGCTCTTGCCACTTTCCCGCTAGATTTTAATGTGTATTGGTGCGCGTAAGCTGGAACAAAAATAGAATGCCCTTTAGGTACGTTAACCGTTTCCCCCGTTGAGTGATTCAATGTCATGTCACCATCAATCGCAAACAAGATCTCTGCGCTGTGTGTTTCTAATGGCAGATCATCAGCAGGTGCAAATACTGAGAATTTAAAATCGCTCACAGGGATAGGGTAATTCATCCCTCCATTAATAATGTTAGGTTGCATAATCAAGGAGTCTGCTGGAATGCTTACAAACTCTGTACAATCCATAAGCTCATCAATATCCATGAATTTTGGGGTTAACCCTGCGCGCAATACATTGTCTGAGTTCGCCATTATCTCTAGCCCAGTCCCATTAATGTAAGCATGAGGCGTACACGCATTTAAGTACATGGCTTCACCCGGCTGCAGAGTAATGACATTAAGAATTAATGGGGTAAATAAGCCAATGTCATTTGGGTACTGAATTGATAAATCATCAATTAAAGCAAATAGTTCACTCTGTTTATTATTGTTGGCGAAGTGACCTAGCTCAGTTAATGCTAATTCTTTTGCGGTATCAGTTAATGAAAGAATCGCTTTAAAGAAACATTTTAAGCCTTGTGAGTTTGGTTGTTGTTCAAAACGTGTGATGATTTCTTCAAGAGAAGGCAGATCCATCTGGTTAAATAGGTTGATGATCTCTTGGTATTCTCTAAAGCCATTCATCGCTTTGTAAGGTGTTAAGGCGTATACCAATTCTGGTTTATGATTATTGTCTTTATAATTACGATTAAAGGCATTAAGCGCAACGCCTGATTGTTCTTCTTTATCGTAGCCTGCCATCGCTTGTTGTTTATTAGGATGAACCTGAATAGAGAGTGCTTTTTCTGCTGCTAATACTTTGAATAAGTAAGGTAACTCACCAAAGTGATCTGCCGTTAGTGAAGATAAGTAAGCGGTTTGATCTTGATTGATCAGCTCAGACAATAAGGTTGGTTGCCCATTAATGGTAACGGTAGAGCAGCCATTTGGGTGAGTGCCCATCCATAATTCTGCTTGTGGCTTGTCGCTAGTGTTTTTTATATCAAATAAGGTTTCGATAGAGGTGAAACTTCCCCATGCATAATCTTGAATTACATTGGTCATAGGGTAAAAAAATTGTTGAGTTGATTTATTCATAATGCACTCGATGTTATCAATAAGAGTTTCTCCAGTGTGTTTCAAATCTTGTGTTACTGAATCAAGAGAGAAAGCACTGGAGAGAGGGAAGGTTAGGCTGCCGCTACAGAAAACGATTTAGCTTGGCGCGCTTTTTTAATAGAAACACAAACCAATGCGGTTACGATTGCGCCCGCAGCCATACAAGCCAGTGCTAATAGTGGTTTATTCATGGCACCTAATAGGGCGACAACAGGACCGCCGTGAGCAACGCTGTTTGTAATGCCAAATGAGAACGCCATTACAGCGGCAACCATAGAGCCAAGGATGTTGGCAGGGATAACAGAGATCGGATCTTGTGCTGCAAATGGAATCGCACCTTCAGAAATACCCACTAGACCCATGGCACCAGAGGCTTTACCTGCTTCAATCTCAGACTCTTCAAAGATATTGAACTTGCGACCAATAACCGTTGCTAGTGACATACCCAGTGGTGCAACTGGAATGGCACACGCCATCGCCCCCATGAATTGAGTTTGACCACTCGCAATCATGCCGACAGAGAATAGGAAAGCGACTTTATTGAATGGGCCACCCATATCAAAGCCTGCCATGCCACCTAGAACGATACCAAGTAGAACCACGTTACCTGTGCTCATGTTGGTTAGGAGTACGTTTAGTGAATCCATCAAATCAGCAATCGGTGCACCAATAACAAAAATGAATAATGACGCGATGAATAATGAGCCGGTAATAGGTGCAATTACGATAGGCACAAGAGGCTGAATGAACTTGTGGTAGTTGATGTTGGCAATAAACTTAACAAAGTAACCAACAAGTAAACCCGCAATGATAGCGCCAATAAAACCAGTACCGGCTTCAGCACCATAGAAAGAACCGTTATTTGCAATCCAACCACCAATTAGGCCCGGTGCAAGTGCAGGGCGATCAGCAATTGCGTACGCAATGTAACCTGCAAGAATTGGGATCATTAAGGTAAAGGCAACAACACCAACATCGAGTACTTTGTTCCATAAACTACCCGGAGGGATAGCCATACCGCTTTCTGTCGGTTGACCACCCAGAGCAAGTGCCAGTGCGATTAATAAACCGCCAGTGACAACAAATGGGATCATGTGTGATACGCCATTCATTAGGTAACGATAAATATCTGAGCGTGCTTGAGAAGCGCTGCCTTTGTTATCTGAGCTTGATTTAGTTGTATCAGCAACAAAAGGAGGTTGTGTAAGAGATTGAGTAATTAAGCCTTTTGCATCTTTAATCGGTGCTTTAACGTTGGTTTGGATTAGTTTTTTACCGGCGAAGCGCGTCAGATCTACTTGCTTGTCACACGCGACAATAATGGCTTCCGCCTTGTCGATTTCTTCTGCGGTAGGGCTGTTTTTAACGCCAATAGAGCCGTTAGTTTCTACCTTGATGGTGTAGCCTAATTCTGCCGCGCCTTTTTCTAGTGCTTCAGAGGCTAAGTAGGTGTGAGCAATGCCAGCAGGACAGCCAGTGACACCAATTAAAAAGCCATTGGTTGCTTCACCAGTGTTGGTGTTTTCTGTTTTTTCAAGCAGTAGCGCTAACGCCATTTTTGGTGAGGTTGCGGCTAGGAATTTTTCAATAAATCCATCTTCAATAAGTTTACAAGAAAGTTCAGCCAGTACTTCAATGTGGTGATCTGCACCGTTTTCAGGAGAGGCGATCATAAAGAACAGTCGAGATGGTAGCCCATCTTCAGCGCCATATTCGATGCCTTGCTTGCTGACACCAATCATCACTGCAGGGGAGATAACTGCCGAGCTTTTTGCGTGAGGTAATGCAACGCCTTCTTCAAAGCCTGTATTTCCTAATTCTTCTCTTGCGTAGATATCATTAAGAAATTCCTGCTTGTCATTGATCCGACCTTGTTGCAGAAGATGCTCTGCCATTTCAGAAAAAACGTCGTCTTTGTTTTTTGCTGCAAGATCTAAGCAAATTAGCTGTTCGTTGATTAAGTCAGTAATCATAAGTTATTCCCATTTGGGTGGATGTCTTGTGTGGGAATAGTCTGATTCTGATGAGATAGATTGGTAAGTGTGCGAGAAATGCATTTACTGGATTTTTGTATCCTCTAAAGCCAAGTGTGATTCAGCTCTGATTTTTATAAAACCAAAAAGCTATAATGCACTAGTCAAAAATTACTTAATAAATAATGACTTAGATTGTTATTTTTATGTGATTTCGATGGGTTATTTATCAATAACATCCTGGTTTTGATGTGATTGGTGGATAAAAGTGTGGTTGATTTTAGTAAGTGATGGGCATGGATTTAGTATTTAATACTGTTTTAGAGGCGCTTCTGTCAGAAAGGGAGAGCTTTAATCAGATCTGGTTTGCAGGCGATAAAGTCACGCCTCCCTCATGCTGTTATCAAGTTAACTTTCCCCGTTTAGAGTTAGTGATTAGCGGTGAATATCTAAATCAGATTGAAGATCCAGACATTGGCATTACGGAAGTTAAAATCATGGCGGGTGATGCGCTCTATATCCCACCAAACTGCTGGAATAAACCCGTTTGGAGTGAAGATTGCTCAGTGCTTAGTTTACTTTTTGGTCGCAGACAAGTGGGCTTTAGCTTAGTGAGTAAGCGCAAGGGTGAAGAGGGTTTCTATGATGTGCAAAAATACAGTATTCAGACTCGAACTGGTCATGCGATTGATAATATTTTAGAAGCACTAAATGCCCTTGCTCGTGAACCGAATAAAAACCAGATTGATGAGTATCTGCTTTTGGCATTACTCAGTTACAGTAAATCGATGTTAGGTGAACCAAATGAGGTGATTTCACCGAAAAAGCGCAGTGAAGATCTTTATCAAGGAATATGTATTTATATCCAAGAAAACTTCCATCGTAGTATTGATAGAAATAATATCGCCAGTCGTTTTAATATTTCGCCTAACCATTTATCACGAATGTTTAGACAACAGGGGCATATGACACTAGCTGATTACATCACTTGGGTTCGTATTGAGCGTGCGAAATTCATGCTCAAGAAATATACCTTCCGTTTAACTGAAGTGGCTACGCGTTGTGGTTTTCAAGACGTGAATTATTTTTATCGAGTATTTAAAAAGAAAACCAGTTATACCCCGTCAGATTATCGAACAATGGTGAAGTAAAGGGAGAGTAAGATATTTTTTGAGTGGGAATAATAAATGCATTTAACAGATTGTGAATAGAAGTTTTAGGTGTATACTCCTTTCCTTTTTTATAATCAACAGAATGAAAAAAGTAATCCTATTTATTACTGGAATAGTCATAGTATTCAGTGCCATTGTCTTTATTGTTAGTGATTTGTATCTCAATCGCGATAGCGATGTTAATGCTACGGATTACGAGCAACAGTTATTATCTCTTACTAAAAATTGTGAGCTTTTAGAGTGTGGTATTATTAATGATTTTAATCGTCTTGATAAAAACGAATATCAAAATAATATAGATGATATAGCTGAAAGTATTCGACCTATTATTTACTATCCTAACGGCCCAAAAATTGGTACAGCAATTTTAAATATTGCGTTGCAAGATGGGAAGCTAAATGAAAATTCTCAATTATTGGTTTTAGATAAAATAGCTACGTTACGATATACAGATAATGATCTCTATGGAATGATAGATCCATCATTAAAGTATATAGAAATTGCTCATAAGAGCGGGGATGAATTTAAAATTGCTACTGGAGAATTCAGTTTAGCATTAATTATCACTTATTTTAAAGGTTATGAATTTGCTAATGATATAATTAACTCTATTCAATATAAAGATACATCAGATGAATGGAAAAAATTAAAAACAAGAGCAATGTTAAGCTTAGCTGAAAATAATTTAGCGATCAATAAACCTAAAATCGCGTTGGAGATTATTAAAAATATAGAACAATATAAGACAGCATATAATGAAGAAGATTGGCGTGATTATTATGTTTATCTATTATCTTTGAGAGCTGAATCCTACGATGAGATCGGCTTAATTGAAAAAGCAAATCAGTGTTTAACGCTTGCTCAATTAGAATTAGAAAAAGATCAAAAGATCTTGTTGCTAGATAAAAATATCTTAATAGAAGTCATTAGATTTAAATTAGCATTGAAAAATAGAAATTATTTATTAATTGAAAATAAAAAAGAAGAACTATTAAAAATAGCAGATAGAACTAATCAAATAAGATTCACAAAATTAGTGTATTCGACACTTTTTGATTATTACCTTCAAACAAATAATTTATATGAGTCTTATGATTTAAATAAAAGATATAATAAACTACATGATGAAAGATTGAGTGCCAGTTATCAGCTTTTAATCTCAAACAAATTAAAGATAAATGAAAATAGCAAATTAAATGAAGGGCGCCAACAATCTTTATTTTTTTTAAAAATAGCATTTATAATATTGCTTGTTATCTCGTTGCTATTATTAATGATGATATTTAAAATAAAGTATTTAAATATTGAAACGTATACAGATCCTTTAACTCGCTCTTTCAATAGAAGGAAGTTTATGATCGATTACGAAGGTATTGAAAAAAAGGATCATGCTTTTTTAATCCTAGATATTGATGATTTTAAAAAAATTAATGATAGTTTTGGTCATGAGATTGGAGATGAGGTTTTAAAAAAAGTAGCAAGTGAGATTGCACTAATACTTGGAAATAATCACCAGAGCTACCGGATTGGTGGTGAGGAATTTGTAGTTCTCTTTATTTTTATGGATCCTCAAGCTTGTATTAAGTTGTCCGAAGATATTCGTAAGTGTGTTGAGATGCTACGATGGGATTATGATTTGAAAGTAACAATTAGTGGAGGGTTGAGTTTTTCAGACAAAGAAAAGAATACGTATAAATCAGCCGATGAATTGCTTTATAACGCAAAACGCACAACAAAAAATATCATTTTAAACGATAGTAAATATTAATTTATTACCAAATTAACCCACTGATTTAGCCGCTAATTCGAGTTAGCGGCTTTTTTATATTGTCTAATTGTTACTGTCATCACACTTTGATTTTGTGGGTACAAAAATCCAGTAAATGCTTTAAATGTCAACTTACCACATGCCGCTTTAATTCATATTATTCCCTCATCAACTTAATGCAGTTTGAATTAAGTAATAATTATTATTAAGGGAAATATCATGATCACCACACTAGTAAATACCAATTTAATTAAACTTAATTTAGAAGCGACAACGAAAGATGGCGTGTTTTCTGAGTTAGCTGACATGTTATTAAAAGATAACCGTATCAATAACAAAGAAAACTTTTTAGCGGGTATTTATGAACGTGAAGCACAGTGTGTGACTTCAGATATGGGTATTGCCTATCCTCACTCGAAAAATGCGGCGGTTATTGAACCAGCTATTGCGATTGGCGTATCAAAAACGTCGATTGAATACGGTGCTGATGATGATCAACCAACGGTATTCTTCATGATTGCCTCACCAGAAAGCGGCGATCATCATATTTATGCACTACAAGCGTTATTTGAAAAATTCGGTGATGACCTAATTGCAGATATGCAAAAAGCGACGACCGAGCAAGACATTCTAGATTTACTGATTAACTAACTTTTTAGTATTACTCACTTTAGGATTACTTTTATGTCAACGATGACTGCAACAACTCAACCATCTGGTGATTGGAAACAAACACTGTCGAAATTAAAAGGACACTTGTTGTTCGGTACTTCCCACATGCTTCCTTTTGTCGTTGCTGGTGGGGTGTTATTAGCACTTGCTGTAATGGCTACAGGAAAAGGTGCAGTTCCTGATACGGGTATTCTAGCGGATATTTCTACTATCGCGATTAAGGGGCTTGTACTTTTCCCAATCATTTTGGGTGGCTTTATTGGTTACTCAATTGCGGACAAACCTGCACTAGCGCCAGCATTTATTGCATCAGGCATTATGGCTGATTTAGGTGGTGGTTTCCTTGGTTGTATCGTTGCAGGCTTTATTGCTGGTGGTGTGGTACTTCAACTTAAGAAGCTTCCTATTCCTGCGCATCTAAGTGCATTAGGGGTTTACTTTATTTACCCTCTCGTTGGTACACTAGTTTCTGCTGGTATCGTAATGTGGGGCCTAGGTGCTGCTATCTCTTCATTCATGATTGCAATGAACGAATTCTTAGCATCAATGGCAGGTTCTTCTAAAGCGGTTCTTGGTGCAATACTTGGTGGTATGACGGCGTTTGATATGGGTGGTCCAATCAACAAAGTAGCAACGCTGTTCGCTCAAACACAAGTAAATACACAACCATGGTTAATGGGTGGTGTTGGTATCGCGATTTGTACTCCACCACTAGGTATGGCGCTTGCAACTTTCTTATTTAAGAAGAAATTCTCTAAAGAAGAGCAAGAAGCAGGTAAAGCAGCAGCAATCATGGGTTCAATTGGTATCTCTGAAGGCGCTATCCCATTTGCAGCAAATGACCCAATGCGTGTGCTTCCATCTATCGTGATCGGCGGTATGGTTGGCTGTGTATTTGGTTTCATGACTGACGTATTACTTCATGCACCTTGGGGCGGCTTAATTACAGCACCTGTCTCTAGCAACATCCCTATGTATGTTGTGGGTATTGCGCTTGGTTCACTAACAACAGCACTTATCGTTGGCTTCTGGAAACCCGTGGTTGTAGAAGATGAAACAGTAGTAGCACCTGTACAAGCTCAAGCAGCACCAGTTGCTGGTGAAGGTGAGTACGATGTTCTAGCGGTTACATGTTGTCCTTCAGGTGTAGCACACACATTCATGGCAGCAAAAGCACTAGAAAAAGCAGGTGCGGCTGCTGGTATCAAGATTAAAGTTGAAACTCAAGGCTCTAACGGTCTGGTGAATAAACTGACAGCAAAAGATGTAGCCAACGCTAAGTTCATCATTCTTGCTCATGATATTCCAGTAAAAGAATCTGACCGCTTTGCAAACATTCGTCAAGTTGAATGCTCTACGAAAGAAGCGATGAAAAATGCATTAACGCTTCTTCAAGGTTAATAACAAAAAGCAGAAGAGATTAACTATCTTTTTTGAATAAAAAATCCCTAATCAAAAGCCTCTTGATCCCCCAAGAGGCTTTTTTTGTTTAGAGTATTTTTACTACTACATAAATAAGCGTAATTTTGTGGTGTTAGTTCAAATTTTTAATCATGCAAATAACCAATTAATTTAAACTGAAATATATTTCGTCCGAATTTAACTTAACTGTTTGGACTGTATGAAAAAAACATATATTGCCTGCTTAATTTCTACCGTGTTGACGAGTGGATCTGTGTTTGCGGCTCAAAATAATACCGAGATTAATTATTTCAATCAAAAAGACCTTGGATCAGATACACAAGGTAACCTTCTTGGTAGCGTGAGTTTAGCGCAGAGTTTAACACTGCCAACGACGAATAAAATTCCAGATGATCGCCACCCGCATTTAGTATCATTACGTAAAACATTGGTTATTTTCGAACCATTGGCGAATGAAGTTGAATTGAATGAATCGATAACGGTTATTGCAAAAAATGCACAAGGTGAAACTGTACACCAAGCAGTAATGCAATTACCAACACAACAACCAGCAATTGCAAGCCAACTGGATTTTGAGGTAGATACGACTCAACCAGAACAATTTGAGCGTCATCTTACGCATTACAATGAGATATCATTGATTGCAAATGAAGAAGGTCAACCTGCTTTTAGAGAGCTATTAAGCAAGCATGATACTATTCATGTTGAGTTAAGAGATCATCACTGGGTGAAGCACTTTACCTTGCCTGAAGGGGAAGCATTTACTGATAAATTGGTGACATTCTCTTCTCACGCAGGTTACAACTCATATATTCAATACTCGACTGGCAATGATACGCTAAGCCAAGGAACATCACTGACATACCATAATGTCGATGGCAAATGGTATGGTAAAGGCGACATGGACATCCAAAAGGTTGCTTATAGCGATAAAGCGTACACAGTAGCACTTCCTGCTGAAGTTATGCAGCCGGGCTTAACCTTAACATTCTCTACCAATGAAGGCCAAGAAGGCCTATTAACGGATATTAAACTTGGTGCAAATACTAACTTTATTATCAATGCCGTTGATATCGGTTTATTAACTGAGCCCCGCAATGCGTTTTCATTCGCAAAAGAGCGTGAATTACAGCGTCAATATTTCCAAAATATCCAAGTAAGTAAACTCACGGTAAACCCGTATGAGTCTATTCACTTCCCTGAAATCATGCTACCAGATGGCCGCTTACTGCAAGATTACGATCCAAGTAAAGCGGATGATTACGGCAGTGATTCACATTACCGCGTTGCTCGTGAGCTAGTGTCTGCAGGCATTAACAGTGCAAACTATGGTGTTAACTCATCTAATGTGCGTAGTGCTGCCGCTTGGAATATTGATAATCCATACCATGCTGTTCAAGTGACGGTAAATATGTCTGTGGGCAAGTATTCTGGTGGTTTAATTAACCATGGATTGTTAGGTTCTTACGTGGGTGTTGCATCGGTTGCTAACTCAACAGGTAACGAATTTAGCCATGAAGTGGGTCATGAATTTGGCGTTGGCGCTCACTACCCAGGCGGCTTTAACGGTGCAGTGCATAATCGTTCAACAGAGCGTAACTCTGCATGGGGATGGGATGCAAATAAGAACCTATTCATACCGAACTTCACACGAGAAGTTAACAATCAAAGCATGTGTGCTGAAGGTAGGTGTGCAGAACCATTTGCAGGTCACATGTTTGGTAAGGGCACCATGTCTGGTGGTTGGCCATTATATCCTGCGCAAAATGCATACACGCTTTTAGCGCCTTATGAATCAAGTGTGTTCCAAGATGCGATGGAATCAAAAGCAAACTTTGATCTAAATTCATCAACTGGCTACAGTAAATGGGATCATGAAACACAAAGCATGGCACCATGGACATATAGTGTGAATGATGATCTTGGTCGTCTGTTAACGACTATCTCTGATGCCGATTCATTGCATGAGTTTGGAGCAGAAGATACTAAGCTTCAAGAGCTTTATGCAACGTACAACCTAATCCATTTCAATATGGGTAATGGTCACTGGGCAAGAGATATTCATCTGACTAACGATATTGCCTTTGAAGGTAAGATCGCGGTTGTTGAATCGTGGGCAGGATGGACCGCTTATTTACACCTAAATGGCACAACGATTTCATTACCAACGGGCAGTAAGTTTGCCTACCAATACACTAATGGTGAATGGGTTGAGATTGAAAACGATGTTCTAAATAAGAAAGTCGAACTAACACCATCGAAACAAGGCGTAGCGGTAACAACACTTGTGGGTTACTACGATCCTGAAAACACATTGCCAAGCTACATTTACCCTGCACTGCACGGTGCGTATGGATCTGTGTATGAAGATAACTTCAGTCCTTCTTCTTGTCAGTTAGAAGTGATGACACAAGAAGCGGGAGTGAAAACGTATAATCTGCATAACCGTCGTTTAATGGCTGGTAAGATGAACCGCTTCCACGTTAACGTTGAAACCGCATTAAAACCATATCAAGCGAATGTAGTGTGTAATGACGAAACATTAGATAGCATTGAACTGGCAGCGCCAAAAGCACCACTAAAAGTAAGTATTATTACTACTGAAGCAGGTTTTGCACCTGAGATTATCGGTGCCGATAATGTGGTTCTTGCTCAAGGTACTGAGTTTGAGCCATTAACAGGTGTAAAAGCGACCGATGACTATGATGGTGATGTGACATCATCGATCATCGTTGAGGGTGTTGTTGATACCAATACGGCGGGTCGTTATACCTTAACTTATAAAGCGTATGATAATGCAGGCAGTGAATCAGTTGTCACTCGCCAGATTGATGTACAAAGTGAAAAACCAGTATTTACGGGCGTTAATGATCTAACGATTGATGCAGGTACAGCGTTTGATCCAATGTCAGGTGTGTCAGCAACCGATGCAGAAGATGGTGATATTTCATCTAAAATCCAAGTATCAGGAAGCGTAGACGTTCATACTGCAGGTATCTACACATTGACTTACCGTGTTATTGATAGTGCGAGTCAAACCGTGGCCGCTATCCGTAACATCACGGTAGTTGCAGAAGTGGAAAATTGTGAAGATGCATGGACAATGAACGGAACGTATGTTGCTGGTGATCTTGTTTCTCACAATGGCGCAGTATGGCAAGCGGGGTGGTGGACAAAAGGTGAAGAACCTGGCACAACAGGTGAATGGGGCGTTTGGAAAAAAGTCTCAGACAGCGGTTGTTCAGTTGATAAGCCTGTAACACCAGATCCAGAACCAACGCCACCACCATCAGGTGAGCACCCACTTTATCAAGCAGGAACAAGCTATAAAGAAGGCGACATCGTAATGGGTAAAGATGAGCAATTATACCAATGTAAGCCATGGCCTAACTCTGGTTGGTGTTCAAATCCTAACTACGAGCCTGCAGTGAGCGTATTCTGGCAAGACGCATGGAATAAATTATAATTTTAATTAAATTATTTAGTTAAAAGATAATCATTGAAAATGCCACTTATCTAAAGGTAAGTGGCATTTTTTAAACTACGGTCAATAACTGATCGGAAATTATTAATTATTTACCAGTTTTTTCATTCGTAGACCAATAAACATACCTAATCATGATAATGAAAACTCAGGATTATCAAGTAGGAAAAGAAGTATAAACCAATAGTAACAGAGAGCAATCCACACAAGATTACCATACCACGACTAGGAAGATACTTATGAGTAAACCCAAAAATCATGAGGTCTTCTGGTGGGTTAATATTTTTATCTCAGATTTTTTGGCTTGAGAGTATCTATACTGAAAATAGTACTTGTAGAAACAAGCTAAAAGCCTAAAATTATTATCATTTTTGAAATAACCTAAGAAATTAAGGATGGCTACGTGTTAGAGCATCATATTCGTAACTATATTGCAGGAAAATTAAGCTCGTTAGGTATAAATAGTGACCCTTACGGGTTAGAGCTGACAGGTATTTTTGTGCTTGTTGTTATTGGCGTTGCGCTTATTGGTTATTTAATCACTCGTCATATTATTGTTCGAACGATAAGTAATGTTCTTCAGCTGACCAATATCCCTTTATTAGAAGGGTTTACAAAATATAAAGTATTTGAAAAATTAACCTTACTAGTACCGATTACAATTTTAAATTTACTCTTTCCCCTTGCACTTGGTCATTACACTGTTATTTCGACGATAGCCGATAAAATATTAAGTATTTCAATTTTAGTTGTTTTTATCTCCATGCTGTTTGCACTGCTTGATGCGCTTAATGATATGGCTACAGCAAAAGGCATTACCCGTCGAATGCCAATTAAGAGCTTCGTTCAGCTGATTAAGTTATTTGCTTACTTTATCGGTATCGTTGTATCCATATCTATCCTTGCTAATGAATCACCAGTGATATTTTTGAGCGGGCTAGGGGTTGCAACGGGTTTTGTGCTGCTGGTATTTAAAGATACTATTTTAGGTTTTGTGGCTGGTATTCAACTTTCAGCTAATAAAATGATCAGTTTAAATGATTGGATTGAAATGGATGCTTATAAGGCTAATGGTAGCGTTGAGGAGATTTCATTAACGACAGTCAAAGTACGAAATTTTGATAATACGGTGAGTATGCTGCCTGCTTATGCATTAGTGCAAAATGCTTTTGTTAACTGGCAAGGAATGTCTGATTCAGGCGGTAGACGTATTAAGCGTTCAGTTAATATTGATGTGAACTCTATTCGTTTTATGACAGATGAAGAGATTGAATCACTTAAGAGTATTCGAATTTTACGCGAGTATTTATTTGAAAAAGCCAAAGAAATAAATACATTTAATGAAGAATTAGATGATATTCCTCAGGCTGGTAACATTCGACAAATGACGAACGTAGGTATTTTCCGCGCTTATTTAGCCGCTTACTTACGGACTAATAAAGATATTCATTCTTATATGATGTTCATGGTGCGTCAGCTAGAACCAACCCCTGAGGGTTTACCATTACAAATCTATGCGTTTACCAACAATACGGATTGGGTTTTTTATGAAGGAGTACAAGCGGATATCTTCGATCATATTTATTCCATTATGCCATTGTTTGATTTACGCCCTTACCAAGCATTGAGTGGTCATGATGCTGCAATGATTGGTAAATCTAAGGGATAGAGTGCGACATAGCTGAGGTGGTGATAATCATTGCCTCAGTTCATAACTAGAATTATTTAGATTTCAGATACAAAAAAGCCCCAGCATTTCTGCTAGGGCTTAGAATGTGGTGGAGGGATAGGGATTTGAACCCTAGAACCGCTATTAACGGTTGCCGGTTTTCAAGACCGGTGCTTTCGACCACTCAGCCATCCCTCCGATGCCGCGTATAATAGGGGGTACGGCTTTTCTTGTAAACCCCTAATTGTATTTAAATTGGTTGTTTGTTCCTTTATTGCTCGATTCTTCTTGTTTTTATATGTTTTGTTCGAATTTGCTTTCATTTCATTAGCTAAAAAAACATCAATAAAACATGTTGATACATCTGTTAAACAAAATATATCGTGTGTATATCAAGTGCTTTCATATACATTTTATTTTCTATTCGATCTTTTGTTAACGATTTCATCTACTTGTGTTTTAAACGTGTTTATCTTTATTTTAATTGTTGGCCGCTTGGGTCCTTTATGTGCTAAAGCTACAAATCACATTGAACTATAGCCTTGCTGGCTTTTTTGTCTTTAATAAGGCGTAGAAAAAATTAAAATGATGATGACTTCTAATAGGGATAATGACAATGGTTTGCTACAATCGGCGAAAATTATCGTATTTAAAGGTTCATCATGTCATTTGCGTCATTAGGGTTAACGGAACAGTTACTCAATACTGTTTCAGAATTGGGTTTTAAAGAGGCAACACCAATTCAAGAACAAGCGATTCCTCTCGTATTACAAGGACATGATGTACTTGCCGGAGCGCAAACCGGAACAGGAAAAACCGCCGCTTTTGGTTTACCGCTGATCCAACGTTTAATTGAAAATCCGATTCATCGTACTCAAAACTCAAAAGTTATTGGTAGTTTAATCTTAACGCCGACACGTGAATTGGCGCAGCAAGTATTCGATAGCTTGGTTAGTTACACCAAAGACACCGACATTAAAGTGGTTGTTGCTTATGGCGGCACGAGCATTAATGTTCAGAAAGACAATTTAGTCGGTGGCGCTGATATTTTAGTCGCGACTCCTGGACGACTATTGGATCTTTTGCATATTAATACCATCACGCTAAACCAAGCGGGCTATTTAGTCTTAGATGAAGCAGACCGCATGCTAGACATGGGTTTTATTCCTGACATTAAAAAGATCTTACGCAAAATGCCTGCTGAGCACCAAACGCTATTTTTCTCAGCAACCTTCAGCAAAAAAGTCAGAGAAATCGCTTACTATATGCTGCATAAACCAAAAGAAGTGCAAGTTACGCCAACAAACAGTACCGCTGATACGGTAGAACAGATGGTTTATCCTGTCGATCAGCATCGTAAAAGTGAGCTATTAGCATACTTGATTGGTTCTCGTAACTGGCAACAAGTACTTGTGTTTACAAAAACAAAACAAGGCTCTGATGAGTTAGTTAAAGAGCTAAAAAAAGATGGTATTAAAGCTGCCTCTATTAATGGTGACAAGAGTCAAGGTGCTCGTTTACGTGCGCTAGAAGAGTTTAAAACAGGTAAAGTTCGTGCGTTAATTGCAACGGATATTGCGGCTCGTGGTTTGGATATCGAGCAATTAGAATGCGTGATTAACTATGAATTACCATTCAAAGCCGAAGATTATGTTCACCGTATCGGACGTACTGGCCGAGCAGGATGCACAGGTAAAGCTATTTCATTAATGAGTTCAAATGAAGAGTATTTATTGCAAGCGATTGAAAGCCTGCTTGACACTCGTTTACCGCAAGAATGGTTAAAAGGATACGAACCTGATCCAAATGCTCGAGTAGTAAAAGAAGACCATTCACGTCAAAGTCGTGGTCGTTCTGCGGATAAAAGAAAAATGAAAGCAAAAATGAAAATTCATTCAAATCGCGGAAAGTTTAAAAAATAGCCATGTCGTTATTTTGAATAAATGTATAAATACCCCGTAATTATTTACATGATAATTACGGGGTATTTTTTTATTTGATACTTGTTTTTTGTTCTTTATTTATGCATATTTGAGTAATATTTGTACTGCAAGAACGGTTAAAATGAGAGATAAGTCAAATTTAAAGTGAATATTCTTATATTCAGGCTATATCGAACTGTTTGTAAAACTGTGTAAAATTGAGTTGAAACTATAAATATGAGGCGTATGATTCCGAAAAAAACTGAAGCCACTTTTGGGTTGTTTTCCTTCAGTTCTGGAGAATTTATGACGCAAAGAGCACTTTCTGTACTTTGCCTGCTATTTTTATCTTACTCATCTTCTTTATTCGCTGAATCTTTTACGCTACCCATTTGGAAAGAGGAAGCGGAAGCACGAGGCTATGATTTACCTGAAGCATTTGGATTAAATATTAGCTATATGAAACAAACTCAGGATATCTCTGTAGATAGTATTGGGTTTGATGGTTCGATACCTGCTTTATTTCCTTGGAATCCACCTCACCAGATCGGTGATATTGTCGATATACAATCGGTTGGCAATGGCACACAAATGAGTGAAGTACTGACATTACGAGGGGATATGTGGCTTTTTCCCTTTTTAAATTTATACGGCATTGTTGGTTCTCTTAAAGGTTATTCAGAAACTGATATTAAAATAAGTCTTAAAGGCCCAAAAGGAAATCTACCATTAGGTAGAACATCATTTCGTTTGGACTTAAATGGCACACTCTATGGCGCAGGCTTTGTTCTTGCTGGTGGCTATAAAGACGTATTTACTCTAGTTGATGCGAGTTATACAAAAACCGATTTAAATGTCATTGATGGTGCGATCAGCTCTATTGTTATTTCTCCGCGAATTGGTTATGACTTTACGCGTTTAGGAGCACCACTACGCTTGTGGGTAGGGGCAATGTATCAAGATGTAGAGCAATCATTGTCGGGTAATTTAGATAATGTAGGCTTAGGCGCACTGTCTAAATATATTGACAATGGTCGATTTCATGTTGAACAGCACCTTGTTACACCGTGGAATCCATTATTAGGAATGCAATATAAGATCCATGACCGTTTATATCTTTTAGGTGAAGCGGGTTTTGGTGATCGTAAAAGCCTTTTCTTAACCGTTGATATGCGATTTTAAATCATGAAGCTATTAAGCGCATCGACAGCAGTGTTATTAAGCTGCTGCACATTTTCACTCTCTGCAAAAGAGGGGCACAAAGCTGGGTTGATACTTTTTTAGAGGAGCTTGGCTCATCAGAAGATATTGATGTCAGTAAAGGGATTGACTGGGCTGTGCTTCCAGGGCCTTTTGCTAATCCTGAGCAAGGCTTTGGTATCGGTGTTGCTGCTGTTGGCCTTTATTCCCCATTGGAGACTCCAGATAGCGCCCCCTTATCTACTATTAGTATTACGGGTTATGGGTCAACGTCTGGATCTTATGGGATTGGTGTTAATAACCGAACTTATTTTGAAAATGATGATTTACGTTTATTGGTTCAAGCAAAAGCAAGTCATACCCCTGAATACTATTGGGTATCGGTAAACAGGCTGCGGAATTTGACAGTAATAAGACCCTCGTTGAAGCACAAATCTTAGGCTTTACTCCAAAAGTAGCGTATCAATTTTTACCTAATACCTATTTTCTTTTTGGTGCTGATATAGAGAGTTATCGTAAGCTTTCGTCAGATACTGAGGTATTAACACCGAGAGATCTGGAAAATACTTTTTTAAGTGCAGCGACGGTTAGTGTTGAATATGACAGTCGTGATTTTGAACTAAACGCCTATGCAGGAATGTTATTCAGTATTAACTGGAATGCCTATCGTACTGAATTTGGTTCAGATTTTGATTTTGATGAAGTGACGCTTAACTATCGGCAATACTACAAAATGACGTCTGATACGGTTTTTGCTTGGGAAGTCTATGCACAAGACGTTCAAGGTGATATTCCTTGGTTTGCGCTGTCAGCGTTAGGCAGTGATAAACGAATGAGAGGTTATTACTCAGGGCAGTATCGAGATAATAGCCAATTGTCTTCTCAAGTGGAGCTTCGCCATCAGTTTAATCTACGGCATGGAATGGTTGCATGGGTTGGTGGTGGCAATGTTGCTGACAGTCATCAAGAATTACTTCATAGCCAATGGCTGCCCACTTATGGTATCGGTTATCGGTTTGCTTTCAAGCCAAGAGTTAATGTACGGCTGGATTATGGTTTAGGAAAAAACAGTCAAGCTGTCTACTTTCAAATAAATGAAGCGTTCTAAAAGAGGTACATATGAATAAAAAAAATCTATTCATGGTGGTGAGTAGCCTAATTTTTGGCTGCTCATTTTCTGTTTTCGCTGATGCACCTGTTGGTGTAAGACCGTGTTGTGCATTTGGGACTAATTTACAAACCGAAGTAGGGGGGATCCCTATTCCTTTTCTCTCTGTTGAAAATGTATTGAATATCGATAATCTCGGTGAGCATATATACAATGATGGCAGTCAAAGTGTCGCAAGAAGTTTGATGGGTTTTGGTGATGAAAGTAATGGCATTTTTTATTCTGAAAAAGGTGGCTTCTTAGATTCTGCCCATATTCGAGATACTGCCGACTTTACTTATTATCTCTATGGAGAGTTTTATACTCATCTAGGGACAGAGCATCAGGTTATACTGTCACCAGAATTGAAAGAGCGTGTTGTTCAATTGCATGTTAGCTCAGAAGTTTACTCAGAAGCTGAGCGTCAGAAAATCAGTACTGAATTGGCAGCCTTAACCGCTTATCGATTTGCTCAGTGGCATGAGATAGCGCAGTGGTTTGGAATGGAATCGGTTGGCGGCTTTAAAGAGTATGCTTCTGCTTTTTCACCAGAAGATCTGTATTCAAATATGTTAGGAGCATTGCTTGCGAGTGATGTTATTACTGCCAATCCACAATTAAATAAGAAAGATTTTTCTAAGGCGATGACTAAAGCAATAGAAGCCAAGTTTATTGAATTAGGCGTCGGAACTAAGGAAGAGTCAAAAGCACAGATCAAGAAAATGGATGGTGTGTGGTGGGATAGCTCTAAACGCTTACCAAATAAGTGGGTCGTGATTTATAGAGAATATCACCTAGGAACTGATTTAGAACCAAATGGCTTTAAAGATGAGGTAAAAGAGAGTGTTTCAACTGAATATGAAGCTTTGGCTACATTCAAACTTATGCCAAATGAAAATGATAAAAATTTTACCGCGCTGCCTGATAGGTTAAAAAATAAACCTTATTGGACACCGAATGATTTCCAGGCAATTTCTGATTTTGCTAAAGCGCAAGACGACAAAGAATTACTAAAACTAAAATAGTGATGTACTAAAACTATTGTAAATAAAAAGCCCCGAGTAGGAACGTTATGATTACCGTTTTATTCGGGGCTTTTTATATATTACAAATTATGCTTTTCTATTTTCTATTTTCTATTTTCTATTTTCTATTTTCTATTTTCTATTTTCTACTTTTGGCACAGTTGCGTATTTTTCAGACCTAAACCCTTTTAGCAGGCTTACACACATTCTTTATTTTATGTGATTGATTAATGGTCAAGGTATAGATAGTTTTGCCAAGACTTCATGCGGATTAATACTTTTCGCATGATAGATACGTGTTCAAAACTATCAGAATAAACAGAAATTTCAGCATTAGAACCTGCAGGTAAATGAAATTCAGAAACATCATCAGTCAACTTTAATTTAACTAAAGCTCTACCGTTAGTTCGAATAGCATTAGTCCCTAATAAAGCACCAGAAGCTTGAATTTGGCCTTCACCAATAGCAGGAATTACGTCGACCACTTCACCTTCAAATACTCGACCTGGGATTGCTCGGAATAAAAACTCAGCTTTAAAGCCTTTTTGTAAACGTTGCAGAGAGTTTTGACGAAACGCACCGACAAAGTATTGATCTTCTGTATGAACAAAAGTCATTACAGGACGTAAAGGAATAGGAACTGCCATCATCCCCGGACGAAGTGCCATTTGTGTGACATAGCCATCTGTTGGTGCTCTAACAATGGTTTCATCTAGATTAAACTGTGCCTGTTCTAATTCTGCACGCATACGAGCAACGGTTGTATTCTCTCCATTTATCTCAGATTCTAAAGCCAGTTTCGCTTGTTGTTCTTGAGCTTGGACGGATTCTACAGTTGCTTCAGTCGCTTTATAAGTTTGCTTTCTTGTATCTAATTGTTGAGCAGTAAAAGCACCTTTTTTATAGCCTTTTTCGTAACGTTTAAATTCACGATACGCTTTATCTTTCTCTGCGATAGCTTTAATGGTATTCGCTTGCGCTGATTTATAGATAGACTCCAATTGTAAAGCGGCTTGTTCTGCCTCACTTAGCGCAGCTTGTTTACGAATGACTTCTGCTTGAAATGGGATGTCATCAATTTTAAATAATACATCACCAGCAGCAACCGGTTGGTTAGGGATCACATTAACTTCAATGACCTTACCCTTAACACTTGGAACAATTGGTGTAGTTACATAAAACTGACCACCAAATTGAGTGAAAGGGTGGTTGTAGTTCATTAATAAAACCAGTGTACCAACAAGCACAACGCCACCTAAGCCAGCGGTAGGTACTGTCCATTTGTTTAATGGGATCTTAAATATTTTGAAGATAGCAATACACAATGCGGTGTAAGTAAGAATAAGCAATAAATCCATTATATTTGCTCCTCTTGAGATGCTTGACGAGGTGATGCTTTAGATTGATTCACTTCTAGTTGCGACAGTTTTTCAGTTAATAGCTCAACTTGATCATTAAGATGATTAACGCGAGTTTGCAGTTCTAATTGGTTGTTTTCAATTTTATGGAAGCCCCAACCACGATCCTCACGCCATAACGTTGCCCAAATCCATAAGAACGGCCATAAGACATGAAGCGTAAATAAACTGACCCAGCCTGCAATGTGTATTGCATCTGAATGAGGATGGTCTCGTTTATGTGCTATCTCATAAGGAATATCATGAATAACAATAATGCCGTAAAAAATAACTAGAGCAACAAAAACGAGTAACCCAAGAGCAAAATAATCTAAAAACATAAACGGATCCTTGTTTACCTATAAAATTAACAAAACACATACCTATTAATAACTTGAGTGTCGCATTGCTGTCATTGATATGCAAGTGGGTTGTTATTTTGATATAAAAAAACCGACATAAATGAGATGTCGGTTTTTTAATCTTATTAATTTAGAGGCTGACGCAGTTACGGCCACCATCCTTAGCTCGATATAAGGCAACATCTGAAGCCTTAATAACGTCTTGAGGCTTATTGAATTCAGAATTATCTGCAACCCCAATGCTGATGGTAACATTAACGACTTTGGTTTTGTTTACCTTACCTCGTTTTGCTTGTCCTTCTTTTGCGTCTTTAGGTCGCGTGGTGTTATCTCTGATAATTAAATCATAATCCGCAATGTCTTCTCGTAATTCTTCTAGATATTCAAGACTCTGCTCAGCTGTTTTACCTTTAAATAAGACGGTAAATTCCTCACCACCATAACGGTATACTTTCGCGTTACCGCCGGTTTGTGCCATGATACTTGCGACCAATTTAAGCACATCATCACCCGTATCATGACCGTAAGTATCGTTAAACTTTTTGAAATGGTCGACATCAAGCATTGCAATTGTGTAACGGCGACCGAGATGTTTCATTTCGGATTCTAGTGCTCGACGCCCCGGGATCCCCGTTAATTGATCGATAAATGCAAGTTCATGACTGGCAGAAATGATGTATAACAAAAGAAGCAGACCGGCGATTGAAAACATAGTGCTTGAAATAAAATCAATGCTGAATAAAGCAAATGTTAATGATGAGTATAGTAAGCAGGTATAAGATGCTAAATCGGTATTGTTATTGCGTGTAAGAACAAAAATGGCAGAAAGCCCACACATAACTAAACTATAAAGAACAATAACAATTGGTAACGGAGACACTTCAGGAATATTAAGTAAGTAGGTTTCCCAAATTTCAGTCATGTCGTTATCGGCAAAGTGTGAGACGATGATCCAGCACCAAAAAAACATAAATAGAAGAATGCCTAGGTAGCCTGCGCCATATTTAGAAAATATACGGCGTTCAGGAAAGATAAATGTCGTCATCATTGAAATAGGTAGCAAGAAGGCTGTTAGCGTAAATTCAATGCGAGTTGTCCCATAAGACAATGGAACTTGAAGGCGTTCTTGGATAATCCAATAAGCAATTGCCATGGTAATTGCGATCATACCAACACGGCCCTGGTTGAAAGGTTGGCTCAAAAGCAATACAATTGACAGCACGATGTAGGGTAATATGTATGAGAATCCTTGGTTTTCAGAGGATAAATGGATAATTCCATCCATACCTGTTATCACGGAAACAACGATGATAATAGGCAATAGCAGTTTAAATAATGGATGACTCAAAAGGTTAAATGACATTGGTTTATAGCTAACCCTAATTAATCTAAAAAAGAAAGAGTTTGTCACTGAATTGATAGGACAAGACGTTATTCTATCAATAACATAACTCTATTCATATGCTTGCACTGTAACTTAATGCATTTAATAACAATAAGGCACCTATTTATATGGAATCAAATATTCACAATTACATGGAAGTGTTGGTAAAAAAACGTTTTTTTGAGTTAGATTTTCACCAGGTATACAGCCAAGATCAAATTACTGATATGACATGTATTAGTTTAAATCAGCTTCCAACATTATACATTCGTCATAGCTTAGACATGTTAGCGGCAACACCTCAAAAAAAATTAATGCAATATAATGAAATGGTTGCTGCTGCGGTAGAAAACGCGGAGAAAATGGTCGCGAATGATCGCAGAGAGCGTAAGGATGATTTTGAAGATATTGTTGTATATACGGCCAAAGATCGATTTGAATTAGAGGATGAAGAGATCCCTTTTTCAGGGAAGATTAATTTAGAGTAAAAAAAGCCTGTGCCGCTAATACGGTACAGGCTTTTTATTAGGATGCTTACTTATGCATCCGTTTTTTCAGTGTGTTCAGGTTCTACTTGTTCAGCAATAGGCGCTTCTGGAGCAGGGAAGGCTTGTACTGGTTTAGCCACCATATTACGCGTATCTTCTTTTACTTCAGCAAGAACAACAGTCAGATGGTCACCAAGCTTGAAGGTTTCATGCTTATCAATAGAGATTGAACCTTGCTCAGCACTGCATTCAATACGCTCTTTGTTATCGACAATGAGTGACCCTGGAATGAAGGCGGCAGCCCCATTTTCAATTAATCGTACACGCATACCTGCACGGTTAATATCAAAGATCTCTGCGGTAAACTCAGTAGCTTGCTCAACATTTGAAGCAAGAGTACGGCAATATAGCCAATCACTTACATTTCTTTCTGCCATACGGTGGTAGCGACGGCTTAGTGCAAGCTCTTCACCAACGATATCATCAGGGCGTTGTACTGGTTCTTTGCCTAAGATGTGCGCTTTCAACATACGGTGGTTAATCATATCGCTGTATTTACGAATAGGAGAGGTCCATGTTGCGTAAATATCTAAACCCATTGCGTAGTGTGGTAATGGTACGTTGCCTGTTTCACTGTACGTTTGGAATTTACGAATGCGGGCATCAAGGTATGATGTAGGTTGAGTTCCAAGAAGGCGACGTAGTTCACTAAAACCTTCTAGCGTTGCTATATGCTCTTCTGTGAATTCAGCGTCATCTAATTGATTTACAATGTCAGTCACGTCTTTTAATTTATCTGACTTAATACCTGCATGAGAGTTAAACACACCCATATTGAAGGTATTACGCAGCGTTTTTCCAGCACAGATATTTGCCGTTACCATTGCTTCTTCAACTAGCTTGTTTGCACAGCGGCGCATATCAGCATGAATGGCAACAACATCATTGTCTGCATCTAGTTCAAAACGATAATCAGGACGATCTGGGAAGATCACAGCATGAGTTTGGCGCCATAAGGTACGAGCTTGTGCAAATTCGTGAAGCTCCGTAACCACTTGAGCAATGGTTTCTGTTGGCTGCCACTTATCACACGAGCCTGTTTCTAAGAAATCAGACACATTGTCGTAAGCTAAACGTGCATGAGATTTCATTGTCGCAGCAAAGAAATTAATAGATTCTTCATCAATCGTGCCATTAGCAGCAACGTTTACTGTACAACAAATAGCTGGACGTTCTTTATTTTCGATAAGTGAACATAATTGGTCACTTAAATCACGAGGTAGCATTGGAATGTTGC
The DNA here is from genome assembly GCF_028765575.1 of Aliivibrio sp. S3MY1. Taxonomy (GTDB): domain Bacteria; phylum Pseudomonadota; class Gammaproteobacteria; order Enterobacterales; family Vibrionaceae; genus Aliivibrio. Next base: position 101,575 of record NZ_JARACO010000001.1, on the reverse strand, counting down.
GGCCTGGTAAGTAGATAGTATAACCACGTTTACGCGCGACTTGATCCATGCTGTCATCTGGGGTGATGTAGGCCGTCGGATCGGCAATTGCAATCGTGAGTTCAAAAGAACCGTCAGCTTGCTTTTTAATGTATAACGCATCGTCCATATCTTTAGTCGATTCACCATCAATAGTTACAAATGGCGTTTCTGTCATGTCAATACGAACGAGATCAGCATCATCTTTGATTTCCCAGTTGTCGATACCTTCAGGCTCAGAGTTTGGTAAATCGTTTTGCGCAAGCGTTACCCACCATGGTGCGATTTTGTCGTTGCTATCGGTGATTTTATGAGTGACTTCGCATAAGAAGCTTTGATCGCCTTTTAAAGGGTGTTGCGTAAGCTCTGCTACAACCCAGTCACCTTCTTTTAAGGTTTCTGGGTTTACACCTTTACGAGCTTTCGCTTTGATAGCATTTTTTAGGCTAGGGTGATCGGGCATAACTTGAAGACGTTTTTTGAACATTTCAATGCGGCCGATAAATCGTGTAATTGATTGCTCAACGAGTTGTTCTGGTTCGGCTTGCTCTTTATCGTTTTCAGAGCGGATCAATGCCACTACTTTGTCACCATGCATTACTTTCTTCATTTGTGCAGGTGGAATAAAGATACTTTTCTTTTTATCATCGGACTCTAAAAAGCCAAAACCGCGGTCGGTTGCTTTTACTGTCCCTTCTTTTTTAGGGAGTTTTTCTTGTATCTGCTGCTTTAGTTGAGCGAGTAGTGGGTTATCTTGAAACATAAGCCTTCATACATATAATAGAGAAATAACGCGCTAACTTTACTATTGCCCTTAATTGATTACTAGAAAAGACGGATTAAATTTTAAGAAAAGGATGTTTAACGTACAAAAAACTGCCTAAACGAAGAAAGTTGAGTTAAATTTGTGAAGTTGCTCAATTTTTTCTGGTAATTCTTGACGTATTGAGGCATTATCCGCACCCTGAGTTAATCATCTTCTATATTTTAAATAGAAGTTGATAAACCGTCCTGTCCCGAGTGCTTGTGTGTGTGTATGGAACTTGCTGAGCAAATGGGACCGTTTTTATATGTTAATTATTGGGATCCCAATGTCAGAAACTATTACTGAATTCCGCCAACTGGCTTTAGACGAAACTATCTTATCTGCACTTGACGAAATGGGCTTTATTGCACCTACGCCAATTCAAGCTGAGTCTATTCCTCTTTTGTTAGCTGGTCGTGATGCACTTGGTAAAGCTCAAACAGGTACTGGTAAAACAGCTGCTTTCTCTTTGCCTCTTTTAAACAAAATTAACCTTAAGCAACATAACCCACAAGCAATCATCATGGCTCCTACGCGTGAACTTGCTATTCAGGTTGCTGCTGAAGTTAAGAACCTTGGTCGTAACATCAAGGGACTTAAAGTTTTAGAGATCTACGGTGGTGCTTCTATCGTTGATCAAATGCGTGCTCTAAGCCGCGGTGCTCATATCATCGTTGGTACGCCTGGCCGTGTTAAAGATTTACTTAACCGTGACCGTTTAAACCTAAGCGAAGTTCATACTTTCATCCTTGATGAAGCTGATGAAATGCTAAAAATGGGTTTTGTTGATGATGTAACTTGGATTCTTGAAAAAGCACCAGATACAGCTCAACGTATCCTATTCTCAGCAACTATGCCTCCAATGGTTAAAACAATTGTTGACCGTTACCTACGTAATCCTGCTCGTGTTGATGTTGCTGGTACTAACCACACCGTTGACAAAGTAGCTCAAAATTTCTGGATCGTTAAAGGCGTAGAAAAAGACGAAGCAATGTCTCGTCTTCTTGAAACTGAAGAAACTGACGCGTCAATCGTATTCGTTCGTACTCGTCAAGATACCGAGCGTCTAGCTGATTGGTTAAGCGCACGTGGCTTTAAAGCTGCTGCTCTTCACGGTGATATTCCTCAGTCTCTACGTGAACGTACTGTTGATCACATCAAAACTGGTGTTATTGATATCCTAGTTGCAACTGACGTTGTTGCACGTGGTCTTGATGTTCCACGTATTACTCACGTATTCAACTACGATATCCCATTTGATGTTGAGTCTTACATCCACCGTATCGGCCGTACTGGTCGTGCTGGACGTAAAGGTAAAGCGATTCTATTAGTTCGCACAAACCAAATCCGTATGCTACGTACGATTGAGCGTGTAACTAAATCAACAATGGAAGAGATTGAACTTCCACATCGCGATCAAGTTGCAGAAGCTCGTCTAGCGGTTCTAGGAGCTGAATTAGCAGCAGACAAAGAATTCGTTGCACTAGAAGCATTTGCTGACTTAATCACTAAGCTTCAAGAGACTCTAGAAGTTGATGCAGCAACAATTGCAGCAATGCTTCTTAAGCGTCAACAAGGTAAGCGTCCTTTATTCTATAAAGGTCCAGACCCAATGATCGCAGCAATGGAACGTGCTAAACGTCGTCCAGAGCGTAGTGATCGTGGTGACCGTGGTGAGCGTCGTGATCGTGGCGACCGTCCAGAACGTGGTGAACGTCGTCAATACAACAACGCTGATTTCGATACGTACCAACTAGAAGTAGGTCGTGAGCAAGGCGTTCAAGTTAAAGACATCGTAGGTGCTTTAGCTAACGAACTTGGTTTCACTAAAGGTGCTATCGGTGCAATCAAACTTGCTCCTGGTCACACATACGTACAGTTACCTAAGAAAATGTCTCCAGACGTTGCAAGTAAGCTTAAGCAACTACGTATTCGTCAAAACGAAGTGAAGGCAGTTGTTGTTGAAGGTGTAGACCTAACAATTGAACGTCGTCCTCGTACAGGCGGTGGTGCTGGTCGTGATGAAAACCGTGGTGGTAACGGTAACGGCCGTGGTGGTTACCGTGGTAATCGTGAAGGCGGTAACCGTGAAGGCGGAAACCGTGGTGGCGAACGTCGTTTTGACCGCAACAAAGGTGGTGATCACCGTGGCAGTCACCGTGGCGAGCGTGCTCCAGGTGCAAGCCGTGCTCCACGCACACCTCGTAACGAAGACTAATCAATAGATTATTGATAATAAAAACCGAGCTCAAGTAGCTCGGTTTTTTTATGTCTGTTATTTGGATGTGCATTTATTTATTTCCGTTTTTATTGAATAGTGGTATTTTCTGCAAATCACAATATGGATAATATCGATTGTGGTGACTATTATTTTATTAGTTAATGGATAACTATGATGAACAATGACATTCGACTACGCGCACTTGAACAGACTGATTTACGTTTTATCCATCAGTTGAATAACAACCGATCGATAATGTCATATTGGTTTGAAGAACCTTACGAGTCTTACTATGAGCTTGAGGATTTATTTCGTAAGCACATTCATGACAGTACAGAGCGCCGTTTTATTGCAGAAAATAATGATCAACAGTCTATTGGTTTAGTTGAATTGGTTGAAATTAATAGCATTCATCGCAGTGCTGAGTTTCAAATTATTATTGCTCCTGATTTTCAAGGCAATGGCTATGCACAAGGCTTAATTCATCGAGCTTTAAATTACGCATTTACAATATTGAACTTGCATAAGGTTTATCTACACGTTGCTGTAAATAATGATAAAGCGATTCATCTTTATGAAAAATGTGGTTTTGCTGAAGAAGGACATTTAGTTCAAGAGATTTTTGTTAATGGGGAATATTGCGATATTAAACGTATGTATATTCTTCAAGATCATTATTTAAAAAGCCGAAAATAATAGTGATGTAAATTTTAAATACATAAAGGGGGCTTCTACTTTAAGAAGCCCCCTTTATTACTCATTGGGTTGTTATTTTTTATTCTATGCTTATGCAACGATAGCTGCGGCTTCTTCTTCAGTGTTTACCGCTTGTATACGTTCACCGTAGATTGAACGTAATTGGCAAACCACATTTCCACGAGTTACGATACCAACAAATTTATTGTCTTCGATAACCGGTAAGATGCGTGGTTTAGCAATTCGCATATCACGAGCTCGGTCATTAACAGATAATGTGCTGTAGCTAGTTGCATAGCCCATATCTGTTGTTGGGTATAATGTTGGTTTATCAATTGAGTAAAATTCAGCTAGTTGAAGTAGGGTATCTTTAGGTGAAATACTAGTGATATCCGTCTTCATTAAATCAGCAACAGTGCGTCCTTGTTCTGGTAAGTAATCTTCACACCATAATTCAACTAATACATCGTGCTCAGAAAAGAAACCAACCACTTCATTATGGTTATTGATAACAATTGCACCAGAAAGATGGCGATCTAATAGGTTGTCTAATGCAATTTCAACAGGCATTTCAGGGCGAAGTACGTAAGCGTTAATATCCATAAATTGATTTACTGTTTTGTTCGCGTTCATATTAGTGATTTCCTTTGTGTCTGAATCGGTAAAAAGAGGAGTAATTTGTGAATTAGGTACTGCATTAAGTTGTGGGCGACTGAATATTGCCCAATAACCTAGACCAACCAGTCCTGCTCCGCCGACAATATTTCCAAAAGTTACCGGAATTAAATTGGCAGTAATAAAGTTAATAATATTTAAATCAGCGTATTGTTCAGGTGATGCATCAACAGACAACCAAAATTCAGGTGGAGCTAATTGTTGAATCGCAATACCTAATGGAACCATAAACATATTGGCAACACAGTGCTCAAAACCACTGCTAACAAACATCGCAACCGGTAAGATAACCATGACAGCTTTAGTTAACATGTTGGTTGAGCAAAACGTCATCCAAACGGCTAGACAGACCAATAAATTACATAAAATACCTAAAGCAAAAGCTTCTAATGGTTGGTGATGTAATTTATGTTGAGCAATGTTTAGGGCGTTTAACCCCCATTGACCACCATCGTTTTGATACATTCCAGCAGAAACGACTAAAGCAAGCAGTAAGGTTGCGCCGATAAAATTACCGATGTAAACCTTTCCCCATATTCCTAGCATCTTTCCAAAGCTAATTTGCTTATTTGCAACAGCAATAGCTGAAAGTACAGAGCTGGTAAAAAGTTCTCCGCCACCAATGACAACCAGTATTAATCCTAAGCTAAATGCTAAACCGCCAGCAAATCGACTAATTCCCCAACCTGTTTGCGTATTACCAGTAGTCACCGTTATGTAGAAAATGAAAGCGATCCCGATGAAAACACCAGCCATAACAGCTAAGCCAATTACCATGCTTGTTGGTTTCTTTGATTTAGCTAGGGCGTAATAAGCCGCTTGCTCCATCATTTCACTGGGATTAAATTGTCCAGAAGTATTTGGACTAAGGTTAGCGCTCATTTGTCCTCCTTAAGTTATTGGTTAGTAGTAAGCTCTAGCTGTGTGTTCATTCCTGTTCTGCTTGAGCCCATTTAGATTATGTTGAAATCAAAGGGAGGTAAAATTGATTGTTTTTAAGTTCTATATCAGTTTTCTTGATGTGCTTGAGATGGTATGATTACTTATAAAATAAATTCTTATAAAAGAGATAGTTATGCGTTATTCATTAAAGCAGTTGGCCGTTTTTGATGCAGTAGCAACAACAGGAAGTGTTAGCCAAGCGGCTGAAATGTTGTCGTTAACTCAATCAGCAACCAGTATGTCTTTGTCTCAATTAGAAAAAATGCTAGGGCGTTCTCTATTTGAGCGAAATGGAAAGCGAATGGCGCTAACCCATTGGGGTGTATGGCTTCGACCTAAAGCGAAAAAACTGATCCATGACGCACAGCAGATAGAATTAGGCTTTTATGATCAGCATTTAATCAGTGGTGAGTTGTCTCTAGGAGCGAGTCAAACGGCTGCTGAACATTTGGTTCCAAACCTTATCAGTAATATTGATAATGATTTTCCAGAAATACGTATTTCTTTAGGGGTAAAAAATACCTCAGGGATCATTAATGGCGTATTAAATTACAAATACGAACTGGGTATTATTGAAGGCCGTTGTGATGATAGTCGGATTCATCAAGAAGTATTTTGTACAGACCATTTAATTATTGTTGCGGCTGCTCACCACCCCTTTGCTAAGCATGACACCGTGAGTTTAGCTCAGTTAGAACAAGCTAAATGGGTATTACGTGAGCATGGGGCAGGTACAAGAACTATTTTTGATAGTGCCATCTATGACAAAATTCCCGATTTAGATGTGTGGCGTGAGTATGAATACGTACCTGTACTACGAACATTAGTTTCTAATGGCCAATATTTAAGCTGTTTACCATATTTAGATGTCGTTAAGTATATTCAACGAGGCGAGTTAGTTGCCTTGAATGTTCCTGAGTTAAACATGGAACGTACACTCTCATTTATTTGGCGTGCGAGTATGGATCAAAACCCAATCAGTAGCTGTATTCGTCGAGAAGGGATCCGAATGATTAAAGATCATCATATAATTCGTTAGGGGCTCTGATAAAATCGACTTCTTACTTTGTTTGTTATTTGCTATCCTCATATGTAGATAACTATAACTTATACATATATTTAGGGAAAAAGAAATGCCAGCCTTATCAGTTTTATTGATGGATAGCTTCAATTACTTCAAAAAGCATTTAGTCGCTTTCTGTATTCTGGTTTTACCGTTTGCACTGATTACAAATGGGATAGCACTGAGTTTTAATGAAGAAGAGGGTTCAGGTAAATTCTTACTTTATATGCTGTTTATTTTGACGATCTATCCTTTCTATAAAGGGGCGATTCTCTACTATATTGCTTACTCTTTTGATGGTCGTCGTGTTCCATTTAGCCAGCTGTATCAGATCCCTGCCAAAACGTGGTTTTCGTTTGTATTAATGAATATCATTTTAGGTCTTGCCGTATTAACAGGTTTTATTGCTTTAATTTTGCCTGGTTTATATTTGATGGCTCGTTTTTCATTCACTGAAATTTATTGTGTTCTTTATAGAGAGAAAACAATGGATGCCATTAAACTAGGTTGGCATGATACGAAAGATAATTATTGGATCCTATTTAAAGGCCTTGTGATTATCTTTGGTTTTACGACAGGGTTAATGTGGGCGTTAGAGTACGGTTTAGGTTTATTAGGCCTACAATCTTCTGTGTTGTCGTTCGTTTTCTCTATTGCTGAAGTTGTGCTCTCTATGATGAATACTATTTTTATCTTTCGAGTCTTCACTTTGAATACTAAGAAATTAGAAGAGATTCAAAAAATCGACTAGTGTATGTATTTTAGACTAGACAGTAATCTAACTATCTGAATTTAAATGATAAGCAGTCTTATTTATAGTAAGACTGCTTTTTTATTTGTCTGTTTATTTTTACTCGGTAGCTGTTTTATCACGTTCCCAATAAGCAAATAGGCGCGATAATGTAAAACAAAGAATAAAGTAGCAAAACGCGACCACTATCCATACCTCAAAAATCATACCGCTTGAATTCGCAATTTCAGTTCCAACGAACGTTAACTCTTGAATAGAAATCAATGAAATAATCGATGAGTCTTTAACTAAAGAGATACATTGACCAGCAAGAGAAGGAATAATCACTTTAAATACTTGCGGAGCAATAATATAGCGGTAGCGGTGCCAAGTGGATAGCCCTAAACTTTTGGCTGCTTCATGTTGGCCTTGTGGGATTGCATCTAAACCAGAGCGCACAACTTCACCAATATAGGCCGCTGAGATCATACCGATACAAAGAACGCCCGCCACTAAATTTTCCCATAAATTGGCAGAGCCAAATAAGAATGATTGAAGATCATTAATACGGCCATTGTGCTCTCTGAGTATAGACTCCAAACCAAACAGTGGCACTAATTGGTTTGCAATAAAGAAATAGAAAATGAAAATAAACACTAATGGTGGAATATTGCGAATCAGCTGAATATAGCTATTGGACAATGCTCTAAACATAGCAACATTTGAACGACGACCTAAGCCAAGAAGAGTCCCGAACAAAATAGCAAAGAGCATTCCCCAAAACGTTAATCGCAGCGTTGAAAATATCCCGTCAAAGAAATAGGGCAGTGACCCATCTGCTTTAGAGGTAAATAGTAGTTCTAACGCACGCGACCACTGCCAATGATACACAAGGCTACCGCTTTCCTTTGTGTATAACCAAACGATAAAGCTTGCGACAATGGTCAGTAATATCCAATCTAATCGATTAAGTTTTAAAGAAACTCTTTGCTGCATGGTAATTAGTTCGCTGTGTGTGTTTGCCAATCTAGGCTAGTAAACCAGTAATCATAACGCTCTTTTAGCCAACCATCAGCCGTACGAGCTTGGATCCAGGCATCAAAGTAAGCTTTTTTATCTTCTTCACCAAGGCGAACCGCAAAGGCTTCATTACCTTGCGATAAACGCTCTTTAAAAGGCAGATATAAGATATCAGCATGCTTGATACTATCAAACTCAGGTTTTGGTGTTGACGCGGCTACTGCATGAGCATTGCCATTTAATACCTCTTGGAATGCTTGAGCATCATCATCAAACTGAAGCACTTTGGCTTTAGGAAAATGTTCTTTAATCGCTGCAACCGTAATTGAACCACGACGAGCAGCAAATTTTACACGACGAGAATTAAACTGCTCGCGAGTAAAGCCCTCTGTGAGTTGTTTGTTGGCTGCAATTTGAACGCCAGAATGCGAATAAGGAACCGTAAATAATACGCTTTTTGAGCGATCGTCAGTAATGGTTAAGCCACCAATAATGACATCGAATTTTCCTGAAATAAGAGAGGGGATAATGCCATCCCAAGCGGTAGGGATGAACTCAATTTTTAAGCCAGAGTCTTTTGCTAAACGTTTTGCAACATCGACTTCAAAGCCAATCAGCTCACCTTGTTTGTCTCGCATAGCCCAAGGAACAAAAGTACTTAAACCAACTTTAAGCGTTCCTCTGTCTTGAATTTTATCAAGATTAGGTGTGCTGTCTGATGACGATGCTGAAAATACCGAGCTACTAAATAGTAAGCTTAGGCTGAGTAATGATGTGAATAGTTGCTTCATGCGAGGGGTTCTCCATTAATATGCATTGTGCATGCGATGTTCTAACCAAGCTGATAGCCCAGAAAGCGTTAATGTAATAATGAGATAGATAGCGGCGACAGTAAACCAAATTTCAAAAGGCATTGCCGTATCAGAGACGATATTTCGTCCTTCGGTTGTTAAGTCAAAAATAGCCATCACACTGACTATAGAAGAGTTTTTGACTAAAGAAACTAATTCATTGGTTAATGAAGGCAATGTTTTTCTTACCACTTGGGGTAATACTATATAGCGATAGCTGTTGAACGCAGATAATCCTAATGTTTTACAGGCTTCAAATTGTCCTTTTGGTAAATTGATTAGGCCTGATCGTAAAATCTCAGCGGTATAGGCTCCTTGAAATAGAGCTAAAGCAAGAACCGCAGTTGTGAATCTATCTAAGCCTAAAAATGGACCAAAGACAAAATAAAGCAGATAAATTTGCACTAATAAAGGCGTATTACGGATCAGCTCAATATATAAGGTGGCAATACTGCGACCGACGATGGAATCAGAAAGACGTAATAATGCGGTGATCAGTGCAATGGCTAGAGTGGCAATGGCACTAATGGCTGAAATATGTAAGGTGACAAGGAGCCCATCCATCAGTTCTGCGGGGAACCATTCACCATCTTCATAAAAGAAAATGAAATCAGGCACCCGATCCCACTGCCATTGATAATTCATGGCTTGTGCGCCGCTGTTTAAAATCCAATAGAGCGCAATCGCTAATAGTGATATTTGTAACAGAGCAGATAACACCGGGGCTAAAATTGTTTTTAAACGATTCATATTAGTAACTTAAGATCTGGTTTAAAAATTGTTGAGTACGTTGGTGTTGTGGATTGTTAAAAAACGGCTCAGGTTTAGCAATCTCAAGGATTTCACCTTCATCCATAAATACCACACGATCGGCAACTTTCTTAGCAAACCCCATTTCATGTGTCACACACACCATGGTCATGCCATCTTTAGCGAGATTAGACATCACATCTAACACTTCGCTGATCATTTCAGGATCAAGTGCGGATGTCGGTTCATCAAACAACAGGATTTGAGGCTCCATACACAGAGATCGAGCGATCGCGACTCGTTGTTGTTGTCCACCAGAAAGTTGAGAAGGGTATTTATCTGCTTGCTCTGCGATATTTACGCGCTCTAAATAGATTAAAGCACGCTCAGTCGCTGCTTTTTTAGATAATTTTAATGTTTTAATTGGTGCCAGAGTTAGGTTTTCTAATACGGTTAAGTGCGGGAATAAATTAAAGTGTTGAAACACCATGCCGACTTTTCCACTCATTAATTGCTTTGATGAGAGTGGTTGTTCAAAGAGAGAAAGCGTACCACCTTGAATAGATTCTAAGGCATTGATACAGCGAATAAGAGTGGATTTTCCTGAGCCAGAAGGACCACAGATAACGACTTTTTCTCCTTCATTTATAGAAAGGTTAATGTTTTTTAATGCATGAAATTGCCCGTAGTATTTATCCACGGCTTTAAAATCAATGATATTGGCTTTATTTGTATTTTTATTAGTCACAATTCATCCTAGCATTCGAGAACTAAACTTACTGTAACATATTCATAAAGCTAAAGAAGTGATTCTTAATGGAGTGGTTTAATTTTAACCAAAAGATGCTTATATCTCTGCTTATAGTTAAATTTCTATTGAGAAGGAATTTATATTAAATTAACCATTGCACAACAGTTAAAGACACGTTACGTTAACAGTATGGAGAATAAAGATGCAATATATAAACAATAAATTGCATAAATAAATGGAAGAGAGCAATGTATCAAACTGATGATGTAAGAATTAAAAAAGTAAAAGAACTATTACCGCCTGTTGCTGTATTAGAAAAATTCCCAGCGACTGAGATTGCGGCAAAAACCGTATTTGAATCTCGCCAAGCTATCCACAATATTTTACAAGGTGATGATGATCGTCTTCTTGTTATTATCGGTCCGTGTTCAATCCATGATACCGAAGCGGCTTTAGAGTATGGTGCAAAACTTAAAACATTACGTGATGAGTTAGGCGATCGCCTTGAAGTTGTTATGCGTGTCTATTTTGAAAAACCACGTACAACTGTTGGTTGGAAAGGGTTAATCAATGATCCGTATATGGATGATTCATTTAAATTAAATGATGGTCTACGTATGGGACGTAAGTTGCTGCTTGATCTTACTGATATGGGCTTACCAACGGCTGGTGAATTTCTAGATATGATCACCCCACAATACATGGGTGACTTAATCAGCTGGGGTGCTATCGGAGCACGTACTACCGAGTCACAGGTTCACCGTGAGCTATCTTCAGGTCTTTCTTGTCCTGTTGGTTTTAAGAACGGCACAGATGGCAACATTAAAATTGCCACTGATGCAATCCGCTCGGCGGGTTCTTCTCACCATTTCTTGTCAGTAACTAAATATGGTCACTCTGCCATTATTGAAACAGCCGGTAACCCTGATTGCCATATCATCCTTCGTGGTGGTAAAGAGCCAAACTACAGTGCTGCTCATGTTAAGCCTGTCAAAGAGCAATTAGCCGCTTCAGGATTACCTGAAAAAGTAATGATTGATTTTAGTCATGCTAATAGCTCAAAAGACTTTAAACGTCAGATGATTGTTGCTGATGATGTTTGTGGTCAAATTTCGGGTGGTGAAGAGGCCGTATTTGGTGTGATGATTGAGAGTCACCTTGTTGAAGGTCGTCAAGACCTAGTCAGTGGTAAAGCAGTGACTTATGGTCAATCAATCACCGATGCATGTATTGGTTGGGATGATACTGAAACCGTACTTCGTCAATTAGCAGAGGCCGTGACTGCTCGTCGAAATAAATAAATTATTAGAATAATAAAAACGCCAGTCACTTCAAAATGACTGGCGTTTTTTTGTGTAGAAGTCGTTATCGTATTAGTTACCCTGACCTTTTGCCATGGTGACGGTTCGTTTTAGCGTCCAACGCAATAATAATGGAATACTATCAATGCCTTGCTCTTCACTGTGTTGCACGATAGCTAGCGCTAAATCGGGTTTTGCGTATTTTTTCAATGTTTTAATGATAATTTTCTTAGGAGTAACATGTTGATCTTTTGGTATATTCGCAAGTTTTTTGAATAGTTTTGCAAATCCATGATGATAAAGGTAATGCTCAATGTCTTTATGAGGTAATTCCGTTAACCGATGCCGTTCGTGCTCATTATCTAACTGACTTTTCACCGCAAATGCGTATTTCTTACCAGCGGGATCCCCATCGGTTACAACGTGCCATTCAATATGCAGCGCTTTGGCTATTTTAATTAATGATTTTAATCCGGATTGAGCAAACTCAATAATTTGCACCCCTTCTGCAGCAAGGTTATAACCTAGCATTCGAGCCATTTCATTGAACAACCAGACTTCCGTTTCACCTTCCACTAACAACCAACATCGCGCGAATAAAGCGTTCGTTCTTTGAAAACGGATATGAAAAGTGATGCGACGTAAATCATCTCTTGATAAACAGGTTGATGAGACTGAATAGCTAGAAGTTGAGTCAGACTCTCTCACTAAGCGACGAATTGAACATAATGGAACGGCGCTTAATAGCTCGCTGCTGTTGGTGGTGAGGATCTTTTGCATAGGTATATGATTAAGTAAAGACCATGCTTGAATAAGTTGGGTTGGGTGTAATCGCCCTTCTGGATCTTCAATAATCATTAACGGCCTTGCCGATTTTTTTAGCGTATTAGGACCTTTTGCACGTAAATAGGTATTTAATAAGCCAAGTAGCAAGAGTTTTGTCTGTTTTGTATTATCTTGATTGATAAATTGGGATAAGGAAACGCCTTCCGTTTTTTGGCCAAAAAAGAGGTCATCGTGAATACGGTGTGGTGTATGTTTTTTATGATTTCGAAATGCAAAATAATGTTCAACAAGTGATTGCATAGAGCGAAGGGCACTTTTTATTTCCCCTCGGTTGACTTGACCAGGTGCGCTTATTAAACGACGGCAAGTATTATTTATTCTTCGCTCAATACGATCATTGGAAAGTTGAGAAATAGCATCCTCTTGGCTTAGTCGACGAGAATCACGGATGCGGATCACAGGGTGAAGTTGGATTAATTCGGTGACTAATTTTTCAATTTTATGGTATCGAAGCACATTCCCTTCATTATCTAGAAAGGTACTTGATGAGGTGATTTTGTCGTCATTATTTGTCGCACTAATACGATAATAGATCCGTTGGCAATGGTTAGACGGGTCGGGTTGCCAAAGGCTGGATAGTTTTCTGTAGCGTCCTGCTCGATGTTCATTTTTTTCAGTGGTTTTCCAACTGATGATAATTTGGATATGTTGATCTTGAGTGTACGAGATAGAATGATCTTGATGAAAGTCTTTTAACGTGAATTGGTGAAGCTCTCCTGAAACAGGCAATGCAATGGATAAGGCATCAAGTAAAGATGATTTCCCCCACGTGTTTTCACCAATTAAGGTGGTTAATTGTTCAAATGAAAGGGATAAGCGTTTAATACCTCTAAATCCTGAGACTTCAATTCGTTCTAAGAGCATAATGATTCCTCATCAGAGACGGGTTATAAATAACTATATAGCAACTGAATCAAGTAAAGCATTATGGGAGTCACAATTATTAATTATACTGACGGTAACGTACTGAATTTTTTATAAGTAATAATGTTGATTTTTAGATCATTGTATACAGGTATCGTGACCATCGAGTTTGTTTGTTATATTTGTTTGCTCTAAAAAGGAAAAGAAATGGAAAATCAAAAGAGCAATATATTAAGAGTCATGCACATTAATGACACGCATTCTTATTTTGATGAATCAGTGATCGCACTGAATTGCCGTGGATTAGACAAGTTTTATATTAAATGTGGTGGTTTTTCACGCTTATCCCATCAAATTTCAGTTCTCTCAGAAACACATAAGCAAAAAGGAGGAGCGGTTTCTCTATTTCACGCGGGTGATTGTTTTCAAGGCACCTTATATTTTTCATTGTATAAAGGCCAAGCGAACGCGGAATTGCTTAATCAATTACCTCTTGATGGTATGGTACTCGGGAATCATGAGTTTGATCTTGGAAATGAGCTTGTTAGTGAGTTTATTTCATCGACTCACTTTCCGATATTAATGGGCAACTGGGATTTAAGTCATGAAGATCAGTCAAAAGGTCATGGGCTAAAGTATCAAGAACGGATCTTAGATTTTGATGCGGAGCGCCAGATCGCGAAGTACATGATTAAACACGTCGGAAATATAGACGTTGCTATTTTTGGTTTAACCATAGATCAAATGGAAGTGTTAGCGAGCCCCGATCCTGACACTCCCTTTAAAAATGCGATTGAGACAGCCAAATCAACGATGCACTACTTGGCCGAGAAAGGCATTGATAACGTTATTATTGTGAGTCACCTTGGTTATGAAGCGGACAAACAATTAGCTCAATCTGTTTCAGGGATTGATGTGATCATTGGCGGTCATAGCCATATATTACAAGGTAACTTTACTGAGATTGGTTTAGAAGAGCGAGCCAGTTACGGTGAAAGAGTGAATGGAACTCACATCGTACAAGCTGGCTGTCATGCGCTTGCTTTGGGCTATTGTGATTTAACTTACTCTAATGAAGGGGAGTTAATAGGATTTAATGGTCAAAATAGCTTATTGATTGATAATGTGGCCTATAAGGATAAGGCGTGCAGCCATCAAGTCGAAGCCACTCAGCTAGCTAAAATAACGACGACTTTAGCCGACTTTAAACATACTATTTTTTGCGATAAAGACCCAAAGATTGAAGCATTACTTATCGATAAATATCGAGAAAAAGTTGAACGTTTATCACAACAGATTATTGGATATTGCACCACTGATTTAACTCATCGTCGTATACCTGATGAGCAAGGACAAAGTGATATCGCGCCTTGGGTTGTCGAATCGTTTTATTCAAAAGCTCATCAAATAGATAATCGAGTTCAGTTCGCGATGCATAACGCAGGTGGTGTGCGCGCGGGCTTAAATCAAGGAGAGATAACTTATGCTGATATTGCCGGAAAAGTATTGCCTTTCGCGATTCCAATTGTCATTTATAGTATTAAAGGGCAATATTTAAAAGCAGCAATAGAAGGGGCAATTGATAACGCAACAGATAATGGGGTGATTGGCAGTGGCTCAGGCAGCTTTCCTTATGTATCTCAGCTGCGTTATCGCTATGATGCAAGTAAACCAAGTGGCTCTCGCATTATTGAATTTAGTATTTATAACCCTAAGGTAGGGTGGTTAAGTGTTCTTGATGACCAAATATACTTTGGAACATCAACAGCTTATACAATTAAGGGGAAAGAGGGGTATGCGCCTCTTTTGCATAGGGAAGAAAAAGTGATCACGACTTCCTACTCAATGGCAGATTGTATGATTGAGTATTTAGCTCATTATCCAGATCTAGCAAAACCGACAGAGTGTTTGAATCAATATCACCGAAATGAGAACACTGTCGTATAAATGGCATAAGATTTGCTAACTGTTTTATGGAATAAGAAATTTTGTGAGAGAGGTTTCTATGAATAATACGTGCTGTGAGTCTAAATAGGTAAATGATGGATAATGATTGGTCTGATAAGCTCTTAATAGCCAGCTGGTTTTCTGCTTGGGCAGTAATTGCTTACTTCGTTCAATTTTCATAATAAATGAACTCCCTACTTTAGTTAGGGAGTTTTTTTTACCCTAAATAAACCCATCTTAATTGTCCTTGTTTCTATTTTGTTTCTATTTTGTTGTCATTCTTGTGTGATGAGAAAAGTGATGCGCAAAAAGAATGTTAACTAAAGGTTGTGGTGGTTTTTTATTCAATACACGTTATGGTGTTTGCCTAAATATTCATCTTTATTGACTAAAATGTAATGTAATATTTGCATTATAAAATCTAATGTTAGTTTGAAGAAAAAGTCATTTTTTGAGGTGTGAATTTAGTTTTATTATCTCGCCATCAAACCATTTTATGAATTTTAAGTGAGGCAATCATGGCGCAAGCAGCAATGAAGGTTAATAACATCGCTACTTCTTCTTTGGAAAAGAAGGCCTACTCAGTAAGTATCAAAGGATTGATTGCTCATTTAGCTGATGTTTTGTTTGGTAAAGGCCAAGCAACGTCAACGCATTATACATCTGAATTATCAGAGCATTTACAAAGAGACCTTGGCCTATATCGTTAAGTTCTCAGTAGTAAAAAAACCAGCATTCGTGCTGGTTTTTTTATAGCTAAAATTAGATTTAATGGTAATGGATGCACACTTTATTTTTTCCAGATCGTTTAGCCTGATAAAGAGCTTTATCCGCTCGTAATAAAGTGGCCTTGTAATCTTCATCTTGAATATGGTGAGTCACTCCAATACTGACCGTGAGTAAGCGATCATTAAGGGTATCTTTCCAATCGTTATAGGCGATAGCCTGACGGCAATTTTCTGCTACCTCATACCCATATTGTCGATCATTTGACATAACAATAATTATAAACTCTTCGCCACCGTATCGAATGGCATAATTATTTGACCCGATAGTACGTTGTAATATTTTACCTACAACTTTTAAGATCACATCCCCCGTTAGGTGAGAGTATTCATCATTGATAGATTTAAAATTATCAATATCGATAATTAGAAGCTGATACTTATCCATGGTTGATTTTACTTCTTGTATAAAGGTAGTTTCAAACCAACGGCGATTATAGAGTTTGGTCAAACTGTCATGAAAGACATCTTTTTGAAGTTTTGCTACGGTATATTTTTGTTGAACAGACGCTTTTTTTAGTTGGATGTTTTCAGTTTCCGATATATTTAACCGAAGTTGCAATTCTAAGCGGCTTAATCGTCGTAAAGAGTGCTCACCGAGTTGATTAATTGGAAAGTTATTGATGATTTGGGTTGTTAATTTATGCGATTCTTTTTCACACTGTAACGCTTCAGAAAAGCACATACAGCTGGCTAATGCATCACTCTTAATATCCAGTAATTGACTTATATAGTATCCTTGTGAGTACTTTCGGGTACGTTTTAATTGCTGAGATATAAGAACATCAGCGAGATCGCCTCTTTTTAGTTGAATAAGACAGTTGGCAGCTTCAATGGAGAAAAGCTTACTTAACCATGGGTACGAGTGAAGATTATTATATTCTTTACGAAAAGAAATTAATGCCTCAAGAGCCGCCTTTGATTCATTCTGTAACCTTAATAGCTTTGCGGTATAGAGTTTTATTTGTGCGGTGAGAGACAAATCATCAGAAACATATTGAATAACTTTACACTCATCTAAAACCATTTTTGCTTTTGATAAACGGTTAAGATTAAGTAAACAAGCAATCGTATACAAACGATAGCGTAGTGAAAGAGTATTACTTTTAATCGTTGAACTTAATGATTCAAGTTTTTGGTAGTAGCGTAATGCTTTAAGGTGATCACCATAAATAGAGCATAAATTGCCAATCCCTAAAATTGATTGGATATAATACTCATGATCACCAAACTGAACAGCTAGATTAGACAGTGATGATAAATGATCTAACGCTTTTTGATATTCACCAATGTCAGTGTATCGATAAATAAGAGCAGAATAGATCTGTAACATCAATTTATTGTCTTGTGGTAGCGACAAAAGTAAGAGCGCTCGTTGCAAATGAAGAATACTCTGCGTGGTGAGATTAAACTCAACTTCCAATTCAGAACACATTAACAACGCGTAGGCTTTTTCAGTATCAGACTCAGTAAAATCATCAACAATAAGTAGCCAAAGCTCTAGCGATTGTTGAGAGTTGAGTTTCATGAGGTCAATGCCTTGATCGGCGATTCGAACTAAAAGAGTATCCATTAAAATACCAATTGAGCGTCAAGGTGAGTGTATGAGAAATCAGATTGCGATACCCATTGATGTAAATTAAAGTAATTCACAGAAGGGATCGAGGAGTTCAACGAATAACGATGCCAAGGATAGCTTGAAAACAGAGACGATAATGAATGCACTATTTCTTGAGTTCTTTGGCCATTTTCATTAATTAACAGTGAAATCTCAGTCTTGCTAATGCGAGTTATGCTGTCACCATCTTTACAGTAATGGTGACCTAATAATATGAGATTATTAAGTTTATCTTCAGATGGATCTGTTATCGTTATGACGTGATAATCCAGATTTGCAGAATGAGAGAGCAATGAGCTAATATTTTGTTGCCATTTATCAAGTGGCAACAAATAGGTGAGTGACGATATAGAATTAAATTCTAATTGAATCTCAATACGGTGAATTAATTTTTTAGCTCGTCTTTCAAGTTGCTCTTTAGATGAGCGAGTTTTATCTCTGCCTAAACTGTTTGTTTGCTCTTGAATTAATGAAACTTCATATTGACGGTAACGTTTATAAGAATAAAGGGCATGTTCATAGTCCTGTGTTAATTCAGCGATACGGGATTGCTCAAGACAGATTTGAGAGCGTAACTCTCCTTTATCAAATTGGTGTGCAATCACTTCAGCTTGAGTCAGCAGATCATAAGCATGAGCATAATGAGATTGAGCAGAGGCAATTCGTGCTAAACTGATAGCAGAATGAGCCTTCATCCAGATTAAGTTATGCTGTTGAGCCGTTTGGTATGCGTAACTACAACATTGCTGCGCTGAATTTAAATCATTTAAGCCTAAAAATGCCAAACCCCTAAAATCGTACACTTCAGATTTCCACGTGAGATTATGACTGTTACTTAATAACTGTTCAGCTTTAAATAAGACCGGTAACATAGCCTGATAATCTTGCAGTAAATAACTATCCCACGCATAGAGAATAAAGGCTTTCGCTTCTAAGTGGGGAATCCGAAAATAATGGGCTCTTTGAGCGGCAATATTATGAGCTGATTTTGCGTTTTCTAAATTATTGGTCATTCGCCAAATGTTACCAAGCCCAATTAATGACTCAACTTCAATTTTATTATTACCAAGTAGTGAAGATTGCTCTAGAGCTTGTATCCAATATTGCTGTGCAGAATAAAGCTTGGCCTGCCCCCAAGAGTGAAGAGCAAGATTATGCAGAATACTCGGTAACAAATCATCATTATCTAGCTCTTGGTGAAGAGTTAATAAGTCTTTGGCAATGGCAAAGCCCGCTTGATATTTAAGTAAATGCCAAAGAGACGTTGAAATAATTAATTTTGAGTATGCTATACCATATTTAAACTGTAGTTCTTCTGAGAGTAATAATTGTTGTTCTGCGCCTAGCCTAGCTTTCTCTGCATCTTCTTCAACAATTAAGTCTAGAGCATTGAGACTAGATATGATGTTATTTTGAGATTGTTTCACTGCGATCCTTCCTAGTTGACGTTAATATAATATCGCTAATATATTGACGTCACGGATTTTTTATCAAATATGCGATTCAGTTAAAAGGAAGGATAGAAAAGTAAAAGAGAATGGCTAATTACTCATTTTCTGCGAGGTTCAATAGTGCCATTGCACAGCTTACACTGGTCGCAAGAACATCAATAACGCCGGTTCTTAATGCCCCCATAATTGATAATGCTTTGCGACTTTCACTCGCCATAGCAATAACATTTGATATTTGACGAAGATCTTCCATTTCAAGGCCAATCACTCGGCCGCGCATTAAAGTATCCGCGTTTGAGCCATCTAACTTAAAGAAGTCAAAACCACCAATATCACCGACAATGCCATCATTAAGGCGTGCTTCAACAAACTCTTTTGGGGTAAAGAAGCCCAGCTTAACCATATGGCTGTTCTCATCCATATCACCAATACCCACTAAAGCAAATTCGGCTTTACGAGCTTGATTTAATGTCTCTTTAATCGTGGTGTGCTCCATAAAAGCAGAGCGTAGACTTGGGTCATTGACATAAGCGGGAGCATACAGTGTTTCACTACTGCCACCGTATTTTTTGGCTAAGCGACGACAGATATGATCGGCATTAATGATATCACCACTACGATGCGTGCCCCCAATAGCAGAGACAAAACGCGCATTACGGTGAGATACAATCCCTGCGTGATCAGCAACGGCCGCCACATTTTGTCCTTGGCCTACAGCGACAGCCATATCTTCTTGTAAGTTATTGTTTAAATATGAGCTTACTAAAGCGGCAACTTGTTTACGCTGTTCGTCAGTATTTGGTTGATCCAATGAAATAAGTGCGCGTTTCAAGTTAAAT
Organism: Aliivibrio sp. S3MY1; assembly: GCF_028765575.1. Classification (GTDB taxonomy): domain Bacteria; phylum Pseudomonadota; class Gammaproteobacteria; order Enterobacterales; family Vibrionaceae; genus Aliivibrio. The sequence continues at coordinate 81,402 of NZ_JARACO010000001.1, read as the reverse complement.
TTTTCAACTAATTTTTGTTCAAGTTGGGCACTGTAAACAGGGTGAAACTTAACGGTTATCTCAACAATGCCTTCTTCGCGTGCCTTTCTTAGCATACGACCTACTTTGGCACGAGATAAACCAAATTTTTTCGATATCTCCTCTTGAGTCGCTCCTTCTTGATAATAAAGAATAGAAATTTCAGTAAGAATATCCGTGTTTTCAGTTTGATCTTGAGAAAGCAATGGAGGCATATCGTTTCCTAACTTAATAATTCGGCAAGGGTGATTGGTTTAGAAATCAACCCAAGCTTTTGTGCTGGCGTAGTGCCAAGTTTATCTTGATGGCAGAGATTATGCCACGCTCTGAAAATATCGAGTAGTGGAAGTAAACTGGCTGGGCGAAGTTTTCGTCTTGGTTCATTCACTAAGCTCGTAAATTGGGTGTAAAAACGATCTTGATACTCTTTAGCCTTTGTTGCGGAGGCGCGTTTTAACCAATAGACTTCATTATTTTCAGCACCATTAAGGTGGCAAATGCCTTTATTTAGGCCATTTACTTCAGTAAAAGCCCAACGATCACGCCACCAACCAACAAGGTGTATATCGATTTTCTCACCACTTTGTCCAAGAGGAAAAGCAGTGTCCTGAGTGACATATAAGAGGTCAATACTATTTTCTTTAATGCGATTTAAAAATACCGACATCGCAGCCGAACGCAACATTGGCTCTTGAGGCATATAAAGCTCAATCGAGTCACAATGTGAGAAAGCGTATTGGATCTCCAAAAAATGGGCATAAGAAGTATAGGGTGGTCTAATTAATGCGCCTTTTGATGGATAATTTAATGAGACGTAATTACCCAATGGATCTTCCACATTTGCTCTAGCTAAGATCTCTTGATACTTAGCATCCACACGCTTAAAAATCGATTGTTCGGTTACTGCACTTTGAGAATTCGCTTCCCCAATAAAGGCAGTGGGTAGAAATTTAGCGTCATCATAAAAAGGGTCATGATCAAGTTGAGTTCCAGGCTGATGAGATTCTGAGTAATTGATGTGTTGTGCTATCACATAACCAGAATTCATTTCAGCAGTGGTGTACCAAAATACGCCATTATTACTTAATGGTTGCAGCGGAGTAGCATTAGATGCCAGCTGTATTTCTGTTCTGTCGTGTTGCAATCTTGTGTCAAATAAAGACATATGACGGCGACAACGATTAGCGATTTGATTTATATGATCGTAAAAAGTCTTAGGATTAATATGTAATCGTCGGCAAATTTCACGAACCGAATAACCAGTAAATAAAAAACCTAAAATCTTTTGTTGGATTAGACTTTTTTGATTCTCACCAGACCACTTATCTACAAACGTAGATGCGCATGATTTGCAGCGGTAGCGTTGACGATCACCACTGTAACCAAAGGCATGATAAAGCTCTCGATGTGTTAAAACATCAAGACCAAAATGGTCACAAGCTGAATTATTACAAGAGGGTAATGAGTGAGATTGAACGGAGCCTTGACGAGCAAGTTCATTTAATACTTCATTGTTATTGATTAAGGGAGGAAAAGCACCACATTTCCGGCAAACTAATGCTGGTCGCTTAGGATTAGTGCGTTGAACTAAATAATGTTGTTCATCGCTATCACCAAAATTGTCACACGCCAATGTTTTACAAAAATTGAGTTGTAACCCTTTAGCAGCCAACGGCAGTTTTTCGGTCGGCACTAGACGCCCCTTATAGATTTATAGCGCCAGACCTTTCTGGCGCAAACATAATTACAGTTTAATCGCTGTTTCTAGCGCAACAGTCATCATGTCGTTGAATGATTTTTGACGATCTTCAGAGCTTAATTTCTCACCGCGTTTGATGTGGTCTGAAACCGTTAGAATAGTTAGGGCTTTTGCACCTAAATCTGCGGCTACACCGTAAATACCTGCCGCTTCCATATCAACACCAAGGATGCCTAATTTTTCCATTTTTTCGAACAGATCAGCTTCTGGTGAATAGAAAAGGTCCGCAGAGAATACATTACCTACTTTTACAGGAACGTTTAACTCACGCGCTTGAGCAACGGCGGTTTCTAACAAACCGAAATCAGCGATGGCTGCGAAGTCGTGGTTGTTGAAACGAATACGGTTTACTTTTGAATCAGTAGATGCACCCATACCAATAACAACGTCCATTAATTTAACGTCATCATGCACAGCGCCACAGCTACCTACACGAATGACGTTTTTCACGCCGAACTCTGCGATTAGCTCATGAACATAGATACAACAAGATGGAATACCCATGCCGTGACCCATAACCGATACTTTTTTACCTTTGTAAGTACCAGTGTAACCAAACATATTACGCACATCACATACCTGAGTAACATCTTCTAGGAAGTTTTCAGCAATGAATTTTGCGCGTAGTGGATCACCTGGCATTAGAACGGTTTCTGCGAAATCGCCAAGTTGAGCATTAATGTGTGGGGTAGCCATAATAAGGTCTCCGGTTCTTAAAAGTTAAATATAATTCAGTGTAACTAAAAGTGTTGAACAATCTTGTTCGTTATGTGGCTATTTTATGCCTATATTTTAAGGTGTCATGAGATTAATGTCACATTTTACCTTAGTTGTTATGTTATTTTCACTATTGATAACTAAATATGTTGAAAGTAAAAGGGCAATCGCAACCTTTTGCGTGTCTTAGCTTTAATACCGTCATGACGTTTCTTTAATCAAGAACCTCAATTAGATTGAACTTAGGATTATCTAAGAGGATGATGCCAAAACGAAACTTCTCTTATCTCGTGATTATTAAAGTGAGTGAATTGGATGAAAGCAAAAAATAAACAATATGCTGTGATTGGGTTAGGTCGTTTTGGACTGACGGTATGTGAAGAGTTACACCAATACGGTTCACAAGTGCTGGCTATTGATATAAATGAAGATCGAGTAAAAAAAGCCACTGACTTTGTATCCACAGCAATCGTTGCTAACTGTGCCAATGAAGAGACAATTTCTGAATTGAAACTCGATGAGTACGATATGGTGATGGTTGCGATTGGCTCTGATATTAATGCGAGTATTTTAACGACACTAGTGCTTAAAGAGGCGGGGGTTAAGACGGTTTGGGTAAAAGCGAACGATAAGTTTCACGCTAAAATTCTGACAAAAATAGGGGCTGACCATATTATCCTTCCAGAAAGAGACATGGGGATCCGCGTGGCAAGAAAAATGTTAGACAGACGCGTATTTGATTTTCACCTGTTGGGAAGTGGGCTCGCGATAACTGAAATCGTGATTGGCGGTGCTAATATGGGGAAATCATTAGGACAGCTAGACTTTTGTCAAATGTCTGAGGTGAAAATACTGGCAATTAAACGTGGCCCTGAAGTCATGACCGCACCAGAGCACAGTAAAGAGCTTGAAATTGGAGATATCCTTATTATTGTTGGGCCAGAAGAAAAGTTGGCGCAGAAAATTAAAACATTATGAATTACTTACCCAAGCGTGGATTATTTCCATTAAAGAATAACCAAAAAGCAAAAGAGTGGTCTGAACCAAGGATCATCCTTTTCTCATTTTTGGCTATTCTTTTGCCTTCTGCATTACTGCTCACTCTTCCAGTATTCTCTGTCTCTGGCTTGAGTTTTATGGACGCATTATTTACAGCGACCTCGGCAATCAGTGTAACAGGACTTGGTGTGGTCGATACCGGCTCTCATTTTACGATAAGCGGAAAAATCGTTTTAATGTTCCTGATGCAAATCGGTGGCCTTGGACAAATGACCTTGTCTGCGGTTTTACTCTATGTGTTTGGTTTACGGTTAAGTTTGCGTCAACAAGCATTGGCAAAAGAGGCGTTAGGACAAGAAAAGAAAGTCAACCTACGTAAGTTGATAAAAAGTATTATTTGCTTTGCCTTAGTCGCAGAGCTGATAGGAATGATGATTCTCTCTTTTCGTTGGGTTCCTGATCTTGGGTTAGCAAAAGGCTTATTTTACGCCGCGTTTCACTCTATTTCGGCATTTAACAATGCAGGGTTTTCCTTATTCTCTGATAGCTTAATGGGGTATGTGGGGGATCCGTTGGTTATTTTTACCTTATCGTGCTTGTTTATTGGTGGTGGTTTAGGGTTTACCGTTATCGTCGATTTAGTTAAAAATAGCTCAAAAGGATTTAGTCGCCTCCAATTGCATACCAAAATAATGGTCATTGCAACGCCAACACTATTAATTGTAGGTACCTTATTTTTCTATGTACTTGAATATAATAATCCAAGCACATTAGCGTCATTATCTGCCGGTGATAAATGGTTAGCCGCCTTCTTTCAATCAGCAAGCGCTCGTACTGCTGGCTTTAACAGTGTAGATTTAACTCACTTCACGCAACCTGCGCTGTTTATCATGATCATATTGATGCTAATTGGTGCAGGTTCAACCTCTACCGGTGGTGGCTTAAAAGTGTCGACCATTACAGTCGCCGCAGTTGCAACGTGGACTTTCCTACGACAGAAAAAGCATGTAGTGATGTTTAAAAGAACCGTGAGTTGGGCGATTGTGACTAAATCTCTGGCGATTATTGTGGTGAGTGGATCGTTACTTTCAATTGCAATGTTTTCATTGATGCTGACTGAGAATACAGGGTTTGATAAGGTGATGTTTGAAGTTATTTCAGCGTTTGCGACAGTCGGTTTAACGGCAGGATTAACCGCAGAGCTGTCTGAGCCTGGCAAGTTTATTATGGTTATCGTGATGATTATAGGTCGTATTGGGCCATTAACCTTAGCCTATATGCTTGCAAGACCAGAAACCTCGCGTGTGAAATACCCTGACGAGAATGTGTTAACGGGTTAATGCTAGAAACATTATAAGCAGTATATAGAGGGCATCGACTCAGAGTGGATGCCCTTTTTTGTTATTTTAAAAAAGATAGCTTATGACTTCGCCTGCCCAAAAAAAGTAGATAAGGAAAAATATCACGGCAAAAATGCCCCATGCAATGACAGCATGTTTCATTTTTGGAGTATGTCCTGTGAGCTCGGCATATCCAGTCAACATTGGCTTAATTAAATTAATTCCTTTAAGTCGATAAAAGAAAACCGCGGCGATGTGTAAACTAATAAACCCAAGAAGAATATCAAAGTTTTGATGATGTATTTGAGTTAAAAACCCACTTACATCATAACTAACTAATGAAGCCAAAGGGCCTTCAGAAAGGATATCATCATTACTAAATAATCCAGTGACTAACTGAAGTGTTAGCAAGAAGAATAGCCCAAGCACCATGTAACCACCAGCAGGGTTATGACCAATAGAGTGAGATAACGTCCCTTTTTTCTCTAATGATAAGTAACTAATCGCTTTTTTAGGAGAGGTGACAAAGTGGGAAAATTTTGCGGTGTCACTACCAATAACTCCCCAAATAATTCTTGTTCCTAACAAGGCCATTAGAAGGTAAGCAAGAGTAAAATGCCACTCCATCAAACCTTCTTCTGCAGTATACCAAAGAGAGCCAAGTAAAATCACTTGGCTCCAATGATAAACCCGGACAAAACTATCCCAGATTTTCATATTTATCCTTCGACTATTCTATCTAATTATTTTGCTTTGTAATCTGAATGACAGGCTTTACAGTTTTTTACTGCTTTTCCAAAAGCCTTACGGATCGCCGCTTTATCACCGCCATCTGAGATACTAGCTAGAGCGGCAGTATCTTCTTGGAATTGCGCTAGACGAGCTTCAAAATCAGGAAAGTTTGTCCATACCTTAGGTAAGGCATTTGTTTTTCCTTTGTCTGAGCCTTCTACATAGAAAGCATCAAGTGGCATTAAAGAAAGCTGAGCCAATTGATTGGCACGCTTAGAAAAAATAGCGTCACTCCAATCGGCTTTACCTTTAACCATTTCACCCATTTCACTCACGTTACCTGCGATCATAGTGAATGCCGCTTGACGGTATTTTATTGCTTTGTCCGCTTCGTTAAAAGTGTGGGCTAAAACAGACGTTGAAGCCAAAAGAGTCGATGCGATAACCAGTGTTTTAATTGCTTTCATGTTGAGACTTCCTTGAATTGTAATTATTTTGAGGCACTATTATATGAAATGATGAATAAAAGAAGTAGTTACCTATCACAATATTTACACATTCTTTACACTTGGTAGGGGTGATGATTAAAATTCAGTGGTTATTTGATTGCTGCAACAAAAAACAAAGTGCGTATAATGCGAGTGTTATTTTTTAAGTAGGCTTGTCAGTTTTTATGCGAATTTTAAATATTACAACGCATCCAGATCTAGAGCGTTTAGATAATAAAAAAATCCTTCAACGTAATGCGACGCGCGCGATTGTTTTAAAAGGAGAAGATATACTTCTTCTATATACTGAGCGCTATCATGATTACTCATTACCTGGTGGTGGTATTGATGATGGTGAAGATGTCATTGCGGGCTTAGTTAGAGAAATTGAAGAAGAAACGGGTGCTAAAAATATTTCTAACATCGAACCATTTGGTATTTATGAAGAATTCCGCCCTTGGTACAAGCATGAATGTAATGTTCTACATATGATTTCATACTGTTATACCTGTGATACAGATAAAGAACTTGGTGAAACTAATTATGAAAGCTATGAAATCCGTAATGGAATGAAGCCAGTGTGGATTAATATTCATGAAGCGATTGCACATAATGAAGATATTATTGCTCATAGTGAAAAGAAAGGCATGAGTATTGAGCGTGAAACCTTTTTACTTCACTTGATCGTCAAAGAGCGTTTACATGTTCAATAAAGAGCAAATCGTTAAATTAACACAGATGCAAATGCCGTTTGGAAAATATGCGGGGAGAGTATTGATTGATCTTCCTGAAGAGTATCTTTTATGGTTTGATCGAAAAGGAGGCTTTCCTGAAGGGGAATTAGGAGAGTTAATGGCACTATGTTTAGCAATGAAGATTGAAGGACTAGATGAAGTTATTCGTCCTTTAAAATATCGTAGATAATAGAAGTCGCAATAAATAAGAAGCATAAATCAATTATTTATGCTTCTTATTTTTTTATTTATACTGAGATTCGCCTTTTTTAGCTCGTTGAAAATCGTCTAGTAATTCACCAGAGGCATCCTTGACTAGATAATTGAGTGCAGAACAAAAGCTATTTGTTTCATAATAAACTTCACGTGAGCGGTCAATATGTCGTTCAGCGGTTCTACGTACTTGTGCTGTATTTTTAGAGTTACTGTATTGTACTTGTTGATCAAATACGGCTTTTACGTATTTTGCTTGACAAATGTCCTCGTTCTCTGGTGTTGCGACGATATCAGCCGTGCTTCCAAATGAAACTAATGCCAACAATAAGGCATAAAATCGATTTTTTATCATGTTGTTATTAACCACTCGTTTGATTTTTGGTAATTCTACGTATCCACTATATCGAGTGCAATACTTATTAATCAATTAAGGATTACTTTTCTAGGATGATATCTCAGCGATATGGAGGCGCTAATTTAGAATATTTTAATACGGGCATTACTGAACCATTTTTGTTGCTAAAAAATAGAAAATTGATGAAATTGTTAATATAACTATTTGATCTAATACTATTATATACTCATTATGTTGATTTTAAGATCTTCGTCACTGTAACTCTGCATATAGCCTCTACTATAAAAGGATACTACGGAGATAATAATGATTAATAAAACAACGATAGCACCACAAGGCCCTGAATTTTCAGAGCTTGTACAAGGTTACTGGAGAACTGCTGATTGGAACATGACAGCTCAGCAACGTTTAACCTTTCTAAAGCAACACATTGATCTAGGCATTAGCACCGTTGACCATGCGGATATTTATGGTGGCTATCAATGTGAAGCTTTGTTTGGTGAAGCATTAGCATTAGATCCTTCTGTTCGGGATCAAATTGAAATCATCACTAAGTGTGATATTAATTTATGCACTTCGGATTTCCCAAATCGAAAAATAAATCACTACGATACCTCAAAAGCACACATTACTAACTCAGTGAATAACTCACTTTCGCGCCTTAATATTTCTGAAATTGATCTACTCTTGATCCACCGCTTAGATGTATTAATGGATGCAGATGAAGTAGCAGACACGTTTAATCAGTTACAGAAAGAAGGCAAGGTGAAGCATTTTGGTGTCTCTAACTTCACGCCAAGCCATTTTGATTTATTGCAATCACGTCTTGATAAACCATTAGTGACGAATCAGGTTGAAATTAACCCACTTAATTTTGAAGTGGCGCATGATGGCACGCTTGATCAACTGCAAATGAAGCGTATTAAGCCAATGGCATGGTCATGTTTGGCGGGGGGAGCGATCTTCTCTGGACAATCTGAGCAAGTGATTCGTGTTCGTAAAGTCCTTGAAGAGCTAAAAGAAGAGGTGGGGGCTAAAAGTATTGACCAAGTGATTTATTCATGGGTGCGTAAGTTACCATCAAAGCCATTACCAATTATTGGCTCTGGTAAAATAGAGCGTGTGCAGGCCGCTGTTGATGCGATGGATATTAATCTAACTCGTGAACAATGGTATCGCGTATGGGTTGAGTCAAAAGGCCACGGTGTACCATAGAGCAGAGCACTCAGAATCAATCGGAAACAAAAATGGGACGCTAATTGGCATCCCATTTTTATTTACCCTAATACTATTTTAGCAATTAGGTAAATAGTATTGATGATTATTTGACTAACCATTCAATCGCTTCACCTGCACGAATTGGCACAACAAAGTCATTGCCAAATGTCATTGTTTCAGGAGCGATCCACGCTTCTTTTACAAGAGTAATCGTATCAGTGTTGCGAGGTAGGTTATAAAAGTCAGGGCCATTGAAGCTTGCGAATGCTTCAAGGTTTTCTAATTTACCTTCGTTCTCAAATACTTCAGCATATAATTCAATTGAGGCATGCGCGGTATAAGAGCCGGCACAACCACAAGCCGCTTCTTTTTTGTCTTTCGCGTGTGGTGCAGAGTCTGTACCGATAAAGAATTTAGGATTACCGCTTGTTGCTGCTTCAACTAAAGCTTGCTGATGGGTGTTACGTTTTAAGATTGGTAAGCAGTAGAAGTGAGGCTTAATACCACCCACTAACATATGATTGCGGTTGAACAATAAATGGTGAGCTGTAATGGTTGCCGCTACGTTAGGGCCTGCGTTTTTAACAAAATCAGCCGCATCTTTAGTCGTGATGTGCTCTAAAACGATTTTTAACTCAGGGAAATCATTAACGATAGGAGCAAGAACGGTATCAAGGAAGGTTTTTTCACGATCAAAAATATCAACATCATGTGTCGTTACTTCACCATGAATAAGTAAGAGCATACCTTCTTCTTGCATCGTTTTTAATACAGGGTAAACCTTGCTAACGTCGCTTACGCCAGAATCTGAATTGGTTGTTGCACCAGCAGGATAAAGTTTAGCAGCAACAATATGGCCTGTTGCTTTCGCTTTACGGATCTCGTCTGATGTTGTCTTTTCCGTTAGGTATAAAGACATGATAGGTGCGAAAGTATCAGATGGGTTTGCTGCTTGAATGCGGTCACGGTAGCTAAGCGCTTGTTCCGTGGTTGTAACTGGTGGAACTAGGTTTGGCATAATTAATGCGCGGCCATTGTAACGGCCAGAATCACGAACAGTGTCAGTTAATACGTCACCATCACGTAGATGTAAATGCCAATCATCAGGACGAGTAATTGTTAAAGTTGTCATTTGCTGCTCCCACCAGAAAAAGAAATAAGAGCCTAAGAACCATTGAGTTAATCGTTTGCTTAGGCGAAAGGATTCTAAAGCAAAATGGCTAAAACAAATAGGATAAAGTAAAAATTAGTAACAAATTTGACTTAAAAGGTAAAAGAAAAGACAATGTGTGCGAAATTTATACAGCAAGAAGATAGCGAGAAGTTATGAAAAAGAGTAAAAAAGAAGTGTTACCAGTTTCCGAATTTGAGCATGGTAGAGGTAAAATTAAAGACAACGCTTTAAAAGCGGTTGTTACAAGTCAATTATTTACAACAAGAGTAATGAAAGCCAAAAAAGGGAAGGGGAGTTTCATTCGCAAAGAAAAATACAAAGGGTTTAAAGAGCCCTATTCAAAAGCAGCATAGGTGTTTGAATAGGACTTTTGTGATCTAGCTTCGGTTTTTATTGCTAATTGAACAAATATCCACCGTTTAACTTGTTGAAATGAAAAAAGATCTTTACCTCAGCGCTCAGTGTGGCATTATCTATCTCGTTCCAACGATGTGCGTACATCGTATAATGGCTATTACCTCAGCCTTCCAAGCTGATGATGCGGGTTCGATTCCCGCTGTACGCTCCAATCTCTATTTATCCTCCCCAAGAGATTGTTCCTTATAAAAACCTAAATGTAATTTATTTTTACCATCTTGGTAAGCTACTAATCCGATCATGGGTTCTTCATCTTTAGCAATGAAATTACAATTGGTTAATTCTTTTTTCTAAAACCGTGTTTAAAAATTAAAAAAACCAGTAAGTTCTATTTTATAAAAAGTAAATATCAAGCTTAATAAATGGAATGCATGTCACATTTTTGTTATAATAGCGACAGTTAATCATTAAATTATTAAAATGAGATGAAAAGAAATTTTATTGTAAGAATTTTAGCTGTTAATTTTGTGTTTTTTACATTAGTGCTTAGTTATCATCATATAAAAGCCAATACATTAAAATACAGAATTGTTAATAAATATGAAAGCATGATATCGATAACGCGAAATTTTCATCATCGGTATCTGAATACTGAATATGCATTAAGAAATGTGGGTTTGTTTGCCTATCAAAATGAGAAAGATAACAAGCATCTTGACTATTATGGGGGGGCTATGTTTAACAAAGACGGCCTGTATCCTATTTTAAGTAAGGATCTTTATGTTATCTATAATAAATTAAGTGAGCGATTACCTGAGAAATATATTAATTCATTAGAGGTATATATGCCTTCAGCTCATTATATTTTGCCATTTAGCGCACTGAAAAATAATGAATTGACTGAGCATAAATTGTCACATCAATTTACTAATCATGGGTTTCTTGATTCAGACTGCCTTGCATTTAGAGAGAACGAGATCACGATATTTACTAGTTTTCATAATAATGAGATTGCGAGTAATAAAATAGTTTTACCCATATGTATTAATCTTAAAATAGAAGCCGCATTTGTTATTGATATTGATGGTAAATACTTTAATCAGTATATTGAAGAATTTAATGAGCAAAATTTCACACAATATGAAATTGGAAAAAATAATGGTTTTATTAGACATAAAATTGATATTCCATATTCTAATGAAGAAAGTGAAAATGTGTATTTTGGTATTAAATTAATAAATGTGATATTCATTAGTTTCATATTAACATTGATTGCTGAGCTTGTTTATTTAATATCATGCCACTTATATAATGTGTTTTATAAAAGTGCATTTTATGATTCAATGACAGGGTGCCTAAGACGAAATATTTTTGAGATGAAATATAAATCGATAAGAAATTATGGCGTTATTTTATTAGATATAGATCACTTTAAATCAATTAATGATAACTACGGCCATGCAATCGGGGATAGAATTATCTCATCTGTGGGCAAAGTAATTATAGAACAAGCACATAAGAATGTTTTAAATTTTCGGTGGGGAGGAGAGGAGTTTCTTATTCTTCTACCAAATACAAGTAAAGACGCATTACAAAAATATGCAGAAAAATTAAGAGAGAATATCGAATCTAGCCCTTTATTGGATCAAAAAATTGTTACTGTTTCATTAGGATTAACGGAACAAAAGCATCAAGAAAACATACATCTTTCGATTCATAGAGCTGATATTGGTTTATATAAGGCTAAATCATTAGGTAGAAATCAGAGTTATTATATATGAGAATGTTAATTAAAAAAGCCTCATCGTTTTTATTGGTTAATTTTATTATTTTTGTTGTAATTTATTGTGTTTATTATAGTTATAATAAAATCAAATACGATGAGTTAGATGAATATATCAAAGTGAATCTATATAAGGTATTTGATAATCTTGAAGCTATTTCATCTTTTTATGCCAATGCCCCTTTTATTAGTGTGGAAAGAGGGCTGCATAATATTGAAAAGGTTGGGATATATGTTCCACAAGATGGTGAAATAAAATCGCTATCAACAGGTATTGACGTAATATCAGAAAAATTAAAAAACTTTATTGGTGATGATTTTTGGAGTTTGGGGGTTATTGATAATAATAATAAAAATAAAAATACTATTTATTTTTCACCAATGCGGGTGCCACACATACAGATTTTTTTAAAAAGTGACTATGATTTTTTTAATCATATATTAGTAAGTGAAAACTTGCCAAGTACATATGAACTATCATTAAAGAATGGCTTATTTAAACAGACAGAGCCTTACAATGAAAGCTTTAATGAACAATCTATACGCAGTATTTACTATCCTATTTATATAAAACGAGATCTAAAAGCATTATTACTTTTAGATATTAAAAGTAGCATATATCAGACATGGGCAGAAAAATTCAACCAAAATCAGTTTACGGTTTTAAAAATCAATGAGAATAATAATCGTGAAGATTTAAGGAAAATATCACTGCCATATACGATTAATTGTGAGTTATTTCTTTATATAGATAAAGTCTTATTATTTAAGTATAGTCTTATCTTCTCTTTTCTGGTGACGCTAGCGCTTAATTACGCAGGGAAAAGTATTAACTATTTAGTTGATTTTTATGGAAAAGATACTATGACTGAGTGCATACGAAGAGATATTATCGAACCCAAGTTAAGGAACAAAATACTACATAATCAAGCTATTATGATGGTAGATATTGATTTTTTCAAAAAGATTAATGATGAATATGGGCACGGTTTTGGTGATGAAGTTATAAAAATAACAGCATCTATATTAAAAAAGAGCATAAGGAAAAGTGATACTTGTATTCGATGGGGCGGAGAAGAATTTATGATAATTCTGAATGTTAAAAATATTGATCTTGATTTCTTAATTAATAAGGCGGAACAATTACGCCTTAAGATAGAAGAACAGACACTGCTCCATATTAATTTTACAGTATCAATTGGCGTTGCTTTAGGGAAACAACAAGATTTTACTGAAGTATTAAAAAATGCAGATATGGCATTATATAATGCAAAAAATAATGGACGTAATCAGGTGGCTTATTTATGAATATTAAACATGTAAAATGTTATTCTTATTTAATATGTTCAGTATCATTGATGATTATATTCAGCTTTATATATTATACTTTTTATAATAAATATATAGAGATGAAGGTTGATGAGGAACATGAGGAAGTAAGAAGTATATTTAATTCTGTTGTTAATGATAGGGAGGGATTAATAAATATATTAATTGATAAAGATCCCGAAGGAATAGAACAACAACTTAATTTAATTAGATATGTTTCAGAGAATAAAGACGTCAGTAGTATCAGTGTTGTGCTTGATTCAAATTATTTATATAGCACATTTGGCAACCGTGATAACCAAGTTGAAGAACAAGTGAAAGAAGGCTTTAATATTAAGCTAAAAAGTTCACTTACATATAAGCCTATTATTTCATATGCGATAAAAGTTGATAGTAAAACATATTTAAAAGTGTATTTTAAACCAATGAAATTCAATGTCATCAATGGGTTTGGACGTGGTTGTTTAATTATACTTGATGATATTCAACTTGGTGAAAAAAATGAATTAATTAAATATAAATTAAAAGATAAAGAAAACAACCATTACTTCACATTAAATGATGCTGAATTTCATGTTGAAATTAATAATGGAAGGGCGATTAAGGAGTTTATTTTCGATAAATATGGTTATCTTATATTGAGTGTTATTGTTTATCTAATGTCTTGTTATTTCCTAGGTTCTTGTATCAAAAGAATGTGGGTTAAATCATTGATTCGACGCAATGTAATTAAGCCTTATTTACAGCCAATAGTGAATGCTGAGGGTGAAATTATAGGGGCAGAAGTGCTTTCTCGTTGGATAACGAAAGACAATGAGATATTACCACCCAATTTATTTATCCCATATATAGAAGAAAATAAGTTAACGCCATATTTAACAAAGTCATTAATGGAACAACTATATAAAGATTTAGCATCTATAGAAAATAAGTCATTAAAATTAAGCTTTAATTTGACCGAAGATTGTTTATTTGACCAAGAAGTATATAAAGCAAGCTTATTATTAGTTTCTAAGTGCAAGTTAATCCTTGAATTTACGGAATCAGCGCCATTCTCTCACCCTAAAGTGAAAGAACGAATGGAGTTATTTTCAAATGAAGGTGTTTTCTTTGCTCTTGATGATTATGGAACAGGCTATTCAGCGCCACATTATTTGACGGATTACCATTTTGATTATTTGAAAATTGATCGCTGTTTTGTTGAAGAGATTGAGCATAATGCAAAATCACTTTATATAATAGAGAGTTTGGTATTCCTAGCAAATAAGCTAAAATTTCAGTTAATTGTGGAAGGGGTAGAAACGGTTAATCAGAAAACAGCATTACTGAATTCGGGAATTAACGAGTTTCAAGGTTTTTTATTTTATAAACCGATGCCTATGAAGCTATTTTTTGAACTTTATGCCAAGTAACAATGACTATCGTAAGATGTTTAAGGCTTAGGATTATATAATGAAGAGACACCGTTTGGGTGTCTCTTTTTTTATGTCTATATTATTTAATACCTGATTACCACCGAGACTCAGCCAGCTTAAGCAACCGCTCTGGCATCGGTGCCGTTTGAATACTTGAGTAAATAAGCTGTTCAAGCATCTTTTCAAGATTGAAGCGCCTATTGAACTTAAAACAAAACTCTCCCAAATAACTAGGAAGAGGTTTCTTGCATGGTAAGTTCCATGCACTTTCATTGCTTGCATCAGCTTATGCTTCATATGCCATGCTGCGTTATAAGAAATAGCCAGCAGTATTTATCATGACCGTAATTGTCACAACGATAACCAGCAGGTCATCGCATATCGAACAGTCGTTTACGGCATTGTTCCTCAGTACCTAACAGTGAAATAAAGTCATGTATTGAAATGCTTTTTTGAAATCGGACTTTATTTTTAGCCATGATAACCACCTCATTTTTTACTTCACTTTAAGTCTAGTCTAATAAGCGGAATTTGAGAGGTAATCAGGTTTATATATAAAAAAGAACCCTACTTCGAGAAGCAGGGTTCTTATTCATTTAGCTATGTTAGATAACGAATTACCTAGATAACGTAACCAAATTATTGTGGATTTAGGCCTAGTTGCTCTAGAACCAGTTTAAAGTTAGCACGACGTTCTTTAACGTTATGAACTTCACCAGTAGAACACACTAAATCAGGACAACCACGGTTTACGATACCAGAAACATCATCGATAAAGTCAGTGCCTTTCATACCGCTATCAACGTATTTCTTAAGCTCGTTATGGTAGTTCCAGTTACCGTACTGACCAGACTCATCAGGGTAGGCTTGTACTGAAGTAACCCAGTAGAATAGACCTGCAATCCATTTGATTTCTTTGTTCTCTTCAGAGCTACAGATTAAGCCTGGGTTTGAACAGAAATCTAATTGAGCGTATAACGGGTTCTCTGGTGGCGCTTCAACAACAACACCATCAATTGTTTTACCAATTGTCTCAGGGTCAACGTGTGAACGACCTAAGTAGTGGTTAAGCGTACCGAAGTTTTGACGACCAGTCGTTTGAATTACACCACGGCCCCACCAGCCACAACCTTCAACGTCTTCT
This sequence comes from Aliivibrio sp. S3MY1, assembly GCF_028765575.1. Taxonomy (GTDB): domain Bacteria; phylum Pseudomonadota; class Gammaproteobacteria; order Enterobacterales; family Vibrionaceae; genus Aliivibrio. The sequence continues at coordinate 65,624 of NZ_JARACO010000001.1, read as the reverse complement.
TGGCTGCTGCCATCCCAAATGAAGCTACCTGCTTGTTGGTCAACGTACGTTTTACATGTATCACGTTCCCATACTTGCTTAGATGTATCAACAGAAGTCGGTTTGTCGTTACAGTGACCACTGTTTGTCCAACGACCTACGTTACCGTTAACCAGTAAGCCACGCTCTTCAAGTACTGCATTTGGAGCTGCAAATACTGGAGCAGGTGCGCCGTACCATTTAGCGTGAGTCATTGCGCTTACTTCCATTTTATCATCACGAGGACAAGAGTAAGCGTGATCTAAACCAGAAATAGGGTTAACACCGTAATCTGCGTATTTTTGCTCAAGTTGACCACAGCTAGCAGACATTGGGTAATCTGTCGCAGCACCGTATTTAATCTCAGCCCAGTTGTTCTCATCACATGCGTTGTAACGAATCGTTTCTTGCATACTTTGTGCTAAGAAGGCAGCAATCGCTACTTTCGCGTATTTGATGTTAGTTGCATCATCAGCACTTTCATCTAGTAGCCAGAACTTGTTACCCGCAACACCCACGTTATGCATTGCATTCAGACCAGTCATGAAGTCAGTCCACTTATAAACAGTAGACGGAACCCATTGTGATTGAGGTGTTTCGTACAAGAATGCCGTGTTGTTCATTGTATCTTCAGCGTCAGCCAATTCACGGTTTAACGCATCAATGATAGTTAATTGGCCATTTTCTGTTGATTCACCAACGTAATATAGTGGCATTTTAGCTTTTTTGTATTCTTCGATTTCAGCCGTTAATTTTGCTGTATCTTTATCAAATACGATAGCAAATACGTTGCTGAATGCCGCTTTACGCACTTGTGGTTTGCTTGCATTATCACCCATGAAATAAGCAGAAGCTTGATCCGTAGGGATATTGTTTAGCATTACAGGCGTTTTAACAAAATCAGAAACTTGCTTAACGTACTCTAGTGCGTTATGCCATTGGTCGCTAGTTAGAGCAGCCGTTGAGTTTGACTTAGTGAACGCAATAAAATCAGCTTTAGTTGCAACATCTGCTTTGAACAACTCTAGTTTGTGTAGTAGATCAGCGCTGTAGTTAGATGCTTCATCCCAAACAGATTGTCTGCCAGAGTGAGTATCAAACGCGAAATCACCAATGCTTAGAGACCAACCGTAGTTTGCTGCTGGTGCTAGCGTAGAGATGATTAGGTGGTGCGCATTAGCCCAGCCTTTCAAGTCATTGCTAAGCGCGTTGATAGCGTCGATGTCAATCTTGTTACCAGTGATGTCCATCGCTTTAGTTAGCGCTTCTTTAACTGCAATGCTGTTTGAAGATAAAGCTTTATCTTGCGTTGCTTGATCAAGAACATCAGTGTTGATGATGATTGATGCAGAGCCTGCTTTTTCCGCAGCATTAATGATAGATACAAACGTGCTTGTTAGCTTATCAAAATCAGCTAAATCAGCGCTGTTGCTTGCTTCAATAGTTAGCATTGCAGGTGCCGCAGACGATGGGCTAGCAACAACTAACGTGTTTGGCCAACCAGCAACTTCTAGACGAACAGGGTCCATTGGGTTTGGCAGAGAAAGAAGCGGTGCTGTACCAGGTTCTGTACCATCACAATTTAGGTGAAGCGACCATGTAGCATCGCTACCAGGAACTGATGAAGTCCAGTAGTTCGCAGAGTAAGCGATGTTATTATGAACCATAATGTCACCACCAGTAGCGTGATCGCCATTTGTCCAATCAGGGTAAACATTAAAGTCTTTACATAAGTCACCAGGAGTTACAGGCGGCTCAACAGGTGGCTCAACCACATCTTCTTCAACAGTGATTGTTACACTTGTTGTAGATGAAAGATCTTGAGCATCAGTAGCAATAGCTTTTAGTGTTACGTTACCTGCTTGAGTTGGCTGAAAGTCACACGCAAATGTAGTGGTATTCGCAGCGTCAAACGAACAGATCTCTTTGTTGTTTGCGGTAACAACCAGTGTCGTTAAATCGTTATCTGCATCTGTTGCATTAACAGAGATAGCAACGCTTTCAGTTACGTTGATTGCAGAGCCATTAGTTGGTGTAACAAATTTAACTACAGGCGCAACGAAATCTTCAGTTACTTCTGCTTCTACAACAACAGATACTGATTTTTGTTCGATTTTTTGGTTATTTTTATCGAATACAAATACGTTAACTGTCGCATTACCTTCTTCACTTGGGGTCCAAGCTTGAGAGTACTGAGTGTTGTTCTCGTTAACTGCTTTTTCAGCTAGTTTTGTGTTGTTTACCCAAAACTCAACTTTAGCAGCTTGGTTACCATCAACATGAGCACTGATAGCAATCGTTTCATTTGCTTGAACAACTTGACCAGCAGTAGGAGCAAGAATAGACAGTTCAGTCTCTTCTGGTTCTGGTCCAGGGTTAACTGGCTCGTCAGAACATTCAGTTAGTGACCAGAACCAAGAACTTGCACTTGGAGCTTCCCAAATACCAGGATTATTTTGAGCAATGAAACATTGGTTTTCGTATGAAACCACATCGCCATTTTCTACCTGAGTTTTACCTGGGATAAATGGAATAATATCGCCTAAATCTGGATCAGGTGTCGGATCTGGATCTGGGGTTGGGTCAGGATCAGGTGTCGGATCTGGATCTGGAGTTGGGTCAGGATCAGGAGTTGGTTCGCCTGAGCATACAGCGACATCCCAGAACCATGAATCTGCAGTTGGAGATTCCCACACACCAGGGTTGTTTTTAGCAACAAAACAGTCGCCATTGAAAGAAACCATCTCTCCATTTTGAACTTTTGTTTCACCAGGAACAAAAGTAACAATGTTAGACGCTGCATTTACATCAGCGGCATACAAGTACCCACTGAACATAACGCTAGTAATAGCGGCTGTTATTTTATTTATTTTTCTCACTGCTTTTTCTTCTTTTTTATTTATCTTATCTAGATAAATTTATTAATTATTTAAAGGGTGACGATGGGTGATGCCCTATCATCCACTCTACGCTTATACGCGAGGTAGTAAGTTTTAATTTAACTCATTCAAAATTCATATATCAAAACTAAATTGATGGTTAAACTGAATTTTTGTGCATTCTAGCCAGAAGCTATCTTATGGAAATTAATATTTATCAATTATGTGATCTCGGTTCTGAAATAACTATTGGTTTTGGGTTTGAAATATGTCAAGTGACCATTTTTTGACGTAGAAGTCAGTTTTTTGTTGTTATTTTGACTGTTAAGAAGAGGTGTTTTTTCAATGTCAAACCCCTAATGTGTTTATTTTTGTGTTAAAAAGTAAACTTATATTTCAAAAATGAGGGGTGGTAAGAGGAGATATATCGAATTAGCACTTCGTTTATGAATGCAAGCTGATCTAAGTACACATGATAAAATTAATGATTTTGTTGTTTTGTATTCAACATTTCGCAAGCTTATAAACCACACATCATCTATCCCATTCATTATTCTAGCTCTCAACGAAACGACATTACTTTGAGAGACAGCATCATGTGCAAGCAAACCAACTACAGCAAATACCAAAAACGCGTTATTAAGTTCCTAAACGATCTGCTTGGCACAGATACGCCATTCACTTATGAAAGAGCCAAAAATAACCACTTAAAAGTATTGATTGAAGGTATACCCAAGCCAATTTACACCGGCTCAACGCCATCTGATTGCAAATCAATTAATAACTTCATGGCAGAAGTAAAGAGAGAGCTCAAAGCCAGCAAAAATGAGACAGAGAAAACGCCACAACAAGAAAAACGTAAAGTGATCAGCCTGCTCAATCAATCGAACGACAAATTAATTCAGAATTGCGTGAAATCACTAAGAACACGTATTAGTGCATTAAAAACGCAAGAAGAAGCCAGTGTACTTGAGAACCTGTGCATTAATGGCATCAACCTCAAGCGTATCGAGACAGTAAAACAGTCAGTATTACTTGCCTTACAAGCGCGAAAACAAGGCGCATACCTCAAACCCAAAGAGCTGAAAAGCATTGAAGGGGTAGTACACAACCACCTTAATTTCATGTTACCTAGCATGGCTTATTATGCCGAGCTATTAGACAGTAAATTAAAACGCAAACAGGCAGAGAAACAGCCGACGCAAATTGAACCCTTAACTAACAACGTCATAAGTTTGGAGGATAAAACCCAACACGCCCCGATAAAAGAGGCGAAAAAAGTGGCTAAAAAACCAAAACAACCAGTGAGTAATAAAAACATGAATACAAAAAACAGTAATTCAGCCACTGAGTTGATGGCTATGTCGGCTAACAATCGCGTTAGTCTGTTACGCAACTTAACCAAAGCCCAAGCGTCAATGTTAATTGATGACATTAACCAAGCCATGGCAGCAAACCGAGAAGAGGACATCGAAGCCGTAATCGCATTAATTCGAGACAAAGATCTACCGCTGGATGCGATCATCTCACGCATGGAAGCCGTGTAAAGATAAGCATAAACAGAGAGCATTTCGGTGCTCTTTTTTATTATCGTCTAAATATAAGAATCAATCAGTCATTTCTCCTATCCATGTCATCGTTTTATTTTTTAAAATCTGCTATAACGAATGCAATTCTAAAATTGAGTATCAATGGCTTATGACTACTTCTTTAAATTTTGAACTTATTCGCGAACACAATGACAAATTGACGAAACTTGGTTCATTAGCAGAGCAAATTCTTCATCTCGATCCCGGTAGTGCTATTACCCGTTTACGTGGCTTTGCCGAAGAAGTCACCAAAGAGATTTATGCCATTGAGGCCTTACCAAGGCTGCCTCAAGCGAATTTTATTGAGTTATTAAAAAACGATGCTTTTATTGATGCAACAGAGACTCGTCTGCGAGATCAACTGCATTTTTTAAGAATAGAAGGTAACGAGACCGCTCATGGTGGGGATGGCTCAATTAAAAAAGCATACGCCGCATTAGGAACGGCTCACTCACTGTCTCAATATCTTGCGATTAACTATTACGGTTTTCGAGTTGCCGATCTTACGGATTTAGTTTATCCAGAAAAACCAAGTTCATCAGCGTTGAATCAAAAGCAGCTTGAAAAAGTAATAGAAGAAAACCAAAAACAACAAGATCTATTATTACAAGAGCTAGAGCGTGAACGCCAAAAACGCATCGAATTAGAGAATAAAGAACAAGCTACCGCAGAGCAATTAAGCCAAGCGAAATCTCGCAGTAAGCAAACCGCCAACAGCCTAGAGTGGGATGAAAATAAAACCCGCCAACTGTTAATTGACAGCCAATTAGCACAAGCTGGTTGGGATATAAACAACCCAGATAGCGTTGGTATTGAAGTCAAAGTCTCGCACCAACCAACAACATCGGGAACAGGTTATATTGATTATGTTCTGTGGGATGATGATGGAACGCCACTGGCCGTTGTTGAGGCAAAACGTTCGCGCGAACATATTCAAAAAGGTCGAGAACAAGCACGATATTACGCCGAAGGTTTAGCCAAAGAGCACAATTGTGCCGTTCCGATCGTATTTTATACCAATGGTTACGAGATCTGCACTTGGGACACCAAACAGTACAATACCTATCGTCAGATCTTTGGTTTCTATTCAAAAGACAGCCTCAAGTTCTTGCAGTTTCAATATCAACATAAAGAACCCAATCTTGAGTTATTGAATCCAAGCTCTGATATTGCAGGACGCCCTTATCAGATCGAAGCGATCAAATCGGTGACAAGCCAATTTCAGAATCAGCGTCGTAAAGCCTTAATCGTACAAGCGACAGGCACAGGTAAAACGCGTGTATCTATTGCCTTGGTTGAGTTACTACTTCGATCTCGTTGGATAAAACGAGTGCTCTTTTTGTGTGATCGAAAAGAACTGCGTCGACAAGCTGATAATGCATTTAAAGAGTATTTACCGAGTGAACCTCGCTGCGTGATTGGTGAGAAAAACCAAATCGACCAATCAGCGCGCGTCTTTGTCTCTACTTATCCGGGCATGATGAATCGATTCTCACAGCTTGATGTCGGCTTTTTTGATCTGATTATTGCCGATGAGTCGCACCGTAGTATTTACAATCGCTATCGTGATATTTTCGATTACTTCGATGCAATGCAAGTCGGTTTAACCGCAACCCCAGTTAAGTTCATTGCACGCAACACCTTCGATTTATTCGGTTGTGAAAATGGCGATCCGACGTATAACTTTGATTTAGCAGAAGCGATCTCACACGAACCACGCTTTTTAAACCCATTTAGAGTGAAAGAGTTCACCACCGAGTTTCTGCGTGAGGGCATACATTACAGCAAACTCACGGCAGAACAAAAGCAACAGCTTGAAGACGATTTAGGGCTTGAAGAAGCGCAAAAAACCACAATTAAAGGCAAAGACATCGGAAGAAAGATCTTCAGTGTTGAAACCGACAGCGCGATTTTAGAAAACCTAATGGTCAACGGCATTAAAGATGCAACCAACTCATTAGTCGGTAAAACCATTATTTTTGCGCAAAGCCAAGCCCATGCCGAGCAACTTGAAAAACTGTTTTGTGAAGAACTGTACCCACAATACGGCAGTGCAGTCTGTAAAGTGATCCACAACAAAGTGGACCGCCCAGATGCCCGAATTGATGAATTTAAAAAATCAGATAATCAGTTCCGCATCGCGATTTCCGTCGACATGATGGATACCGGGATCGACGTGCCTGAAATTGTGAATCTCGTGTTTGCTCGTCCTGTGAAATCATGGGTGAAATTCTGGCAAATGATAGGCCGTGGAACTCGCTTATGTGACAATTTATTTGGCCCAGGTAAAGACAAAGAAGAGTTTTTGATCTTCGATCACTACGGCAATTTCGAATATTTTGAAGAAGAATACGTAGAAGTAGATACCGGCAACAGTCGTTCATTATTACAAACCGTCTTTGAAGCGCGTTTAGCCTTGGCTGATCAAGCAAAGAAAAAAGCAGATGTACACGCTTTTGAATTAGCCTGCGCACAAATGAAAGCGGATATCTGCGATTTGCCAGAAGGCACCATTGCCGTACGCCGAGAGTTACGAACCGTTAAACAGTTGCAAGAAACCGACATGTTGCTAGAGATGAATGGCGCAACATACCATCTTTTAGAAACCAAAATCGCACCATTAATGGGGTATCGAACCTTAAAAGATAAAGATGCCGCCATGCTAGACAGATTAATTGCCCAAGTTGAGACTGCGCATCTTACAGGCAGCAGTGATCTTGAAAACTTAAAAGCAGATTTACTGTCTCGCATTCAAAACCTTGCTATCACGATAACCGACGTTCGTAAGCAAGGTGATGAAATTGCACGAGTTCAAACGCAAGAATATTGGCAAAACATATCACTGAAGCAACTGGAAAAAACACGTAACAATCTACGTGGGATCATGAAATACAAAAAGAAAGAGCACAGTATTTATGATTCAGTGCAAACCACCAATACTGCGGATGGCGGGATCCAAGAGTGTGAACGTGTCGTGGTGATAGGGGACGACAGCGAGGCAATGGTGTATCGCAAACGTCTAAAAGACATATTGGAAGCCATGCTTGCGAACAATCCCGTATTACAAAAAATTCATCATAACCAAGCGGTGACAGAAGATGAATTGACCTCATTAACATCAACCATTTTAACGCAACATCCGGGTGTGGATGCCAATGCGCTCAATGCCTTTTATGGCAGAACGCCAGAGCAGCTAAGTCAAACCTTAATTCAATTAGTGGGGTTAGATGCCGAGCAAGTGAATGAGCGTTTTACGGACTTTATGCAAACAAACGCATTAACGTACAAACAGACTCAATTTTTGAATCAGCTAAAGTCACTTATTTGCCGTAATGGACGCATAAAAATGGCAGATTTATACGAAGGCCAGTTTGAACGCTTAACCAATGGTGAAGGGTTAGACATCTTCTGTGGTGATAAAGCCGATCAACTTGAAGCGTTAATTGAACCGTTTTTACTGCCTCAATAAAGGCAATACGATAAATAAACAGAAAGAGATGCAAAAAAGCGTTCAATTTGATTAAGAACGCAACAGAAAAGGGAGATAGTCAGGTTACGATCTCCCTTTTTCGCGTTAAAATACCATTATTAAAGATGACTCAAAAACACATCGTTCTTGAGATAAACAGCATGAATAAAAAGAGAAACTTATGTTAACTGGTCAACTACGTAATAACATCGACACCCTGTGGGAAAAATTTTGGACAGGGGGCGTAACGAACCCATTAGTGGTTATCGAGCAGATCAGTTATTTAATGTTCTCACGCATGCTTGATATGCAAGAAACAACGGCAGAGCGCAAAGCCAAACGTACAGGCCAAGCGTTTACTCGTCAGTTCCCTGAAACGCCAGAAGGTCAATTACTGCGTTGGCAGAACTTTAAAAACATGTCAGGCAAAGAGTTATTGCCTCACTTGCGTAATAAGGTATTTCCACACTTCTCACAGATTGAATTAAACGGCTCAGATATCGCTCAATTCATGGCCGATGCCGATGTGGAGATCCGCAGTGAATCCGTATTGCTTTCTGCCGTAGAAATGGTTGATCAACTGCCATTAGATCAAAGCGATGTAAAAGGTGATATTTACGAATATTTGCTGAGTAAATTAGCATCGGCAGGGATAAACGGACAATTCCGTACCCCTCGCCATATCATTGATATGATGGTAGAAATGCTAGATGTGCAGCCAACCGATGTTATTTGTGACCCAGCGTGTGGTACAGCAGGGTTCTTATCTCGCACGATGGAATATTTAACACGCACTCACACCAGCCCTGACAGCATTTACCAAGATGAAGACGGCAACGACGTGTATACGGGTGATTTGTTGCATGAGTACCAAGACCACATTAATAACAAGATGTTCTGGGGCTTTGATTTTGATAGCACCATGCTACGTGTATCAGCCATGAACATGTTATTGCATGGGGTAAGTAGCGCCAACATCACTTATCAAGACAGCTTAAACAAAAACTTTGCCGAGTTACCGCAAGAAGAGAATTTCTTCGATAAGATTTTAGCTAACCCGCCATTTAAAGGCAGTTTGGACGAGCAATCCGTCAACCCGAACGTGTTAGCAACCGTAAAAACCAAGAAAACCGAATTACTGTTTTTAGCCTTGATTTTACGCATGTTGAAATTAGGCGGATGCAGTGCCACCGTCGTGCCTGATGGCGTGTTATTCGGTAGCTCAAAAGCACACCAAGACTTGCGTAAAGAGCTGATCAATAACAACCAACTTGAAGCGATGATCTCGCTACCAAGTGGTGTTTTCAAACCGTATGCGGGCGTATCGACCGGTATTCTTATCTTTACCAAAGGCGGGAGCACCGACAACGTCTTGTTTTACGACATGACGGCAGACGGCTACTCGTTGGATGATAAGCGTAACCCAATTCAAGACAACGACATTCCAGACGCTTTAGCAAAATGGAAGCGTTACAACGAGTTATACCAAGCTAATAACCAAGAAGCGTTAGCGGCGGAGTTTGGCGACAAAACGCAAAAAGCCTTTATGGTGTCGGCAGATGATATCAAAGCGCAAAAGTTTGATCTTTCTATCAACCGTTACAAAGAAGTGGTGTACCAAGAAGAAACCTTTGAAGACCCAAAAGTGATTCTAGGCAAACTGAAAGCATTGGAAAACGAGATTCTGGCTGATCTGAATGAGCTGGAGGCGATGCTATGAGTTGGCCGAAAGTTAAATTTGGTAGTGTTTGCTCAGTAGTTACGAAAGGTACTACGCCGACATCTATCGGGTATGATTTTTCTGAGGAAGGTATCCCTTTTCTTCGAGTTCAAAATATTAAAAATAGCACTGTAAGTTTAGATGATGTTCTGTTTATAGATCAAAATACCCATGATGCCTTAGAACGATCAAAGATAAAGGCAGGGGATTTATTAGTTACAATTGCTGGCACTATTGGCCGTGTGGCAGTTGTGCCAGAAGCATTCCCTGAGGCAAACTGTAATCAAGCAGTTGCAATAATTCGCTTTGATAAAAGTAAGTTTGACATCAGGTTTCTACTGCATTGGCTTGGTTCTGATGAAGCTATACGGCAGATTAGTGGGAAGAAAGTAACTGGAACTATTTCTAATTTGAGCCTATCTCAAATTAAGGAGCTAGAAATCCCACTCCCACCATTAGAAGAACAAAAACGCCTCGCGGCGATTTTAGATAAAGCCGATGCGATTTGTCAAAAACGTAAACAAGCCATTGAACTTGCTGATGAGTTTTTGCGCAGCGTGTTTTTGGATATGTTTGGTGATATTCGACAAGTGGTTGAATCTACCGTTGAAGAGTTAGCCGAAAATAGAAAAGGCAGTATGCGCACAGGTCCTTTTGGTAGTCAGTTATTACATAGTGAATTTACTCAATCGGGAGTATCGGTTCTGGGTATAGATAACGCGGTAAAGAATAGCTTTGAATGGGGAAAAGAGCGTTTTATATCTCAAGAAAAATATTCAGAACTGAGTAGGTATACTGTGCTTCCAGGTGATGTACTTATTACAATAATGGGTACCTGTGGTAGGTGTGCTGTGGTTCCTCAAGATATTCCTTTGGCGATAAACACAAAGCATCTATGTTGTATTACTTTAGATAAAAGTAAGTGTTTACCTGAGTTTTTGCATTCATATTTTTTATACCATCCTATAGCGAGACGTTACCTAGAGAAAAACACAAAAGGTGCAATTATGTCAGGGTTAAATATGGGAATCATAAAAGCTATGCCAATTCCTGTATTCCCACTTTCGATGCAAAAAAAATATGTTGAAATTACTCAAATGACCGAAAATTTGAAACATATCCGAAAGGATATTGAAATGTTAGGCAATGAAAATTTTAACGCTCTCTCCCAAAAAGCTTTTTTAGGCCAGTTATAACAATACTTGCAACAACAAATAAAACGCGTCTTGTCATCATTCTTTACAGGGCGCTTATAAACAATAATACTTATATTCTTAAAACGTCGGTTAGGTTATGGACAGCAACTTAAAACAGATTTTCGATAAAAGCCGCCAAGAACTGCTTGATATGGGGCTTCGAGGCAACACCTTATTAAGCCTTGGCAAAGGTCCTCGTGTATTAGACATTGTTGATGAAAAATCAATACAAGTGTTTGATACATTGGTGAATTCACACAAGCCCATGACTTTTTTACCTGCACCCGGTGAATTGGAATCGGATGATGATAAAGCCTTTACACAGTTGGCATTAATCGAACATCTAGATAATAAAGTAGGTGCCAAGCGCTTTAACGATAACGCACTACAAACCTCGTTATTTAAGAAACCGTTAGAAACCCGTTTACTAAAACTCAGCACAGAAGCACTCACTTATGTGCAAGAGCAGGGTGTCGCTTTACTTTACCTCGCGGTTGGTTTTATCAAGTGGTATGAAGATGCAAATTCCGACAAAGCACGTTACGCACCATTGGTGTTAATTCCCGTAGAACTGGTGCGCAGTGATGCTGGTGATGCCTACAAAATTCAATATAGTGATGCAGAGCTTGGTGCCAACTTAACTCTTGCTGCTAAATTAAAAATGGAATTTGGTATTACCTTGCCGAATTTTGAAGAGCAAGAAGAAGGATATCTGTTAGCCGACTACTTGGATGCGATAGAAAAGGCAATCAGCAAAGAAACTCGTTGGTCAGTACAACGTGATAAGCAGGCGCTTAGTTTCTTCTCGTTTGGTAAGTTCCAGATGTACCAAGATTTAGCTGACGACGTATGGCCGGAAGGAAATAAACCGTCTCAACACTCACTTATTACCAAACTATTCGGCGGCGGATTTGAATCAGACGCTCATCTACTTGATGGCACACCGATGGACGTTAACAAAGTAGAGGCCATTAACTTAGTATTAGATTCTGATTCAAGCCAAACCGAGGCGGTACTGGCAGCAAAATCCGGCGCGAACTTAGTGATCCAAGGTCCACCAGGAACGGGTAAATCACAGACAATCACGAATATTATTTCTCAGGCACTGGCCGACGATAAAAAAGTGTTATTTGTTGCTGAAAAAATGGCGGCACTAGATGTAGTAAAGCGTCGTCTTGATAACTGTCATATTGGTGATGCGGTACTGGAGTTGCACTCGCACAAAGCCAACAAAAAAGCAGTACTAACATCACTTCATACTGGCTTGATGCAGCATGCGCCACGTTCACCAGAGCGCGGTGAAGATATCGAAAAGTTGGTAGAACTGCGTAAACAGCTTGATGATTATTGCTTTGAGGTTAATCAACCAATTGCCAACACAGGGGTAAGTTATCAAGTTGCATTAGGGTATGCATTAAAGTATGAGACTGAAATAGAGGCTCTTGAGATTGATGCCTCTTTGTTACCTGTATTTGAACTTGATTTGAATGTATGGAGCTCAACTCATTTCAACAAAATAACAGGTAAGTTGCAGGAAGTTGTCGATTACATCGCAGAGCATGGCGCACCTCGTTTTAATCTGTATGGGGCAACTCAACGCTTAGAAGTTTCCCCTGCGGAGAGTAAAACGCTCAATCAGCATTGCGGTGAATTGCAGCAAAATCAAATTGAATTGATAACGAAAGTGGCGACATTAGCTGAATCACAAGGCTTTGAACGCAAAGTTATCACTTACACAGATGCTGTCAGCGCATTACAGTCATTGCGTCTTATCGCTGAAAAACCTGTAATGACAGGAATTAAGGTTGATAGTGCCGCATGGGAAAGTAAAGAAGGGCAGATCCTCGATTTTGCAAATCAAGGCTTTACCTTGCAACAGCAAAAGAGCAACTTACTCGCTCACTTTATGGATCCCGCATTTAATAGTGATTGGATGCAGCTTAGAGGTGTACTAACCACAACAGGCACGAAGTGGTGGCGATTCCTATCCGGTGAATATCGTAAAGCAAAGGCAACATACGCGGGTATGTGTCGCAACGGTCTTTCAGGTAACAGTAATGAATGGGTTGCACAGATAGATGGTTTATTGGAGTACAAGGCGAATCAATCGGCATTTGCAGATACTGCGCAAACCCTGATTACGGTTGTTGGCGAGCATTACAAGAACGATCAAACCGATTGGGGTGAACTGCTTAAACCATTGCAATGGATTTACCAAGCACGCAAGGGGATGGAAGATGAATCATTAGATCCAAGCCTTGCCTGCCACCTGACCACTGAAAGCTCATCGTTAGATACAAATACAATCGAATCGCTTGATAGCTTGGTTAATAAGCGAAACGACAACGTACAACAAATCTGTACCATATTGGAATCTAACCGAGAATGTTTTGCTGAAGAAACGGCTGCGTTGACATTAGACAATGTTGAACGTATTGGTAAGGAAATTGTTCAAGTATATGAGCTTGCTCGTTTTAATCGTTTAGTGAAGCAATTGGACGAATATGGTTTAACAGAGTGGAGTAAATTGGCGTACGCATGGGCATATTCTGCCGATGCTTTATTGATTTGCTTTAAGCTTAAATTTTATAGTGAACTTGCGAATTACAGCTATGAAAATTCAACTGAGATTCGTTTATTTGATCGCACAGAACATGAGAAAGCGTTAGAACAGTTTAGTGAGATAGATGGTAATCTGTTCCATTTCTCACAAGAGCAACTTGTTGAACAGTTATACCAACGCTTGCCTAATCCTTCGGCACGAGGTGAAGTGGAAACACTGCGTCGTGAGTTTAATAAAAAACGCCGACAAATGCCGATCCGCCGCTTGATCAATAAATCTGGACGAGCGATTCAAAGCATTAAACCTGTCTTTATGATGAGTCCGATGTCTATTGCGACGTATTTAGAGCCGGGCGCGATTGAGTTTGATCTTGTGATATTTGATGAAGCATCTCAGGTTAAAGTGCCAGATGCTTTAGGGGCTATTTTACGTGGCAAACAGGTGATTGTGGTCGGTGATACTAAACAAATGCCGCCAACTAACTTCTTTGGCAAGATGCTAGTGTTAGATGATGAAGAAGCCGAAGAGAGTGTAACAGCCGACATGGAGAGCATTCTTGGGATGTTCCTTGCGTCAGGCACACCAGAAACCATGCTGAAATGGCACTATCGTAGCCGACATGAGTCTTTGATAGCTGTCTCTAACCAAGAGTTTTATGACAATAAATTGATGATCTTCCCATCATCAGGCATTAACCCAAATGCTAAAGGTCTTTCGCTTAATTATTTACCTGAAACAACTTATGATCGTGGTGGATCTCGTAGTAACAAAGGTGAAGCTACAGCGGTTGCAGAGGCCGTGATGTTACATGCTCGTACCGAGCCTGAACAGACATTGGGAGTGGTTGCATTTAGTACCGCACAACGTGATGCTATCATGCTTGAAGTTGAAAAACTGAGAAAACAGAATCCTGATCTTGAAAGCTTTTTTGGTGAACATGAAGAAGGCGAAGAATTTTTCGTTAAAAACTTAGAAAACGTGCAGGGTGATGAACGCGATACGATTTTCATCAGTATCGGTTATGGCAAGACCAATGAAGGTCGCTTGCCAATGAGTTTCGGTCCATTAAATAGTGAGGGGGGAGAGCGTCGATTAAACGTGCTTATCTCTCGTGCGCGTATGTGTATGGAAGTGTTCAGCAACTTTAAAGCAGAAGAAATGCCAACGACAGACGCATCTCCTTTTGGTGTCCGTGCTTTGAAGAACTTCTTGCATTACGCGGTAACGAAAGAGTTGGTTAAGCGAGAGGAAACAGGTAAAGAGCCCGATTCTCCGTTTGAAGAAGAGGTAATATCTGTGATCCGTGGTTTAGGTTATAAGGTTGAACCACAAGTAGGTTGCGCTGGTTTTTATATTGATATTGCCGTGCGCGATGTGAACAAGCCTGGACGTTATATGTTGGCAGTAGAGTGCGATGGAGCGACTTACCATAGCTCTAAGAGTGCACGTGACCGTGACCGTATTCGTCAAAGCGTGTTGGAAGGTTTAGGATGGCGTTTTCATCGTATTTGGAGTACGGATTGGTTTAGAAATCGCCACCGTGAAACGGAACGTATGAGTGATGCATTGAAAGAAGCAGAAGCATTTTATCGTAACTATGATGATTCTGAAGCATTGAAACCAAAGTCAAAACCTAAGAAAGACACCGCCCAGATAGAACGTATCGCTGTAGAAGAGGCTTCATCGAAAGCAGAATACGCCCAATGCGCGCTGAACCAGTTATCTCTTCGTTTAGGGGAAGCTATTCATGATGTTTCAACTCACCGTTTAACAACGGATATCATGACGGTACTTTATGCGGAATCGCCGATGCATACCAAATTGTTAACTACACGTTTGTTGTCCGCGGTAGGTGCCACTCGTGCAGGTGCAAGAATTACGCGAACAATTAATAATACGTTAAATCAGTTAGCAAATAGGGGCGAAATCAAGCTCGATGGTGACTTTGTCAAGATCCTGGGAGCTGAAGTGATAGTGCGTAACCGTCAAACTTTACCAAACAATGAACGTAAGTTTGAGTTTGTCCCAGATGATGAAATTGCCGTCGCTGCATTTGAGGTTGTTGGAGATACTTTCTCGATTGATCATGATGAGTTAATTAAATCTGTCACTGAAACTTTTGGTTTTTCTGTAACGAGTAAAACAATGAAAGAAAAGGTCGAGCTAGTGATAGATAAGCTCCTTCAAGATCAAAAAATAGTATCGAAGGGCGGTGTGTATTCTATAGCTACGAGTTAGTTTATTTTGCTGTGTGGTGGTTGATCACAATAATAAATACGAGTAGATGAAGATTTGAGTTTTTGGTGCTGTGAAAGCTCATTTACATGCTATGAAACATAATAAGCACGTCAAATGGCGTGCTTTTTTAGGTTGGAATAAAGAAAAATGGCAAGAGATAACACAAAATACAGAGTTGAAGAAAGTGTATATGGAAAAGGCCGATTAGTTCATGCTGTTGTTGCTACTTATATCGAACGCTATGACGCTACGTTAGCGCAACTAGAGCAGATATTTCCCGGCTCTCTACAAAATAAGAATGGTAACGTATTTATTACTCAGCAAGAGTACGATGAGAGGTTAAGTAAGAGCAGTGACGTTGAAAACCGATTTTACAATAAAGCAGAAGATCGTTTACTCACTCACGATGGCATAACCATTTATGTGAGTAATCAATGGGGCGTTGGAAACGTAGAGGGCTTTTATCAACAAGCGATTAAGCAGGGTTTTACAATCGAGAAAATTATTTCTTCATCACAAGCCACACTTGAGCCATTTTTCACCGCGAGTAATGAAAACACCATGTCACCTCTAAACCAAATCCTCTACGGCCCTCCGGGTACAGGTAAAACCTATCACACCATTGAAGCCGCAGTAAAAGCCGCAGAACCAACGTTTACATGGGCTACCCGTGATGAATTAAAAGCCGAATATGTCCGTTTGGTTGCTGATAAACGCATTCGCTTTGTTACCTTTCATCAAAGCTACGGCTATGAAGAATTTGTTGAAGGGTTAAGTGCTAAAACTGAAGGTAATCAAATAGCCTATTATGAAAAAGATGGCATTTTTAAAACGATCTCAGAAGACGCAGATAAATATCGAGTAACTAAAACCGTAGAAAGTGACCGTGATTTTGATTCACTATGGGCGAATTTTCTTACAGCGCTATCACAAGGTGAAAATGGCATTAAAGTTAATACCGTTCGTACTTTCTTTACTGTTACGGATGTCGATAATAATACGATTAGATTTGAGAAAGACAAAGGTGATTCAACTCATTCACTGAGTGTAAAAACGTTAAAAGCGGTATTTAATGGTGAACGTGAAATAAAAGGCGGTCTAAATCCATATTATTCTTCATTAATTAAGCATTTGTCTGCCTATTCAAATCAAACGAATACGGTTCATACAGAGCGTAAGAATTTCGTCCTCATCATCGACGAAATTAACCGAGGAAACATCTCTAAGATCTTTGGTGAGTTGATCACGCTTATTGAGCCATCAAAGCGTAAAGGAGCAGAAGAAGAAATAGAGCTTGTGTTACCGTACTCTGGCGATACGTTCTCAGTACCTGATAACTTGCATATCATCGGCACCATGAACACCGCCGATCGCTCTCTCGCTATGATGGATACCGCGCTGCGTCGTCGTTTTGATTTTATCGAAATGATGCCAAAGCCTGAATTATTTAATAACAAACAGATTAAAGGTATCGATCTTACTCGGTTACTTAACGCCCTAAATAAACGCATAGAAGCTTTATATGATCGTGAGCATACCTTGGGTCACGCTTTCTTATTCCCTGTCTACAATGAGCAAGACGAAGATAAAGCTTTCAAACTGCTAAAAGCGGCGTTTAAAAATAAAATCATCCCATTGCTAGAAGAGTATTTCTATGACGATTGGAATAAGATCCGCCTTGTATTAGGGGATAATCAAAAATCAGACGAGATCCGCTTTGTTAAAAAGCATAACGAATCTTATGATTCATTGTTTGGCTCTAACCACGGTTTAGAAACCTATGAAGAGAGCAAAACATGTTACACCTTAATGGCGTTTGATGGAAAAAACTCGGTTTGGGATAATCCACAGGCCTATGTTGCTGTTTATGCATCAATTAAGTAACGCGTAATGAAAGCGAAAAAAGAAATCACCTTGTTTGAGTTTGGTTTTGTCGCAAAAGACGACAGAGCCGAGGCGCATTCTCGTGTGCAAAAAGTATCAGCAAGCAGTTACGATTACTTAAAGCGTATGTGCTTAGGGGATGAGAGTGACCGAAAGTTACTAAAGCTGCGCAGTCTTGATGGCATGGAAGTGCTGCAAGTACAAAATTACGCAGGGGTTATTTTCACACCCGATAAAACCCAAATTGAAGTGTTGCCAAAAATAGGCAAAAGCACAAATGAGGAGGAGGGAGAAGACCAAGCGCGGGCTTCACTCTTAACCATGCTTAGGGCGTTAAAAGGGTTTTCCCACATTCAAACCGCCAGTGCCAACATCACTCATCAAAAAATGCCATTGCTTGAGGTGTTTATAGGGCAATTTTTACACTCGGTAAACACCTTGGTAAAACGAGGATTACGCAGTGATTATGTACGCCGTGAAGACAATCTCGCGTATTTAAAAGGTAAGCTGAATGTCGGCAAGCAACTTCGTCATAATTTCATCAATAAACACAAATTTTACTGTGAATATGATGAGTTCTTGCTTGATAGACCTGCAAACCGTTTGATTCACTCTGCGTTACTCAATGTGAAATCACTGGCTCGCAGTGCTGCCAACCAAAAGCTAGCGCAAGAGTTGGCATTTGTGTTTCATGAAGTGCCAAAAAGCCATGATCATAAATCGGATTTTTCGAAGGTGAAATCAGGCCGAGGCATGAATCATTATGATGTGCCGTTGCAATGGTGTCAGTTGATCTTAAATGGCTACTCACCACAAACCATGAAGGGGGAGCATCATGCGATTTCACTCTTGTTCCCAATGGAGAAGGTGTTTGAAGATTACGTCGCTAAGATCATCAAGGCAGAATTGGCACAATCGCATCCAACACTTCAATTAGAAACTCAAGCCACAGGGGAGCATTTGGCAAGGTATCAACAGAAAGGGAAGTTCAGCCTTCGCCCTGATCTATTAATCAAACACGATAAGAGAAACGTGGCAGTGTTAGACACCAAATGGAAGCTGCTTGATAGTAAAATAAGCAACGCCAATTTGTCTCAATCTGACGTTTATCAAATGTTTGCCTATGCGAAGAAATACCTTAAAAGAAACGCAGACGAGCAACATGGCAACGATGTGGTGCTCATTTATCCAATGCAAGCCAACTTTACTCAGGCGTTGCCGATTTTTTTTGATTTAGATGACGGCCATAAATTATGGATCACGCCATTTGAGATCAACAGCGATAAAAGTAAATGGCATAAACCAGAAACGCTCGCTTTTTAGTATTATGAGGCGGATACATTTTTCACTCACAAAAAAGCACGCAATCCAACGTGCTTTTTTAGTTTGGAATAAAATGAGTATTATTATCTAAAGCGGTAGCTTGCACCGACACCAAATGTCGTATCTTTTGAGCCTGCAGTTGCTAATGATGTTTTTACAGCAATCCCTGATTCAAAAGACTTTGAAATACCCAAAGCATACGCATCTTGACCATCAAAATAGCCATAACCCATGCCAATTGAAAATGAGCCATCGGTTAATGTCGGGATATTTGTCATTGCAGCAACTCCGGCAATACCTCGTGATGATAATTTTCTATTTTTATCAATTTGAGATTGAAGATTGTTGATAGAATCTTTAAACATATTATTCTAGTCATTAGTATATGAGCTATCCATCAAACCTGAACTATTCGCTAATGCATCGTGGTTTGCTTGAATCGCTTCTCCAACTTTGTTTAAATCACTTTTTACGGCATTAATATCATGATCTAAACTTGCAGAGGCAGCAGCATTACTCGCATGAGCTGCGACTATTGCCTCATGGTTTGTTTGGATAGCATTACCTGCGGCAGCTAAATTATCGCTTACCACGGTAAAATTTTCATTAACACGATCTACTACACCGTTAAGAGAACCTCTAGTTGCCAGTAAACCAGATTCACTACTTTTATACGGTTTGTTTATTGTTGGTATATCAGCGGCTATAGCGTGTTTTGGTAATATCGCTATTAAAATGCTAGATATTAATAATTTCTTAATCATATGAATCTCCATATTTTTTACCTCCATGCGAAAGAAAAATCTTCATCTTTATATGCATGAGCTAATCCTGTGATTTGTTGCATTCTTAATACTTCATCAGGTTCCATCCCTAATTCCTGACATATTTTCTCATTAGTCCATGATGACTGTTTTAATTTAATTATTAAGTTTGAAGTTAACTCAACTTGATGTACCCCTCTTGCAATATTATGTCTAACTGATGACGCCATACTATCGGTATGATTTTTTGTTAAAATAACAGTTGGAATATGGCTGTGAAATGAATTTTTAATATCAAGGTTATTCTTTATGATTTTAACCCTGTGCGAACCATCAATTATTTCATATAGTTCATTATCATGTTTAGATATAACTATTGGCATGGTTAAACCATCTTTTTTAATTGATTGTTTTAATAACTTATACTCAGGCGGCGCCATAATATTAGGGTTGTAATCATTATTTTTAATTGAACTTGAACTTATTAATTTAACATTTAAAATTGGATGTGCAATATCAATAATTCTGTAGGCTATATCGGATAACTGATTAAATAAATCAACCCGATTTTTAATATTTAAATGTGATAGTTTCATATTTTCAATTTGATTTAAAATAACCAATAGATCTTCAAGTTCATTCATACATAACCTCTACCAGTAATATAATCTTCATAAGTATCAATATATAAGTTAGTTAATCTTTTATTTTGACCAAACGATAACCCATAACACCAGTAATCATTTTTTATTAAAACCTTACATATTCTTCGCCAACTCGGGATTTTTTTAGCAGACTCTAATTTCTTATCACCAAAATCAGGAATTGAATAAATACCTGTTTTGTTTTTATTTTTTCTCCACCAATATAAAAATTGAAATATTCTTACTCTATAATGTTTTTCTAAATGTGGAGGCATGGTTTTTAACAGGTATTTACTATACGTTTTGTAAGTATACCCATCTGGTAAATCAAATTTATAATAGCCTAAAATTCTACCTTGGCTTTTACTATACCTAGCGCCAAAATTGCATCCTTCTACACGTTCTACAAGCTTTTGCCATGTATCAAACTCTAGTATTTGATATAACCACAAGCCTTTCCTTTGGTCATCACCAAAAGGTTGACATAAGCGTTGCTGTGCTAATGAAACACCGGCCTTGTGCATCAAATCATATATTTTATTATACGAATATTGATATTTTCCATTAGCTATCCAAATATCGGTCACTTTCCAATCGTATATTGGATAAGCATGATAAACATTTTCACCAACCTTGGTTGTCCATTTAAAATTAAGGTATTTACTCTTATGCTTATTTTTAATTGTTCTATATCTATTTAATGATTCATCAGCACGTATGGCAATAAAACAGGCACATTGTGAGTTTTTCATTGATGAATACCATTTAGAAAATTCAAATACGAATTCTTCAAATTCCATACCAAATGTATAAAAAGGAAAATAAGTCATATCTTTTATTACTGAATTACTTTTTGGAAAATCTCGTAACCATTTATTTTGAAACGAGGGGTTCCAGCATATCCATTTAGGCTGAAACTGTGAAACTGAGTTTCTTAAACTAAGAGGAAGACAAATCCAAAACGCATTTATTTCTTTTTTTGAGACCATTTCCTCTATATATTCAATGGTATTTTTATACTGAGCTTCTAAATCTATGATCAATACATCGACAGGTAATCGATTTCTCTTTCTGGATTCATCAATAATCAAATTTAAAAGTACACCAGAATCTTTCCCTCCAGAAAATGAAACATAAAAATGTTTGAAGCCATCAAAAATAGTATTTATACGTTGTCTTGCTGCTACATCCACATCAAAAGATAAGTTAATTTTCATAAATACACTTTATTTATAGTTTGTATGTCTCGTTCAATAAAAAGAGTTTATTTCAATCTCTTTATTCCTGAAATTAATATCAACTAAAAAACAAGTGCAGTAAAACAAAAAAAACAGCTGTTAATCATAAGTATTTTAAATGTTTATGATAGGTGTTCTTATTTTAGATTTAAAACTCTAAACGCAGCCTAGTTATTAATGGCTTATTTGTTTTAGAGTAAAAATAAATACAAAAGGCACTTAAAAACACCCAAAATTAAGATAATTTACTCAAGTACATAATAGAAGACTCTAATGTCAAAACTTGGTTAATTAAATTAATTATTGACTATAATTAACATTACTTTAATGGTCAAATTTCAAGTGTTCTACAATGATTTAAGGTATGAAATTCAAATGATTATGTTTTTTTTGATTTTGAAATAAGATTTTTTGTTAAAAACAAATCAGTACTTAGTTTGATTTATATCAATAAGCATCAATCTCACCTGAATGGCATTAACCGGATCTCTAGTCTTTCAGTTTATTTGGTATTTTCTCCGTCTCTTAAACAAGATGCCTACTCACCAAAAGTGGGCTTTTTGTAAGCTTATAAAAGTAAAAATGCCAGAGATTATTTTATTATTAACTAACCGAATAGATGATTGTTTACTCGGTCAGCTTTATAAAGCGTGACCAGTGTCTTAGTTGAGGTTAATAACATAATTATCACTAATCTATCGTGTTGTATAGTGGCTCGCTTTGTGAAATGGCTAGGCTAAAGACAAGATTTAATCTAATAAAATGAGAAAATAAAGAATGATGGGTAATAGCTATAAACCTGAAAAGGTGTATCAACAGATACAGAATATCATTGATGAGTTGATACTAAGACTAAATAGCACAACAAAAGATACTTCAATCAGAGATGCTAATGAAGCGGGTCGAGAGATTCTAGATAAACTGCATACTCAAGTAACTGAGCAGCTTTATTGTTTAGAGGAAAATGCAGAGTGGGATACTTTTACTATTGCATTTTATGGAGAAACAAATGCAGGTAAATCGACCATTATTGAAACGTTGCGTATTTTATTAAAAGAAGAACTGAAAAAAGAGCAGCAAGCCAAATTTTTAAAATGGCAATTAAAGTCAGGAATTACTAAAGAATGTATTGAAAAAACGCGCCTTGAAATTCTTGAAGGAGAAAACCGTATTGATGAGTTTGATATGGCTTGGCGTGAAAAAGAACGTGCTTTACTTCAAGCTATAAATCATAGAAAGCTTGAAACTCAACAAGCACAGGATAGAGTTCAATTAGCAAAAGAGTCTGCGACGTTATTTGAAAGGTTGATTTGGTTATTTAAGAAAATACCAGAATTTAAAGAATATCAAACTTCATATAAATTAACAAAAGAAGCGGAGAATGATCTAAATACTCAATCTAAAAGCTATATAGATGAAAAGTCGACATTAAGTAATGCATTGCAACGTCTTGAATTAAGAAACAAAGAAATTGAAGAAAAAACAAAAGCAGCAGAATCTTTTGCTGATGGGGCAATCATTGGTAATGGTCGTTCAGATTTTACGTTAGAAACACAAAACTATTATTTTGACGTTGGTGGTGCGAGATTTAATTTACTTGATGTTCCTGGTATAGAAGGAAAAGAGAGTAAAGTGAGCGATGCTATTTGGCAGGCAGTACATAAGGCTCATGCTGTTTTTTATGTTACAGGTAAAGCATCTGCGCCTCAAAAAGGGGATGGAAAAAATCCAGGAACGTTAGAAAAAATAAAACAACATTTAGGTGCTCAATCAGAAGTTTGGACTATATATAATAAGCGTATTCAAAATCCGATTCAATTAGGTATGGGACCGATCATTTCTCAAGGTGAGCAAGAGAGTCTGGACGATCTTGATTCTAAAATGATTGATTATTTGGGTGATAGTTATCAAAAACATATAGGGTTAAGTGCTTATCCTGCATTTTTAGCTGCTTCTTCTTGCCTTCTTCCCGGCTCTAGAGATGCAAGCGCACAAGATAAGTTCTTATCTAAATATGATAAACAAGATATTTTATATAAATCAAATGTAACCGCATTAACAAAAATGTTTAATGAATCCGTAGTTAATGATTTCAAAAATAAGATTGTTCGTTCAAATCAAAATAAAGCCAAACAAGTTGTTGATATGGCGCTTATGGATGTGACTTGTTTACAGAAAGAAAAATTTGGCCCTTTATTGGGTTTATTGCGCTCAGAGTTATCCGATACAAGTGCTGAGCTTAATTCACATGTAGAGCTATTGCGTTCAAGGTTACGAAACAAAACTAAAGAACTTATTTATGATTTTAGTTCTAAGGTACGTGAAAAAACGTATAAAGATATAAATCGAGATATTAGTAACGATGAGTTTCAAGACTATTTAAAGCAAAATATCGAGACATATCAAAATGAATTAATTGAAGAAATACCAAATAAAATAAAACTAGAGCTCACTAAGTTTGAAGAACAAATTAAAGATGTTGTTGCACGTTTTGAGGCTCAGACAAGTGAGGTGATGACGACATTTAACAATATGGACCAAGATGATTTATCACTAAATTTTAAGTTTAATAATGGTGTAAATGTTTGGGGTGTATTAGGAGCCGTGGGTGGTGGAGCATTGTTGTTTTTTACTCCGGTGGGTTGGGGTGTTATTGCTGTATCAGCTGCTACATTAGTATTTCAGTTTTATAAAGCAGTACGTTCCTTTTTTAGTAGTTCTTATAAACAATCACAACAACGACAGTCTACGGATGAGAATATCGAAAATGTTGCTTATGATATAGAAATGAATGTGGAGTCAAATTTAAGTCAAATGATGAAGGATGTAGAAGCAAATATTGAGTCGATTAACTCGACAATGGAGACTTCTATAGCACATGTTGAAAGTGTAAATAAAAAGTTAAAGCTAGCTCAAGAAGAATTACATTCTATTTGTAAGCAGTTGGAGTCATAATTATGAATAATACAATTCAAGAATTTGAAGCAAATAAGATAAAGGCTCAAATAATTTTAAATAAGTTAACTAATTTTTTGGATTTAGGCAAAGATGCAGGTGCCGGAATTGATGAAAACTTGCATGAAAAATTAAACCATGCACTAAATACGATTAATTCTGGAAAGTTGAAGATAGCTTTGGTTGGAGGCTTTTCTGAAGGTAAAACATCAATTGCCGCTGCCTGGATGGAAAAACTTGATACTGAAACAATGAATATTAGTCATCAAGAATCTTCTGATGCCGTAAAAATTTATAATGTTGATGAAAATTGTGAATTAATTGACACTCCAGGTTTATTTGGCTTTAAAGAGAAGTTGAATACAAGTTCTGCACAAATAGAGCAATATAAAGATATTACAAAGCAATATGTGAGTGAGGCTCATTTAATTTTATATGTCATGAATTCAACTAATCCGATTAAAGCGAGTCATTCAGATGACTTAAATTGGTTATTTCGTGATTTAAATCTGTTATCAAGAACAGTATTTGTGTTGAGTCGGTTTGATGAAGTCGCAGATGTAGAGGATGAATGGGACTATCGCCAGAATTTTAATATCAAACATCAAAATGTAGCAGAAAGATTAAATGATATTTTGCATCTAAATAAAGAAGAGCAAAATAATTTATCAATTGTTGCAGTGGCTGCAAATCCTTTTGATATGGGAACTGAATATTGGCTAGATAACAGCCAGAAATTTAAGGCGCTTTCTCATATTGAAAAATTACAAACAGCGACATTAGAAAAAATCAAATCTAATGGTGGGCAAATGGCTATTGCACTTGAAGCTCAGAATAGTGTGATTCGAGATGTGCTTATCCGCCAGTTACCAATAGCAATTCAGAATGATGAAAAGATAGGCGAGGAATTAGAAAGACTTCGTACTATTAACATCAGATTAGAGAAACAAATGCACCTTATCGACACTCGAATTGTTGAAGTTCGCTGTGGTTTAAGAGAATTTGTTTCGAAAATTTTTTCTAATCTAATTTTGCAAGTTAAAGGATGTGACATTAATACCTTTGCTAGTTTCTTTGAGCGTGAAATCGGTAATGAGGGAGTGGTATTGAATACTCGAATTCAAAATGAGTTTGATGCCCAAATAAGTACGCTTTCTGGTGAGATACAGCAATTACAAACTAATATATCTAACGAAGTGAAGAGTTATAATGAAACCGTCACCTTGATGGGTAAGCAGGGGGTGAATTTTGTACTAAAAGGTAACTTTATTAATAATAAAAATATCTTATTAGCTCGTGATGGTTTAGTTAGTGCTGGTAAATTGGTGGGAGTAGACCTTGCTAAAATGCTTAAATTTAAACCTTGGGGAGCTGTTAATTTAGCTAAAGGTATTAATGGAGCATTACTTTTTGTTGGTGTTGCGCTTGAAATGTGGAGTTCATGGAGTGAGCACAAAAAACAACAAGAGTTTATAAAATCAATAGATAACATGGTTGGTGATTTTGAAAATCAACGTAAAGAATTGTTAAGTATTATCGATAGTGATAATTTCATGGTTACATTTTTTCCTAAAAAATCAGAATTAATGCAATCAATGTGTGAATTGAAAGATTGTATTGAAATGCAAGAAGTTCGTAGAGATAAATTTAATCTTTGGCGACAAGAAGGCGAAATCATTGAAGCCCAATTTAAAGAAATGAATAAGTAACTGACCAATAAAGGGTAATAATAATTGTTACCCTTTTTACATTTAAAGGCCCCATGAAAAATATCCTTATCGCCGTTACTGGCGCCAGTCCCCAAGTATTAACTGAGACCATTTACGCCCTGCATACGCAAGGTAAACCCATTCCTGAAGCGGTGTATGTTATTACCACCGAAGATTCAAAACAGACGCTAGAAGAAGGGCTGTTTGTGCAAGGGCATTGGGGTAAGTTAATGGCTGATTATCACTTGCCACCTATTGCTTTTAATTGTGACCATATCTGGGTGATTTCTGATGAGAATGGCAATGCGCTTGTGGATGCGAAAGGCGTTGATGACCAATCCATTATGGCGGATTTTATTACACGTAAAGTGGCATTGTTAACTCAAGATAATGAGGTGGCTATTCACGCCTCTATTGCGGGCGGCCGTAAAACCATGGCATTTTACATGGGTTATGCGATGTCATTGTATGGCCGAGAGCAAGATGTGTTAAGCCATGTTTTTGTGGGTGATGAGTTTGAGTTTGTCCGTGATTTTTATTACCCAACGCCTGTTGATTGTTTTATTCAAGGTAAGCAAGGTAAAACCATTAATGCCAAAGAGGCGACGGTAACATTAGCTGAAATTCCATTTGTGCGCATGCGTCGCCAGGTGGATGAGTGCATTATTAATCAAATGGAAACGCATTCATTTTCTAAAACCGTGTCGGCGTTAAATAGTGCCAATAACACGCAAGTTAAAGTGAGTATTTCAACGAAAGAAAAGACGGTAGAAGTCGCGGGTATTAAAATTCCACTGACGGGTAAGAATCTGGCTATTTATCTGTTCTTTTTACTTAAGGATAATCGAAAAGCGACACTGGATCGTTATTTTGAGGACGATAAAACACAAACAATAGATTATTTAAATGTGTTAGATAAGATGAAAGCCGATGTGCGTTTGTATAAAACCATGGGCTTAGAAGATGAGGGGCAATGGCGACAAAAAGATCATTCAGAATTAGCCACATTAACCAAAGATTTTGTGCGTCAATCTCTTAATGGGTTACATAAATCATTAAAAGATAAGCTAGTGCCTGATTTATTTGAGAAAATAAAAGTACATTCGGATGGGGTGAAATCAGGGGCGACGTATAATATCGCCCTTGATGTGGTTTTTTGCTGTGATGCCGTTGAGTGGTAATCAACCATCAAATGTCATTGTTTTTCAATGGTCGCGGCTTTATCTTGATACATGAATGATCACGCTGTCACATTGTTGGCTACAGGTTGTTAGTCTGTATTGACCTGTTTTTAGATCATCAAACGACAGGCTTGTGGTTGTTAATGGTGTGTCATCAATGAACCAGCGAGCCGTATCATAAGTCGACGTTAAGGTGATGCGTTGTCCGATATACGGGAAAAAATGGGTGTTATTCTCTGGAGCTAATATCTTTATTGGACGCGCTTCGGGTGTTTTTTTCGTCGTTAATGGTCGGTTCTGTGATAATGACCATTGCTGTAACGGCGCTGGCCATTGATGTAAGTTGGTGTAGCTTTCTCGCATTCTTAATGTCGGCGGTGCTTGCTCATCAATCACAAATGCTGGTTGTGGTAAGAGACAATCTTGCTCTTTTACTTGGGCGTTGAGCAAACCACTTGGCCAACATGTGGTGTGTTGTTTCACTGTATCAGGTTGCATGACATCGATGGACTCTGGTGGCAGCTGATCAAAAATATCAAACATAATCGGGGCGGCTTGTTTTGCGCCTGTTTTACCTACATTTGGTGCGCCATCAGGACGCCCAACCCATACTCCTACCGTATATTGAGCACTAACACCAATGGACCAAGCGTCTCTAAATCCATAGCTTGTCCCTGTTTTCCAAGCAATTTGTCGGTGATGTGCGGCACTAAATCGGTTGGGTGGTGGGATCTTTGATAAGGTGTCAAAGAGTATCCAACTGGCGGCGGGTGAGAGTAAGTTTGTTTCTTGTATTGCTGTCGATTCGGTATACCTTGGATTAATGGTTTTACCATGTCGAGCAAGTGAAGAGTATAAGCTTACAAGGCTGGTTAAATTGGTACCAATACCACCAAGAGCAATGGTTAGGTTGGCGTCTTGTATATCAAAAGTAAGGTTGGTTTTTTCTAATAAATCAATAAAACGGTCTGCGCCAACGTGGTTAAGCACTTGCACAACAGGGGCGTTTTTTGATAGCTGCAACGCGGTATCGAGGCGTATAGGCCCACTAAAATAACGATTGAAGTTTTGTGGTTGATAATCCCCATAAGTGTGGGGAATGTCCATTAATAGACTGCCACTGTGCACCATGTTTTGCTCAAGCGCTAAGCCGTAGATGAAAGGCTTTAAGGTGGAACCTGGTGAGCGAATGGCGAGTGCCATATTCACGTGTCCATAGCGTTCAAAATTTGAAAAATCGGCCGAGCCTTTATACGCAATGACATGACCGGTTGCGTTATCCATTACAATAATAGCGCTGGATAAACGGTTAGGCCAATGCAACGCGGTTTGGCGAATAAGTTTATCAATACTGTATTGAAGAGTGTGATCAATAAAGGTATGAAAAGTGCGTTGTTGTGGTGTTGCTGATGCTAAGTGACGTGCCAATAATGGGGTTATGGTGTCTTGATAATACCGCTTGGCTTCTAATGGTGCGCCGAGTAGATCTTGCAGTGCTTGATCTGAGATCTTGAGCGCGTGTTGGGTGCGTATGAGCACTTTATTGCGTGCGGCGAGGGCACGATCAGGGTATCGGTCTGGACGAGTGGCGCTTGGTCGTTGTGGCAGTACAACCAAAAGAATGGCTTCGGTTGTATTGAGATCATTGGCGGATTTTCCAAAATATCGTCGAGAGGCAGATTCAACACCTTCAATATTGCCGCCCATTGGGGTGTGAGTAAGGTAGAGATCTAAAATCTCCTCTTTACTGAAATGCCATTCAATTTGCAGTGCACGAAATATTTGTTCAATTTTACCACGGTATGATCGTTTATAAGGGTAAAACATACGCGCAACTTGCATGGTAAGGGTGGAGCCTCCAGAGATCACTTCACCATAAACGGCATGCTGAGCCATGGCTCTTATTAAAGAGAATGGGTTGACGCCGGGGTGATAGTAAAAGTATTTGTCCTCATACTCTAATAAGGCAGTAAGGTAATCTGAAGAGACTGGACGAGTAATTCGGCCTTCTTGTTCAGTGTGAGTAATAGGTAATCGATAAGTCCCTTTTGAGTTAGCAAACTGTCGCAATACTTCGCCGTTTTTGCTGTATATGGTTGTGGCACTGTCTAAGCGCTGTTTAAGATCTAAAGGCGAGAGATAGTGCGCAATAAAAAATGCAGAGATCAGTAAAAGAGCGATCGTGATGATCGCTCGACGAATCCAATGGAAAAAAGAATGCTGCTGAAACACAGCAGACATTCTTGAATAAATAGATGACATATCGGCGTCTTTATTGAATGATTTCAAACTGTTTAAAACCAGAGTAAGGTTTGTAAATCATATTTTGAGGTTGATACATTTCTTCAATAAAGATCGCTGGAATGTTCGATATCCCCGGTGTTTCAGCTCGTAATACATAATTAATTACGTATTGGTGGTCTTTGCGCAGAGACGCTGATGCAATTAGACGATCATTACGATACTCAAGCATGGACCAATCGCTAGTTTTGTCTAATTTAGCGGCATTAATTATCTGATTACTGTTGGTGTATTCAGGATGTTCTAGAACAAAACCAGTCGGTAAATATTCCACAATTAATGCCAATGGAACGTGTTGCTCCAATTTATAGTGAACAGAGACAATCAGTTTATCGCCTATTTTTAATGGTTCACCACGGTAAGGTTTTCCATTTTCAAAGCGATAGGTACGGCTGGCTTTTTCATAGGCTAACGTGGATGCGACAGCGTTTTCTTTGATGAGGCCAGAGGTGGCGACTTGTAAGAAAACGGGTAGATCACTCATATTGGTTATTATCGCACCTGCGTTTAGTTGTTTTTGATTCATGCCTTGTTCGCGGATCTGTGTCACTTGATCGTGATCGTTAATGCTTAATTCGACAAGGTCTAGAGCATGTTGGCGTAGTGCAATCCCTGCTCGTATCAGTGCAATTCGCTCTTGTGTGCTTAGGTAACTTTTTTTATTGGCCAGTTCCATAGCGGTAATCGCAAGGCGGTTTCTTAACATCACCATCTCGTTACTCAATTTGATGACACGCTCCACATCATTCAATACAGTAATAGTGAGGGCGATGTCTCTGAGTTGGCTGCCATATTCATACTCGTCATGATTTCGACGTGATATTGGCGATGGTGTTAATACTTTATTTAAATAATGCTCACCTGAGACTCTTCTACCATTTAATAAGTATGCCCCCCCAATATGCGCATAAGAAAGGGGTGATACATAATGGCTTGTGTTCGCATTAATGATTTTATCAGCACTGTATAAGTGGCTGTTATTCACGATCCCTTGTTTTGTCCCTAGCCATAATGCATAGAAATGGCTTGATGATATTGTATTTTGTTTTCCGATTGTATTACGTAAATTATCCTTGATTAGCGTGAGCATTTGTGAAGGAACAGACTCAGGGAAGGCTTGATTTGCCATTAGTAAGTATTCAGTAACATACATACTTAACCATGTATCACTGCGGCCAAATTTATTCCATAGCGAGAAGCTACCATTGGCTTTTTGCATGGTGGATAAATGAGCGATAGATTCTTCTACGATTTCTCTGTCAGTGAGCAGATCTCGGGCATTATTTTTAAATGGGGTTAGGGTGTTATCATTCAATAACCATGGCATACCTCTACTGGTTGTTTGCTCGGCACATCCATAAGGGTAGCTGAATAAGCCTTCGGCATAATCGCTAATATTCAGTTGTGGTGTCAGTGAATAACTCACTAAAGCCATTGGATTGTTACTTGGCAGGTAGCTTCGCCACAGAGCATTCATTAACTGATATTCGTGAGCCTTAGCATCATCTGTTTTTGTACTTAATGTGATTAACTCTCTTTGGCTAATTACAGGCTGTGAACTTCTAACAGGGATCGTCCATTCTCGGGTTTGTTCGAATGTCTTGCCCTTTTCATCTTTTGACGAAATATGTAAGGCGATCGTTGTTGAAGCTGTGCTACCGAGAATAGGGTTGATATCAAAAACAACCGATTGTCCATGGCGTTCGCCGTCTTTTAAATCAATGTTAAATGAATGTTCGCCTGTTAAGGTTAATTGGTCGTCGACGGTGACTTTGGCTGAAATTTTTTGTTTCAACCCTGAAGTATTAAACACTTCAACATAGGTTTGACTAGTGTCTTTCGGCGATAAAAAGCGAGGAACTGACAGTTCAGCTACGATAGGAGTCGCAATGGTGACGTTGCTTTCTGCTTGACCAAATTGGTCACCATTAAATGCCATTGCCACCACTTGCGCTTGGCCATTGTAGTCAGGAAGGTCGAACGATATCGTCGCTTCTCCATTCGGACTAAATTGCACAAGCTTAGACATCATTGTGATGGTTTTGCTTTCTACTAATTCGTCATTATTAATGTTCAGACTCATTTCCTGATCACCACCATAACGATGAGCTGTCATGAAGGAGTCTGGTCGTGTTTGATAAAAATGAGAATAGAGGTCGATAACATCCCCTTGGTAGCGTCTATGGTCAAAGAACCAAGGTGCGATTTGTGGAATGTGATAATTGGATAGGTTGATGATCCCTCGATCGACTAAGGATACGGTTACCCATGTTGCTTCTGTTGTTGGTTTATTGAGTTTTACAGTGATGTTTGCTGTTTGTAATGGCAGTAACTTGTCACTATGCTCAATGCTGATAGGCAGAATGCGATCACTGCGGTCTAGCAATACGGGTGCAATGGCAAAGAATCGCTGAGGCAGCGGCGCATTGGCTGGATTTTGGCTCGCATCGGGTGTACTTACCAAAGTGGCTGTGAGGTAAAGATCGTGACGATTCGCTTCCTCATCCAACGTCATGGTAAATGTGTTTTCGCCCGCGATCACTTGATGGTTTTGGCTTTGTAATGTTTTATTTGCATCGAGGTTAAGTTGCAGTGTGCCAGCTTGTTTACTAAAAATCGTAACGGCAACAGTATCACCAATACGATAGTGTTTTTTATCTAAAGTGATTGATAATTGGTCAGGTTTAACGGGGTGGATAGTTGCATCGTCACTCCAACCTGCTCTAAATGGTAGACGCGTTCTTACGCCATCTTTTGTGAGTAGGGTGATACGGTATCGTCCCCATTCAACGTTAAGAGAGAGTGGGGTTGTTTTTCCTGCTCGGGTGGTGATTTTTTCAGAGCTCACAGGGCGCCATTCGTCATCACCTCGAATTGACCATCCTGAATTTTCATTATAAATCCAGTAATAGCCACCCATATTACGCTCAAGGGTGTAATCCATCTCACCTGCGATCAGAGCATCACCAGAGGCATTTAATAAGGCGAACTCAAACAGTACGTCTGAATAAGAGTCAATTTTATCACTTGGTGCTTTAATGCCGGCAATGGCTTTATCTGACCAAAGTTGACGCTGTTGACTGCGTGAAACGGTTGCGCCGCCAGTCTCTTGTAACTCAAAGGTAAAGCGTGCATTCACCGGTGATTTCATTAATGATGGGCTAAGTAAAGGGAGTGACAATACGTGTTCACCTTTTTCATCCAGCGTGATGTCGTTGACGCTAGGTACATCATTCCAAGCCGAAATCGAGAAAGATTCACCTACGTAGAAATCGCGATAATCGGTATCAAAGTAATGGGTTGGCTGATAATGGCTACGCACTTTTACTGTATTTTTAGACGCGGGAGCACCAAAAAGGTATTTTCCGTGTAAGTTGACAGAGGTATGTTGTGCATTTGGGGTGATTTTTTTTGCTAAATCCACCGTCAGATCCATTCGCTCAGGAACAAATTCATTCACATTAAAGCTAAATTGACCAATGGGTTTGTTTGCATCTTTATGTAATTTAACTTGCGCGATCCATTTTCCCATCGGTGCATTAGCGGGTATTTGATAAGTATCTTGGTAATAACCTTTTGCGTCTTGTTGTTGTAACCATCGGCTACGAGCAACGGTTTGGTCTGGCTTGATGTATTCAATGAAAAGACGGTTTACATCTTGAACTAATTGACCATCACTGTTGCGTAACAATAAGTTTAAAGGGAGTGTTTCACCCGGTTTGAATAAATCGCGATTGGAGTAGGTGAATACGTCGACATCTTGGTATTCACGTCCAGAGACGGCGTAATCTGAGAGATCCAAAGGAAGTTCACGCAAAGGAAGGTAGCTAATTTGCTCTCCTTTTTTCACCGATAAGATATCGCCTTGCTTAACGTTGTAATTAAAAGTGCCGATATGCTGTTCAATCTGACCTAATTGCGTTTGTTTGCCATTTTTATGATAAATGCTGACAGACGCTTGCTGTATTGGATCTGAACTGGATAGCGACGCTAATTGAACGGTGAGGGAATGAGGAAATACTTTCGCTTGAATGCCGATGTCGGTGAGTGCGACGTGCAGCACTTTTTCACTGTTATAATCAAAGTTACCTGTTGGTTTTATTGCCAGTAAATACCAACCGCTTTCTAGCGATTTTGGTAGTAGAAGCTCGGTGTATTGCGATGTGTTTTTTTCTGTTTTAACGATATCGAAATTTAAATGCGTTACTGGTGTGGTCGCTTTTGTTAATTCTCTTAGCTTCCAGCGGCTTGGAGACTCTGAGTAATGCGTGCTATTGAGTAGCAGTGCAGGATCCGTCACTTTGAGTATTTCAACCGATATTTGCTCAACGTTAATGGTTGAAATTGGCAGTGTACGTTTGCCAAAAATAGGGACAATAGGACCTCGACCCACAATATCAACAGACGGTTCTTTTTCGTAAACAATCACGTCATGTTGGGTATTTTTTTTGTAGCTAAGTGGCTTATTTAAGGTGATGGTATAGGATTTACCCACCTCAATATCGGTATAGATCAACGCCGTTTTACTCTTATTGAGTATCCAGTTATTTGGTAAGGCTTTCTTGGTTTTTGTTTCACTAATAGTGACAGAATTAGGGTTGGGTGCTAATTCTGAAAATTGGATAATAAAAGCCGGCGCGCGGTTATGGGTGTAACTACCAAGGTACGTAATGCTCTCGTCGCTTTCCGATGCGACGGATACGTTAACGTTTACCAAAGCCAAAAGAAAAAGTAAGTGTATTATTATTATTTTCATTATTTATTAATTCTCTATTAAAGAGGTGGTATGGGGTAATGCTATACATGGAGATTAAATCATTATACTCATGTTTAATTATTAGGCATATATAAACCTATTGCAGTGCGATTTATTCCTTCCATGTAATGCAGTAGATGGCGGAAGGCGTTTGCAGGTGTTATCTCAGCCTGTGTTGGATTCAGTAATCCATGGCAATAATCGTTGAGTTGATGAAAACCAAGTAATGCAGCTTGTTGTTGCCATTCATCAAGATGTTGTTTGGTTTTGGGGCGTAAGTTATGGCACCCTTGCTGTAGAATAGCGTGAGATAAGCGTTGCCATTTTAGTAAAAAATCAGAGATCTGCTCGTGTTCCATTTAGTTTACCTCCTTTGCTTTAATTTGAGTTAAACCGTATTTCTCATCAGAGATTGGGGTTTTGGTAAATATCGCTAATACGTCAAAATAGCTCTGTTTCGCATTGCAGTTCCAGCGACCAAAGAGCAGTTGTTGATCATCATTAATGATGGATGTATCTATATTTTTGGGGATCCGAACATTCACGTTAGTATTGCACGTTGTGACTATCTCGGCTTCTTGATAGTGACAATATGCCGTGTGTTGCGTCTGGTATGCTTGTTCGCAGCAGAGCCAACCTAATTGATCCGTATTGGATGTAAAACGGGTTGATAAACGACGGGTTTGCATGCGCTGCCATTGCGCATGAACCTGAAGTTCAGGATGATTAAACAAGGCTTCCCATTCGATATTGGTAGGGGATGATGTGATCTTGGTGTCTTTTATTGATAACTCATTGTGATGCGTTATTTTTGATTGCGCCGAAAACGACATCAGTGCCAGCGAAGGCAGAGCTTTGAGATCACAGCGAGTATGCGCATACGCCAATTGATTATTCCAACCATGATTTCGCTGTGCTTTTCGACCGTCGGTGATGGTCGCCCATTGATGTAGGGAATGATCATAAAGATAAAAACGATACCCTTGAGCGCCTTGGTCTGTGTGCCAATACTCTACGCTTATTCCCATTAGGTTGTGATAACTCACCGGATGATAACGACGTTTGTGTTCACCCGCTAAGAGATGCAGCGGGCAAGGCAGTGGCGTTTGCTGCAAAGCGTGAAGTTGCAAGCTTAACGCGGTGATCTGTTGTATAGCGGTTTCGTAGTCGACATCGATATAGTTGGCAACCAAATACTCAAGGATATTCAATACGCTGTTAAGCTGTTTTGAAAGGGAAGGTAAATCTACTTGAGTTAATTCAATGACTAGCGTATGTGCTTGAGCTAATTGCGCTGGTACGATATTTTGCACGCCTGTTGAGAGTGTCTCTTCTAACCATTGCTCTAATTGTGTTAATTGAATGCGTTGCTTATCGCTGAGTTGCTCGATTAAGAGCGCCTCATCCATGGCTAGGGTATTGCCTTGTATGGAAAGCGCAATCAGTGCCGCCGCTTGGTGTGAGCAAGGATGTTGTTTGCATGAACAGGTGGCAAGATCCCATTGCGAAGCTCGCGGGAAATAGAGACGAAACGATTTGCTGCTTGCGAAATGGCATTGAACGATGGCGTGTTCATCATGGGTTTCCACATCAAGGGTCATCCCTTTTCGCCAGTGCTGAATGGCCTTGGTAACGGTGCTTTTTCCCACAATAGGGGCGAGGTCATCACTATGTTGTATAAACCACTCGTTAAGGGAAAAAGGCGCCAAAGAGGAGGTGACCTCAGTGGTGGTAGCTTCAGGTGTAACTTGACTTTCATATTGACGCAATGCAATAAAAAACGCCACTTTATGAAAACAAGTATTGATGGCACCACACGAGCAAGTTAAGGCATCCACGCTCTTTTCACTGAGGGTTAATTGGTGTTGATCAATGACGCCATTTAGGTGAGAGGAGGTGATGTCCCACTCACTGATATCCACATCTTGGCTTTGTTTGGTGGCGCGACGTAATAAACCGCGATTTGTCCAGTTAACTAAGAAATCATCGCTTAATTGTTGCGACCAGTGTAGCAATGTCATTATTTGATTACCTCAGCAACCCATTGACTTAAATGTTCGGGTGTCATTGATGCGATCTCCATCCCTTTATGTAACAGTTGGTTGGTGATGTGATTGTCATATTGTGGAACGCCCGCCGTATCTAAAGCGGTTAATCCAAGCAGCGTCACGCCATCGCGATGCATTTTTTCAGTATAGCGATACAGCGAAGCGGGTGAGCCACCTTCATAGAAATCACTGATCAACACCACCATGCTACGAGCCGGATCGGTGATGCGTTCATGCGTGTATTGCATGGCTAAACCGATACTGGTTCCTCCACCTAATTGAGAATTTAATAAGATGGCCAGTGGATCTCCAGCATGATCGGTGACATCGACAACCCGTGTATCAAATAAATAAAGTTTGACATTGAGCATCGGCAATCGACAGAAAATGGTTGCTATCACTGCAGCATGGATCAAAGAATTTAACATCGAACCACTTTGGTCAACCACCAAATGAATGTCCCACGGCACTTTATTTTGCTGGGTTTGATAAAAGAATGGCCGTTCCAAAATAAACGTCTCTGTCTCTATTTGGTAATGTTTTAAATTTCGTTTAATGGTGTGATGCCAATGAGTATAGGATAATGGCATCGGTTGTGCGTGGCTCATCGGTATTCTGTGATGTGAAAACACACTGCGAATTTGTTGTGTGAGCACCTCTTCTAACTCTTTGCATACGGTTTGAATAATGCGTTCTAGCTCTGAATGAAGAGAGGCTGGAATTTGTTCGCGAAACGATAACAGCAGTTGCAGTAAATCTAAATCGGGCGTCTGTTGCTTGAGTGTATCTTCATCGAGTAATAGCGATGTTAAGCCATACCGAGTTAAACCGTGTTGCTGTAAAATCTCCACAGTGGATTTAGGAAAGGCTTTTTTTACGCTTGAGAGCCATGTTATTGGGCTAGGCAAACCGCTGCTTATGCCACCTTTATACGATACGGTAAATCGGTCTTTATATTCTTGTGAATACAGTTGATCCAGACACTGATCTTTTAATGTGTCTTCTTGATTAAGTGTGTGTGGATAGGGTTGGCCTAAGATTAAGCGCCAACGTCGACTCTGCTCATTAGTCATGAGAAATCCCCCATAATGATAGCCATTCTTCAGCTAGATGTTGAAGTTGATTCGCTTGAAGCAATGCATCATGGCTTGGTATCGTCGAATGCAGCCATAAAGCGCCGCTCTCTTTGTTACATAAGTGTCCAAACTCTTCGATTTGATTAGGAGTCATGAGCATAAAGGCACGACGCAAAGCAGGAAGCGTGTTCAGGAAATCATGTTCATCAAACTCAGAAATGATCTGATCTAACGCTGGTTGGAGCTCATCATAAGATTGGTATATTTGTGGGTCGACTAAGCCCAATCCATAACAGAAATCCCCCAGAGAATCCGGAGTGAGATGGCATTGGCTGGCGGCACTTCTCATCATCAATATTACGTTTTGTTGTTCCTCTTCTTCGTTTGAGGAGGGATCAATCGATAAGGCCAATCCTGCAAATACCCCTTGTATCTCAAAAGGGACGGCAATGTCAGACAGCGAATGAATCGCATCCAATAAAAAATAGGCCGGACATAATTGCGGCATTCGATTAATCAGCTTTCCAAGATCAGAAAGCAACGTTGCCTCTGCCGTGCTGGAATGCCCATTAATGGCACGAGGCAGGCGAGCACAAAGGCGAACATAACAACGGTGAATCAAGCGTTCTATCTCTTTTTCGGTGTCTTGCGCAAACAGCGAACTGTTCCATTGAGAGCGAAATAACAGCGTCAGTGTTTGATTAAGAATATGCAGATCACTTTCTTGATCCAGTTGATAAGAGAGGCGATTTAAGATCGGGGTAAGCCATTTTTCCAGCCCCATCTGCAAAGAACGCAACAGCAACGCCACAAGATTTTCGCTGTTTAGGTATTCATCAGCGAGGTGTTGCTGTATTTGATAATTGATCGCTTCTACAATGGTGCTGCCTTGGTAGCCAAGCTCAATTAATGTGGTTTCTGTGGTGAGTTCATATTGAATCTGCCACTTTTCTCGTACGCGATAGAGATCCGTTTGAGTGACAAAATTCGGCCCTGCGATCTGAGTGGCGTAAGGAATCGATAAAAAAGCCAAACGATGTAAACACAGAGAAAGTGCAAGGTGTTTTGGACTTCGATAAATCGCCAGCTCTTTAGTAATGGTGAGATCACGGAGTGTTTTTGGTAATGCAAAAGCATCACATTGACGGTGAAAATCAATGATGATCGGCGAAGAAGGCTGTGTATTCGGCACTTTTCCGTATTGTGAATCAACAAAAAAAGCATCAAGCCATAATGAAAAGCGCGATATGTGATCGCTTAAGCTTGGATCTTTTTCTAAGGTTAAGATCGCGGCCTCACAAAACTCACTGCGTCCGACTGGCACTTGGCGCAGTTGGGCTAAATGCTCGGCGGCCACCACCAAATCCACCAATTGCGGCATGGCAACAGGGTGATCTTTTTGCTGTAAGAATGACATTAACTCCGTCGCCAGTTCCGTGTGCAGGCGTGTGGCTAGTATTGCACGTTCTTTTTTCGTGCTTGATTTTAGTTTTTTCCACCAATGCGCATAATAGCCACTTTGTGATAAATGCGCGCCGTACTGGGGATGACTTAATCGTGATAAAGGATAAGGGAGCAGGTGTTGATAAGACGTTTCCACTTTTATTTGAGGTAAAAAATCGGATGTACCTTGTTGTAAATAGCGCGAGATCCCCATGCAGTGAAAAGCACCACAGACCACCAATACGCGTTTTTCTTCTTGGATATGAGGCGCAATTTGGCTTGCCATGTACTGTTCACGGTATTGAGTATGACGATCCGTCTCGACATGCCCCTCCCGCATTTGCAGTCCAAAGAGGTGCATGCGTGTAAAAAACTCAGAAGGTGACAAGGTGACATCTGCTTCAAAATGGCGATCCCACCACTGATCAAAATGTTCGCATCCAGAGCGTTGAAGTAACGCGTCAAGATAACGGTGTTGAAAATGCTTTTTTTCACTGGAAGCGTAAATTAACGGGTTATTTCCTTCTTCGTCTTCCTCGTTACTGTCATTCCAATAACCGTAAGGCAAATCAATAAATTGGCAAGGAATGTTCTTTTTCTTTGCGGCTTTTAGAGCGTTCCATTCAGGCGACATCTCTGCAAATGGGATAAACCCACGCTGGGCATAAGTGTCACTCTGGGTCTCATTCGCTAAGCGTGCTTGTTTGTGCAGATAAATCGCTACCGGCGCTTGGCATTCATCGGCTTGCATGTAGGGCAGCAAGGATTGTGCATCATGTGGTGTTTCAATGAGAATCACATCAGGTTTGGCTTGCTTGATCAATTGCAACAAGTACCAACTGCATGTTGGACTGTGATGACGAATGGGAGCCCAAACGAGGTTGTTATCGTGATGGAATTGAGCCGCAAGAGAAAGAAGATCAGATCCCTGCATGTTTGCATCCATCTAAGAATAGGGCCCATTGTGGGTCATTCGCACGCTGACGGGTGATCACCCGGATGTAATCGCTTAATGACTCATGATCTTTTTGATTGTCTTTAATGACGGTGCCCATTAAAAATTGAGCCAAATGCGCAGGAGTAACGTGATTATCCCCAAAATAGTGGCACTGCATGGCGGCATGAAAGGCGAGGTTGATGCTTTCAGGTATGGAGAGTAGCGTCGAAGGCGTTGGGATGCTGACCCCTGCCACTTGGCCTGATTTTAATTCATCAAATACCGTGACTAACACGTCAATAGTGTCATTATCTAGACGTAAATCGACCTTTTCATGTTTGAGTCGATCATTCACTTGTGTCATGACTAATTCAATGCGTTGTTGGCGTTGAGCTAAGGGTTTCAATACTTCAAAATTAAAACGACGCTTGAGTGCTGAAGACATTTGATTAACGCCTCGGTCGTTTAAATTTGCAGACGCAATGATGGTGAATCCGGGTTGAGATAACAGGTAATTGGTTTTAGATTGAATCTCTGGAATGTGTAAAATACGATCCGATAAGATAGGGATCAGGTTATCTTGCACTTCTGTTGGGCAGCGCGTTAACTCTTCAAAGCGCATGATGGCCCCTTGTTTCATGGCATTAAAGAGTGGGCCGGGTACCATGGCATCCATGGTTGGACCTGATTTTAGCAGGGTAGCGTAGTTCCAACTGTAGCGAATGTTTTCTTCAAATAACCCAGCACTGCCTTGAACGGTATAGGTGCTGTTACCACAAATAGCGGCGCTCAGCAGTTCAGACAGTAGCGATTTTGCGGTGCCAGGCTCGCCAACAAGCATTAAGCCTTGTTGACCAAGCAGCGTGACGATGGCGCGTTCAACCACCGCATCGTTACCGTAAATCTTTCGTGTGATAATTTGCCCTGAAATTGGTGTATCGCTACCAAGAATGAAGGTGCGTACCGCTTTAGGACTGAGCTGCCAATGAGCGGGCTTTGATGATGTATCGGCATCTTGTAGTGCTGTTAATTGTTCTTTGTACAGTTGCTCTGCGGGTAATCGTTGTACTGCAAACATGGTTCATCCATTTCATGTGAGTCATGCCACCAATAGGGAATTGATGGCATGTATTAACGTTTTTAATGTAGGTTATTTTATTGATTCAATATCATTAATTACTTCGCTGTAGACAATTGGGGAGACGTTACCCAGCTCCAGTAAGTGATTGTTGCGATCCGAATAATAATGATAATCACCCGTGAAAAACTTAACGTGTGGGATGGTTTGATTCTCGTCATAATCGTACGATCCCATACAAAAGCCTTCTTCCATATAAATCAGGGCGCTGATGTTGGCTTGAACAAAGTATTTTTCGAACCATTGTACAGAGCCGGCATCCAAAGGCTCACCGGTTCGCCATCCACGTTTTTCGAGCGAGCTGCGCATACGTGATGTGCCGAATTTTTCTTTTTTATAGCGAGTGATTGTTTTATACGGGTGATCGT
Organism: Aliivibrio sp. S3MY1; assembly: GCF_028765575.1. GTDB lineage: Bacteria > Pseudomonadota > Gammaproteobacteria > Enterobacterales > Vibrionaceae > Aliivibrio. The sequence continues at coordinate 24,187 of NZ_JARACO010000001.1, read as the reverse complement.
CTTCGGCTAACGTAAAGATTGGGCGCGACAATTGAACAAAAGGCGGCACAATCTCATAATCATCCAATAGATTATTCCACTCGATGCACGTTGCTTCTTCCAACGTTAATGGGTGGACGACAGAGAATAGGCTCTCGTTGTCTATCGTAATGATCTCATCATCAATATCCACAAACTGGTTACTTTCATCTAGACGAGCAAGCGTGATCTTATCTTGGTGCTGAATTGACCAAACCACACGACGTGCAATGTAACTGAGTAGTGGGTTGTGACCCCATGTTTGATTAAATAAGCTTGGTGAAAAAAGACGACCAGTGATCATCGCTTGCTCTAAACGCTCAACCGCATTACGGTACACTTGTTTGATGTGTTTACGGAATTGAGTCAGCTCTGCGCGGCGCACTTTTAACAGCTCAGCATCATCGTCTTTACGTGTCGCTGGTGCCGATTTTAGCACTTTGTCATCTAAGCTGGTGATCAGTGAACCTTCATCGCTGAGTGTTAACGTTAGCGTGCGATCCCCAAATGGGAAAGCCACGTTTCCTTGTTGGTCAAAGCCGAGATCCGCAGACACAAGATCTGAAATCTCATCGCGAGAAATACCTCTTTCTTTTGCCAGTTGATTAAGGGCTTTAATGCAGCGCTCTTTCAATCCTTGGCTACGAGCTTTGCGTGACCAGTGATCCAGCCAAGTGAGTGCCACGGTAGAGCTTTGGTAAGCTAAGACTTCAACTTTATAGAAGGCACTGGCAGACGCCCCGTTACGTGATTCATCATCGAGATCTTTGCCGTAGGCTTGCATCAAGATGTCATCACCCAGTAAAGCCGCAGAGAACAATACCCACCCTAAGCGACGCGATTTATCATCCGCTTGTTGGTAAAGGGCGTTCCATAACGGTTTGAAGCCTGCGTTATCACAGTGTGCGATCACCTTAACTAATAAGCTTGAGTGCTGTTTTGCGCTCTCTTCTGATAATTTAGAGACCACCCATTGCATGATTTTTGGTGGTAATGGGTTACCTGTTGTCCAATGAAGTGATGGTAAATTCTCAAGCTCGATGCCTTTTGGTAGTGCGCCAGCAAATTCACTCAGTAGTGCTTCAAGCTGGGTAAGGGCATCCGTTGAAAGTGGCGCATCGGCATCTAATTGCGCTTCAAGATCGCTCTGAGCTAGCGTGATCGTAAAGGCGATGTTGTTCATCAATAGGCTTAATGCATGGTTTTTCTCTTTTACTCGGGCTTTATTTAATGCCGGAAGCGCCTCTGGACTAGGGGCTTGAGATAAGGCTTCAGCCGCTTGCTTTCGAGTCGCGAGTTTTTTATGCGCCAATAGGTCAATAATGATAGGGTACGTCTCATTTGGCGACCATTGAAGCGCTAATGCCATTGAGCGCGTTGACGCATTGGGACTGAACGCTTTAAATACGGTTAACGTATTGGTGGATTGCAGTGGCAAATAGAGTGACCATAGCAGATCCATCGCCAGAGAATCCATTGTGGATAAGATAATCTCCGCGGCCTGAATGGCATTCTCTTGGTAATACTCTAGGAAAAACTGAAATGCGTGTTTATTGGTTTCCGTATAACCGCCATCAGCCTCGATATCTTGAGCCCAATAAGTCAGGCAAAGCAGTGCATTTTGCTCATTATTGTCATGGTGTTCCATGAGTTTTTTAAGTAATGCAAGCTGATAATAGTGTGGACAAAAGTGATGAATTATCGCACTCAGTGTCACCACTAAAGCACGCTCACCATGCTGGCTCAGCAAGTTATTGGCGATTTGTTCGACATAAGAATCGAAGTTTTTCACCCAATTTTCAGAGGTGTCACAGCCACACTCAGGATCACGACAGTTTGGATTGGCTTTGATGGCCTTAATGGCTTGCTTAACGGTTTTATGATCATCATTAGAAACGGCTTGTAATAATTGTTTCACCGTATTAGTTGGGTTTGCATCAACACTCACTTCATTTTCTTGCCCGGATAGAGTGGCAAGCAATGATTTTATGTCAGCGACTTTTTCTTTTTTGAATAATGGCGTCGTTGTGCTCACGATGATGTCGGTCAGGCTTGGATCTGACGCCAATGAAAGCAATGCTTCACACGCGTGAAAGCGCACATTTTTTTTACGAGAAGATAAGGCATTCAATAATGCATCACTTGCTGCGGAACCTTGTTTAAGCAATCCTTTTGTTGCCGCTTGTCGTACGATCTCAATGGTATCATCAAGATAGTCAATTAAGGTAGGGATGGCAGCCGGATCCGTCGAGACACTTAAGGCTTCGACAAGGAAAAAGCGCTGCGGGATTTTTTTGGTTTGGAGTGCAGAAATCAACACATGTGGAAAACGTTCACCAATAACAGCCAGTCCTTTTTTGCCTTTTGTATCAATGCGAAGCTCTGAGCGTCCCCAATCGACAATGCGTTGAACCATGTGAGTGGCAACATTGTCATTGCAGAAACAGCAGAGAAGTTCTTCATAATGAAGACTCTTAAGTAAGAACTTTTCTATGTGTTGATCAGGTAGTGCCGACAACACTGCACTGTTTTTCCTTACGTGGTAGGGATCTAAATTTTCAACAAGATAATCTGCACGAGCGTCATCAATTTGCTGATTTTGTTTTTTTAAATGTAACGCGAGCCAAGGAAATAACGACATTGCTCGTGAATGGCCATCATAATTTTGTGGCACAGGGTAAGCTAAGGCCATTTGACAAATTGCGTCACTGTGCAGGTCGAAGTAGGGAGCAATGTCATCATAGTCGACGCGATGATTCTTAGCAATCATGCACAGTTGTTCTGGTGTGATGCTGTGACTCGTGAATGCTAAGAAATCCAGAGAATATATATATCTTGTTTGCGTTGCTGCGATGTTTATGGCGTCACACACGTCTTGGTGTGGCCAACATGCAAACATCTCCTCTAGTGTGCTTTGCTCTCTATCATCAACGACGTCCTCGGCAATTTTTGTTAGTAAGCAAGCAGGGGTTTGATCGACATTGATCTGTTTATTTTTTAAAAATTCAAAGTAGAGAGATAAAGAAATTGATTCTAAGAATGAAGGCAGCGCATCAATTAATGGTTGAACATCACCTTGAGCCTTCTTCATTAAAGACACCGCGTTATCGGTCATTTTTCCTGAATAATTCCAATGATTGATATTTTCAGGCTCTTTACTGGCTTGAGTAAATAAATCAATACAGTCGGCAATCGTATAGCCATTAGAAGCCCCACTGAGTGTGTACCATGAGCGGTAATTGGTCGCGAGATTGAGGATCTGTTTTTTGTGCAGTTCCCACAGTATAGTTTTATATTGATCGCCAGCTTCAAAATGTTCACGCAATTCATCTTTTATTTCATAAAAAGAGGTGTTGTCTTCAACAATTTTTTTAGCAATATTTAGTTCAGATTCCGTTATCATACCATGTTCACTATTGAGTAATTTATTATTAATTGAAAAGGTAAGTCTACTTTGCATTTAAAATAACTTTCCTTAGTTACAATGTGCCAACAAGCAAAGTATAATTTGTGATTAAATATAATGTAAACCAGAAACATTATATTTTTATAAAATAAGAGCCATTAAATGGATTGTCGTCTCATATCATAAGATTGAGCAGACGTAGACGTTAATTACCCTTAATGTTGTTAGTTTTATGTTGTTTTTATTTGTTTGCCCTTGTTTCTATTTGTATCATATAATGTCAAATTATTGGTTTTTTTATCTTGTTTTATCTTGTTTTTTGTGTGAGATTTGTTTTCTGCGTTGCCTTTATGTTCTTTTTGGTTGTGTGTTTAGGTGCCATTTGTTTATGTTATTCGTGGTTATTTACATGTCGTTATTGTTTGATTTGGACGTAAACGCTGAGTTTTAATGCTTGATATTAACTTAAGATATGGCCTGATTATAAGAATATGATACAGTTAAAAATTATTTGAAATAGTGTGGTCTCAATTCAATAGGGGCATTAGATATTCATTATGCGTGTTATTACTATTGTTCATTTTAATATTTATACATGCTTTATTTTATAGGTTGGCTATTAATGAGTTCGATAAAAAAACGTAGTGGCTTTTCAATGTGGTGGGTGTTACTGAGTTTTGTGACCTTTATTCTTGTTGAGTTATGTTTAGGTGGGTTTATCGGTCAGATGTTGATTGGTAAATACATAGCAATCAGTTTGAAATTGACGATCCAATCACTATTACATCTATCATCATTTTTCATTGGTGGCGTGATCATCGTGATCTTCTCTCCAGGAGTAAGAACATGGGAACCCGCCATCGCGACTTTTTTATCTATGATAGGAGCACGGTTAGGTGAGCGTGTGTTTGGTAATCGAGTATGAATATATCATTGAATATTAATAGAGAGAGTATGATAGTGAGTAAATCTAGTATAAAAAAGACATTTGTGATGTGCTGTGTTTTTGTTCTTTTTGGTTGTTCATCTTATCAAACCGATAATTATGAATTAGCAAAGCAGCATGTTAACAACAAAGCCTATTTAGAAGCTGAAGCGTTGCTTATTCCTCTTTCTCAAACTAATTTCATACCAGCAATCAACTTATTAGGGGATATGTATGAGAATCATCAGTGGAATTCGATAGAGAAAAATCGACATAAAGCGATTACAGAGTTATGGAAGCGTTCCGCTCAACTTGGTGATGTGACGGGGCAATATAATTATGCGTTTGCTCTAATGTTGAGTGATAAATTGGATGAGTCGATCATCTGGTTTAAAAAAGCACAACTTCAAGGTTCCATCAAAGCGGAGTATTATCTTGCTACCTTACTTCTTAAAAAGTCTGAATGTGAGCAACAAGGGTATGAGCATTTAGTCAACGCTGCGCGTAATGGGGATAATTATGCTAACCATGCGCTTGCCATGATCTATTTGGGTGAAAAAAAATACCCATCTTTAAATGTGAAAGAAAATAAAAACAAAGGATTGAGTATATTAATTCAGCTAGCATCAAATGGAGAAGTCTCATCTCAATATGATCTTGCCAAATATTATGAAAAGAATCGGATGTACAATCAAGCCATATATTGGTATGAAAAGGTTAATATAAAAAGTAGTGTGGCAGTAAGGGATAAGTTAGCTTATTTGAAAGCCAGTGATTACAATAATATATTTCTTATACAAGACGAGAAATTATTGTTATTGTCAGATAGAAAACCATTAACGTATATTAATAGATCGAGTTTTTCTGTTGTCTATTATCAAGAGAAAGAATTTGCACCTGCGATGCAAATTTCATTAACGGATGATATTAATATTTTCAATATGATAAAAGTGGGAGAGCCAGTTACAAATACAGTGGTTTACTCTCCTGGAAGCGGTATTGCGAGTGGTAGTGGTGGATATAAAACAGCCTATATTTCCAATTATGGTCACCACTACCTGTACTATGATGAGACGGAGAATTCTAGAGCAAAATTAGTGAGAAATTTAAATGATGGCATGCTAGAGCTTGAGTTTAATGTCAATGCATTTTATTTAGATGGTGGTGAATACCCTATTAATCGGTTACCTCTTGATCAGCTATATTTGTCCGTCTTTCATGATGAGAATAAAAACCAAATAATAGATGAGGGTGAACTGAAGAAATTAACCATTAACTTTTTATAAGTATGACGGTGTATAAATAGGATATTTAAGAAAGAGTATTGTCGTTAAAAATCAAGGGTATTTGCAGGCCATTTATGACGTTTTTTATTTTAGTTGTTTCTTTATTGCTAGTTGGATGTATGAGTTCAGAAAATAATATAAATATGACTATTGATAATTACCGAACGTTTGCGGAAGAAGGGGATGCAGAAGCCCAATATAAATTAGCAACCATGTATGACCTTGGTATTGGTACATTAAAAAACAGTGAAGAAGCGATTCGTTGGTATCGCCAGTCAGCAGAACAAGGCAATGTTGAGGCTCAGCATGCACTTGGGATAATTTATGATTATGGACTTGGTGTGCCAGCGAATACACAAGAAGCGTTAAACTGGTATCACCAAGCGGCTGATCAAGATCATGTCGATGCTCTTTATGCGATTGGGCTGATCTTTCATTCCACAAAGGAGCACTACCCTGAAGCCATTTATTGGATAGAAAAAGCCGCAAATAAAGGCCTTGATGAAGCGCAATATGATATGGCTAGAATGCTTTATTTTGGAATGGGCACAGATAAAAATAAACAACAGGCTTTAATGTGGTATAGGAAAGCCGCCGAGCAAGGTCATGTCGATTCTTTATTTTACATCGGTTCCGCGTATGACTTTGGAGGGGGCGTTGTTATGGATAAGAAAGAAGCGTTCTCTTGGTATGAAAAAGCGGCGAATAAAGGACATGCAAAAGCGCAATTTTACTTAGGGTTAATGCTAGAACGAGGAGATGGCACCACAATAGACAAAATAAAAGCGGTTAAATGGTATTTAAAGGCAGCAGAACAAGGCCTACCTGATGCCCAGTATAGCCTTGGGTTAATGTTTGAGCTGGGTGATGGTGTGAGTCAAAACATGTCTGAAGCGATAATATGGTACACCGCTGCTGCGAATCAAGGTGATGTGGAATCACAGTATGCATTGGCTACGATATATGAATTGGATAATAGTCATCCGCACAATGCATATATATCTACTATGTGGTATCAAAAAGCGGCGGCGCAAGGCCATGAAAAAGCATTAAAGGTGCTGATGTCAAATAATCATGAATCTCAAATACAGCATTAAACTATTAAGAAATCCAATTTAAAAGAGCTAAATATTATCAGGGGCAGAAAGACATGTTAGCGCTAATATTGATAGCCATCGCTGCAGTGCTCGTTATGTGCCAATGAGCTGTGGTTTATTCGGTTATTTTATTTGTATAAAAAAGGACTATGTAAAATAGTCCTTTTAAGTATCAAATCAACGTTGATTCACTTCTCTTAGTTGCTTTAGTGCTTCAGAAAGAGGTTGTGGACGCGAAATCAAAAAGCCTTGGATCCTATCAACACAACAAGTAGTCACGAAGTTAAATTCCTCTTCGGTTTCTACGCCTTCTGCCACAACTTCACAGTTAGCGATCTCGCCCATTTGAGCAATTAATTGATAGAGTTGTTTTCCTTTGACTGTGGTTGCATCTAATAGTAGAGAGCGATCCAACTTAATTTTATCAAATGGATATTTTGACAAATGTGGAAACGAGGCGTAACCCGTTCCAAAGTCATCCATAGCGATTTTTATTCCGTGTGATTTTAAGAGTTCTAAGGTTCTCAGTAAGTGATGATGATTACTTAAAATCGCTTCTTCTGTTATTTCAATTTCTAGCCAATGGGCAGGAATGGAAAAGAATTTTAATCGATTAATAAAGTGTTGAGCAAAATCATGCTCTTCAATCGAAGCAACAGAAATATTAATGGCTATTCTTTGTTCTTTCTGAAGGTCCATTTTCTGCATATCTATTAAGACTTTATCAATAACTAATTTATCCAGAGTCGGCATCATATTAAGTAATTGAAAATCACTAACAAACGTCGGAGGGCATAATTTACCTTCACGATCTTGATAGCGTAATAATGCTTCAAAAGATATCGCTCTTTTATCAGTAACAGATTTAAGTAATTGGTAATGCATTACAAAACCATCATCATGGAGCATTTTTAATAAGCGTTTTTTCGCGGAAGAACGCTCTAAACTTGTTGCCGCAGAGATACCAACATTATCTAGTAAGCTTCTAAAAATCGATTGCTCCATGCTTCTATCGGTGAGCGATGCTCGTTTTTTTAAGGCGTATTTCCCTGAAAAAGCAAGATAAAATGGACGATACACAAAAATACCAATCACAATAATTATCAGCTGTAATATTGAACCTTCTATGTTTTCTCCCATTGCAACATAGCCACTAAATAGTGGTGGTGTCATCCAGTTAACGATATTAATTACAGGTGAAATAGCACCAGAATAGATTGCTAAATAGGTAATTAAAAAACTGATTAATGGTAATGTTATAAATGGAACAATCAATAATGGATTAAAAATGATCGGTAAACCAAGTAGTAATACTTCATTAATATTAAACATAACTAACGGCAAGGCGGCTAACGCAAGCATTATATGATTTTTTTCTTTGGAGAATAAAAGAATACAAAGCAATAAACTGATGGAATTTCCTGAGCCTCCCATTGACATAAAGGCATCATAAAAACCTTGGTTTATAATGTTTAATGTCGCTTCTCCTGCTGCCCAATCAGCCATATTCTGTTGAGTTTCTGAGTAGATGGTTTGTTTAATAGCAAACAGCAAATTGTGTCCATTAATACCAATAGAACCTAATAATCCAAGAATGGTTTGATAGAGTAATCCGCCGCTAAATGTTAGAGGGTCAACATTCATATTGCCAATAAGAGTCGTCACATTATTAATGACTTTTACCATCAGTTTAGATAATAAAAAGGCAGCACTAATAAAGGTGAAAAAATGAAATAAATGCTTGAATAAACGTGAAGAAAAATCCAATGCCTGTGGCTTTAATTGTTGCAAATTAAAGCGTGTGCAATACATGAATGTGATTAAAGCACTTAAGAGAGCAAGTAATGGATTATTTGGGAAATAGAAAGGTGCGGCTAAGCTGCCGTTTTCTAGTGAAAGCAGATAAAACAAGACTAAAGAATAAATAATAAACGTCGCGCTATTAAAGCCCGTTTTATGGGATAAGTAATACCCTGCAATAACACAAAAAGAAAGCGGGTAGATATTTATTAAGAAATTAGATAAATGAAATAGAAAGCTTGAGGTTTCTTTAAACTCAAAGAAGTTAAAGGTATGCCCCAATAGAACAGCCGTTGCATTCGATAGCGTTAGAGGCAAAAGAAGTAATGCTATTGCTGATAAATCATAAATGTAAGAATGTGATGAAGAAGGCGAGTTCTTACGCTTAAACAGAGACATTACCCCTGAGTAAATTTGATGAATAAAATTATTAAGATTTAAAACAATTTTCAAATGAAAGATTCCAATAATTGATGACATTTAATAGATGGTATTTAATAGATGCTGAGGTACCTATGAAATACAATGGCTTCAACAATGATGAATTATGTTACCAATAGATAAGCAGTCTATTGCTGTCTAATAAGCAAGCGTAATGGCGAGGGATTCTGACACACAGATTAGTATCTTACTAGTTTTAATTTGTGCTCTTTTTCAATTGCGCGAAAGCATAGAAATAGGTCTGTGAAATAGTAATCGATTGTATAACAAATGCTGATGTTTTTACTATTTTACATTTCAATGAGTTATTAAAATACAAGATATAAAATAGACAAACATGCGCTTGTCTATTTTATACAGGAGGATTATTAGTGGTGAGGATTATTCTTCGTAATTCTCGATACTAGGACAAGAGCAAATCAAGTTTCGATCACCAAATACGTTATCCACACGGTTAACCGTTGGCCAGTATTTAGAGGCTTTTGCTTGAGTTGATGGAAAACATGCCACTTCACGAGTATATGGGTGATCCCACTCATCAGAGATTAAATCCACTTGAGTATGCGGTGCATTAACTAGTGGGTTATTGTCTAGTGGCCATTCGCCTTGTTGAACCTTGTTCATCTCTTCACGAATCGTAATCATTGCATCACAGAAACGATCCAATTCAGCTAAGTCTTCAGATTCTGTTGGTTCAATCATTAACGTGCCCGCCACTGGGAATGACATGGTTGGCGCATGGAAACCAAAGTCCATCAAACGTTTTGCAATGTCTTCTTCACTGATCCCTGTTGCTTCTTTAAGCGGGCGGATATCAATAATACATTCGTGCGCGATGCGACCATTTGTACCACGGTACAGAACAGGGTAGTGAGGGCGCAAACGCTCCATTACGTAGTTGGCATTTAAGATCGCCACTTTAGTCGCTTCAGTTAGGCCCATTTCACCCATCATAGCAATGTATGCCCATGAGATAGGAAGAATAGAGGCACTGCCTAGATCCGCTGCAGAAACCGCGTAATCTGACCCTTGAACCCCGTTTTCGGTATGACCCGGTAGGAAAGGCGCTAGGTGAGATTTAACACCGATAGGCCCCATTCCCGGACCACCGCCACCGTGTGGTATACAGAAGGTTTTGTGTAAGTTTAGATGAGAGACATCAGAGCCAATGAAGCCAGGGCTTGTTAAACCAACCTGTGCATTCATGTTGGCACCATCAAGATACACTTGACCGCCAGCAGCATGAACCATGTCGCACACTTCACGCACTTGCTCTTCATATACACCGTGTGTAGAAGGGTAAGTTATCATGATGCTTGATAAGTTTTCTTGATGTGTTGCGATTTTTTCAGCTAAATCGATCATGTCGATGTTGCCGTTTTCATCACATTTCACCACCACTACTTTCATAGATACCATTGAAGCCGTTGCAGGGTTTGTGCCGTGTGCAGAGCTTGGAATTAGGCACACATTACGTTGACGTTCACCACGGCTTTCATGATAACGTTGAATTGCAATTAACCCCGCGTATTCACCAGAGGCACCTGAGTTCGGTTGTAGAGAAAACTCGTCATAGCCTGTAATTTCACACAGCATCGATTTTAGTGATGTTGCTAACGTTGTGTAGCCAGCAGCTTGGTTTAATGGGGCGAATGGGTGAATACCACCGAATTCAGGCCATGTTACCGGAAGCATTTCAGCCACCGCGTTTAATTTCATGGTACATGAGCCAAGCGGGATCATACCGTGAGTTAATGAAAAGTCTTTGTTTTCCAGTTTTTTCAAGTAACGCAACATTTGTGTTTCGCTGTGGTGCGTGTTGAATACTGGGTGGGTTAAGAATGAAGAAGTACGACGGCACGCTTCTGGGATAGCGGCAAACTCATCGGCACCGACGTCATTAGAAAGCGTATCACACTCTGCATTATCAACACCAAATACTGTCAGTAGTGCAACTAAATCAGAAACCGTGGTGGTTTCATCAACGCTGATACCCAGCTTAGTATCAAATTTACGTAGGTTGATGCTTGCTGCTAATGCTTTGGTGTAAAGAATGTCTGTTTGTTGCTCTGTCTTAACTGTTAAGGTATCAAAGAAGCTGTGATGTGCTAACTCAAACCCTGCAGATTGTAATGCTTTTGCAACGATAGCGGTGAAGTGATGCACACGACGAGCAATGGTTTTTAAGCCATCTGGTCCGTGATATACCGCGTAGAAAGAGGCCATGTTTGCAAGCAATGCTTGTGCAGTACAAATGTTTGATGTCGCTTTCTCACGACGAATGTGCTGTTCACGTGTTTGCATTGCCATACGCAGCGCTTGATTGCCTTTTGAATCAACCGATACCCCAATAATTCTGCCTGGCATTGAACGTTTTAGCTTTTCACGCGTTGCCATGAATGCCGCGTGTGGACCGCCGTATCCCATTGGGACACCAAAGCGCTGTGCACTACCAATCGCAATATCTGCACCCATTTCACCAACAGGTTTAAGAAGCACAGAGGCAAGAAGGTCAGTGGCTACAACAACTAAGGTTTTTTTCGCTTGAGCTTGTTCAATCAGTGTTGATAAATCTTTTACTTCACCCGTTGTGCCAGGGTATTGAAGTAGAGCACCAAACACATCATGTGAATCTAAGTTTGAATCAGTATCAACAACAACGTCAAAACCGATGAATTTCGCACGAGTTTTAATTACCGCTAGTGTTTGTGGGTGAACATCATCTGCCACAAAGAAAGTGGTGCTTTTATTTTTTCCACCACGCTTACACAGTGTCATGGCTTCTGCTGCTGCCGTTGCTTCATCAAGCAAAGAGGCGTTAGCAATATCAAGACCGGTTAAGTCCATTACCATCTGTTGGTAGTTTAGTAGCGCTTCTAAACGACCTTGAGAGATCTCTGGTTGGTAAGGCGTATACGCGGTATACCAGCCCGGGTTTTCTAATACATTACGTAAAATTACATTAGGCGTATGTGTATTGTAATAACCTTGACCGATATAACTGGTGTTTAGCGTGTTTTGTTGAGCGATCTGTTTTAACTCAGCAAGCATCGCATTTTCAGAAAGGCCGTGAGGTAACTGCATTGGCTGAGGTAAACGAATTGAACTTGGTACGGTTTCTTCGATTAATTTTTCTAGTGTTTCAGCGCCAACCGTATTGAGCATATGTTGATGCTGTGAAGAAGCGGGACCATTGTGGCGGCGAATAAACTCGTTATCCGTGCCTAATTGTTGAAGAAGCTGACTCATGATCTTAATCCTTTAAATTATTTTTATTCTTCTTCGATGCTTTCAAGGTATTGATCGCCCGGGATTAGACTTTCAAGTTGACCTTCATCAGACAGTTTAATTTTAGCAATCCAACCCCCTTCATACGGTTCTTCATTAACAAGTTCTGGGCTGTCTTCTAGCTCTTCATTAATTTCAACAATCACACCAGAAACAGGTGCATAGATGTCTGAAGCCGCTTTTACAGATTCAACCAAAGAGAAGTTTTCTTCTGCCGTTACTTCGTCATCTACATCAGGTAGGTCAACAAATACAACATCACCAAGTAGGCCTTGAGCGTGGTTTGAGATACCAACGGTTACTGTACCATCACCATTATCACGTACCCATTCGTGGCTTGCTGTAAATTTAAGATCTTTTTCCATGATACTTCTCCAGTGTGAATTGTCTTGAGCAAATGGTATTTAGCCAAATGCAGGTAGAAAAATTAGTATTAAGCGAATTATATTAAGTGGAACTCAACAAGGTGTTATCTGTATTAATAACGACCATTAGATTACATCTGGTAAACATACAAGTGTGAAATGCAACATTCAACCGTCAAGTTTCCAATAAGAAACTTTGTTTCCCATTTTGCTACCTAGCGCACTTTTTCAGCATTCTTGTTGCTTTTTATCTCGCAATTTTCTCCTGATAAGATGAGTATTACAAAGGTAGATTGAATACTTAATGAGCAAGGAGCGCCGTTTGAGTCATCCTCAAAGTGTTATGGAAGAAGCAAAAGTGGTTAAAATTGAGAAGAATAACGAAGAGCAATCGATTGCTCCGCTTGATCTTGGTAAGCGTCTAAAAGACATTCGAATTCAGCTTGGATTAACGTTAGAAGAGGCGAGTAAGCGAACTGGACTTGCTCGCTCTACGTTATCAAAAATTGAAAACGAACAGATTTCACCCACATTTCAGGCCCTGCAAAAATTGGCGAGCGGCTTGGATATCGATATTCCTCAAATATTTGAGCCGCCGAAACAAAAAGGGGCGGTAGGGCGTCGAGATATCACGCTTTCGCAGCAAGGTAAGCCTCATCCAACGGCGACCTATGAACATGAGTTGTTAGCAACGCAATTGTCCAATAAAAGGATGATGCCATTTAAGAGTCGTATTCGTGCGAGAGACTTTGATGCTTATGCCGAATGGGTGCGCCATGACGGAGAAGAATTTTTATTGGTTCTAGACGGTGAGGTTTGTTTTTACAGCGAATTTTACGAGCCAGTCAATTTAGCAATAGGGGACAGTGTTTATTACGATGCCAGTATGGGGCACGTACTTATATCGATCAGTGAGGAAGACGCTCATATCCTCTGGGTTACCGCTAAGTAACCTGCAATTGATGGATCACAATCCACTATTTATTAGAAACCTAGATCCCAAGAATAACCGACACACTTAGCTAATATCAGGCAAATGGAGAAAGAAGAATGTCAGAACAACTAAATAAAACGGCACTTTTTGATATGCACGTCGCTGCTGGCGCAAAAATGGTCCCTTTTGCAGGATATGAAATGCCTGTTCAATACCCATTAGGCGTAAAAAAAGAACACCTTCATACTCGTGATGCTGCTGGCTTGTTTGATGTATCACACATGGGGCAACTTCGCTTAAAAGGTGAAGGCGCAGCTGCAGCGTTAGAAGCGTTAGTGCCTGTTGATATTATGGATCTTCCTTCCCAGAAACAACGCTACGCATTTTTTACTAATGATGTGGGCGGTATTATGGATGATTTGATGGTGGCTAATTTTGGCGATCACTTGTTTGTTGTTGTGAATGCCGCGTGCAAAGAACAAGACATTGCACATCTACAAGCGAATCTTCCTGAAGGTGTTGAGCTTGAAGTGATTGAAGATCGTGCTTTATTGGCATTACAAGGCCCTCAAGCGGCTGATGTGTTATCACGACTTCAACCGTCAGTGGCTTCTATGTTGTTTATGGATACGGCTGTTATTGATATTAATGGCATTGAGTGCTACATCAGTCGCTCTGGTTACACGGGGGAAGATGGCTACGAAATCTCCGTGCCAAATGATAAAGCGGCAGAGCTTGCAGACGCATTAACCTCTTTTGAAGAAGTCGAGTGGATTGGACTTGGTGCGCGAGATTCGTTGCGTCTTGAATGTGGTTTATGTTTATACGGTCATGATTTAGATACGACGACAACACCTGTAGAAGCAAGTCTATTATGGGGTATCAGCAAAAATCGTCGTGCAGATGGTGAGCGGGCTGGTGGGTTCCCAGGAGCGGATATTATTTTACAGCAAATTGAAACCAAAGACGTGAGCCGTAAACGTGTTGGGTTAGTTGGAAAAAGTAAAGCGCCAGTGCGTGAAGGCTGCAAGTTATTTGATGCGGCTGATAATGAGATTGGTATTGTGACCTCAGGTACGGCAGGTCCGACAGCTGGTAAGCCGGTATCTATGGGCTATGTAAGAGCGGATCTTGCCGTTATTGGAACAGAAGTGTTCGCTGAAGTTCGTGGTAAAAAACTCGCAATGACAGTAGAAAAAATGCCATTCGTACCGCAACGTTATTATAGAGGTTAATTTGTTAGAGCTAGAAGCTTATAATAACGATCATAGAAATGAATGAATCAGGCAAAAAGAGCATATAACTATGCTCTTTTTTTGGATTGTAAAAAAAGTGAGGGCGAGAATTTATCTTTATAAAGTATAAGCTAGATCAGATTTTTGAAATTAATTGTACACTGTGCATATTAGGTTATCTTTTTGAATTTAAATGATTTGCACGCTCTGAGCGAACACTTGCATGCTCGGAAAGTATTTGCAAAAAAACGTGACCTGTAACACAATTATAAACATGGCACTTAAGCATTGTTTTTACGATTAGATATCAAATAAGGTCTCTCTATGAAGGTTGTCGATTTTCTAAAGCATAAGCGTGAATTTCTGGCGAATCATCCGTTTGAATTAAAAGATTGGATGTCACCAACCATTAAAGATTACTGGATTGAATTTTTAAATAAAGCCAACAACATTCACATTATTTCGTGGGTTAAAGAGCATAAGCGCGCTGTTAATGAGCAGCAAAACGCGGCTGTTCAACCTGAGCCAATTGAAATGAACTTAGATACTCAAGCTGTATTTGAAGAATTAACCGCTCGTTTGGGCGAAGAAATCCACATTGGCGATTGGTCAATGATGGATCAAGAACGCATTAATAGTTTTGGTGCAGTTACTGAAGATATGCAATGGATCCATACCGATCCAGAAAGAGCTTCAGCAGAATCTCCGTTTAAAACGCCGATTGCCCATGGATTCTTAACGTTGTCTATGCTGTCAAAACTGACGGATAACGTAGGCAGTGATAATTTACTGTTTCCTACGGCAAAAATGACCGTAAACTACGGTTTAAACAAGGTACGTTTTCCATATCCTGTAAAAGCAGGTAAGCGCATTCGTGCAAGAAGTACGCTAATGTCGGTAACACCGATCAAGCGCGGCTTAGAAATTGAAACTGAAGTGAAAGTTGAAATCGAAAAATGTCGACGTCCAGGTTGTGTTGCGGTTTCTGTAATACGTTTATACTTTTAGGCCTTTTTGATTACACCAATCTTATTGAAGCAGATAGCTAATATGAGTTTCTGAACGACAGTAAGATATAAAAAAAACGCGTTAACCTAGCTAAGGTAACGCGTTTTTTTGTATCTGTAATTCTTGTTCATTACTGGTATTGGTGTCATTAAGCAACTTGTCGATTGTTATGATTAGCACCACGTAGCATCGCTTGTACTAGCTCTGTTGCTTCGAACTTAGTTAACGCTTCATGAGCACCAACTTGATGTGCTTGCTCAACACAGATCTCACTTGAGAGCGAGGTATGAAGGATCACATACGCATCTTTTAGCCTTGAATCATTTTGGATTTCAAACGCCAATTCATAGCCATCTAACCCGGGCATTTCAATATCACTGACCACGATATTATATGGGCGATCATCAGCAGAGGCTTGTTTTAGCATTTCATAGGCATCTAATCCGTTTATTGCTACTTGATAGGGGATATTAATACTATCTAATGCCGTTGAAAGTTGTTTACGCGCGACAAACGAATCATCAACTAATAGAATGTTAAGAGGTTTTAATTTCTCTCTTTCTATATCAGACAATATAGGGTACAAGTTAGAGGTCTTTTCTGGATAGATTTTTGATAGTAGAAGTTCTACATCAAGAAGTTGAACAATATTATCTTCAAAGCGGGTGATCCCAGTAACAAAGACATTTGCCCCTGCTGTTTCTGGTGATGGCTCAATGGCTTTCCAATCACACTCAATGATTTTATCTATGGTTCTTACCGCAAATCCGACAACGGTGCGCATGCAATCGGTAATGATGATATAGCAATCTTTGAATTCATCTTTATGCAGTGGTCTAAAGCCAACAGCGGCCGACATATCAATAATTGGAATTGCCATATTACGAATGGTTGCTGTCCCTAATACGTGGTGGTGAGAGTAGGGAATGGAAGTCAATGCTTGAAAAGGTACGATCTCACGAACCTTCAGCGTGCCGATGGCAAAACGCTGGGTCAGTGTGAGTTTAAATAGTAGCATACCTTGCGATTGGTTCGCTTTGCTTTTCATAAGTAATGGCCTTCTGAAAATAATTATTTTTATAAACTTAATTGTAGTTTTTTTGAGACGGTTTTTAAAGGTGAGACTATCAATTGATGATGAATAAACGATATAATTAAGCTTAATTTATCTAGAATCATTTTTGAGGTATTCATGGCTAGTACTGCAGCTGCGCTACACATTCTTGTTAAGCATAAAGAACAAGCAGAAGACATTATTCAACAGCTTAAAAAAGGCGCTAAATTTCACGTATTAGCGAAAAAATACTCTAGCTGTCCTTCTGGTAAAAAAGGTGGCGACTTAGGTGAATTCAAGAAAGGCCAAATGGTACCGCAGTTTGATAAAGTATGCTTTAGTGGTGAAACGCTTGTTCCGCACCTAGTCAAAACTAAGTTTGGCTGGCATGTGGTTAAGGTTCTTTATCGCACATAAGCAATATAGCCTTTAAGAGATATAAAAAATCCGACCTATAATGTCGGATTTTTTATTATCAGTTCAACGTAAGCTGGAGTAAATTAACGTTCCCAGTACGCTTCTTCTAAACAGTCTTCACGCTCAGGCATTGATTTAGATAAACGTGGAGAGTGCTGAGTTAATACCTCGTAACTTGCACGGTTTGAGTACTTACAAATTTGAGAGAAAGAAGAGTAAGTTAAATACTCGGCATCGTGTTTGCTTGAGTTTGGCACATTCTCTTTATGGTAGTAGTTAGCAGCCATATCATGAAGCAATGCAGACAAAGCCGCATCACCGGCACCGTTGGTATTTTTAATCTCAATTGGACCACCCATGTAAGGGGCAATGTGAGAAGATACTTTAATAGGCTTGGTACATAACGCTTTCACCATTGGACGACTGTATTCAAAGCGGTTGAATTCAGGGATGTTACCAGGGAGAAGTGGCTTATCAGTTTCGCGCTTAATGCTTTCTTCTGTGAAACCAGCCATGTATAAACCAACAGGACCAGCAGTACAAAGCACTAAATCTACCCATTCTAGCGCTTTATCTGCTGCTAGTAGAGGGTCTTTCTCACCAGTAAGGGCTTCTGCTTCTTCTTCATTCATTGCAACAACAGTCACATTCTCTTTTAAGAATGCTTGCCACCATTCTGCTTTGCCTTCAATAACGTACTTAGTACCTAAAGTAAGGACAACAGGAACATTATGAGATTTTGCACAATCAATCGCTTTTTGAACGGCATCCATCATTGGATCACCTTCCTTACCACGAACAAGGTAAGAAGAGATCACTAATGCAGAGGCTTTTTCAAAAATATGCTCAGGAACGTGAGCAGGACAAAGTTGGTTCATGTCACCTTCATTGATCGCAAACGTACGTTCGCCATCTTCAGAGATCAAGGTGTAACAACGACCAATAGGGCCTTGAACTGGTTGCAGGTGATCTAAATCCATACGGCTTGTTGTGTTACATAGGTAACGATAAGCGTAAGAACCGATTTTGATATTTTCACTCATTACACCAAGCAGAATAGACTTGCTGTCTGCTAGAACTGAGTAGTTATGAAGGGTGTTACCAATGGTATCGCCAGGATACTCATGACTGATCAAGTTTCTTTCAAACAGTTCTTTATATAAAGCTTCTGCTTTTGATTCTTCAAGAACCAGAGAATGACCTTTACTTAACTGGTGACGCGCTAAGAAATCATCGTCAACTTTTGCTTCAATATCGACGATGGTTTGGCCTACACCGATAAGGTGAGTACGCTCAAGTTTAGGGGTTTGTTTGATTTGATTCACTAATGGATCGCGAGTGTGAACAGGAAAATAGTGTTTAGACTTACGTTGGCCAGGAAACTTCATGAATTAAAGATCAGTTAATAAGTGAATTTTCCGAGATTATATCACAAATTTTTTCATTAACATTCATCAATCGATTAAATAATTGCGAGCTAGGTCACTTTATTTTTTGAGCGCAAATAGCAAACGTTTACCTGATAAAGAGAGGTTAGTGCATTTACCAGAATTGCAGTCCGTATAAAGTGTGGGTATGGGTTGTATTTGCAGTGAATTATTCTGTTTTTTTCTTTATATAGTTTATTTGTTCTGATGTTTGAGTTTTGTTTGCAGAATTATCGATAATATCACAAAAAAAAGTGAATTATCAGACTTGCAGAATCAGTTTCCGACTCTATAATACTGAAAACCGGAGCGCCTGCCAGCGCCCCGGTTTTTTTGTGCCTGCTATCTTGGTTTGTTAACTGCCTTCTGCCAAAGGCAACAAGAGATAGTAGAGCCATTATCGATAATACGAGGAATTTATCATGCGTATCGAACAAGAATTAAAGTTAGGCTTCAAAGATGTACTGTTTCGTCCTAAGCGTTCAACACTGAAAAGTCGCTCTCAAGTCGAATTAACCCGCGAGTTTACATTTAAGCACAGCGGTCGTCAATGGTCTGGTACACCTGTAATTGCAGCTAATATGGATTCTGTTGGTAGCTTTGCTATGGCAAAAGCACTTTCTGAGCACGGTGTAATGACGGCGATTCATAAGCATTACACAGTTGAAGATTGGGCTGGCTTTATTAAAGAAAACGATGCATCTGTTCTGAAGAATGCGATGGTTTCTACTGGTACTTCTGAAGCGGATTTCCAAAAGACAAAAGA
Organism: Aliivibrio sp. S3MY1; assembly: GCF_028765575.1. Classification (GTDB taxonomy): domain Bacteria; phylum Pseudomonadota; class Gammaproteobacteria; order Enterobacterales; family Vibrionaceae; genus Aliivibrio. The sequence continues at coordinate 4,720 of NZ_JARACO010000001.1, read as the reverse complement.
TATCATGGCATTAACAGATGACTTGATCTTTATTTGTATCGATATCGCAAACGGTTACTCTGAGCATTTAGTTCAATATGTAGAAAAAGTACGTGCTGAATTTCCAGACAAAGTGATCTCTGCTGGTAACGTAGTTACAGGCGATATGGTTGAAGAACTTATCCTAGCTGGTGCCGATATTGTTAAAGTAGGTATCGGTCCGGGTTCAGTATGTACTACTCGTGTTAAAACAGGCGTTGGTTACCCACAACTTTCTGCAATCATTGAATGTGCTGACGCAGCGCACGGCCTTGGAGGTCGTATCATTGGTGACGGCGGTTGTTCTTGTGCTGGTGATGTTTCTAAAGCGTTCGGTGGCGGTGCTGATTTCGTCATGCTTGGCGGTATGCTAGCAGGTCACGAAGAGTCAGGCGGTGAAGTTATCGAGCAAGACGGTAAACAGTTTATGAAATTCTATGGAATGTCTTCACAAAGCGCGATGGACAAGCACTCAGGTGGTGTTGCTAAGTACCGTGCAGCTGAAGGAAAAACCGTACTATTACCGTTCCGTGGTTCAGTTCATACAACGATTTCTGACATCCTTGGTGGTGTACGTTCAACGTGTACATACGTAGGCGCGGCGCAGCTTAAAGAGCTAACTAAGCGTACTACTTTCATCCGAGTACAAGAGCAAGAGAACAACGTTTACGGTAAAGAGTGATAACTCGACACCTCGGAAAAACCGAATAATGAAAGGTCGCATTTAGCGGCCTTTTTTTTGGTCTAACATTGGTAAGTGGCGACAAAGTGGCGACAGTTATTTTGTTTGTATTTTCTGGTTAAAAGCGCATTGGTCTTTCATGATCACGAAATGGCTTAATACTTTCTAATGGGTTTGGACCTTTCCATTCGCCCAGTTCTTTAAGTTTTTCAAATACTGCTTTAAAACGTGCTAATTCAGAATTTAATGTCGCAATACTTGGTGCGCCTTTGTGCCTTTTACTATCTACAAAGGTAATTTCACCAGCCGTACGTTTACGACGGAACTCAGCATACATGTTTGCAGTGAAAGTAGAGGCAACAGGGTTACCCATAGATTTTACCATGTGTTCAAATTTTTGATAGATAACTTGGCCATTAGATAGGTTTACGCCATACATAGAGAACCAAATATCAATAAGCACAGATAAACGGCGGTTTTCAAGTTTTTCACCTTTCCACGGCTTTATTTCCACTTGTTTTAAGGTGTAGTGTTCAAAGGTAGTAGCTTTACCTTTAGAGGAAAAACGTTTACGAATGCGTGTTCTTTCGCGGCCATTAGTATAGAGTTCGGCAAGTTAAGGTTTTTTAGTTTTTTAAGATACTGATATTAATGATAAAATATACACACGCTGTGTTTATATGAAGCGTAACTCATGCTCAGTGCTTAATAATGTTTTATATCGAATAAATAGTACATAGAACGATTATATAATCAGCGTTTAATTGAGTAAGCATGGTAATTATGAAATAACTCGGTAGAATGTGCCAGTTAGTAATTTGTAGGTATTTTTAATGACAGTAAAAGCAATAGATTTGTTTGCCGGCGCAGGTGGCTTTACTCTTTCAGCTCATAATGCTGGAGTTGAGGTTGTTGCCGCAATAGAATTTGATAAGGCAGCTGCAAATACTTATAAAGAAAACTTCATCTTAAAAGATAAGAAGCCAATTAAGCTTCTTAATGAAGATATTAATCTAGTTGACCCAACAGTTTTGAGAGAGTCTTTAAACTTAAAGGCTGGGGAACTAGATTTAATTCTTGGTGGCCCACCATGCCAAGGGTTCTCAACACATAGAATTAATAATGCTGGTGTGAATGATCCTAGAAATGCACTTTTGTTACGTTATTTTGAATTTGTGCATGAGTTTCAGCCAAAAGCTTTTTTAGTTGAGAATGTTTCTGGTTTATTATGGAAGCGACATGAAGATTTTTTAAATAAATTTTTACAGCTTGCAGCTAAAGAAGGCTATGAAATAACATTTTGCGGTATTTTAAACGCCAAAGATTTTGGTGTGCCTCAGAATAGAAAAAGAGTTTTTATACATGGTGTTAGAAAAGATATAAATAGCACAGTTAATTTTCCACCTAAAGCTACTCACTTTTCACCAACATCAGGGCTTACGCCTTGTTGGAAAACTGCATCAACGGTTTTTGAAGCCGTACCTGAACAATATTTAAATCGTTTCGTTAAAGAGTATTTTTTAACGAAAACGAAATTAACTAAAGAACAAGCTTTAAATTCGTTGCGAAAATTAGAGTTTGGTCTTGACATTGATAAAAACGATCCATGTAATGTATTTATGAAACCAAGCGAAATGATGGTGAAACGCTTTGTTGATACCCCATTAAATGGTAGCCGTGAAGATGCTGGAGAACAGCACCGACTAAAATGCCATTCTAACGGGTATAAAGGTCATAAAGATGTATATGGTCGAATCTTTATACATCAACCAAGTAATACGATTACTACAGGTTGTAATAACCCATCGAAAGGGCGCTTTGTTCATCCGTGGAAGAATCATGGTATAACTCTTAGACATGCAGCAAGGTTTCAAACTTTTCCCGATGACTTTGTTTTTTATGGTTCATCGACAGAGCAAGCTAAGCAGATTGGTAATGCGGTTCCACCTTTGCTTGGAGTAAAGTTAATTGAAGCTATTATTAATTAAAACCAGCCTACATTATTAATGTAGGCTGCTTTCGTTAAATGAGTTGTAAATCTCTTTTTAAGTTATTTAACAATTCAGTCCATAAAACGCTTTCTTTATTTCTATTTCGTAAATATATTTTTTGCAATTGTAATATAGTATCTGAATTTGTTTCGTCTTTTCCGTGCAAATCAATCGCTGAAAGTTCGAATCGTTCTTTATAATCCAGATCATTGTATTTATTTTTATAAATATTAGGAATAGTGCCAGTAGCAATTTCCCACACTAACTCTTCAGGAGTTTCTGTATTCATAAAGTGAAATTTTTCATGATATTTATCAAGGATTTTTAGCTTTAACGATATTTCTTCTGCTTCATTAGGAGCATCACCTCCATTTAATGGCAAAATAAATGTTGAACCGTTAATTCCTGTTTGTTCACTTAATATGCCATTTATCTTTCGGTATTCTGAAGTGGCAATATCACTACTAGTCCGCTTTATAATTAATTTTTTATTTTCAATTTTATCTTTATACAATCTTGAGTATCTAGAGAACACAGAGCATTGCTTATCTCCATCGAGTAAGACAATATCATTACTTGTATCCTCAATAGCTGCAAAATGTACTGGAAGTTGTTTAATTATTGTATCTGCCCCACCCGGATATGGAATTACATCAAATTGCGAACGAGCTGAACTATCTATATCATCTAAAGCGGCCTCTACCACAATTTTAGCTAATTCATCTTCAACAAATATTTTTTTATTTATATCTAATGTACCACCTAACCTACAGAAGGCTTGCTCGGGCGTGCATTCATTTAATATATTATATCGTCCAGTATTTGGGTCTTGCTGAAAAAGTTTAATTGATTTACTAGATAAACCTTTTAAAAAATGTTCTGAATGCGTTGAAATAACAACTTGGACATTATTATCAGTAATAGCACTAAAAAGTAAATTCCTTAATTCAGTTTGAGCCCCTGGGTGTAAAGAAACTTCAGGTTCATCAAGTAAAATTAACGAGTTTCTTGGTGCAGATAAAACCTTGCAGACACAATTGATAATAGCAACTTCACCGCTACCAGCCACGGCTTCTGAATATTGATTCGAACCGTCATTGAAAAGGATTGAGAACCCTTTATTATCAAACATGGTATGAGAAATTCTTTTAGCAGATATGTACCTCTTTCCAAGAATTTTATTAGCCCAGAACAGCTCATTCTCATTAAGATTTTCTATTTTACCTACTGTTTGCGAAAACCAATTACTTGGAAGTTTACTTGGTGTAGATAATTTTTGTTTTAAGCTGCGTGAACGATCTCTTAAGAAATCTTGAACATGAGTATAGTGCCTGTTTTTTTTCATATCGTTGAAATAAAAAGATATATCAAAGGCGCATAATTCGCTTCTAAAATCGATATATACGACAGCTTTATTAATAGCTTTCCAACGAGATTCATTACGGTGCTCTTGATGAGCATTTGTAATTTCATCAGGCATTTTTTGCATGTCATCAGTTAATCTTGGTCTTGCCGTTTCCCAATAATCTGGATTTTTACGAGCGCCTGTACGAGCTGAGCGAACTCGCATTTTTATAACTTCGACTGATTCTTCCATTCCTTCAGGAATGAACTTATGTATTACTCTTGGAGTATCCCCGTCATCACTAATCGGGTCTAATTCTGTAGAAAACCAAAAATCACCAATAGATTTACCACGAACAGAACCATATAAAGACGTTAATACTGAAGACTTACCGGAACCATTGGGACCAACAAGAGCAGTGAAAGGAGACTCAAATGTCACTATAGAGTTGTGCTGAAGTTTTTTATAAAATGGATATCTAACCTGATGTAAATAGTTAGTTTTATTTTTTGTTTTTATTTTGTTTATTTTTTGTAATAAATCAGACATTGTATATAAGCCAAATAACAGTATAGGGCGATTGTAGCCGATATTGGACAATATATGAATTAGATACTTTAGGTTTGGTAGTTGTTTTATAGATTTTTCTGTGATGAAGGTTTATTTATGTGTAGGTATTTTGAA